>NZ_RBDY01000031.1 GCF_003626575.1 Streptomyces radicis | reverse complement strand
TGACGGTGGACACGGCGTGTTCGTCGTCGTTGGTGGCGTTGCATCTGGCGGTGCAGGCGTTGCGGCGGGGTGAGTGCTCGCTTGCGTTGGCGGGTGGGGTGACGGTGATGGCGACGCCGGGGACGTTCGTCGGTTTCAGTCGTCAGCGGGGGTTGTCGGCCGATGGGCGCTGCAAGGCGTTCTCGGATGCGGCGGATGGGGTGGGGTGGGGTGAGGGTGTGGGGATGCTGCTGGTGGAGCGGCTGTCCGATGCGCGGCGCAACGGCCATCCGGTGCTGGCGGTGGTGCGCGGCTCTGCCGTGAACCAGGACGGTGCGTCCAACGGTCTCACTGCCCCGAATGGTCCCTCTCAACAGCGCGTCATCCGGCAGGCGTTGGCGTCGGCTGGTCTGTCGGCGTCCGATGTGGATGTGGTGGAGGGGCATGGCACGGGGACGTCGTTGGGTGATCCGATCGAGGCTCAGGCGTTGTTGGCGACGTATGGGCGGGACCGCTCCGAGGGGCGTCCTTTGTGGTTGGGGTCGGTGAAGTCGAACATCGGTCATACGCAGGCCGCCGCCGGGGTGGCGGGTGTGATCAAGATGGTGATGGCGATGCGGCATGGGGTGTTGCCGCGTTCGCTGCACGCTGATGCCCCGTCGTCGCATGTCGACTGGTCGGCGGGCGCGGTGGAGTTGCTGGCGCAGGCGCGTCCTTGGGACGCGACGCGGCCGCGCCGGGCGGGTATCTCCTCGTTCGGGATCAGCGGCACCAACGCCCACACCATCATCGAAGAGGCCCCCTACCAGGAGGCGGCACCCGCCGAGGTCACCGCCACCCTGCCCGTCCGACCCCTCCCGCTGTCCGCGCGCAACGCCGATGCCCTCGCCGCGCAGGCCGGGCAACTGGCGCAGCTCCAAGGCGCCTTGTCGGACATCGGCTTCTCGCTCGCGACCACGCGCGCCGCGCTTGACCACCGCGCCGTCGTCATCGCGGCCGACCGGGACGAGGCCAACGAGGCCCTGCGCGCCCTCGCCGATGGCCGTGCCACGGCCAACGTCGTCCAAGGCGCCCGCACACCGGGTCGCCTCGCGTTCCTCTTCACCGGTCAGGGCAGCCAACGCCCCCGTATGGGCCGGGAGTTGTACGAGGCATTCCCTGTGTACGCGGAGGCGTTCGACGCGGTGTGCGAGCGCTTCGAACTCCCGGTCAAGAGCGTGGTGTTCGGCGAGGACGCGGACCTGCTCAACCGGACCGAGTACACGCAGATCGCGCTGTTCGCGGTCGAGGTCGCTCTCTATCGCCTGGTCGAATCGTGGGGGATCACGCCGGACTTCCTCGCCGGTCACTCGATCGGCGAGATCTCGGCCGCGCATGTCGCGGGTGTGCTGTCCCTTGACGACGCGTGCACGTTGGTCGCCGCGCGCGGTCGCCTGATGGGCGCGCTGCCCGAGGGCGGCGCGATGGTGGCGGTCCAGGCGCCCGAGTCCGAGGTGCTGCCGCTCCTCACCGACGGCATGGACATCGCGGCGGTCAACGGCCCCGACTCCGTTGTCCTTTCGGGCGACGAGGACGCCGTGGCCGAGCTGGCCCGGCGCTGGAAGCACAAGCGCCTACGCGTCAGCCACGCGTTCCACTCGCACCTCATGGACCCGATGCTGGATGAATTCCGGTCGGTGGCCGAGTCGTTGACCTACCACCCGGCCCAACTGCCCATCGCGGGCCAGCCGGAGACCGTCGACGCCGAGTACTGGGTCCGCCACGTCCGTGACGCCGTCCGTTTCCACGACGGCATGCGCCTGCTCGAGGCCGAGGGGGTCACCACCTACCTCGAACTCGGCCCGGACGCCGTCCTGTCGGCCATGGGCCAGGAGTGTGTCGCCGACGGCGGCTTCGCCGGTGCGCTGCGCGGCGACCGGCCCGAGGCCAGGTCCCTGATGACCGCCGTCGCCGCCCTGCACGTGCGCGGCCACTCCCCGGACTGGGCCGCGATCTACCGGGGAACGGGCGCCGCCCGCGTCGACCTCCCCACCTACCCGTTCCAGCGGCGCCGCTACTGGCCGACCCCCGCCGCCGTCCCCGGCGACGTGTCCGCCGTCGGGCTCGGCGCCGCCGGGCACCCGCTGCTCGGGGTGGCCGTGGCGACGGCGGATCACGACGGCTACCTGTTCACCGGGCGGCTCTCGCTCGAGACACACCCGTGGCTCGCCGACCACGTCGTCTCCGGCGCGGTCCTGGTGCCCGGCGCTGCCATGCTGGAGCTGGCCGTGCGCGCGGCGGACCAGGCGGGCTGCTCGCGCGTCGCCGAGCTGACCCTCGAAACGCCCCTTGTCCTGCCCGAACGCGGAGGCGTCGCCGTCCAGTTGTGGGTGTCCGCGCCGGACGCCGACGGCACGAGGACCCTCGCCCTCTACTCGCGTGACCCCCAGGACAGGAGCGACTCGGCCGACGTCTGGGTCCGCCACGCCAGCGGCGTCCTCGACCACGGTCCCGTGACCATCGAGCCCATCGCCGAGTGGCCGCCCACCGCCGCCGAAGCGGTGGACGTCGAGGCCGTGTACGAGGCCCTGTCGGCCTCGGGCCTCGACTACGGGCCCGCCTTCCGTGGGCTGCGGGCGGCGTGGACGCGGGGTGACGAGGTGTTCGCCGAGGTCGCCGTGGAAGGTGACGACGGGTTCACACTGCATCCCGCGCTGCTCGACTCGGCGCTGCACGCCATCGGCGCGGGCGCGTTCTTCGACTCGGCGCGGCTGCCGTTCTCCTGGACGGGCGTGACCGTCGCGGCCTCGGGCGCCACCGCGCTGCGCGTGCGGCTGGCCCCCGCAGGGCCCGACGCCCTGTCGCTGACCCTCGCCGACCCGGCGGGCCTGCCGGTCGCGGCGGTGGAGTCCCTCGTTCTCAAGCCCGCGCCCGCGAACGTCCAGGTCGCGCGCGGCCCCGCCGCCGACGCCCTGTTCCGGATCGATCTCGCGCCCGTCGCCGTGCCGGACGCCTCGACCGCCCTGGCCGCCGACCGGCCGACGCTCACCCGGGACGCCGAGCGCGGCTTCGACCTGGCGGCGGTCCCCGAAGCGGACGTCGTCGTGGCGCGCCTCGACGGCGGCACGGCCACGGGCGCCACGGCCGACGCGACGCACGCCCTGGCGCACCACGTCCTCGGACTGCTCCAAATGTGGCTGGCCGACGGCCGGTTCGCGCGTTCCCGCCTGGTGTTCACCGGCCGTCCCTGCGCCGAGCTGCCGGTGGCCGCCGCGTGGGGGCTGGTGCGTTCCGCGCAGGCCGAGGAGCCGGGCCGGTTCGTGCTCGTGGACACCGAAGACGCGCTGCCGCCGGGCCTGCTCGACCTGGACGAGCCCGAGCTGACGGTCGGGGAGAACGGCGTCTTCGCGCGGCGCCTCGCCCGCGTCACGGCGAACGCGCCCGACGGCCCCGACGGACCCGACGGCCCCGACGGCCCCGACGCCGAGGCGCCCACGACCGACGGCACGGTCCTGGTCACCGGGGCGACCGGCGCCCTCGGCGCGCTGCTGGCCCGCCACCTGGTCACCCAACGCGGCGTACGCCGCCTCCTCCTGGTCAGCAGGCGCGGCGCGGACGCCCCCGGCGTCGCCGAGCTCGTCGCCGAGCTCACCGAGCGGGGCGCCACCGTGCGGGTCGAGGCGTGCGACGTCGCCGACCGGAGCGCCGCCGCCGCGCTGCTCGCCACCGTCCCCGACCTCACCGGCGTCGTGCACGCCGCGGGCGTCCTGGACGACGGCGTTGTCACCTCCCTCACCCCCGAGCGGGTGGACACGGTGCTGCGCGCCAAGGTCGACGCCGCGTGGAACCTCCACGAGCTGACCCTCGACCGCGACCTGAGGACGTTCGTCCTCTTCTCCTCAGCGGCCGGGGTCTTCGGCAACGCGGGCCAGGGCAACTACGCGGCCGCCAACGCGTTCCTCGACGCCCTCGCCACCCACCGCCGCGAACTCGGCCTCGCCGCCCAGTCGTTGGCGTGGGGCGCCTGGTCGGCCGGTATGGCGGACCAGGCGGGGGAGGAGCGGACCGACGCCCTCTCCCCGGCCGAGGGGCTCGCCCTGTTCGACGCCGCCGCCGCGCTCGACGAGCCGGTGCTGGTGCCGATGCGCCTCGACCCACGCGGCGCGACCGCGCCGATCCTGCGCGGCCTCGTGCGCGTCCCGGCACGCCGTGTCGCCTCCGGCGACCGCGCGCTGGTGGCCAGGCTCGCCGGGCTCGGCCCCGACGAGCAGGCGGCCGCCCTGACCGAGCTGGTGCGCGCCGAGGTCGCCGCCGTCCTCGGCCACGCCGCCCCGGCCGCCGTCGAGCCCGGCAGGGCGTTCACCGAGCTGGGCTTCGACTCGCTCAGCTCCCTCGAACTCCGCAACCGGCTCAACGCCGCCACAGGCCTGCGTCTGCCCGCCACGCTCACCTTCGACTATCCGAGCACGGCGGTGCTCGCGGGCTTCCTGCGCGACGAGATCACCGGCGCCGACGCCACCGACACCGCCGCGCCCACCGGGCGGCCGTCGTCGGCCTCCCTGGCCGACGACCCGATCGCCATCGTCGGCATGGCCTGCCGCTTCCCCGGCGGCGTGCGCACCCCCGAGGACCTGTGGCGGCTGCTCACCGACGACGGCGACGCCATCGGCGAGGTCCCGGGGAACCGTGGCTGGGACACCGATGCCCTGCGCGGCCTCGAGGGCGGATTCCTGCACGACGCCGCCGCGTTCGACCCCGTCTTCTTCGGGATCTCCCCGCGCGAGGCGCTGGTGATGGACCCGCAGCAGCGGCTCCTCCTGGAAACGTCGTGGGAGGCGTTCGAACGCGCGGGCATCGACCCGGTGTCCATGCACGGCAGCCGCACCGGCGTGTTCGTCGGCGTCATGTACCAGGACTACGCGGGCCTGGTGCAGGCGTCGCCGCAGGGCGGCGACGGATTCCTCGCCACCAGCAGCACCGGCTCCGTCGCCTCGGGCCGCGTCTCCTACACCCTTGGCCTCGAAGGCCCCGCCGTCACCGTCGACACCGCGTGCTCGTCGTCGCTCGTCGCCCTTCACTGGGCCGCCCAGGCGCTGCGCCAGGGCGAGTGTGAGATGGCCCTCGCGGGCGGTGTCACGGTCATGGCCACGCCCAACTCCTTCGTGGAGTTCTCCCGCCAGGGGGCCCTCGCCCCCGATGGCCGCTGCAAGGCGTTCTCGTCCTCGGCGGACGGCGTGGGCTGGTCCGAGGGCGTCGGCATGCTGCTCGTGGAACGCCTCTCCGACGCGCGCCGCAACGGCCACCCGGTCCTTGCCGTCGTCCGTGGCTCGGCCGTCAACCAGGATGGCGCGTCCAACGGTCTGACCGCGCCCAATGGTCCCTCTCAACAGCGGGTCATCCGGCAGGCGTTGGCCTCGGCGGGGCTCTCGCCGTCCGATGTGGACGTGGTCGAGGCGCATGGCACGGGAACGACCCTGGGCGACCCGATCGAGGCCCAGGCGCTGCTTGCCACCTATGGCCGCGACCGGGACGCCGAACGGCCGCTGTGGCTGGGCTCGGTGAAGTCCAACATCGGCCACACCCAGGCCGCCGCCGGGGTCGCGGGCGTGATCAAGCTGGTCATGGCGATGCGCAACGGTGTGCTCCCGCGCACGCTGCACGTGGACGCGCCGTCCTCGCATGTCGCCTGGGAGACGGGCGCTGTGTCGCTGCTCACCGAGCCCACGCCGTGGACGGCCGACGGCGGGCCCCGGCGCGGCGCCGTGTCGTCGTTCGGCATCAGCGGCACCAACGCCCACACCATCCTGGAACAGCCCGAGGAGACCCCCGCCGCCCCTGCGGTGGACAACGCGGCCGGTGGCCCTGTGCCGCTGGTGCTCTCGGGGCGTTCGGAGGCGGCGGTGCGGGCCGTGGCCGGTCAACTGGTGTCGCGCATAGGTGTGTTGGAAGCGCGGGATGTGGCGGCGACGCTGCTGTCGCGTTCGGCGTTCGAGCACCGCGCGGTGGTGGTGTCGGGTGGCGAGGGCCTGGGTGCCCTGTCGCGCGGCGAGCCAGCGGCGGGCGTGGTCTCCGGGCACGCTGCCTCGGACGCGCCGCGTCCGGTGTTTGTGTTCCCTGGTCAGGGTTCGCAGTGGGTGGGGATGGCGTCGGGGTTGTGGGATGCCTCGCCGGTGTTCCGTGGGTCGATGGTGGCGTGTGGTGAGGCGTTGGGTCCCTTTGTCGATTGGGACTTCGAGGCGGCGCTGGGCGATGAGGCGTTGCTGGCCCGGGTGGATGTGGTGCAGCCGGTGTTGTGGGCGGTGATGGTGTCGCTTGCGGCGGTGTGGCGTTCGCATGGTGTGGAGCCTGCCGCCGTGGTGGGTCATTCGCAGGGTGAGATCGCGGCGGCGGTCGTGTCGGGTGCGTTGTCGCTCGAAGACGGTGCGCGGGTGGTGGCGTTGCGGTCGAGGTCGATCGTGGCGCTGGCGGGGAAGGGCGGGATGATCTCCGTTCCGCTGCCGGTCGACGAGGTGGTCCTGCCCGAGGGTGTCTCCATCGCTGCGGTCAACGGGCCCAACTCCGTTGTGGTGTCGGGCGATCCGGAGGGTCTTGAGACGGTCCTGGCGACGGTCGAGCGGTCCCGCCGCATCAATGTCGACTACTCGTCGCACTCCGCGCATGTGGAGTCGCTGCGCGACGAGATCCTGACCGTTCTCGCCCCGATCAGTCCGCGTTCGGGTGACATCCCCTTCTACTCGGCCTTGACCGGTGGGGAGTTCGACGCGGCGGGTCTGGACGCGGCGTACTGGTACGAGAATCTGCGCAACACGGTGCGGTTCGAGCAGGCCACCCGCGCCCTACTGGCCGACGGCTTCGGCGCGTTCATCGAGACCTCCGCCCACCCCGTGCTCGGCATCGCGCTGCGGGAGACGGCCGAGGACGCCGACGCGATCGTCCTGGGCACGCTGCGCCGCAACGACGGCGGCATGGAGCGGCTTCTGCTCTCCCTGGGCGAGGCGTTTGTCCACGGCATCCCGATCGACTGGAACGTCAAGGGTCGCCAGGTCGACCTGCCCACCTACCCGTTCCAGCACGAGTCCTACTGGCCCGAGGTGGCCACCGGTTGGTCCGGGGACGTCAGCGCGGTCGGACTCGGCGCGGCCGAACACCCGTTGCTCGGCGCCGCCGTCACCCTCGCGGACAGCCAGGCCACCCTCTTCACCGGTGGCCTCTCCCTCCGCACGCACCCCTGGCTCGCCGAACACGCCGTCGCCGACGTGGTGTTGCTGCCGGGCGCCGCGCTGCTCGAGCTCGCCGTCCACGCCGGTGACCAGGTCGGCTGCGGCCGGGTCGACGACCTGACCCTCGAGGCGCCGCTTGTCGTGCCCGACACGGGCGGCATCGCCGTCCAGGTCGCCGTCGCCGCGCCCGACGACGCGGGGCGGCGCGCCGTGTCGATCCACTCCTCCGCCGACGGGGGACCCTGGACCCGCCACGCCACCGGCACGCTGTCGCCCACGCCCGCACCGGCGCCCGAGGCGCCGGGCGCCTGGCCCCCCGCGGGTGCCGAACGCGTGGACATCGAAGGGCTCTACGACCGCCTGGACATCGCCGGATTCCAGTACGGGCCGCTGTTCCAGGGACTGCGGGCGGTGTGGCGACGCGACGCGGAGATCTTCGCCGAGGTGGCGCTGCCCGACGGCGAAGCGGGCGCGTTCGCCCTCCACCCGGCGCTGCTCGACGCCGCGCTGCACGCCCTCATGGCCGGTGGCGGCGACACGGTGGGCGACGGTCAACAGGCGGCGGGGGAGACCCGGTTGCCGTTCTCGTGGGAGGGCGCGACCCTGCACGCCTCGGGTGCCACCGAGGCCAGGGTGCACCTGGTCATCGACGAGCAGGGCGGCGTCGCCCTGCACCTCGCCGACGGCCAGGGCCTCCCCGTCGCGACCGTCGAGTCCCTCCTCACCCGGCCGTTCGCCCCCGATCAGCTCCGCGCCGCCGCGCCCACGCCCCGGCATGACGCGCTCTTCCGGCTCGACTGGGCCACCGTCGCCCCGCCGACCAACCCGACGGCTGACGAGGAGACATGGGCCGTCGTCGGCCCTGATGACTTCGGCCTGGCCACCGGCGCCGTCGAGGCATACCCCGACCTGGACACGCTGATCACCAGCGGCGCGGCGCCCGACCGCGTGTTCGTGTCCTTCCCGCCGCCCTCCACCGGCCGCCACGGCCGCCCTGGCGACACCGCCGAGGCCGCGCACGCCGCCGCCATCCGCGCGCTGACCGTGGTGCGGGAGTGGCTGGACGCGCCCGTGCCCGACCACGCCACGCTGGTCCTGGTCACCCGGAACGCGGTCGCCGTGAACGCCGCAGCGCCCGAGCTGACGCAGTCCCCCGTCTGGGGCCTGGTCCGCAGCGCCCAGTCCGAGGAGCCCGAACGGCTCGTGCTGCTCGACCTGGACGCGACCGATGACCCCGCCTCCCGGGCCGCCATCGCCGGGGCCCTGGCCACCGGGGAGCCCCAACTCGCCCTGCGCGCGGGCGAGGTGCTGGTGCCCAGGCTGGCCAGGGCGGCCAGGGACGAGGAGGCCGAGCCGCCCGCGTTCGGCGACGGCGCGGTCCTGCTCACCGGCGCCTCGGGAACGCTCGGCGGCCTCGTCGCCCGCCACCTGGTGACCGAACACGGCGTGCGGCACCTGGTGTTGGTCAGCAGGCGCGGCCCATTGGCGGCGGGCGCGGGCGAGCTGGAGGCGGAGCTGACCGCCCTCGGCGCCCGTGTCACCCTCGCCGCCTGCGACACCGCGGACCGCGAGTCGCTCGCCAAGCTCATCGAGTCGCTCGACACGCGCATCACCGCCGTGGTGCACTCCGCGGGCGTCCTCGACGACGGCGTGCTCGGCTCGCTCACCCCCGAGCGCATGGTCACGGTGCTGCGGCCCAAGGTGGACGCGGCCTGGAACCTCCACGAGCTGACCCGCGACCACCCGCTGTCCGCGTTCATCCTGTTCTCCTCGGCCGCCGCCACCTTCGGCAGGCCCGGGCAGGCCAACTACGCCGCGGCCAACGCGTTCCTCGACGCCCTCGCCCACCACCGCAGGGCCGCCGGGCTGCCCGGCGTCTCCATGGCATGGGGCCTGTGGGCCGAACGCGGCGGCATGACAGGCGAGTTGGACGAGGGCGACCTGTCCAGGATGACCAGGGCCGGGGTCACCGCGCTCGGCTCCGACGAGGGCCTGGCCCTCTTCGACACCGCCGCCACCGCGGGCGAGCCCCTGCTCGTGCCCATGCGCCTCGACACGGCGGCGCTCGCCGCGGGGCCCGTGCCGCCACTGCTGCGCGGCCTGGTCCGCACCCCGGCGCGCCGCCGCGTCGAGGCCGCCGCCCGCACCGATGTGTCCGCGCTCACCGACGAGTTGGCTGGCAGGACCGAGGCCGAGCAGGAGAGCGCACTCGCCGGGATCGTCGCGGGCCATGTCGCGGCCGTCCTCGGCTACGCCTCGGCGAACGCCGTCGACACCACGCGCGGCTTCCTCGACCTCGGCTTCGACTCGCTCACCGCCGTCGAGCTGCGCAACCGGCTCAACGCGGCGCTCGGCCTGCGGCTCCCGGCCACCCTGATCTTCGACTACCCGAGCGCCACCGTCCTCGCCCGCCATCTGCGCGGCGAGCTGATGCCCGACGAGTCCACCCGCGTGCTGGCCGAACTCGACCGCCTGGAAGCGGCGTTGCCCGGGCTGACCCCCTCGGCGGACGACGCCGTCAGGGCGACCGTCACCTCCCGCCTCCAGGCGCTGCTCTCCCAGTGGGACCAGGCGACAGGCCAGGGGGGCCAGGGCGGCGGCGACGGCGCCGACGACATCGCGGGACGCATTCAGTCCGCCTCGGACGACGAGATCTTCGACTTTATCGACAGCGAGCTCGGCCCGTCCTGAGCCAGCTGGTCACGACAGCCCCATGGAGAAGTTCTGATGAGGAATGAAGACAAGCTTCGGGAGTACCTGAAGCGGGTCACCACGGACCTGGCCCAGACGCGGCAGCGGCTCCGCGACGCGGAGGACGCCGACCGCGAGCCCATCGCCATCGTGGGCATGAGCTGCCGCTTCCCCGGCGAGGTCACTTCCCCTGAGGAGCTGTGGTCGCTGCTCGCGTCGGGCGGCGACGCGATCGCGCCGTTCCCCGTCGACCGCGGCTGGGACCTGGACGCGCTGTGCGACCCGGACGAGGACAGGGCCGGGACCAGCTATGTCCGCGAGGGCGGCTTCGTCTCCGACGTGGCCGCGTTCGACCCCGCGTTCTTCGGCATCTCGCCCCGCGAGGCCCTGGTGATGGACCCGCAGCAGCGGCTCCTCCTGGAGACCTCGTGGGAGGCCCTCGAACGCGGCGGCATCGCCCCCCACACCGTGCGCGGCGAGCGCGTCGGCGTCTTCGTCGGCGTGATGTACCAGGACTATGCGGCGCTGCTCGGCGACGTGCCCGAGGGCGCCGAGTCGTTCATGGCGACCGGCACGTCGAACAGCGTCGCCTCGGGCCGCGTCTCCTACACCCTCGGCCTCGAGGGCCCGGCCCTCACGGTCGACACGGCCTGCTCGTCGTCGCTGGTCACCCTGCACCTGGCCGCCCACTCGCTGCGCAAGGGCGAGAGCACCCTCGCCCTGGCCGGTGGCGTGTCCGTCATGGCCACGCCCACGTCGTTCGTGGAGTTCTCCCGACAGCGCGGCCTCGCGGAGGACGGCCGCTGCAAGCCGTTCGCCGAGGCCGCCGACGGCACCAGCTTCTCCGAGGGCGCGGGCATGCTCGTGCTCGAACGCCTCTCCGACGCGCGCCGCAACGGGCACCCCGTCCTGGCCGTCGTGCGTGGCTCGGCCGTCAACCAGGACGGCGCGTCCAGCGGCCTCACCGCCCCCAACGGTCCCTCGCAACAGCGCGTCATCCGCGCCGCGTTGGCCAACGCCGGGCTGACCACCGCCGACATCGACGCCGTCGAGGCGCACGGCACAGGCACCCGCCTCGGCGACCCGATCGAGGCTCAGGCGCTGCTCGCCACCTATGGCAAGGATCGCTCCGAAGGCCGACCGCTGTGGCTCGGCTCGATCAAGTCCAACATCGGCCACACCCAGGCCGCCGCGGGCGCCGCCGGGATCATCAAGATGGTCATGGCGCTCCGGCACGGCACGCTGCCCAGGACCCTGCATGTGGACAGCCCCACGTCCCAGGTCGACTGGACCACCGGCTCGGTGCGGCTGCTCACCGACGCCAGGCCGTGGGAGAGCGACGGGCTCCGCCGCGCCGCCGTGTCGTCGTTCGGCATCAGCGGCACCAACGCCCACGTCATCCTGGAGCAGGCCGAGGAGGCGCCCGCCGCCGAGCCCGCGCGCCCCCTGCCGTCGGCCGATCCGGTGCCCTGGGTGCTCTCAGGGCGTTCCGAGGCGGCGGTGCGGGACATGGCAGGGCGCCTGGCCGAGGTCATCGACGCGCACGATCCGCGCGATGTGGCGGCGACGCTGCTGTCCCGCTCGCTGTTCGAGCACCGCGCCGTGGTGGCGCCGGACGCGGACGCGCTGCGCGCACTCGGCACCGGCGAGCCGTCGGCCGATGTGGTGACGGGCCGGGTGGTGCCGGGGGCGTCACGTCCGGTGTTCGTGTTTCCGGGGCAGGGGGCGCAGTGGGTGGGGATGGCGTCCGAACTCCTGGGTGTCTCACCGGTGTTCAGGGAGTCGATGGAGGCGTGCCGGGCCGCGCTCGCGCCGTTCGTCGAGTGGGACTTCGATGCCGCGTTGGGTGACCCGGGGTTGTTGTCGCGGGTGGATGTGGTGCAGCCGGTGTTGTGGGCGGTGATGGTCTCCCTGGCCGCGGTGTGGCGTTCGTACGGTGTGGAGCCCGCCGCGGTGGTGGGCCACTCCCAGGGGGAGATCGCGGCGGCGGTGGTGGCGGGTGGGTTGTCGTTGGAGGACGGGGCGCGGGTGGTGGCGTTGCGTTCGCAGGCGTGGCTGGGCCTGGTGGGTCTTGGCGGCATGGCGTCGGTCGGGCTTCCCGCGGATGTGGTGCGGGAGCGGCTGACCCGTTGGGGCGATGTGCTGTCCATCGCCGCGGTGAACAGCCCCGGCGCCTGCGCCGTCGCCGGTGATCCGGTGGCGTTGGACGAGCTGGTGGAGACCCTGACCGCCGAGGGGGTGCGTGCCCGTCGGATCAGGGGCATCGACACGGCCGGGCATTCGGCTCAGGTGGAGCCGTTGCGGGAGCGTCTGCTGTCCGATCTCGCGCCTGTCTCGCCGCGTTCGGGCAGCGTCCCGTTCTACTCGACGGTGACCGGTGGGCTGTTGGACACGGCCGGGCTGGACACGGGGTACTGGTATCGGAACATGCGGGAGCCGGTGGAGTTCGAGGCCGCCACCCGCGCGCTCGCCGCAGCCGGGCACAGCGTCTTCATCGAGGTCTCCGCGCATCCGCTGCTCGGATCGGCGGTCGAGGCGACGGTCGATGACGCGGTCACCGTGGGCACGCTGCGCCGCGACGAGGGCGGTGTCCGCCGTCTGCTGCTCTCGCTCGGCGAGGCGCACGCCCATGGCGTTCCCGTGCGATGGGGCCTCGAGGGTGGCCATGTCGACCTGCCGACCTACCCGTTCCAACGCCAACGCTACTGGCCCGAGGTGAGCGTGGCCCCCCTCGCTCCCGCCGCCCATGCCCTCGGCGACTCCGACCTCTGGGGCGCCCTCGAACGCGGCGATCTCGACCTGGACGAGGCCGCCCGCGCCACCCTCACCAGCTGGCGCCGCGACCGCACCGAGAAGTCGACCGTCGACTCCTGGCGCTACAAGATCGCCTGGCGCCCCGTCGCCGAGCCCTCCACGCCCACCCTCACGGGCCGCTGGCTCGTCCTCGCCGACGCGAGCGAAGGACCCGCCGCCGAGACCGCCCAACTGGCCCTGCGCGCCCTCCGCGACCATGGTGCCGACGCCGAACGCGCCACCGCGGCAGCGGAGTTCGAGGGGCAGGACATCGCGGGCATCGTCGCGGCCCTCGACCTCGACGGCACCCTCGCCCTCGCCCGGCGCATGGCCGCCGCCCAACTCACCTGCCCCCTGTGGATCGTCACCCGCCAGGGCGTCTCCATCGGCCGCTCCGACCCGCTCGGCAACGCCGAACACGCCCTCGTCTGGGGCCTCGGACGCGTCATCGGCCTCGAACACGCCGAGTTCTGGGGCGGGTTGATCGACCTGCCCGCGAGCCTCGACGACCGGGCCGCCGCCCGGCTGGCGCGCGTGCTCGCCCGCGTCGGCGACGAGGACCAGCTGGCCGTCCGCCCCTCCGGCATCTTCGCCCGCCGCCTCGTCCACGCCCCCCTGGGCGACACCCCCGCCCCGCGCGACTGGCGACCCACCGGCACCGTCCTGGTCACCGGCGGCACCGGCGGCGTCGGCGCCCACGTGGCCCGCTGGCTCGCCGGACGAGGCGCCGACCACCTCGTCCTCACCAGCCGCCGCGGCGAGAACGCACCCGGCGCCGCCGAACTCGCCGACGAGCTCCGCGCGTTCGGCCCCCGGGTCACCATCGCCGCGTGCGACGTCGCCGACCGCGACGCCCTCGCCTCGCTCCTCACCTCGCTCGCCGACGCGGGCACCCCCGTCCGCTCCGTCATGCACGCCGCTGGCACCGCCCCGCTCGTGCCGCTCGAGGAGACCGACGCCGCGCTGCTCGCCGACGTCCTCGCCCCCAAGGTCGAAGGCACCGACCACCTCCACGAGCTGCTCGACGGCGCCCCCGGCGCCCAACCCCTCGACGCCTTCGTGCTGTTCTCGTCCAACGCGGGCGTGTGGGGCGGCGGCGGCCAGGGCGCCTACGGCGCCGCCAACGCCTACCTCGACGCGTTCGCCGAACGCCGCCGCGCCCAGGGCCTCCCCGCCACCTCCGTCGCGTGGGGCGCCTGGGGCGAGGACGGCATGGCCGCCGCCGAGGACGCCGCCCTGCACCTGCGCCGCAGGGGCCTGCTCCCCATGGAGCCCGCCCTGGCCATCGCCGCGCTCCAGCAGGCCATCGACCACGAGGAGACGTTCCTCTCCGTCGCCGACATCGACTGGGAACGGTTCGCCACCGCCTTCACCGCCACCCGGCCCCGCCCGCTCCTCGACGAACTCCCCGCCGTCCGCGCCACGTTGACCGCGCCCACCGCCGAGGCCGACACGTCGGCCGACGGCACAGGGCTGGCCGCCCGCCTGCGCGGGCTCTCCGGCGCCGAACGGCTGCGCGCGCTGGAGAAGCTGGTCAGCGGGCACGCCGCCGCCGTCCTCGGCTTCGCCGACGCCTCCGACATCGAGCCGGGCCGCGCCTTCCGCGACATCGGCTTCGACTCGGTCACCGCCGTCTCCATGCGCAACCGGCTCGCCGCCGAGACCGGCATCAAGCTGCCCACCACCCTCGTCTTCGACCACCCGACCTCCACCGCCGTCGCCCGCTTCCTCGACACCCGGCTCAACGGCGCCGACGCCGCGGCGCCCGCCACGCCCGCGCCCGTTGCCATCGCCTCCGACCACGACGACCCGATCGCCATCGTGTCGATGGGCTGCCGCTTCCCCGGCGGCGTCCAATCCCCCGAAGACTTCTGGGAGTTGCTGGCCGAGGGCCGGGACGCCGTCACCGTGTTCCCCGAGGACCGCGGCTGGGACACCGACGCCCTCTACCACCCCGACCCCGACCACCCGGGCACCAGCTACACGCGCGAGGCCGCGTTCATCCCCGATGTCGCCGACTTCGACGCCGGGTTCTTCGGGATCTCGCCCCGCGAGGCCCTGGTGATGGACCCCCAGCAGCGGCTCCTGCTCGAGACCGCGTGGGAGGCGTTCGAGCGCGCGGGCATCACCCCCGACACGCTGCGCGGCAGCCAGACCGGCGTCTTCGTCGGCGCCTCGTCATCGAACTACGCCACCAACCTCACCCGCGTACCCGAGGGCGCCGAGGGCTACTTCCTCACCGGCAGCGCATCCGCCGTCCTCTCGGGACGCATCTCCTATGTCCTCGGCCTCGAAGGCCCCGCCGTCACCGTCGACACCGCCTGCTCCTCCTCCCTCGTCGCCCTGCACTGGGCCGCGCAGGCGCTGCGGCAGGGCGAGTGCACGCTGGCGCTCGTCGGCGGCGTCGCCGTGATGACCAACCCCGGCCTGTTCGTCGAGTTCTCCCGCCAGCGCGGCATGGCCGCCGACGGCCGCTGCAAGCCGTTCGCGGGCGCCGCCGACGGCACGGGCTGGGGCGAGGGCGCGGGCGTGCTGCTCCTCGAACGCCTCTCCGAGGCCCGCCGCAACGGCCACCCGGTGCTCGCGGTCCTGCGCGGCTCTGCCGTCAACCAGGACGGCGCGTCCAACGGCATCACCGCCCCCAACGGCCCATCCCAGCAACGCGTCATCCGCCAGGCCCTCGCCAACTCCCGCCTCACGCCCGCCGACATCGACGTCGTCGAGGCCCATGGCACCGGAACGCGGCTCGGCGACCCGATCGAGGCCCAGGCCCTCCTCGCCACCTACGGCCAGGACCGGGACGCCGAACGGCCGGTGTGGCTCGGCTCGGTGAAGTCCAACATCGGCCACACCCAGACCGCCGCGGGCACCGCCGGGATCATCAAGATCGTCATGGCCATGCACGCCGGAGTCGTCCCCAAGACCCTCCACGTCGACGAGCCCACCCCGCACGTCGACTGGACCGAGGGCGCCGTCGCCCTGGCCACCGACGCCGTCACCTGGCCCGAGACGGGCAGGCCGCGCCGCGCGGGCGTCTCCGCCTTCGGCGTCAGCGGCACCAACGTCCACGTCATCCTGGAGCAGGCCCCCGAGGCCGAGCTGCCCGAACGCGCCGAACGCCCGGGCAACGCCACCGCGCCGGTCGTCCCCGTGCCGATCTCCGCCGCCACCGCCGACGCCCTGCGCGCCCAGGCCGCCCACCTTCTCGACCGCCTCGACCCCGACGCCGAACTGGCCGACCTCGCCTACTCGTTGGCCACCAGCCGCGCCGCACTCGACCACCGTGCCGTTCTCGCGGTCGCGAGCCGCGCGGAGCTGGACGAGGAGCTGACCGCGCTCGCCGATGGCCGCTCCCCGGCGGTAACGGGCCCGCGCGGCAGGGGACGTCTGGCGTTGGTGTTCTCGGGGCAGGGGAGTCAGCGGCTCGGGATGGGGCGTGAGCTCTACGATCTGTTCCCGGTGTTCGCTGACGCGTTCGACGCGGTGTGTGCGCGGCTGGACGGGCTTCTTGAACGGCCGTTGCGGGATGTGGTGTTCGGGGATGACGCGGAGGCGCTGAACCGGACGGAGTTCACCCAGGCCGCGTTGTTCGCGGTGGAGGTGGCTCTCCATCGCCTGGTCGAGTCGTGGGGCGTCAGGCCGGAGTTCCTTGCGGGTCATTCGATCGGTGAGATCGCCGCCGCGCATGTGGCGGGGGTGCTGTCGCTGGATGACGCGTGCACGTTGGTGGCGGCGCGTGGTCGTCTGATGGGCGCGCTGCCCGAGGGTGGCGCGATGGTGGCGGTGCAGGCGCCCGAGTCCGAGGTGCTGCCGCTGCTGGTCGAGGGGGTTGACCTGGCGGCGGTCAACGGCCCGGATTCCGTGGTGCTTTCGGGTGACGAGGACGCCGTGCTCGCGGTCGCCGGGCGGTGGAAGCACAAGCGGCTGCGGGTCAGTCACGCGTTCCACTCGCACCTGATGGATCCGATGCTGGAGGAATTCCGGTCGGTGGCCGAGTCGTTGACGTACCACCCGGCCCACCTGCCCATCGCGGGGCAGCCGGAGAGCGTCGACGCCGAATACTGGGTCCGCCATGTCCGTGAGGCGGTCCGTTTCCATGACGCGGTCGAGTCGCTGCGGGCCGAGGGCGTGGACACGTTCTTGGAGATCGGCCCCGACGGCGTGCTCTCCGCCCTGACCGACGGCATCCCCACCCTCCGCAAGGACCGCCAGGAGCCAAGGGCCCTCTTCGAGGCCCTGGGCCGCGTCCACGCCGCCGGGTTCGAGCCGGACTGGGAGGCACTGTTCGACGGCACAGGGGCCCGCCGCGTCGCCCTGCCCACCTATGCCTTCCAACGCGAGCGCTACTGGGTCGAGTCCGGCGGCCCCGGCGATGTCACCGCCGCGGGCGTCGGCCCCGCCTACCACCCGCTGCTCGGCGCCTCCGTCGCCCTCGCCGACGGGCGCGGCCTGCTGCTCACCGGGCGCCTCTCCCAGCGCAGCCACCCCTGGCTCGCCGACCACGCCGTCGGCGGATCCGCGCTCCTCGCCGGAACGGCCTTTGTGGAGCTGGCCGTTCACGCGGGCGACCACGTCGGATGCGAGCGCCTCGACGAACTCACCCTCGAGGCGCCCCTCGTCATCCCCGAGCGCGGCGACGTCATCCTCCAAGTTACCGTCGGCGACCCCGACATCGAGGGCCGCCGCACCGTCGCCGTCCACTCGAGGCCCGACGACGCGCCGCTTGACATCCCGTGGACCCGGCACGCCACCGGCCACCTCGACAGCGCCGCGACGCCCAACGCCCCCGCCATCGGGGAGTGGCCGCCCGCCGACGCCACCGCCCTGACCGTCGACGGCCTCTTCGACCAACTCAGCGCCTACGGCTTCGACTACGGCCCCACGTTCCAAGGACTCCACGCCGCCTGGCGCAAGGAGACCCCCGAGGGCACCGAGATCTACGCCGAGGCCACCCTCCCCACCGACGACGCCCGGCACTTCGGGCTGCACCCCGCCCTGTTCGACTCGGCCCTGCACGCCCTCGGCCTCGAAGCGCTCGGCGGCAGCGGCGACGTGACGGGCGTCGGCGAGGGCCGCCTCCCGTTCGCCTGGACGGGCGTGCGCCTGCACGCCACCGGCGCCAGGACCCTCCGCGTCCGCTTCACCCCGCGCGGCGCCCAGGGCGTCACCGTCCACGCCGAGGACCCCGCGGGTCTCCCGGTCGTCACCGTCGAGTCGCTGGTCCTGCGGTCCCTCGCCCCCGACGCGCTGCGCGCCGCCGCCCCCGGGCGCAACGACAGGCTGTTCACGGTCGATTGGGTCCCCGCCCCCACCGGCGGCACGCCCGTCGAGCCCGTCGTGATCGAGGACTTCGCGCTGTCCGACGTCCATGGCTCGCCCGAGGTCGTCCTCGCCGTCGTCCCGCCCGCAGCGTCGGCCGCCGGATCCGGCTCCGTCGTCGCCGACGCGCACCGCGCGGCCGCCACCACCCTCGACCTCTTGCGCGGATGGCTCGCCGACGAGCGGTTCGCCTCCTCCCGCCTGGCCATCGCGACAGGCCCCGGCCTCGCGCACTCCGTGGTGTCCGGGCTCGTCCGCAGCGCCCAGACCGAGAACCCCGGCCGTCTCGTCCTCGTCGACACCGACGGCACCGGCCCGGACTGGCCCGCGCTCCTCGCCGTTGGGGAGCCCCAACTCCGCGTGCGCGACGGCGAGATCACCGTTCCCCGGCTGGCCAGGGCGCCCCTCGCCGACGCCGAGCCGAAGGCGCTCGGCCCCGAGGGCACCGTTCTGCTCACCGGCGCGACCGGCTCGCTCGGCGCGCTGCTCGCCCGCCACCTGGTCACCGCGCACGGCGTCAGGGACCTCGTGCTGGTCAGCAGGCGGGGCCCCGCCGCCGAAGGAGCCGACGAACTCCTCGCCGACCTGCGGGTGTCGGGGGCCGAGGCCCGGCTGGTCGCGTGCGACGCCGCCGACCGCGACGCCCTCGCCGCGCTGATCGCCACCCTCCCCGACCTCACCGCCGTCCTCCACACCGCGGGCGTCCTCGACGACGGCATCATCACCTCCCTCACCCCCGAACGCCTCGCCACGGTCCTGCGCGCCAAGGTCGACGCCGCCTGGAACCTCCACGAGCTGACCCGCGACCGCGACCTGAGGGCGTTCGTCCTCTACTCCTCGGCCGCGGGCATCATGGGCAGCCCCGGCCAGGGCAACTACGCCGCGGCCAACGCGTTCCTCGACGCCCTCGCCGCCCACCGCCACGCCGACGGGCTGCCCGCCACCTCCCTCGCCTGGGGCATGTGGGAGCAGATCGGCGGCATGGCGGGGGAGTTGGCCGACGCCGACGCGCAGCGCATGAGCCGCTCCGGCGTCATCCCGCTCACCGCCCAGGCCGGACTCACCCTGTTCGACGACGCCCTGGCAACGGGCCGCGACCTGCTGGTCCCCATGGCCCTCGACCTGCCCGCGCTGAGCGGCCAGGCCGCCTCAGGTCTCATCCCGCCCGTGCTGCGCGGGCTCGTGCGCACCCCCGCGCGCCGGACGGCCGACACCGGCTCCGTCACCGCAGCCGACCTCGCCGAGCGGCTGGCCGCCCTGGCCGAGGACGAACGCGCCGCGCTGCTCCTCGACCTGGTCAGGACCACCGTCGCCGCCGTACTCGGCCACAGCGGCCACCAGGCCGTCGAGCCGGGGCGCGCCTTCTCCGACCTGGGCTTCGACTCGCTCACCGCCGTCGAGCTGCGCAACCGCCTCGGCACCGCCACCGGGCTGCGGCTCCCCGCGACGCTCGTCTTCGACTACCCGTCGTCCGACGCCCTCGCCCGCCACCTCCGCGAGGAGCTCGTCGGCGCCGACGCCGCGACGCCGACCGCCGCGGTGAGGAAGACCGGCGCCGCCACCGACGAGCCGATCGCCATCGTCGCCATGGCCTGCCGCTTCCCCGGCGGCGTCGCCTCCCCCGAGGACTTCTGGCGGCTGATCGACGAGGGCCGCGACGGCATCACCCCGTTCCCGGGGAACCGCGGCTGGGACCTCGGCAGGCTCTACGACCCCGACCCGCAGCGGCCCGGCACCAGCTACACGCGCGAGGGCGGATTCCTGCACGACGTCGCCGAGTTCGACCCGGTGTTCTTCGGCATCAGCCCCCGCGAGGCGCTCTCCATGGACCCGCAGCACCGGCTGCTCCTCGAGACCTCATGGGAGACGTTCGAACGCGCGGGCATCGACCCCGCGACCCTGCGCGGCAGCCGCACCGGCGTGTTCGCGGGGCTGATGTACCACGACTACGCCCACATGCTCCAGCAGACGCCCGACGGGAACGACGGCCACGTCGGCACCGGCACCTCCGGCAGCATCGCCTCGGGCCGCGTCTCCTACACGTTCGGCCTCGAAGGCCCCGCCGTCACCGTCGACACCGCCTGCTCATCCTCCCTGGTCACCCTCCACCTCGCCGCGCAGGCGCTGCGCAGCGGCGAGTGCGACCTCGCCCTCGCGGGCGGCGTCTCCGTGATGGCCGACCCGGGCGTGCTGATCGAGCTGAGCCTCCAGCGGGCCCTGTCGCCCGACGGGCGCTCCAAGGCGTTCTCCTCGACGGCCGACGGCGTCGGCTTCTCCGAGGGTGTCGGCATGCTGCTGGTCGAACGCCTCTCCGACGCGCGCCGCAACGGCCACCCCGTCCTCGCCGTCGTCCGCGGCACCGCCGTCAACCAGGACGGTGCGAGCAATGGCATCACCGCCCCCAACGGGCCATCCCAGCAGCGCGTCATCCGCGCCGCCCTCGCCGACGCGGGCCTCACGACGGCCGACGTGGACGCCGTCGAGGCCCATGGCACGGGGACGCGGCTCGGGGACCCCATCGAGGCCCAGGCGCTGCTCGCCACCTATGGCCGCGACCGCGACCCCGAGAACCCGCTGTGGCTCGGCTCGGTGAAGTCCAACATCGGCCACACCCAGGCCGCCGCGGGCGCCGCCGGGATCATCAAGATGGTCATGGCCATGCGGCACACGACGCTGCCCCGCACCCTGCATGTGGCCGAGCCGTCCGACCAGGTGGACTGGACGGCCGGAGCGGTCGAGCTGCTCACCGAGGCCCGCCCCTGGTCCACCGAGGGCCGCCCGCGCCGCGCCGCCGTCTCCTCCTTCGGCGTCAGCGGCACCAACGCCCACGCCGTCATCGAGGAGGCCCCCCGGCGTTCCATCCCGCCCCGCCCGTCCGAACGCCCCGAGCGCCCTGTGCCGTTGGCGCTCTCAGGGCGTTCCGAGGCGGCCGTGCGGGACATGGCGGGGCGCCTGGCCGAGGTCATCGACGCGCACGACCCGCGCGACGTGGCGGCAACGCTGCTGTCCCGTCCGACGTGGGAGTACCGCGCCGTGGTCGTCTCGGGCGCCGAGGGCCTCGACGCCCTGTCGCGCGGCGAACCGGCCGCGGGCGTCGCCACAGGGCGTGTCCTGTCGAGTGCGTCACGTCCGGTGTTCGTGTTTCCGGGGCAGGGAACGCAGTGGGCCGGGATGGCGTCCCAACTCCTCGACGTCGCACCGGCGTTCCGTGAGTCGATGGAGGAGTGCCGGGCCGCGCTCGCGCCGTTCGTCGAGTGGGACCTCGACCAGGCGTTGGTCGACCCTGAGTTGCTGGCCCGCGTGGACGTCGTGCAGCCGGTGCTGTGGGCCGTGATGGTGTCCCTGGCCGCCGTCTGGCGCTCCCACGGCGTGGAGCCCGCCGCGGTCGTCGGCCACTCCCAGGGCGAGATCGCCGCGGCCGTGGTGGCTGGTGGCCTGTCCCTCGACGACGGAGCGCGGGTGGTCGCGTTGCGCTCCCGGGCGTCGATCGGTCTGGTCGGCCGGGGCGGCATGGCGTCACTCGGCCTGCCAGCGGACGTCGTGCGCGAACGCCTGGCCCGCTGGGGCGACGCCCTGTCCGTCGCCGCCGTGAACAGCCCCGAAGCGTGCGCGGTCGCGGGTGATCCGGCGGCGCTCGACGAGCTGGTCGAGATCATGTCCGCCGAGGGGGTGCGGGCCCGCAGGATCAGGGGCATCCACACCGCGGCTCACTCCGCGCAGGTGGAGCCGCTGCGGGAGCGCCTGCTGTCCGACTTCGCGCCCGTAGCCCCGCGTTCGGGCAGCGTCCCGTTCTACTCGACCGTCACCGGTGGCCCGCTGGACACCGCCGAGCTCGACGCCGGGTACTGGTACCGGAACATGCGGGAGCCGGTGGAGTTCGAGGCCGCCACCCGCGCCCTGCTGGCGGACGGCTTCGGCGCGTTCATCGAGACATCGGCCCACCCCGTGCTCGGCGCGGCCCTGCGCGAGACCGCCGAGGACACCGACGTCGTCGCCCTCGGCACCCTGCGCCGCGACGAGGGCGGCCCCGAGCGCCTCCAACTCTCCCTCGGCGAGGCGTTCGTCCATGGCGTCCCCGTCCGCTGGGACATCCAGAGCGGCCGCCACATCGACCTGCCCACCTACCCGTTCCAGCGCCAGACCTACTGGCCGCAGGCGCCGACCGGTTGGTCGGGCGACGTCACGGCCGTCGGGCTCGGCGCCGCCGAACACCCGCTGCTCGGCGCGGCCGTGGCCCTCGCGGACAGCGAAGGGGTGCTGTTCACCGGGCGGTTGTCGCTCGAGGGCCACCCCTGGCTCGGCGACCACGCCGTGCTCGACACAACGGCCCTGCCCAGCACGGCGCTTGTCGAGATCGCCGCGTACGCGGGGCGCAGCCAGGGCTGCGGCACCGTCGAGGAGCTGACCGTCGAGGCCCCGCTCGTCCTGCCCGAACAGGGCGGAGTCTCCTTCCAGTTGACCGTCTCGGCCCCCGAAGGGAACGGTCGGCGGGCGCTCACCCTGCACTCGCGGCCCGATGGCGACGACATGCCGTGGACCCGGCACCTCACGGGCGCGCTCGGCGTCTCCGCCGGGCCCGCGCCCGAGCCGTTGACCGCCTGGCCCCCGCCCGGCGCCGTCGAGCTGCCGCTCGACGGGCACTACGAGCGGCTGTTCGCCGACGGCATCGCGCTCGGCCCGGCGTTCCAGGGCCTGCGCGCCGCCTGGCGCGACGGCGACGACGTGCTGGCCGACGTCGCGCTCGAGACCCCGGCCGACGCCGAGCCGTTCGACCTGCACCCCGCGCTGCTCGACGCGGCCCTGCACCCCGCCGCTCTCACCGGCGCGGGCACGACCGGGCTCCCCGCCGTGTGGTGCGGCGTGCGGATCCACTCCGTCGGCGCCGCGCGGCTGCGCGTGCGGATCACGCCGACCGGCGACAACACCGTCCGCGTCACCATGGCCGACCCGACGGGGCAGCCCGTCGCCGACGTCGACTCCGTCACGCTCAGGGCCCCCGTCGCCGCGCGGCAGGCGCGCCGCCAGGAGTCGCTGTTCTCGATCGACTGGCTGCCCGTCACCGCCGAAGGCGACGCCTCGGACACCGCGCTGGTGTCCGAGGGCGAGCCGCCGACCGCGCTGCGACGCCTCGGGCTCGCCACCGTTGCCGACCTCGCCGACCTGGCCGACCCACAGGGGACGGTCGTGCTCACATGCCCCACGGCCACGGGCGAGCCGCCCCACGCGGTGCGCGAGACCGTCGGGCGGGCGCTGGCCCAGGCCCAACGGTGGCTCGCCGACGAGCGGTTCGCCGCCTCCCGCCTCGTCGTGCTGACCACGGGCGCGGTCGTCGCCGATGCGGGCGACCCCGTCGACCTGGCCGCCGCGCCCGTGTGGGGCCTGCTGCGGTCCGCCCAGTCGGAGGACCCCGAGCGGTTCGCGCTGCTCGACCTCGACGCCGACGCCACCCCGCGCGCCGTCGCCGCCGCGCTCGCCTCGGGCGAGCCACAGGTCGCCGTGCGCGGCGACACCGCGCTGGCCCCACGCCTGGCCCGGGTGACCCCTGACGCCGATGAGTCGCCCGCGTTCGACGGCACCGTGCTGGTCACGGGCGCCCTCGGCGCGCTCGGCTCCCTCGTCACCCGGCGCCTGGTCACCGAGCACGGCGCGCGGCGGCTCGTCCTCGCGGGCAGGCGCGGCCCCGCCACCGAGGGCGCCGCCGAACTCCTCGCCACGCTCAACGACCTGGGCGCGCACGCGTCGGCCGTCGCCTGCGACGTCGCCGACCTGGACGCGGCCTCCGTGCTGATCGGCGCCATCCCCGACCTGACCGCCGTCGTGCACATCGCGGGCGTCCTCGACGACGGCGTGATCGGCTCGCTCACCCCCGAGAAGGTCGACCGCGTGCTGCGGCCCAAGGTCGACGCCGCCTGGAACCTGCACGAGCTGACCCGCGAGCGCGACCTGAAGGCGTTCGTCCTGTTCTCCTCGGCCGCCGGAACGCTCGGCGGCCCGGGCCAGGGCAACTACGCCGCCGCCAACGCGTTCCTCGACGCCCTCGCCCACCACCGCCGCGCCCAAGGGCTGCCCGCCACCTCGCTGGCCTGGGGCCTGTGGGACGAGCGCGGCGACATGGCCGAGCAGGTCGCCGACACCGACCTCGGCCGCATCAACCGCTCCGGCATCGCGCCCCTCTCGACCGACGAGGGCCTGGCCCTCTTCGCCACCGCCCGCCGCTGCGACGCCCCCGTGCTGGTGCCGCTCCGCCTCGAACTGCCCGCGCTGCGCGCCCAGGCGGCGTCCGGGTTCATCCAGCCGCTGCTGCGCGGCCTGGTGAGGGCGCCCGCCCGCAGGGCCGCCGCCGAGCCGGTCACGGGGCTGGCCGACCGGCTCGCCGGACTCGGCGCCGCCGAGCGGAACGAGACGCTGATGACCCTGGTGCGCTCGCTCCTCGCGTCCATCCTCGGCCACCGCGGCGGCGACGCCATCGACCGCGACCGCGGCTTCCTCGAACACGGCGTCGACTCGCTCGCCGCCGTCGAGTTCCGCAACAGGCTCGCCACCGCGACCGGGCTGCGGCTCCCCACCAAGCTCATCTTCGAACACGCCACCCCCACCGCCCTGGTGCGGTACCTGTCGGACGAGCTCGGCGGGGCGGCCGCCCCGGCCGAGCCGCGGGCCGTGCGCGATGACCCGGCCGACTCCATCGCCGCGATGTACCGGCGCGGGTGCGAGCTCGGCAAGTTCGAGGAGGCGCAGACGCTGCTGCGCGCCGTGGCCGAGATCCCGCCCGCCGCCGACACGTCGCTCGACTCGCTGGCCGCCATGTACCGCAGGGCCAACACCACCGGCAGGTTCGACGAGGCCGCCGACCTGCTGATGGCCGCGTCCCGCGTCAGGCCGACGTTCGCCACCCCCGACGAGCTGCCGAAGCCGCTCGCGCTGACGCCGTTCGCCCGCGGCCTCGAAGGACCGGCCCTCGTGTGCCTGACCTCCATCAGCGCCCTGGCCGGGCCCCACCAGTACTTCAAGCTCTCCGCCGCCCTGCGCGCCGTGGCCGAGCGCGACGTCTCGGTGCTGACGGCGCCCGGCTACGCCGAGGGCGAGCCCCTCGCCGACGACCTCGACGCGCTCGCCCGCGCCCAGGCCGAGGCGGTCATGGCCGACTACCCCGACAGCGGCTCGTTCGTCCTCGCGGGCGCGTCGGCGGGCGGCTGGCTCGCCCATCTGACGGCCGCCCACCTGGAGCGCGCCGGGGTCAGGCCCGCCGGCGTGATCATGCTCGACACCTACCCGCCCACCGCGTCCGACGTCACCGACACGGTCAGGCCGGGCATGATCAAGGAGGGCAACGACCGCGAGGAGAGCTTCGGCCACATGGACGGCCTCGGGCTCACCTCGATGGGCTGGTACCTGCGCCTCTTCGGCGGCTTCTGGACCCCCGCCCAGATCGACACCCCGATCCTGCTGATCCGCGCCACCGAGTACATGTCCGACGGCACGGGACCCGCCCCCGCCGCCCAGGAGTGGCAGGCGTGGTGGAGCCAGCCGCACGAGGCCGTGGACGTCCCCGGGAACCACTTCACCATGCTGGAGGAGCACGCCCCCACCACGGCCGAGGCCATCAACGCCTGGCTGACCAAGCTGCCCACCACCTGACACCCCGCACACGACAACGCACACGACAAAGGGCCGACGCCCCCGCGGAAGCGGGGGCGTCGGCCGTCACGCCGTCGGGGCGACCAGGGGGGAGGGTAGGGTCAGACGGCGCGGTACTCGGCGGCCAGCTTCTCGAGCACCGGCACGACCTCGGCGGGCGACGGGGTGGCCACGATCTCGTCCCTCAGCCGCTCGGCGGCCCGCCGGAACGACTCCTCGCCCACCAGGCGCGACACCTTCTCGCGCAGGCTCTCGCTCGTCGCGGCGTGCGCCGCCTCGTGCAGCGCCGCGCCCGCCGCCTCCAGCGTCTGCGCCGCGTACAGGCACTCGCCCATGCCGACCTGGGGAACGATCAGCTGCGGCACGCCGTAGCGCATCGCCGTCACCAGGGTCGTCCCACCGCCGTGGCTGATGATCGCCTCACACGTCGGAAGCAGCTGGTGCAGCGCCGTGTAGTCCACGAGGCGCACATTCTCCGGCACGCTCGTCAGCGACTCGCGCTGCTCGCGGCCAAGCGTCGCGATGACCTCGATGTCCAGGCCGTCCACGGCCGCGATCAGCTTGTCGACGAGTCCGCCGTCGTTGCCCGCCCTGTCCAGGCTGCGGCCCAGGGTCAGACACACCCGGGGCCGGGTCGGC
The DNA here is from genome assembly GCF_003626575.1 of Streptomyces radicis. Classification (GTDB taxonomy): domain Bacteria; phylum Actinomycetota; class Actinomycetes; order Streptomycetales; family Streptomycetaceae; genus Streptomyces; species Streptomyces radicis. Next base: position 55,274 of record NZ_RBDY01000031.1, on the reverse strand, counting down.
TTCTCCTCGCGCAGCCAACGCGGCAGCTCCGCACGGCCGTTGTAGGGCACGAACTGAACGCCGTAGTCCACCGTCGTCGAGTCCCCGGCGCGCAGGCTCGGCGGCTGGTGATGCAGCGTGAACTGGCCCGAGATCAGCTCCTCGCCGAACTCCGCGCCATGGCGCTCGAGGATCGGCTCCAGCCACGCCCGCATCGGGTCGAAGTCCGCGCCCTCGGGCTGCTCCGCCTTGAGCTTCAGGAACCGGTCGCGCATCGGCGACCACACGTCGGGACCCCACAGCAGCCGCCCGTGCGCCGCGCCCACCACCTTGGCCGCCACCGGGCCCGCGTAGGTGGTGTGGTCCCAGATCACCAGGTCGGGCCGCCACTCCTCGGCGAACTCCACGAGGCCGTCCACCATCGGGTCGTTCAGCAGGCCGTAGGCGATGTGCACCATCGCCCCGTAGTAGCCCTGGAAGAACTCCCACGACCTGTACTCGTCGGGCAGCGTGTACGGGTCGACCGCCTTGCCCTCCTGCTCCTCGGCCGAGCCGGCGTACTGGGCCAGGATCTCGTACAGGTTGTGGTCGCTGCCGACCGCGACCGCGGGCAGCCCCGCGCGGACGATGCTCTCCGCCCCGGCGGGATGGCTGGCCACGATCACGTCGTGCCCTGCGGCCCGCGCCGCCCAGGCCATCGGCACGAGGTTGAAGAAGTGCGCGTCTTCCGACACGGTGGCGAACAGGACTCGCATGGAGTCTCCTTCGTGGGCTGGCTTCAGGGGCCGCCTGGGGTGGGTGCCATGCGCAACGGGGCCCCGGAACGATGGAGACCGGTGCGGGCTCGTCCGGCGGATCGCCGCCGAGCCTAGGGCGGCACGGAGCCCGCTCCAACCCCCTAGTCCCGCGCACAGGTGGCACGGCTCCGCCGGGTAGGGGCAACGGCGCCACCCCTAGGGGTTGTCGCGAACGTGAACCCCCCCGGACGGTATTCGCATGAGTGACCACACCCCGGGCGCCGTCCTGTTCTGCTCCATTTCCTCACGCGGTCAGCTGAACCCCCTGTTGACCATCGCGAAGGAGTTGGCCGCGCGCGGCCGTTCGGACCTGTGGTTCGCGTCGGACGCCACCGTACGGCCCGACGTGGAGGCGCTCGGCGGCGAGTCACCGATCCGCTTCGTGGACCTTGGCGCGCCCATCCGCCGCGTGACCCCGAGCCTGTGGGACGACGCGGCCTACGCGGCGACCACCTCGCCGTCCCGCTGGCGCGGCTATGTGGCGTTCATCCGCGAGACGCTCGACGTCGAGTCGTTCACCGAGAAGTACCGGGCCCTTGACGCCGAGGTCGCGCGCGTCAGGCCGTCGCTCATGGTCGTGGACGCGGCCACCGTCTACGGCATCGAGGTCGCCATGACGCGCGGCATCCCGTTCGTGCTCAGCGTGCCCTATCCGCTCAGCGGCCTCTTCCTGCCCCGGCTCCCCAAGAGCTACCCGACGCCGTTCTCCGGGCTGCCACGGGACATGACGCGCGGCCAGCGGATCCGCAACCGGCTGTTCCGCGCGCGGTTCCTGACCCTGCCGTTCCAGCGGGGCGTCGCCAAGCAGGCCATGGCGTTCGTCGAGAGCCGCAAGAAGCTCGGCATCGTCAACCCCACAGGCGACGTCGGCGCCAGGATCGACGCCGCCACCGCGATCTTCGCCTACTCGGTCTTCGGCCTCGAGTACCCCTTCCCCGTGCCGGACAAGGTGCGCATGCTCGGCGCCGTCGTGCCGCCGCTGCCCGAGGCGCCGGGCGACGACGGGCTGCGCCGCTGGCTGGACGAGCGCGAGTCGGTCGTCTTCATGAACTTCGGCACCATCGCCCGCCCATCCGCCGCGCAGATCACCGCCCTTGTCGAGGTGGCCCGCCGCCTCGGACCCGACCGCGCCGTGCTGTGGAAGCTCAGCGAGGCCCAGCGCGAACTCCTCCCGCCCGAGCGTCTGTTGCCCGACAACCTGCGGATCGAGTCATGGGTGTCCTCGCAGTTCGACGTGCTCGCGCACCCGCATGTGCGCGCGTTCGTCTGCCACGGCGGCGGCAACAGCGTCAGCGAGGGACTGAGCTTCGGCAAGCCCATGGTGGTGCTGCCGCTGTGGCTCGACTGCCACGACCTCGCCGTCCGGGTCGCCGACAGCGGCGCCGGGCTCGCCGTCCCCGACACCGGGCTCGCCGACGCGGCGGCCATCGGCGACCGCCTGGCGCGCGTCCTCGACGAGCCGGGCTTCACCGAACGCGCCCTGAGCGTGGGGCGGTCGCTGCGCGAGGCGGGCGGCGCGCCACGGGCCGCAGAGCTGATCGCCGAGTACGCCGACCGCGTGGCCGTCACCGTCTGACCCCGCCCGCGACTCCGGCCCCGCCCTCGACGGACACCCCTCACACGCGGCATCGGCCGGATCGCCCCCGAGCGGGCGATCCGGCCGATGCGGTCGGAAGGGAGGCTCAGCGCGACAGCCGCCGATAGCGGCGCACCGCGAGCGGCATGAAGATCGCCATAATGACCAACGGCCACACCGTCGCCATCAACACGGCGTTCTGGAGCGGCCACGCGACATCGGTCGACGCGGCCCCCGGATTGCCGAACAGCTCACGCGCCGCGGCCGTCGTCGCCGACAAGGGGTTCCACTCGGCCACCGTGCCGAGCCAGTTGGGCATGGCCTCGGTGGGGACGAACGTGTTGGCGATCATGGTGACCGGGAACATCAACGGCATCAGCACGCCGCCGCTCTCCGGGCCGCGCAGGATCAGCCCCACATACAGGCCGATCCAGGTGGCGGCCAGCCGGAGCAGCAGCAACAGGCCAAGGGCGAGCGCCGTGTCCGAGAAGCTGCCGTGGAAGCGCCAGCCCACCGCAAGGCCGCACAGGAACATCAGCGTGATGTCCAGCATGGCGTTGAGCACCTCGGCGCACGTCTGCCCGACCACCACCGCCGAGTCCGACATCGGCATCGAGCGGAACCGGTCGTTGACGCCGCGCGCCACGTCGGTGGCCACCGCCACCGCCTGGCCCGCGATGCCGAACACCATCGCCTGCGCGAACATGCCCGGCAGCAGATACTCGCGGTAACTCCCGTCGCCCGGCACCGAGATGGCGCTGCCGAACACGAAGCCGAACAGCAGGATCGACACCACGGGGAACAGCATCGTGCCCACCACGCGCTCCGGCGAGCGCGACAGGTGCATCAGATACCGCAGGGTGATCGTCCAGGTGTCCGACACCGCCCAGCGGACGCGTTCGAGACCGGACTGGGGGATCACGGGGGTGGGCGCGGTCATGACGACACGGCCTCCTTCTCCAGCTCGTCGGAGGCGGCGGCCGAGGGCGCCGGGGACGCGTTGCCGGTAAGACGCAGGAACACCTCGTCCAACGAGGGCCGCCGCAGCGCGATGTCCTCCACCGCGATGCCCGCCTCGTCCAACGCCCGCACCGCGCTCGTGAGGATCGCCACCCGCTCCACCGCGGGCGCGCTGACCCTGTTCAGGTCGGGCTCCACCTTCGGCTCGGCCCCGGTCACGCTCGCCAGCACCCGCACCGTGTCGGGGATGTCCCGCGCCTCCTGCACCACCACGCCGATCTGGTCGCCGCCGATCAGCGTCTTCAACTGGTCGGGCGTGCCGTCGGCGATGACCCTGCCCGCCTCGATCACGGCGATCTGCGACGCCAACTGGTCGGCCTCGTCGAGGTACTGGGTGGTCAGCAGCACCGTGGTGCCCCGCGCCACCAGCTGCCGCACGTCGTCCCACACCTTGTTCCGGTTCCGCGGGTCGAGGCCCGTGCTCGGCTCGTCGAGGAACAGCACCTGCGGCGCCACGATGATGCTCGCCGCCAGGTCGAGCCTGCGGCGCATGCCGCCCGAGTACGTCTTGACCTGACGGTCCGCCGCCTCGGTCAGCGCGAAGCTGTCGAGCAGCTCGTCCGCGCGCTCCCGCGCCCTCCGCTTGCCCAGGTGGTACAGCCGCCCGAACATCACCAGGTTGTCCCGCCCGGTGAGGATGTCGTCCACCGCCGAGTACTGACCGGTCAGCCCGATCCGCGCCCGCACCTGCGCCGACTCGCGGCCCACCTCGTACCCGGCCACCGTGGCCCGCCCGCCGTCCGCGCGCAGCAGCGTGGTCAGGATGCGCACCGCCGTGGTCTTGCCCGCGCCGTTCGGCCCGAGAAGACCGCACACGGTGCCCTCGGGGACGGCGAGATCGAAGCCGTCAAGCGCCTTCGTATCCTTGTAAATCTTCTGAAGCCCCTCGGCCAGCACCGCTGTTCCTCTGGTTCCCACGCCATTTCCTTTACTGATCGGCGATTTCGGCGGGCTGCACGGCCGAGAGAGAAGCGGTCGGCACCAAGCGCGCACCCTCGTCCGGAATCTCCCTGGACGGTGCCGCTATGAGTGAGACGTGGGGGTCGCACGCGGAATGCCGCGGCCAACGAGACATGGACGGGAGAAGGCCGGGAAGACCCGCTCGTCCCCGGACGATACGAGCGGGCACAACGCCGCGGGAACCCCTAACCAGGCCATCTGCCAAGCGCAGCAAGGGTGTAGGGGGGCGTAGGGGGTGCAGCTCGCACCGACGCGACGGTATAGGCTTCGGCGGGATCGCATGAATCGACCGGTGCCTAGGCCCACATGATGAATGGGAACTCCGGCTTGAACGAGATAACGAGCGCGGTCCTCTCAGAGGAGACCACTTCCGCCGACTTCGCCAATCTGCCGCTGCCCGCCTCCTACCGCGGCGCGGTGGTGCGTGCGGAAGAGGTGGAGATGTTCGACGGAATGGCCACTTCGGACAAGGACCCCGACAAGTCCATCCACGTCCAGGACGTCGCCACGCCCGAGCCCGGCATGGGCGAGGCGCTGGTCGCCGTGATGGCCAGCGCCGTGAACTACAACACGGTGTGGAGCGCCATCTTCGAGCCGCTGCCCACCTTTGTCTTCCTCAAGCGCTACGGCCGCATCAGCGAGCTGGCGCGCCACCACGACCAGCCGGTGCACGTCCTCGGCTCCGACATGTCCGGCGTCGTCCTGCGCACCGGACCCGGCGTCAACCAGTGGAAGCCCGGCGACCGCGTCGTCGCCCACTGCCTGTCCGTCGAGCTCGAGGCCCCCGACGGGCACGACGACACGATGCTCGACCCGGCCCAGCGCATCTGGGGCTTCGAGACCAACTACGGCGGGCTCGCCGAGCTGGCCCTGGTGAAGGCCAATCAGCTCATGCCCAAGCCCGAGCACCTGACGTGGGAGGAGTCCGCCTCGTCCGGGCTCGTCAACTCCACCGCCTACCGCCAGCTGGTGTCCAAGAACGGCGCCGGCATGAAGCAGGGCGACAACGTCCTGGTGTGGGGCGCGGCAGGCGGCCTCGGCTCGTACGCCACCCAGCTGGTCATCAACGGCGGCGCCACCCCCGTATGCGTCGTGTCCAACGCCCGCCGCGCCGAGCAAGTCAGGTCCCTGGGCGCCGAGTTGGTCATCAACCGCGCCGAGGAGGACTACCGCTTCTGGCGCGACCCCGACACGCCGGACCCGAAGGAGTGGAAGCGCTTCGGCGCCCACATCCGCGAGCTCACCGGCGGCGAGGACGTCGACGTCGTGCTGGAGCACCCGGGCCGCGAGACGTTCGGCGCCAGCGTCTATGTCACCCGCCGCGGCGGCACCATCGTCACCTGCGCGTCTACCACCGGCTACGAGCACGTCTACGACAACCGCTATCTGTGGATGTCGCTCAAGCGCATCATCGGCAGCCACTTCGCCAACTACCGCGAGGCGTGGGAGGCCAACCGCCTCATCCGCAAGGGCATGATCCACCCCTGTCTGTCCACCGTCTACCCCCTGGAGCAGACCGGGCAGGCGGCGCGCGACGTCCACCGCAACCGGCACAGCGGCAAGGTCGGCGTCCTCGGACTCGCCCCCGAGCAGGGGCTCGGCGTGCGCGCCCCCGAGCTGCGGGCCAGACACGAGAGCGCCATCAACCGGTTCAAGAACATCTGAGCCGACAGCAGTCACCGCGAAGAACCCAACGGGGAGAACGCCACCATGAACGCATCGCCGGAGAGAGGTCAACACCCCGGCTCCGTGCTCGACGATCCCGCCGTCAGAGTCGTCGGCGTCGTCGGGCTCGGAGCCATGGGCGAGAACGTCCTGCGCGCCCTGGGCGACGCCGGTGTCGACGTCATCGGGGTCGACACCGACCAGGCCGTGCTCGACCGGGTCGGCACCCGCCTCGGCGACGCGGCCCACACCGTCACCGTCACCTCCGACCTGTCCGCCCTCGCGCGCGCGGACCTCGTCATCGAGTCCGTCCCCGACCGCCTCGACATCAAGAACGCGGTGCTGCGCCGCATCAACGACGTGTGCCCCCCACACACCGTCATCGCCACCAGCACCACATCCCTGCCCCTCCAACACCTGGCCATCGCCTCGGGCCGACCCACCCGCACGGTCGCCCTGCGCTGCTTCGCCCCGCCGCCGATCGGCGAGACCGTCGACGTCGTCGGCACCGCCGCCACCGCGGACACCACCGTCGCCAAGGTGAAGGCGCTGCTCTCCCGCGCCGACCGCGCCCCCGTCGCCGTCGGCGCGGGCCCCCGCGACGTCGCCAACGAGCTGATCTTCGGCTACCTCAACCGCGCCGCCGCCCTCTACGGCCAGCGCTACGCCAGCCGCGAGCAGATCGACACGGCCATGCGCCTCGGCTGCGCCCTCCCCGTCGGCCCGCTGCGCATGCTCGACCTGATCAGCCTCGACCGCGCCGCCGCCGTTCTCGACGGCCTCGCCGCGCGCACCGGCGACGACTCCTTCCGCCCGGCCCCCGCCCTCACCGAGCTGGTCGCCGGCGGCAGGCTCGGCCGCAAGACCGGCCACGGCTTCTACGACTACGACGAGCGCGGCGAGCCCGTCACCACCGCCGACGCCGAGCTGCCCGGGGGCACCGCCCGCGAGATCACCCGCGTCGGCATCGTCGGCTCGGGGCTGATGGCCAAGGGCGTCGCCGAGCTCACCGCCCGCGCCGGCATACCCACCGTCATCGCCGCCCGCACCCCCGAGCGCGCCGCCCTCGCCGTCGACGGCGTCCGCGCCTCCCTCGCCCGCGGCGTGCGCCGCGGGAAGCTCACCGCCGAGGCCCAGGATGCCGCCCTCGCGCTGATCGAGCCCACCGGCTCGCTCGCCGACCTCGCCGACTGCGACCTGGTCATCGAGGGCGTCGCCGAGGACATGGCGCTCAAGCGCGAGCTGTTCGGGCGCCTCGACGCACTCGTGCGCCCCGACGCGATCCTGGCCACCGTCACCTCCAGCCTCTCCGTCGCCGAGTGCGCCGCCGCGACGGGCCGCCCCGACCGCGTCGTCGGCCTGCACTTCTTCAACCCGGCGCCCGTCATGAGGCTCGTCGAGCTCGGCCACACCGACGCCACGGGCCCCGACACCCTCGCCACCGCGCACGCCCTGTGCCTGCGCCTGCGCAAGACCCCCGTGGTCTGCGGCGACCGCGCCGGATACATCGTCAACTTCCTGCTGCTGCCCTACCTCAACAGCGCCATGCGGAACCTCGAGCACAGCGACGTGAGCCTCATCGAGGTCGACGCGGCCGTCGAGCGCGGATTCGGCTACCCCATGGGCCCGTTCGCGCTGCTCGACACCATCGGGCTCGACGTGTCGCTGGCCATCCAGCGCAGGCTGCACGAGGAGTTCGACGAGCCGGGCCTCGCCCCCGCCACGCTCCTGGAGCAGCTGGTCGACCTCGGTCACCTCGGCCGCAAGGCGGGCAAGGGCCTGCGCGTCTACTGAGCGGCCCGGCGGCCCCGCGCACACGCGAAGCGGCCGGGTGCCCCAGGCACCCGGCCGCCGACGTTCACACCCGAGTTCACATCGAGTTCACGCCCGACCGGTCAGGCCGCGACCCGCTTGGCCAGGTACTCCTTGATGAGACCGAGGATCTGCGGCACACACGCGTTGAGGTAGAAGTGCCCGCCGGGGAACACCTCGATGTCGAACGCCCCCGTGGTGTGCTCGGCCCACGCCTTGGCCTCCTCGAGCGTGCACTGCGGGTCCGAGTCCCCGGTCAACGCGTATACCGGTGTGGCCAGCTTCAGGCTCGGGTCGGGCCGGTAGGTCTCCGCGGCCTTGTAGTCGTTCCTGATCGCCGGAAGGATCATCCGCAGCACCTCCTCGTCCCCCAGCAGGGACGCGTCGGTGCCGCTCAGCTTCTTCATCTCGGCGACGATCCCGTCGTCGTCCCGCTGATGCACCCTCTCCGTGCGGAAACGCGACGGCGCGCGCCGCCCCGACGCGAAGAGCACGACCGGCGTCGTGCCCGCCGCCTCGAGCCGCCGCGCGACCTCGAACCCGATCGACGCGCCCATGCTGTGCCCGAACAGCGCCACCGGCCGGTCCACGAACGGCGTCACCGCCTCCACCACCCGGTCCGCCAGCTCCTCGACGGTGTCGAGGCACGGCTCCTTGGCCCGCTCCTGACGCCCCGGGTACTGGAGGGCCAGCACGTCGATCGCCGGGGACAGCGACCTGGAGACGGGGAAGAAGTAGCTGGCGGAACCGCCGGCGTGCGGCAGGCAGACCAGCCGGGTCCGCGCGTCCGGCGCCGGGTGATAGCGCCGCACCCAGCGGTCGCCGGTGTCGCTCATGGTCGGGACGTCCTTTCGGTCATAGCCGTACCCATCGAACCTGTCAGAGCCCCGCGCGCCCGCACAACCCCTAGCTCCCCTAGGAAAGCCCCTGGTCATCCGCACCCCGGGTACCCCCGCGCCGCACCAGGAACGGCGTGAGCACACCGGGCACCGCCTCATCGGCGAAGCCGAGCCCCTCGCCCATCAGCACGTCCTTCACGTGGTAGGCGCCCCGGCCACCCGGCGTCGTCGCCGTCACCCGGCACAGCGTCGAACGCCGGTGCCACGCCCACTGGGTGACCGTCCAGCCGATCACCCCGCTCCGCCGCAGCGCGATCGTGCGCCGCTTGAGGCTGCCATGACGCGTCACCACATAGCGCCCCGTGATGCCATGGCCCAGACTCCGGTAGCCGTCGCGCGCGAACAGCACACCAGCGACCCACACCACAAGCGCCGAGACCCACCCGATGTGCGCAAGCACCGGCGTCAGCCACACCCCGAGCCCCACCAGCACGCCCCCGAGCCCGAGCCCGCAGAAGAACGCCCATCGCACCCGCCGCGCCAGCGCGTGCCGCGGGTGCGGAACGAGCCGCACCGACGCCGTCGGATCCCGCTCCTCCCGCAGCACGGCCGCGGCCACCCGGTGCGACTCCTCGATCGGCGCGGGCGGCAGCAGCGCGCTCGTGTTGAACGTGCTCGCCTCGTCGTCCGTGCTGCCCGCGCCCGTCGCCACCGCGTACGTGTACGCGCCGCCGCCCAGGCGCAGCATCAGCGGCTCCGCGACCTCGACGCCGTGCAGCCGCTCCTCCTCCAGCGTCGCCGACCGCGTCACGAACAGGCCACGCGAGGCCCGCAGCGCGCCATGCGGCTCCCTGATCAGCCGGAAGTCCCACCATGTCTCGACATACCAGCCGAGCGCCCCGAGCGCCCCGGCGAGCAGCAGCCCGAGCACCCCGAGCACGATCACCGGCAGGAGGTTCGCCTCGCCGAGCCAGTCGATCAGGTCGGGGATCAGCACGTTGTCCGGGTCGAACCCCAGGATGTCGAGCGTCTCGTAGGTCGCGCCCACCGCGCTCAGCCCCAGCAGCGGCGTCGCGAACGACAGCGGCCCGAACCGCAGCCACCGCCAGTCAAGGCGCGCGATCGCCCGCTGCTCACCCGTCCCCGCCCGCCGCACCAGACCGGCCCGCAGCTCCTCCGCGTCCGCCGCCGACAGCGCGTTCAACGACAGCACCGCCGCCTTCGTCGAGCTCACCCGGTGCCCCGTGCCCACCCGCACCAGCGCGAGACGCAGCACCCGGTGCAGGGGGTTGGCCGTCACATCGACGCTGCGCACCCGGTTCCGCGGGATCGACCGGTGCGTGCGCGTCAACAGGCCCGTCTTCAGCTCCACATGGGTCGACGTCAGCCGGTACCGCGTCTTGAACCAGCGCAGCGCCTCGTAGCCGATCCCGCACACCAACGGCACGGGCACCGGCGCGATCAGCCACCAGGGCGCGTTACGCCACCACATGATCGCCAGCGTGACCAGCGCGAGGCCCGAACCCCACAGCGTCACCACCCAGATGATCCGGGCGTCGAGCCGCCGCCACTCCGCCTCCGCGGGCCCGGCCACCTCCGCCGCCCTCGCCTCCTCCGCGTCGAGCGCGCCCCTCATGCCGCGTCCCCGGTCTCCACCTGGGCCTTGTCGGCCAGCTCCTCCACCAGGTCCCGCGCCCGCTCGTGGTCGAGCCCGTCGATCCGCAGCGGCCCCGCCGCCGACGCCGTCGTGACCACCACCGTGGAAAGCCCGAACAGCTGCTGCAAGGGCCCGCGGATCGTGTCCACCGTCTGTATCCGCGCCATCGGCGCCACCCGCCACTGCTGCCGCACCCACCCGGCCCGCGTGAACACCGCGTCCTCGGTGGTCTCCCAGCGGTGCACGCGATAACGCCACGGCGGCATCGCCACGATGTACGCGAGCCCCGGCGCCCCGATGATCGCCGCGGGCAGCAGCAGCCACGTACGGGCGGGCTCGATCAGCAGCGCGAGCAGCAACAGGATCAGCACCGGAGGAAGAACGGTCACCAGCGCCTGCGTCAGCCACCACCCGACCGACCTGCGGTCGACGGGGTGGCTCGGCGGGCGGAGGACCAGCTCCGCGTCGGCGTCGCCGCTGGACTCCGCGCGGCTGTCACGGGTCACGGATTGGGCCATCTTCAGCTCCGGGTGCTTCGCGATGCCTCGCATCGCGTGGGGGTTTGCCAGGGGTTCGTGGGGAAGGGATATCACATCGGCGATGGACCCCGTCCCGCCCACCGCACCGCCCGCCCCCTCCCACCCGCGTCCTCCCCTTATCCGCAGGTGACAGCGGTGCCGTGCTAGGGGCCGTAGGGGGACAGCTAGGGGTTACCGGCGCTCCGCCACGCTTCGTACTGTGCCAAGCGGTCGCATGCCGCGACGAGTTCCGCGGTCGCGGGAACACCATTCCAGCGGAGGTCCCCTTGGCGCACAACACGTCGGACGTGTCCTGGTCTGCGGCCGAGTGCGCGATCGCGGTCGTGGGCATGTCCTGCCGCCTTCCCGGCGCGCCCGACATCGACGCCTACTGGTCCCTCCTCCGCGACGGCGTCAGCGCCATCGGCCCGGCCCCCGCCGACCGTTGGGACCCGAAGGCCCCCACCGACCGCGGCGGCTTCCTCGACCACGTGGACCGCTTCGACCCCGCCTTCTTCGGCATGACCGCCCGCGAGGCCGCCATGACCGACCCGCAGCAGCGGCTCACGCTCGAGCTGGTCTGGGAGGCCCTGGAACACGCCCGCATCCTCCCCGCCACCCTCGACGGCAGCCGCGCGGGCGTCTTCGTCGGCGCGATGTGGGACGACTACGCGACCCTCGTCCACCGCCACGGCACCGACGCCCTGACCGCCCACAGCCTCACGGGCCTCCAGCGCGGCGTCATCGCCAACCGCGTCTCCCACACCCTCGGGCTCAACGGCCCCAGCATGACCGTCGACACGGGACAGTCCTCGTCCCTCGTCGCCGTGCACACCGCCGTCGAGAGCCTCCGCAACGGCGAGTCGACGCTGGCCCTCGCGGGCGGCGTCAACCTCGTCATCGCCCCCCACAGCACCGCCGCCCCCGCCCGCTTCGGCGGGCTCTCGCCCGACGGCCTGTGCTACACGTTCGACGAACGCGCCAACGGCTACGTCCGCGGCGAGGGCGGCGGCGTCGTCGTCCTCAAGCGCCTCGACGACGCCCGCGCCGACGGCGACCGCGTCATCTGCGTCATCCGCGGCAGCGCCGTCAACAACGACGGCGGCGGCGAGACCATCGCCACCCCGCGCCAGGACACCCAGGCCGAGGTCATCCGCCTCGCCCACACCCGCGCGGGCACCACCCCGGAACGCGTCCAGTACGTCGAACTCCACGGCACCGGCACCAGGACCGGCGACCCCGTCGAGGCCGCCGCGCTCGGCGCCGCCCTCGGCACCCACCGCACCACCCCCCTCGCCGTCGGCTCAGCCAAGACCAACGTCGGCCACACCGAGGGCGCCGCCGGAATCACCGGGCTGCTGAAGGCCGTTCTCGCCCTCCACCACAGGACACTCCCCGCCACCCTCAACCACCGCCGCCCCGGCGTCCCCCTCGACGCCCTCAACCTGCGTGTCGTCACCGAGACCGGCCCCTGGCCCCGCCCCGACGCCCCCCTCGTCGCGGGCGTCAGCTCCTTCGGCGTCGGCGGCACCAACTGCCACGTCGTCCTCGAGCAGGCCCCCGACCCCGCCCCGCCCACCGAGCCGGTCAGCCCGCCCGCCGCGCTGCCCGTGACCCTCGCCGCGCGCAACGACGCCGCGCTGCGCGAGCAGGCCGCTCGCCTTCTCGCCCACCTCGACGCCCACCCGCGACTGACGCCGCTCGACTGCGCGTTCACCACCGCCACCGCGAGGACCGCGTTCGACCGCCGCGCCGCCGTCCTGGCCGGTGACCGCGCGACGCTGCGCACCGGCCTCGACACCCTCGCCCATGGCGGCTCGACCCCCGGTGTGATGCGCGGCACGGCGGCCAGGGACGAGAAGCTGGCGTTCCTTTTCTCGGGGCAGGGGAGTCAACGGCTCGGCATGGGCCGGGAGTTGTACGGGGCGTTCCCGGTGTACGCGGAGGCGTTCGACGCGGTGTGCGCGCGCTTCGAACTCCCCGTAAAGGATGTGGTGTTCGGCGAGGACGCGGACCTGCTCAACCGGACCGAGTACACCCAGGCCGGGCTGTTCGCGGTCGAGGTCGCTCTCTTCCGGCTGGTCGAATACTGGGGTGTCAGACCGGACTTCCTGGCCGGTCACTCGATCGGCGAGATCGCCGCCGCGCATGTCGCGGGTGTGCTCTCCCTTGACGACGCGTGCACGTTGGTCGCCGCGCGTGGTCGTCTGATGGGGGCGCTGCCCGAGGGCGGCGCGATGATCGCGGTGCAGGCCCCCGAGGCGGAGGTGCTGCCGCTGTTGGTCGAGGGGGTCGACCTGGCGGCGGTCAACGGTCCGGATTCCATGGTGCTTTCGGGTGATGAGTCGGCCGTGGTCGAGCTGGCCCGGCGCTGGAAGCACAAGCGCCTACGCGTCAGCCATGCGTTCCACTCGCACCTGATGGACCCGATGCTGGATGAGTTCCGGTCGGTGGCCCAGGCGTTGACCTACCACCCCGCCCAACTGCCCATCGCGGGCCAGCCGGAGAGCGTCGACGCCGAGTACTGGGTGCGGCACGTTCGCGACGCGGTCCGCTTCCATGACGCGGTCGAGTCGCTGCGCGCCCAGGGCGTGGGCACCTTCCTGGAGGTCGGCCCCGACGGCGTGCTGTCCGCCATGGCCGACGGCATACCCCTGCTCCGCAAGGACCGCCCCGAGGCAGAGTCCCTGCTGGCGACGCTGGCCACGGCGTTCACCCGGGGCGTCACCGTTGACTGGGCCTCGTTCTACGCCGGAACGGGCGCCCGCCATGTCGATCTGCCCACCTATGCCTTCCAGCGCGAGCGCCACTGGTTCGACGAGGACACCCCCCACTCCGCCCTCGCCCCCACGCCCGAGTCCGTCGCCCCCACCTCGCTGACCCACGAGGAAGCGCTCGAACTGGTCCGCGCACAGGCCGCGTTGGTCATCGGCACCGCGCACCCTTCCCAGATCCCCGCCGACGCGACATTCCGCGACCTCGGCTTCACATCGCTCCTGGGCATCGACCTGTGCGCGCTGCTGAACAACGCCACGGGCCTCCGCCTCCCCAACACCCTGATCTTCGACCACCCCACCCCCCTGGCGGTGGCCGAGCTGCTCTCCGCCACCCCGGGCGGCGACGCGACGCCCACCGCCGCGCCCGTGGCCATGAGCGATGACGAGCCGATCGCGATCGTGGCGATGGGCTGCCGCTACCCCGGCGAGGTCCGCTCGCCCGATGACCTGTGGAAGCTGGTCATCGACGAGGAGGACGCCATCACGCCCCTCCCCGTGGACCGGGGATGGAACGTCGAGAGCCTCTACCACCCCGAGCCGGGCCGACCGGGCAAGACCTATGTGCGCGAGGGCGGATTCCTCCACGACGCCGCCGCGTTCGACCCGGCCTTCTTCGGGATCTCACCGCGTGAGGCCCTGGCGATGGACCCGCAGCAGCGGCTGCTCCTGGAAACGTCGTGGGAGGCGTTCGAGCGCGCCGGGATCGCCCCCTCGACCCTGCGCGGCAGCACGACCGGCGTCTTCGTCGGCGCGATGGCCGGGGACTACGGCCCCCGACTGCACGAGGCGCCCGACGACTTCGGCGGCTACCTGCTGACCGGCACCACCGCGAGCGTCGCCTCGGGCCGCCTCTCCTACACCTATGGCTTCGAGGGTCCCGCCCTCACCGTCGACACCGCGTGCTCGTCGTCGCTCGTCGCCCTGCATGTCGCCATGCGGGCGCTGCGCCGTGGCGAGTGCTCACTCGCCCTCGCGGGCGGTGTCACCCTGATGTCCACCCCTGGCATCCTGGTCGAGTTCTCCCGTCAACGCGGTCTTGCGGCGGACGGGCGGTGCAAGCCGTTCGCCGAGGCCGCCGACGGAACGGCCTGGGCCGAGGGCGCCGGACTGCTGCTGATCGAGCGGCTCTCCGACGCGCGCCGCAACGGCCACCCTGTCCTCGCGGTGCTGCGTGGCTCGGCCGTCAACCAGGACGGCGCGTCCAACGGACTGACCGCGCCCAACGGCCCCTCCCAACAGCGCGTCATCCATGCCGCCCTCGCCGACGCGGGCCTGACGACCGCCGATGTGGACGCCGTCGAGGCGCATGGCACGGGAACGACGCTCGGCGACCCGATCGAGGCCCAGGCGCTGCTTGCCACCTATGGCCGAGACCGGGACGCCGAACGGCCGCTGTGGCTCGGGTCGTTGAAGTCGAACATCGGTCACACCCAGGCGGCCGCCGGGGTCGCGGGCGTGATCAAGATGGTCATGGCGATGCGCAACGGCGTGCTGCCCCGCTCGTTGCATGTGGACGCGCCGTCGTCCCACGTGGACTGGTCGTCCGGCGCGGTCACGCTGCTCGCCGAGACCCGCGCGTGGGAGTCCAACGGGTCGCGCCGGGCGGGTGTGTCCTCGTTCGGCGTGAGCGGCACGAACGCCCATGTGATCGTCGAGCAGGCGCCGTCGGATGAGCCCCAGGGCGGACGCCCGCCCGCCTCGGGCCCGGTGCCCTGGGTCCTCTCGGGCCGCTCGGAGGCGGCGCTGCGGGCCATGGCCGGTCAACTGGTGTCGCGCATCGGTGCGTTGGACGCGCGGGATGTGGCGGCGACGTTGCTGTCGCGTTCGGCGTTCGAGCACCGCGCGGTGGTGGTGTCGGGAGCGGAGGGCCTTGAGGCGCTGGCATCGGGCGCCCCAACGGCGGGCGTCGTCGAGGGAGTTGCCCGCGCGGCCGGTGGCACGGTGTTTGTGTTCCCTGGTCAGGGTTCGCAGTGGGTGGGGATGGCGTCGGGGTTGTGGGATGCCTCGCCGGTGTTCCGTGGGTCGATGGTGGCGTGTGGTGAGGCGTTGCGTCCCTTTGTCGATTGGGACTTCGAGGCCGCGCTGAGCGATGAGGCGTTGCTGGCCCGGGTTGATGTGGTGCAGCCGGTGTTGTGGGCGGTGATGGTGTCGCTTGCGGCGGTGTGGCGTTCGCATGGTGTGGAGCCCGCCGCCGTCGTCGGTCACTCGCAGGGTGAGATCGCGGCGGCGGTCGTCTCGGGTGCGCTGTCGTTGGAGGACGGCGCGCGCGTGGTCGCTCTGCGGTCGAGGTCGATCGTCGCGTTGGCGGGGAGGGGCGGGATGATCTCCGTTCCGCTGCCGGTGGATGAGGTGGTCCTGCCCGAGGGTGTCTCCATCGCTGCGGTGAACGGTCCCAACTCCGTTGTGGTGTCGGGCGATCCTGAGGGTCTTGAGACGGTCCTTGCCACGGTTGAGCGGTCCCGCCGCATCAATGTCGACTACTCGTCGCACTCCGCGCATGTGGAGTCGCTGCGTGACGAGATCCTTGAGGTCCTGGCTCCGATCGCCCCGCGTTCGGGAGACATTCCGTTCTATTCGGCTCTGACGGGTGGGGAGTTCGACGCTGCGGGTCTGGACGCGGCGTACTGGTACGAGAATCTGCGCAACACGGTGCGGTTCGAACAGGCCACCCGCGCCCTACTGGCCGACGGCTTCGGCGCGTTCATCGAGACCTCCGCCCACCCCGTTCTCGGAGTGGCCCTACGCGAGACCTCCGCCGACGCCGACGCGATCGTCCTGGGCACGCTGCGCCGCAGCGACGGCGGGATGGAAAGGCTTCTGCTCTCGCTCGGCGAGGCGTTTGTCCACGGCATTCCGGTCGACTGGCACATCGCGCACGGTCGCCATGTCGACCTGCCCACCTACCCGTTCCAGCGCCAGCGCTACTGGCCCGAGGCGCCCGCCGCCCGCGACGTGGTGGACGGCGAGTTCTGGGCCGCCGTCGAACGCGGCGAGCTGGCCCTCGACAAGACCGCCCAACGGGCCATCACCGCCTGGCGTGACGGCAGGAAGCAGCGCTCGGCCATCGACTCCTGGCGCTACCGCGTCGAGTGGAAGCCCCTCACCGACCGGCCCGCCCAACCCCTCACCGGCACCTGGCTGTTGATCGGCGACGCCGAGCCCTACGCCGCCGCACTCCGCGCGCATGGCGCCCGCGTCGTCACCGAACCCGAGGACCGCGTCACGGCGATCCTGGCCGTCGACCCCGCCCCCGTGGATGTCGTCGCCCTGCTGGCCGACGACTCGGACGCGACGCTGTGGTGCCTCACCCATGGCGCCTGGGAGGCCGACCCGTCCCGAGCGGCCGTCTGGGGTCTTGGACTTGGCGCCGCCGTCGAACACCCCGACCGCTGGGGCGGCCTGGTCGACATCGAGGGCCCCGCCGACGAGCGGTCCCTCACCCGCCTGATCGCCGTCCTCCAGGGCGACGAGGACCAGGTGTCGATCCGCCGATCGGGCGCGTTCGGCCGCCGCCTCGTCCGCGCGGGCGCGGCCCCCGCCGGGACCTGGGAGCCGACCGGCACCTGCCTGGTCACCGGCGGCACGGGCGCCCTGGGCGCCCATGTCACCCGCTGGCTGGTCGAACGCGGCGCCCAGCGCGTCGTGTTGGCCAGCCGCAGGGGCGAGAACGCCCCGGGCGCCGCCGAGTTGCGGGCCGATCTCGAAGGCCGCCTGACGTTCGCGACATGTGACATGACCGACCCGGCCGCCATCGCCGAGCTGGTGAACGGCATCCCCGACCTCGGCGTCGTCATCCACGCCGCCGGGATCGAAGACCACGGCCCCATCGGCGCGTTGACGCCCGCTCGCATCGACGAGGTGCTGGCCCCCAAGGCGGACGCCGCCCGCCACCTCCACGAGGCGACCCGTGGCCGCGACCTCCGCGCCTTTGTCCTCTTCTCCTCGGGCGCCGGCGTGTGGGGGAGCGGCGGCCAGGGCGCCTACGGCGCGGCCAACGCCGTCCTCGACGCGCTCGCCGCCCACCGCCGAGCCCAGGGCCTGCCCGCCACCTCGCTCGCCTGGGGCGCGTGGCGCGGCGCGGGCATGGCCACGCAGTACGGCGACACCGTGCACTGGGAACGCCTCGGGCTCGCCCCGATGGACCCCGCGCTCGCGATCGCCGCGCTCGACCAGGCCCTCGCCGCCGACGAGGTCGCGGTGACGGTCGCCGACATCGACTGGGACCGTTTCGCCCCCGCCTTCACGGCGGTTCGCCCCAGCAAGCTGCTGTCCCCGCTGACGGGGACCGGCGGCGACGCCGCGAAGGGCGACGCCCCCGACGGCCTCGCCGCCCGGCTCACGGGGCTGCCCGAGCCCGAACAGCGCGCGCTCGTCCTCGAGTTGGTCCGCGTCCACGCCGCCGCCGTCCTCGGCCACCAGGGCATCGACGGGGTGGCGACGGACAAGGCGTTCAAGAGCTTCGGCTTCGACTCCCTCATGACGGTCGAGCTGGTCAAGCGGCTCACCGGCGCCACCGGCGTGCGGCTGCTGCCCAACGCGGTGTTCGACCACCCGACCCCCACCGCCCTCGCGGAGCACGTGCGCGCCCAAGCCCTCGGCGTGAAGGCCGACGCCGAGGTCGTCGTGGCCCCCGTCGCCGTCGACGAGCCGATCGCGATCGTGGCGATGGGCTGCCGCTTCCCCGGCGGCATCAGCTCGCCCGATGACCTGTGGAACCTGGTCGTCGGCGAGGACGAGGCCATCACGCCCTTCCCCGAGGACCGGGGCTGGGACATCGAGGCCCTGTACGACCCCGAGCCGGGGCAGGCGGGCAAGACGTATGTGCGCGAGGGCGGATTCCTCGACGATGTCGCCGCGTTCGACCCGGAGTTCTTCGGGATCTCGCCCCGCGAGGCCCTGGCGATGGACCCGCAGCAGCGGCTCCTCCTCGAGACGTCGTGGGAGGCGTTCGAGCGCGCCGGGATCGACCCCGCGACCCTGCGCGGCAGCCGCACCGGCGTGTTCGTCGGCACCATGTGGCAGGACTACGGGCCCCGGCTGCACGAGGCGCCCGAGGACTTCAGCGGGCACCTGCTGACCGGCACCACCACGAGCATCGCGTCGGGCCGCCTCTCCTACACCTACAGCTTCGAGGGCCCGGCCGTCACGGTGGACACCGGCTGCTCGTCCGCGCTGGTCGCGTTCCACTGGGCCGCCCAGGCGCTCCGGCGCGGCGAGTGCGACCTCAGCGTGGTCGGCGGCGCGACGGTCATGCCGACGCCGGGCGTGTTCGTGGAGTTCTCGCGCCAGCGCGGCCTCGCGACGGACGGGCGGTGCAAGCCGTTCGCCGAGGCGGCCGACGGAACGGGCTGGGCCGAGGGCATCGGCGTCCTGCTGGTCGAACGCCTCTCCGACGCCCGCCGCAACGGCCACCCGGTCCTCGCGGTGCTGCGTGGCTCGGCCGTCAACCAGGATGGCGCGTCCAACGGCCTGACCGCGCCCAATGGTCCCTCTCAACAGCGGGTCATCCGGCAGGCGTTGGCCTCGGCGGGGCTCTCGCCGTCCGATGTGGACGTGGTCGAGGCGCATGGCACGGGAACGACCCTGGGCGACCCGATCGAGGCCCAGGCGCTCCTCGCCACCTACGGTCAGGACCGGGACGCCGAACGGCCGCTGTGGCTCGGGTCGTTGAAGTCCAACATCGGCCACACCCAAGCCGCCGCCGGGGTCGCCGGGGTCATCAAGACCGTCATGGCGATGCGCCACGGCATCATGCCCCGCACCCTCCATGTGGACGCGCCGTCGTCCCACGTCGACTGGTCGTCGGGCGCGGTCGAGCTGCTGACCGAGGCCCGGGCGTGGGAGCCCAACGGGCCGCGTCGGGCGGGCGTTTCGGCCTTCGGCATCAGTGGCACCAACGCGCACATCATCCTGGAGCAGCCCGAGGAGACACCGGCGGCACCCGAGCCCGTCGTCGCCGATGCCCCAGGCCCGGTGCCCTGGGTGCTGACGGCCCGCTCCGAGGCCGCGCTGCGCGAGGCCGCCGGGCGGCTGGCACCCCTGGCCGAACGGCTGGACGCGCACGACATCGCCGCAACGCTGCTGTCCCGTCCGCTCCTTGAGCACCGCGCCGTCGTCCTGAACGGCGACCTCGACGCGGTCACCCGTGGCGAGCCCGCCATGGGCGTCGTCGAGGGCGTCGCCCGCCCCTTGGGCGGCACGGTGTTTGTGTTCCCCGGTCAGGGTTCGCAGTGGGTGGGGATGGCGTCGGGGTTGTGGGATGCCTCGCCGGTGTTCCGTGGGTCGATGGTGGCGTGTGGTGAGGCGTTGCGTCCGTTTGTGGACTGGGACTTCGAGGCCGCGCTGGGCGATGAGGCGTTGCTTGGTCGGGTTGATGTGGTGCAGCCGGTGTTGTGGGCGGTGATGGTCTCGCTTGCGGCGGTGTGGCGTTCGCATGGTGTGGAGCCTGCCGCCGTGGTGGGTCATTCGCAGGGTGAGATCGCCGCCGCCGTCGTCTCGGGTGCGCTGTCGTTGGAGGATGGCGCGCGCGTGGTGGCTCTGCGGTCGAGGTCGATCGTGGCGTTGGCGGGGAGGGGCGGGATGATCTCCGTTCCGCTGCCGGTGGACGAGGTGGTCCTGCCTGAGGGTGTCTCCATCGCTGCGGTGAACGGTCCCAACTCCGTTGTGGTGTCGGGTGATCCTGAGGGTCTTGAGACGGTCCTCGCGACGGTTGAGCGTTCCCGCCGCATCAATGTCGACTACTCGTCGCACTCCGCGCATGTGGAGTCGCTGCGTGACGAGATCCTTGAGGTCCTGGCTCCGATCGCCCCGCGTTCGGGAGACATTCCGTTCTATTCGGCTCTGACGGGTGGGGAGTTCGAGGCTGCGGGTCTGGACGCGGCGTACTGGTACGAGAATCTGCGCAACACGGTGCGGTTCGAGCAGGCCACCCGCGCGCTACTGGCCGATGGCTTCGGCGTGTTCATCGAGACGTCCGCGCATCCGGTGCTCGGCATCGCGCTGCGTGAGACGGCCGAGGACGCCGACGCGATCGTCCTGGGCACGCTGCGCCGCAGCGACGGCGGGATGGAAAGGCTTCTGCTCTCGCTCGGTGAGGCGTTTGTCCACGGCATTCCGGTCGACTGGCACATCCCGCACGGTCGCCAGGTCGACCTGCCCACCTACCCGTTCCAGCGTCAGCGCTACTGGCCCGAGACCCAGCCCGCCCAGGCGGGCGACCTCGGCGCGGCGGGCCTCGACGCGACCGGGCATCCGCTGCTCGGCGCCGCCGTCACCCTCGCCGACGGCGGCGGGCTCGTGCTCACCGGCCGCCTGTCGCCCGACGCTCAGCCGTGGCTGCTCGACCACGTGGTCGGCGGCGTTCCGCTTCTGCCCGCCACGGCCCTCCTCGACCTCGCCCTCCACGCGGGCGCGCGGGTCGGCTGCGACCTGGTCGAGGAGTTGACACTGGAGAGCCCGATCGCCCTGCCCGCCGAGGGCGGCCTCCAGCTCCAGGTCACCGTCGGCGCCCCCGACGACGCCGGGCGGCGCACCGTCGCTCTCTACTCCCGCGCCGAGGATGCCGCCGAGTGGACCCGCAGGTGCGGCGGAACGCTCGCCCCCGCCGCCGACCCCGCGCCCGCCGCCGGGCTGACGGCCTGGCCCCCGCCGGGCGCCGAACCGGTCGACATCGACGCCCTGTTCGACCGCATGGCCGATCAGGGGATCGACTACGGCCCGGCGTTCCACGGGCTCGCCGCGGCCTGGCGCGACGGCGACCACCTCTACGCCGAGATCGACGCGGCCAAGGACGCCGACCGTTACGCGCTCCACCCCGCCGAGCTCGGCACCTCGCTCCACCTGCTCTCCCTCGGCGACGCCCCCGACGCGGGCCCGCTGCGCATGCCGTTCATCTGGTCGGGCGCCCGCCTGCACACCCCGGGGACCGGCGCCCTGCGGGTGCGGATCTCCCCGGCGGGCGACGAAGGCCTGGCGTTCCTGGTGGCCGACGCCACCGGCGCGCCCGTCGCCACCGTCGCCTC
Organism: Streptomyces radicis; assembly: GCF_003626575.1. Taxonomy (GTDB): domain Bacteria; phylum Actinomycetota; class Actinomycetes; order Streptomycetales; family Streptomycetaceae; genus Streptomyces; species Streptomyces radicis. Next base: position 33,653 of record NZ_RBDY01000031.1, on the reverse strand, counting down.
GATGGTGCGGCGCACGGTGTCCGCCGTCACCGGGCTCGGCGCCCTGGAGTCGCTGCACCAGGTGCGGTGGACGCCCCTCACCCCGCCCGCGAACACGGCGACCGGCGCCGCCCACCGCCGCTGGGGCCTGCTCGGGCCCGACGAGCGGAAGGTCGGCGCGCTGCTGGGGTCGAGCGGCGTCCCGTTGACCTCCTACCCCGACCTCGCCGCCATCGACGACGTGCCCGACGCGGTCTTCCTGCCCGTGCCCGGCGCCGCCGCGCCCGGCGACACCCCGGGCGCCGTGCGGTCCGCCGTTCACGCCGCGCTCACCACCGTGCAGGGCTGGCTCGCCGACGCCAGGTTCGCCGCCTCCCGGCTCGTCGTGGTCGGCGCGGGCGTCGAGGACGACCCCGCGCAGGCCGCCGTGTGGGGCCTGCTGCGCTCCGCACAGCGCGAACACCCCGACGCCATCACCCTGTTGGACATCGGCGACGCCCCCGACGCCCTCACAGGACCCACCCTCACCGCCGCCGTGCGCGCGGGCGAGCCCGAGATCGCCGCCCGCGCGGGCACCCTCGTCGCGCCGCGCCTGGCCCGCGCCGCCGCGCCCTCCGCGCCTACCGCGCCTACCGCGCCCGCCGAGGCGCGCCGCCTGACCGGCACCGTCCTGGTGACCGGCGCCAGCGGCGGCCTCGGCATGGCACTCGCCCGCCACCTGGTCGAGACCCACGACGTGCGCGGCCTCGTCCTCGCGAGCAGGCGCGGCGCGAGCCACGCCCCCCTCGCGGCGCTCGCCGATGAGCTGCGCGCCCGGGGCGCGCGGGTCGCCGTCCCGGCGTGCGACGTGTCGGAACGCGACCAGGTCCTGGCGCTGCTCGACGGCATCGACGACCTGACCGCCGTCATCCACACCGCCGCCGTCCTCGACGACGGCACGATCCAGAGCATCACCCCCGAGCGCGTCGGCCGCGTCCTCGCGCCCAAGACCGACGCCGCGCTGCACCTCCACGAGCTCACCGAGGGCCGCGACCTGTCGGCGTTCGTCATGTTCTCCTCGATCGGCGGCAGGCTCAGCGGCATCGGGCAGGGCGCCTACTCCGCCGCCAACGCCACCCTCGAGGCGCTCGCCCGCCGCCGCCGCGCGCGAGGCCTCCCCGGCACCGCGCTCGCCTGGGGCCTGTGGGCCGACGAGGGCGGCATGGGCAGCAGGCTGGACGCCACCGACATCGAACGCCACAGCCAGTCCGGCATCGCGGCGCTGCCGATGGCCGAAGGGCTCGCCCTGTTCGACGCGGCCCTCGCGAGCGACGAGGCCGTGCTCGCCCCGGTCCGGCTCAACCACGCCGCCCTCCGCGACCTCGCCGAGGCGGGCAACCTCCCGCCGTTGCTCACAGACCTGGTGCGCGCCCCCCGGCGCGAGCGGGCGCCCAAGGACACCGGGCCCGCCTCCCTGGCGGGCGCCAGCGTCGAGACGCTGGCCGAGCTGGTCCGCTCCCATGTGGCCGCCGTCCTCGGCTACGCCGGACCCAGGGCCGTCGAGGAGAACCGGGCCTTCACCGAGCTCGGCCTCGACTCCCTCACCGCCGTCGAGCTGCGCAACCGCCTCAGCGCCGCGACCGGGCTGCGGCTCCCGGCGACGCTGGTGTTCGACGCGCCCACCCCTTCGGCCGTCGCCACCGAGCTCGCCCGACGACTCTCACCGCCCGACGCCGGGACGGCCCACGCCGACACGGCCGACGACGCACGCGTGCGCGACCTGCTCGCCACCGTCCCCGTCGCCCGCCTCCGCGACACCGGGCTGCTCACCCAGCTGCTCGCGCTCACCGTGAGCGCCGAGGAGTCGACGACGCCGGACGGCGCCCCCGGCGAGGACAACACCGTGGACATCGACGCGATGGACGTCGCGGACCTCATCCATCTGGCCATGGACGGAACTGAATCGTGACGACGCGCGAAGTGTGGGGATCATAAGTGGCTACATCTCAGGAGCAGGTTGTCCAGGCCCTCCGCGCGTCGCTCAAGGAGACCGAGCGGCTGCGTCGGGAGAACGCCGAGCTGACCTCCGCCGCCCGCGAGCCCGTCGCCGTGGTCGCGATCGGCTGCCGCTTCCCCGGCGGCATCGGGTCCGCCGACGAGCTGTGGCGCGCCCTCATGGAGAACCGCGACCTCATCACGCCGTTCCCCACCGACCGGGGCTGGGACCTGCCCTATGACCCCGACCCCGACCGGCCCGGCACCAGCTATGTCCGCGAGGGCGGATTCCTGCACGACGCCGCCGAGTTCGACCCGGCCTTCTTCGGCATCTCGCCCCGCGAGGCCCTGGCGATGGACCCGCAGCAGCGGCTCCTCCTCGAGACGTCGTGGGAGGCGCTGGAACGCGCCGGGCTCGACCCCGCCGCCCTGCGCGGCACCCGCACCGGCGTCTTCGTCGGCAACACCGGCGGCGGCTACGGCGAGCTGCTCAAGGCCGACCCCGACGTCGGCGAGGGCTACCTCGCCATCGGCACCGCGGGCGCCGCCATGTCGGGCCGCCTCTCCTACACCCTCGGCCTCGAGGGCCCCGCCGCGACGATCGACACCGCCTGCTCCTCCTCCCTCGTGGCCCTGCACCTCGCCATGCAGGCGCTGCGCCAGGGCGAGTGCACGCTGGCGCTCGCGGGCGGCGTCACCGTCATGGCCACGCCCGAGCTGTTCGTCGAGTTCTCCCGGCAGCGCGGCCTGGCCACCGACGGCCGCTGCAAGCCGTTCGCCGAGGCGGCCGACGGCACCGGCTTCTCCGAGGGCGCGGGCATGCTCGTCCTCGAACGCCTCTCCGACGCGCGCCGCAACGGCCACCCCGTGCTCGCGGTGCTGCGTGGCTCGGCCGTCAACCAGGACGGCGCCTCCAACGGCCTCACCGCTCCCAGCGGCCCCGCCCAACAGCGCGTCATCCGGCAGGCGTTGACCGCGGCCGGGCTCGCGCCGTCCGACGTCGACGTGGTCGAGGCCCATGGCACCGGAACGCGCCTCGGCGACCCGATCGAGGCCCAGGCGCTCCTCGCCACCTACGGTCAGGACCGGGACGCCGAACGGCCGCTGTGGCTGGGCTCGGTGAAGTCCCACATCGGCCACACCCAGGCCGCCGCGGGCGTGGCTGGCGTCATCGCCATGATCATGGCGATGCGCAACGGCACGCTCCCAGGGCTGATGCACTTCGACGCCCCCTCCTCGCACGTGGACTGGACGGAAGGCGCGGTCACGCCGCTCGCCGAGTCCCGCGCGTGGACGAAGGAAGGGGTGCGCCGCGCGGGCGTGTCGTCGTTCGGCGTCAGCGGAACGAACGCCCACCTCATCGTCGAGCAGGCCCCGGCGGAAGAGGAACCCCCGGCCGAACGCGCCCCCGCCGGTGGCCCTGTGCCGCTGGTGCTCTCGGGGCGTTCGGAGGCGGCGGTGCGGGCGGCGGCCGGTCAACTGGTGTCGCGCGTGGGTGCGTTGGATGTGCGGGATGTGGCGGCGACGCTGCTGTCGCGTTCGGTGTTCGAGCACCGCGCGGTGGCGGTCGGTGTCGCGGGTTTGGACGCTCTGGCGGCCGGTGCCCCCTCTGCCGGAGTGGTGCAGGGCACCGCCAGCGCCCATGGCCGCCCGGTGTTTGTGTTTCCGGGTCAGGGTTCGCAGTGGGTGGGGATGGCGTCGGGGTTGTGGGATGCCTCGCCGGTGTTCCGTGGGTCGATGGTGGCGTGTGGTGAGGCGTTGCGTCCGTTTGTGGACTGGGAGTTCGAGGCGGCGCTGGGCGATGAGGCGTTGCTGGCCCGGGTGGATGTGGTGCAGCCGGTGTTGTGGGCGGTGATGGTCTCGCTTGCGGCGGTGTGGCGTTCGCATGGTGTCGAGCCCGCCGCCGTCGTCGGTCATTCCCAGGGTGAGATCGCGGCGGCGGTCGTCTCGGGTGCGCTGTCGCTCGAAGACGGCGCGCGCGTTGTCGCCCTGCGCTCCAAGTCCATTGTGGCGCTGGCGGGGAGGGGCGGGATGATCTCCGTTCCGCTGCCGGTGGATGAGGTGGTCCTGCCCGAGGGCGTGTCGGTCGCGGCGGTCAATGGTCCCAACTCCGTTGTGGTGTCGGGTGATCCTGAGGGTCTTGAGACGGTCCTTGCGACGGTTGAGCGTTCCCGCCGCATCAATGTCGACTACTCCTCGCACTCCGCGCATGTGGAGTCGTTGCGTGACGAGATCCTGACCGTTCTCGCCCCGATCAGTCCGCGTTCGGGTGACATCCCCTTCTACTCGGCCCTGACCGGTGGGGAGTTCGACGCTGCGGGTCTGGACGCGGCGTACTGGTACGAGAATCTGCGCAACACGGTGCGGTTCGAGCAGGCCACCCGCGCGCTACTGGCCGATGGCTTCGGCGCGTTCATCGAGACCTCCGCCCACCCCGTTCTCGGCATCGCGCTGCGGGAGACGGCCGAGGACGCCGACGCGATCGTTCTTGGCACCCTTCGCCGCAACGACGGCGGGATGGAAAGGCTTCTGCTCTCCCTCGGTGAGGCGTTTGTCCACGGCATCCCGATCGACTGGAACGTCAAGGGTCGCCAAGTCGACCTGCCCACCTACCCGTTCCAGCGCCAGCGCTACTGGCCCCAGGTGCTTCCGGCCTCCGACGAGGCGGACGGCGAGCTCTGGGCCGCCGTCGAACGTGGCGAGCTGGCCCTCGACGACGACGCCCACCAGGCCATCACCGCCTGGCGCGACAGCAGGAAGCAGCGCTCGGCCATCGACTCCTGGCGCTACCGCGTCGAGTGGAAGCCCCTCACCGACCGGCCCGCCCAACCCCTCACCGGCACCTGGCTGTTGATCGGCGACGCCACCTCCGACGACACCGACGACCGCGCCGCCTGGGCCGAACGCCTCACCGCCGCTGGGGCGCATGTCCTCACCGGCACCGCCGACGCCCTGCCCGATGAGCCGGTCAACGGCGTGGTCTCCCTGTTCGCCTCGGCCCCGGCCACGGTGGCGCTCGTGCAGGCGTTGGAGCGGCACGGCGTCAACGCCCCGCTGTGGCTGGTCACTCGGGGCGCCGTGCTCGGCGTCACCGAGCCCGAACAGGCCCAGGTCTGGGGCCTCGGCCGCGTCATCGGCCTCGAATTCCCCGACCGCTGGGGCGGGTTGCTCGACGTTCCCGAGGACATGGGCGAGACCGAGTGGACGCGCGCGCTGGCCGCGCTCGCCGGGATCGACCACGAGGACCAGCTCGCCGTGCGCGGCTCAGGGCTGCTGGCCCGCCGCCTGATGCGCGACCCGCTGGGCGGCCGCGAGGCCGAAACGCCATGGCGCCCTCGCGGTACCGTCCTGGTCACCGGCGGCACAGGAGCCCTCGGCGCCCACACCGCCCGCTGGCTCGCGGGCGCGGGGGTCGAGCACCTGGTGCTGACCAGCCGCAGGGGCGAGCACGCGCCAGGCGCGCCCGAACTCGCCGACGAGCTGCGCGCGTTGGGCGCCCAAGTCACCGTCGCCGCGTGCGACGTCGCCGACCGCGAAGCGCTCGCCGCCCTGCTCGGCGAGGTGCCCGACCTCACCGCCGTCGTCCACACCGCGGGCGTCGCGCCCATGGTGCCGCTCGCCGACACCACCCCCGACGACTTCGCCGCCACCCTCGCCGCCAAGGTCGCCGGGACCCGGAACCTCCACGAGCTGATCCCGGGCCCGCTGGACGCGTTCGTGCTGTTCTCGTCCAACGCGGGCGTGTGGGGGAGCGGCGGCCAGGGCGCCTACGCCGCCGCCAACGCCTACCTCGACGCGTTCGCCGAGTGGCGCCGCGCCCAGGGCCTCGCCGCCACCTCCGTCGCGTGGGGCGCCTGGGCCGGGGGCGGCATCGCCTCCGTCGGCGACGCGGAGGAGAACCTGCGCCGCCGGGGCGTGCGCGCCATGGCGCCCGACCTGGCCATGCGCGCCCTCCAGGACGCCATCGACCACGACGAGACATTCCTCGCCGTCGCCGATGTCGACTGGGAGACGTTCCTCCCCGCCTTCACCGTCGCCCGCCACCGCCCGCTGATCGCCGACATCCCCGAGGTCGTCGCCCTCCTCGACGCCGACGCCAACGCCAAGGACGGAGCCGCCGACGAGCCGCTGTCCGAGCTGGCCCGGCGCGTCGCGGGCCGCCCCGCCGACGAGCAGCACCGACTCGTCCTCGACGTCGTCCGCGCCCAGGCCGCGGCCGTCCTCGGCCACGCCTCGGCCGAAGCCGTCGCGCCCGCACGGGCGTTCAAGGAGCTCGGCTTCGACTCGCTGACCGCCGTCGACCTGCGCAACCGCCTCTCCGCCGCCACCGGGCTGCGGCTGCCCGCCACCCTGGCGTTCGACTACCCGACCGCCGACGGGCTCGCCACCCATCTGCGCGGCGAGCTGCTCGGCACCGCCGACGACGCGCCGCGGGCCGCCACCGCCGTGGCGAGCGACGAGCCGCTGGCCATCGTCGGCATGACGTGCCGCTACCCGGGCGGCGTCGCGTCCCCCGAGGACCTGTGGCGGCTGGTCCTCGACGGCGTCGACGCCGTCACCGAGTTCCCCGACGACCGCGGCTGGGACATCGCGCGCCTCTACGACCCCGACCCGGACCGGCCCGGCACCACGCATGTGCGGGAGGGCGCGTTCGTCGACGATGTCGCCGCGTTCGACCCCGCGTTCTTCGGGATCTCCCCGCGCGAGGCCACCGCCATGGACCCGCAGCAGCGGATCCTGCTCGAGACCGTGTGGGAGGCGTTCGAACGCGCCGGGCTCACCCCCGACACCCTGCGCGGCAGCCAGACCGGCGTCTTCGTCGGCGCGTCGGGATCCGACTACGCCACCCTCGTCCAGCCCAGCGAGGGCACCGAGGGCCACCTCGCCATGGGCAGCGCGTCGGGCGCCGTCTCGGGCCGCGTCTCCTACACGTTCGGCCTCGAAGGCCCGGCCGTCACCGTCGACACCGCGTGCTCGTCCTCGCTCGTCGCGCTCCACCTCGCGGCGCAGTCCCTCCGCCAGGGCGAGTGCTCCCTCGCGCTGGCCGCGGGCACGATGATCATGTCGCGGCCACACCAGTTCGTGGAGTTCGGCAAGCTCGGCGCCCTCTCCGCCGACGGCCGCTGCCGCGCCTTCGGCGCCGACGCCGACGGCACGGGCTGGGGCGAGGGCGTGGGCGTCCTCGTGCTCGAACGCCTCTCCGACGCCCAGCGCAACGGGCACCGGATCCTCGCCGTCGTCCGCGGCTCCGCCATCAACCAGGACGGCGCGTCCAACGGCCTGACCGCCCCCAATGGCCCGGCCCAACAGCGCGTCATCCGCGCCGCGTTGGCCAACTCCGGGCTGACCACCGCCGACATCGACGCCGTCGAGGCGCACGGCACAGGCACCCGCCTCGGCGACCCCATCGAGGCGCAGGCCGTCATCGCCACCTACGGCCAGGACCGGGACGACCAACGGCCGCTGTGGCTCGGCTCGTTGAAGTCCAACATCGGCCACCTCCAGGCCGCCGCGGGCGTCGCGGGGGTCATCAAGATGGTCATGGCCATGCGCCATGGCATCATGCCCCGCACCCTCCACGCCGATGACCCCACGCCGCACGTCGACTGGGAGGCGGGCGCCGTCTCGCTGCTGACCGAGCAGCGGCCCTGGGAGCGCGGCGACGCGCCGCGCCGGGCGGGCGTCTCCGCCTTCGGCGGCAGCGGCACCAACGCCCACCTCATCCTCGAGGAGGCCCCCGAGCCGGAGAACGCGCCCGCCACGGCCGCCACGCCGCCCGGCACCGTCGTTCCGCTGATCCTCTCGGCCAGGTCCGAGGCCGCCCTGCGCGAGCAGGCGCGGCAGCTCAGGGCCACCGTGGACAGCGGCGCCGACCTCGGCGACATCGCCCACTCCCTCACCGCGTTCCGCGCCGCGCACGACGAGCGCGCCGTGGCCGTCGGCGCGGACGCGGCCGAGCTGGCGGAGGCGCTCGACGCCTTCGCCGGGGGCGTCATCGACGCGGAGGGCATCGTCTCGGGCCGGGTGGTGCCGGGTGCGTCACGTCCGGTGTTCGTGTTTCCGGGGCAGGGGGCGCAGTGGGTGGGGATGGCGTCCGAACTCCTGGGTGTCTCACCGGTGTTCAGGGAGTCGATGGAGGCGTGCCGGGCCGCGCTCGGGCCGTTCGTCGAGTGGGACTTCGATGCCGCGTTGGGTGACCCGGGGTTGTTGTCGCGGGTGGATGTGGTGCAGCCGGTGCTGTGGGCGGTGATGGTGTCGCTTGCTGCTGTGTGGCGTTCGTACGGTGTGGAGCCCGCCGCGGTGGTGGGCCACTCCCAGGGGGAGATCGCGGCGGCGGTGGTGGCGGGTGGGTTGTCGTTGGAGGACGGGGCGCGGGTGGTCGCGCTGCGTTCCCAGGCGTGGCTCGGGCTGGTGGGTCTTGGCGGGATGGCGTCGGTCGGGCTTCCCGCGGATGTGGTGCGGGAGCGGCTGGTCCGTTGGGGTGATGTGCTGTCCATCGCCGCGGTGAACAGCCCCGGCGCCTGTGCCGTCGCCGGTGATCCGGTGGCGTTGGACGAGCTGGTGGAGACCCTGACCGCCGAGGGGGTGCGCGCCCGCCGCATCAAGGGCATCGACACGGCCGGCCACTCCGCCCAGGTGGAGCCGCTGCGGGAGCGTCTGTTGTCCGATCTCGCGCCTGTCGCGCCGCGTTCGGGCAGCGTCCCGTTCTACTCGACGGTGACCGGTGGGCTGCTGGACACGGCCGGGCTGGACACGGGGTACTGGTATCGGAACATGCGGGAGCCGGTGGAGTTCGAGGCCGCCACCCGCGCGCTCGCCGCAGCCGGGCACAGCGTCTTCATCGAGGTCTCCGCCCACCTCCTCCTCGGCTCCGCCATCGAGGCGACGGTCGATGACGCGGTCACCGTGGGCACGCTGCGCCGTGACGAGGGCGGCGTCCGCCGTCTGCTGCTGTCGCTCGGCGAGGCGCACGCCCATGGCGTTCCCGTGCGATGGGGCCTCGAGGGTGGCCATGTCGACCTGCCGACCTACCCGTTCCAACGCCAGCGCTACTGGCTCGACGTCGAGCCCGCCCTGGACACCGAGTTCTGGCAGGCCATCGACAACGGGGAACTCGCCCTGGGCGACGACGCGTTGCGCGCCCTCACCAGCTGGCGCGAGGCCCGCAGGAACGCCTCGGTCGCCGACTCCTGGCGCTACCGGATCACCTGGAAGCCCGTCGCCACCGCGCCATCCGAGCTCACCGGCACCTGGCTCGTCGTCACCGCCCCCGGCGTCGACAACCCCCTGCCCGGCACGCTCACCCTGGAGCTCGACCCCGCCGACGCCGACCGCGCCGTCCTCGCCGCCCGGCTCACCGAGGCCGCCGAGGCCGCCGAGGGCCACGCCCTCACCGGCGTGCTCTCCCTGGCCGGGGCCGACGAACGCCCGCTCCACGGCCACCGGTCCCTCACCCATGGCCTCGCCCACACCGTCGCGCTCGTCCAGGCCCTCGGCGACGCCGGGCTCACCACCCCCCTGTGGGTGGCCACGCGCGGCGCCGTCAGCGTGGACGGCGAACGCCTCACCAGCCCAACCCAGGCCGAGCTGTGGGGCCTTGGCCGGGTCGCCGCCCAGGAGCAGCCCGAGCTGTGGGGCGGCCTGGTCGACCTCCCCGAGGCCCTGGACGACCGCGCCCTCGCCCGCCTCGCCACCGCCATCTCCGGCGGCCTCGGCAACGAGGACCAGGTGGCCATCCGCCCCGACGGCGTGTACGCGCGGCGTCTCACCCGCGCGGCCGCCCGCCGCACCCGCGACTGGGCGCCCTCGGGCACGGTCCTGGTGACCGGCGGCACCGGCGCGGTCGGCAGCCGCATCGGCCGCTGGCTCGCCGAGAACGGCGCCTCCCACGTCGTCCTCACCAGCCGCCGCGGACCCGACGCCCCCGGCGCCGCCGAACTCGCCGACGACATCCGCGCGTTGGGAGCCGAGGCCACCATCGCGGCGTGCGACGCCGCCGACCGCGACGCCCTCGCCGCGCTCCTCGGCGGGCTGCCCGACCTCACCGCCGTCATTCACGCCGCGGTCGTCCTCGACGACGGCGTGCTCGACGTCATGGACCCCGCCCGCCTCGACCGCGTCCTCGCCCCCAAGGTCGAGGCCGCAAGGCACCTGGACGAGCTGACGCGGGACCGCGACCTGGCCGCGTTCGTGCTGTTCTCCTCCGCCGCTGGCACCCTCGGCAACGGCGGCCAGGCCAACTACGCGGCCGCCAACGCCTACGTGGACGCCCTCGCCGAGCAGCGCCGCGCCGACGGGCTCACGGCCACCTCCGTCGCATGGGGCCCGTGGGGCGGCGGCGGCCCGGCCGACGGCGCCGTGGGGGAGCGCCTCGAGCAGCAGGGCGTCCCCACCATGAACCCCGACCTGGCGATCTCCGCCCTCCGCCAGGCGATCGAGGCCGACGACACCTTCGTCGCCGTCGCCGACATCCGCTGGGAGACGTTCTACCCGAGCTTCGCCGCCGCCCGGCGCAGCGCCCTGCTCAGCGACCTCGCCGAGATCAGGTCCCTGCCCGAACCCACCTCGCTCGAGGCCAGGTTCGCCGGACTCACCGAGGCCGAAAGGGCCCGCGCCCTGCTCGACCTCGTGCGCGGCCAGGCCGCGGCCGTCCTCGGCTACGCGTCGGTCGACGCCGTCGAGCCGGGCCGCCCGTTCCGCGACCTGGGCTTCGACTCCCTCACCGCCGTCGAGATCCGCAACCGGCTCAGCTCCACCACCGGTCTGCGCCTGCCCGCCACCCTGGTCTTCGACTACCCGACGCCCACCGCGCTCGCCGGATACCTGCGCGAGCTGATCGGCGGCCCGGCCGACGCCGCGCCCGCCGCCGCCGACGCGTCGGCCGCCCTCGCCGTCGCTACCGACCACGACGACCCGATCGCGATCGTCTCCCTCGGCTGCCGCTTCCCCGGCGGCATCGAGGCCCCCGAACAGCTGTGGGACCTGCTGGTCTCGGGCCGCGACGCCGTCGGCGGCTTCCCCGACGACCGCGGCTGGGACCTGGACGCCCTCTACGACGCCGACCCCGACGCCGCGGGCACCACCTATACGCGCGAGGGCGGATTCCTCCGCGCTGCGACGGAGTTCGACTCCGAGTTCTTCGGCATCAGCCCCCGCGAGGCGCTCGCCATCGACCCCCAGCAGCGGCTCCTCCTCGAGGTCTGCTGGGAGGCCGTCGAACGCGCGGGCATCGACCCGAGCACCCTGCGCGGCAGCCGCTCCGGCGTGTTCATCGGCAACACCGGCGAGACCTACAGCGGCCTGCTCGAACGCAACCCCGGCGACGCCGAGGGCTACCTCCTCACCGGCAACACCTCGAGCGTGCTGTCGGGCCGCGTCGCCTACACCCTGGGCCTCGAAGGCCCCGCCATGACCGTCGACACCGCCTGCTCCTCGTCCCTGCTGGCCCTCCACCTCGCCGCGCAGTCCCTGCGCCAGGGCGAGTGCTCCCTGGCCCTCGCGGGCGGCGTCACCATCCTGTCGGGACCGGCCGGGCTCGTGGAGTTCAGCCGCCAGCGCGGCCTGGCCGAGGACGGCCGCTGCAAGGCGTTCGACGCGGACGCCGACGGCACAGGATTCGCGGAGGGCGTCGGCATCGTCATCGTCGAACGCCTCTCCGACGCCCGGCGCAACGGCCACCCCGTGCTCGCCCTGCTGCGCGGCTCCGCCGTCAACCAGGACGGCGCGTCCAACGGCCTGACCGCCCCCAATGGCCCGGCCCAACAGCGCGTCATCCGCGCCGCGTTGGCCAACGCCGGGCTCGCCCCCTCCGACATCGACGCCGTCGAGGCCCATGGCACGGGAACGCGCCTCGGCGACCCCATCGAGGCCCAGGCCGTCCTCGCCACCTACGGCCGCGACCGCGACCCCGAACGCCCGCTCTGGCTCGGCGCGTTGAAGTCCAACATCGGCCACACGCTCGCCGCCTCCGGCATCGCGGGCGTGCTGAAGATGGTGCTCTCCCTCCAGCACGGCCTGCTGCCGCGCACCCTCCACGTCAACGAGCCCACCCCGCACGTCGATTGGTCCGCCGGGGCGGTCGAGCTGCTGACCGAGGCCCGCCCCTGGGGGCCCGAGGACCGCCCGCGCCGCGCCGGGGTGTCGTCCTTCGGCATCAGCGGCACCAACGCCCACGCCATCATCGAGGAGGCCCCGGCCGCCGAGCCGCCCGCCCCGCGCGGGCCGCTCCCCCTGCCGGTCCTGCCCGTCGTGCTCTCCGCGCGCGACGACGCCGCGCTGCGCGAACAGGCCCGCCGACTGCGGGAGTTCGACCACGAGCCGCTCGACCTGGCCTACTCCCTGGCCACGGGCCGCGCCGCCCACGAGCACCGGGCCGTCGTGGTCGCGGGCCCCGGCCAGGACATCGCCGAAGGGCTCAATGCCATCGCCACCGGCGCCGAGTCGCCCTCCGTGGCGCGCGGCACCGTCCGCACCACCGGCTCCCTGGCGTTCCTCTTCACCGGTCAGGGCAGCCAACGCCTGGGCATGGGACGGGAGTTGTACGAGGCGTTCCCGGTGTACGCGGAGGCCTTCGAGGCGGTGTGCGAGCGCTTCGAACTCCCGGTCAGGGACGTGGTGTTCGGGGATGACGCCGACACGCTGAACCGCACCGAGTACACGCAGGCCGGGCTGTTCGCGGTCGAGGTCGCGCTGTTCCGGCTGGTGGAGTCGTGGGGGATCACGCCGGACTTCCTGGCGGGTCACTCGATCGGCGAGATCGCCGCCGCCCATGTCGCGGGCGTGTTGTCGCTCGACGACGCGTGCACGCTGGTCGCCGCGCGCGGCCGCCTGATGGGGGCGCTGCCCGAGGGTGGCGCGATGGTGGCGGTCCAGGCGCCGGAGTCCGAGGTGCTGCCGCTGCTCGTCGAGGGTGTGGAGGTGGCGGCGGTCAACGGCCCCGACTCCGTGGTCCTTTCGGGCGACGAGGACGCCGTGCTGGCCCTGGCCAAGCGCTGGAAGCACAAGCGGCTCGCGACCAGCCACGCGTTCCACTCCCACCTCATGGACCCCATGCTCGACGCCTTCCGCGCCGTCGCCGAGACCCTCACCTATGGCCGCGCCCGCATCCCGATCGCGGGCCAGCCCGCCCTGACCGACGCCGCGTACTGGGTCCGCCACGTCCGCGAGGCCGTCCGCTTCCACGACGCCACCGAGTGGCTCGCCGCCCAAGGCGTCACCACCGCCCTGGAGATCGGCCCCGACGGCGTCCTGTCCGCCCTGGCCGACGGCATCCCCGCCCTCCGCAGGGACAGGCCGGAGACCGAGACCCTGATCGGCGCGCTCGCCACCCTCCACACCCGCGGCGTCACCCCCGACTGGGCCGCCCTCTTCCACGGCACCGGCGCCCGCCGCGTCGACCTGCCCACCTACCCCTTCCAGCGCCGCCGCTACTGGCCCGCCGCACCCCTCGACGACGACCAGCCCCTCACCGGCGACGTCATCGAGGCCCGCTTCTGGGAGGCCGTCGACCGCGAGGACCTCGAAGCGCTCGCCGAGACCCTCGACACCACCGACGAGCAGCTCGGCGGCGTGCTCCCCGCCCTGGCCTCCTGGCGCAGGAAGCGCCGCACCGAGTCGACCCTGGACTCCTGGCGCTACCGCGTCACCTGGAAGCCCGCCACCGGCGTCACCTCACCCGTCCTCACCGGCACGTGGCTGCTTGTCGGCGCCCAACACCCCGATGTCGAGGAGGCGTTGGCGCGCTGCGGCGCCACGGTCACACGGGTTGACGGCCCCGACGCCATCGTTCCCACCACCCTGCCCACGCGGCTGTCCGGCGTTCTCTCCCTCCTCGCCCTCGACCCCGACCCGCTGCCCGGCGGCTCCTACGTCCCCCACCCCGTCGCCGCCACCGCCGCCCTCGTCCGCGCCCTGGGCGCGGCGGGCGTCGACGCACCCCTGTGGGTCGCCACCCGCGGCGCCGTCGCCGCCACCCGCGCCGAGCGCGCCACCGACGCCGACCAGGCCGCCGTCTGGGGCCTCGGCCAGGTGATCGGCCTCGAACAGCCCCGGCGCTGGGGCGGGTTGATCGACCTGCCCACCGACCTCGACAGCCGCGCCGCCACCCGCCTCGGCGGCGTGCTCTCCGGCACCTCGGGCGAGGACCAGGCCGCCATCCGCCCCTCCGGCGTCTTCCTGCGCAGGCTCTCCCGCGCCCCCATCGGCGACGCGGCGCCCGCCCAGGACTGGCGCCCCTCCGGCACCACCCTGGTCACCGGCGGCACCGGCGCCCTCGGCGCCCACACCGCCCGCTGGCTCGCCGCCCGCGGCGCCGAGCACCTGCTGCTCACCAGCCGCCGCGGCCTCGACGCGCCAGGCGCGGCCGAGCTGCGCGACGAGCTGACCGCCCTCGGCGCCCGCGTCACCGTGCTCGCCTGCGACGTCGCCGACCGCGACGCCCTCGCCGCGCTCCTCGAGATCCACCCCGTCGACGCCGTCTTCCACACCGCGGGCGTCCTCGACGACGGCGTGCTCGACTCCCTCACCACCGACCGGTTCGCCACGGTCTTCCGCGCCAAGGTCCGCTCCGCCCTCCACCTCGACGAGCTGACCCGCGACCGTGACCTCTCCGCGTTCGTCCTGTTCTCCTCCCTCGCCGGGATGATGGGCAACGCGGGCCAGGGCAACTACGCAGCCGCCAACGCGTACTTGGACGCCCTCGCCGTGCGGCGCCGCGACGATGGCCTGCCCGCCACCTCCGTCGCCTGGGGCGCCTGGGACGGCGGCATGGCCGAAGGCAAGGCCGCGGCCGAACGCGTCCGGCGCGGCGGCGTCCCCCTCATGGCGCCCGACCTCGCGATCGCCGCGCTCCAGCAGGCGCTCGACCACCAGGACACCGTCGTCGCCGTCGCCGCCATGGACTGGGCCAGGACCCTGCCCGAGTTCAGTGCCGCCCGCCCCAACCCCCTGGTCGCCGGGCTCGCCCCCGCCGACCCCGCCACCCAGGACCCGAACGCCGCACCGCCCACCGCCGAACCGGCCCGCGCGGACGCCCTGACCGAGCAGGAAGTCCTCCAGCTCGTCCGCACCCAGGTCGCCCTCGTCCTGGCCCACGGCGGCCCCGAATCCATCGATCCCGAACGCGCGTTCAACGACCTGGGCTTCGACTCCCTCACCGCCGTCGAGCTCCGCAACCGCCTCGGCGCCGCCACGGGCCGCACCCTCCCCGCCACCCTTGTCTTCGACCACCCGACCCCCAAGGCGCTCGCCGCGTTCCTCCGCGACACCGCCACCGCCCACACCCGGGCCACCCCCGGCGGCACCACCGCCCCCGTCACCGACGACGACCCGATCGCCATCGTCGGCATGGCCTGCCGCTTCCCCGGCGGCGTCGCCTCGCCCGATGACCTGTGGCGGCTCCTGCTCGACGGCACCGACACCACCAGCGGCTTCCCCGAGAACCGCGGCTGGGACGAGCTGGCCTCCGTCACCACCCGCGAGGGCGCGTTCCTGCACGACGCTGACCAGTTCGACCCGGCGTTCTTCGGGATCAGCCCCCGCGAGGCGGTCGCCATGGACCCCCAGCAGCGGCTCCTCCTCGAAACGGCGTGGGAGGCGTTCGAACGCACCGGGATCGACCCGGCCGCCCTGCGCGGCAGCGCGACCGGCGTCTTCGTCGGCACCAACGGCCAGGACTATGTGACGCTGCTCCAGCGCTCGACCGACGACGTCGGCGGCTTCCTCGGCACCGGCAACGCCGCCGCCGTGGTCTCAGGCCGCCTCGCCTACACCTTCGGCCTCGAAGGCCCCGCCGTCACCGTCGACACCGCCTGCTCGTCCTCGCTCGTCGCCCTCCACTGGGCCGCCCAGGCGCTGCGCCAGGGCGAGTGCTCCCTCGCCCTGGCGGGCGGCGTCACGGTGATGTCGAGCCCCGTCGCGTTCGTCGAGTTCAGCAAGCAGGGCGGCCTGGCCGCCGACGGCCGCTGCAAGGCGTTCGCCGCCGAGGCGGACGGCACCGCGTGGGGCGAGGGCGTCGGCCTGCTCGTCGTCGAACGCCTCTCCGACGCCCGCCGCAACGGCCACCCCGTCCTCGCCGTCCTCAGCGGCTCCGCCGTCAACTCCGACGGCGCGTCCAACGGCCTCACCGCGCCCAACGGCCCCTCCCAGCAGCGCGTCATCCGCGCCGCACTCGACAGCGCCGGTCTCACGCCCGCCGACGTCGGCGCCGTCGAGGCCCATGGCACGGGAACGACCCTGGGCGACCCCATCGAGGCCCAGGCGCTGCTCGCCACCTATGGCCAGGACCGCTCCGAAGGGCGTCCGCTGTGGCTGGGCTCGGTGAAGTCCAACATCGGCCACACCCAGGCCGCCGCTGGCGTCGCCGGGGTCATCAAGATGGTCATGGCCGTCCGCCATGGCGTCCTGCCCCCCACCCTGCATGTCGACGAGCCGTCCCCGCACGTCGACTGGTCGACCGGCGCCGTCGAGCTGCTGACCGAGACCAGGGAGTGGGACACGGAAGGGCCGCGCCGCGCGGGCGTCTCGTCGTTCGGCATGAGCGGCACCAACGCCCACGCCATCATCGAGCAGGCGCCCGACGAGCCGATGCCCGAACTCACCGGCGCACCGGCCGAGTTCACCCTGCCGCTGCTTCCGCTCCCCATCTCCGCGCGGAGCCGCGACGCCCTGCGCGCCCAGGCGGCACGGCTGGCCGAGTCGGGCCACACCCCGCTCGACCTGGCGTACTCCGCGGCCACCACCCGCGCCGCCCTCGACCACCGCGCGGTGGTGCTCGCCGCCGACGCGACCGCCCTGCGCCACGGCCTGACCACCGTCCTCAACGGCGGCGCCATCGTCGGCGAGGCAAGGACCACGCGGCGTCTGGCGTTGGTGTTCTCGGGGCAGGGGAGTCAGCGGCTCGGGATGGGGCGTGAGCTCTACGATGTGTTCCCGGTGTTCGCTGACGCGTTCGACGCGGTGTGTGCGCGGCTGGACGGGCTTCTTGAACGGCCGTTGCGGGATGTGGTGTTCGGGGATGACGCGGAGGCGCTGAACCGGACGGAGTTCACGCAGGTGGCGTTGTTCGCGGTGGAGGTGGCTCTCCATCGCCTGGTCGAGTCGTGGGGCGTCAGGCCGGAGTTCCTGGCCGGTCATTCGATCGGTGAGATCGCGGCCGCGCACGTTGCCGGGGTGCTGTCGCTGGATGACGCGTGCACGTTGGTGGCGGCGCGTGGTCGTCTGATGGGTGCGCTGCCCGAGGGCGGTGCGATGGTGGCGGTGCAGGCGCCCGAGTCCGAGGTGCTGCCGCTGCTGGTCGAGGGGGTGGACGTGGCGGCGGTCAACGGCCCGGACTCCGTGGTGCTTTCGGGTGACGAGGACGCCGTGCTCGCCGTCGCCGGGCGGTGGAAGCACAAGCGGCTCACGGTGAGCCACGCGTTCCACTCGCACCTGATGGATCCGATGCTGGAGGAATTCCGGTCGGTGGCCGAGTCGTTGACATACCACCCGGCCCACCTGCCCATCGCTGGCCAGCCGGAGGCCGTTGACGCCGCGTACTGGGTGCGGCATGTCCGCGACGCGGTCCGTTTCCATGACGCGGTCGAGTCGCTGCGGGCCGAGGGCGTGGACACGTTCTTGGAGATCGGCCCCGACGGCGTGCTCTCCGCCCTGACCGACGGCATCCCCACCCTCCGCAAGAGCCGCACCGACGCCGACGCGCTGCTCACCGCCCTCGCGACCCTCCATGTCCACGGCATCGAGGTGGACTGGGAGTCGTTCTACGCCGGAACGGGCGCCCGACGCGTTGACCTGCCCACCTATGCCTTCCAACGCCAGCGGTACTGGCCCGAGTTGGCCCCGGTCGGCGACGACGCCGCGTTCTGGGAGGCCGCCGAGAGCGGCGACCTCGCCGACCTCCTCGAGCCCGTGCTGCCCGCCCTCCACGACTGGCGCGAGCGCAGGCGGCACACGTCCGCGACCGACGCGTGGCGTTACCGCATCGACTGGACGCCGCTCGCCGAGACGCCCGCCCCGGCCCTCACGGGCCGCTGGCTCGTCCTCCGCCCCGAGCACCACACCGAGCTGGCCGACGCGATCATCGAGGGCCTGCGCGCCCGCGGCGCCGACCTGACCACCGACCCCGACGCCCCCGCCGTCCCCGGCGGCGACCTCACCGGCGTCCTCTCCCTGCTCGCCCTTGACACCACCCAGTCGAGCAGCGGCATCACCGCGGGCCTGGCCGCGACCGCCGCCGCCCTGCGCGACACCGGCGACGCCCCCCTGTGGTGCGTGACCCGCGAGGCCGCCAGCGCGGAGAACGCCGACCCCGCCCAGGCCGCCGTCTGGGGCCTCGGCCGCGTCGCCGCCCTCGAACAGCCGGACCGCTGGGGCGGCTTGATCGACCTGCCCGCCGAGATCGGCGAGCCCGAGATCGACCGCCTGGCCGCCGCGCTCAGCCGCGCCGACGGCGAGGACCAGCTCGCGATCCGCCCCGGCGGAACGTGGGCCCGCCGCATGGTCCGCGCCAAGTCCACGGAACCGGGGGAGCGTTGGACCCCCACCGGCACCGTCCTCATCACGGGCGGCACCGGGGCGCTCGGCGGCCATGTGGCCCGCTGGCTCGCGGGCGCGGGGGCCGAGCACCTGGTGCTGACCAGCCGCAGGGGCGAGCACGCGCCCGGCGCGCCCGAACTCGCCGACGCGCTGCGTGCGTCGGGCGCCCGGGTCACCGTCGCCGCGTGCGACGTCGCCGACCGCGAGGCGCTCGCCGCCCTGCTCGGCGAACTGCCCGACCTGACCGCCGTGTTCCACACCGCGGGCGTCCTCGACGACGGCGTGGTCGAGGCGCTCACCCCCGAGCGCTTCGAGACCGTCTTCCGCGCCAAGGTCCGCTCCGCGCTGAACCTCCATCAGCTCACCGAGGACCGCGACCTCGCCGCGTTCGTCCTGTTCTCCTCCACCGCAGGCGTCTTCGGCAGCTCGGGCCAGGGCAACTACGCCGCAGCCAACGCCTACCTCGACGCCCTCGCCCAGCTCCGCCGCGAGGCCGGACTGCCCGCCACCTCCGTGGCGTTCGGGCCCTGGGCCCAGGGCGGCATGGCCGACGCCGTGGGCGCCAAGCTGCGCCGCGGCGGCGTCCGCGCGATGCCGCCCGAGCTGGCGATGACCGCGCTGCGACGGGCCCTTGACCTGGACGACACGGCGGTCGCCGTCGTGGACATCGAGTGGGAACGGTTCGCCGCGGAGTTCGCCGCCGCCCGCCCCGTCCGGCTGTTCGACGCCGTGCCCGAGGCCGCCGCGGCCATCGCACCCGCCGACGCCGCCGCCCGGCGCTTCGCCACCATGAACGCCGCGGAACGGGAACGCGCTCTCCTCGACCTCGTCCGCGCCCAGGTCGCGCTCGTCCTCGGCCACGACGGCTCGGACGCCATCGCCCCCGACCGCGTCTTCAGCGACCTCGGCTTCGACTCGCTGACCGCCGTCGAGCTGCGCAACGCCCTCGCCGGGGCCACCGACCTGCGCCTGCCGACCACGCTGGTGTTCGACCACCCGACGCCCGGCGCGCTCGCCGCCTATCTCGACGCCGAGCTGGTCGGCGAGACCGCCGTCGCCACGCCCTCGGGCCCCGGCGCGTTCACCGACGAGCCGATCGCCATCGTCGCCATGAGCTGCCGCTTCCCCGGCGGCGTCAGCAGCCCCGAGGACCTGTGGGAGCTGCTCGCCTCCGGCGCCGACGCCGTCGGCCCGCTGCCCGAGGACCGCGGCTGGAATGTCACCTTCGACGCCGAGGGCGGCCGCGAGGGCACGATCGCCACCCGGGCGGGCGCGTTCCTCGACGCGGTCGGCGACTTCGACGCCGACTTCTTCGGGATCTCCCCGCGCGAGGCCCTGGCGCTCGACCCGCAGCAGCGGCTCCTCCTGGAGACCACATGGGAGGTCTTCGAACGCGCCGGGATCGACCCGGCCGCCCTGCGCGGCAGCGGCACCGGCGTGTTCATCGGCTCCAACGGCCAGGACTACGGCGCCGTGCTGATGAACGCCAAGGAGAGCACCGAGGGCTACGCGGGCACCGGCACGGCCGCGAGCGTCATCTCGGGCCGCCTGGCCTACACGTTCGCCCTCGAAGGCCCGGCCGTCACCGTCGACACCGCCTGCTCGTCCTCGCTCGTCGCCCTCCACCTGGCCGCCCAGGCGCTGCGCCAGGGCGAGTGCTCGATGGCGCTCGCCGGTGGCGTCACCGTGATGACCAGCCCGGCCGCGTTCATCGAGTTCTCCCGGCAGCGCGGCCTGGCCGAGGACGGCCGCTGCAAGGCGTTCGGCGCCGACGCGGACGGCACGGGGTGGGGTGAGGGCGTCGGCCTGCTCGTCGTCGAACGCCTCTCCGACGCCCGCCGCAACGGCCACCCCGTCCTGGCCGTGGTCCACGGCTCGGCCGTCAACCAGGACGGCGCGTCCAACGGCCTCACCGCCCCCAACGGCCCCTCCCAACAGCGCGTCATCCGCGCCGCGTTGGCCAGCGCCGGGCTTGCCCCCGCCGATGTCGACGCCGTCGAGGCCCATGGCACAGGGACCCGCCTCGGCGACCCCATCGAGGCGCAGGCGCTGCTCGCCACCTATGGCCGCGACCGCTCCGAAGGGCGTCCGCTGTGGCTGGGGTCGATCAAGTCCAACATCGGCCACACCCAGGCCGCCGCCGGCGTCGCCGGGATCATCAAGATGGTCATGGCCATGCGCCATGGCGTCCTCCCGAAGACCCTGCACGCCGACGAGCCCACCCCGCACGTCGACTGGTCGCACGGCGCGGTCGAGCTGCTGTCCGAGTCCCGCGCGTGGGCCTCGGAGGGGCCGCGCCGGGCGGGCGTGTCGTCGTTCGGCATGAGCGGCACCAACGCCCATGTCATCCTCGGCGAGGCCCCCGCGTACCCGGCCGGGCCCGCGCCGGTCGAACGGCCCGCGCCGCCGCCGGTCATCCCGCTCCCGCTGTCCGCGGCGAGCCCCAGGGCGCTCGCCGCCCAGGCCGCCGGGCTCCTGCACGCCCTCGACGCCGACCTGGGCGACCTCGCCCACTCCCTCGCCACCACCCGCTCCGCCCTCAGCCACCGGGCGGTCGTCCTCGCCCGCGACACCGAAGACGCCAGGGAGGCCCTGGCCGCCCTCGCCGAGGGCCGCGGCGGGCCCCTCACCGGGGAGGCCGCGGACGGCCGCCTCGCGTTCCTGTTCTCGGGCCAGGGGAGTCAACGGCTCGGGATGGGCCGGGAGTTGTACGGGGCGTTCCCGGTGTACGCGGAGGCGTTCGACGCGGTGTGCGAGCGCTTCGAACTCCCGGTGCGCGATGTGGTGTTCGGCGAGGACGCGGACCTGCTCAACCGGACCGAGTACACGCAGGTGGCCCTGTTCGCGGTCGAGATCGCTCTCTTCCGGCTGGTCGAATCCTGGGGCGTCAGGCCGGAGTTCCTCGCGGGTCACTCGATCGGCGAGATCGCCGCCGCCCATGTCGCGGGTGTGCTGTCGCTGGATGACGCGTGCACGTTGGTCGCGGCGCGCGGCCGCCTGATGGGCGCGCTGCCCGAGGGCGGCGCGATGGTCGCCGTCCGGGCCCCGGAGGCGGAGGTGCTTCCGCTGCTGGCCGAGGGTGTGGAGGTGGCGGCGGTCAACGGCCCCGACTCCGTTGTCCTTTCGGGCGACGAGGACGCCGTGCTGGCCCTGGCCCAGCGCTGGAAGCACAAGCGCCTCGCGGTCAGCCACGCGTTCCACTCGCACCTGATGGACCCGATGCTGGACGAATTCCGCACGGTCGCCGAGACGTTGACCTCTCACCCGGCCCAACTCCCCATCGCGGGCCAGCCGGAGACCGTCGACGCCGAGTACTGGGTGCGGCATGTTCGCGACGCCGTCCGCTTCCACGACGCGGTCGAGTCGCTGCGCTCCGACGGCGTGGGCACCTTCCTCGAGATCGGCCCCGACGGCGTTCTCTCCGCCCTGGTCGAGGGCGTCCCCGCGCTGCGGAAGGACAGGCCCGAGCCCGAGGCGCTGCTCACCGCCCTCGCGCGGCTCCATGTCACCGGCACCCCCGTTGACTGGGCCTCGCTCACCCCGGGCGCCCGGCGCGTCGAGCTGCCCACCTACCCGTTCCAGCGCACCCGCTACTGGCCCGAGCGCACCGGCACCGCCACCGACGACGACTCCCGCTTCTGGAACGCCGTCGACAACGGCGAACTCGCCCTCGACGACACCGCGTTGACCGCCGTCAACGCCTGGCGCGAGCGGCAACGCCATGAGGCCGCCCACGAGGCGTGGCGCTACCGCGTCGAATGGAAGCCGTTCAACGGCAACGCCGCCGCCCTCCACGGCACCTGGCTCGTCGTCGTCCCCACCACCCCGCACCCGTGGGCGACGTCGGCGCTCGAGACGCTGCCCGGCGCCCGCGCCGTCACCGCCGACCGCATCGGCGAGCTGACCGAAGGGCCGGCGATCACCGGCGTGCTGTCGCTGCTGGCGCTCGGGCGGCACCACGACCCGCGCCACGCGACCCTGGCCACCGCCGCCGCCCTGCGCGCCCTGGGCGGCGCGGGGATCACCGCCCCCGTGTGGATCGCCACCAGCGGCGCCGTCGCCACCGGGCGCGCCGACCGCGTCACCGCCCCCGACGCCACGGCGGTCTGGGGCCTCGGCCGCGTCATCGGCCTCGAACTCCCCGACCGCTGGGGTGGGTTGATCGACCTGCCCGAGCGGCCCGACGAGCGGGCCGCGGCCCGCCTCGCCACCGCGCTCGGTGCCACGGGCGAGGACCAGCTCGCCATCCGCGCCTCCGGGGTGTTCATGCGCAGGCTGGCGCACCAGCCGCTCACCCGCGTCACCCGCCCGTGGACCCCGCACGGCACCGTTCTGGTCACCGGAGGCACCGGAGCCCTGGGCAAGCGGGTCGCCCGCTGGCTCGCCGAGGCCGGGGCCGGGCACCTGGTGCTGGCCAGCCGCTCCGGCGGCGACGCCGACGCCCTCTCCGCCGAGCTCGGCACCCGGGTCACCGTCGCCCGCTGCGACGTCGCCGACCGCGCCGCCGTCACCTCGCTCGTCGAGGGGCTGCCCGACCTGACCGCCGTCGTCCACGCCGCGGGCGCCGCCGACACCAGGCCGCTCGCGGAGAGCGACACGGCGGCCCTGGCCGGGACCATGGCCGCCAAGGTCCTCGGCGCCGCCCACCTCGACGAGGCGCTGGGCGAACGGGAGTTGGACGCGTTCGTCCTGTTCTCCTCCATCGCGGGCGTGTGGGGCAGCGGCGGGCAGAGCGCCTACGCCGCCGCCAACGCCTACCTCGACGGCCTCGCCGAGAGCCGCCGCGCCCGCGGCCTCACCGCCACCTCGATCGCCTGGGGACCCTGGGCCGAGGCCGGGATGGCGGCCACCGACGAGGCCGAGGACCTGCTGCGCCGCCGCGGCCTGCCCGCCCTCGCGTCCGACACCGCCGTCGCCGCGCTGCGCCGCGCCCTGGACGAGGACCACACCTGCCTGACCGTCGCCGACGTCGACTGGGCGCGCTTCGCCCCGTCGTTCGCCGCCGCGCGGCCCCGCCCGCTGATCGCCGACCTCCCCGAGGTCCGCGAACTCTCCGCCGCCGACGGCACCATGGACGGCGCCGCACCCGAACTGGCGCACGCCCTCGCGCCGTTGGCCCCCACGGAGCGCGCCCGACGGCTGCTCGATCTCGTCCGCACCGAGGCGGCCGCCGTTCTCGGCCACCGCTCCACCCAGGCCGTCACCGCCACCCGCCCGCTGCGCGAGCTGGGCTTCGACTCCCTCACCGCCGTCGAGCTGCGGCAGCGGCTCCAGGCCGCCACCGGGCTGACCCTGCCGACCACCCTGGTCTTCGACCACCCGACGGCCCAGGCCCTCGCCACCCTGCTCGGCAGTCAACTCCTCGGCGACGAGCCCGAGTCGACCACCCGGGCCGCCACGGCCGGACCCACGGCCAGGACCGCTGAAGCCGACGACCCGATCGTCATCGTCGGCATGAGCTGCCGCTTCCCCGGCGGCGTCCGTTCCCCCGAGGACCTGTGGCGGCTCACCGCCGACGGCACCGACGCCATCACCGGCTTCCCCGCCGACCGCGGCTGGGACCTGGCCACCCTCTACGACGCGGGCGCCGACGCCGCGGGCTCCTCGGTGACCGCCGAGGGCGGATTCCTGCACGACGCCGCCGAGTTCGACGCCGCGTTCTTCGGGATCAACCCCCGCGAGGCCCTCGCCATGGACCCCCAGCAGCGGCTCCTGCTCGAAGCCTCATGGGAGGCCCTGGAGAGCGCCGGGATCGACCCCACCACCCTGCGCGGCAGCCAGACCGGCGTCTTCGTCGGCGCCTCCCCCTCCGGCTACGGCGTCGCACCCGCCGACGCCCCCGACGGCACCGAGGGCTACTTCCTCACCGGCAGCGCCACCGCCGTCGCCTCGGGCCGCGTCTCCTACACCCTCGGCCTCGAAGGCCCCGCCGTCACCGTCGACACCGCCTGCTCCTCCTCCCTGGTCGCCCTCCACTACGCCGCCCAGTCCCTCGCCCGCGGCGAGTGCTCCCTGGCCCTGGTCGGCGGCGTGAGCGTCATGGCAAGCCCGGCCGTGTTCACCGAGTTCTCCCGCCAGCGCGGCCTGGCCGAGGACGGCCGCTGCAAGTCGTTCTCCGACCACGCGGACGGCACGGGGTGGGGCGAGGGCGTGGGCATCCTCCTCATCCAACGCCTCTCCGACGCCCGGCGCGACGGCCACCGCGTCCTGGCGATCGTCCGCGGCTCGGCCGTCAACCAGGACGGCGCGTCCAACGGCCTCACCGCCCCCAACGGCCCGGCCCAACAGCGCGTCATCCGCGCCGCGTTGGCCGACGCCGGGCTGACCACCGCCGACATCGACGCCGTCGAGGCCCATGGCACCGGGACGACCCTGGGCGACCCCATCGAGGCCCAGGCCCTCCTCGCCACCTACGGCCAGGACCGCGACGACCGACGGCCGCTGTGGCTGGGGTCGATCAAGTCCAACATCGGCCACACCCAGGCCGCCGCGGGCGTCGCCGGGATCATCAAGATGGTCATGGCCATGCGCCACGCGACCCTGCCCATGACCCTCCACGCCGACGAGCCCACCACCCACGTGGACTGGTCCGCCGGAGCCGTCAAGCTGCTGACCGAGGCCCGCCCCTGGACCACCGAAGGACCGCGCCGCGCCGCCGTCTCCGCCTTCGGCGTCAGCGGCACCAACGCCCACACCGTCATCGAACAGGCCCCCGACGCCCAGGAGTTGGCACCCTCACCCGAGGCGACGCCGCTCCCCGCCGTTCCGCTGCTGGTCTCGGGCCACGGCGCCGCCGCCCTCCGCGCCCAGGCCGCCCGCCTGCGCGCCCACCTCGCGGCCACCGACGGATGGGACCTCAACGACATCGCCCACTCCGCCGCCGCCACGCGCGCCACCCACGACCACCGCGCCGCCGTCATCGCCACCGACCGCGACGAACTCCTGCGCGGCCTCGAAGCGATCGCCACAGGCCGCACCCGCGCCGGCGTGCTCACCGGCACCGCCGACCGCGAGGGCCGCACCGCGTTCCTCTTCACCGGGCAGGGCAGCCAACGACCGGGCATGGGCCGCGAGTTGTACGAGGTGTTCCCGGTGTTCGCGGAGGCGTTCGACGCCTGCTGCGCCCACCTGGACACCGCGCTCGACCGGCCGCTCGCCGAGGTCATCGCCGACGACCCCGACGCCCTCACCACCACGGTCTACGCCCAGGCGGGACTGTTCGCCTTCGAGGTCGCGCTCTTCCGGCTGCTCGAATCCCTGGGCGTCCACCCGGACTCCGTCGCCGGACACTCCATCGGTGAGATCGCCGCCGCCCATGTCGCCGGGGTGATGTCCCTCGAGGACGCCTGCACCCTGGTCGCCGCCCGGGGCCGCCTCATGCAGACCCTGCCACCCGGCGGCGCCATGGTCGCGGTCCAGGCCCCCGAGTCCGAGGTGCTGCCGCTGCTGATCGAAGGGATTGACCTGGCGGCGGTCAACGGCCCCGACGCCGTCGTCCTCTCCGGCGACGAGGACGCCGTCCTCACCCTCGCCCCGCTGTGGAAGCACAAGCGGCTCACCGTCAGCCACGCGTTCCACTCCCACCTGATGGACCCGATGCTGGAGGCGTTCCGCGCGGTCGCCGAGACGTTGACCTACCACCCGGCGCGCATCCCGGTCGCCGGGCAGCCCGAGACCGTGGACGCCGACCACTGGGTCCGGCACGTCCGCGACACGGTCCGATTCCACGACACGGTCGAGGAGTTGACCGAGGCAGGCGTCACCACCTTCGCCGAGATCGGCCCCGACGCCGCCCTGTCGGCCACCGGAGGGTTCCTGCCGCTCCAGCGCCGCGACAGGCCCGAGGTCGAGACCCTGCTCACCGGCCTCGCGGCGCTGCACATCAACGGCGTCCCCGTTGACTGGCGCCCCCTCACCCCGGGCCGCACCGCCCCCCTGCCCACCTACGCCTTCCAGCGCGAACGCTTCTGGCTGACCCCCGCCGCACCCACGGCCATGGCAGGAGCGCGCCCCGAGGACACCGGCTTCTGGGAGACGGTGGAACGCGGCGACCTCGCCTCCCTCGCCGCCACCCTTGACATCGCCCCCGACGCGCCCCTGGCCACCGTCCTGCCCGCCCTGTCCACGTGGCACCGCAGGCGCGACGAGCACACCACCGCCGACTCCTGGCGCTACCACGTCACATGGAAGCCCCTCGGCGACACCACCGCCCCCGCGCTCGCCGGGACCTGGCTCGTCATCGGCGAGGGCGACGCCGACGAGGCGGCCGCCGAGGCCCTCACGGGCAGCGGCGCCGACGCCGTCACCGTCGAACCCGGCGGCACCGACCGCGAGGCCCTCGCCCTGCGCCTCGGCAAGGAGGCCGAGGGCATCACCGCCCTCACCGGCGTCCTCTCCCTCCTGGCCCTCGACGCCACCGCCCACCCCGCGGGCAGCGTCGGCTTCGCCGAGAACGTCACCCTCGCCCAGGCCCTCGGCGACGCCGGAGTCGACGCCCCGCTCTGGCTCGTCACCTCGGGCGCCGTCACCACAGGGCCCGCCGACCGCGCCATCCGCCCCGACCAGGCCCTCACCTGGGGCTTCGGCCGCGTCGTCGGACTCGAGGCCCCCACCCGCTTCGGCGGCCTCGCCGACCTCCCCGCCACCCCCGACCGGCGCGCCTGGGAACGCCTCGTCGCCGCCCTCGCCGGACGCGAGGACGAGGTGGCCATCCGGGCGGGCGGCACGTTCGCCCGCCGCCTGACCCACGCCCCCGGCGACGAGCCCCGCGGCCACTGGACCCCGCGCGGCACCGTCCTGGTCACCGGAGGCACCGGCGCCCTCGGCTCCCGCGTCGCCCGCTGGCTCCTCGACACCGGGGCCGACCGCGTCGTCCTCACCTCCCGCCGCGGCATCGACGCCCCCGGCGCCCGCGCCCTGGCCGACGACCTCGGCCCCCGCGCCACCGTCACCGCGTGCGACATCGCCGACCGCGACGCCGTCGCCACCCTCGTCGAAGGGCTGCCAGAGCTGACCGCCGTCGTCCACGCGGCGGGCGCGGGCCAGGCATCCCCCCTCGGCGACACCCCGCTCGACGAGGTCACCGGCATCATCGCCGCCAAGGTCCTCGGCGCCGCCCACCTCGACGAGACGCTGGGCGAACGGGAGTTGGACGCGTTCGTCCTCTTCTCCTCCATCGCGGGCGTGTGGGGCAGCGGCGGCCAGGGCGCCTACGCCGCCGCCAACGCCTACCTCGACGCGCTCGCCGAGCAACGCCGCGCCCGCGGCCTCACCGCCACCTCCGTCGCCTGGGGACCCTGGGCCGAAGGCGGCATGGCCGACGCCGGAGCCCACGAGCTGCGCCGCCGCGGCCTGCCCGCCCTCGACCCCCACCTGGCCGTCACCGCACTCGGACGCGCCCTCGACCGCGGCGACACCACCGTCACCGTGGCCGACGTCGACTGGGACCTGTTCGCCCCCGCCTACACCGCGGCCAGGCCCAGGCCCCTCCTCGACGACGTCGCCCCGCCCACCCCGGCCACGGCCGAGCCCGCCGCCGACGCGGACGACCTGCGCGCCCGCCTCGCCGCGCTCACCGAGGCGGACCGCGTCCAGACCCTGCTCGACCTCGTCCGCGGCCAGGCCGCCGCCGCCCTCGGCCACGACACCGCCGACCGCGTCGAACCCGCCCGCGGATTCATGGAATTGGGCTTCGACTCCCTCACCGCCGTCGAGCTGCGCAACCGGCTCGGCGCCGCCACGGGGCTGCGCCTGCCGACCACCCTCGTCTTCGACCACCCCAGCCCCACGGCCCTCGCCCGCCACCTGACGACCGAGCTGACCCCGGAGACCACCCAGGACAGCGGAACGGGCGACGGCACGGACATCGACCGGCTCGCGGCGGCGATGGCGGCGGCCACCGAGGACGAACGCGCCGAGACCGTCGCCCAGTTGCGGTCCCTCATCAACCGGTGGACCGGACAGACCGGCACGGACCGGAGCATCGCGGACGCCACGGCGGACGAGATCTTCGACATCATCCACGAAGAGTTCGGAAAGACACAGTGACGCTGACCAAGGCACGAGCGGAAACGGCGAGGCGGTCATGAACGAGGAGAAGCTGCTCGACCACCTCAAGTGGATGACCGTCGAGCTGCGCCAGGCGCGCCAGCGCGTCAGCGAGCTGGAGAACGCGGACCCCGAGCCCATCGCCGTCGTCGGCATGGCCTGCCGCTACCCCGGCGGCGTCGCCACACCCGAGGACCTGTGGAACCTCGTCGCCGAAGGCCGCGACGCCATCGGCGACTTCCCCACCGACCGCGGCTGGGACCTCGACACCCTCTACGCCCCCGAGCCCGGCAGATCCGGCACCACCTACACCCGCGAGGGCGGATTCCTCCGCTCCGTCGCCGACTTCGACGCCGGATTCTTCGGCATCTCCCCACGCGAGGCCCTGGCCATGGACCCGCAGCAGCGGCTCCTGCTCGAGACCTCGTGGGAGGCGTTCGAACGCGCGGGCATCGACCCCACCACCCTGCGCGGCACCCAGACCGGCGTCTTCGTCGGCACCAACAACCAGGACTACCCCGCCCTGGTCATCGCCTCCGCCGACGAACTCGACGGACACCTCGCCACCGGCAACGCCGCCAGCGTCATCTCGGGCCGCATCTCCTACACCTTCGGCCTCGAAGGCCCCGCGGCCACCGTCGACACCGCCTGCTCCTCCTCCCTCGTCGCCCTCCACCTCGCCACCCAGGCACTCCGCAACGGCGAGTGCGCGATGGCGCTGGCCGGTGGCGCCACCGTCATGGCCAGCCCCGGCGCGTTCCTCGAGTTCTCCCGCCAGCGCGGCCTGGCCCCCGACGGCCGCTGCAAGCCCTTCGCCGCGGCGGCCGACGGCACGGGCTGGGGCGAGGGTGTCGGCGTCCTCGTGCTCGAACGCCTCTCCGACGCCCAGGCCAACGGCCACCGCGTCCTCGCCGTCGTCCGCGGCTCCGCCGTCAACCAGGACGGCGCCAGCAGCGGCCTGACCGCCCCCAATGGCCCGGCCCAACAGCGCGTCATCCGCGCCGCGTTGGCCAACGCCGGGCTCGCACCCTCCGACATCGACGCCATCGAGGCCCATGGCACGGGAACGCGCCTCGGCGACCCCATCGAGGCGCAGGCCCTCCTCGCCGCCTACGGCCGCACCCGCACCCGCCCCCTCTGGCTCGGCTCGATCAAGTCCAACATGGGCCACACCCAGTCCGCGTCCGGCGTCGCGGGCATCATCAAGATGGTCATGGCCATGCGCCACGGCACCCTGCCCCGCACCCTCCACGTCGACGCCCCCACCCCCCACGTCGACTGGACCGACGGCAACGTCAACCTCCTGACCGACCCCAGGCCCTGGCCCGAGACCGGCGCCCCGCGCCGCGCCGCCATCTCCTCCTTCGGCATGAGCGGCACCAACGCCCACACCATCATCGAGGCCGCACCCGCCGAGCAGAACGCCCCCGCCCCCACCACCGGCGGCGCCCCCCGCACCCTTCCCCTCACCCTCTCCGCCCGCACCGCCGACGCCCTGCGCGCCCAGGCCGCCCACCTGCTCGACCGCCTCGACCCCGCCGCCCAACTGGCGGATGTCGCCTACTCGTTGGCCACCACCCGCGCCGCACTCGACCACCGCGCCGTCGTCCTCGCCGACGACACCGAGAGCGCCGAGGACGGCCTGCGCGCCCTCGCCGACGGCCGCTCCACCACCCGCGTCATCACCGGCGCCCCCACAACGGGCAAGCTCGCCTTCCTCTTCACCGGGCAGGGCAGTCAACGGCTCGGCATGGGCCGGGAGTTGTACGAGGCGTTCCCGGTGTACGCGGAGGCGTTCGACGCGGTGTGCGAGCGCTTCGAACTGCCGGTGCGCGACGTGGTGTTCGGCGAGGACGCCGAGGCCCTGAACCGCACCGAGTACGCCCAGGCCGCGCTGTTCGCGGTCGAGGTCGCGCTGTTCCGGCTCGTCGAGTCCTGGGGCATCACGCCGGACTTCCTTGCCGGTCACTCGATCGGCGAGATCGCCGCGGCGCACGTTGCCGGGGTGCTGTCGTTGGATGACGCGTGCACGTTGGTGGCGGCGCGTGGTCGTCTGATGGGCGCGCTGCCCGAGGGCGGTGCGATGGTGGCGGTGCAGGCGCCCGAGTCCGAGGTGCTGCCGCTGCTGGTCGAGGGGGTGGACCTGGCGGCGGTCAACGGCCCCGACTCCGTGGTCCTTTCGGGCGATGAGCAGGCCGTGCTCGCCGTCGCCGAGCGGTGGAAGTACAAGCGGCTGCGGGTGAGCCATGCGTTCCACTCGCACCTGATGGACCCGATGCTGGAAGAATTCCGCGCGGTCGCCGGGACGTTGACCTATCACCCGGCCCAACTCCCTGTCGCGGGCCAGCCGGAGGCCGTCGACGCCGAGTACTGGGTGCGCCATGTCCGCGACGCGGTGCGCTTCCACGACGCCGTCACGTCGCTGCGCGACCGGGGCGCCACCTCGTTCCTCGAGATCGGCCCCGACGGCGTCCTGTCCGCGCTGGTCGACGGCACGCCCGCCCTGCGGAAGAACCGCCCCGAGGCCGAAACGCTCCACGCCGCCCTCGCCACCCTCCAGGTCCGAGGCATCCACCCCGACTGGTCGGCCCTCTTCTCCGGAACGGGCGCCCGCACCGTCGACCTGCCCACCTACCCCTTCCAACGCGACCGCTACTGGCCAACGCCCAGCACCGTCACCCCCACCGACCCCGCCACGGGCAACACCGAGGACGCCGCGTTCTGGCAGGCCGTCACCCGGGGCGACCTCACCCCGCTCGCCGACACCCTCGACCACGGGCAGCTCGACGACCTCACCCCCGCGCTGCCCGCCCTCGCCACCTGGCACCAGCGCACCCGCGCCCGCTCGACCGTCGACTCCTGGCGCTACCACGTTGAATGGAAGCCGATCACCACCACGGGCGCCCCCTCGGGCACCTGGATCGTCGTCGCCGACCGGCCCTGTCAACCCTTCGTCGACGCCCTCACCGCCCGAGGCGTCCACACCATCGTCACCGATGGCCTCGACCCGCTCCCCACCCCCGACGACCTGAGCGGCATCCTCTCCCTCCTCGCCCTCGACACCGAAGACGACCCCGACCACCCGGGGCTGACCCGCGGCCTCACCGCCACCCTCGACCTCGTCCGCGCCCACCCCGGCGCCCCCCTCTGGCTGGTCACCTCGGGCGCCGTCTCCATCGGCCGCTCCGACCCGCTGCGCGCCCCCGACCAGACCGCCGTCTGGGGCTACGGACGCGTCATCGGCCTTGAACTCCCCGATGTCTACGGCGGGTTGA
Organism: Streptomyces radicis; assembly: GCF_003626575.1. GTDB lineage: Bacteria > Actinomycetota > Actinomycetes > Streptomycetales > Streptomycetaceae > Streptomyces > Streptomyces radicis. Next base: position 1,848 of record NZ_RBDY01000031.1, on the reverse strand, counting down.
TCGACCTGCCCGCCGACCCGGACGACCGCGCCCTCGCGGCCCTCGCCGCCGTCCTCGGCGGAACCGAGGACCAGATCGCCATCCGCCCCTCCGGCATCCACGCCCGCAGGCTCGCCCACGCGCCCCGCACCCGCCCCGGCGAGGGCTGGACCCCACGCGGCACCGTGCTCGTCACCGGCGGCGCCGGGGCCCTCGGCACCGCCGTCACCTCCTGGCTCCTCGACTCCGGCGCCGAACGGGTCATCGCCCTCAGCCGCCGCGGCACCGCCGCGGACCCCGACCCGCGCATCACCCCCATCGACTGCGACGTCACCGACCGCGCCGCGCTCGCCGCCGTCCTCGACGCCCACCCCGACATCACCGCCGTCGTCCACACCGCGGGCATCGGCGACGCCGCGTTCCTCGACGCCACCGACCCGGCGTTCCTCGCCCGCGTCATGGCCGCCAAGGCCACCGGCGCCGCCCACCTCGACGAGCTGCTCGGCGAACGGGAGTTGGACGCGTTCGTCCTCTTCTCCTCCATCTCAGGCGTCTGGGGCAGCGGCGAGCTCGCCGCCTACGCCGCCGCCAACGCCTACCTCGACGGCCTCGCCGAGCAACGCCGCGCCCGCGGCCTCGCCGCCACCTCACTCGCCTGGGGCCCCTGGGCCGACGCCGGAATGGCCGCCGAGACCGGCGCCGAGGCCGAGCTCCTGCGCAGGGGCCTGCGCGCCCTCCCGCCCGCCCTCGCCATCGAGGCCCTCAAGCGGGCCGTCGCCGAGGAACGCGCCTGCCTCACGATCGCCGACGTCGACTGGTCCGTCTTCGCCCCCGCCTTCGCCGCCGCCAGGCCACGCCCGCTGATCGGCGACCTCCCCGAGGCGGCCGACGCCCTGGCCACGGGTCCCGCCGGTCCCGGGACCGCCATCGACGCCGACCGCTGGAACCTGCCCCGCACCGAGCTGATCCACCGCCTCGACACCCTGGTCCGCACCGAGGCCGCGGCGGTGCTCGGCTTCGCCGGACCCGAGGCGGTCGAGGCGGGCCGCGCGTTCCGCGACCTCGGCTTCGACTCGCTCACGGCCGTCGAGCTGCGGAACCGGCTGACCGAGGAGACCGGGCTCCGCCTGCCCGCGACCCTTGTTTTCGACTACCCCAACGCCGACATCCTCGTCGAACACCTCACGACCACGCTCGCCGGAACCGACCAGACACCCGAACACACCGCGCCCACCACGGCGTTGACCACCGACGATCCGATTGTGATCGTGGGCATGGCGTGCCGTTATCCGGGTGGGGTGCGTTCGCCGGAGGATCTGTGGGATCTGGTGGCGTCGGGCGGTGACGCGGTGGGGGCCTTCCCGGCCGATCGTGGCTGGGACCTCGACGCCCTGTTCACGGGTGACGGCTCAGGCACCAGTCATGCGACGGAGGGTGGGTTCCTTGATGGCGCGGGGGACTTCGACCCCGGCCTGTTCGGGATCTCGCCGCGTGAGGCCCTGGCGATGGATCCGCAGCAGCGGCTTCTGCTGGAGACCTCGTGGGAGGCGTTCGAGCGCGCCGGTATCGCGCCGTCCGCGCTGCGCGGCAGCGCCACCGGTGTCTTCGTCGGCACCAACGGCGCCGACTACGGCGCGCTCCTGGTGAACGCCGCCGACACCGCCGAGGGCCACCTCGCCACGGGCAACGCCGCGAGTGTGGTGTCGGGTCGGTTGTCGTATGTGTTCGGGCTTGAGGGGCCCGCGGTGACGGTGGATACGGCGTGTTCGTCGTCGTTGGTGGCGTTGCATCTGGCGGTGCAGGCGTTGCGGCAGGGTGAGTGCTCGTTGGCGCTTGCGGGTGGGGTGACGGTGATGTCGACGCCGGGGA
>NZ_RBDY01000030.1 GCF_003626575.1 Streptomyces radicis | reverse complement strand
ACATCCGTAACTGGATCGCCGCCTGGAACACCGACCCGAAGCCCTATGTCTGGACGAAGAGCGCAGACGAGATCCTCGAACGCCTCGCCAGCTATCTGAACAGAATTCCTGACTCAGGACACTAGGGTGGACGTCCCAACTGCCGTGACCGGAGGTGTCCTTGTGACGAACGCCCAGGCCGACGACGGCGCGGGGACGCCCGCCATCGACTCCTCGGTGCCGCACTCGGCGCGCATCTGGAACTACTGGCTCGGGGGCAAGGACTACTACGACGTCGACCGGCGGGCGGGCGACGCGATCCTGGACATCGCGCCGGGGATGCGGGCGTACGCGCGGGCGGACCGCGCGTTCCTCGGGCGCGCGGTGACCCATCTCGCCGGGGAGGCCGGGATCCGGCAGTTCCTCGACATCGGCACCGGGCTGCCCACCAAGGACAACACCCACGAGGTCGCCCAGCGCGTCGCGCCCGAGAGCCGCGTCGTCTACGTGGACAACGACCCGCTCGTGCTCGCCCACGCCCGCGCGCTGCTCAGCAGCAGCCCCGAGGGCGCCACCGCGTATCTGGACGCGGACCTGCGCGACCCCGGGACGATCCTGAGCGCCGCGCGCGCGACCCTCGACCTCTCCCGGCCTGTCGCCGTCATGCTGCTCGGCATCGTCAACTACATCGCGGACCCGGACGAGGCCAAGGCGATAATCGGCCGTCTGCTGGACGCGGTGCCACCCGGCAGCCACCTGGCGCTCTCCCACACGTCCGTGGGCCCCGGCACGGACGAGGCCGTCGCTTACTGGAACGAGCACGGCACCCCCAAGCTCACCCAGCGGACCACGGCCCAGGTGACCGAGCTGTTCGACGGTCTTGAGCTGCTCGACCCGGGTGTGGTTCCGTGTTCGCGGTGGCGACCCGACACCCCTTCGGCGACCGAGCCGGTCGCGGTGCACATCGTGGGCGGCATAGGACGAAAGCCGTGACGCCGGCCCCCGGTTCCGCGGGGGAGGCTTTAGTACAGTTGGGCGCTCGCGGCTACTGCGATGGGAGCGGGCATGAGCGTGGTGAGCCAGGAGCGCGGCGTCGCTCGCCCCATCGACTACGGCCAGACGGGCCCGACCGTCCCGCGGATGATCCTGGGCGCCAGGCTCCGCCAGCTCCGCGAGGCCCGCGGCATCACGGGCGCGGACGCCGGTGAGCGCATCCGCGCGTCGCACTCCAAGATCAGCCGCCTGGAGAGCGGGCGCACCGGCTTCAAGACCCGGGACGTGGAGGACCTGCTCACCTGCTACGGCGTCCTCGACCGGGGCGAGCGGGCCACGCTCCTCGCCCTGGCCCGGCAGTCGAACTCCGCGGGCTGGTGGCACGTCTACTACGACGTCGTCCCCGCATGGCTGAATGTGTATCTCGGGCTCGAGCAGACGGCCATGGTCATTCGCACCTATGAGCTCCAGTTCGTCCCTGGCCTGCTCCAGACCGAGGAGTACGCCAGGGCCGTCACGCGCCTCGGGCACGACGAGAGCGAGGAGCGCGTCGAACGCCGGGTGCGGCTGCGCATGGGCCGCGGTCGGATCCTGGAGCGCGCGAGACCGCCCCATGTGTGGGTGGTGATCGACGAGGCGGCCCTGCGGCGCCGCGTGGGCGGCCGGGCGACGATGCGCCGCCAGCTCGCCCACCTGATCGAGGTCTCCGAGCTGCCGCATGTGACGATCCAGGTGGCGCCGTTCAGCGCGGGCGCCCACGCGGCCCTCGCCGGGCCCGTCACGATCCTGCGGCCGCCGGGCGGCGAGCTGCCCGACGTCGTGTACCTGGAGCAGATGACCGGCGGCGTCTACCCGGACAAGCCCGCCGAGATCGAGCAGTACCGCCATGTCATGAACCGCCTCGTCGTCGAGGCCGAGTCCCCCAACGCGACCCGCGACTTCGTCCACCGGGTCATGCGCGAGCTGTAGTCCTCGCCGGACGGGCACCGAGGACCGGCTCGCGCTGTCCTCCCTGGCTCTGCCCGGTGGCCGCGGTGGCGGGCGGTCGGGCTCCCGGCAGGGGATCGCGCTTTCACTCGGAGCGAACGTTTCGGGGCCGGGGAACATCTGGGCCGCCCTTGGCATTGAGTCGACGAAGCTCAATTTGCCTGCCGAGGGAGAGGTCATGACTTCATCGTTCGACACACTCACCCTGCCGGTGCTGCCGCTGGACGACGAGGTGGTGCTGCCAGGGATGGTGGTGCCCCTCGAGCTGTCCGACGCCGAGGTGCGCGCCGCCGTCGAAGCCGCCCAGGCCGCCGCGCCGAGGGGCGAGAAGCCCCGCGTGCTGCTCGTGCCGCGTCTGGACGGGAACTACGCGGGAATCGGCGTGCTCGGCCGGGTCGAGCAGGTCGGACGACTCGCCGACGGCGATCCGGGCGCGCTGGTCCGCGGCCTGCGCCGGGTGCGCATCGGCTCCGGCACCACGGGCCCTGGCCGGGCCCTGTGGGTCGAGGCCACCCCGATCACCGAGACCGTTCCCAGCACCCTGCCGGGCGCGGTCACCGAGCTGGCCAAGGAGTACAAGGCGCTCGCCACGAGCTGGCTCCGCGAGCGCGGCGCCTGGCAGATCGTGGACCGGGTGCAGCAGATCGAGGACGTCGGCCAGCTGGCGGACAACGCCGGCTATCTGCCGTTCCTCACCACCGAGCAGCGGCTGACGCTGCTGGAGACCACCGACCCTGTGGAGCGGCTCAGGCTGGCCATCAAGCTGATGAGCGAGGCCAGGGCCGAGCAGGACGTCGCCGAGTCGATCGCCAAGGACGTCCAGGAGGGCGTGGACAAGCAGCAGCGTGAGTTCCTGCTCCGCCGCCAGCTCGATGCCGTCCGCAAGGAGCTGGCCGAGCTCAACGGCGACGCGGCCGACGAGGGCGACGACTACCGCGCCAGGGTCGAGGCCGCCGACCTGCCGGAGAAGGTGCGCGAGGCGGCGTTGAAGGAGGTCGACAAGCTGGAGCGGTCCTCCGACGCCAGCCCCGAGGGCGGCTGGATCCGCACGTGGCTCGACACCGTTCTCGAGCTGCCGTGGTCGCGGCGGACCGAGGACTCCTACGACATCGCGGGCGCGAAGGCCGTGCTCGACGCCGACCACGCGGGCCTCGACGACGTCAAGGAGCGCATCACCGAGTACCTGGCCGTGCGCAAGCGCCGCGGCGACCGCGGGCTCGGCGTGGTCGGGGGCAGGCGCGGCGGCGCCGTGCTGGCCCTGGTCGGGCCGCCCGGCGTCGGCAAGACGTCGCTCGGCGAGTCGGTCGCCCGCGCGATGGGCCGCGAGTTCGTGCGCGTCGCGCTCGGCGGCGTCCGCGACGAGGCGGAGATCCGCGGCCACCGGCGCACCTACGTCGGCGCGCTGCCGGGCCGCATCGTGCGGGCCGTCAAGGAGGCGGGCTCGATGAACCCGGTCGTGCTGCTCGACGAGATCGACAAGGTCGGCAGCGACTTCCGCGGCGACCCCGCTGCGGCCCTGCTCGAGGTCCTCGACCCCGCGCAGAACCACACGTTCCGCGACCACTACCTCGAGATCGAGCTCGACCTGTCCGACGTGGTCTTCCTGGCCACGGCGAACGTCCTCGAGGCCATCCCGCAGCCGCTGCTCGACCGCATGGAGCTGGTCCGCCTCGACGGCTACACGGAGGACGAGAAGGTCACCATCGCGCGCGACCACCTCGTTCCCCGGCAGCTGGAGCGCGCGGGGCTCGCCGATGGCGAGGTCGCGCTCGAGGACGGCGTGCTGCGCAAGCTCGCGGGCGAGTACACCCGCGAGGCGGGCGTCCGCGGCCTGGAGCGCGTCGTCGCGCGGCTGCTGCGCAAGGTCGCGGCCCGCGCCGAGCTCGGCGAGGCGACGCTGCCGCGCACGGTCACCGAGGGCGACCTGCGGGACCTGATCGGGCGCCCGCACCACACCCCCGAGGCGGCGCAGGAGCCCGCGGAGCGGCGCACGGCGGTGCCCGGCGTGGCCACGGGCCTCGCGGTCACGGGCGCGGGCGGCGACGTCCTCTACATCGAGGCGTCGCTCGCCGACCCGGAGACGGGCGGCGCGGGGCTGACCCTGACGGGTCAGCTCGGCGACGTGATGAAGGAGTCGGGCCAGATCGCCCTGTCCTACCTGCGCTCGCGCGGCGCCGAGCTCGAGCTCCCGGTCGGCGACCTCAAGGAGCGCGGCATCCACCTGCACATCCCCGCGGGCGCGGTGCCGAAGGACGGGCCGAGCGCGGGCATCACCATGACGACCGCCCTGGCGTCGCTGCTCAGCGGCAGGCAGGTGCGGCCCGATGTGGCGATGACCGGCGAGGTCTCCCTGACCGGGCGCGTCCTGCCGATCGGCGGCGTCAAGCAGAAGCTGCTCGCGGCGCACCGCGCGGGCCTGACCACGGTGATCATCCCCAAGCGGAACGAAGCCGACCTGGACGACGTCCCGGCCGAGATCCTGGCCACGCTCGACGTCCACCCGGTCACCGACGTCCGCCAGGTGCTGTCGCTGGCCCTGACCCCCGCGGAGGTCGCCGTGGCCGCCTGACCCGGGCCACCGAGCCGCCCCACCGCCCGCCCGCTCCCCGTCCCGGGGGCGGGCGGGCGCCGTCGTGCGCGGGCCGGGGCGGGGAGAACGCCGGTGGGCCCGGCCCTGGGCGTGGCTATCATGGAGCACCCGCGAGCCCCAGGAGCCCTCACCGTGCCCAGCAGCCCCACGCCCAGGAGGCGGCGCGGACGGGGCGAGTTGGAGGCCCAGGTCCTCGCCGCCCTGTGTGCCGCGCCCGGACCCGTCGGGGCCGCGTGGGTGCGCGACCGGATCGGCGGAGGGCTCGCGTACACCACTGTGATCACCACCCTCACCCGGCTGCTGGCCAAGGGCGCGGTCGGGCGCGAGAAGGCGGGGCGCTCGTTCGCCTGGAGCCCGGCGGCCGACGGCTCCTGGCTCGCGGCGTTGCGCATGCGGCGCGTGCTCGACGGGGAGTCCGACCGCGAGGCGGTGCTCGCCAGCTTCGTCACGGCGCTCTCGCCCGACGACGAACGCCTCCTGCGCGGCCTGCTCCACGAGGCCGAGGATCCGCGGGCCACGCAGGACACCGGGGACCCAGAGGACACGGGGGACACATAGGAGAGCGATGGGGTTCTTCGTCTTCCTGCCGCTTGTGCTGCCGTTGACCGCGTGGCCGGTCGCGCGGCTGGCCGAGCAGCGCCTGCACCCCCGCACCGCCACCCTGATGCTGACCACGGTCGCCGGCGTCCTCGCCCTGTGCAGCACCCTGTGCCTCGCGCTCGTCATGGTCGTCGGCACCGCGCAGCTGCCGGGCAACCCCCTGCCCGACGGCTGGTCCGACCCCGAGGTGCGCGACGCCGTTCCGTTCGAGGAGGTGGCGGGCCGCGCCGCCATCCCCGCGCTGCTCGCCGTCCTCGCGGCCTGCGCGCTGACGCTCTGGCGTCATGTGCGCGTCAGGCGCCTGGCGCACCGGGCGCTGCGCGGCGTCGCCGCCCCGCGCGTCGCCGTGCTGCCCGACCCCGACCCCTACGCCTACGCCCTGCCCGGTGCGCGCCCGCGCATCGTGGTCTCCCGCGCCCTGCTCGAGCGCCTCGCGCCCGGCGAGCGCCGGGCGCTGTTCGCGCACGAGCGCGCCCACCTGGCGGCGCGCCACCACCGCTTCCTGCTCGTGGTGCAGCTGGCCGCGCGCGCCAACCCGTTCCTGCGCCCGCTGCGCACCGCCGTCGGCTACGCCGCCGAGCGCTGGGCCGACGAGGACGCGGCGCGGGCGATCGGCGACCGGCGGGCCATGGCGCGCGCCATCGGCAAGGCCGCCCTGGTCTCCCGCGGCGCCCCCGCCGCCACCCTGGCGGGGCTCGCCGCCGCCCCTGGGCCCGTGCCGCGCCGGGTCGCGGCCCTGCTCGGCCCGCCGCCCCCGACCCCGAGCGGCTGGCCGCCCGCGTTCACCGCCGTGGGCCTGGCCACGTGGGCCGCCGCCGCCGGCACGACGGTCTCGGCGCTGTCCTCGGCGAACGCCGCGATCACCCTGTTCTTCCTGCTGCACGCCGCCACCCCCTGGTGACGGAACGTGGTGGTGAAATGAAAGGGGACCCCGCGCGTGTTTAACCGTGTGCGGAAGCGGTATCGAATTTTCTACAGACCTGTAGAACCATAGGTCCCTGAGCACGCTCCACCCGATCTCCTACCATGGGATGCCGGGAGCGCGTGTACGCACCGACGAGTCGTTCTTTCAGAAGGAGCAGCAGACCCACCATGGGTGAACCTCCCAGTACCAGCCGTGCCATTCCCTGTCACGGGCCCGTCAGCCAGGGCGCGAGGGGGGTGGCACGGTGACCGAGATCTTGCTGCTTCTGCTCGCCCTGGCCCTGATCCTCGCCTGCGCGATCTTCGTCGCCGCCGAGTTCTCGCTGACCACCGTCGAGCGCGGTGAGCTGGAACGCGCCGCGGCCGCGGGCGAGCGCGGCGCCGACGGCGCCCTGAAGGCCGTGCGGCGGCTGACGCTCCAGCTGTCGGGCGCCCAGCTCGGCATCACGGTCACCTCCCTGGTCATCGGCATGCTGGCGGAGCCCTCGCTGGCCTCCCTGCTGCGCGGCCCGCTGGGCGACATCGGCGTCGGGGGCGCGACCTCGGGCGTGGCCACCGTGCTCGGCGTGGCCATCTCGACCGTGGTCCTCATGGTCATCGGCGAGCTGGTCCCGAAGAACTGGGCGATCTCCCGCCCGCTGGCCGTGGCCAAGGTGGTCGCGGGCCCGCAGCGCGCGTTCACCGCCTTCTTCGGCCCGCTGATCGGCCACCTCAACAACACGGCCAACCGCCTGGTGCGCCGCTTCGGCCTGGAGCCGACCGAGGAGCTCGCCTCCGCCCGAGGCCCCGAGGAGCTGGTGGCCCTGGCCCGGCACTCCGCCGCCGAGGGCGCCCTCGAGGCCGACTCCGCCGAGCTGTTCGTGCGCACGCTCAACCTCGGCGCGCTCACCGCGGAGAACGTCATGACCCCCCGCGTGGACGTGCTGGCCCTCGAGAGCCACGCCACCGCCGCGGACGCGGCCAACCTCACGCACGCCACGGGGCTGTCCCGTTTCCCCGTCTACCGCGACTCCCTCGACGAGGTCATCGGCACGGTCCACATCCGTGACGTCCTCGCCCTCGACCCCGACAAGCGCCTGGAGACCCCCGTCACCGACCTGCTCTCGCCGCCCCTGCTGGTGCCCGACAGCCTCCCCGTTGACCGGCTGCTCGAACGCCTGGGCGCCGCCCGCACGATGGCCGTCGTCATCGACGAGTACGGCGGAACGGCGGGCGTCGCCACCATCGAGGACATCGTGGAGGAGGTCGTCGGCGAGGTCCGCGACGAGCACGACCCGATGGAGATCCCCGACCTGCTGCCCGCCCCGCCCACCGTCGACGGCAGGCCCGCGTGGGAGGCCGACGGCGGCGTACGCCTCGACCAGCTGGCCGACATCGGCCTGAGCGCCCCCGACGGGCCCTATGAGACGCTGGCCGGACTGCTCGCCACCCGCCTCGAACGTATACCCGCGCAGGGCGACACCGTCCGCGTCGGGGACTGGGAGCTGACCGTGCTCGACGTCGACCACCACGTGGCCGAGCGCGTCACGATCACCGCGCCCGCCCCCGTCACCGAGGCCACGGGCCAGGAGGGCCGCGTCCGATGACGACCCTGCAACTGATCATCGGCGCGTTGACCCTGTTCACCAACGCGTTCTTCGTCGGCGCCGAGTTCGCCATGATCTCCGTGCGCCGCAGCCAGATCGAGCCGCGCGCCCAGGCCGGGAACAAGCGCGCCCGCGTCACGCTGTGGGGCGTGGAGCACCTGTCGACGATGATGGCCACCGCCCAGCTCGGCATCACGGTGTCGTCGCTGGTCCTGGGCGCGGTCGCGGAGCCCGCGATCGCCCACCTGCTCGAGCCGGTCTTCGAGGCGGTCAACGTGCCGGACGGCCTGGTGCACCCGATCGCGTTCCTGATCGCGCTGTCCCTGGCGACCTATCTGCACATGCTGGTCGGCGAGATGGTGCCCAAGAACATCGCGCTGGCCGCGCCCGTGCCCACCGCGCTCGCCCTCGGCCCGCCGCTGGTGGCCCTGACCCGCGCGCTGCGCCCGGTGATCTTCGGGATCAACGCGTTCGCCAACGTGCTGCTGCGGCTGCTCAAGGTCGAGCCCAAGGACGAGGTGGCCGCCGTCTTCACCGACGACGAGCTGGCGCGGATGGTGGCCGACTCGAGCCAGGCCGGCCTGCTCGACCCGGCCGACGGCGACCGGCTGCGCGTCGCCCTCGAGCTGGGCACGCGCCCGGTCGGCGAGATCCTGGTCCCGTTGAGCCGCATGGTCACCGTGGACCACCGCATCACCCCCGCCGAGCTCGAGCGGACCGCGACGGCCACCGGCTACTCGCGCCTGCCGGTGCTCGGCCCCGGCTCCGCGGTCCTCGGCTATCTGCACATCAAGGACGCCCTCGGCGTCACCGAGCGGCACAAGCCGTTCCCGCGCGGCGCGCTGCACGCCGTCACGCGCGTCGAGATCGACACCCCGCTCGACGACACCCTGACGGCGATGCGCGCCGACGGGACGCACCTGGCGGCCGTGGCGGGCGGCCGGGGCACCGTGCTGGGCTTCGTGACGATGGAGGACGTCCTGACGACGCTCGTCGGGCCCGTCTCGTCAGCCTGATGTCGGCCCGTTTCCCCGGAGTGGGGACGGCACTCCCATCGCCCGAACGGAGGAGGAGAACGTGGGCGTAACCCTGTCCAAAGGTGGCAACGTCTCGCTCAGCAAGGAGGCCCCTGGACTGACAGCGGTGCTGGTCGGCCTCGGCTGGGACGTGCGGACGACGACCGGCGCCGACTACGACCTCGACGCCAGCGCCCTGCTGGTGACCGAGAGCGGGAAGGTCGCCTCCGACCTGCACTTCGTCTTCTACAACAACCTCACGAGCCCCGACGGGTCCGTCGAGCACACCGGCGACAACCTGACGGGTGAGGGCGAGGGCGACGACGAGGTGATCAAGGTCGACCTCGCGGCGGTGCCGCGGGAGATCACGCGCATCGTGTTCCCGGTCTCGATCCACGAGGCACAGAACCGCGGCCAGAGCTTCGGCCAGGTGAGCAACGCGTTCATCCGCGTGGTGAACCAGGCGGGAGGCGCCGAGCTGGCCCGGTACGACCTGACCGAGGACGCCGCCACCGAGACGGCGATGATCTTCGGCGAGCTGTACCGGCGCGGCACCGAGTGGAAGTTCCGCGCGGTCGGCCAGGGGTACGCCTCGGGGCTCGCCGGGATCGCGTCCGACTACGGTGTCAACGTCTGACACGTGAGGCGTAGGGTTGCCCGCCATGAGTCCTTCGATCGCTACGAACACCAGTGTCGATCTCGCCAAGCTCCTCGATTTCGTCCGGCCCCGCCACCGCGCCATCCTGATGACGCGGCGCGGGGACGGCACCCCGCAGGCGTCGCCGCTGACCTGCGGCGTCGACGACAGTGGACGGATCGTCGTCTCGACCTACCCGGAGCGCGCCAAGTCGCGTAACGCCAGGCGGGACCCCGAGGTCAGCGTCGTCGTGCTGTCCGACGAGTGGGACGGGCCCTGGGTGCAGATCGACGGCACGGCCGAGGTGCTCGACGTCCCCGAGGCGATCGAGCCGCTCGTCGAGTACTTCAGGAACATCGCGGGGGAGCACCCCGACTGGGACGAGTACCGCGAGGCGATGACCCGCCAGGGCAAGTCGCTCATCCGGATCACCCCGCGCCGCTGGGGCCCGGTCGCGACGGGCGGCTTCCCCGCCCGCCTGGCGAAGAAGTAAGGAGAACCGGCCCGCCCGCCCCCACGCACCCGGGGGCGGGTCATGGCCCGGAACCCCCGCGTCCGAAAACCGCCAGCCGCCGCGCTCGCGAGCGCGCACACTGGACGGCGTGATGGACGATGACAGCAGGTACGAGGCGGTCCGCAGCCGCGACGAGCGCTTCGACGGCGTCTTCTTCACCGCCGTCCGCACCACCGGCGTCTACTGCCGCCCCAGCTGCCCGGCGACCACCCCGAAGCGGCACAACGTCACGTTCCACCCCTCGGCCGCCGCGGCCCAGGCCGCGGGCTTCCGCGCCTGCCGCCGCTGCCGCCCCGACGCCGTGCCAGGGTCCGCCGAGTGGAACGCCAGGGCCGACACCGTCGGCCGCGCGATGCGGATGATCGCCGACGGCGTGGTCGACCGCGAGGGCGTCTCGGGCCTCGCCGGGCGGCTCGGGTACAGCGCGCGGCAGGTGCAGCGCCAGCTGACCGCCGAGCTGGGCGCGGGCCCTGTGGCGCTGGCCCGTTCGCAGCGCCAGCACACCGCCCGCATCCTGCTCCAGACGACCGATCTGCCGATCACCCAGGTGGCGTTCGCGGCGGGGTTCTCCAGCGTGCGGCAGTTCAACGACACGATGCGCGCCGGATACGCGCGCACCCCGAGCGAGCTGCGCGCCGCCGCCTCGCGCTCGCGGCCGCGTTCGCCCGCCCCCTGCGGCGGCCACGGCATACCGCTGCGGCTCGCCCACCGAGGCGCCTACGACGCGCGCCATGTCTTCGACTTCCTTCAGCGCCGCGCCATCGCGGGGATCGAGGAGGCCACGGGGGAGCCGGGCGCCAGGACCTACCGCCGCTCGCTCGCCCTGCCGCACGGCACCGGCATCGCCGAGGTCGCCGAGGCGGCGGGCGCCCGCTGGCTCGAGGGCCGCGTCCGGCTGACCGACCCCAGGGACCTGACGGCCGCCGTCCAACGGACGCGTCGGCTGTTCGACCTGGACGCCGACCCGTACGCGGTGGCCGAACGCCTCGGCGCCGACCCGGTGGTGGGCCCGCTGGTCGCCGCCCGCCCCGGGCTGCGCTCGCCCGGCGCCGCCGACGCCGACGAGCTGGCCGTGCGCGCCGTGCTGGGCCAGCAGGTCACCGTCGGCGCGGCCCGCACCCTGGCCGGGGCGCTCGTCGAGGCGTACGGGAAGCCGCTCGCCTCGCCCGTGGGCGGGCTCACCCACCTCTTCCCCGAGCCCGCCGCGCTCGCCGATGCCCCGCTCACCGAGCTGGGCATGCCCGAGTCCCGGCGCGCCACCCTCCGCGCCCTGGCCGCCGCGCTCGCCGACGGCGCCGTGGTCCTCTCACCCGGCGCCGACCGCGACGAGGCCGAACGCGCCCTGCTCGCGCTGCGCGGCATCGGGCCCTGGACCGCGGGCTACATCAGGATGCGGGCGCTCGGCGACCCCGATGTCTTCCTGCCGGGCGACGCGGGCGTGCGCCACGGGCTGCGCCTCGTCGGCGCCGACCCCGTCGCGTCCGCCGCCTGGCGGCCCTGGCGCTCCTACGCCCTGCACCACCTGTGGGCCGCGACGGCCAAGACCCACCCCCGCACAGGACCGGAGAACGACTGATGCTGTACACCACCCACCCCAGCCCCGTCGGCGACCTGCTGATCGCCGGGCCCACGCCCGAGGCGCTCGCGTGGCTGACCCTCTCGGGGCAGAAGTACGCGCCGGAGGTCGCCCCCGACTGGGCGCGTGACGACGCGGCGTTCCGGCCTGTCGCCGAGCAGTTCGACGCGTACTTCGCGGGCGAGCTGACGGCGTTCGACATCGGGTTCGCGCCCGGGGGGACGCCGTTCCGCCGCCGGGTCTGGGCGGCCATCGACCGCGTCCCGTACGGCACGACCGTCACCTATGCCCAGCTCACCGAGCAGGCCGGGCTTGAGCCGCGCATGGCGCGCGCCGTGGGCGGGGCGGTGGGCCACAACCCCCTGTCGATCGTGCGCCCTTGCCACCGCGTGGTCGGGACGAACGGCTCGCTCACCGGCTACGCGGGCGGCCTCGACCGCAAGCGTCACCTGCTCACGCTCGAGGGCGTCCTCCTCGCGGCGTGACAACGCGCGCGGAGAACGCCCTCGGGTGACGCCATCGGTCCCGGATCGGTCAGCCGAACTGCCGCTCGATCCGGGCCAGCTTCTCCTCGAGCGAGTCAAGCCGCCCGCCGTCGAGCGGGTCGTCGCCCTCCGCCCTCGCGGCATCGAGCGGGCGCCGCTGCTTGGCGGGCTCGAGGGCGGCGGGCTCGGCGGGCGCCACCGCGACCTCGACCTGGCTGCCTCGGCCGAGCATCTTCTGCTGGCGGCCGAGCGCCTTCATCCTGACGCGGTCGAGCTTGCGCTGCTCGCGCCGCCGCTCGCGCTCGTCCTCCTTCTTGCGCCGCTCCTCGCGGACCTCCTCGACGGCCTCGTCGAGGGTGCGGACGTTCTCCAGGAGCATGAGCGACCACGCGCCGTACGTCTCGCGCGGCGCCCGCAGCCAGCGGACGAAGCGGATCTGCGGCAGCGGCCTGGGCACCAGGCCCTGCTCGCGCAGCGCCGCCCTGCGGGTCTGCTTGAGCGCCCGGTCGAACAGCACGGCCGCGGAGAGCGACATCCCGGCGAAGAAGTGCGGGGCCCCGGCGTGGGCGCTGCCGCGCGGCGCGTGCACCCAGTTGAACCAGGCGGCGGCGCCGGCGAAGAGCCACACCAGCATCCGCGAGCCCATCGACGAGTCGCCGTGGCTGGCCTCGCGCACCGCGATGACCGCGCAGAACATCGCCGCGCCGTCGAGGCCGAACGGCACCAGGTACTCCCAGCCGCCCGAGAGGTTCAGGTTCTCCCGGCCGAAGCCGACCAGGCCCTGGAACGACAGCGCGGCGGCGACGCCCGCGCAGCAGAAGAGGAGTGTGTAGGAGGCGGAGGCGTAGACGCGTTCGCGCCGGCGCCTCGCCGCTTCGAGGCGCTCCCACGAGTCGGTGTCGGCGCCTTCGGTGGATGCCTTGCGTCCCTTGGTGAGCAGCGCCACCGCCACCAGGAAACCGGCGAGCAGCACGGCCGCCGCCAGCACCCAGTTGAGCTCTATGTCTGCGAAGTTCATGGGGTGCCCCCTGCTTGGGTGTGGCGGATTCGCGGGCGCCTGTGGTGATTTCGTGGCGGCTGTGCCTCCGCGAGCATCATGATGCTACCGGAGCCACCGTCCGTCGAATTTCGGTCGGAATCACACCAACGAGTGGCATTACAGGGAGAGTTGTGCGTGTGCTCGGGTGATCTGTTATCAGCTTGCGGCCAGCCTGGTGATCCGCTCGCCATCACACGTGCGCGGGCACGTCACACACGTGTCCTCGGGGCGCAGCGTGTAGAACATGCAGCAGCTCGCCCGGTCCCGCGTCCGCAGCGCCTCGCCCTCAGGGCCTGTCAGCTCGCGGAACGAAGCGCCACGCGCGAACGGCGTGACCGCGCCGGGCAGCAGCTGACCGGCCTCCGCGACGGCGCGCTCCTCCTCGCCGAGCAGGCTCCCGACGTACCACAGCGCCTCGACCAGCTCGTCCGTCGCCGTGCCCCACAGCGCGCGCGGCCCGCGCCGCATCCGCGGCCCGAACGCTGCGAGCACGGGCCCCAGATGGTCCGCGGCGGCCCGGCGCACCGTGGCGCGCAGCGCCTCCTCGTCCGCGACGGGCCTGGCGCCGGGGTGGTCGACCGCCGGGTCGTCGGCCAGGCACGCGAACGCGCCTGGCCGCACCGTCATCCGGCGCTCGCCGCGGTGGAACGAGACGTCCCCGGGCGCGAGCAACGGCACGCGGCGCAGCAGGAAGTGGGGCGCGGTGAACAGGACGGCCACAGGCCACGCGTAGCGGTGCAGCGCGAAACCGGCCACGACGTCAGGGCGTGCGCGCTGACCGTAGTCGGCCGCGATACTCTCGTCGTCCCAGGCCAGCAGGGTGTCCAACGCCGCCCCGCCCGCCGCGAGTTCGTCCCCGCCGAGCCAGCCGTCCCCGCGCCGTGGAGCCTCCTCGCTGATCCGCAGCGAGGGCACCACCTCGGTGATCCGTGTGAACGCCGACGTGAGCGGGGTGGTGGGGGCGAGCACGGGCACGGTCATGGGTCACCGAACAATCTTGCTTCGGAGCGGCTTCGGGGCGGCTTCGGACAGGTAAGGCTTACCTTACCCGATCAAGGTTAGGGGTTTGCTGTGCCGCCAAGTCGGCCTAAGGTCTGGCCATAGGTGTCGGAACCATGCTGATTCGGGCGCTAGAGGAGACGGAGCGGACAGATGGAGTCCACCCGATCGGAATCGGCCATATCGGTGGCCGTGAGCGGGGTGAGCACTGCCTCGGCGGCGGACCGGCCGCCCCTCCCTCGCAGGCCCCGTTCGCTGCCGGAGCGCCACTCCGTCCGCGCCCAGGTCCTCGCGGCTCTGCGCGACGCCCTGGCCAGCGGCGAACTCGCCCCGGGGGAGACGTACTCGGCGCCCGCGCTCGCCGAGCGCTACGGCGTCTCGGCCACCCCGGTGCGCGAGGCGATGCAGCGGCTCGCGAGCGAGGGCGCGGTGGAGACCGTGCCCAACCGGGGCTTCCGCGTCGCGGGCCGCAGCCCCCGCGAGCTGGCCGAGCTCGCCGAGGTGCGGGTGGCCCTCGAGGTGCCCGCGGTGCTGCGCCTCGGCCGTACGCTGCCGCCCGAGCGGTGGGACGAGCTGCGGCCGCTCGCCGAGGCGACCGTCACCGCGGCCTCGGTCGGGGACCGGGCCGCCTACGCCGAGGCCGACCGCCTCTTCCACCGGGCGCTGCTCACGCTCACGGGGAACCGCCAACTGGTCAAGGTGGCCGAGGACTTGCAGCGCAAGGCCCAGTGCCCGGCCGAGCTGGCCCCGCTCCCCGGGGCGACCGAGCTGCTTGCCGACGC
This sequence comes from Streptomyces radicis, assembly GCF_003626575.1. Classification (GTDB taxonomy): domain Bacteria; phylum Actinomycetota; class Actinomycetes; order Streptomycetales; family Streptomycetaceae; genus Streptomyces; species Streptomyces radicis. The sequence continues at coordinate 69,099 of NZ_RBDY01000030.1, read as the reverse complement.
CCTCGAGCACGCCGCCCTGCTCGACGCCCTCCGCACGGGCGACCTGACGGCCGCCGAACACCTCGCCCGCGCACACCTCACGGGCCCCACCCCGAGAACCCCGGGCCACCCCTGAACGACGCGCTGCTCGCGCGCGTCGACGCGCGAACGGCCGCGGCCGCGCGTTGCCCGCGCGAGCCGCCGCTCCCGCCGGGGTCGTCGCGTCGGGGCCCCGCGGGGGCAGCTACGCCGTGCCCGTCAGTTCCGGGGCGAGCCAGCGGGGGATGCCGTCGAGCAGGCGGAACAGGCGTGCCGCCTCGGCCCGTAGCCGTGCGGCGTCGGGGTCGGGCGTGACCTCGGCCAGCGCGAGCAGCGCGGGCGCGATCCCGACCAGGAACCCCGCCTCCTCCCGCAGCCGCAGCGACTCCGCGAACCCCTCGCGCGCCTCCGCGACCTCGCCCGCCTCCCGCGCGACCGCCGCCAGGTGCCGCCACGTGGACGACGCGAGCAGCGTGTCCCCCTGGCTCAGCGCCAGGTTGTGCGCGCGCCTGAACCCCGCCTCCGCCGCCTGCCCCGTGCCGCTCACCAGCTCGGTCATCAGCCCCCGCCTGAAGTCGAGCAGCGCCCGCGACGGCGACTCGGGGGCCAGCAGCGCGGCGGCCCGCCCCAGCGCGGCCCGCGCCTCGTCGGCCCGGTCGCGCACCCGCAGCACGGTCGAGGCATAGGCGAGATAGCCGCGCTCGCACGCCGCGGCGCCCCGTTCCTCGTCGTTCAGCGACATCGCCTCGGCCGACCGCAGCGCGTCCTCCGCGTCGCCCCAGCCCTCGGACGTGTACATGCAGCGTTCGACGAGGAGTTCGGCCCGCAGCAGCGCGGCCGCCGGCTCCGTCGCCGCCGACGCCGCGAGCAGCGCCGCCGCGTCCTCCCAACACCCGCGCGACCGCAGCCGCCACACCGCCGTGTCCCTGGCCCTCGCCCGCTCCCGCGCCGGAGGCGGGGCGGCGGCACCCCCCGTGGTCGTGACCGGATGCGGCACGGCGGTCTCCGTCACATCGCCCTCCCCAGCGCTCCGTCGGGCCGTCGCCCGGCGAGCCGTTGATCGTCAAGTGGATGCATCTCAGCACGGAGAGCCACACCTGGCCAAGAGGGCTGAGTGAACGAGTTCACAAGTCGCCGCGCCTCAGCCGAACGGCCTCGTCCCGGGTGCGCCACGACCCTCGCGCGCCCCACGATGCGGACATGGAACGGGCAGGACCCCGGTCCGGGTTCCGGGGCGGGGTGGGGCCCGTCGGCCGGGCCGCGGCGCTTGTGGTCGGGGTGCTCCTGCTGCACCTCGGCTTCGTGCTGTCCTATGTCGGCGCCCTGCACGCCCCCGAGCCCGACCGGATCCCGCTCGCCGTCGTCGCCCCCGACGCCGTGCGCGCCGAGGTGGTGCGCCGCCTCGACGCGCTCCCCGGCGCGCCCCTCGACGTCGTCCACCGCGCCGCCGACGAGGCCGAGGCCCGTCGCGCGGTCGAACGCCGCGCCGTCGACGGCGCCCTGCTGGTCGACGGCACGGGCACGAGCGACACGCTGCTCGTCGCCTCGGGCGGTGGCAAGGCGCTCTCCGACGCGCTGACCTCCGTGGTCGCCCGGGCCGATGAGGCCGAGGGGCGTTCGGTCCGCACCGTCGACGTCGCGCCGACGGCGGACGGCGACCCCAGGGGCCTCTCGTCGTTCTATCTGATCGTGGGCTGGTGCGTGGGCGGTTACCTGTGCGCGATGGCGCTCGCCCTGGCGCTCGGCCCCCGCCCCGTGGGAACGCGCCACGCGCTGCTGCGCCTGCTGGTCCTCGCGGGGTACGCGGTGGTCGGCGGCATCGGCGGCGCCGTCATCGTCGGGCCGGTCCTCGGCGCGCTGCCGGGCCCCGTCGTGGCGCTCGGCGCGCTGGGGGCGCTCGTGGTGTTCGCGACGGGCGCGCTGACGTTCGCGCTCCAGGGCCTCCTCGGGCTCGCGGGCATCGGCGTCGCGCTCCTGCTCGTGGTCGTGCTGGGCAACCCCAGCGCGGGCGGGGCGTTCCCCTCTCCGCTGCTGCCCACGTTCTGGCAGGCCATCGGCCCGGCGCTGATCCCGGGCGCGGGCGTGTGGACCGCGCGCTCCATCGCCTACTTCGACGGCCGCTCCACCGCGACCCCCGTGCTGGTGCTGGCGATCTGGGCGGTGGCGGGCGCCGCGCTCACCCTGCTGCTCGCCCGCGTCCGCGCCCCGCGCACCGGCCGCTGAACGCTTCAGCTGAACGTTTCAGCGCTCCGCTGAACGCTTCAGCGCTCCGGGCCCGCGAGCCGCAGCGCCAGGAAGAAGTCCACCTTGTCCTCGAGGCGCGCCAGGTCGCGCCCGGTCAGCTGCTCGATGCGGCCGATGCGGTACCGCAGCGTGTTGACGTGCAGGTGCAGCCGCGCCGCGCACCGCGTCCACGACCCGTCCGCCGCGAGGAACGCCTCCAACGTCGCCATCAGCCCCGCCCTGTGCCGCCGGTCGTAGGCGCGCAACGGCTCGAGCAGCCGCGCCGTGAACGCCCCCCGCACCTCGTCGGGAACGAACGGCAGCAGCAGCACGTGCGACGCCAGCTCCTCGTGCCCCGCGCCCGACACCCGCCCCTGGCGCGCCGCCGCCACCCGCCGCCCGTGCCGCGCCTCCTCCCACGCGCCCCGCAGCCCCTCCGCCGAGGGAACGGCCGCGCTCACCCCGAGCGTCAGCCGCCCGCCGGGACCCAGACCGCCTTCGAGCACGCGCCGCGCCGGGCCGAGCACCGCCTCCGCGGACAGCGGCTCCTCCCCGTCGGCCGCCGAAAGCGGCACGAGCGCCACCGCCTCGTCCCCGCCCTGACCCACCGCCACCTCGGCGAACGGCGCGAGCAGCTCCTCGAGCAGGTCGCCCGCCGCCTCGTCCACGCCCTCCACGCGCGCCGCCACCACCTGCCAGCGCGGGGCGTGCGCCGCCACCTCGCTCAGCGCCGGCGCGAGCACCCGCAGGCGCGCCGCCACCTCGGCCGGTGGCGCCCCCGCGCCCAGCAGGTCGAGCACCTCGCGCGCGAGGCGCCGCGGCACGGAGCGCGCCGCGTCGGCCCGATCGCGCTCCGCGGCGATCAACCGCGCGACGCCGTCCAGCAGATCGAGCCGCCGCTCGGACCAGTCCCGCGCGTCCGCCCGCACCACAAGCAGCCAGTCCGAGAGCGGCCCTCGCGCCCCCACGCCGACCCCGCCCGCGCCGTTGACCCGGAAGACCGAGTACACCGTCCCCGCCACGCGCCCCGTCCAGGGCCCAGGGCGTCCGGCGCGCGTCGCGGCCAGCCGCCCGACGGCCAGCTCGGCGCCCGCCCCGCCGGGCAGCGCCGCGCGCCCCGAGGCCGCGATGGGCCGCCCGGTCGCGGAGATCAGCCACGCCGTCAGGTCCAGGTCGGAGGCCAGCAGGTCGAGCACCGCGCGTGGCCCCCCGCCCCCGGCCGACATCAGCCGCCGGTGCCGCTCCACGACCGCCGCCAGGTCCCCGGCCCGCTCGCTCGACACGCGCCGCACCACGTGCTCGGTGATCTCGGCGAAGCCGACCTCCTCGGCCACCGCGAACAGCGGCAGCCGGTGCCGCGCGCACGCGGCCGTCAGGTCGTCGGGCACCGAGCCGAACTCCGCCTCGCCCGCCGCGAGGCCCGCGACCCCCGCCTCCACCAGGATCCGCACGAACGGCTCCGAGTCGCGCGGGCCCCGCCACCACGCCAGACCGGTCAGCACCAGCTCACCGCCGCGCAGATAGCGGCTCGGATCGCGCAGGTCGGTCGTCATCACGCCGCGCACCCGCCGGTCGAGCCCCGCGCCTTCGCCGCCGAGGAGGCGCAGGCCCAGGGACTCCGTCTCCAGCAGTGTGCGCAGTCGCATACCGTCCGCCGATGTCGCTGGTGTCCTTCCCTCGTACGAATCTACAAGAATGGGGGTCACGGCGGGATGGCGCTTCGGCCGTTCCGTGACTGCCCCGCGCGGCGTTCCCCGGCTGTACTTGGGGGACCGCCGCGCACCCTTCGAGGCAGGAGTGCCCCTGATGGACTTCCTCCGCCCGGCCGACTGGCGCGAGGCGCTCGCCGCCAAGGCGGCGCACCCCGACGCCGTTCCCCTGGCCGGTGGCACCGACCTCATGGTCGAGCTGAACTTCGACCTCCGCCGCCCCGCCCGCCTCCTCGACCTCAGCCGCGTCGGCGAGCTCGCCGACGTGGACACCGCCGGCGAAGGGGACACCGTGGTCCTCGGCGCCCGCGTCCCCTACCGGGACATCGTCGAACGGCTCCGCTCCCCGCTGCCCGCCCTCGCCCTGGCCGCGCACACCGTCGGCTCACCGCAGATCCGCGCCCGCGGCAGCGTCGGCGGGAACCTCGGCACCGCGTCCCCCGCGGGCGACGCCCACCCCGCGCTGCTCGCCGCGGGCGCGCGCGTCGAGGCCGCGTCCGTCAGGGGCAGCCGCCTGATCCCGATCGACGACTTCTTCACGGGGCCCAAGCGCAACGTCCTCGCCGACGACGAGCTGATCCGCGCGGTCCACGTGGACGCGGCGCGCGGCCCCCAGCAGTTCGCCAAGGTCGGCACGCGCAACGCCATGGTGATCGCCGTCTGCGCGTTCTCCCTCGCCCTGCACCCGCACACCCGCACCGTGCGGACGGGCATCGGCTCCGCGGCGCCCACCCCCGTACGGGCGCGCGCCGCCGAGGAGTTCCTCGACGGCGTGCTCGACGAGGGCGGCCACTGGGACCACGGAAGGCCCGTCCCGCCGTCGGCCGCCGCCCGTTTCGCCCAGCTCGCCGCGTCCGCGTGCGCCCCCATCGACGACGTGCGCGGCAGCGCCGACTACCGCCGCCACGCCGTCGCCGTTCTTGCCCGCCGCACCCTGCACTGGACCTGGTCCGCCTACCCGGCACCCCAAGGAGCCGCCTCGTGCGCCTGAACCTCACCGTCAACGGCCATCCGCGCACCGCCGACGACATCTGGCCGGGCGAGAGCCTCCTCTACGTGCTGCGCGAGCGGCTCGGCCTGCCGGGCAGCAAGAACGCCTGCGAGCAGGGCGAGTGCGGCTCCTGCACCGTCCGCCTCGACGGCGACCTCGTGTGCTCGTGCCTCGTCGCCGCGGGCCAGGCCGAGGGCGCCGAGGTCACCACCGTCGAGGGGCTCGCCCCCGAGGGGGAGGACGGCGCGCCGCGCCTGTCCGCGCTCCAGCGCGCGTTCCTCGACGCGGGCGCCGTGCAGTGCGGCTTCTGCACCCCGGGGCTGCTGATGGCCGCGGACGAGCTGCTGGCCCGCGAGCCCAGGCCCGCCGACGCCGACATCCGCGAGGCCCTCTCGGGGAACCTCTGCCGCTGCACCGGCTACGAGAAGATCATCGACGCGGTCCGGCTGGCCTCGGCCCGCACCGCGGACGGCGCCGCCGTCGGCCAGGGCGTGACGCCCGACGCCCCTGCCCCCGAAGGGCGTTGACGCCATGCCCGTGATCCCGTCCCCCGCCCGCGTCACCCAGCAGTCCCACACCGGCGGCGTCGGCACCTCGGCGCCACGCCCCGACGGCACGCTCAAGGTGACGGGCGAGTTCGCCTACTCGTCCGACCTGTGGCACGAGGACATGCTCTGGGGCCACACCCTCCGCAGCCCCCACGCCCACGCCCGGATCACCGGCGTCGACGTCGCAGAGGCGCTCGCCCTCCCCGGCGTGCACGCCGTCCTCACCCATGACGACCTGCCGGCCGCCACCCACTACGGCCTGGAGATCGAGGACCAGCCCGTGCTGGCCCGCGACGTCGTGCGCTACCAGGGCGAGCCCGTCGCCCTCGTCGCCGCCGACCACCCCGAGACCGCCCGCCGCGCCGCCGCGCGCATCCGCGTGGACTACGAGGAGCTGCCCGTCGTCCACGACGAGGCGTCCGCCACGGCGCCGGGGGCGCCCGTGCTGCACCCCGGCCGCACCGACCGCCACGCCGCACACGTCGCCCACCCCAACATCGTCCACCGCCAGCCCGTCCTGCGCGGCGACGCCGACGCCGCGGCCGCCACCGCCGACATCGTCGTGGTCACGGGCACCTACGATGTCGGCATGCAGGACCAGGCGTTCCTCGGCCCGGAGTCAGGGCTCGCCGTCCCCGACGACGACGGGGGAGTCGACCTCTACATCGCCACCCAGTGGCTCCACGTCGACCAGCGGCAGCTCGCGCCCGTCCTCGGCCTGCCGCCGGAGAAGGTCCGGCTGACCCTCGCGGGCGTCGGCGGCGCGTTCGGGGCCCGCGAGGACCTGTCGATGCAGGCCCACGCGTGCCTGCTGGCCCTCCGCACGGGGCGCCCCGTCAAGATCGTCTACAACCGGCACGAGTCGTTCTTCGGCCATGTCCACCGCCACCCCGCGACCCTGACCTACGAGCACGGCGCCACCCGCGACGGGCGGCTCGTCTTCGTCAGGGCCCGCATCGTGCTCGACGGCGGCGCCTACGCCTCCTCGTCGCCCGCCGTCGTCGGCAACGCCGCGTCGCTCGGCGTCGGCCCCTACGAGGTCCCGCACGTGGACGTCGAGGCGCTCGCCCTCTACACCAACAACCCACCCTGCGGCGCCATGCGCGGCTTCGGCGCCGTCCAGGCGTGCTTCGCGTACGAGTCGCAGATGGACAAGCTCGCCGACGCCCTCGGCCTCGACCCCGTCGAGCTGCGGCGGCGCAACGCCGTCAGCCAGGGCTCCACCATGCCGACCGGCCAGGTCATCGACGCACCCGCGCCCGTGGCCGAGCTGCTGCGCCTCGTCCGCGAGCGGCCGCTGCCGCCCGAGCGCGCCTGGGAGACCACCGACCCCGCCACCGGCGCGCGCACCGTCGACGTGCGCGCCCTGCCGGGCGGCCTGTCCAACGCGGGCCACGGCGAGGGCGTGGTCCGCGGCGTCGGATACGCCGTCGGCATCAAGAACGTCGGCTTCTCCGAGGGCTTCGACGACTACTCCACCGCCCGCGTCCGCGTCGAGGCCGTCGGCGGCGAGCCCGTGGCCACCGTCCACACGGCCATGGCGGAGGTCGGCCAGGGCGGCGTCACCGTGCACGCCCAGATCGCCCGCACCGAGCTCGGCGTCACCCGGGTCACGATCCTCCCGGCCGACACCAGCGTCGGCTCCGCCGGATCCACCTCCGCTTCCCGGCAGACCTATATGACGGGCGGCGCCGTCAAGCACACCTGCGAGGCGGTGCGCGCCGAGGTGCTGCGCCTGGGCGCCGAACGGTTCGGCTGGGGCGAACGCCACACGCTGCGGCTCGCGGACGGCAAGGTCGTCACCGCGGAGGGCGAGGTCATGGCCGCGCTCGTCGACGTGCTCGGCGGCGAGGCGGTCGACCTGGAGCTGGAGTTCAGGCACCGGCCCACCCAGCCGTTCGACCTCACGACGGGCCAGGGCTTCGGGCATGTGCAGTACGCGTTCTGCGCGCACCGCGCCGTCGTCGAGGTGGACACCGAGCTCGGCCTGGTCAAGGTCGTCGAGCTGGCCGCCGCCCAGGACGTGGGCAGGGCCGTCAACCCCGCCGCCGTCGTCGGCCAGATCCACGGCGGTGCCACCCAGGGCCTCGGCCTCGCGGTGCTCGAGGAGATCCAGGTCGGCCCCGACGGGCGCATCCGCAACCCCTCGTTCACCGACTACCTCATCCCCACCATCCTCGACACCCCCGCGATGCCCGTCGACGTCCTCGAGCTCGCCGACGAACACGCCCCCTACGGCCTGCGCGGCGTCGGCGAGGCGCCCACCCTCACCGCCACCCCCGCCGTCGTCGCCGCCATCAGGCGGGCCACGGGCCGCGCCCTGCACCGCGTGCCCGTGCGGCCCGAGCACCTCGTCGGCTGAGGGGAGGCGACCGTGTTCGACATCGCCACCGACCTGCGCGCCTGGTGCCACGACGGGCGCCCGTTCGCCGTGGCCACCGTGACCGCCGTGCACGGCAGCGCCCCCAGGGCCCCGGGCGCCGCGCTCGCCGTCGACGCCGAGGGCACCGCGCTCGGCAGCGTCTCGGGCGGCTGCGTGGAGGCCGCCGTCTACGAGCTGTGCCGCGAGGCGCTCGACACCGGCGTCCCGCGCACCGGCAACTTCGGGTACGACGACGCCGAGGCGTTCGCCGCCGGGCTCACCTGCGGCGGCTCCCTCGACGTCCTGGTCACCCCCGTCCCCGCGGACGCGCCGACGCGCCCCGTGCTCGCCGCCGCGCTCGACGCCGCCGCCGAGCGCGCCGACGCCGCGCTCGTCCGCGTCGCCGGGGGCCCGGAGGGGCCCGTCGGCGCGCTGCTCGTCACGCCGGGCGGCGACGCCCTCGGCACGCTCGGCGGCGGCGAGGCGCTGGACCGCGCGGCGGTCGCCGAGGCCACCAGGGCGCTGGCCGCCGGGCGGACCGGCACCGCGCCGCTCGCCGTCGCGGACGCCGCGCCCCTCACGCTGTTCGTCGAGGTCAGCGTCCCGCCGCCGCGGCTGCTGATCTTCGGCGCGGTGGACTTCGCCGCCGCCCTGGCCACCGCGGGCGCGTTCCTCGGCCACCGCGTCACCGTGTGCGACGCGCGCCCCGTGTTCACCACCCCCGCCCGCTTTCCCGCCGCCCACGAGGTCGTCGTGGACTGGCCGCACCGCTACCTCGACGCCCAGCGCCCCGACCCGCGCACCGCCGTGTGCGTGCTCACGCACGAGGAGCGGTTCGACGTGCCGGTGCTCACCAGGGCCCTGCGGCTCCCGCTCGCCTATGTGGGCGCGATGGGCTCGCGCCGCACCCACGAGGACCGGCTGCGGCGGCTGCGCGACGCGGGCAGCACCGAGGCCGAACTCGCCAGGCTGCGCTCCCCGATCGGCCTCGACCTCGGCGCCCGCACGCCCCAGGAGACGGCCCTGTCGATCGCCGCGGAGATCGTCGCCGTCACCCATGGCGGCTCGGGCGCGCCCCTGACCGACACGACCCGCCCGATCCACCAGCACACGCCTTAGCGTCACCAGCTGAGAAGGCCGCGCCCCCTACGCGTCGGCGTCGCTCGCCCCGCGCCGCAGCAGCGCCTCGGCCGGCTCGTTCACCGGCTGGGGCCGCCCCGTCAGGTCGAGCACGAACAACGGCAGCCCGAGATCGTCCGCCTGGTGCCGCGAGCCCCGGTCGAACCCCGCGAGCGCGAACGCGATCGCCGACGCCGACTCGAGCGTGGCGTGCAGCCACAGCGTCTCGATCTCCCGCGACCGCGCGGGCAGCGTCGTCGCGTTGACGAGGCCGAGCACCGTGGGGCCCCGCAGGTCGATCCCGGTCGCCGGGCGCGGCACCAGGCCGCGCACCCCGATGAAGCCGAGCCACCGCAGGAACTGCGCGGCGCACGCCACCGCGTCGTACGACGTCCTGATCGTCAGCGGCCGGAACGGCGGGCGCTCCACCCGTTCCACCCGCTCCGGCTCCCCCGCCGACTCGGCCGCCCTCGCCGTCAGTCGCACCGTCACGCCGCACGCGCAGTCGAACTCCGGCTGTGGCCACTGCCCGTGGTGCCCGCACGAGGGACACCTCACCTCGGTCCACGCCGTCGCCCACGAGCGGTAACGCACCGATACGGGTGAACTCTCGTGCGGCAGGGGGACGGTGAGAGGGGCCCCGCACGCGCATGGATAACGCTGCTGAACGTAGGTGTGCTCTCGTCGACAGCCAGGGCACCGGACGAGCACGCTTTTCGCCATCTGCCGCTCCAGGGACGGAACTTCTCGACGGGATTCTCACAGTCTTCCCCACGCGTGGGGAAGCCCGCACGGCTACGATGGGGGCTCTTGGTCCCGTCGTCCTCACCCGTCCTGTTCACCGGAACGTGACACGTGATCTCGCCCTCTGTGTGGCGTGATGCGCGGACAGTGATATTTACTTTCCTTGTTCGGTCCGCCGACCGGACGACCCGCCCCATCCGGCGGGCCACGCGCGGCGGACACGGCCGGCGTCAACGAGACGGCAGGGGAGGGCCGAGTGGCAGCAGGAGAAGCCGAGACCGCCCACATCGTGCGGAGCGTCCCGTCCATCGGGTCGGATCCGCGTCTGCTGGCCCTGCGAACGGCGTTGGACCGGCTGCGCGGGGACCTGCGTGGCTGTCCCGCGTGGCTCGCGGACCGGGAGATCGCCGAGCGTGAGCTCGCGGCGCTCGACGCCACACTGGCCGACGGCGTGCCCGAGACGGGCGCGCTCGGCGAGTCGCTGCTGCTGATCGCCGCGGCGATCGGTTCGGTGAGCGCCCTGGCGCCAGGGGTTCACCAGTTGCGCAAGGCGGTCGAGCTCTTCGGCGTGCCGCACCACCGGCTTCGGAGCGGCTGGCCCGGCAGCCGCTGACGGGGCACCTGCCCCGACCCGACGCGCTCGGCGTCGGCCGCTCCACGGCCCGAGCCTCCCTCCACCGGTCAACAAGCTGTTGACGATCAAGCGCCGCACGGCTTAGCTGTTGACCATGGAGCAGAGTCGTTGACCGTGGAACAGAGGCCGCCGCCGAGTCCGATGCCCGGCCTGTCCTGGCTCAACGGCGCCGACGAGCGCGCGGTGCGGCAGGCCCTGCGCCGGGTCTGCGCTTCGAGCGCCTGGGGCGGGCGCGTTCTCGCCGAGCGCCCCTTCGCACACCACGAGGCGCTTCTCGTCGCCAACGACACCGCGACGGCCGCCCTGACGGACGAGGGCCTCGCCGAGGCGATCGGCGGCCACCCGCCCATCGGCCGCCCCGAGGACGGCGACGCCGCCTCCGCGCGCGAGCAGGCGGGCATGGCGGGCGCCCCCGCCGACCTCAAGGCCGAGATGCTCGCCCTCAACCTCGCCTATCAGGACCGCTTCGGCCATGTCTTCCTGATCTGCGCCACCGGGCTGAGCGCCGAGCAGCTGCGCGACGCGCTGCGCCTGCGCCTGGGCAACTCCCCCGACGCCGAGCGGGAGATCGTCCGCGCCGAGCTCGGCAAGATCAACCGCATCCGGCTGACCCGGCTGACCGAGTCGGCCGCCACCGTCTCCACCCATGTGCTCGACACCGCGCGCGGCCGCCCCGCCACGGGCGTCCCCGTCACCCTGTCGGCCGCCGCCGCGCCCGCCGGGCCCTGGGTCGCGCACGCGGCCTCGCTCACCGACGAGGACGGCCGCTGCGCCCAGCTCCCCGCGCTGCCTGGCGACACCGCGCTGGCCAGGCTGACGTTCGCCGTCGAGCCCTATCTCGCGGGCCCCGCCGGGCCCGACGACGGGGCGGGCGCGGCGTTCTTCCCCGAGGCCACGGTCGTCTTCTCGGTCGTCCCCGGCGAGCACTACCATGTGCCGCTGCTGCTCAGCCCGTTCGGGTACTCCGTCTACCGAGGGAGCTGACCGCCGTGACCCTGCTCGGACCCAACCAGTACGGCAAGGCGGAGACCCGCCTGGTCCGGGTCGCCCGCGACGGCGCGGTGCACCACATCGAGGACCTGACCGTCTCGGTCGCCCTCTCGGGCGAGATGGCCGAGGTGCACCTCTCGGGCTCCAACGCGGCCGTGCTGCCCACCGACACGATGAAGAACACCGTGTACGCGTTCGCCCGCGAGCACGGCGTCGGCGCGCCCGAGGCGTTCGGCGCCCGGCTCGCGCGCCACTTCGTCACGTCGCAGCCGACCATCCACCGGGCCCGCGTCCGCCTCGCCGTCCACGCGTGGGACCGCATCGCGACGCCGGGCGACGACGCGCACTCGTTCGTCCGCGCGGGCCGCGAGACGCGCACCGCCCAGGTCACGTTCGAACGGGTGGCGGGCGACAGCTGGGAGATCCTGTCAGGGCTCACGGGCCTGACGGTGCTCAACTCCACGGGCTCGGAGTTCCGCGGATACCTCGAGGACGGCTGGACGACGCTGCCCGAGACCGACGACCGCATCCTGGCCACCGACGTCACCGCCGTGTGGCGCCACGAGGACGGCGAGCCCGCGGACGAGGTGGGGGAGTGGGACGCCTCCTACCTGGCGGCGCGCACCCACCTGCTCGAGGCGTTCGCCGGGACGTACTCGCGCTCCCTCCAGCAGACGCTCTACGCGATGGGCTCCCGCGTCGTCGACCAGCTGCCCGGCGTCGAGGAGATACGGCTCTCGCTGCCGAACAAGCACCACTTCCTGGTGGACCTGGCCCCGTTCGGGCTCGCGAACGAGCCGGGTGACGGCGCCGTCTACCAGGCCGCCGACCGGCCCTACGGCCTCATCGAGGCCACCGTGCTGCGCGACGGCTCCGACGCCCGCATCCCCGCCGACCTGACCGGCGGTGGCCTGCGGTGACCGAGGTGTCTCGCCTTTTGATCGAGAACTGCGCCATCGCGACCGTCGACAGTGGTGGAACGGAACATGCCTCGGGCCACCTGGTGATCGCGGGCGACCGCATCGAGTCGGTCGGCGCCGGGCCCGCGCCCGCGGGCCTCGAGAACGTCACCCGCCGCGTCGACGCCTCGGGCCAGCTGGCCACCCCTGGCCTGGTCAACACGCACCATCACTTCTACCAGTGGCTCACCAGGGGCCTCGCGCAGAACGCCAACCTCTTCGACTGGCTCACCACCCTCTATCCCGTGTGGGCCCGCATCGACGAGCCCATGGTCCACGCGGCGGCCCGCGCCTCGCTCGCGATGATGGCGCGCGGCGGCGTCACCACGGCGATGGACCACCACTACGTCTTCCCGCGCGGCGCGGGCGACCTGCTGGGCGCGGAGATCCGCGCCGCGCGTGAGCTGGGCGTGCGCTTCACGGCCACCAGGGGCTCGATGGACCTGGGCGCATCGGACGGCGGCCTGCCGCCCGACTCGGCGGTGGAGAGCACCGAGGACGCGCTGCGCGCCACGGAGCGCGCGGTGCTCGACCACCACGACCCGTCGTTCGGCTCGATGCTCCATGTCGCGGTCGCGCCCTGCTCGCCGTTCTCGGTCACCACCGAGCTGATGCGCGAGGCGGCCACGCTGGCCCGGCGCCTTGGCGTGCGGCTGCACACCCACGGCTCCGAGACGGTCGAGGAGGAGCGTTTCTGCCATGAGCGCTTCGGCATGGGCCCCACCGCCTACTTCGAGTCCACGGGGTGGCTGGGCGACGACGTGTGGATGGCGCACTGCGTGCACATGACCGACGACGACGTCGCGGCCTTCGCCCGCACGGGCACCGGGGTGGCGCACTGCCCGTCGTCCAACGCCCGCCTGGCCGCCGGGATCGCGCGCGTCCCCGACCTGCTCGCGGCCGGCGTCCCCGTGGGCCTCGGCGTGGACGGCACGGCGTCGAACGAGTCGGGCGAGCTGCACACCGAGCTGCGCAACGCCCTGCTGGTCAGCCGCCTGGGCCCGCACCGCGAGAACGCCCTGGACGCCCGCGCGTCCCTGCGCCTGGCCACCAGGGGCGGCGCGCGGGTGCTCGGCCGCGAGGCGGAGATCGGCTCCCTCGAGCCGGGCAAGCTCGCGGATGTGGTCCTGTGGGACCTCACGGGTCTTGGCCACTCGACGATCGCCGACCCCGTGGCGGCCCTGGTCCTCGGCCCCCCGGCTCCCGTGACGCTCTCCCTGGTGGGCGGCGTCCCGATCGTGGAGGCGGGCCATCTGACGACGGCGGACGAGCGGACGGTGGCGCGCGAGGCCCGCGTCCAGTCCCAGCGCCTGGCCAGGTAGCACCCGTCAACTCCGCAGGGACCGCGCGCCACGACGCGCGTCGGTTCCATGGCGGGGCGGCCGTCGCGCGGCTGGCCCCGGGGGTTGGGCGGAATGTTCATGACCTCGCAATGTGCGGCAATGGAGTCGCCGCGCGCCGCCGAGCAAGATCGGGCGCATGACGACCGATGAGAGGGCATACGACCGCGCGCGTCGTGGCCAGTGGCTGTCCGGCACCGCGCGCGCCGAGGGCATCGACCGCCGTGACCTGCTGAAACTGCTCGCCGCCGCCGGAGCGTTGACCGCCGCGGGCAGCGGCGCCGCCCACGCCGCCGGTGTCGCCGCCGACGAGCCCGACCCCGCGCCCGGCATCGTCAAGCCGCTGCCCGCCGAGCGGTTCACCGTGCGCGGCACCAACGCCGAGACCCGGTGGTCCGCCCTGCGCGACACCGGCTACCACACCGCCGCCGAGCTGTTCTTCGTGCGCAACCACACCGCCACGCCCACCCTCGACGCCGACGACTGGCGGCTGACGCTGTGGGGCGACGGGCTGCGCGGCGACACGGAGTTCGGCCTCGACGACCTGCGCGCGCTGCCCGCCACCGAGCGGTCCGCGTTCGTCGAGTGCGCGGGGAACGGCCGCAGCCACTACACGTCCCAGCAGGGCGAGACCGTCTCGGGCACCGCGTGGACGCTCGGCGCCATCGGCGTCGCGCGCTGGCGCGGCGTCCGGCTGTCCGAGGTGCTGCGCCGCGCCGGGCTGCGCCGGGACGCCGTGGACGTGATGCCGCGCGGCCTGGACGCCGACTTCGTCTCGGGCGGCGTCAACCTCGGCCGGATCCGCCGCCCGCTGCCACTGGCCAAGGCGCTCGACGACGTGCTGCTCGCGTACGAGATGAACGGCGAGCCGCTGCCGCCCGACCACGGCCACCCGGTGCGCGTGCTGGTGCCGTCCTGGGTGGGCATCGCCTCGATCAAGTGGGTCGGCGACATCGAGGTGTCGCGCCGGCCGCTCTACTCGCCGTGGAACACCGACCTGTACCGCCTCTTCGGCCCCTCCTTCCCGCCGGATGGCAGCGAGCCGCTGACCCGGCAGACGGTGAAGAGCGCGTTCGAGCTCGACGCGGGCGCGTCGTTCGCCGCCCACCGCACCCACCGGCTGACGGGCCGCTCGTGGTCGGGCGGGGGCAGCGTGCGGCACGTCGAGATCAGCACGGACGGCGGCGCCGGGTGGCGGCGCGTGCGGCTGCACGACACGCCGCGCGAGGGCGGCTGGGTGCGCTGGTCGGCCGAGTGGACCCCGACCGAGCCTGGCCCGGCCGAGCTGCTCGCCCGCGCCACCGACAGCGCGGGCACCACCCAGCCGGAGCGCTCCGTCTTCAACGAGCAGGGCTACCTCTTCGGCGCCGTGGTCCGCCACCCGGTCACGGTCACCGCGTGAGGCTCCTCGCGTGAGGGGCCCTCAGGGCAGCAGGTCGTAGGCGGGCAGGGTGAGGAAGTCCACATAGCCCTCCTCGAGGGACAGGCGCAGCAGCAGGTCGAACGCCCGCTGCCAGTCGCCCGAGACGAAGGCGTCCTCACCCACCTCGTCGCGGATCGCCACCAGCTGGTCGGCGGCGACGCGGCGCACGAAGTCGCGCGTGACGCGCTCCCCGGTGTCGGCGAGCACCACCTCGGCGTTGATCCACTGCCAGATCTGCGAGCGCGAGATCTCGGCGGTGGCGACGTCCTCCATGAGGTTGAACACCGCGACCGCGCCCCGCCCCGCCAGCCACGACTGGAGGTAGCGGGTGCCCACCTGGATGGCGTTGCGCAGGCCCTCGCACGTCGGGCGCGCGCCCGTGGTGTCCACCGCGAGCAGCTCGTCGGCGGTCACGTGGACGTCCTCGCGCAGCCGGTCCTTCTGGTGCGGGCGCTCGCCGAGCACCGCGTCGAACGACTCGCGCGCCACCGGCACAAGCCCCGGGTGTGCCACCCACGAGCCGTCGAACCCGTCGCCCGCCTCGCGGTCCTTGTCGGACTTGACCTTCTGAAAGGCGAGGGTGTTGACCTTGGCGTCGCGGGACGGGATGAACGCCGCCATCCCGCCGATCGCGTGCGCGCCCCGCTTGTGGCACGTGCGGACCAGCAGCTCGGTGTAGGCGCGCATGAACGGGGCGGTCATCGTCACGGAGTTGCGGTCGGGCAGCACGAACTTCTCGCCGCCGTCGCGGAAGTTCTTCACGATGGAGAACAGGTAGTCCCAGCGGCCCGCGTTGAGCCCCGAGGCGTGCTCGCGCAGCTCGTGGAGGATCTCCTCCATCTCGAACGCCGCCGTGATCGTCTCGATGAGCACCGTCGCCCTGACCGTGCCCTGGGGAACGCCGAGCGCGCCCTGCGCGAAGACGAACACGTCGTTCCACAGGCGCGCCTCGTGGTGCGACTCCAGCTTGGCCAGATAGAAGTACGGGCCCTTGCCGATCTCGCGCAGCCGCCTGGCGTTGTGGAAGAAGTACAGGCCGAAGTCCACGAGCGCGCCCGGCACCGCACGCCCGCCGATCTTGAGGTGGCGCTCGTCCAGGTGCCAGCCGCGCGGGCGCATCACGGCGGTGGCCAGCTCGGCGTCGGGGCGCAGCGCGTAGTGCTTGCCGCGCTCGTCGGTGAAGTCGATGCGTCGGCGGAACGCGTCGGCGAGGTTGAGCTGGCCGCCGATCACGTTCTCCCACGTGGGGGACGAGGCGTCCTCGAAGTCGGCGAGCCAGACGCGGGCACCCGAGTTGAGGGCGTTGACGGTCATCTTGCGGTCGGTCGGGCCCGTGATCTCCACGCGCCGGTCCTGGAGCGCGGGCGGCGCGGGGGCGACCCGCCACTCGCCCTCCCTGATGTGCGCGGTGTCGGGCAGGAAGTCGAGCCTGCCGGTCTCGGCGATCTCGCGCCGCCGCCTGGCCCGCGCCAGCAGCAGCTCGTCGCGGCGCGGGGTGAACCGCTCGTGCAGCTCGGCAAGGAAGCCGAGCGCCTCTTCGGTCAGCACCTCCTCCTGCCGGGGCAGGATCTTCGGTGCTTCGACGCTGACGGCGGACATGAACGGTCACTCCTTCGGCCGGACGGACGGCGGGACTTCACGAACTGCGGAACGTGCTGCGACGCTGGAAGTGGATATTAGTTTCCTCATCATGGAAGATCAACGAGGATGGAGGGGGGATCCGCGAACGCCGACGGAGATCGACAGGAATCGGCGGAGATCAAGGGAGATCGGCGAGATCGCCCGGCTCGTCGATGTCCGCGGGCGTCGCGACGTCCCCGCACTCGACCAGGGCGACCTCACGCCCCCGCAGGTACCCGCGTGCCCCTTGATCACCCCGCGCCTCGCGCGCGACCCCGGCGAAGTGCGCCGCGCCGAGGAGCACCGGATGGCCGCGCCGCCCCTCGTACGCCGCCGCGGCCAGCGTCTCCCGCGACACGAACGCGCCCCGCACCCGCGCCATCGCCTCATCGCCGATCCCCGGCTGGTCGACGAGCGCCACCAGCGCCGCGTCCACCTCGGGCGGCAGCGACGCGAGCCCCGCGCGCAGCGACGACCCCATGCCCGACTCCCAGTCGCGATGGGACACCAGCGCGCACCCGTCGAGCCGCGCCCGCGCGCGCACCTCGGCCTCGGCCGCGCCGAGTACCACATGCACCGGCGCGCACCCCGCCGCGAGCAGCGCGTCGGCGGCGCGCTCCACGAACAGCACGCCCCCGTTGCGCAACAGCGCCTTCGCACGCCCTCCGAGCCGCCGCCCGCCCCCGGCGGCCAGCAGCAGTCCCGCGACGACGGGCGCCCCGTTCATCCGCCGGCGCGCCCGTCCGCCCGCGCCCCGGCGAGCGCGAGCGACAGATCGCGGGCCACCTCCCTGAGCAGCGGCACCATCTTCTCGGTGGCCGCGTCCGTCACCCGCCCCGCGGGGCCCGAGACCGAGATCGCCGCGGCGGTGGCCGACTCGGGGACCCGGACGGCGATGCAGCGCACGCCTATCTCCTGCTCGTTGTCGTCCACCGCGAAGCCGCGCTCCCGCACCTCGGCGAGCGCCACGAGGAACGCGTCGGGCGTCGTGATCGTCCGCTCGGTCGCCGCGGGCATCCCCGTCCTGCGCAGCAGCGCCCGCACGTCGTGGTCGGCCAGGCCCGCGAGCAGCGCCTTGCCCACGCCGGTCGAGTGCGGCAGCACCCTGCGGCCCACCTCGGTGAACATCCGCATCGAGTGGCGCGACGGCACCTGCGCCACATACACCACGTCGTCGCCGTCGAGCAGCGCCATGTTCGCCGTCTCGCCGGTCGCCTCGACCAGCCGCGCCAGATGGGGCCGCGCCCAGGTGGCCAGGGGGCGCGCGGCGGACTCCCCGAGCCGGATCAGACGCGGCCCGAGCGCATAGCGCCTGTTGGGCTGCTGCCGCACATAACCGCAGGCCACCAGCGTCCTCATCAGCCGGTGGATCGTCGGCAGCGGCAGCCCGCTGCTGGCGGCCAGCTCGCTCAGGCCCGTCTCGCCACCGGCGTCCGCCATGTGCTCCAGCAGCGCGAAGGCGCGCTCGAGGGACTGGACGCCGCCACCGTTGGCAGCGGGCTTGCGCACATCGGACGGCGGCACGTCACGTTCCTTTCGGGCGGTTGCCGGGCAGCCTACCGGGCGGACCTTGACGTTCCGTCCGGGTCGGCCCACGATCGGTCGGACCGGTTCACCAGCGTGTTGAAGCCGCCCGGGCGTCGACGCGGAAGGGAGCGCCCCGTTGACCGACGCCGAGCTGCTGATCCGTTCGACGCGCGTCATCACGCCCGAGGGCCAGCGCCCGGCGGCCGTCGCCGTCGCGGGCGGCCGCGTCGCCGCCGTCCTCCCGCACGACGCGCCCGCGCCCCCCGGCGCCCATGACCTCGACCTCGGCACCGACGCCCTGCTCCCCGGGCTCGTCGACACTCATGTCCACATCAACGACCCGGGCCGCGCCGAGTGGGAGGGCTTTGCCACCGCCACCCGCGCCGCCGCCGCCGGCGGCGTGACCACCGTCCTCGACATGCCGCTCAACAGCGTCCCGCCCACCACCACCCCCGCCCATCTCGAGGTCAAACGCCGTGCCGCGCGCGAGGCCACCCATGTGGACCTCGGCTTCTGGGGCGGCGCGATCCCCGGCAACGCCGCCGACCTCGCCCCCCTGCACGCCGAGGGCGTCTTCGGCTTCAAGTGCTTCCTGTCCCCCTCGGGCGTCGAGGAGTTCCCCGAGCTCGACCACGCCCGACTGACCGAGGCACTGGGCGAGATCGCCGCGTTCGACGGGCTGCTCATCGTCCACGCCGAGGACCCCGGCCACCTGGCCGCCGCGCCGTCCCCCGAGGGCAGCCGCCGTTACGCCGACTTCCTCGCCTCCCGGCCGCCCGCCGCCGAGACCGAGGCCATCGCCCCGCTGATCGACCTCGCCCGGCGCCTCGACGCCCGCGTCCATGTCCTCCACCTGTCCGCGGCGGGCGCGCTGCCGCTCATCGCCGAGGCCAAGGCGTCGGGCGTGCGCGTCACCGCCGAGACCTGTCCGCACTTCCTCACCCTCACCGCCGAGGAAGTCCCGGACGGCGCCACCGAGTTCAAGTGCTGCCCGCCCATCAGGGAGGCCGCCAACCAGGACGCCCTGTGGGCCGCCCTCGCCGACGGCACCCTCGACTGCGTCGTCTCCGACCACTCGCCCTGCACCGCCGACCTCAAGGTCCCCGACTTCGGCGTGGCCTGGGGCGGCATCGCGTCGCTCCAGCTCGGCCTGCCCGCCGTCTGGACCGCGGCCCGCCGCCGCGGCCACACCCTCGCCGATGTCGCCCGCTGGATGTCCACCGGGCCCGCGCGGCTCGCGGGCCTCGACCGCAAGGGCGCCATCGCCCCCGGCAAGGACGCCGACTTCGCCGTCCTCGACCCCGAGGCCACCTTCACCGTCGACCCCGCGACCCTCCACCACCGCAACCCCGTCACCGCCTACGCGGGCCGCACCCTGCACGGCGTCGTCCGCGCCACCTGGCTGCGCGGGGCGCTCGTCGCCGAGGACGGCGACGTGACGGGCCGCGCCGGGCGGTTGATCGCACGCGGCGCCTGAGCCGCGCCGCCCGAACGCCTTACACCCGCGCCGCCCGAACGAGAGGACCGCCCGCCCGTGACCACCGTCTTCACCGGACCGGCCAAGCCCTATTCCGGCGGTGACCCCTACGCCGACCACCGCGCCCCCGACCCGGCCGACGTGCCGTTCACCGCCCTGCCCGACCTCGCCGACCGGCGCGTGGGCGGCTCGGTGGTGGCGGCGAGCGATGAGTTCTTCGCCGAGCGCGAGAACCTCCTGCTGCCGGGGCGCCCCGTCTTCGACCCGGCGGCGTTCGGGCACAAGGGCAAGATCATGGACGGCTGGGAGACCCGGCGGCGGCGCGGCGCGGCGCCCGGCGAACCCCACCCGGCGCCCGGCGCGTTCGACTGGGCGCTCATCCGGCTCGGCGCCCCTGGCGTCGTGCGCGGCATCGTCGTGGACACCGCGCACTTCCGCGGCAACCACCCGCACGCCGTCGCCGTGCACGGCACCGACGACCCCGAGGGCGACGACTGGACCGAGCTGGTCCCGCGCACCGAGGTCGGCGGCCACGCCGCGAACGCCTTCGATGTCGCCGTCGAACGCCGCCTCACCCACCTCCGCCTCGCCCAGTACCCCGACGGCGGCGTGGCCCGGCTCCGCGCGCACGGCGAGGCCGTCCCCGACCCGGCGTGGCTCGCCGCGCTCGGCACGTTCGACCTGCTCGCGCTGGAGAACGGCGGCCTCGCCGAGGACGCGTCCGACCGTTTCTACTCCCCGCCCGTCCACACCACCCACCCCGGGCGGCCCCGCACCATGGACGAGGGCTGGGAGACGCGCCGCCGCCGCGACGCGGGCCACGACTGGCTGCGGTACCGGCTCGCCGGGGAGGCCACGGTCCGCGCCGTCGAGATCGACACCGGCACCTACAAGGGCAACGCGCCAGGCTGGGCGTCCCTCTCGGTCGGGGACGGCGACGCCTGGACGGAGGTGCTGCCGCGCACCCCGCTGCTCCCCGACGCCGTGCACCGCTTCGTTCTCGAGGGCGCGCCACCCGCCACGCATGCCAGGCTCGATGTGTTCCCCGACGGCGGCATCGGGCGGCTGCGCCTCCACGGCACCCTCACGGACGCCGGCGCACGCGGGCTCGCGGATCGGTATCGCGCCCTCGGCGGGCGCTGAGGACATGCTGTGGAGCGCTCGCGCTCACGTGTGAACTCCCGGGAAATATCGGCCGGGCACGGTTGACGCGGGGGATGCTACGCGCGTCACACTGGTTGGCATGGGCATGAACTTCTCCCGCGTCATCTCCAGGACCGCCCGGGCCGGTGCGCTCGGCGCCCTGGTCACGACTCTGTTCGTCGGCGGCCAGGCCATGGCCGCCGACGCCCCGGCCCCCTCGTCTGCCCTTACCCCCACCGCGACATCCGTTCAGCCGCTGGCGTTCGGCGACATCTGCTACAGCGACCTGCCCGCCCAGGCGTACGACACGCTCGACCTGATCGAGCAGGGCGGCCCGTACCCCTACCCGCAGGACGGCGGGACCTTCTACAACCGCGAGGGTCTGCTGCCCAGCCAGCCCACCGGCTACTACCACGAGTACACCGTCGAGACCCCCGGAAGCCCCGACCGTGGCGCCCGGCGGATCGTGACAGGGGACTCCTACCAGGAGGACTACTACACCTCCGATCACTACGCGTCGTTCGATCTCATCGACCACGCCTGCTGACCAGCGTCCCCCCACCCGGCGCCGGGACCGTCCCTCAAGCGGTCCCGGCGCTCGGGGTGTTGGGGGGTCTTTCTTGTGAGCGGCAGGGACTGGGCGCCGCCCAGCCCTTGCCGCCCAGCCCGTAGCCGCCGATGCTCAGCCCCCGAGCATCAGCCGCACCCTCACCCCCAACGCCCCCGCCTCCTCGGCCACATCGGGATCCGGACCCGCCGCAAGATCCCCCAGGAGCGCGGCCCAAGGCTCGGCCCACCCCGAGCTCCTGCCGACGGACGCCAGGATCGACACCTGGAGCAGCCCGGCCTCCGTGGTGTCCACCTTGCGCAGCGCGGCCAGCACGTCGAGGGCCGCCTCGGTCGGCGGAGCCGCGGCGGCGCGCACATGGAACCCACCCTCGACGGACAGGACCAACGGGTGCCCCGCGGCCAGCTCCAGGCAGCGCAGCCAGCGATCCGGCCTGGACTCGTTCCGCTGGAGCGACTGCTCGGCCAGGCGCAGACACAGCCGGGCCGCCGCCCGCCGCCGACCCGCGCGCAGCAGCGCGTCGGTCAACGCGTCCTGCGCGTCCTCGCTCAGCCGGTAGGTGTCGGCGGCGAGCCGGTGCAGCAGACCGACCGAGGTCGGAAGGAACCGCCGCCCCGAGCCCTCGGCCGCCAACTCCCCCTGTGCCTCCGCCTGTTGCGCCAGCCCGTCCAGCACGCGCCGCACCGCGGCCAGGCAGGGCGAGCCCGGCTCGGCGAGGCGGCCCAGCACCTCGGCGGCCGTCCGCCGCGACTCCTCGGCCACCGAAGGGGCCAGCGCCACCTCCGCCAGCTCCTCACTCGCGGGCTCGACCATCTCGCGGTGCGCGCCCTTGAACGCGTGGCGGCCCGCCTCGGCGATCGCCGGGTCCTCGTCGCGCAGCAGCCCGACGAGGAGGCGGCCGAACGACTCACGGGCCGCGCCCGGCGGCACGGCCTTGTGCCCGCCGACCACCGCGGAGCGCACGGCCGCCTCCGCCAGGCCCTCGCTCAACCGCACTGCCACATCCGGCGTTTGAAAGCGGGCGAGCAGCGGCGGAACGAGCGCGACCCGCACATCGCGGTGCTGGCCCGGCGCGTCCCATGCCGCGAGCAGCGCGTCGAACGCCGCCTCCCCGCGCACGGCGGCCAGTGCCCTGACCGCCTCCTTGCGGGTCCCGACCGGCGCGCGGGTGTCCCTGACCAGCGGGCCGAGCAGGGCGACGGTGGCGGCATCGGGCAGGTTGCGCAGCAGGCGCCGCGCCGCGGCCATGGCCGCGCGCCCCCGTACTCCGCCCCGGCCCGCATGGGCCAGAAACGTGGCCAACTCCTCCTCGGGGCCCCTGACTTCGGCGAGCCGGGCGAGCCCGGCCAGCGCGGCGGCGGCCACCGGCTGGGGCGCGTCGGCCGCGAGCGCGAGCAGCCGATCCCGGTCGGCCAACCGGGTCACCGCGTCGGTCCGGCTCCGCAGGGTCGCCTCCTCGTCGGCGGCGATCGCCGCCAACGCCCCGTGCACAGAGGCCCGTTGGCCGGGCAGCCAGCGGCCCATGGCGGACGGGGACACCGTGGGCACCCAGCGCGGCGGCGCCTCGGGCGCGGTGAACGCGCCCACCAGATCCGTGCGCCGGGTGGCCACCGTGTCGCGCACCACCGGCAGGGCGATCGCGGCGGGCCTGGCGGCCAGCAGCAGGGCGCAGCGTTCCTCGCGCGTCGCGGGCGCCGCCAGCCACGCGCGGGCGGCACGGTCGGCCGTCCCTGGATCGCCGTCCCCGGTCGCGATCCTGGCCAACAGCTCCTCGAATCCGGGGAGTTGGTCGCCATGCTCCACCAGCGCCTCGGCCAGGGACACCGCCCTGCGGTCGCCGAGCGCCGCGGGGTCCACCGCGGCCCACAGCGCCGGGGCGAGGGCGGGGGAGACGCGCGACAGCCTGGCCGCCGCGGGGCGCCGCGCGTCGCCGAGCACCGAGGCGAGCAGTGGGGCCAACGCCGCCACCCGCGCCATGTCCCCGTCGCGCGCGGCCACTTCGGCCGTCCGCCGCACCCACCGCCCGGCGGCGGACAGCGTGGCGGCGGTCGAGTCGCCCGACTGCGCGGTGGTCAGCGCGCCGTCGCGCAGCGCCGCGAACGGCACCGCCGCGAGCATCCGCCCCCCGGCACCGGCCGCCGCCCTCAGCGCCGCGCGGCGCACCGACTCCTGGTCGTGCCAGGCGCGTTCGGCGGAGGCGGCCACCCGCCCGAACTCCTCGGGGTCGCCGTGCGCACGGGCGGCGGTGAGCAGCCCGAACCAGCCCGCCTCCCGGTCGGCGGTCCGGTGCGACTCCGCCAACTCCCGTAGCAGCGGCTTCCCTTCGGACCAGGGCAGCAGCGCCGTCAGCTCGGCTCTCGCGGTGGCGGGCCTCCGGGCCGCCGCGGCCAGCAGGGGGCGGACGAGATCGGCCCGCGCCGCGGCGGGCAACGCGGCCAGCGCGGCCACCGGCGGCACGTTCCGCGCGGCCAGCCGCGCCTCGACCACCCGCAGCCGCCGCTCCGGCGGAAGCAGCGCGAGCAGCGGGTCGGGCCGCGCCCCGGTCACCTCCCCGTGCCGGAACGCGGGACGGAGGCGGACGGCGGCGATCAGCGCGTCGAGCTCCTCGGGGCCGAGCCCGCGCAGCGCACGCCGCGCGGCCCGGGGCAAAGGCCGGTCGGGAAGGGTCAGTTCGAGCGTGGCTCCGCCGCGCGCCAGGCCGAGCAGGGTGCGCGGCGCGCGCAGCAGCGTGGGACCCGCGGCCCCGGCCACGGCCTCCGGCGCGTGCGCGGCGAGCACAAGCAGCGCCTCCACGTCACGCCGGGCGATCAGGGCGGCCAGCCGGTACACGTTGAACGGGCGTGGCTCGCCCGGCCGTTCGGGCGAGGCGATGTGACGCGCCAGGGCCAGCGGCGCGCTGCGGGCCAGCCGGTGCAGCACCGTGGCGGGCACGGCGTCGCCGAGCCGGGGCAGCCACGCCTCGATCACATCGGGCGCGCAGGCGGGCAGCATGTGCGCCGCCTCGCCGGGGCCGTAGCGCTCGCGCACCTCGGGCAACAGGCGTTCGGCCAGGGCCGGGCGTCGCGCGAGGCGCAGCACGCGGCAGGCGTTGCGCCGCACGTCGCGCGCCGGGTCGAGGACCAGCGCGGCGAACGCCTCGTCCGGCACGGGGAGTCGCCGCGCGACGGCCAACGCCCTGCGCCGCAGGGCCGGTTCGGCCAGCGCGGCGGCGACGGCCGCGATGTCCCGGCGCGCGGCGGCGAGATGGAGCGCGAGCAGCCGGTCGTCCGTTCCCGAGGCGGGGGAGCGGAGCGCGTCCGCGAGGGCGGCGTAGGCCGCGTCGTCCAGCGCCCTGGCGTGCAGGGCGAGGGCCCGCATCCGGGCGGGGAAGGGCAGGTGGTCATACGCGGCGCGCAGCGCGGCGGGGGAGTCGACGGGGGCCATGGTGGTCACCGACCGAGGGCGTGGCCGCCCTTTCGCGTCATCATGGCGCGCATGATCGCAGCGAGCCGCCCCTGGCGGCAACCGCGTTGAACGCGGCGGCCCGCGCGACCGCAGCGCCGACCACGCGGGCGCGGGGTCGCGCAGCATGACCGGCACGTCGACCCGCTCAAGCGGGCGGCGCCCCAGCGGCGCGTCCGACGCCGCCAGCGCCACGGCCGCCGACACCGCGCGGGTCAGGACCGCGACGGCGCGGGTCCCGTCGAGCCGCGCAGCGTCAACGTCGGCGCGGCGTCCTCGAGGTCCGCCACCTCAGCGCCGCCCGCCGCCCGCCGCAACAGCCGTGCCGCGTGCGCGCCATGGGCCGCGATGTCCCTGCTCAACGCCGTCAGCGACGGGCTCACCAGCTCGCACAGCGCCGAGTCGTCCCACGCCACGATCGACACGTCGTCCGGCACGCGCAGCCCGAGCCCCCCGGCCGCCGTCAGCCCCGAGACGGCCATCACGTCGTTGTCGTAGAGCAGCGCGGTCGGCGGCCGCGCCGACGTCAGCAGCTCCCTGGTGGCCGCCGCCCCGCTCTCGCCGCTGTAGTCGGTCCCCACCGTCCGCCCTTCCAGGCCGAGTTCGCCGGTCACCCGCTCGAACGCCGCCGTGCGGATCGCGGTGTGCCGCAGGTGCGCGGGGCCCGCGACCCGACCGAACGACCGGTGCCCGAGGTCCGCGAGATGGGTCACCGCCGTCGCCACCGCCGCCGCGTCGTCGCTCCACACCGCGGGCAGCCCGTCCGTGCCGAGCGGCGCCCCGAGCACCACCGCCGGCATGCCGAGCTCGGCCAGCACCGGCACCCGCGCGTCACAGACCTGGAGGTCCACCACGAACACCCCGTCCACGAGCCGCCGCGCCCACCACCCCCGGTAGAGCGCGAGCTCCGCCGCCTGGTCCTCCGCCATGGTCAGCAGCAACGGCGTGGTGTCGAGGGCGAGTTCGCCCTGGATGCCGGAGATCAGCTGCATGAAGAACGGCTCGAGGCCGAGCGTGCGCGCGGGCCGGTCGATGACCAGGCCGAACGACCCAGCCCTGCCGTCCGACAGCGCCCGCGCCGCGCTGCTCGGCTGCCACCCCAGATCCTCGGCGATCGCCAGGATCCGCCGCCTCGTCGGCTCGGAGACCCCTGGCCTGCCGTTCAGCGCGAACGACACGGCCGCCTTGGTGACCCCCGCCCGGTCGGCGATGTCCCGCATGGTCGGACGTTTCACTGACTCTCCTCACAAGACCGGCCGCTCGGCCCTCATGGGCATGAGCGGCACCCCCGCATAGTGGGCGAAGAAGCGCCTCGACGCCATCGGCGCACCACCGCGACGAACGCGCGTTCGACAAAGGCGTCGTGTCCCCTGCCGCACGGCATCGAACGGGGGGCCGCCCACGTGCGCGAGGCGTAGGGCACAATCGAGCCGATGAGTACCAACCGTGAACGCGCGCACCGCCAGTCGGCGCGGGCGACCGTGCTGCGCGCCATCGCGACCCGCGAGCGCCGTTCACACCTGTCCGCGCCCCGGGTGCCCACCGTCGGCATCGACATCGGCGGCACCAAGGTGATGGCGGGCGTCGTGGACGCGGACGGCACCATTCTCGAGCGGGTGCGCACCGAGACGCCCCACAAGTCCAAGAGCCCCAAGGTCGTCGAGGACACCATCGCCGAACTGGTGCTCGACCTCTCCGACCGGCACGACGTGCACGCCGTCGGGATCGGCGCCGCGGGCTGGGTGGACGCGGACCGTTCGCGCGTGCTCTTCGCCCCCCACCTCGCCTGGCGCAACGAGCCGCTGCGCGACGCCCTGGCCGCCCGCCTCGTCGTCCCGATCATGGTGGACAACGACGCGAACACCGCCGCCTGGGGCGAGTGGCGCTTCGGCGCGGGGCGCGGCGCCGACCACCTGGTGATGATCACCCTGGGCACCGGCATCGGCGGCGGAATACTGGAGGCCGGGCGGGTCAAGCGCGGCTCCTTCGGCGTGGCGGGGGAGTTCGGCCACATGCAGGTCGTCCCCGGCGGCCACCGCTGCCCCTGCGGCAACAGAGGCTGCTGGGAGCAGTACAGCTCGGGGAACGCGCTGGTCCGCGAGGCCCGCGAGCTCGCCGCCGCCGACTCCCCGGTCGCCCACCACATCCTGGCCCGCGTCGGCGGTCAGATCGGCGACATCACGGGCCCCCTCATCACCCAGTTGGCCCGCGACGGCGACGCGATGTGCGTCGAGCTGCTCGAGGACATCGGCCGCTGGCTCGGCGTCGGCATCGCGAACCTGGCCGCCGCGCTCGACCCGGCCCGCTTCGTCATCGGCGGCGGCGTCAGCGAGGCCGACGACCTGCTGATCGGCCCGGCCCGCGAGGCGTTCCGCCGCCACCTGACCGGCCGCGGGTACCGCCCCGAGGCCCAGATCGTCCGGGCGAGGCTCGGCGCCGACGCGGGCATGGTCGGCGCCGCCGACCTGGCCCGCCTCGTGGCCCGCCGCTTCCGCCGCGCCAACAGGCGCCGCGCCGAGCGGGCCCACCGTTCCGGATTCGAGCTGCGGCTTGCGCCGCGAGGACGGGCGGCCCGTTCATCATGACCACCACCATCGGCCCACAGGCCGGGAGCGCCGCGCAGCGCCCGCCGCGCCGCCCGAGACACCGCTGGCTCGCGGCCGTCGTCGTCGCGCTGATGATCGCCATCCCCGCCGGATACCTGGTGCTCTCCGCCTACCAGAGCCGGGACAGCGGCGAGGACAAGGCCCGCGCGGCCTCCGCGCGCACGCTGGTCTACGAGTGGCCGAGCAAGGTCCAACGCCGCATCTACAACGTTCCCATCCCCAGCGGCTCCGCGTATGTCGGGCACTTCGAGACCAACTCGTGGGAACGCAGCCGACTCTACGCCGAATTCCGCTGCTCGCCCGGGCAGTTGAGCGCCTTCCTCGAGGACGCGGGCGCTGACCTGTCCGTCCTCGACGAGGACGCGCTCACGATCGACGACGCGCACGCCGACGAGGTGGGCTGGCGATTCGACGATCCCACACGGGAATTCGCCGGAGCGGTGATCCGCGAGCCCGGCACCCGCACCGAGGTCCATGTGATGGTGGACCTCACCCGTGAGGAACGCCCTCGCGTCTACGCGGTCTCCATCAGCGAACCCTGACCCTGGCCGGGGGCAGCAGCAGCCCTCTCCCGGGGCTGGTTGCGGCCCGGTCTGCGGGCGCAGCGAACACGCGGCCGCCGCCCGCGGGGCCGGTTCAGCAGCCCGCTCGCCCCCGCCCGCCTCCCGACGGGGTCGACGCCCTCGTGAGGGCGGGACGCCGAGATCCGCCATCCCGGACATGAGGCCCCCGCGCGGCCGCCGCGCTGTCGTGGCGGGCCGCAGGCCGACTAGGCTGTCCCCGAGTTGAGAGCGGAGACCTTGACTTCCTCCCCTGCCTAGAGGCGGGGGGTTCCAGCGGTCGCCCGCTGGGGTTCCTGCTTCATCGACGACTGCCTTGTCCGGGAGGACTCCCGTTGAGGTCTTACACCGTCTCCACAGGCTGCTGCCGCCAGCCCGGCGGCCAGGATGGTGCGTGCCGCGTTCACGTCACGGTCATGCACCGCGCCGCAGTCACACGTCCACACGCGGACGTTCAACGGCATCCTCGCCGCGACCGTGCCGCAGGCCCCGCACAGCCTGGAGCTGGGGAACCATCGGTCGATCACCACGAGGTCGCGCCCGTACCAGGCGCACTTGTACTCCAGCATGGAGCGGAGTTCCGTCCAGGCCGCGTCCGAGATGGCGCGCGCGAGACGCCCGTTCCTCAGCAGGTTGCGGACGGCGAGGTCCTCGATCACGACCGTTTGGTTCTCACGGACGAGCCGAGTGGTGAGCTTGTGGAGGAAGTCTCTGCGCCGGTCGGCGATCCGAGCGTGGACCCGGGCCACCTTACGGCGGGCCTTCTCACGGTTGGCCGAGCCCTTCGCCTTACGGGACAACTCCCGCTGCGCGCGGGCCAGGCGCGCACGGTCACGCCGCTCGTGCCGGGGATTGGCGATCTTCTCCCCGGTGGACAGGGTCACCAGCGAGGTGACGCCCGCGTCGACACCGACCGCCGCACCCGTGGCGGGAGCCTCGGTGACGGTGTCCTCGCACAGCAGGGACACGAACCAGCGGCCCGCCGCGTCGCGGGACACCGTCACGGTGGACGGCTCCGCCCCCTGGGGCAGCGGACGCGACCAGCGGATGTCCAGCGGCCCGGACATCTTCGCGAGCGTCAACTCCCCCTCACGCCACGTGAACGCGCTGCGGGTGTACTCGGCCGACGCCCTCGATTTCTTGCGCGACTTGTAGCGCGGGTATGTGGCCCGCTTGGCGAAGAAGTTCCCGAATGCGGCTTGAAGGTGGCGCAGCGCCTGCTGGAGGGGGACGCAGGACACCTCGCGCAGGAAGGCGAGTTCCTTGGTCTTCTTCCATTCCGTGAGCGCGGCGGACGACTGGACGTAGGAGATCCGGCGCTGCTCGCCGTACCAGGCCCGGGTGCGTTCCTCCAGCGCCTTGTTGTACACCAGGCGGACGCAGCCGAACGTGCGCGACAGCTCCGCCGCCTGCTCGTCCGTTGGGTAGAAGCGGTACCTGAACGCCCGCTTGACCTGCCGCGCCATACCTCACACCCTATCAACTCCCCTGTAAGTGGCGGGCGTCGGCCGGTGAGCGGCGGACACCGGTCCAACCCCGGCGGCCAACCGGCCTTTCCCGCCCCGCTCCACAGGAGCCTCGTCTCCTCCCCGGCCTGAAGACCGGGGTATCCACGAAGGAAAGCCCTGATGACCGATCACGCCGAGTACGCGCAGCCAGCCCAGGGCGCGAGCAGCCTGGACAAGCCGGTGGCCCCAGGGGCCGACTCCCAGCCTCTGCCGGGCAGACGGCCGAGACGCGGCCCGCTGCTCCTGTGGTCGCCCGTGCTCGCGCTCGTGCTCAGCGGGGCGCTCGCCGCCGCCGTCGTGTTCTCGGGCGCCTCGCCCGTGATGGCCGGGCTTCTGGCCCTGGCCCTCGAGGGCGTCTGCTTCGCCGCGTTCGGCCTGCTCGGTCACGCCCGCGTCGCCTGGGCGCCGATCGACCCCGACCCCGACACCGGGCCGCGGCTCCACGCGCAGCAGGGCCGCCAGTTCGCCGAGCGCCTCGGCCAGTTGGTCGACGAGGGCGGCGACCAGGCCGTGATCGCCGTGCTCGAACAGGCCCGCGCCGCCGCGGCCGAGTTGACCGAGCGCGCCACCGAGGTCACCGGCCTCCTGGCGACAGCGGGCGCGCACACCGTTGAGCGACTGCGGGGCCACGAGGGGGAGTTGGAGCGCGAGATCGCCGACCTCCCGTCGGGGCCGCTCAAGTCCGCCAGGGCGGCGGCCCTTCGGGAGACCCGTGCGTGGCGCGCGTACCGCGAGCGCTGGGAGGAGGTGGAGACGCCGCTGCTCGGCAGCGTGGCCCTCGCGGCCGAGCGCCTGCTCCACGTCCAGCGTGAGGGCGCGCGGCTGCTCAAGAGGCAACGCGGCGGCAAGGGCGACGCCCCCGACGCCACCCGGCTGACGGCCGAGCTCGCCACCGCGCGCGAGGCGTTGGCGCGCGCCGGTGAGCTGGTCGAGGGCTTCCCGCCGGGGCCCGCGCGCACCTATCAGCCCCAGCGGCGCCTCGCGTTGACCGGTCTGCTGTCGGCCGCCGTGCTGCTCGGCGGCCTGGCCGTGGTCGCGGGGGAGTGGAACATCTTCGTGGCCCTCGCGCTCATCCCCGCCGTGGGCTTCCTCGCCGGGCTCGGCGACGGGCGCAGGGCGCTGGTGCCCGGCGTTGCCGCGCTGGTCGCCGCCGTGACCCTGGTGCTCGCGGGCCCGCTGGTCCACCAGCAGGTGCTCGGCGAGCGCCGGGAGGCCGAGGTCTCCATGACGGTGCGGGTCCAGGTCGCGCGCTGGTCGGAGACCACCCACTACGACCTGGTGGACGCGGACACCGGCGAGGACCTGGGCCGCATGGCCACGGGGCCGCACGAGGCGGTCCCAGGGCGCACGGTCATCGAGGTCGCCACCGACCCCCTGGGCTGGGCCCGCCCGGTCGCCGTGGAGCGCATGGACCTGGCCCCGGTCTGGGCGGCCGTGGCGGGCGCGGGCCTCGCGGTGGCCCTGGTGGGCCTGGCGCTGCCCGAGCGGGCGCGGCGCCCCCGGCCCGTCGCGACGCGCTGAACCGGCCCGTTCCGACGCGTCGAACGAACGGCCCACGCGCCGCCGCCGCGTTCGCCGAACCGTGAACTCCCGGTCCCCCCGGGCGCGTTCGGCCGAGTGCGGCGACGCCGCCGTTACAGCTGCTCCTCCGCGAGCTGCCTGGCCACCCGTTCGAGCAGCGGGCCCGCCTGCGCGATGCAGACCTCGGGGTCCGCCTCGATCGCGGTGAGCGCGTAGGCGCGTTCGATGCCCGCGCCGCGCAGCGCGTCCTCGGTCAGCGTCAGCCGCCCGCACACCGCGACCACGCGCTTGCCCGCCGCGCGCGCCCCCGCGGCCACGCCCGCCGGGGCCTTGCCGTGGAGCGTCTGCTCGTCGAGCGAGCCCTCGCCGGTGACGACCAGGTCCGCGCGGTCGAGCGCCGCGTCGAAGCCCAGGACCTCGAGGAGCACATCGATCCCGGGCCGGAACAGCGCGTTCAGCCCGACCAGCGCGCCATAGCCCACGCCCCCCGCGGCGCCCGCGCCCGGCGCGGTGGCGCACTCGGCGGCGCGCGAGCCCATGGTGCGCTCCAGCACGCGCGCGTAGTTGGCCAGCGCCGCGTCGAGCGCCTCCACCTCCACCGGGTCGGCGCCCTTCTGCGGGCCATAGACCGCCGCGGCGCCCTCGGGCCCGGTCAGGGGGTTGACCACGTCGCTGGCCAGCACGAACTCGGTGTCCTTCAGCCGCGGATCGAGAGCCGACAGGTCGGCCGTCTCCAACTCGCGCAGCGGGCCGCCGCCATGGGGGAGCGGATCCCCGTCGCGGTCGAGCAGGTGGGCGCCGAGCGCGGTGAGCATCCCCGCGCCGCCGTCCGTCGTGGCCGAGCCGCCGATGCCGAGGACCACCGTGCGCGCCCCCGCGTCGAGCGCCGCCGCGATCAGCTCCCCCGTGCCATAGGTCGTCGCGGTCATCGGCGCGAACGTGAACGGCGGCAGCAGCCGCAGCCCCGACGCCTGCGCCATCTCCACCACGGCCACGTCGCCGCGCAGCGCGAACGACGCGAGCACCGGCAGCCCCAACGGCCCCGTCACCTCGACCTCGACGGGCGAGAACCCTCCCGCGACCGCCGCGTCCACCGTGCCGTCGCCGCCGTCGGCGACCGGCAGGGACTCCACCACGGCCGTGGGCCTGACCGCGCGGATGCCGACCGTGACATGCTCGGCGACCTCAGCGGCCGTCAACGAGCCCTTGAACTTATCCGCGGCGATCAGCACGCGTGCTGTTTCCGTCATGTTCCGCCCTTATGTGATCACTCGGCTCGTGGCGACCCTATCCGCCGCCACGGGCCATGACCATGGGCGACGCGGGCGCCCCGGCTCAGCGGGCGGCCGCCCGCAGCCTCCGCCACACGGCCTTGGCGGCGTTGTGCCCCGACATCCCGTGCACCCCGGGGCCCGGCCACGCCGCCGACGAGCACAGGAAGACGGCCGGGTGCGCGGTGCCGTAGGGGTTGAAGGCGGGGCGCGGCCTGAACACCGTCTGGAGCCCCGAGAACGCGCCGCACGAGAAGTCGCCGCCCACGTAGTTGGCGTTGCGCCGCGCGAGCTCGGCGGGGCCCGCCACCGCACGCGCCAGCACGAGATCCCTGAACCCCGGGGCGAACCGCTCGAGTTGGCGCTCGATCGCCTCGGTGAGGTCCCCGTCCCAGCCGTTGGGCACATGGCCGTACGCCCAGAACACGTGCTTGCCCTCGGGCGCGCGGCCCGGGTCGACCAGCGTCGGCTGCGTCGTCACCAGGAACGGCACATCGGGCGCCCGCCCGTCCACCGCCGCCGCGTGCAGCGCCGCGCCGATCTCGCGGCTGCTCGGCCCGATGTGCACGGACCCGGCCCGCCGCGCCGTCGCGGACGTCCATGGAACGGGCCCGTCGAGCGCGTAGTCGATCTTGAACGCCGCCGCCCCGTACCTGAACCCCTCGTAGGCCCTGCCGCCGAGACCCGCGATGCGCGCCAGCGCGGTGGGCGAGGTGTTGAACACATAGGCGCGCGCCGGCGGCAGCTCGTCAAGGCGCTTCACCTCCACGCCTGTGTGCACCACCCCGCCGAGATCCCGCAGATACGCCGCCAGCGCGTCCGAGATCGCCTGCGACCCGCCGCGCGCCAGCGGCCAGCCCACCTCGTGTGCCGCCAGCGCGAACACGAGCGCGATGGCGCCCGTCATGGGCGTCGAGCCGGGCGCGACCACATGCGCCGCGAGCCCCGCGAACAGCGCGCGCGCCTTGTCGTCCTCGAACCGGCGCGTCACCCATGACACGGGGCGCGCGCCCGTCAGCCCGAGCCGGGCCAGCGTGACCGGGTCGCGCGGCAGCCCGTCCCACGGCACCTTGAGGAAGTCGGCCGAGAGCGTGTCCCATGTGCCCGCGAACGGCGCCATCAGCCGCCGGTAGGTCGCCGCGTCGCGCGGCCCCAGATAGGCGGCGGTCTCCCCGACCGACCGCGCGAGCACCGCCGCGCTCCCGTCGTCGAACGGGTGGGCGAGCGGCAGCTCGGGGTGCAGCCACTCGAGCCCGTACCGTTCGAGCGGCATCGCGCGGAACGCGGGCGACCCGACCCCCATGGGGTGCGCGGCCGCGCACGGGTCGTGCAGGAAGCCGGGCAGCGTCAGCTCCTCGGTCCTCGCACCCCCGCCCACCGTCTCCTTGGCCTCGAACAGCTCGACCGACATCCCGCGGCGGGCCAGCTCCACGGCCGCCGTCAACCCGTTCGGCCCGGCCCCCACCACGACGACGTCGCGCATCGACGGCACCCGACAACTCCCCTCGCGGACGCTTCGGTCCCCCGAGGATACGCCGCCACGCTCCGTCACCCCTGGCGGGTCAGCAGCCCCAGCACCCGCTTGGCCGTCGCGGTGTCCCTGGCCGCGGTGAACGGCAGCGCGTTGCCGCCCTCGATCCTGAACGGGCCGCCCGTCAGCGTCAGGTCGACGCCGCCCGCCTCCCTGACGAGCAGCAGTCCGGCGGCGTGATCCCACGCCAGCTCCCAGCTGAACGCCACCGCGTCCACGCGCCCGGTCGCGATCCCCAGGTACTCGAGGCCCGCCGCGCCGCACTGACGAGGGGCCACCCCCTCCGTCCACAGACCGGAGAGCGCGCGCTTCTGGCCCCGCGTGGTGTAGTCGGAGTGCGAGTACGCCACATCGAGCGGCGCGCCGGGCGCGGGCGACCCGGACACGAGCCGCCGCCCGTTCAGCCACGCCCCCTCCCCGCGCCGGGCGTGCGCCAGCTCGCCCTCCCCGAGCGCCGGCGCGAAAAGCCACGACGCCTCGATCGTGCCCCGGCGCGCGAGCGCCACCAGGGTGCAGAAGCCCCGCTCGCCCCGCACGAACTGCCGCGTGCCGTCCACCGGGTCGACGATCCACACCGGCGCGTCCTCGCCGAGCGCCAGATACCCGGCCGGGTCCTCGGCGACGCCCTCCTCGCCCACCACCACGGAGCCGGGGAGCAACGCCGTCAGCTCGCGCCTCAGCCACAGCTCGGCGTTCCTGTCGGCGGTCGTCACCAGGTCGTGCGGCCCGGTCTTGACGGCCACCTCGTGGTCGGCCAGCCGCCGCCACCGCGGCATGACCTCATCGGACACGGCCTCCCGCACCACACGTTCGACCGCCAGGGCCAGCTGCTCATCGATCACCCCACCATCGAAGCACGCCGCCGCGTCCGGCCTCGCCCCGGCCGCCCGCCGTCAGGCCACGCCCGCCCTGCGCAGCTCGCTCGTCACCGCGTAGTAGTGGCCAGGGGAGACCTGGTACGCGGCGTCGAGCAGCAGCGGGACGACGAGGTGCGGGGACGGGGCCCCGGTCGCCGCCCTGGCCGCCTCGCCCGCCGAGCGCGCCTGCACGATCGCGGCGAGCAGCTCCACCGCCTCCTTGGCGTGCCCCGCGGACGACAGCTCGGCCGCGATCGTGCCCGCCTCCGGCGCCGGGCGGGCCGCGCTCTGCCGCAGCAGCTGCCCGCAGTCCCGCTCACGCCCCGCCTCGGCCAGCGCGTCCGCGACCGCGGCCAGCGGGAACGGCGGAAGCGACGCCGCCTCCCACAGCAGCAGCGACAGGTCCGACGTCATCCCCGTGTGCTCCAACTCGGCCATCAGCACGGGCACCCGCACCGGCGGCCCCGTCACCGCCTCCGACAGCGTGACGTGCGCCGCGCCGCTCTGGCCCTCGGCGCGCAGCCACCGCAGCCGCTCCGCCGTCTCGTGCGCGGCCCTCCGGTCCTCGGGCGACGGCTGCAACCGCGGCCTGCGCGCCGCCTCGCCGAGCGCCCCCGCGAACCGCGAGCCGGTCGGCGGCGGCGTGACCGCGGGCTCCGACTCCGCCGGGGGCTCGGTCACCGGCACCGTGCTCGGCACCGCGCTCGGCACCGCCTCGTCGTCGAGACCGGCGAAACGCGCCCCCCGCGGCCTCTTCCGCTGCGCGGGCGCCGCCTTGCGCTCCGGCTCCCGTGCCGCCTTGCGCTCCGGCTCCCGCTCCGGCGCGCGCTCCTCGGCACGCTCCGGTCCGCGCTCCGGCGCGTCCCCAGGCCCATCCACCGGCTCGCGCTCCCGCGCGCGCAGCGCCGCCAGCCGCCCCCGCAGCTCCGAGCGCCGCGACAGCGCCCGTTCCTCGTCGTCCTGCGCCCACAGCAGCAGCGTCGCGAGGCGGTCCGCCTCCTCCTGCATCCCGGCCCGCCGCGCCGCCTCTTGCCCGGCGCCCAACTGCCGCAGCCGGTCGCGCAGTCCGCGCTCGGCCCTGTCGAGATCCGCGAGCCGCCTGCTCAGCGCCTCCCGGCTCGTCGGCAGCGCGTCCTGCGCCGAGGCCGCCGCCTCGTACCCCGAGCGCAGTCGGCGCCCGGCCTCCTCCGCCGCGGCCGTTCCCCGCGCCCCCGCGAGGTCCTGGAGCAGGTCGGCCACCGCGTCCCAGGGCGCGAGGTCGCGCCCCGTCAACCACGCGTCCAGCTCCTGGGCGCCCCGGCGCGCGAACGCCCCGTACCAGCCCGATTCCGGGTCGAGCACGTCCGTGACGGCCCGCAGCTCGGCCGTGAAGGCGGCCAGCCGGGCCACCAGCTCCCGTTGCGCCCACAGCACATCAGCCATGGGCGTACTGAACCCAAGTCGTGTTACAGGGCTTGTTTCCGGTGGGCTACGGACGGTTTTCCCGGGGTGCTTTTTCCGTAAGAGGACGCCAGGATCCGTTGAGAAATCCTCACCGCCCCACCGCATATCCCTGCATACCACGGGGATTGGCCGCCGCGGACACCGTTCCGGTGCCGGGATCGCGCGCCACGGCGCACAGCCGACCCGCGGTCCACGGCCCCGCCACCGTCACCTCGTGCCCCCTGCGCCGCAGCTCGGCGACGGTCCCTTCCCCGACGCGCGACTCGACGGTCACGCTGCCGGGCTGTGTGCCCCGCGGGTAGAACGAGCTGGGGAAGCTGTCCTGGTGCCAGTTGGGCGCGTCGATCGCCCCCTGGAGGTCGAGCCCGCCGCGCACCGGCGGCCGCAGCGCCAGCGCGACGAAGAAGTGCGTCTGCCACTGGTCCTGCTGGTCGCCGCCCGGCGTGCCGAACGCCAGCACCGGCTCGTCCCCGCGCAGCGCGAGCGACGGGCTCAGCGTGGTGCGCGGCCTGCGCCCGGGCGTGAGCGAGGACGGCAGCCCCGGCTCGAGCCACGTCATCTGCAACCGCGTGCCCAGCGGAAAGCCCAACTCCGGTACCACCGGGCTGGATTGGAGCCAGCCGCCGCTCGGGGTCGCGCTGATCATGTTCCCCCAGCAGTCCACCACGTCCACATGGCACGTGTCGCCGCGCGTCTCCCCGTCGCGCGCCACCGTCGGCTCCCCCGTGCCCGCCCCGCCCGCGCCCGACGGCGCCGCGCCCCGGCGCGCGTGGGCGCTCAGCCGCGGCTCGCGCCCCCCTGGGCTCCCTGGGCGCAGCTCCGCCGACGCCTTCTCGCCGATCAACGCCCGGCGCGCGTCGTTGTACGCGGGCGAGAGCAGGTCGTCGAGCGGAACGTGCGCCGCGTCGCCGTACCACGCCTCCCGGTCCGCCAGCGCCAGCTTGCTCCCCTCCACCAGCGCGTGCACATACTCCGGCGTCCCGTACGCGGCGGCGTCGATCCCGCCGTCGAGCAGGGCGAGTTGCTGGAGGAGCGCCGGGCCCTGGGACCACGGCCCCACCTTGCACACCGTCCAGCCGCGCCACTCGTACCGCACCGGGTCCTCGTACCCCGCCTCCCACCCCGCCAGGTCGTCGCCGCTGAGCACCCCCGCGTGCCGCCGCCCCGACGAGTCCATGGCCGGGCGCGCGGCGTGCGCCGCGATCGCCTCGCCGATGAAACCCTCACGCCAGACGCGCCTGGCCGCCTCGATCCTGGCCTCGCGGTCGCCACCCGCCGCGGCCGACTCCCTGAGCAGCCGCTTCCACGTGTTGGCCAGCGCGGGGTTGCGCATCAACTCGCCCGCGCCCGGCGCACGCCCCCCGGGCAGGAACACCTCGGCCGACGACGTCCACTCCTCCTCGAACAGCCCCCGCACCGTCTCGATCGTCTGCCCGATCCGCTCGACCGCCGGATGCCCGCCCTCCGCGTAGCCGATCGCATACCCGAGCACCTCGTCCAACTCCTTGGTGCCGTGGTCGCGCAGCAGCGTCAGCCACGCGTCCACCGCGCCGGGCACCACAGCGGCGAGCGGCCCCGTGCCCGGCACCAGGTCGAGCCCGAGCCCGGTGTAGTGCTCGATGGTCGCGCGCGCCGGCGCGGGCCCCTGCCCACACAGAACGCGCACCGGCGCACCCGCCGGCGCGAGGATGATCGGAACGTCGCCGCCCGGGCCGTTGAGGTGCGGCTCGACCACATGCAGCACGAAGCCCGCGGTTACGGCCGCGTCATAGGCGTTGCCCCCGTTCTCCAGCACGGCCATCGCCGACTGGGAGGCGAGCCAGTGGGTGCTCGAGACCATGCCGAAGGTGCCCTGGAGCGTGGGCCGCGTGGTGAACATGGTGCGGAGCTTACGCTTTTCGTATGAATCCTGACGAGGGTGCGCGCCGCCCCCTGGTGGCCCTGCTCAGCGGCGCCGGGATCTCCACCGACTCGGGCATTCCCGACTACCGGGGCCCTAACGGCCTGTGGCGCCGCGACCCCGACGCCGAGAAGCTGGTGACCCACGACTACTACATGAACGACCCGGACATCCGCCGCCGCTCCTGGCTCATGCGGCGCGACAGCCCGGCGTTCCGCGCCAGGCCCAACGCCGCCCACGAGGCCATCGCCCGCCTCGAGCGCTCCGGCGCCCCGGTCCGCGTGATCACCCAGAACGTCGACGGCCTCCACCAGGCCGCGGGGATGCCCGACCGCAAGGTGCTCGAACTCCACGGCAGCGCCCGTACGGTGCACTGCGTCGACTGTGGCGACGGCGGCACGATGGCGGACGCCGTGGCCCGCGTCGAGGCGGGCGAGGACGACCCGCCCTGCCGGGCGTGCGGCGGGATCCTCAAGGCGGGCACGGTGATGTTCGGCGAGAGCCTCGACCCCGACGTGCTGGCCGAGGCGGTCGCGATCACGCGGGCGTGCGACGTGTTCATCGCGGTCGGCACCAGCCTCCAGGTCCACCCGGCCGCGGGGCTCGCGGGCCTGGCCGCCGAGCACGGCGCGCGGCTCGTCATCGTCAACGCCGAGCCGACGCCGTACGACGAGCTGGCCGCCGAGGTCATCAGGGAGCCGATCGGCCGCGCGCTGCCCGCGCTCCTCGACCGCCTCGCTCCTTGACGGGCTTCGCTTCTTGACCGCGTGGCGGTCGAGGGCTGGATTCCCGTCACCTCGTCGTCCGCCGCCGTGCGTCATTCACGCTGGGTCTTGGCGCCCCCGCGCCGGGCGCATCGGCCGCCGCCCCGTGCGGGGCCGACGGCTTCTGCGAGGACGCGGCGGACGGCGGCCGGAACGGCGTCCCCCGGTGGAACCGCGAGTCCGACGACGCCACCCTCCCCTCCCCGAACAGAGCCCGGCGGGCGTGGCCCCAACTCCCGGTAGACCACGACGAATCCGATCCCCGCGCGCGTCCGGACGACCAGCCGAAGTCCCACCCCTCGACCGGAGCCGCCATCGCGGCGGCGACCAACTCGTCGTACCCGTGGGCGTCCGCGTTCGGAGGTGAGGAACGGCAGCCGCCCCGAGCAACCGGATTCGCGCGGCACCGGCGAGACGGCGCGCCGCGTGAACTCAACGGCGGCCACCGGAAGAACGCCCTACCGGAGGTAGGTCCGTTGCCACTCCGCCGAGGACATGTCCTGCGCGGCATCGGCGAGTGCGATCGCCGAGGGTGTCTTGAGCTTGGCGCGCGTGCTGTCCACCCACTCCCGCGCGTTGCGGTATCCCTGCTCCAGGTACTCCAGCCCTTGGAGCATGCACTCCAGCTTGTCCGCGTCGTGGGCCACGACCACCTCAGGTGAGTCGCCCGTCTCGTACTCCTCGACGATCGCCTGGATTCCGGCGGCGACGGCCGGGTGCGCGTCCGCCACTTGATCGGCGGTCACCTTTTCGTTCGACGCGGCGGTGAGATAGCGCCGCCCGATCCACGGGATGTCACCCACGCGGGTTTCCTGCGTGTCATGAAACGTGCAGAGAAGAGCCACCTTCGCCGGATCCACACCTTCGAGCATCGCCAGCACGGATCCGATGACCGCCGTGCGGAAGCTGTGCTCAGCGATCGACTCGGGATCCTTCACACCCGCGATCCACCACCCGCTGCGCTTGCCGCGCTTGAGGGCTCCCATCTCCAGGAGGTAGCCCACCGAGCCTCGGGCATGCTGATCGTCCATGTTGCGGTGTCCCTTCCGAGGGTCACATTCCGTTCAGGCGTAGACCGTAATGCACTTGCTCCAGCTCACGTCGCGCCCGTGGCGACACGGTCCCGGTATCGAGTAGCTCGGAGACTCGCCCGGCGAGATTCACGGACAGCGAGGAGTCGGCCGCCGCGAGGCCGGGCCGCCACGTAAGGAGAGCCCACACGGAGTGCACGTTCAGATCGAGGCAGCCCAAGTCGCGGTCCAGCCGACCGGTCAGAGCTCGCAAGAGGGCGCCAGCGTCCCAGCGATGCGCCGAACGAACCGCCATGAAGCCGTCATCGGCCCTTGGCACGCTGTCCATGCCCAGCCAGTAAGCCCAGTAGTTGAGGTTGGCGAGCTCGCCGAAGTCGTCACCCATCCCGTGCTCGATGAATGCCCAGAGCCTGTCGTACTCGCCGTATCGCGTGAGCGAGGTGGCGACTGAGCGGGCCTCGGACCACGCGGAGGTCGAGGTGGTCGTGAACGTCACCGGCCGTTGCATGTGGGCCAGCCAAGCGTGGGTGTCGGGCGCGTTGTCATAGCTGGCCAGATAGACGGCCTGCCGCCGCAGCAGCGTTCCTCCATCGCCCGCTCGGTCCGCGATCTCGGCACAGCGCCTCAGATGGGTGAAGAGCCTCCGACGTTCTGTCTCGGCCAGCAAAGGGGAGCTGGGGCTTGGGCCGCGACGGCGGGGGATCGAAGCCGGAGGTGGTGGGATTGCAGCCGGTGAGGTGCCGGTGAGTGCCCACACGATCATGTGCGTGGCGGCGCGTGTGAAAACCCATTGGCCCAGCGGATGCCCCTGAAGATCGTGGTGCCTTGGCGACGCGTTCCCCAAAGCGCACGCGATCACGGCGTCTGCGTGGCTGGCAACGTCAAGGAGCGCCACGAGTTCCGGATCAGCGTTCAATCCGAGCAGGTGTCGGCAAACCGTCTGGAACTGTGCCAGTGACACAGCTGTGAGAGGGCGGCGGCCGGTCTCCCAGCTTTGGACAGTTGTGACATCCATGTTCAGCCGCTCGGCCAGCTGCCGTTGGGTGGAGGGGATGCGTTCACGAGTGATCTTCAGCAGGTGGCCGGTGATCGTGCCTCCGGAGGCGCGGAGGCCGGAACCCTGACCTCTGGTCGGAGTCGAGGAGCGGGACGACGATTGCGCTGGAGCCATGAGGTTCACCTTCTGGCGGCTTCACCTGGCACAACTTGTACTCTGCGTCAGTTTTATGCGCCCGTCTGTAACCGTAGGTTAGATGTCCCGGTAAGGGGCCGGACAGGCAGCTCGCATCATAGTCGCTCAGCGCGACGGCCTGTCCACAGAACTGTGACTGTGCACGTGAGACTCGCGCCTGTGCGCGGTGAGTTAAGGACCTCCGATGACGAAACTGCACCAACTCATCAGCCTTTGCGGCGGCGATGCGGCACACGCGGCCGAGGACAGGCGGCAATGATGAACATGACGGCACTGCCGTCCGAACAATGCACCTCGCCTGTCTCCCGCGCCAGCTGTGGGGGTGCTGTTGATGAGCATTCCTGAGGAGGAGCCCGAACCCATGGAGGAGGACGGCGGGGGTGCCGCTGACGCGGTACGCCCGGCGTCGGAAGAACTGGCGGAGCGGTGGGATGAGTTGAACAGGCTGATCGATGCGCATCTCGAGGAGCTGAGGCGGCGGTGAACGGGGAGATACTCGTGTCGGTGGCCGTGAACGCGTCGACCGTGCGGCGTGGGGATCAACTGACCATCGGCGGGACGCCGTTCACCGTGTGGGACATGACGGCGTTGCCCGGAGGCGGGAAGCGGCTCCACTTCAGCAGCGGGGACTCGTTGAACCTGCGCCATTCCACCGTCGTGTGGGCCGCGCGTCGCCAACGCCTGCGGCGCCCGCGGCACGTCCCTCAGCGGCTCAGCAGCAACGCCATGACCTCCGCCGTCGGGCGGACATCGCCGAAGCCGCGGTAGACCGTCGCGAGCGTAGCGTTGTGCGCCGCGTCGTCGCGCGTCGCGCACGCGTCGGCGACCAGCACCGCGCGGTAGCCACCGGCCCCCGTGCCGCCGGGGAGCCGGTAGGACCCGGCGACCCCGGGAAGCACTCAGGCGACGGTGCCCGCCGCCCGCATCGCCTCCGCGAACGCCCCCGCGCGTGGCACGGCCATGAGCCTCTCTCGTTCATGTTGGGTCGGCGTGGGAGGCACGCCAGGGCCGGGGCGGCCGGATCCGGGCCGATGAACGCATCGGCATAATGTCCGAGTGACCGAAGCCCTCAGCGTCCCCGTGGCCGAGTCATGGGCGCGCATCGACGCGTGGTTGGCCGCTCATGCCCCGGCGAGTGCGGCCCGGCTGAACCCGGGGGCCGACCCGGCGGCGCTGGCCGCCGCCGAGCGGGTGCTCGGCATCCCGCTGCCCGCCGACCTCGCCGCCTCGCTCGCCTGCCACAACGGTGCCGACCCCGACGTCGAGGTGCTGCCCGACCTGATGCTGCTGCCGATCGACGGCGTGGTCGAGCAGTGGGAGCTGCGCAACCAGGTCGAGGCGGAGTTCCGCGACGACGAGGACGAGGACGACGAGGCGCTCGCGCCGCTCGAACACCCCTACTGGGACCGGCTGTGGATCCCCGTCGCCCACTTCCAGGGGGATCTCGACGTCATCGACATGCGCCCTGGGCCGGGGCATGGCCGCCTGGGGTGGAGCGGGCACGACGGCTCGGGGTCGTTCGGCGACGGCACGTGGCCGTCGTTCGGCGCCTGGCTCGCGGCCGTCGCCCATGTGTTGATGACCGGCGAGGCCGCGCCGGGCGTGCCGAGGCCCTTCGACGACCCCTATGTCAGCCCCGGCGGCGAGCTGCTGTGGGGCTGGCTGCCGACGGGCGGGCTCCGGGGGACGGCGGAGGAGAACGGCTACCGCCGGGCCCCCGTCGGCCTCCCCGGCTGAACGGCCCGCCCGCTCAGGCCGGTCCACCCGTCGCGCATGTGACGGGCGGCGTGGCGCAGAGGATGCCAAGGCCGTCGAACAGCTTCTCCGCATCCTCCAACAGCCGTTCGGCGGCGCCCTGTTCGGCGGGGTCGGCGCGCGGCGCGCGCGCCGCGCCGCCCGCCGCCGCCACGGCGCGCACCACGTCGTTCGCCGCCGCCTGGTGGGTGGCGTAGCCGAAGACCACGGTGGCCCCGGCGCGGCACAGGCGCTCGACCACCGCCCGCCCGATGCCCCGCGAACCCCCGGTGACCACGGCGTTCCTGCCGTTCAGCACACCCTTCGCCACGCCCCTCACCCGGCCCCTCCCGCGCGTTCCCGAGCACGGCTCGTCCCGCCGGGCTCCGGGCCCGCAACGTACGCCCGACGGCGGGTGGTTCACCACTACGAGTGAAAAAGGGGCGGCTCGGGTCAGGAGTGGGGAGTCTCTTCGCGAAAGATCACCAAGCGCGAAATGAACCACGAGGTGAAGATGGCTTCCGAGTCTCTCTGTCCCACCGCGGACCTCGAAGACCTGGCCGTCGGCGAGAAGATGATCGTGAGCGCCCACTCAGGGGGCGTGCTCATCCCCGACTCCTTCATCAACAAGCGGCAGCACCTCCAGGCGCTCCGCGAGGACCACCGTGAGCTGAAGGACTGCCACCGTTTCCGTTTCGCGCCCGCGGACGGCGGCGGCTTCCGCATCGAGCATGTGTCGCACGAGCGCTATGTGGAGCCTCTGCGCAAGAGCGAGAACGCCGCGGTGTACGAGAACATCCGCTATCAGGGCCCCATCCTGCTGGAGACCGGGCCGCTGGTCGGCGCCCGCGACACGTGGGAGATCCGGCGCAGGGGCGAATACCACCAGATCGCCCTCAGGGAGGAGGGCCTCGTCATCGGCCTGACGCACCCCGACCACAAGGACAGCTGGGTCACGCTCCTCGAGCCCTGGTGGAGCCTCGACCGCCTCTGGCTGATCCTCGACGCGCCCGACTGAGCCTGGGCGAAGGGGAGTTCGCGGCGTCAGCCGCGCGGCCGCGGCCGCGGCCCGCCCCGCGGCCGCGCTCCCCACGCGCCACACGGCGGCGCCGTCACCGGTGAGGTCCACCGGGGCGGCGCCGCGCGTGGGCGGCGGGGACCTCGCCGCCCTGAGCGCCCCCCTGAGCGCCCCTCTGAGCACCGCCCTCATCGCCGCCACCGCGTCCGTCGTCCTCGGCCAGCGCCGGGATGACGTGCTCGCCGTAGACGTCGATCACGCGCTCCCGCTCGTCGTGCATCGCGTACACCGCGAACTGGTCCACGCCGAGCGCCCGCAGCCGCCGCAGCTTGGCGATGTGCGCCTCGGGCGGGCCCAACAGGCAGAAGCGGTCCACGATCTCGTCCGGCACGAACGCCGCGTCCGGGTGGCCCGAACGGCCGTGGTGGCCGTAGTCGTACCCGGCGCGCCCGGTGATGTAGGCGGTCAACGCCTCGGGCACCATGCCGGTCTCGGTGCCGTACCGGGCGACCAGGTCGGCCACATGGTTGCCCACCATGCCGCCGAACCAGCGGCACTGCTCGCGGGCGTGGGCGAGCGCGGCTGGGGAGTCGTCCCGCGTCACATAGGCGGGCGCGGCGACGCACACGGTCACCTCGCCGTGGTCGCGCCCCGCGGCCGTCGCGGCCACCCGGACGGCCGCGGTCATCCACTCCGTGAGGAACACATCCGCCAGCTGGAGGATGAACCCGTCGGCCAACTCCCCCGTGAGCGCGAGGGCCTTGGGCCCATAGGCCGCGACCC
Source organism: Streptomyces radicis (assembly GCF_003626575.1). Lineage (GTDB taxonomy): Bacteria > Actinomycetota > Actinomycetes > Streptomycetales > Streptomycetaceae > Streptomyces > Streptomyces radicis. Next base: position 24,544 of record NZ_RBDY01000030.1, on the reverse strand, counting down.
ACACCGGCAGCCGACCGTCCACCACCCAGGGGATCCGCACCGGCACGCCGTCGAGCACGGCCTCCCGGCCCTCGGCGAGGTCGCGGATGGCGTCCACCGCCTGGCGCAGCGTGGCCAGGCTGTTCGGGGCGCGGCCAGCGACGCGCATCGCCGAGTCGCCGCGGCCGATGCCGCACACCGTGCGGTTGCCGAACATCTCGTTGAGCGTCGCGAACGTCGAAGCGGTGACCTCCAAGCTCCGGGTCCCGGGGTTGGTCACCATCGGGCCCACGCGCAACTCCCGTGTCTGTGCGAGGACTTGGCTGAGGATGACAAAGGGCTCCTGCCAGAGCACGGCCGAGTCGAACGTCCAGCCGTAGCGGAACCCCGCCTCCTCCGCGCGCCGCATCAGCGCCACCACCTCGCGGGCCGGCGGGTCCGTCTGGAGCACCAGGCCGAAGTCCATGCCGCCCTCACCCCACCAGCTGGCACGTGGCGCGCGGCACGAACGTGCCCCACCCCGCGCGCCCGGTCCAGCGCCGCCGTTCGACGACGGTCTCGCCGCGCGACAGCACGGTGACCACCTGCCCCATGACTCGCCTTCCTTCATAAGCGGAGTAGTCCACGTTCATGTGGTGGTTCGCCGCGGAGATCACCTGCTCGGCGGCCGGGTCGTAGACCACGATGTCCGCGTCGGAGCCCGGCGCGACGGTGCCCTTGCGCCCGTAGAGCCCGAACATCCGGGCGGGCGCCGCGCACGCCACCTCGATCCACCGGCGCCGCGAGATGCGGCCCTCGACCACGGCCTGGTGCAGCAGGTCCATGCGATGCTCCACGCCGGGCAGCCCGTTGGGGATGAGGGAGAAGTCCCCGCGGCCGAGCTCCTTCTGCTCGGCGAAGCAGAACGGGCAGTGGTCCGTCGACACCACCTGGAGGTCGTCGGTCCGCAACGCCCGCCACAGCGCCGCCCCGTGGCCCTCGGGGCGCAGCGGCGTGCTGCACACATACTTGGCGCCCTCGAAGCCGGGGCGCGCCAACTCCTCGTCGGACAGGAAGAGATACTGCGGACACGTCTCCCCGAAGACCGGCAGCCCCGCGTCCCGCGCCGCCGCCAGCTCGCGCACCGCCTCCTCGGCCGACACATGCACCACGTACAGCGGGGGCCCGCCCGCCACCCGCGCCAGCGCGATGGCCCGGTGCGTGGCCTCCGCCTCGAGCAGCGCGGGCCGCGTCTCCCCGTGGTACCGCGGCGCTGTCCTGCCCTCCGCGACGGCCTGCTCGACGAGCACGTCGATCGCGATGCCGTTCTCCGCGTGCACCATGACGGTCGCCCCGCTGCGCTCGGCGTGCTGAAGGGCGCGGAGGATGCGCCCGTCGTCGCTGTAGAGCGCCCCCGGATAGGCCATGAACAGCTTGAACGACGTCACGCCCTCGCCCACCAGGGCGTCCATCTCGCCCAGCGCCCCCGCGGTCACATCCGACATGATCAGGTGAAAGGAATAGTCGATCGCGCACTGCCCCGCCGCCTTCTCATGCCACGCGTCGAGCGCGGCCCGCGGCGAGCCGCCCCGCTCCTGCACGGCGAAGTCGACGACGGTCGTCGTCCCGCCCCAGGCGGCGGCCCGCGTCCCCGTGGCGAACGAGTCCGAGGCGACCGTGCCGCCGAACGGCATCTCCATGTGGGTGTGCGCGTCGACCCCGCCGGGGATGACGTACATCCCCGTGGCGTCGATGACCCGCTCGGCGGTCCATCCCTCGGCCGCCGCGCTCCCCCGGGCGGCGAGCGCGGCCACCTTCTCGTCTTCCACCAGTACATCGGCCTCGACCTCGTCGGCTGCCGTGACGAGCAGCCCGCCCCGAATGACGACTCGTGCCACGTCTCGCCCCTGTCACCGATGTCTGTGAAGCCACCGAGGACGACCGTAGGCGTCGCTACGCAGGGTCGCAACTCCATCACTGGCGATGACCGTGCCGTGGTGTGCCGCCGTGCGTTCCCGGAGTTCGGGAACCGGTGCGGGTCGTGCCCGCGGTGATGCCGCGGAGTATCACGCCGTGCTCGCCGAAGCCCGTCGATCGGTGCGTGGGCGAGCGCGTGGGCGAGCGCCTCGCGGCGAGCGCCGCCGTGGCCTTGGCCAGGGGTCCTCCGCCTCGGGCGGAGCCTGATATCAGGAGACCTGGCCGCTCGGCTTGTCCAGGTTCCTGATCGAGGGGTCGTGCGCTCACCCGATCTCGCCTACCGCGGCGAACACATCCAGGCCGTCCGCTATCAGACCCCCCAGGCGGTCCTGGTCCCCGTCGACTGGTACGAACGCGCCTGCCACGCCTTGGGCGAGGAGGTCCGCCTCCCGGCGGTGGACGAGGACTCCGACGACACGTCCCGGTAGGGGACCCCGCTCGCGCGGGGAGAACTTGTCGACTGCGGCGTGGTCCACTCCTGGGGCGCCTGGTGAGTCCTTCCCATGGACTGCCGACGGCACCGGATGGGCCGCAGTGGAACCAGGATGTCTACTCCCCGGCCGTCGACACCTCGGTCGGCCCAAGACCTCGGCGGGCCTCCCGGACCTTCCGACTGGTCGCGGGGCGCCGCTGAGGCCGTGGCCGCGCACCGGGCGAACGGCGACCCGGCGCCCGCCACGGCCGAGATCACCCGAAGCCTCACCCGGGCCGTACGGTCCACGGCCGACGACGAGGTGTTCGCTCCGCTGCCCGCTACCTGCGCCGCTACCGCGAGCTGCGGGTGCCCGTCGTTCCCGAGGGCAAGGGCCGCCACGGGCGGCTGGACGTGGTGGTCTGGCTGCCCGGTGGTCCGGACATCGTGGTGGAGATCGCCTTCGCCCGCGACGCCGGGGCCTACCCGCTGTGGGTCCGCTTCGGAAAGGGCAGCATCGGGAAGATCGACGGCGTCATGGTCCTCGACATCCGCGACGCCGTGCGAGGCGTGCGTGAGGCTGGCTCCTGCGCCGACGGCCCGCGCCTACGGGCGGAGGTCACGCCTTCGTGAGGACGAAGAACAGGAAGCACAGGAACCTGCCCGACTCTTTTTGCTCGAAGACCTCGGGGAACCGTTCGCGGGTGCCGGGTCCCGGGGCCGGTTCGCTGATGACGTCGATCCGGAAGCCGGCCGCGGTGAACGCGTCGGTGATCGCGTGCAACGGCCGGTCCCAGAAGGTCATCAGGTGCTTGGTGCCGCCGAGTTCCCACCACTGGGAGGTGGAGCGGGTCGCGAAGTAGTCGGTTCCGGGCGGTGCCGTCATATGCTGGATGAAGGGGTGGTGGACGGACCCGATGAGGCGGCCGCCGGGCTTCAGCACGCGCCGCAGTTCGGCCAGGGCCGTCGTCCAGTCCTCCAGGTAGTGCAGGACCAGGGAGGCGACGACGTCGTCGAAGTCGGCATCGGCGAAGGGCAGCGGGCCGCCCAGTTCGGCGCGCTCCAGCACCACATCGTCGCCGAGCCGCTGCCTGGCCAGCTCCAGCATCCCGGCGCTGGAGTCGAAACCGGCGACGACGGCGCCCCGCTCGCGCAGGTCTGCGGCCACGGGGCCGGCGCCGCAGCCGGCGTCGAGGATCCGGCGGCCCGCCACGTCGCCGGCCAGGTCCACGATCGCGGGGTGCGCGTAGTAGGCGTTGAGGAGGCTGGTCTCGTTCTCGGCCTCGTATGCCTCGGCGAAGCTGTTGTAGTCGTTCGCCCTCTCCCCGGGCCCCGGGGGAGCCTCGACGGGACTGACCACCATCCCCCTGTTCGGCGGGGCATCCGCCTGCTCTGCGGGGCTCTCGGGAGCGGCGGTCCCGCCGGTCGTTCCGGGACGGTTCGGCATGGTCGACCTCGTTCGTTCGGGCCACGGTGGGCGTGCCGAGAGATCTGCGGATCCCCGGGCTGTGAAGGGCACAGCGGCACTCTGGACGAGTGATTGAGTTTTGTCAATCACTTGCGATCCGGCCCTTCAGCGGGCTGTCCGCTCTTCAGTAGGCTGCTGGTCATGACCGAACGCCGACTGGCGACCGACGCGGAGGCGAAGGCACTCGCCTCCGCCCTCCGCCTGCGCATCCTGCGCATCTGCGTGCGGAAGCCGCGCACGAACAAGGAGATCGCGGCGATCCTCGGCCGAGACCCGGCCAGCGTGCTGCACCACACCAGAACGCTGGTCCGCACCGGGTTCCTGGAGGCGCAGGAAGAACGGCGCGGCGCGCGCGGCGCACGAGAGATCCCGTATCTGGCGACGCGCAAGAGCTGGCACCTCGAAGCACCCGCGCTGGACCGGTCGATGCTCGACGCGTTCCTGGAGGAACTCGCCCTCGTCCCCGCGACCGAGGCCGAGGGCACCAGGATGGCGCTGCGCCTGCCACCGCCGCAGATGGAGGAGTTCCGCACCCGGCTCAAGGATCTGCTGGAAGAGTTCGCCGCCCGCCCGGACGACCCAGCCGCGCCCGCTTGGTCGCTCTTCATGGTGGTGCACTCCGACCCGAACCGACCCTGACGACGGCGTCCGGCAGCTACCCCCGACCGGGTCGAGCGCAACGAGCCGACCATCAGATGGCCACAAGATCCGCCGGGCAAGCACCCAAGGCCCGTCGCCGCCCCAGCGATTCTCATACGACCCCAACGGCATGGGCGCGATGTTCTTCGCCGCGCTGACGGAGTGGAAGAGGACCGGGGAGTTCGCCTTCCTGGGCGAGGTGTCCTGCGTCCCGCTCCAGCAGGCCCTGAGGCATCTCCAGACGGCGTTCGCCAGCTTCTTCGCCAAGCGGGCCGGGTACCCGCGCCACAAGTCGCGGAAGAGGTCGAGGGCGTCGGCCGAGTACACCCGGAGCGCCTTCGCATGGCGTGAGGGGGAGTTGACGCTGGCGAAGATGAGCGGGCCGCTGGACATCCGCTGGTCGCGTCCCCTGCCCGGGGGAGTGGAGCCGTCCACCGTGACGGTGTCCTGTGACGCGGCGGGCCGCTGGTTCGTGTCCCTGCTGTGCGGGGACACCGTTACCGAGGCCCCCGCCACGGGTGCGGCGGTCGGTGTCGACGCGGGCATCACCTCGCTGGTGACCCTGTCCACCGGGGAGAAGATCGCCAATCCCCGGTACGAGCGGCGTGACCGTGCGCGCCTGGCCCGCGCGCAGCGGGAGTTGTCCCGTAAGGCGAAGGGCTCGAACAACCGCGAGGCCGTCTGCAACCTGCTCAAGAACGGCCGTCTCGCGCGCGCCATCTCGGACGCGGCCCGGACGGAACTGCGTTCCATGCTGGAGTACAAGTGCGCCTGGTACGGGCGTGAACTCGTGGTGATCGACCGATGGTTCCCCAGCTCGAGGCTGTGCGGGGCCTGCGGCACGGTCCGCGGGAAACTGCCGCTGAACGTCCGGACGTGGACGTGTGAGTGCGGCGCGGTGCATGACCGTGACGTGAACGCGGCACGCACCATCCTGGCCGCCGGGCTGGCGGCAGCAGCCTGTGGAGACGGTGTAAGACCTCAACGGGAGTCCTCCCGGACACGGCGGTCGTCGATGAAACAGGAACCCCAGCGGGCGACCGCTGGAACCCCCCGCCTCTAGGCAGGGGAGGAAGTCAACGTGTCGAGTGTCGGCCAAGGAGGACCGTCGTGCAGCGCGCGCAGGAGTTCTTCTCCGAACAACCTCCCGTTCGGAAACTCGTCGCCAAGCTCCCAACGCCATGCCGCGACCATCGCGAGGACGAGCTGTCGGCACTCGTCCAGCAGCCCTTGGTCGATGTTCGGGTAGTGCTCGCAGACCGCCTGGGGAACATGGGCGAGGTCGAACTCGACGGGTCCACGGCAGCACGTCTCGAGGTCGATGAACAACGGGCCGTTCTTCGTGCTGAGCACATTGCCTGGATGCGGCTCGCCGTGGAGCAGCTGCTCCACGGCGCCGCGCTTCTCGATCGCTCGTCGCAGGCTTGCCAGTCTGCCGCCGAGGAAGACGCGGTCCGCGTCGGCGAGCTCCGGCGAGCGATCCGGGTCGGCAACGACCTCTTCCGCCTCCGTGATCCGGTCCGTGAACCGTGGGCTCGGCACATGGACCTTGCGCATGCCGACATGCAGCAGTTCCAGCGCCTTGGCGCAGTCGACGGGTGAGACGTCAGGTGTCACGGGCTCGTAGTAGGTCCACAGCGTGACGGTGAAGCCATCGCTCGTGTACACACGCGGGTCCGCCCGAGGCTCCAAGGGACACACCGGGCATCCGACCTCGGCGAGTCGCTGAGCGAGCTCGACTTCGAACTGTGCAACTTCTTTTCCCACAGGGGCGATCCGGGCAAAGACGTCGCATGGCGTCAGCCGCAGTGCCAGCTTGTTGGAGTTGTGGAGCACGGTTGCGCCGCTGACGGGTAGGCCGAGTGATACGGCGATCGAAGTCGCAGCCGCCATCGCACGCGTGACGTCGGGCATCTCCATTCTCGAATCCTGGTCCACCGGCCGCCGGTAGTCTCCTTGATTTCCGCGTCAGGCGCGGGTCGGCTGGTGCGAAGAGGGCAATCCCCTCGTGGCATGGAGACGATCTACGCTGCCCTCTTGTGCGGTGGGTGCTCGCTGCGTGAGACGGCGGGGTTGGCTCGCCGTCAGGGGAGATCGCGCGTGCGGATGAAGGCCGTGCCCTGGTCCAGATCGACCCTGGAGTGTGGAGGGGCGCCGTCTCCCTCTTCCTCGCGGAGCAGTGTGGTGACCTCGCGCTGCCGTATCTCGTGTTCCTTGCCGGGAAGAAGGCTGGCGTGCAGCATCTCGAAGCCCGTGGCCGAGACCCCGCCACCACGCGCTCCACCTCGCCAGGACACCAACACGCGATCGACGAAGGCCACTGCGGTCAGCAGGATGACCAATCCCGGCAACGTCATGAACACCACGATCCCCACAGGGCGCCCTCCCGGCTCACCCACCAATCTCCCCCATGCCTCCTTCAAAGGCAACGGAGAGCCACGAGATCGCGACACTTGAGCCAGAGCCGGTGCCGGATGAATCGTGCACTGACCCGCCCCCGCTCGCGCGGGGAGAGCTCCCGCCCTGCGTAGGCCCTCAAGACGATCAGCGGACCACCCCCGCTCGCGCGGGGAGAGTATCTCCTGAGCTGGTGGGTTAGGGGCGCTTTGCCGTTTCGTGATGTGTGGCGATCGGGGCTGTGGCAGGTCTGGGATTGCACATGTGCCTTGCCTTCCGCTCGGTCCATGTCTCGAAGCTATCTCGCCGCACCACCTGGTCGTATGGGTGAGGGGTCGATTCGTGGGTGCGATCCGGTGTGGACGTTGGACGACAAGCTCACGGACGCCGCGTCAGGTCCGGCATCGGTCGCGTGGTGTCCCCTTCGATCACCGGGGTGCTCTGGTCGCGACAGCAGGGGCCCCTCGGGGTCCCGGACCGGGGGCGAGAGGGCGGCCCGGGGTTTTCGGTCGTGGGCGCTTCGTGAGGGTGGCTCATGACCTCCGTGTGCCGCGTCGTCCGCCGCGGAAGTATCTCTCCCGGAGCATCAGTCCCTTGCGGATGGGGGCGACTGAGTAGCTCTTGTCCGGAGTATCGCGGGTGCAACTTACCGGAAGTTTCTGTTTTGATGCTATTGACAAGGTGCTGGGCGCTGTCAACGATGTTCAGCGACAGTGACCGGATACCGGCGGCAGAGCCGGAAGGGGACGGACCGCATGACCGACGACGAGCCCCAGCCCGACCGTCTCCGTCACGACTACTCGCCATGGCTCTTCTGGACGGAGGCCGACGAGGAGGCGCGGGAGCGCCAGCTCCGGCACCAGCGCGAGCTCGGCCGCCGTGCTGGTTACACGATCGGGGAGCGGTGCTTCGTCTCGGGGCTCGCGTCCGTGCAGAACGAGGAGCTGCGTCTCGGCCGGTGGACCAGCGTGGCCGCCGGGGCCCACCTCACGGGCTCGCTGCGCACCGGCAGTGAGTGCACCATGAACGCCTACACGGTGATCCGCGGCACGGTCGAGCTCGGCAACTCTGTGCGCATCGGGGCGCACACGTCGCTGCTGGGCTTCAACCACACGTTCTCTGACCCGGACATCGAGGTGCACCGCCAGCCGCTCACCAGCCTGGGCATCCGGGTCGGCGACGATGTGTGGATCGGCTCCCACGTCGTCGTCCTGGACGGGGTGACGATCGGGGACCGCGCCGTCGTCGCCGCCGGGGCCGTCGTCACCCGGGACGTCCCGGCCGGCGCCGTGGTCGGGGGCAATCCCGCGAAGGTCATCAAGTGGCGCGTGCCCCAGCTCGCCCCGTCGGCCTCCGCGCGGACCGACGATCTCGCCGACGCCGTAGCCGAGTTCGCGGACACCGCCCGCGCCCAGGCTGAGGAGATCCTGGCCCGCTGCTTCGAACCGTCGCTCGGCGGCGGGTTGTTCGTGGACCGGCCAGGTGCCGCGCCCACGGTGCGCGCCCAGTGCGACGCGATCGAGATCGCCGACCTGCTCCTCGGGCGCGCCCCCGGTCAGCTGCCCGCGGCCGAGCAGGTGGAGCGGCTGCGGAGCTGGCAGGATCCGAAGACCGGCATGGTGGGTGAGCTGCTTCCCGACGGCAACCAACGGCTCCCCGGTGACGGCCTGTTCGATCCCGACGCCGCTTACCACGTACTGAGCGTGGGGTACGCGCTCGAGCTCCTCGACAGCGCGTTCCCCAGCCCCGTCCATGTCGTCGCCGAGGCTGGCCCCGACCGGCTGATCGAGGGGCTGGAGGAGCAGCGCTGGGAGACGAACGCCTGGAACGCGGGGCACTGGGCCGACGTCCTCGGCACGGCTGTCCACTGGAACCGGAAGGTCGGGCACCCAGGGCGCCCCGGGGCGGCGGAAGCGGTGTTCGGCTGGCTGCTGACCCACGTCGACCCGATGACGGGCATGTGGGGCTCGGCACGGCCGGAGGACGGACTGCTCCAGATCGTCAACGGCTTCTACCGGGTGTCGCGCGGCACGTTCGCGCAGTTCGGGCTGCCGGTGCCCTATCCGGAGCGCGTCATCGACACCGTTCTCACCCATTCCCGGGACGTCCGGTTCGTTCGACCGGATCGGCAGAACGCGTGCAACATCCTCGACATCGCCCACCCGCTGTGGCTCACCCGGCAGTCCGGGCACCGCGACGACGAGATCGTCCAGTTGGCCGGCGGGCTTCTGCGGGACGCGCTCGGACACTGGACCGATCGGCTGGGCTTCGGCTTCCGCGCGCCCCATCCCGCCACCGTCGGCGACCCGGCCACCACGCCGGGACTTCAGGGCACCGAGATGTGGCTGGCGGTCATCTGGCTGCTGGCCGATCTCGTCGGCGTCTCCGAGGCGCTGGAATACCGACCACGGGGCGTGCACAGGCCGATCCCCGCGCCGTGACGGCGTGCCGAGGCCGCCGAACGGTTCGGTACCTGTGGCGCCGACGGCGCTTCGCTTCCGCGCAGTTGACCGCAACGCCTTCCTGGCGCGACCAGAGACCGCCCGTATCGAGGAGCTCCGCACATGAAGACGCCCGCCCCCGCCAGCACCGAGGACGCGCCGCACGGAAGGGCGGTGCCGTCCACCGGCACCGTGGTTGTCACCAGACCTGACCCGCGGCGGTTCGTGCGCACCGTCGGCACGTCCACCATCACCGTCGCCACCGGCACCACCGTGGCGCAGGCGCTGGCGGAGCTGACCGCCTCCGACGGCTCCGGGCAGACACGCACGGTGGTGGACGCGTCGGGAGCGCCGAAGCCGGACGGGGCGCTCGAGGACGGTGACCGTCTACTGGTCCTTGCCGAGGACGGCCGCGGGACCGGCGGTTACACCCTCGCGGTCCACGATCCGGAGGCCGCGCGCCGGGACGGCGCGTACTGGAACGCACCGTTGTACGAGGAGATCGACCGTATCGTCAACGCCCACACCCCGACCTTTCCCGCGCGCCGCTTCGACGTCACGGCGCCCGCCTACCAGCACCTGGTGCGCGAGATCACCGAGACGTACGCCGTCGGCAACCAGGCCGGCGACCCGGCGGTCACCGACTCGCCGCTGGTCTTCGCCACCCGGCGGGTGTGGTTCCACGGCGACGCCGTCAAGGCCGCCATCCAGGACTGCCATGACGCCGGTGGCGGCACCGTCGTCATACCGCCCGGTGCCTCGCCCAACGAGGACGGCGCCTACTACACGGGCGCCATCGCCCTGCTCAGCGGCGTGAACCTGTGCGTCGAGGCGGGTGCCGTGGTGAAGTTCGTGCGGAATCGGAGCAACGCGTTCTACCCGGTGGTGCGCACCAGTTATCAGGGCACGGACCTGTATGGCTTCTCGCCGCTGATCTATGCCCTGCACCAGCGCGATATCGCGGTGACCGGTGGCGGCACGTTGGACGGCCAGGAGGACATGTGGAACTGGCGGCCCTGGAAGAAGGGGTACTGGGGTGAGCCGGGCGTGGAGGACGCGGACCCTAACGCCGATTACGGCCAGAACGGCGTCCTCGAACGGATGAACGCGCTCGGCACGCCCGTCGAGACGCGGATCTTCAGTGACGACGGACACCTGCCCGAGACCATCCCCGTCGTCCGGGACGGCCGGGTGCGGCAGGTGCCCCCACCACCCGGCGCCAGGGTGCTGCGGTCGACCTTTCGGCCCTCGTTCATCCAGCCCAACGACTGCGTGAACGTGCTCATCGAGGGATTGCGGATCCGCAACGTCCCCTTCTGGATCGTCCACCCCCTGAACTGCGCCAATGTCCTGATCCGCCACCTCGACATCCACAGCGACAAGACCCGGGACTTCGAGCAGTGGTGGAACAACGACGACGGCCTGGACCCCGAGTCCTGCCGCGATGTCGTCCTGGAGCACAACACCGTCACCGTCAGCGACGACGGCGTCGCCATCAAGTCCGGCCGCGACCGCGACGGCCGTGCACACCGGGCCCCCAGCGAGCGGATCATCGTCCGCCACTCGACCTTCCACAACGACGGCGGGCACTCGGCGGCCATCTCCATGGGCAGCGAGATGTCCGGCTCCATCCGCGACGTCTTCGTCCACGACTGCGTCTTCGAAGGCCCTGGTCTTGCCATGGCCCTGAAGATCAAGACGAACGCGGCCAGGGGCGGCGTCGTCGAGAACGTCCACGTCCGCGACTGCCTGCTGCGGCAGGCGTCCTTCGGGCTCGTGGAGTTCGAGGCGGACTACGGCGTGACCCCGCCCTCGCCGGAGGCCACCGTCTTCAACCCCACCATCCGCAACGTCTTCCTCGACCGCGTCGACACCGCGCCCACCATGACACCGGGCAGGACCACCTTCTCCTTCCGCAGCGCCGCCTCCCGCTCACCGGTCGAGAACGTCCGCTACCGCGACTCGACCTTCCACACCGCGAGCGACCTCGCCGCCGGCTTCGCCCGCAACAGGAACATCAAGAACCTCGTCGTCACGGGCGTCACCAATGTCGACCCCGAGACCGGCGCCACCACCCGCTACGACACCACCCCGCCGCGCCTGCGCGACCGGACCGAGGCCGTGCCGGACCAGGCGCCGGGCCCTGCCGTTCACCTGGTGCCCGTCAGCGCCGGGCAGCGGGACGTCGTCACCCCGCTGCCCGGCGGCACCTTCACCGTCCGGGGACAGGTGGACCTCACCGACCACCCGACCTTCCCGGACACCGGCGAGGTCCGCGTCCTCGTCGACCGCGACCCGATCCCCGTCCCCGTCCGCCTGGACCCCGACGGGACCTTCCACAGTGACCCGATCACCCTGCACGACGACCACCTCTGGTACCGCGACCGGCACTATGTGGCCATCAACCTCGCCACCGGCATCGACATCGACACCGTTGTCCACCAGGTGACCGTCGCCCGCCGTGACCGGCTCTGATGCCGGTGGCCGCATGGGGCCCCGGCCGACGAACCAGAACGACCTCCCTGCCGTTGGTGCTGCTGCTCCGTGCGGGCTCAGGCCGGGCCGGGCGCGGGGGTGGTGCGGCGGAACCAGGGGAGGCGGGAGAGTGGGGCGTCGACCGTGACGGTGACGGGGCCCTCGTATCGCTGGCCGTCGTCGGCGCGCCAGTGTCCCGGGGGGATGGTGACGGTGCGGGTGGTGGCGCCCGGCTCGGTCACGGGGGCGACGAGGACGTCGGCTCCGAGGAGGAACTGGTCGGTGACGGAGGCGTAGCCGTGGCCCGGGTGGTCGTACTCCAGGGGGCGAAGGATGGGTTCGCCGGTGCGGGCGGCGTCCTTGGCGAGGGCCAGGATCTCGGGGCCGAGGCGCTCGTGGAGCCGGGCGGCTTCGCGGCAGTGGTCGAAATGTTCGGCGTCGAGCAGCCGCCACGGGGCGGCGGAGAACTGCATCATCGGGAAGAGGGCCGAGGCCTGTGCGGAGCGGACGAAGAGCTCCGGGTCGAAGGTGGCGCTGCCGAAGGACTGGTACTCGCCGCCGCCGATCATGTCCGGGCAGGTGTAGGCGTGTCCGGTCAGCGACTGGGCCAGGGCGTTGGGGACCAGGGCGGCGAGCCCGTCCCGGCCGTGCCAGGCGTGCGCCTTGTCGCGCTGGCGCTGGGCGAGCGGGAGGTTGGCGGCAAGCCAGGCGTCGCGGAACTCGTTGAGGGGATGGTCCAGGCCGAAGCGGTTCCAGGCGACGGTGTAGGCGTGGGGATCGGGTCGGCCGAGACCGGCGTAGAACGGCGGCTCGCCGCCGTCGAACTTGAAGCCGTCCACGCCAAGGCGCGTCAGCTCCTTCAGGGCCCGCGACAGCCAGCGCACGGCGTCGGGGTCGAGCAGGTCGAGTGCGGCGCCGTGTCCGTTCCACCACTCGCCGATGGCGACCCGGCCGCGTGCGTCACGGATGAGGAGGTCGGCGTCGCGCAGTGCGCGGAAGGTCTCGGTGTCCGGGGTGACATAGGGCACCAGCCACAGCATGACGGTGAAGCCGAGCTCGTGCAGCCGCGCCAGCATGGCGGCGGGGTCGGGGAAGCGGCCCGGGTGGAAGGTCCAGGTGCCGTACGCCTCGTGCCAGTTGTCGTCGATCATCAGGACGCCGGGCGGCAGGCCGTGGTCGAGGACCGCCTGGGCGTACTCCAGGACGCCCCGCTGGGTGGGGTTGAACAGGGTCTCGATCCACAGGTTGTACTGGGGGGCGGTGAACAGCCGCGCGTCCGGCGGCTGTCCGTGCGGGCGGAACCGCTCGGTGACCAGGGCGCGGTAGGCGCTGGCCAGGTCGCCGTGGCCGTCGCCGAGGACCACGCCGGCGGCCGCGTCGGCTCGCACCCGCAGCGCGCCGTCGGCCATCTCGAACGCGAAGGGGCGGTCGGACCACACGTACCGGCCGTGGCTGGACAGCAGGAGCGGCATGCCCTGGTTCCCCCCGAGGTCACGTAGGTCGGTCCGGTATCCGTCGGCGAAGGGCATGGCGAGTCCGTCCGCCGCCGCCCCGCCCCACCACGCCTCGTCGGCCTCGACGGGAACCTCCATGGCCGCGTCCAGCCCCTGGCTCATCTGACGCCTCTCACTCGGTAGGAGCGCATCGCCCATGGCCACCCGTCACTGTGAGCTGTTGACGAACAGAAAAAACGGGCAGGCGAAGCACCTGTCGGCGGCATCATAGGCGCGAAGCTTATCCATGGACAAGAATGCGATGGTTTCCGAAAGCCCTCGTGGGGATGTCCGACCATGTGGACCTGGCCGCAGACGGTGGCGAGGCCCGTGTGCGGCGGCTACGCGGTTTCGGCCGACACAGGGCTCATGCCTGTCCGGGCCCCTCGGGCACGTCGACCTCAAGACCCGCGTCGCGGCAGTCCTGGATCGTCTGCTTGTCCCCGGACGCTCCGGTGATGAGCAGGTCGGCCTGGTCGATCGAGCAGATGGGGGCCAGCTCGACCCGCCCCACCTTCGAGCCGTCGGCGACGACGACACTCCGGGCCGAGGAGCGGAGCATGGCCTGTTTGAGCTCGGCCTCGGGCAGATTGAGGTTGGTGAAGCCCCTGCGTGGATGCACGCCGTTGCAGCCGAGGAAGACCGTGTCGGCGTTGATCCGCCCCAGGATCTCCGCACCGAGCGGGTTGACCAGGGAGTGCTGGAGTGGCCGAAGGGTGCCGCCGGTGACGATGACCGTGAACCGCGGGATGGCCCGCTCCAGCTCCAGGGCGATGGAAATCCCGTTGGTGATCACGACGACATCACGCAGGTCGGCGCGCTCGACGAGTGCGCGGGCCACGGCCATCGTGGTCGTCCCCGCGTCGAGGATCACGCTCTCCCCGGGGCTGATCAGTCGGGCGGCGTGGCGCCCTATGGCGGTCTTCTCCGCTCCGGCGGCACTCATCGCCTCCTCGAAGGAGGACTCCACGGATCCCCCGGCCCGACTGGCGGGCATGCCGCCGGTGCGATGCGTCGCCAGCGCTCCGCCGCGCACCCGGCGCAGCTGGCCCTGCTTCTCCAGACTGTCGAGGTCGGCGCGCACCGTGACACGGGAGATCCCGAACGCCTCCGCCAGGTCGCCGACGTGCACGAAGCCGCGCTCCTCCACCGTGGCCGCGATGCGCTGACGGCGTTCTTCGGCGGGTACGCCTTCGAGATTGATCACCATGAGGGCAATCCTTCAGAGCTCATCTGTTCCTTGTCAATGAGTGACGATCTCCACCCAAACCTTCCCTCCGCTCATCCATCGCGAAGAACTGGATGCCGATGCCGTAGCGCGTGACATTGCGAACACTTTCTTACTGAGGCGCTATGACCTTGTCGATGAGGAGGGAACGGAAAGATTTCCGGCGCCTGTAAGGTATCAAGCGGGATGGCAGTGCTTACCGATCGCTCGCGGAGGCGGGGTCCGGCGCCCCGCCTCCGAGCGGGCCGAGGTGTCGACACCGCCCCTCGTCGAGGCGTGCTCCATGCCTGACCCACCCATTCTGACCTGGGCATTTATTGGATCGTCTGCTGTCGAGGGCGCCCGCGAGGCCGTGTGGGCCCGAGCCGTCGAGGGGCGCGTTGGCCGCCTTCTTGTGTGACAAGCCTTCCCGTTTACTTCTTCGACAGCTATGGTCCTCGATGCGCATCGACTCGATGCGCATCGACAACCGGCGTCGAAGCCGACGCGAGACGACAGAGAGCACCGCGATGACGTCGTTGACCACTTCGCCTGACGATCGGGACCGACGAGCCGCGCTCCCGACCGGAGGATCAGCTCCCGCCCTGGGCCACCTCTCCGTGCGGGAGCGAGACGGCAGGTGGGACACCGCGACGGCTTCCGGGGCAGCCGGAACCAGGCGGCACCGCTCCACCGGCCACATGGCCGAAGGGGCGGGCTGGTTCTCCTTGTTGGCCGCCGCAGGGGAATGGGTCACCTGGTCGCTGTCCCTGTCGGCCTTCTGGCTCGTGTTCACCGTGGCGGGAGGGGTGCTGCTCGGTGTCGCCCCCGCGAGCGTGGCGGCCGCGACGCTTGTGCGGGAACGGACCCTGGGACGCCACGACCGGGTCTGGCGCGACGGCGCGCGGTTCTGGGTGCGGGAATTCCCGGGGTCCCAGGCGGCCGTTCTTCCGCTCGTACTGGTCACGGCCACCCTGGCCGCCAACTACGTGTGGTTCTCCGCTCAAGGACAGGGCGCGACGGGTGCCCGCCTGGTGACGCTCCCGGCACTCGCCCTGGCCGCGACGGCCCTGGCCTGGACGGCGCCGCTGGTGGCCCACTACACGGTCAGCCCGTGGCGCGTCACGTTCCTCGCTCTCCGTCTCACCCTTGCCCGCCCCGCATGCGGCGTGTTGCTCGCCTTCGTCGCGATCGCGATGGCGTACGCCGTCCTTTCGGTGCCGGTGGTCGCCGTCGTCGCCGTCGGCGCGTGGTGGACCGTCAGCACCTGGTTGTGCCTGCGGTTCTTCGACGACAACGAAGAACGTCGCGGGGATCCCCCGAGCGCGGGCCCTCTCCGCACGCTTCCCACCCATCCGCTCAATGTCAGCTGATCCCAGGAGGACTCCGGAATGACAAGGACGTACATCCGGCGCACAGGCGTTGTCGCCGCTCTCGCCGCTTCGCTCGTGCCCCTCGCTGCCTGCGGTGGTGGCGGGAGCAACGCCATCGATGAGGAGGTGTCCTCGCTGACCGTCATGGCCCCACTGCTCGCCGGGCAGGCGCCGGCGGAGGACGGCCAGGTGCAGACCGCCATCGAGGACTTCGCGGGTGTCGAGCTGGACATCGAGTGGGTACCGGGCGCGAACTACCCGGAGCGGCTGACCACCACGCTCGCCTCCGGGGACATACCCGCCCTGGTCGTCGTCGAGAACAGCAAGTACCCGGCGTTCGTCCAGGCTGCCGAGGCCGGGGCCTTCTGGGACCTGACCGACAAGCTCGACGACCACCCGAACCTGACGCCGGAGAGCGAGGAGGTCCTGCGGGCCAGTGCGGTCAATGGCACGGCCTACGGCGTCTACCTGTGGCGTGACCCGATGCGGACCGCGGTGACCCTTCGGCAGGACTGGCTCGACAACCTCGGGCTCGAGGTGCCGGGGACCACCGAGGACCTCCACGAGGTGGCGCGGGCGTTCACCGAGCAGGATCCCGACGGCAATGGTCAGGACGACACCTACGGCCTGATCCTGCCCAACTGGAACCGTCTTGGTGCCGGAACCCCCTATGACGCCATCGAGACCTGGTTCGGCGCGCCGAACGGCTGGGGAGAGGTCGACGGCGAGTTGGTGCCGAGCTTCACCACCGACGAGTTCTTCGAAGCCAACCGCTTCCTCCGCGGGATGGTCGAGGAGGGCCTGGTCAACCCCGACTTCGCGACCTTCGACGGTGCCAACTGGAATGACCCGTTCACGAACGGCGAGGGCGGCATCATCATCGACACCGGGTCACGGGCCAAGGGACTTCTCGACCTGTTCCGGCAGTCGGACCCCGAGGACTACGGCGACTACGTCACGGTGACGGGCAATCTGACAGGGCCCGATGGCGAGCTCCACGCGCTGCCCACCCCAGGACACGGCGGTGTGCTCGCCATCTCGAAGACAGCCGTGCCCACGGAGGAGATGCTCGACCGCGTTCTGTCGATCCTCGACGACCTGTCGAGTCAGGAGGGACAGACCCTCATGATCAACGGAGTCGAGGGGACGCATTTCAACGAGGTCGACGACTACGCGGAACCGATCGTGGAGTCGGAAGCCGACGAGGTGGCCCAGGCTGACCTGTCCTCATTCGGACTTCTGGAGACGGCGAGCAACGGCAAGCTCTACCACACCAAGCGTCCGGCGGGCCGGCCCGAGCAGGAGCTGGTGGCGACACTCGAGCGGCTTGCCGCCGACGATCTGGAACAAGCCGTGCGCAATCCCGCCCTGGCCTACTACTCCGAGGTCCAGGCCGAGCGCGGCTCCCAGCTGGAGCTCATCATCACCGACGCCCGTGCCAAGTACCTCTCAGGCCTGATCAGTGAGGACGAGCTCAGGGCGGAGATCGACCGCTGGTTCGCCGAGGGCGGCCAGCAGATCGTCGACGACATCAACGAGCTGCACTCCCAGGCGAGCTGAGGCCGCGCGGGGCGCGCCTCCGACGCGCCCCGCCACCCATCCACGATCTACCGAAGGGAGCGTGCCATGTCAGTGATCGCTCCGCAGAAGTCCACCCCGGTCTCGCGACCGTCGGCCGATGCGACACACACCGTCCGCCTCCGCACCCGCCTCATGCGGTACCGGTGGCTCTACCTCATGCTCCTGCCGGGCCTGGTGTACTTCGCCGTCTTCAAGTACGCCCCGATGTACGGCGTCACGCTGGCTTTCAAGGACTATGTGCCGTTCCTGGGCTGGAACGAAAGCCCCTGGGTCGGGACCGAGCACTTCGAGCGGCTGTTCACCTCACCGGACTTTCCCAGGATTCTCGGGAACACGCTGTTCCTGGCGTTTCTCCACATCGTCATCGTGTTCCCCGCGCCGATCGTCGTCGCGCTCATGCTCAACGAGGTTCGCCGCTCCATTCTCAAGCGGATGATCCAGACGACCATCTACATCCCGCACTTCCTTTCCTGGACCATAGTCGCGTCCCTCACCTATCTGCTGTTCGCCCTCGGGGACGGGCCGGTGACGGTCCTTGCCGAGAATTTGTTCGGATCGTCCTTCGCATTCCTCACGGATCCCGAGTGGTTCCGCCCGCTGATCATCTTTCAGACGCTATGGAAGACCACAGGGTGGGGCACCATCATCTATCTCGCCGCACTGGCGGGCGTCGACGCCAGCCTTTACGAGGCG
This sequence comes from Streptomyces radicis, assembly GCF_003626575.1. Classification (GTDB taxonomy): domain Bacteria; phylum Actinomycetota; class Actinomycetes; order Streptomycetales; family Streptomycetaceae; genus Streptomyces; species Streptomyces radicis. The sequence goes on along the minus strand of NZ_RBDY01000030.1, from coordinate 6,430 downwards.
GCACGGATCGACGGCGCCAACCGCTTCCAGCAGATGTGGCACATCACCCTGCCGGCCATCCGCAGCACGATCGTGATCATGCTCATCCTCACCAGCAGCAACCTCATGGACACCGGCTTCGAGCAGATCTACCTGATGACGAACTCACTCAACCGCGACGTCGCCGAGGTGTTCGACACCTATGTCTACTTCACGGGGATCGCCCAGGGCCAGTATTCCTACTCGACGGCCATCGGGCTCTTCAAGGGGGTCGTCGGTCTGATCCTTGTCTTCGGGACCAATTGGCTGGCCAAGCGGTTCAAGCAAAGCACCCTGTTCTGAGGAGCGTCATGGCTGTCAAGAAAACCACCGCCGCCAGCCGCGCCTTCGATGTCCTGAACGTCGGCGCGCTGATCGGCCTCGCGGTCGTGACGGTGCTGCCGTTCCTCTATGTGCTCGCCGGATCCTTCGCGACCGAGACGGAGATCGACGCGCGTCCCTTCTTCCTCTGGCCGCGTGAGGTGGTGACGGACGCTTACGACTTCATCTTCTCGACCGATGCCTTTGTGCGCAGCCTGGTCATCACCATCGGGGTCACGGCCGTCGGCACGGTGATCCAGGTGATGCTCACCTTCACGATGGCCTACCCGCTGGCGCAGAAGCGCTTGCCAGGGCGCCGTGTGGTGATCAACCTCGTTGTGTTCACCCTGGTGTTCGGCGGCGGGATGATCCCCACCTTCTTGGTCGTGCAGTCCCTCGGACTGCTCGACTCCTACTGGGCGCTGATCCTCCCCATGGCGATCAACCCCTTCTACCTCATCATCGTGAAGAACTTCTTCCAGGAACTTCCCGAAGAACTGCTCGAGGCGGCCAGAATCGACGGGTGCAGCGAGATCGGCACGTTCTTCCGCATCGTTCTCCCGCTGTCCCGGCCGATAGTGGCGACCTTCTCGCTCTTCTATGCCGTGGCCATCTGGAACGACTACATGTCGGCGTTGCTCTACATCAGGGACACGTCCAAGTGGACCTTGCAGATGTTCGTCCAGCAGGTCACGGTCTCGACCGACATGAGCAACACACTCGGGCGTATCGACGCGAACTTCGTGCCTCCTGAGCAAGGAGTGCGATTCGCCACCATCGTTCTCGCCACCCTGCCGATCATGTTGTTCTACCCCTTCCTTCAGAAGCATTTCGCCAAGGGGATCCTCATCGGGTCCGTCAAGGGCTGAATCGACAGGCGCGACACCGGACGCGTAGAAGGACGACATCGTGGTCACCGATATCGCGCACGTGCGCGACGTTCGTTTCGAGCATCATCGCGAGGCACTGGGGGTGGGGGAGTCCCGCCCCCGGTTGTCCTGGCGCTACGAGGGCACGCGGACCGTGCCGGAGTTCGTCGAGATCGAGGTCCAAGGGCAGAACGGCACGCGACACGTGCGCGTTCGGGGCGACGACCACGTCCTGAGAGCCTGGCCCTTCGCGCCACTGACGTCCCGGGAGCGGAGTGCGGTCCGGGTGCGTGCTCTCGACCGGTGGGGCGCGGCCGGGGTGTGGAGTGCCCCGGCGACGGTCGAAGCAGGCCTGCTCCGCACCGAGGACTGGCTCGCCCGGATGGTGGCGCCGCCCCGCGGCGTCGACGGCGAAGGCGGGGCGGTCGAGCTGCGGCGCACCATCGACCTGACGCTGCCGGTCAGGCACGCCCGGCTGTATGTCACGTCGTGGGGTGTGCACGTCGCCCACCTCAACGGCGTCCGCGTCGGTGAGGAACGGCTGGCTCCCGGCTGGACCAGCTACCACCACCGCCTGCCCTACCGCGCCCATGACATCACCCACCTGCTCGGCATGGGCGAGAACCTCCTTGTCATCACCCTTGCCGACGGGTGGTACCGCGGCCGACTCGGATGGGACGCGGGGTTCTCCCGGGTGTACGGAGAGCGTACGGCGGTGCTCGCCCAGGTCGAGGCCGTGCTCCAGGACGGCCGGTCCCTCGAGCTGGGGACCGACGAGCACTGGTTCGCCGCCCCCTCGCCGGTCGTCGCGACCTCGCTGTACGACGGGGAGACCAGGGACGAGCGACGCGGAGCCGCCGCCTGGAGCCCTGTCGAGGTGCTCGACGCCGTCCCGCACGCCCTGGTCGCTCCCACGACCCCACCGGTCCTCCCCACCGAAGTGCTCGTTCCCGTGGCCTCCGAGGTCGTGGACGAGGGGACGACGCGCTACGACCTCGGGCAGAACCTGGTCGGCGTGCTGCGGATGCGGGTCGCCGGACCGTCCGGCGCGACCGTCACCGTCCGCCACGCGGAGGTGGTCGAAGACGGTCGGCTGGCCGTCCGGCCCCTGCGCGGTGCCCGTGCCATCGACCGACTCGTCCTCGGCGGCCAACCCGTCACGTGGCAGCCGGAGTTCACTGTGCATGGCTTCCGGTACGCCGACATCACGACCGACCATCGGGATGTGCGGGTCGAGGGCGTCCAGGCCATCGTGGTGCACACCGACATGCGCCGCACGGGCCACTTCGAGTGCTCCGACCCGGAGCTCACCCGGCTGTGGGAGAACGCCCGCTGGAGCCTGCGCGGCAATGCCGTGTCCGTTCCGACGGATTGCCCGCAGCGTGACGAGCGGCTCGGGTGGACGGGGGACATCGCCGTGTTCGCCCCCGCCGCGACGACGATGTACGACTGCGCGGGCTTCCTGTCCTCCTGGCTCGCCGACCTCGCCGCCGAACAGGAGGAGAACGCCGGTGCCCCACCGCTGGTCGTGCCGTCGATCCTGGGTCCCACACCGCCCGTGGCGGTGTGGGGCGACGCGGCTGTGGTGGTCCCCTGGACGCTCTACGAGCGCTACGCGGACGTCTCGATGCTCCGTCGCGCCTGGGCGAGCATGACGTCATGGGTCGAGCTCGTCCGGCGGCGCGCGGGCGACGACCTGATCTGGGAGGGCGACCGCCAGTTCGGGGACTGGCTCGACCCCGCGGCGCCCGCGGACGAGCCCGCCGCGGCCCGAACCGATCCGGACCTCGTCGCGACCGCCTGGTTCGCTCGCTCCGCCCGCCTGGTCGCACGTGCCGCGACCGTTCTCGGACGCACGGGGGACGCTCGCCGGTACGCGGCCCTCGCGGATGCCGTCGCGGCGGCCTTCCGACGGACCTTCACCACCCCGGCGGGCCGAATTGCCGGGGAGACGCAGACCGCCTACGCGACGGCCCTCGCCTTCGACCTGCTCCCGGACGCCGCTGCCCGACAGGAGGCTGCCCGCCGCCTCGTGGGGCTCGTGGAACGGGAGAAGTACCGGATCGCGACCGGCTTCGCGGGCACGCCGTTCCTGCTCGACGCCCTGACCGACACCGGCCATGTCCAGGTCGCGTACCGCCTGCTCGCGGAGACGAGCCCGCCGTCCTACCGGTACCAGGTGCGCATGGGCGCCACGACGATCTGGGAGCGGTGGGACTCGCTCCTTCCCGACGGCTCCGTCAACCCTGGTGAGATGACATCGTTCAACCACTACGCCTACGGCGCCGTCGCCGACTGGCTGCAACGCGTCGTCGGGGGTGTCGCCCCGCTGGAGCCCGGCTACCGCCGAACCGCCATCAGACCGCTGCCCGGTGGCGACCTGACGCACGCCCGGACCTCACTCCTGACGCCCTACGGCCGCATCGCCACCCACTGGCGTCTCGACGACGACCGGTACACCCTCAACGCGGTCGTGCCCACGGGCGTCACCGCGGAGGTCGGTCTGCCGGACGGGACGAGGCACGTCGTCGGCGCGGGGGACCACACGTTCACGACGCGGCACCGCCCTGCCTATCCCCCGAGCTCCACTCCGCCGCCGGGTCCGCCTGACGCCACCCTGGCCCGGCGCACCGTGAACCGTTCCCCCGGACCGGTTCACCGTGGTCGGGCCAAGGGGCAGGGGCACTCAGCATGTTGACACGGCTACGTATCCTGGGACCCCGGGGCAGGGGCGTTGTCCGAGCGGAACGGGTCCGTGCGATCACTGAATGAGGCCACGACGTGGTGACGAGCAGAGACGTGGCGGCTCTGGCGGGCGTGTCGCAGAGCACCGTGTCCTACGTCATGTCCGGCAGCCGGTCGATCTCGCGGAAGACCAGAGCACGCGTCGAAGAGGCGATGCGTCAGCTCGGATACCAACCCAACGCCAGCGCACGCGCTTTGGCCGGTCGGCGCACGCACGTGCTCGGGCTCGTCGTACACGTCTCGGCCCGCACCGAGCTCGCCGGTGTCCTGCCCTTCATCGAGACCATCACCGCGGCCGCCCGCGAGCGGGAGTACGACATCGTGCTGGTCACCGCCGACGAAGGGCGCGCGGGCCTCGAACGTCTGGCGCGCCGCGGCATCGTCGACGCCTTCATCGTGATGGACGTCACCCGGGAGGATGAGCGCATCGACACGTTGACGACGCTCGCGTTGCCCACCGTCCTCATCGGACGCCCTGACGACTCACGGGGGTTGCACTGTGTCGACGTGGACGGTTGGCGAGCGGGGGAGTTGGCGGTCGAGGAGCTGATCGCGGCGGGCACCGGGAAAGTGATCGTGATCGGTGAGCCGGCCGACGTACCGGACGACAGATACCGGTTCATCGCGGACTTCGAGGCGGGGGCATGCCACCAGGCCGAGCATGCCGACGTGTCGGCCGAGGTGGTACATCCTCCGGAGCCGGGCTGGCCGGGCATCCTCGCGACGCGCGACCTTCTGCTGTCAGCACATGAGCGAACGGGGATCCTCGCCCGCACTCCCATAGCGGCCGAGCGTGTCGTTCAGCTGCTCTTGGAGGCAGGCATCGCCCCTGCCCACGACGTCCCGGTTGTCGCCATGTGCGAGGACGACGTGGCACAGGAGCTCCGGATCCCGGTGACCAACGTGTCGGCGGACTCCCGCCAGGTGGCTCGGCGCGCGGTCGACGCGCTCTTCGTCCAGTTGCGTGGCGGCACCGACCTTCCCGGCCTCCAGCTGGTCGCACCGACCCTCACACGACGGGCGACGACCATGACGTCCCAAGACCGAGGACGAGCAGGGCTGGACGCCACCGAGGCCTCCCGCCACACCTGACCTCGGTGCGGGTGTGCTCAGCCCTCGATGCGCTGGGCCCGGGCCCGCGGATCGGAGAACGCAAGGGCGACTTGTTCATCGATGACCTGCGGCTACCGTTTACGCGTATATCGATGGTAGCTTCGGCCGGGTGGACATCTCCGAACTGCCCTTGGTGGGTGGCCATGCGGCGTTGGATCTGGTGAACACCCTGGAGCGGGGGGTGCCCGCGCCGGGCGCCGATCCTCGCGATCACCTGTCGGATCCGGCCGCGCTCCTGGTCTGGGCGCGCCGGGCGGGGCTTGTCGACGCCGCGGAGGGCGAGGCGGTCGCCGGGGCGTGGGAGGGTGACCCGGGGGTGGCGTGGGCGGCGCTTGCCGCCGTCCGGGACGTTCGTGAGTCGCTGCACGTCGGGCTCCTGGCGACCGCCGGTCTGGCGCCGGTCGATGAGGCGGCCCTGAGTGCGGCGCTCGACCGGTTGCACTGTCGGTGGGTGGCCGCGGCGGGGCGGTCCGCCCTTGAGCGGGTGGCGCGGGGCGCGGCCGCGGTCCGGCTCGTCGTCGGGGTGGCGCCCGCGATGCTGGTGCCGGACCGCGCGGCGGACAGCGCCCTTGACGTGCTGCGCACGGCCGATGTGGCGCGCCTGCGCCGTTGTCCGCTGGAGGGCGGTGGCTGCGGCTGGGTCTTCCTCGACCGCAGCCGCAACGGCTCGCGCAAGTGGTGCCGCATGGCCGACTGCGGTACGGAGGTCAAGGCGCGCCGTCTCACCGAGCGTCGGCGTGCCGCACGGGCCGGGCGCGGGGAAGGGGCGGCGGACGGCTGAGGCCCGCCGTTCGCGTCACCGCTCAGCTGCGACCATCTAAAACTCTGAAGGGGGTAGTTCTGTGGGGGTGGGTGGTCTTCCGGTCGGTGATCGGTCTCAGGAACGGGAAGGAGTCCGCCCGGGCGTGGACGTGGCGCACGGGTCGTCCGGCGCGCGCGAGGTGACGCTCACGGCCGTCGCCCGGCGGGCGGGTGTCTCGCCTGCCACCGTGTCCCGGGTGGTCAACGGTCGGCCCGGCGTGGCCCGTGAGACCCGCGCACGGGTGGGGGAGTTGCTGCGGCGTCACGGCTTCCATCCGCCGGGCCGGGTGGACCCTGGGCGGGCGGCCCTCGTGCAGGTGGTCTTCCACGAGCTGGACGCGTGGGCCATGGAGATCCTCCGCGGCGTGGTGGAGGTCGCGGCCGGTACCGGCCTTGGCACGGTGGTCTCCGCGCTGCCCGAGGAGGCGTCGGCCGTGGCGCGGGAGCGGTGGCTGGCCGGGCTGCGCCGCCGCGCGCCGGACGGGGTGATCCTGGCCATGTGGGCCCTGGATCCCGCGTTCTACGAGGAGGTGCGGGGGCTGGGTGTCCCGGTGGTGGTCGTG
>NZ_RBDY01000029.1 GCF_003626575.1 Streptomyces radicis | reverse complement strand
CCCGCCCCGGGCAGTGGAACCCGGCGCCCACCCGACGCGACAACCGGGTCACCAGCCTGCCCGCCATCAGCTCCGGAAAGCACGAGGTCCACCGACTCCGTCGGCGGACCCTCGCGAAAGATCAAGGCTAGCGAACGTCAACCGTTGCAACTTTGTCATTAACGAGCCTGACAAGTATCTCTTTTCCGGGAGTCGGAACGTCTCTGTAATACCACAGGTCATATTCCGGGACTCCCCCTAGGAATTCCACGTGCTCGGCTCTGCCATGCACCTCCTTAGCGCTGGTTTTAACGCTGGGCTCGCCCAGGCAGCTCAAGACTTCTTCCTTCGGCATTCCAATTTCAATGCCTGGAACGCTCGTGGGTAGGCGGACGGTTCCAATGCCTTCAACACTCCTGGCGCCAATAATGTCTTCCGTGTCCGGTAGATAGGTCCGCCAGGGGTAGCGGCTGGCGTAGCGCGAAGGGGATGTGGGTAACCGTATGACCGCGAGCATGCCCGTGGTGCGGTCGAGTCTGAACTGGTCATCGGCTCCGATCGTGGTCGTGGCGGCGTAGGCAGCCTGCCTCTCCCCGGACGCCTGGTCTTCATAGACCAGGCCGATCTGATTCCAGTCCAGCTCGTTGCTGATCGTGCGATACAGGTCGGTGTCGTGGCGTGCGTGCTGCTCGTCGATGGTGAGAACGTGGACGCCACCCAATTCCGGGAGCGACCGAGCGAGCCGACTGTATAAGAAGATGGGAAACGCTGCGGCAAGGGCTCGATCACGGCCAGTGGGAAGGAGCGCTGCCAGCACTCGCGTGTTGGGGATTGTCTTCTTTCTTCCTGAAGCCTCGTCGAGCATGGAAAGACCTACGCCTATCTGCTCGTCGGTCATGACGATCCCGGTTGAACGCCGGGTTGCTTCGCAGACAAGCGCGCCGAACTCAGTTTGGGTAAGCCCGCCGGCAGCTTTCAGCGCGCTCTTCAGGAGGATCTTGTCGTTGCGTCGACCGAACAGACCCATTGGTCATCGATTCCTTTCGACACCGGCCCCCACGAGGAGTCGGGCCACACGAATCTACTTCACGGTCTCGGGATCCCTCCCGGGGTGTCTGCTGGCGCGCAGCACATCCCACTGACTCACAGCTGAGTTTTGATCACGGGCTGGCCAGGAGGACCCGGGCTGGGAGCCGTGACATGGTGGGCCGACCAGCAGCGGAAGACGGAGATCGTCGGTGTAGCGGTGCCGGCGGGCGACCAAGACGCTGACAAGGCGTTGGAAATCCCTGACCATCGCGAGTCACTGCCCGTGACGCGGTGGGCCCTCTGTTCGTTGAGCGTGGTGAAGTCCTCCGCTTCGACTTCCTGCGTTCGGCGCCGAGCGGTGTCGTGGGGTCCCGCAACGACTTCCCGCGGAGGGGAAAACGGGGTCCGAGGATACGGAAGGGTCTCCTTCGCCGACCGTCTGCTTCGCTGGGGCCGGGCGACGGTGTCCGGATGACCATGCCACCGTTGGGCGGTGTCGGCTGCTACCCCTGATTCCCTTCCCGGACGGCCAGGAAGTCTGCCCAGCTTCCTGCGGCGAGGGTGGCCCAGCGCTCGGCGGTCTTGGGCTGGATGCCGAAGAGGTCGGAGATCACCATGGGCGGCAGGTCTACCAGGGCTTCCATGACGGCGGTGTTCCGCGCGGCGCGGGCGGGCAGGCCGTGGCGTCGCATGGTGTCCGCGAGCCCTGCGGGGTTGCGTGGGCGGCCGGGGATGTGGCCGGGCAGGAGGTACCTGTGCTCGTGCGGGCCGCTGTGGCGGGGTGTGCTGTGGCGGAGTTGGTCGTCGATGAGGTGGGCGAGCTTCGGGGGGAGGAGTACCGGGTGGCGGTTGATCGTCAGGTAGGTGTGGTCCTCGTTGCGGTGGAGCTGGTCGGCGGTGAGTTCGACGATCCTGGTCAGCGGTAGGGCGTAGAGGCGGACCAGGGCTCCGGTGACGCGGACGTCCAGGGGGAGCACGGTGTCGTTGAGGCATCGGCGCAGTTCCTCGTGGTGGACTGCCTCGACTTGGAAGTGGCCGGGGAGTTGGGCGGGCGGGTGCTCGATGAGCAGGCCGGTGGCGGTCAGGCGCCGTGCGGTGGCCCAGCGGATGAAGGGGATGGAGCGGGCGCGCAGGCTGGGCCGACCGGTTGCCCAGGTGTCCAGGTGCCGCTGTTCGAGAGCGGCCAGGGAGAGGCGGTGGCTGTCGAGCCAGTTGAGGAAGTCAATGGCGGCGCGGATGTTGCCGCAGTCGCCCTTGTGGGCGACGTAGGTGTACCGGCCGCGGGCTGAGCGTCGGCGGGCGTCGCGGATGATGTGCCACTCGGCGAACGGGCGGATGAGGGCGGCGTGCTGGGGCGGTAGCGCGGTCATGGTCCGTGCGGCCCAGTTGGTGAGAAGGGCGAGGTTCTCGTCGCGCGGCGGCAGGATGCCGGCGGTGACCAGCAGGCCGCGCACGTAGGCGGTGACGGCCCGGTGGGGCAGGGCGTCGAGGGCCTGGTGGTCGAGCGCGTCGGGCTGAAGCGCGAGGTGACGGAGAAGGCGGGCGGCCGGGCTTCGACGCATCCATTCCAGGACCCGGTAGGGGTTGTCCGCGCCGGTCAGCACCGCGGCGAGGGGCTGAAGAGGCTCGGGAACGCCCGCCCCGTCCACGGAAAGCAGATCGGTGACGCGGGCGGCCAGGGTGCAGCGCGGGCAGCGACGGCCGGGCAGCAGGTCCGCGGGCTCACCGCATGCTCCGCACCGTTCCGGCGGCTCCCCGGGGAAGACGCACGTCCTGCACAGAAGGCCGCCGCCGGCCGCCCGCCCCACCAGGACGCGTTGCCGGCCGCAGGAGGCGCATTGCGTCGGCGTCGACAGGGCCGCCCGGTAGCAGGGGCCGCACACCGGGCCCATCGGCCAGAAGATCCTGACGGTCTTCCCCCGGTCGCACAGGGCGCACTCGCGGGCGGTCCGCTTGCGGGCCTCGCGCGGGACGCACGAGTCGCAGTGGAACGGGCCCCGGCCGCCGTCGATGCGCTGTCCCCGGCGGACCCTCCCGCAGACGCCGCACATCTCCACCCGGCGTTCTCGGCACCGGTAACACCTGTCCGGATCGGCTCCGCTGGCCCGGGTACTGATGGGTGCGATCCGCCCGCACACACCGCACAGGCGCGGAGGGCTGGAGTAGCAGCCGCTGCACACCGGCCCACCAGGCGTCCAGGCGTTGACGCGGCGCTCCCGGCCGCAACGGCAACAAGTGCGGAGCGTCTTCGGGGCGCAGGTCTGGCAAAGGTGGGTGCCGTCGGGCATGCGCCGGGCCGGCACCATCATCCGCCGGCAGCCGCCGCACTCCTTGCGGGCGTCCGGCTCCTTGGTGCGGCAGGGCTTGCAGATGACGCCGTCCGGGCGGCGGGCGTAGACCTTCGCGAGCCTGCCGCAGCGTGCGCACGGTTTCCGGGCGCGCACGGCGGCGCAGCGGGAACACAGCCGTCCTGCCGGGCCGGTGTTGCGGGGTATCGGGTCAGTTCTTTTGCAGTCCGCGCAGGCGACCAGGTGGACCCGGTCGCCGTAGCCGGCGGCGGCCAGCAGGGATATCAGACGCGCGGCGGAGATCGGGCAGTCCCCTCCGGGCGCACTGAGGGCATCGGGCCGGCCGGACAGGTAGCGCAGGAGACGGAAGGCGTTCGGGCCGCTCCACGCGCGGACCTCCTCCACCATGCTCTGCGCCTGCCCAGGATGCAGAGAATCCCCGACCGCCGACCGCAGCAGCGCGACGATCTGCTCCCTGGCGGCGGCGAGTTCCGCGCGCAACCGGACCTGGTCCGGGGTCGGGGGCCTCACGGCCGGCCCGGTCGCCGGATCTGGGTGCGCCGCTCCTTCAGAGGCAGCGGCCCGGTCTCGCCGTCGGCGGTCTTCCTCACTTGGGCGTTCACCACCAGCGGCTTGATGAGGTCGTTCGGCGTGCATCCGAAGATGTCGCACAACGCGACAAGGGTGTCCATGCTCATCCGCTGGGGCGGCTGCGTCACCAGGCGGTAGACCTGCTCACGCGACAAGGTCACCCCGCGTTCCGCCAGCAGCGGCACCAGGTCGGAGGTCTGGAACATCCCCTGCTCGGCCATCGTCTGACGCAGACGCCACTCGTAGCCCATCTTCCTGATCATCCAAGGCCCCAGTCGTCACCCAGCCGACGCTTCAGCGAAGCCTCCAGAAGCTGGTTGCGGTACTCGTCCGAGCTCCCATGTACACGGCCGTCGTGGCGGCATGGCTGTGACCCACCTGCTCCTGCACGAAGCGGGCCGGGTAGCCGAACTCGGTCAGGTGCGTGATGTAGCTGTGCCGCAGGAAGTGCAGGTCGAGCTCCTCGTCGAGCCCCGCGGCCTGCCGGGCCGCCACGAACGCCTCGTTGATCGAACGAGGGGACATACGGCCGACCCGCTCCGTCACCCACAAGGCAGGATGTCGGTCCGGCGAGAGCCGCGGGCGCACCTCGCGCACCCACTCGTCCAGGACGTCGACCACCCAGTCCATCTCCCGGACCAGGAGCACCGTCCGACGCTTCGGCGGCGCACCCTTCGACGACTTGCCGAACCGGACGGCCATACTGCCGAACCGCCCGAACCGCGGCACCTTCCGGCTGCGCCGCAGGTCCACCAAGTCGACCTTCGACGACTCGGTGCGCCGGGTGCCGTAGGCGTAGATCGTCTTGAGCACGGCCGCGTCGCGCAGCGCGGTGAGCGTGCCCTTGCGGCCCTGGGTCCGGATCTTCCGCGGACGGGCGTCGGCCGCGTCGAACAGCGCCTGGACCTCGTCATAGGTCAGCGGCCGGCGCCGCGGATCGCCTTCGTACTCCGCCGAGTGCACGACGGAGTTACCCTCGTGGAAGACGACCTGCGGTGCCAGGCCGAACCGCTCCTGGCACGCTTCGACCCATCCGTACCGGCGGTCGAGCAGGTACTCGACGAACAGGGCGATCACGACCTCGTACGCCCGTGCCGTGGACATCCGGATCGGCTTGGGCCCGCTGCGGAGGTGCACGATGAACGCCTCGCCGTCAGCGGGGGTCCACTGCCACGGGTACAGCCCCGTGAAGTCGCCGAACCGCTCAACCAGGCGCAGGCGTGGCTGGATAGTCGACGCGTGCAGGAACCGGGCGGCCTGCTGCCGGGCCCACCCCTCCCTCATCGCGGCCGAGACGGCCGGCTCCGGGTCCAGGTGGACGACGTTCGGCGCCAGCACGAGACGCACCGAACCCGGTGCCTCAGCGATCATGCTCGCCGTTGTATCAGATGCATCAATGTTGCGTCCACGTCGATGCCGGCTGATCAGCCGCCACCCCGGATCCGCACCCTCCCGGCGGCAGAGGGCTGATCAGCAGAAACAACCGTGTCGATGCACTACGAACTGTTGCAGCTACCGCAATTCATCGCGTTTCACCCCTTCGCCCACGCGTCGGCCAACAGCTCGTAGGAGCGCACCCGTTCCCCGTGGTCGTGCGCGATCGTGGTGATCAGCAGCTCGTCCGCGCCGGTCGCCTCGCGCAGCGCGGTCAGGCGCTCCACCACCGTCTCGGGGTCCCCGACGATCTGGGTGTCCACCCGGTCGGCCACCAGGTCGCGCAGCTCGTCCGTCCACGCGAACGCCGCCGCCTCCTCGGGGGTCGGGAACGGGATGGCGCCCGCGCCCGAGCGTATGGACAGCACCCAGCGGGCATAGGGCGACGCCAGGCGGCGCGCGGTCTCCCCGTCCTCCGCCACCACGACGTCCGCCGACACCATGACGTGCGGGCGCGGCCTCTCGGCGGTGGGGACGAACGCCGCGCGGTAGGCGTCGACGGTCTCGAGCACGGAGGACGGGCTGACGTGGTAGTTCGCCACGAACGGCAGGCCGAGCGCGCCCGCCGCCGTCGAGCTCGCGCCCGCGCTCGACCCCAGCAGCCAGATCTCCGCGTCCGCGCCCTCGGCCGCGGGGGCGCGCAGCGCGAGGTCGTCGCCCGTGGTGAACGAGCCGCCGATGAGGTCGAGGATCTCCCGCACCTCCCCGAGGTAGTTCTTCCCCGCGTCCTCCCTGCCGTGCAGGAGCGCCTGCTGGGCGGCCAGCCGCTCGCGCACCGCGGGGTCGCCGAACCGGGTGCGCGCGGGGGCCGGGATGATCAGGCCCCGCACCTCGCGGTTGGGCGCCACGGGCGCCGCGCCCGGCGCGGTCTGCCGCGCGCTGAACTCCTTGACGTGCCCGGGGCCCGACCGGCCGATCCCCAGGTCGATCCGCCCCGGGTGCGCGGCGGACAGCGTCCCGAACTGCTCGGCGACCGTCACCGGCGCGTAGTACCCGAGCAGCACCGCGCCCGAGCCCACCCGGATCGTGCGGGTCGCCGACGCGATGAGCGCGATGAGCACGGCGGGCGCCGATGACGCCACGCCCTCGGCGAAGTGGTGCTCGGCGACCCAGTACCTGTGGTAGCCGAACTCCTCGGCGCGCCGCGCCAGATCGAGGCTGTTGCGCAACGCGTCGCGCCCGGTGGCCCCCGAGGGGACGGGGGAGAGGTCGAGCACGGACAAGGGGGTGCCGGACGGTGAGGTCATGCGGATGCCTCCTGAGATGTGACCGGATCCTGGGCCCACAGCCGGGTGGGGGCCTCACGGCGCACCACCGGAGCCACCTCCTCGGCGAAGCGCTGCAACTGCTCGATCTGCTCGGCCAGGCCGAGCCCGAACGCGTCCACCGTGACCGATTGCAGGTCGTGGCGGTAGGCGGCGTGGTTCTCCAGGATCTTCTCGATGACGCGCTCGGGGCTGCCGATGAGCTGCGGCCCGTTCGCGATGGCGTCCTCGATGGTCCGGAACGGGGTGTTGTAGCCGGGCTTCCCGGCCAGGTGGGGCTTGTAACTCTGCCGGACGCGCTCCTCGTACCGCTCGCGGAACAGGTCGGCGGCCTTCTCGGTGGTGTCCGCGATCAGCAGCCCGCCCGAGCCCGCGCCGACGAAGGCGGTGGCCGGGTCGTGCCCGTGGGCGGCGAACCGCTCGCGGTAGTGCGCCAGCAGCTTGGCGTAGGCGGCCTTGGGCTGGACGGCGTTGGCGACGAAGAGCGGGTCGCCGTGCCTGGCGGCCAGCTCGGGGGAGTGCAGGCTGGTCGCCGAGCCGTGCCACACCACGGGCGGCCCCGCGTAGGGGCGCGGCACGGTGGTGACGCCCCGCAGCGGCGGGCGGAACGCGCCCTCCCAGTGGACGTCCTCCTCGCGCCACAGCCGCCGCAGCAGCTCGTACTTCTCGGCCTGGTACTCCCACTGCCTGTCCTCGTCGAGGCCGAACAGGTCGAAGTGCCCGGCCTCCGCGCCCTTGCCCACCACGAGCTCGATCCGCCCGCGCGAGAGCTGGTCGAGCGTCGCGTAGTCCTCGGCCACCCGGACCGGGTCGAGGATCGACACCACGGTGACGCCGGTCATCAGCCGGATCCCGAAGGTGCGGGCCGCCAGGGCGCCGAGCAGCACGGTGGGGCTCGACGAGAGGAACGCGCCCGCGTGCCGCTCCCCGACGGCGAACGCGTCGAAGCCGAGGCGTTCGGCCGCGACGGCCGTCTCGACGACCTCGGCCAGGCGCGTGTGCGCGGGCACGACCTCGCCGGTCAGCGGGTCGGGCGCGTTGGCGACGATCGTCAGCACCGAGAACCTCATGACGCGGGCTCCCGGGGAACGGCGGGCAGCCCCAGGTGGTCCCTGAGCGTCGTGCCCGCGTAGTCGGCGCGGAACGTGCCGCGCTCCTGGAGCAGTGGCACGACGCGGTCGACGAAGTCGTCAAGGCCCCCTGGCGTGAGGTGCGGGACGAGGATGAACCCGTCCACGGCGTCGCCCTGGACATACGCGTCCAGCTCGGCGGCGACCGACGCGGGGGTGCCGATGAACGACTGGCGCCCCGTCAGCTCGATCACCAGCTCCCGCACGGACAGCTTCTTCTCCTCGGCGATCGCCCGCCACTGCTCGGCCACCCCGAAGCGGTCGCCCGCGTGGGCCCAGCCCTGGATGAGGTCGCTGTCCGGCACGGGGTCGGCGTCGGGCAGCGGCCCTTCGACGTCGAGCCCCGACAGGTCGCGGCCCCACACGCGTTCCACGAAGGCCACGGCCGTCTGCGGGCTCACCTGCTGGCGCCTGATCGCCGCCGCGCGCTCGCGCGCCTCGGCCTCGGTGTCGCCCAGCACATAGGTCACCCCCGGCATGATCTTCAGCTCGTCGGGGGAACGCCCGTGCGCGGCGAGCCGCGCCTTGACGTCCTTGTAGAAGGCGCGGGCCGTCTCCAGGGTGCTGTGCCTGCTGAAGATGACGTCGGCGGTGCTCGCGCCGAACTCCCGCCCCTCGTCCGAGTCGCCCGCCTGGATGACGACGGGGTGCCCCTGCGGGCTGCGCGGCAGCGCGGGCCTGGCCGACACGCGGAACTGCGGACCCGTGTGCGTCACCTTCGTGGGCGGGCCCCCCGGCGGCCAGCCGTCCCACAGCGCGCGGGCCAGCCCGACGAACTCGGCGGCCCGCAGGTAGCGGTCGGCGCGGTCGAGGTAGCCGCCGCGCCTGAAGTTCTCGCCGGTGAACGCGTCCGACGACGTGACGACGTTCCACGCGGCCCTGCCCCCGGAGAGGTGGTCGAGCGAGGCGAGGCGGCGGGCCAGCTCGTAGGGCTCGTTGAACGTGGCGTTCACCGTCGCCGCGAGGCCGAGCCTGCTGGTCACCCCGGCGAGCGCGGACAGCACGGTCAGCGACTCGGGGCGGCCGACCACGTCGAGGTCGTGGACGCGCCCGGCGCGTTCGCGCAGCCGCAGGCCCTCGGCCAGGAAGAAGAAGTCGAACTTGCCGCGCTCGGCGGTGCGCGCCAGGTGCAGGAACGACGCGAAGTCGATCTGGCTCCCCGACTCGGGGTCGCTCCACACGGTGGTGTTGTTGACGCCGGGGAAGTGGGCGGCCAGGTGGATCTGCTTGGGCGGGTGCGGGCGGGCGTGCTCACCCGGGTCGGTCACTGGGGCACCTCCGTGGCATAGCGGCTTGCGGGACGGGTCAGGCCGAGGTGGTCGCGCAGCGTGCGCCCGCGGTATCCGGCGCGCAGCAGGCCCCGTCGGCGCAGCAGGGGGACCAACGCGTCGGCCACCGCGGCCAGATCGGCCTCGGGCGCCGTGGGCAGCAGATGGAATCCGTCGGCCTGCGTGGCCGCGTACCAGTCGGCCAGCAGCACGGCCAGGCTCTCGGGCGTTCCCGAGAAGCGCAACGGCCCGCCGCCGTCCCCGCTTTCGCCGCCGCTCCCGCCGCCCGCCAGGTCGATCGCGACCGCCACGAGGAGCCGCACCGCGCCGGGGTCGCGCCCCGCCGCCGCGACGCGCCCGTCGAGCGCGGAGCGGGCCAGCTGGACCGCGGGCGGGCTCGCGGCGGTCAGCAGCACGATGTCGGCGTGCCGGGCGGCGAGCTCCCACCGCTCGCCCGGGGCCCGCTCGTCGAGCGCCACGACGACCGGCGGGCGGCCCTGCGGAGGCCTCGGCACGATCGAGGGGCCCCGGACGCTGAACGCGCGCCCTTCGAAGTCGATGTAGTGCAGCTTCTCGCGGTCGATGAAGCGGCCCGTCGCGACGTCCCTGATCTCCGCGTCGTCCTCCCAGCTGTCCCACAGCCTGGCCGCGACCTCCGCCGCGTCGGCGGCCTCGGACCACAGCTCGCCCGGGGGCGCGGGGTCGCGGCGGCCGAACGCGAGCGCCTCGTCGAGCCCCGTGGAGACGTCGACGAGCCAGCCCGCCCTGCCCCGGCTGACGAAGTCGAGGGTGGCGATCGAGGACGCGGTGTGGAACGGCTCGGTGTGCGTCGTGGTGACGGTGGGGACGAGCCCGATCCGCTCCGTGTTGGGCGCCACCGAGGCCAGCACCGCCACCGCGTCGAGGCGTCCGCCGCCCGGCGAGGGCGGGGCGAAGGAGTCGCCGAGGGTGACGAAGTCGAGCCCGGCGCGCTCGGCGCGCCTGACCAGTGCGAGCCAGTGGTCGGCCGGGCGCGGGGTGCCCCACGCGTCGGCCGCGCCTCCCGGCTCGTCGAGTGCTGTCGAGAGCCGCAGGGTCATGGTGATCGCCTCTCTTGCCGGGAATGTGCCGGTGCCGCCGGGGACTTGGCGAGCCGCCCCGCCGCCCCCGCGCCCGGGACGGCGGCGTCCGGGGCGGTGGTGCCCGGGATGGCGGCGAGCAGCTCCCGGGTGCGGGCGTGCCGGGGCGCGGCGAAGATGTCATCCGTCGTCCCGGTCTCCACGAGCCGCCCCTCGCTCATCACGCCCACCCGGTGGGCGATCTGCCGGACGACGGCCAGGTCGTGGGAGATGAAGAGGTAGCTCAGACCGAGGTCGCGCTGGAGCTCGGCGAGGAGTTCGAGGATCTGCGCCTGCACGGAGACGTCGAGCGCGGAGACGGGCTCGTCGCAGATCACCAGGTCGGGCTCGAGGGCGAGCGCCCTGGCGATCGCCACGCGCTGCCGCTGCCCGCCCGACAGCTCGCCCGGCTTGCGGCGCAGCGCGCTCGCGGGCAGCGCGACCCGGTCGAGCAGCTCGGCCGCCCTGCGCACGCGCGCCGCGCGCCCATGGGTGCGGAACGCGCGCAGCGGCTCGCCGATCAGCGCGGCCACGGTGAACCGCGGGTCGAGCGACGCGTAGGGGCTCTGGTGGACGACCTGCACGCGCCGCCGCAGCCTGCGCAGCGCGCCGCCCGACAGGGCCGTGATGTCGGTGCCGTCGAACGTCACGGTGCCCGCCGTCGGCGCCGTGAGCCGCGCCACCAGGCGGGCCGTGGTGGACTTGCCCGAGCCTGACTCGCCGACCAGCGCGAGCGTCTCGCCCCGCGCGACGCGCAGGCTGACGTCGTCGACCGCGCGCAGCGTGCGGCGGCCCACCGAGCGCGGCAGCGGGAAGTCCTTCACCAGCCCCTCGGCCACCACCAGATCGGGCTCCCCGGCGGCGGACGCGGGGCGGGGCGCCACGAGGCGGGCGCTCGACAGGCTCGGCGCCGCGGCGAGCAGCCGCCGCGTGTACGGGTGGTCCGGGCTGCCGAGGACGGCCCGCGTCGGGCCGTTCTCGACGACCTCGCCCTCGGCCATGACGACCGTGCGGTCGGCGCGGTCCGCCGCGATGCCGAGGTCATGGGTGATCAGCAGCATCGCGCTGCCCAACTCCCGTGCCAAGCCCTGGAGATGGTCGAGGATCTGCCGTTGCACCGTGACATCGAGTGCGCTCGTCGGCTCGTCCGCGATCAGCAGCCGGGGCCGCGCGGCCAGGGCGATGGCGATCAGCACCCGCTGCCGCATGCCGCCCGACAGCTCGTGCGGATACTGCCGGGCGCGGACGGCGGGCTCGGGCAGCCCGGCCTCGCCGAGCAGCTCCACCGCGCGCCCCCGCGCCGCCTCGCGCGTCGCGAGGCCGTGGATGAGCAGCGCCTCGGCGACCTGACGGCCCACGCGCTGCATGGGGTTGAGCGCCAGCTGCGGGTCCTGCGGCACCAGGCCGATGTGCGCGCCGCGCCGCGCGCGCAGCTCCTTCTCGCCGACGGTCCGCAGGTCGGCCCCGTCGAAGAACACGCGCCCCTCCGTCACCCGGCCCCCGCGCGGCAGCAGCCCGACCACCGCGTGCGCCGTGGTGGACTTGCCCGAGCCGGACTCGCCGACCAGCGCGACCGTCTCCCCTGGCCGCACGTCGAGGTCCACGCCCCTGACGGCCTCGGCCGTGCCATAGGCGACCCGCAGCCCGCGCACCGAGAGCAACGCGGGCCCGCGCGGCCCCCGTTCACCGGTCAACGCCTCGGGCGCCGAGGGTGTGGTGGTCATGGCAGCGGCTCCCTGTCCTGTGTCTCCTCGGCCTCGAGGGCCCGCGCGACGCGGTTGGCGGCCAGCACCGTGGCGGCGATCGTCAGCCCCGGCAGGGTGGTCAGCCACCACGCCGTGGCCAGGTAGTCGCGCCCGTCGGACACGAGCGCGCCCCACTCGGGCTCGGGCGGCTGCGCGCCGTAGCCGAGGAAGCTCAGCGCGGACACCGCGAGCAGGACCGTGCCGAACTCCACGGCCGCGAACACCAGCACGGGACCCGACGCGTTGGGCAGCACATGGCGCAGCAGCACCGTGGGCCGCCGCACCCCTGAGGCGTAGGCCGCCTCGACATAGCCCACGTCCCGCACGCGGATCACCTCGGCCCGCATGATGCGCGCGAAGCTCGCGACGCTGGTCACCCCGACGGCGATGGCGACGTTCACCGTGCCGAAGCCGAGCGCGGTCACCACCGTCAGCGAAAGCAGCAGCGCGGGGATCGAGAGCAGCACGTCGGCCACGCGCATGAGCGCGTCGTCCACCAGGCCGCCGAACGCGCCCGCCACCAGGCCGAACGCCGAGCCCACGACGAGGCCGAGCCCGACGGCGAGCGCCGTGGCCCGCAGCGACTCGGCCGCCCCGTGCACCGTCCTGGTGAACAGGTCGCGCCCCAACTGGTCGGTGCCGAACAGGTGGTCGGCGCTCGGCGCGAGCAGCCGGTCGGCAGGGACGCCCGTGAGCGGGTCCTGCGACGTGAAGAGCCCGGGCGCCACCGCCGCCGTGAGCACCGTCGCGATCAGCAGCACCGAGGCCACGAGCCCGGGCCGCCTGGCCCAGAAGGCCAGCGCCCGCCGCGCCCGCGCCCCGCCCGTTCCGGCGAGAGCCGGGGCGATCGCCCGCACCGCCCGCCCGCTCATGCCGCCACCGCCGGTCCGCCCACGGTCACCCTGGGGTCGAGCAGCGGGTGGGCCAGGTCGACCAGCAGGTTCGCCACGACATAGACGGCGGCCCCGAACGCGACGATGCCGAGCACCAGTGGGATGTCCTGCGCGTCCACGGCGGCGGCCGTGGTCCGCCCGAGCCCCGAGCGCGAGAACACCGTCTCGACCACCACGGACCCGCTCAGCACGTTGCCGAGCAGCACCGCCGTCACCGTGAGCGGCGGCACGGCCGCGTTGGGGGCGGCGTGCCCGAAGTGCACCCTGGCCCGCGAGGCGCCCTTGGCCCTCGCGGTGTCCGCGTAGGGCTCGACCAGCGCGGTGCGCAGGCTCCTGGCGAAGATCTGCGCGAGCACCGCCCCGGTCGGCAGCGCGAGCGTGACCGCCGGGAGCACGAGCGCGCGCCAGTCCTCCTGGCCGAACGCGGGCAGCAGGCCCCAGCGGAAGGACACCAGCTGCACCAGCAGCAGCCCCACCCAGAACGTCGGCGCCGAGACCCCGAGCGCGGGCAGCGAGAGCAGCACCTGGCGCAGCCACCGCGCCCGCGTCCAGGTCGCGAGCAGCGCCAGGCCCGCGCCCCCCGCGACCGCGAGGACCAGGGCGGCGCCCGCCAGTTGGAGCGTGCCCGGCAGCGCCTCGGCGATGACCTCGGTCACCGGGTCGCCGGTCTGCACCGAGAGCCCGAAGTCCCCGGTCAGCGCGTTGCCCAGCCGGTCGAGGTACTGCTCCCACAGGGGC
Organism: Streptomyces radicis; assembly: GCF_003626575.1. Lineage (GTDB taxonomy): Bacteria > Actinomycetota > Actinomycetes > Streptomycetales > Streptomycetaceae > Streptomyces > Streptomyces radicis. The sequence goes on along the minus strand of NZ_RBDY01000029.1, from coordinate 70,501 downwards.
CGGTCCAGGCCGTGGACCCGCTGGAGGTCGGCGATCTGCTCGTCGCTGACGGCGTTGGCCTCGCCGCCGCCCGCCGCCATGATGCTCACCGGGTCGCTCGGCAGCAGGTACAGGGCGGCGAACGCCACGGTGAACGCCGCCCACAGCACCAGCGCGGACTGCGCCAGGCGCCAGGCCACGTACCGCGCCATCAGGAGACCCACGTGTCGTGCAGCTGGATGCGCGAGGACGCCTCGAAGTCCAGGTCGTGGACGTGGTCGGCGATCCCGAGCACGGTGGTCAGCTCGAACACCGGGACGCTGTACGCCTCTTCGAGCACCAGGCGCTGGGCGGCCGCCGAGTGCTCGGCCCGCGCCTCGGGGTCGGCCACGGCGTTCTGCGCCTGGAGCGCCTCCTCGAGCGGCGAACCGTCGGGCAGGCGCGCGACGTTGACCAGCCCGGCGGAGAACTGGGTGCGCAGGATGTCGGGGTCGGTGCGGGTGGCGTTGCCCCACGTGTAGTCGAAGTCGCCCTCCTCGCGCAGCGCCGTGAACTCCGCGATGCTCGTGGACCTCAGGGTGAGGTCGACGCCGATGGCGCGGAGCTGCTGCTGGATGAGCTGGAGCGCGTTCTCGTTGGGGCCGAAGTTCTCCGCCCACAGCACGGTCAGGGTCAGCGGCTCGCCGTCCTTGACGCGGACGCCGTCGGGCCCGGGGCGCCAGCCCGCCTCGTCGAGCAGCCGCTCGGCCTCGGCCGTGTCGTGCGTCAGCTCGGCGGACAGGTCGAGATAGGTGTCGGTGGTGTGCGCGAGCGTGCTGGTCGCGGGCCTGAACGACGGGCTGAGCACCGTGTCCACGACCTCCTGCCGGTCGATCGCGAGGAGCACCGCGCGGCGCACGGCCTGGTCGCTCACCGCGGGCCGCGAGATGTTGGCCGTCAACCCGAAGGGCAGCCCGGGGTTCACACGGCTCTGCACCGTGAACCCCCCGTCATCGAGGCCCGCCTCGTCCTGCGGCGCGACGCCGCCGATCGCGTCGACCTGCCCCGACCGCAACGCCCCGGTGCGCACCCCCGACTCGGGGATGACCTCGAACGTCAGCCGCTCCAGATACGCGGGCCCCTCGTGCCGCCACAGCGACGAGCCCCACGCGTAGTCCTCGCGGCGGGTCTCGACCACCACCTCGTTCGGCCGGTACTCGTCGAGCACGAAAGGACCCGAGCCGACGATGTTGTCCGTGCAGCGCTCCTCGGGCGGCAGCGACGTGGTGGCCTCGGCGAGCAGCCCGAGCGAGAACGTCGTGGTGGCGCGCAGGAACTGGCCGTTGGGCTCGGCGAACGTCACCGTCGCGGTGTGGGTGTCGTCCACCGTCGTGCCCTCGTACCCGGCGAGATAGCTGCTGCCGAGCGCGGCCCTGGCGCCCAGCTCGACGATGCTGTCGAAGTTCGCGCGCACCGCCTCGGCGTCCACCGGGGTGCCGTCGCTGAACGTCGCGTCGTCCCTGATGTGGAACGTGAAGGAGCGCGCGTCCTCGCTCACCTCCCAGCTCTCCGCGAGCCACGGCACGATGTCGCCCGTCTCCGGGTCCTCGTCCGTCAGCGAGTCGACCAGCTGCCTCGCCGGGTAGATGGCGTCGTTGTTGCCCTGTTGCTGGGGGTCCACACAGCCGGGGTCGGAGGCGAGCGCGAACGTCAGCTCGCCCCCCGCCTCGGGCGTTCCGCCGCCCGCGCCTGACTCGGAGGCGCCGCAGCCGGTCGCGGCGAGGGCTCCGGCGGCGAACAGGAGGACTGCGGGCAGGGCGAGACGACGGCGTGCCATCATGCGACTCCGTGGGGCTCGACAAGGGGTGGCACCACTCTCCCTCCGAGTTGTTGCGGCTACATGTATCCACATGTATGCGCCTTGGCGACTTGCGCTCCCGAGCCTCCCTCCGGTGCCCGATCGGGCCAACGCGCCGCGCGCGCAGGCCCGTTGTGATCCGCGACTGGCGCTTCACCTCCCGGCCACCTTCCCGATGCCCGGCGGTGGCGTCGGCTGAGGAAGCTTCACATCGTGAGACGGGTATGGGGGATTCTCCTGGGAGTGCTGCTGCTGGCCGGCGTCGGCGCCGCGGTCGTCGTCGGCCGTGACACCGACGACGAAGGGGGCGGCGGCCCGGCCACGGTGAGCGGCGTGATCGGCTCGGAGAAGGCGGAGTTCTTCGCCGACCCCGAGGTGGTGGCCGCCCTCGCCGACGAGGGGCTGACCGTGCGGGCCCAGCCCGTCGGCTCCTGGGCCATGGACGACGTGGACCTCGCGGGCCACGACTTCGCGTTCCCCTCCAGCCAGGGACCCGCCGACGCGCTGCGCGCCGACCACGGCGACGTGGGCGCCCCGCTGCGGCCCTTCTACTCGCCGCTCGTGGTGCTCGCCCACCGCCAGGCGGCCGAGGTGCTCGCCGCCAACGGCCTGGCCTCGCTCGAGGGCGCCAACGTCGGGCGGCTGGCCATGGCCGAGTACCTGGCCGCCGTCGAGGAGGGCCGCACCTGGCAGGAGCTGGACGGCGCCCTGGCGCAGGACGGCCTCAGCGGCGCGCTCTACGTGTCGAGCACCGACCCCCTCACCTCCAACTCGGGCGCGCTCTACCTCGCCGCCGCCTCCTTCGTCGCCAACGACGGGCAGGTCGTCGCCGACGACGCCGCCATCGAGCGCACCGCGCCCCTGCTGCGCACGCTCGTGCGGGTCCAGGGCACCCAGCAGTCCAGCTCCGACGGCCCGTTCCGCGACTTCGTCAGCGGCATCGGCAACCCGCTCGTCCTCGCCTACGAGTCCCAGGTCGCCTCGCTGCTGATCGGCGGCGCCGGCGCGGGCGACATGGTGGTGCTCTACCCGGACACCACGGCGACGAGCGACCACACGCTGGTGCCGCTCACCGAGGGCGGGCGGCGCCTCGGCGAGGTGCTGACGAACGACCCCGAGCTGCGCCGCCTCGCCGTACGGCACGGCTTCAGGCCGCAGGGCGCCACCGCCGAGTTCACGGAGGCCACCGCCGCGCACTCCGGCTACCTCAGGGACGGCCTCGACGGGGTGCGCCAGGCGCCCGTGCCCACCGCCGACGTGCTCCGCGCCATGGCCGAGCGCGCCAGGGGCTGAGCGCCGACCACCGTGCAGGACTTCACCGAGCGCAGGACTTCACCGAGGGGGAGCCATGACCGACACCGAGAACCCACTGGTCCTCACACCACCCGAGCCCGTCGCCCCGGTCCGCGCCGAGCAGGCGTCAGGCCTGGTGCCGCTGGACGCCGACACCCGCGACGAGCTGAGCCGCCGCGCCGCGAGCTATGTGGACTCGCTGTCCGAACTCGACGCGCGCTCACCGGAGTTCTCCTCCCGCGTCGGCGAGGTCACCTCCCTCGGCTCGGCCGAGATGCGCGCCGCGGCCCAGCAGTCCAACCGCATGCTCGACCGCAGCGTCCGCTCGCTCTCCCACGGCGCGGGCGGCGACGCGGCCGACGCCCAGGCCCGCGTCTCCTCCTCGCTGCTCGACCTGCGCCGCACCGTGGAGGACCTCGACCCGCGCGAGTCGTCGTCCGGCGGGGTGCGGCGGCTGCTGTCCCGACTGCCCGGCGGCAACAAGTTCCGCGACCACCTGGCGCGTTACGCGTCGGCCCAGGGCACGCTCCAGAAGATCGTGGCCACCCTGCGGGCAGGCCAGGACGAGCTGCGCCGCGACAGCGCCACCATGCACACCGAGCGCGCCCGGCTGTGGGACACCATGGGCAAGCTCCAGGAGTACGCGGTCCTCACCGAGGCGCTCGACGACGAGCTGCGACGCCGCGTCGAGCACGTGGAGGCCACCGACCCCGACCAGGCGACCGCGCTGCGCGCCGACATCCTCTTCCCGGTCCGCCAGAAGCACCAGGACCTGCTGACCCAGCTCGCGGTCTGCGCCCAGGGCTACCTCGCCATGGACGTCGTGCGCCGCAACAACGAGGAGCTGATCAAGGGCGTCGACCGCGCGGCCACCACCACCGTCACCGCGCTGCGCATCGGCATCATGCTCTCCGCCGCCCTGGAGAACCAGCGCAAGGTCGGCGAACAGGTCACCGCCCTGCGCACCACCACCGATGAACTGGTCCGCGGCAACGCCGAGATGCTCGCCACCCAGAGCGGCGAGATCCAGAAGATGGCCGCCGACCCGGCCGTCGGCGCCGAGACGCTGCGCGCCGCGTTCCAGCAGATCTACCGCACCCTCGACACCATCGACACCTACAAGGCGCAGGCCACCGAGGCCATGGCGGCCACCGCCCGCGCCCTGTCCGACGAGCTGGGCGACGCCGCGGGCCACCTGGAGCGCTCCCGCGCCGCCGACCAGCGCGAAGGGGGCCTCGCATGAGAGCGCGCACCCGGATCGCCGCCCTGCTCGGCGCCCTCGCGCTGGCGGCAACGGCCTGCACCGGCGGCTCGGACGGCGACGGCGACGGGGGTGACGGCGGGGTCGCGGCCGCGGAAACGGTCAGGATCCTGGCGGGCAGCGAGCTCGCCGACATGGAGTTCCTGCTCGAACGGGCCGCCGATGAGACCGGCGTCCGGGCCGAGATCACCCGCGTCGGCACCCTCGACGCCACCCGCATGGTCGTCTCGGGCCAGGCCGACGGCGCCTACGACGGCGTGTGGCTGGCCACCAACGACTATCTGCGGCTGCACCCCGAGGCCGCGCAGCGCATCCTCACCGAGACCTCCGTCATGACCTCGCCCGTCGCCCTCGGCCTGCGCCCCGAGGCCCTTGACCGGCTGGGCTGGCGGCCCGACGACCTCACCTGGTCCCAGGTCCACGAGGCCGCGGCCGCGGGCGACCTGACGTTCGGCATGACCGACCCGACGCGCTCCAACTCCGGCTACAGCGCGCTGATCTCGGTGACCTCCGCGCTCTCGGGCGCCCAGTCCGCGCTCACCGCCGACGACGTCGCGGGCAGCGCCGCGCGGCTGCGTGAGCTGTTCGCCGGGCAACGGCTCACCTCGGGCTCTTCGGGCTGGCTCGCCGAGGCGTTCCAGCAGCGCGACGACGTGGACGCGTTGATCAACTACGAGTCCGTGCTGCTCAGCCTGGACCGCGCGGGGACCGCCGACCTCGAGGTGGCGCGCCCGCTCGACGGCGTGGTCACCGCCCGCTACCCGCTCACCACCCTCTCCTCCGCCTCGCCCGAGGCGGTCGAGGCGCTGCGCCTCCTCGGCGCGTACCTGCGCGGCGCCGACGCGCAGCACGCCCTCACCCAGGAGACGCTGCGCCGCCCGGTCTCGGGCGAGGTCGCGCCCGCGGACGCCATCCCGCAGGGGCAGCGCCGCGAGCTGCCCTACCCAGGGTCGCTCGACGTCGCCGACGGCCTGCTCGACGCCTACGACGGCGAGCTGCGCCGCCCCTCCCGCACCCTCTACGTGCTCGACACCTCGGGCTCGATGGCCGGGGACCGGCTGGCCGCGCTCCAGGACGCGCTGCGCCGCCTCACCGGCGCCGACAACCCCGCGGGGCAGCGGTTCAGGGACCGCGAGGAGGTGACGCTGATCCCGTTCAACGACGCGGTCGTCTCCACCGACACCTGGACCGTCGAGGCGGAGGGCCGCGAGGACGCCCTGGCCGGGATCCGCTCGGGCGTGGACGGCCTGGTCGCCGAGGGCGAGACCGCCGTCTACGCCAGCCTGATCGAGGCGTACGAGCTGCTCGCCGCCGAGGGCGCGCAGGACGCGTTCACCTCCATCGTGCTGATGACGGACGGCGAGAACCGCGACGACGTCCTCGCCGCCGACTTCCAGACCTTCCACGCGGCGCTGGCCGACGAGCAGCGGCATGTGCCGGTGTTCACCATCCTGTTCGGCGACTCCGACCGGGCCGAGCTCCAGGGGATCGCCGACCTGACGGGCGGCGAGCTGTTCGACGCGGTCAACGGCTCGCTCGATGACGCCTTCCAGGAGATCCGTGGCTACCAGTAGCGGGGGAGCGGCCCGGGCGCTGGCCTATCTGGAGTCGCGGAAGAACCTCACGGGCTGCGCGTGCGGGCTCGTCGGCCTGGTGACGGTGTTCACCGGCCTCGCCGGGGCGTACTGGCCGATCGTGGTCGCGGGCCTCTACGGCGCGGGCGCGCTGATCGCCCCGCCCGAGAGGACCGCGCCACCGCCGTTCGCTGGCCCCGCGGGCCCGGGCGCCGAACTGGACGCGATCCGCGGCGACTTCGCCGCCCTGCGCGGCTATCTCGCCGCCCTCGACGTGCCGGATGAGGCCGTCGCGCCCGCCGCCGAGCTCGACGGGCTGCTCGCCGCCCTCCTCGAACCCGGCTGGGTCGCGGACGAGATCGCCGCCGACCCCGAGGCGGTGCACATCCTGGGCCGCGCCGTGCGCACCGACGTCCCCGAGGCGTTCGACGCCTACCAGCGCACCCGCTGGTGGGCCAGGCTCCAGCCGGGGGCCGACCCGCCCGAGCGCCATCTCGGACGCCAACTTGAGCTGCTGAACGGCGAGTTGGCCATGGTCGCCGCCGCGGTGCGCGAGTCGCAGGAGCGCCGCCAGCGGACCCACACCACCTATCTCGAGTCCAGGACCGGCGAACCCGAGCCGCCCGAACCCCTCGCCGGGGGCCCCGCGCCCGGCTGATCGCGGCACCTGGGTGACGGCGTGTCAGTTCACCGTTCGCAAGATCATGTCGTCTTACGCTGAGCCGGCGCGTCCCGCGAGACCGGGGGCGTTCGGCCACCACTCCTCGGAGGCGACATGCGGTCCCCATTCCCCTCGCCACGAGTCCTGACCGGCGTGCCGCTCGCCGGAAGCTACCCCGCCGCCGTGGCCCTCGTCCTGCTGGCACTCTGCCCCTTCCTCGTCCTGACGACGGCCACATCCCTGATGGCGCCCACACTGATGCGGGACCTGGCGGCCACCCCGTTCGAGCTCCAGGTGGCCATCGGCCTGGCCAACGCCGGATACGCGTTCGGCGCGGTCGCCGCGGCCGACCTCACCCAGCGCTGGCCGAGGCGGCGCGTCTACTTCGTGTGCGAGGTCGGCTTCGTCGCGGCCTCGGTGGTGGCGTTGAGCGCGCAGGGCGTCGGGCAGTTCGCCACGGGCCTGATCCTCCAGGGCCTGTGCACCGGCATGCTGCTCGTCGCCGCGCTGCCGCCGCTGATCACCCGCAGGAACATCCACGAGCTGCCCACCACGGCCATGGTCGTCAGCATCGGCCTCTTCGGCATGGTGACGCTCGGGCCGCTCGTGGGCGGGCTCATCGGCGACGCGGGCAACTGGCGGCTGCTGTTCGTCGCGCTCACCGTCCTCGCCGCCCTCGGCCTGCTCATCGGCGTCCTGACCTTCGAGACCAACGCCCCGCTCGCGCCAGGCGCGCGGTTCGACTGGTTCGCGATCCCCCCGGCCCTTGCCGTGACGGCGCTGCCGTTCTTCGGCGTCTCCTGGCTGACCCGCGGCACGTTCGGCAGCCTGGTCTTCCTGCTGCCGGTCATCGTGGGCGTGCTCATCGGCGTCATCCTCATCGTCGGGCAGTACCGCGCCAAGAACCCCCTGATGCCGGTCAGGCCCATCAGCAACACCCTCCCGGTCACCGGCATCGTCGCCGCGATGGTCACGGGCGCGGCGTTCACCACGCTCATCGAGCTGACCGAGTCGTATCTGCTGGTGGTCCCGCGCTACAGCCCCGTCAAGGTCGGCGCCCTGCTCACCGCCCAGCTCGTCGGGATCGTCCTGGCCTCCTACTGCTTCCGCCGCCTCGTGCTCACCCGCTGGACGCCGGTCTTCGCGCTCACCGGGCTGCTCAGCGTCGGCGTCGCGGCGCTGATCCTGCTGACGCTCACCCCGGGCAACGCGTCGGTGATCGTGCCGGTGGCCTCGTTCTTCCTCGGCTTCGGCGCGGGCGCCGGCGTGACCCCCGCGCTCTTCCTCGCGGGCTTCTCGGTGCCCGCGGTCGCGATCGGCTCGATCTTCGCGCTCGTCGAACTCCTGCGCTCCGAGGCGGCGTTCCTCGTGGGGCCGATCCTGCTGCACCTCGCGGAGGACGAGGGCATCGCCGACGGGTTCAAGGTCACCGTGGCCATCGTCATGTACATCGTCGCGGGAGGCGCGGCGCTTCTCGTCGCCCTCTATGTCACCGGCGGCGCCCGCCCGCAGGCCCCGAAGGTGCAGGAGTGGTTCGGGGGCCGCACCGCCGCCTACCACTCCCCGCCGCTGTTCTCACGCCTCAAGGGCTGACCCCGCCGGCGCGGTGCTCGCCCGCGGCTCGGCCGGGCCCCGCGGGCCTCCCCTCGATGCCCGCCCTGGCAGGGCCTTGCTAGGGTCGTCGTCGTTACTTCTGTTTTAGAAGTCACACTTCTGGTGGTCACAACTGGCGTGGAGGGCAACGGCGATGGGGACTTCCCTGTCCGAAGGGTTCGAGGGCAAGCGTGCCCTGGTCGCGGGCGGCACCAGCGGCACGGGGCGGGCCGTGGTCGCGCGGCTGGCCGCGGCGGGGGCCACGGTGCTCGTCACCGCGCGGCGCCCGGCCGACGACACCGACCCCGACACGTTCGTCGGCGGGGACATCAGCACCGCCGAGGGCGCCGCCGACGTGGTCGACGCGGTGCTCGAACGGCTCGGCGGCGTGGACGTCCTGGTCACCACCGTCGGCGGCAGCGACGCCCCCGCGGGCGGCTTCGCGGCCCTGACCGAGGACATCTGGCTGGCCGAGATGCAGCTCAACCTGCTGGGCGCGGTCCGCCTCGACCGGGGACTGCTGCCCGGCATGATCGAGCGCGGCTCGGGCGCCATCGTCCATGTGACCTCGATCCAGAGCCGGATGCCCCTCTACGACAGCACGCTGGGATACGCGGCGGCCAAGGCGGGGCTGACCACCTACAGCAAGGGGCTCGCCAAGGAGGTCGCCCCGCGCGGCGTCCGCGTCAACTGCGTGGCACCCGGCTTCATCCGCACCGAGTCGGCCGAGCGCCTCGTGGACCGCGTCTCCCAGCGGCTCGACGGCGATCGGGAGGCCGCGCTCGGGGAGTTGATGGACTCACTCGGCGGCATCCCGATCGGGCGGCCGAGCGAGCCCGAGGAGGTCGCCGAGCTGGTCGCCTTCCTCGCCTCCGACCGGGCCGCCTCGATCTCAGGCGTGGAGTACACGATCGACGGCGGGACCGTGGCCACGGTGTGAACGGCCCCGCCGGGCGCCGCCGATCAGGGGGCTGTGGCGGCGGGCAGGACGCAGGAGACCCGCGCGAACCCCAGGTCGCCGCCGCCGGGGGAGAGCGCCCCCGTGGCGGGGTCGCGGTCGAGGACGGCGACGGATCCGGTGGTCTGGTTGGCGATGTAGAGGCGCGTCCCGGCCGCGTCGAGGATCATGTGGCGCGGCCCCGCGCCCCCGCACGGGTGGGTGGCGATCAGCCGGGGGGCGGCCTCGTCGTCGCCCTCGACGGAGAAGACGGCGACGCTGTCGTGGCCGCGGTTGGAGGCGTAGACGAACCGGCCGTCGGACGAGACCAGGATCGCCGCGGGGAAGTTGCCCTCGGGCGAGGTGCCGTCGGGCAGCGTCGCGACGGCCGTGCCCGGGGTGAGGGTGCCCGCCTCGGCGTCATAGGCGCACGCGGTCAGCGTCGAGTCGAGCTCGCCCAGGACATAGACGGTGCGGCCCCCGGGGTGGACAACGAGGTGACGGGGGCCCGAGCCGGGCGCCAGCTTCACCTCGGCCTCGGGCGTGAGGCGCCCCGCGGCGGCGTCGAACGCGTAGAGGTGCACCGAGTCCGTGCCCAGGTCCACGGCGAACAGCCGCTCACCGCCCCCGACCGGGACCACCTGGTGGGCGTGCGGGCCCTCCTGCCGGTCGGGGTCGGGGCCCGAGCCGGTGTGCTGGACGACCTGGAGCACCTCGCCCGGGGCGCCGTCCTCGCCGAGCGCCACCACGCCCACCGTGCCCGAGCCGTAGTTGGCCGTGAACAGGTGGCCACCCGCCGGGTGCACGGCGAGGTGACAGGGGTGCGCGCCGCCGCTCGGCGCGCTGCCGAGCGGCGCCCCGACCGTGCCGTCGTCGGCCACGGCGAACGCGGTGACGCCGCCGTCGTCCTTCTCGTTGGCCGCGTACAGCACGGTGGCCCCCGCGGACAGGGCGAGGAACGAGGGGTCGGCCGTCGGCACCACCCCGTCGAGCGCCAGGGCCCCGCTGGCCTCGTCGGCGCTCGCGACCCCGATGCCATGGGCCGGGTCGCCTCCGCTGTAGGCGCCGAGATAGAAGCGGAACGGGTCCACCCGCGCCGGGCTCGCCGCGGCGCCCCCGGCGAGGGGCAGGCCGCCCGCGGTCGCGCCGATCACGCTGAGCATCGTGCGGCGTGAGACCTGTGGGGTCATCGGATTTCTCCTCGTCGAACGGTGTGTGTGGGGGAGAGCGCGGGGCCCGTGGTCGTGCCGGTACAGGATCACCGCCGTGCGGCCCCTGGGGAAGGGGCGTGGTCGGGTTCCGGGACCCGACGCGGGCCGCACATCCCATGTCTCGATGGGCTCGGCCGATCGCCCCTCCGGCAACTGCGGCCCTGGCCAGGGGCGTTGATCCGGCCCTGGACGGCGGGTCGATGGACGGACTATAAATCGGTCCTATGTATGCGCGAGAGAGGACCCTCACGTGAGCGACCAGGAATTCGCCGGGCTCGCCGCCGTCGTCACCGGCGGCGCCTCGGGCATCGGCCTGGCGACCGCCACCCTCCTCGCCCGGCGGGGGGCCCGCGTGGCCTGCCTCGACCTGGTGCCCGAGGTCCCCGAGCCGCTGATCGGCGTCCGCGCCGACGTCGCCGACGACGACGCCGTGCGCGCCGCGGTCGCCGAGGCCGCCACCGCCCTCGGCGGCCTCGACATCCTGGTCAACAACGCGGGCATCGGCGCCCGGGGCACCATCGAGGACAACTCCGACGACGAGTGGCGCCGCCTGTGGGAGGTGAACGTCCTCGGCATGGTCCGCACCACCCGCGCCGCCCTGCCGCACCTGCGGGCCTCCGCGCACGCGGCCATCGTCAACACGTGCTCGATCGCCGCCACCGCGGGGCTGCCCGACCGGGCGCTCTACTCCGCCACCAAGGGCGCGGTCCTCTCCCTGACACGCGCGACCGCCGCCGACCTCATCCACGACGGCATCCGTGTCACCTGTGTCAACCCCGGCACCGCGGACACCCCATGGGTGGCCAGGCTGCTCGACGCGGCCGACGACCCCGCCGCCGAACGCGCCGCCCTCGAGGCCCGCCAGCCGTCGGGCCGCCTGGTCAGCGCCGACGAGATCGCCGGGGCCATCGCCTATCTGGCCAGCCCCCGCTCGGCCGCGACCACCGGCACCGACCTGGCCGTGGACGGCGGCATGCAGGGGCTGCGCCTCCGCCCCCGCGCCTGACAGCGCGGGGACGCAGGCCCCGGGCCGGTCAGTCCGCCGAGAACAGCAGCGAGTCCACGTCGAACGAGTTGTCCTGGGCCGCCCTGAACACCGCGTACAGCCGGTGCGTCCCCGCGAGATCCGCCACGGCCACCGGCGGTGTCGACTCGTAGACGTCCCAGTCACCCGTGTTGTGCACCGGGGTGCTTGCCACCAGCTCACCCTCGGGGCTGCCCGCGCGCAGCTCGATCATTCCGCCGCCGTAAGGCGACGAGATCCGGTAGCTCACCGTGGCCGTGCCCTCGAGGCTCATGGGCTCGAACGCGATCCAGTCGCCGTCGCTGATGTCCCCGATCCGCTCGCCGTTCTCCGCGCCCTCCTGCGCGACGATCCTCGTGCCCGACTGGGCGTCGCGGTACTCGGCCTGCTTGTGCCGGGGCTCGAGCACCGCGCGGTCGTAGCCGGTCAGCGCCCCCGTGCCCTCGGCGCCCTCGTCGGTGTAGCGGGCGTTGATGACGTAGTAGAGGTCGGCGCCCTCGGGGTGGCCGCCGAGGTCGCCGGTGTCCACCGTGCCCTCGCAGCCCGGCAGGTCGGACGTCGCGTGCTCGTGGTCGTCATGGCCGAGTGCCGGGTTGACGAACACCCGTGAGCAGTCGATCTCGCCGTCCTCAGGGTCGGTGACCGTCACCCGGTAGGGGATCTGCTCGCCGAACTCGATGAGTCGGCCGTCCACCGGGAAGTCGATCTCCACGGTCGGGGCCGTGTTGCCCACGGTGATGGGCACGTTGTCGAAGCCGCTGTTGCCGTCGGGGTCGGTGACCGTCAACCGCGCCGTGTACTCGCCGGGCTCCTCATAGGTGTACGAGGCGTGGGGCTCGGTCGAGTCCACCGTTCCGTCGCTCTCGAAGTCCCACGCGAACGTCAGCTCCCCGCCGTCCGGGTCGCTCGTGCCCTCGCTGGAGAAGTCGACGGTGAGCGGCGCCGGGCCGTCGGTGACCGAGGCGGTGGCCGTGACGCGCGGCGATCTGCCGCCCGGGGTGTAGTCGATCCGGTAGAGCCCCGAGTCGTTGTTGCCGCCGCCGAACTCGGTGCCCCACTCCAGGAGGTAGAGCGACCCGTCGGGGCCGAACGTCATGTCCATCGGGCTGGCGAACTCCAGCGTGGACAGGAAGTCGTTGATCTTCAGCACGTCGTCGTCCGCGTCGAGCTGGATCTCCTTGATGTAGTCGCGGCCCCACTCGTAGAAGAAGTGCGCCCCGTCGAAGTAGGCGGGGAACTTGGTGGGCGAGGCGTTGTCCGGGTCGTAGTCGTAGACCGGGCCGCTCATCGGGGCCGAGCCGCCCTCGCCCATCTCGGGGAACTCGTCAGAGACGTCGTAGCCGTACCAGACCTGTGGCAGCTCGACGGGCGGCAGCTCGGTCAGACCCGTGTTGTTGGGCGAGGGATTGGTCGGGGCCGCGCAGTCGAACTTCTCGCCGACCTCGCCGGTGTCGGGGTCGTAGGGCGCGTACGGCTGGTTGTTCCCGTGGCAGAACGGCCAGCCGTAGTTGCCGGGCTCCTTGATGATGTTGTACTCCACCAGGCCCTCGGGCCCGCGCTCGGTGGTGGGGCCGCCGCGGTCGGGGCCGTAGTCGCTCAGGTGCACGAAGCCCGTGGCCGGGTCGACGTCGAAGCGGAACGGATTGCGGAAGCCCATCGCGTAGATCTCGGGCAGCGTGCGCTCCGTGCCCGGCGCGAAGAGGTTGCCCTCGGGGATCGTGTAGCCGCCCTCGTCGGTCGGCGTGATCCGCAGCAGCTTGCCGCGCAGGTCGTCGGTGCTGCCCGCGGTGCGCGCCGCGTCCAGCATCTCCTGGCCCTCGCGCCAGTCGATCGGGGCCCAACCCTGCCAGTCCGGCGAGAGGTTGGGCGGCACGTCGTCGCCCGTGCCCAGATAGAGCGAGCCGTCGGGCCCGAACGCCAGGCTGCCGCCCGTGTGCCCGGGCTCGGGATAGGTCCGGTCGCGGTAGGCGGGGACGTCGAGCAGCACCCGCTCGCTCGCGGGGTCCAGGGTGTCTCCCTCGACGGTGAAGCGGGAGAGCCGGTTGATGTCCTCTTCGGCGTCGGCGGGCGCGTAATAGAGGTACACCCAGCCGTTGGCCGCGAAGTCGGGGTCGAGGGCGAGCCCGACCAGGCCGTCCTCGCCGCCGGTGTAGACGTCGAGGGTGCCCGCGGTGACCGAGGCGTTGGTCGCGGGGTCGTGGATCCGCAGCTCCCCGCCGCGCTGGGCGTAGAAGACGCGGCCGTCGTCGGCGACGTCCAGCTCCATCGGGTCGGTCGTGTCGTCGTCGAGCGTCACCTTGTCGTAGTTGTCCCACACGGTGCCGCCGCAGTCGCCAGGCAGGGCCCCGGCCGCCCACTTCAGGCCGCCGATCACGTGCTCGCGGAACGGCTCCTCGGCGTACGACGCCGCGTCGTGGCCCATCGCGGTGGCCCACACCTTGCCGCCCTCGGCCTCGCGGCACCACGAGATGGGGTGGTCGGGGCCCATGGCCTCGCCGCCGGGGTCGTAGGTCGACTCGTCGGCGGTCACCAGGACATGGACGTCACCGCGGGGGTTGGCGTCGAAGTTGTACCACTCCTCGGGGCGTTCCCACCGCTCGGGCAGGCCCGCCGTCGAGGGGTGCGAACGGTCGGCGACATGGGCCGTTCCCTGGAGCACGCCGGGGGAGTGCGCGGGCATGTGCGCGCCGCCGTTGACCAGCTCGTCCCACCAGGGGAACTCCTCCTCGATGCCCATGTCCAGGGTGTTGTGCAACGCCACGACGCCGCCGCCCGCGGCCACATAGCCCTGCGTGGCGGCCCGTTGGGCGTCGGTCTCCCAGACCATGCCGGAGTTCTGGAGCATCACGATCGCGTCGAACCCGGCCAGGTCGGCGTCGTTGAAGATCGCCGGGTCGTCCGTCTCGACCAGCTCGATGTCGTGCTCGGCGGCCTCCTCTTCGAACATCTGGATGCCCGCGGGGATGGAGTCGTGCACATAGCCCACGGCCCGCGTGAACAGCAGGGCGCGGAACGCCGCGCCCTCGTCGGGCTCGTCGGCGGCGGCCGACGGCCACGCGCCGAGGGCGAGAAGGGGGGCGAGGGCGAGCGCCAGGGCGGCTCTCACCCGTTTTTGGGGCAGGCTGAACACAGTGGGGGTCCTCTCGTTGCGGGTGCGCCGCTCCCGGTGGGGGACAGCGGAGTGGCGTGGGGTCTCAGAGGGCGGCGATCGTCCGGCGCAGGAAGGCGAGCCCCTCGACGGCGATGGCGTCCTGGCCGTCCGCCAGGGGCCGCCACACGGAGGCGGCGACCGCGATGGTCTCGTTGTGCGCGGTGAACGACTCGACGCACAGCGGCCCTTGGTAGCCGCCGGTCGTCAGGGCCCGGAGGAACCCGGGCCAGTCCAGGTGGTCGGCGCCCGGGGTGCCCCGGTCGTTGGCGCACACCTGGACATGGGCGACGCGCCCCGCGGCGGCGTGGACCGCCGCGGGCAGGCTCCGCTCCTCGATGTTCTGGTGGTAGGTGTCGAGGGCGACGCCGATCCCGTCGGGCGGGAGGCCGTCGAGGGCGGTGAGCGTCTGGGCGACCGTGTTGAGCAGGCTGGTCTCGTAGCGGTTGAGCGGCTCGATCGCCAGGACCACACCGGCGGCGCGGGCGTGCTCGACCACCGGGGCGAGCCCCGCCCGCAACTCCTCGTAGGCGGCGGCCCGTTCGGCGGGGGAGAGCCGCCAGACGCGGCCGACGGCGGCGTAGAGCGGGCCCGCGACCACCGGGGCGCCGATCCCGTGCGCCGCGTCGACGCACCGCCTGAGGTAGTCACGGGTGGCGGCGACCGTGGCGGGCGTGGTGCGCACCAGGTCGCGCCCCGGCGGCATGACGCCGACGACCGCCGCGGGGGCGACGCCGTGGTCGCGCAGCAGGGCCGCGGTGGGTTCCGGCCGCCAGTCGCCCGCGTTCTCCAACGGCAGCTCGACCGCGTCGAAGCCCCAACGGGCAAGCCGCGGCACGGTCGTCTCCAGCGCCGCCGTGTCCACGGGCGAGTGCCAGATCCAGGGGTTCGCCCCGACGGTCAGGGTCGCCATCGTCAGCCGCCCCACGCCTGCGGATAGCCCGGCATGTCCTCGCAGCCGCACATCGCGTAGTGCAGCGGCGGCATGTCGGCGCGCACATAGGACTCCAGGTCGTCCTCGGTGATGGTCGGCTGCGGCAGGCGCCACTCCTCGGGCACCTCCTCGCCCGCCAGGACGCGCAGGGCCGCGATGACCGGGGTGCGCCACTGGAACGTCGGATAGGTGGGGGCGAGCGCGGTGAGGTCGCGTTCGCTCCACGCCTGGAGGAAGTCCTGCTGGTCCTCGCCGGTGATGGGCGGCACCTCCTCGCCCGCGTCCTCGAACGCCTCGATGGCCGCGACCGACGTGGCCCCCGAGTCCATCCACACCCCGTCGATGCCGCCGTGCCGCTGGATCGCGTCGGTCACCACCGACTTGGCGGTGGCCGGGTCGCCATCGGTGAACTCCACGTCCACGACCTCGAGTTCGCTCTCCTCGAAGGCCAGCTCGGCGGCGGACCAGCGGTTCTCGAGCACGTCGACGCCAGGCGAGATCCGCAGCGCCAGGATCTTGCCGCCAGGATCGACCTCGTCCACCAGGAAGTCCGCGGCCGCCGCGCCGTAGGCGTAGCCGCCGATGGGGTGGATGAACGTGACGGGGCAGTCGGTGTTCACGCCCCGGTCGAAGACGATGACCGGCACCCTGCCGCACGCCTCCTCGACGGCCGGGGTCAGCGTGGCCGTCGTGTTGGGGGAGACGATCAGCGCGTCGCAGTCCTGGCCCGCGAGCTCCTGGATGTCGGAGATCTGCTTGTCGTCCTGGCCCTCCGCGTCGATCACCGTGAACTCGGTGATCTCCTCGTGCTGCGCGACCTCCTCCTCCATGGTGGTCATGCCCACCTGCCGCCAGGGGTTGAAGACCCCGGCGTTGGAGAAGCACAGGTGGATGTCCGCGGCCTCGGCCTCGGGAAGCGCGTATTCCTCGGTGGGGATCATCTCAGGGATCAGCATCTGCTCCCACGGCCTGCCCTCGGGGCCCTCGGGGCTCCGGCCCATGAGCGAGAGCTGCTGGTCGTACTCCTCCTGGGCGAAGAACTCCGCCTCACGCCCGGCGTCATCGTCGGGCGCGCCCGACCCGGCGGGGGCCGAGGGGCTCCCGTCGGGCGGCGCGTCGCTCGAGCAGGACACCAGCAGCGAGGCCGCGAGCAGGACCGCGCCGAGCACGGACCCGGTCCGTTTCGCCGGGCTCGTTGATTTCACGGCGATCGTTGGTTTCACCGAGCTCGTCCGTTTCACCACACTGGTTCGTCGCATCACGAGGGGGGACCTCCACGGGAAGGGGAACGGCGGCGCAGTCGGGACCAATCGGCGGCTCCGAGCCCGACGGCGGCGATGACGATGGCGCCCTGAACGGTCGACTCCAGCGCGCCCGAGACGCCCTGGAGGTTGAGGAGGGTGAACAGCGCGGTCAGCGAGAACGCCCCGGCCATCGCCGCGACGACCGAGCCGCGCCCGCCGCCGAGCAGCACCCCGCCGAGCACGACCGCGGTGATGGCCTCGAACTCGAGACCCGAGCCCGCCTGGGCCGAGACGCCGGAGAAGCCGCCCACCAGGACGGCGGCCAGCGCGGCGGCGGCGCCCGAGAGGACGAACGCGACCGTGCGCACGCGGTGCACGCGCACGCCCGAGAGCGCGGCGGCGCGTTCGCTGTCGCCCGTGGCGATCAGGGTGCGGCCGAAGCCCGAGCGCATCAGGGCCACCGCCCCCGCGCCCACCACGGCGCACACCAGCACGGCCCAGGGGAGCCCGCCGAAGACGTCGTCGCGGCCGATCGCCCTGAAGTCGTCGGGCAGATAGCCCTGGGGCGAGCCACCGGTCCAGAAGAAGACGCCGCCCTCCAGGATCAGCATCATGCCCAGGGTGGTGATGAACGACGGCACGCCGAGCCCGGTGGTGATCAGCCCGTTGACCAGCCCGACCAGCGCGCCCGCGCCCAGCAGCACGGCGCACACGACCAGCCAGTGCGCCCCGGGGAACTCGCTGTACAGCTCGGCGGCCACGACGACCCCCGCGGTGACGATCGCGCCCACCGAGAGGTCGAACTGCCCGCAGACGATGACCAGATACTGCCCCGCCGCGAGCAGCACGAGCGGCGCGGCCCTGCGGATGAACGCGAGCAGCCGGTCGGGCTCGTAGAACCCCGGGTCGGTGACGGCGAGCGCCACCAGCAGGGCCGCGAGCAGCGCATAGACCGGCGCGCCGCCGCCGAGCAGGGCGGCGATCCGCGCGGGCCGTCCCGGGGCTTTCGGGGTGGTGGGGGTCTCGGTCGTCACGCGGTCCTCCTCGGGGCGCCGCGCCGCCTGCGCCGGGTCCAGACGGCCACGGCGGCGATGATCACCACGCCGCGCAGCACGTTCTTGAAGAACGGGTCGACCGACAGCTGGTTGAACACGCTGTCCAGCACGGCCAGGACGACCACCCCGCCCAGCGTGCCGACCACCCCGCCCCTGCCCCCGGCGAGCAGCGTCCCGCCCAGTACGACCGCGGCGATCGACTCCAGGTCGTAGCGGGCCTCGGTGCCCGCCCACGGCGACCCCGTGCCGAAGCGCGCGGCCAGGAAGAGCGCCGCCGCGCCCACGCACAGCGAGCACAGCACATGCGCGAGGATCACGGTCCTGTGCGTGCGCACGCCCGAGAGGCGCGCGGCGTGCTCGTCGCCCCCGGTGGCGTACATGTGGTGGCCCAGGCGCGTCCTGCGGCAGATGAGCCACAGCGCCACGGCCACCGCGGCCAGCAGGAACACCGAGACGGGCAGGGGGCCGATCCGGTCGTAGCCGAGGCGCCGGAACGTCCCCGGCACCGACCCCGCGGGTCCCGTGTAGGTGTCCTCGATCCAGCCGCGCAGGATCAGCGCGGTGCCCAGGGTGGCGATGAACGCGTTCACCCTGAGCCCCGTCACGATCAGCCCGTTGGCAAGACCGACCGCGCCCGCGAGCAGCAGCACGACGAGCACGGCCCACGCGATGTTCCCCTCCCGGCCGTCCATCGTCTCGGCCGCCACGAGCGTGCCGAGGCTGACGAGGTAGGCCACGGAGAGGTCGAGCGAGCCGGTGAGGATCACCATGGTCTGGCCGAGCGCGATCAGGCCGAGGGCCACGCAGTTCTGGAGGATGATCGTGACGTTCGGCTGCGTCAGGAAGTCGCCGCCCCGCGCGTTCACCACGATCCAGCCGAGCAGCGTCACGCCGAGCGCCGCGAGCCACACCCCGACGGCCGGGTCGGAAAGCCGCCAAGCCAGCCGGGCGGCGAGCCTCCCGGTGGACGACGCGGCTGGGGATCCGGCCGTCATCGGCGTTCACCGCCCTTCCTGGCGAGCGCGGTCCTGTCGGTGGTGGCGAGGCGCATGATGTCCTCCTCCGAGGCGCCCGCCGGCAGCTCACCGGCGAGGTGCCCCTCGGCCATCACCAGGAGGCGGTCGCTCATGCCGATCAGCTCGGGCAGCTCGGACGAGATCAGCAGAACGGCGAGCCCCTCGCCCGCCAACTCCCTGACCAGGGTGTGGATCGCGGCCTTGGCGCCCACGTCGACGCCCCGCGTGGGCTCGTCGAACAGCAGCACCATCGGCCGCGCCGCCAGCCACTTGGCGATGACGACCTTCTGCTGGTTGCCCCCCGAGAGGAACCGCACCTCGCGGCCCGCGCCGTGCCCGGCGCCCGCGAGCCTGACCCTGGCGAGCAGCTCGGCCAACGCCCCGTCGCCCGGCGGCCTTTGACGCCCCGGAACGGCCCGCGTGACCAGCAGCGCGTTGTCCCGGACCGACTGGCGCAGCGCGAGACCCTCGCCCTTGCGGTCCTCGCTCACCAGCGCGATCCCCGCGCCGATCGCCTGCCGGGGGCGCCGGGGGCGCAGCGGGCGCCCGGCCACGGTCATCGTCCCCGTGGTGAACGGCGCGGCGCCGAACAGCGCCCGCGCGAGGGAGCTGCGGCCCGAGCCCTGGAGGCCCCCGACGCCCAGGATCTCGCCGGGGCGGAGCGATAACGATATCCGCGCGAGCCGTTCGTTCCCGGCGTCCTCCACGGTCAGCACCGGGTCCCCGACCCGCGCCCGCGCGGCCCTCGGCGGGTAGTACGACGTCAGCTCGCGGCCGACCATCGCGCGCACGACGGCGTCCATCGTGGTGTCGTCGGTCGCCACCGTGGTGACCGCGCGACCGTCCTTGAGCACGGTGATCCGCCGCGCGAGCGCGAAGACCTCGCGCAGCCGGTGCGAGATGTAGAGGATGCCGAGGCCCCGGGCCGAAAGCCGCCGCACCAGGTCGCACAGCGCCGCCACCTCGTGCTCGGCCAGCGCGGCCGTCGGCTCGTCCATCACCAGGATCCGCACGTCGGCGGCCAGCGCCTTGGCCACCTCGACCATCTGCTGCCGCGCGACGGACAGGTCGCGCACCGGCGTGCCAGGGCCGATGCCCACCGCGCCGAGGTCGTCGAGCAGCTCGGCGGTGCGGCGCTCCATGGCGGCCCGGTCCACGAGGCCGAAACGGGTGGGCTCGCGCCCGAGGAGAACGTTCTCCGCGACGGTGCGGTCGGGGAGGAGCGCGAGCTCCTGGTGGATGACGCCGATGCCCGCCGCCTGGGCCTGCGCGGGATGCGCGAACGTCCTGACCTCGCCGTCGAGTTCGATCCTGCCCCCGTCGGGCGTGTGCTCCCCCGAGAGCAGCTTCATGAGCGTGGACTTGCCCGCGCCGTTCTCGCCGACGACGGCGTGGACCTCGCCGGGGACGAGGTCGAGGGTGACGTTGTGGAGGACCCGGTTGCCGAGGAAGCTTTTTGTCATGTCCCGCATCGTCAGCATGGGGGCAATGTCGAGGCGGAAGTAGGGACTGTCAAGGCGTCATGCGCGGGTAATAACGCAGAAAAGTTTCCAACTTCCGTCCACCGTCAAGCAGCTTTCGCCTCTGAGAGGCCAAAGTGTGTCCCCTGGAGGTGTCATGTCCTCACCACTGACGCCACACGGCCCCACGGCCCCCGCCCCGGTCCCCACCGCCGCGTCGCTCGGCTCGCCGGGCCACATCCTGGCCCTCGTCACCGGCGGCGCCGCCGAGACCCGCGCCGATGTCGCCCGGCTCACAGGACTGGCGCGCTCCACCGTCTCCCAGCGCGTCGAGGCCCTGATCGCCCACGGATTCCTCGACGAGCGCGCGGAGAAGGAGTCGGCCGGGGGGCGGCTGCCACGACGGCTCTCGCTGCGCACCCGCGACCACCTCGTCGCGGGCGTCGGCCTCGGCGCCACCCACTGCCGGGTCTCCCTGCTGGACATCGGCGGCGAGGAACTGGCCACCAGGGAAGACCCGTTGCTCATCACCGAGGGGCCCGACGCGGTGCTCGACCACGCCGCCCGCACCCTCGCGGAGCTGCTGAAGGAGGCGGGCCGCCCCGCCTCGTCGCTGCGCGCCATCGGCGTGGGCGCCCCCGGCCCCGTCGAGGCGCGCACCGGGCGCCTGGTGGACCCGCCGATCATGCCGGGCTGGCACCAGTACCCCATCCCGCGCTTCTTCGCCGACCGCTTCGGCGTCAACGCCCTGGTGGACAACGACGTCAACATGATGGCCATGGCCGAACAGCGCCTCGTCTTCCCGCACATCGGCCACCTGCTCTTCGTCAAGGTCGGCACCGGCATCGGCTGCGGCCTCATCGCCGACGGCCGCCTCCACAGGGGCGCGCAGGGCTCGGCGGGCGACATCGGGCACATCAGGGTGGGCGTCGACACCACGCCATGCCGCTGCGGCAACATCGGCTGCCTCGAGGCCGTCGCCGGGGGCGCCGCGCTGGCCCGCAGGCTCACCGGCTCCGGAACGCCCGCCACCTCGGGCAGCGACGTCGCCGCCCTGGTCCGCTCGGGGAACCACGAGGCCGTCCGCATGGTGCGCGAGGCGGGCCGCTGCGTGGGCGACGTGCTGTCGGGGCTCATCAACTTCTTCAACCCCGAGGCCGTGGTCCTCGGCGGCGCCCTCTCCGCGGTCCGCGACCAGCTCATCGCCGGGGTCAGGGAGGCCGTCTACGAGCGCTCCCACCCGTTGGCCACCCAGCACCTGCTGATCGAGCCCAGCCGCACCCGGGGCAGCGCCGCCGCCCTGGGCGCGGCGCTGCTCGCCACCGACCATGTGCTCTCCCCGGCCCGCGTCGACATGGTCGTCGGCCGCGCCATGTGAACGGTCGACCGGGGCACCTGAGCGGCCGGTCGTGTCTACCGGCCATGGCGGAGCGGCGGTTCACGCCTCCCCCGTTCGGCTGAAACGCGTCCCGCGCGCGCCGCCCGAGCCCCGGCCCGATGGGACATCCGGTGGTCACACACCGTCATGTCGGTGCCACAGCGCGGTGCGAGGATGGCGCGCGTCCGGCTTTCGACTCTCCTGTCAGGAGCCTCCGTTGAGGTCACCCGCACGCCTGCTCGCCACCGCCGCCGTCGCGGCGGCGACCGCGCTGGCCGTCACCGCCACCCCCACCGCGAGCGCCACCCCCACCGCGAGGACGGCCGACGCCAACGGCGCGGTCGACACCGCGCTCGAGTGGTTCGAGGTCACCAACGACACGCTCGTCGCCTCAGGTGCCCCCACCCAGGTCACCAACAGCCGTACCTGGGCGATCGGTTGGGTCGCCGCCACCCGCGCCGTCGACTCCGCGCCGCGCGGCCGCGACCGCGCCCCCTTCCAGAACGCCGCGCTCGCCGGGGCCGTTCACCACACGCTCAGCGCCCTCGCGCCGGGCCGCGCCGCCGAGTTGGACGCGGCGCTCGCCCTCACCCTCGACCGCACGCCCGACGGGCGCGCCGAGGACGCCGGGCTCGCCGCGGGCCGCGCGGAGGCCGAGGCGCTGCTGGCCGAGCGGGAGGGCGACGGCCTCGACCCCGCGTCGGTGAACGTCGCCTTTCCCGTCCCCGAGCCCGCGCCCGGCGTGTGGCAGCCCACCCCGCCCGGCCACGCGAGCCCGACCCAGGCGGGGACGCGCTTCGCCCGCCCGTTCCTGCTGGCGAGCGGCGACCAGTACCGGCTGCCCGCGCCGCCCGCGCTCGGCTCGCCCGCGTACGAGGCGGACCTTGCCGAGGTGCGGGACCTCGGAGCCGCCGACTCCACGGTCCGCACGGACCTCCAGACCGAGACCGCCGCCTTCTGGTACGGCTCGTCGGCCACCCTCTACACCACCCCGCTGCGCACGGCACTCGAACGCCTCGACGCGCCGCTCGCCGAACGGACCGCCCTGGTCGCGCTCTTCCATGTCGCCCTCGTCGACACGCAGATCGCCACGTCCGACAGCAAGTACGCCCATCTGCGCTGGCGTCCGGTCACCGCGCTGCGCGCGGGCGGCGACACCGAGTGGACACCGCTGCACAACACCCCGGCCCACCCCGACCACCCCAGCGGGCACGGCACTTACTCGGGCGCGGCCGAGGGCGTGCTGACGGCGTTGACAGGCCCGACGACCGCGCCGTTCGAGCTGACGAGCCCGACCGCGCCCGGCGTCACCCGCACCTACACCCGCTGGTCCACACTTAGCGACGAGAACGTCGACGCCCGCGTGTGGTCAGGCATCCACACCAGGAGCGCCGACGAAGCCGGGGTCGAGCTCGGGCTCACCGTGGCCGAGCACACCCTTCGCCACGCGAACGCGCTGCTCTCCTGATCGTGGAGGTGAGCGCACCGATCCCGGAGCGCACGGCACACCTCCCTTCCTGAGGACCGCGCGGCCGAGCGCACCGGCTGTCCGCTGACGATCCCGGACACCCTGCGTCGTCGGATGGGTCGGGAGTCGTTTACCTCCGCTCGCGTGTGGTGCGCTGGTGGCGCGTTCCCTCGTAGCGTCTCGCGCGGGGTGTGATGAAGCCGGGGAGTTGGGAGATGTGGCGGCTGGCCCACAGGACGGTGAAGCAGCCCATGTGGAACGACTCGCCCCCCGCGAAGTGGAGCAGTTTGCCGCCGCTGGCGAGCGCGCTCATGTCGCAGACGGTGTAGGGCTGTCCTCCGACGACCAGTTGGTCGCCGATCTTGATCGTGGCGGCGGTGATCTCGATCGCGACCATCCCGGTGGGGTTCATCGTGCGATGACCGCCAGGGCGATGACGATGACGAGGGCGCAGCCGACGACGACTTGCGCGACGATCTCCGCCCGGGACGGCGGGGGTTGGCGGAGGGCTGTCTCCCAGAAGGAGCGAGGGCGTAAGCCGGGTGGGTCGGCGCGCCAGACGGTGAGGGTGGTGCGGTGGGGCATGACGAACAGGTGGCCCGAGGTGAGCCGCAGCTTGATCCCGCCGTGGACGGGGGTGCGGGTGATGACCTTGAAGTGGCGCTCGCCGATGGTGAGAACGTCACCGGTGAGGATCGTTCTCGGGGTCACCTCGACGCGTCGCACATCCGTCGCGGACATCGCCGCATGTCGCTTCGGCGGGTGCCCGTCGTGCCGGTGGGACGGGGGCCGGAAGAGGAACGGCCAGAAGATGACAGGCTCCCAAACGTGGTGGTGGTGCGGCTGCTCGGTCAGGTGGAACGGGGCGGTCGCGTTCGATCGCGCCGTTCACCGTGGCTCCCGGACGGCGCGGCTCGCCCGTCGGGCGGCCTCCCGCAGCCGCGCCACGGTGGCGCGGGCGGCGTCGTGGGCGGCGTGCCGCTGGTCGGCGTTGAGCGTGCGGTCTTTCGTGCGGGCCACGGCCGCCAGCAGCCGCGCGATCGGGGCTGCGAGCGCGGGTGACTCGCCCAACGGCGCGAGCGTGGCGACCAGTTCACCGGGAACGATCTCCGGGTACGTCAGCCGTGACCCGTTGTGGCGCAGCGGGTGGAAGGTGAGCGGGATCAGCCGCTCGCGGGTCAGGCAGCGCGCGCACGCGCGATGCGTCCACCCGCCGCCCGACCCGGCATGGTGCACCGCCACCACGGTCAACGGCGGCATCGTCGTCCCGCACGACGCACAGCGTTCGCTCACGACCCACCGCCCGAACCCACGTGGGCGGCGCGGTCGCGCACCCGCTCCGGGCAGCCCAGACACAGAGCAAGCGGCACCGCGGGCGGGCAGTCCCGCCCGACGATCACCGTCATCGGCTCGTCATCGGACAACGGCGGCGGCGCGGGCTCGGGCGGGGGCGTGAGGGGGGTTCTCGTCATGGTCGGCTCTCCCGTGGGTTTCGGTGCCAACCGGAACGTAGAGCCGCTATAACTGATCGTGAGCACGCGAAGTGCGTGCCTCGTCCCCGGGGGACACATGGACACTGAGCACAGAGTCGGCCGCCGCATCGCCTACTGGCGCGAGCACCGAGGTCTCACACAAGGAGATTTCGGGCGCCTCATGGGTCAATCCCGGCGCTGGGTCCAGGACCTGGAAGGCGGCCACCGGCAATCCGACCCACGGCTGTCCCTGCTCCAGCGGGCGGCCGACGTACTACGCATCCCCCTGGAACAACTCGTGACCGATCCAACCCCCGCCCCGGCGCAGGCATCTCTGCCCGCCGAGGTCGTCGCCCTCGCCGACGCGCTGCACCGCCTCCCCGCCCCCGCGCCGACCGGTGAGCCCACGCCCCTGCCTGCACTGCGGAAACGGCTCGACTTCTGCTGCCACGCCTGGGTGTCCTGCCACTACATCGCCACGGCGCGCGACCTGCCCGGACTGCTCGCCGACGCCCACCGTGCAGCCGCCGACAGCAGCGAGGGCGCCGTGCTGCTGTCGCGCGCCTACCAACTCGCGGCCAGCCTCCTCTTCAAGTACAGCTCCACCTCGTGCACACCCGGAGTGCTGGCCGCCGACCGTGCGCTGGCCGCTGCTGAAGCCTCCGGCGATCCGGTGGCCATCGGCGCCTCGGCCCGGCGCGTAGCGCGCGGCCTGATCCACCAGAAGCGGCACAGCGCTGCCACCGAGTACGCCACCGCCCAGGCCGACTCATTGCGTTCCGACCTCGAACAGGGCGGCACTCCCGGCCTGTCCACCCTCGGCATGCTGTACCTCGTGGCGGCCATCGGCGCCACAGGCAGCGGACGCAGCCCCGCCGCCGTCTCCACCGCGAACGACCGCCTCGGCGCAGCGGCCGAAGTTGCCGAGCAGCAAGGCGGGGACGGCGCGGACTTCACCAGCTTCGGCACCACCAACGTGCGGCTGCACGAAGTCGACGTTCTGCTGCGCCTGGACGATGCCTGGGCAGCGGTCGAGGCCGGTCGCCGCGTCACACCCACCGCCCTCGCGTGTCTCGGCCGGGAACGCCGCGCCCGTCACCTCGTCACCACCGCACGCGCTTTGGCCTTGACACGTCAGCGCGACGAAGCTACCGCTGCCCTCGTCGAGGCCGAACACCTGGCCCCCGAGGAAGTACGCCGCCCGGCCGTGGTGGCCGTGGTGCAGGATCTCCTGCTGCTCGTACCGTCCCCCTCCCTGGAGTTGCGCTCGCTGGCCGAGCGCTGTGGACTCCGCGCATGACCACGGTGCTGTACCTCATCGCCTGCGCGGCCGGACCCGCGCGCCACATCGACCAGGGCGTCCGGCAGGCGCGGGCCGCCGGGTGGGACGTGTGCGTCGTTCTCTCGCCGTCGGCCGCGCGCTGGTGGGCCGAGCGGCGCGCGGAGCTGGAGGAGCTGACGGGGCGCCCGGTGCGTTCCGAGTACAAGCTGCCGGGCGAGCGCGACGCGTTGCCGAGGGCCTCGGCGATGCTCGTGGCGCCGCTCACCACGACCAGCGCCTGCAAGTGGGCCGCGGGGATCACCGACACGCTGGCCATCGGGCTCCCCGCCGAGGGCGTGCACCTCGGCGTGCCCGTGGTCGCGATGCCGTTCTGGTCCACCGCCCTCGGCGCCCAGCCCGCGGTCGACCGCGCCGTGGAAACGCTGCGGGAACAGGGCGTGCGCGTGGTGTTCGCGCCCGGCGAGCCGCACGCGCCGAAGCGGGGCGACGCCCATGCGTTCGCCTGGTCGGCCGGGCTCGCCGCACTGCGCGCATGACGAACGCCCACGCCTTCCTGGTTATCGCCGCCACCATCGCCGAAGCGCGGCGGCGTGCCTGAGCTGGGCAGTGCCGAGCCCCCGCCGCATCCAGCGCCGGGGGCTCGGCTGCGTCTCCGACGAGTACGGACACCATGTGGCCATCGTCCACCGCTGTACCAGCGGATCACTCCCCCGCCCGCGCGGGGAGCACGCGTCCTGCCGGGCGACGTCGCTGGGCGGGCCACCCCCTGAGCCATGGACGACCGCGCGGCCGAGCGCAACGGCCATACCCGCTGACGATGCCCGACGCCCCGCCGCACGGCGAAGCCGTGCGGCAGGCCCGCGGCCACCCGGCGGGAGCCTCAATCCAGGCCGTGGCCACGGGGGTTGCTGACGTCGAGCATCTCGCGGCTCCCCTCGCGATGCGGCAGCAGCTCCACCTGGATCCGGTGGGTGGCGTCCCGCGAGACCCCGCCGCCCACGTCCGCCGTCAGCACCCCGATGCGCAGTCCGGCCCTTCCATCGCCCGCGCGGTGCACCTGCACGGCGAATTCCAGACTCACCCGCTCCACCCCGAACCGCACGGCCTGGCCCTCGCCTTCCTGCCACGCCTGCGCCAACTCCCGCCGCACCTGCCCGATCACCTCGGACAACCCGACGAAACCCTCGCCCGCCACGTTCACTTCAGACCCCCGGGACCCTCTCGCGGGGCCGTTGTCATCCGGCCATTCGACCGTTCCGACCCCGCCCGTGGCTACGGGAGTCTACGCGGTGTGACATCCCACGAGTATGCTGTGACGGCATGGGGGGCGAGTCGACGGAGCGTTGGCTGGTCCGCATCCGTGAGTCCGGGGAGTCCGGTGAGCCGCTGAGACCGGTGCTCGGGGCGGGTCTGCTGCTCGATTCACATCATGTGTTGACGTGCGCCCATCTGCTGGGCGACCCCGAGGTGCGGGTGCGGGTCGAGGCCGCGCGCGGATACGGCCGGATCGAGTCGGTCCCCGCGACGGTCACGGACGACGGCTGGATCCCGCGCCTGGACGGCGACGCGTACTGGGGCCGCATCGGCGACCTCGCGCTGTTACGTCTCGAGCGCCCGCTGCCCGCCGAGTGGGCCACCGTGCTGCACCGGCTGGCCCCCACGAGGCACCGCAGGGTCAGGCTGCACGGCTTCCCCGACCATGTGGAGCGCGGCTTCGAGCTCGAGGGCCACCTCGGCGGCCCGCCGGGCGGCGACGGTCGTGTCCAGGTCCACCCCGACCAGCACGGCGCCGTCGTCGTGGCGGGGTTCAGCGGGGGAGCGGTCGTCGACCGCGAGACCGGCCGCGTCATCGGGATGGTCGCCAGCCGCGTCAAGGACGAGGAGTTGGGCGCCTCGTTCATGATCCCGGTCGACACGATGATCCAGTACCTCCCCCAGCTCGACCCCTATGTCCGCGGCGACTCCGCCGCCGACCGCGGCCTGCTCTCCGAGGGCGTCCACCGCTCCGAGGACGAGGACGTCGGCCTCGCCCAGGTCCTCGCCCGGTGGCTGGGCGACGTCGGCTCCGCCCCCGTCCAGGCGGTCAGGGTCGCCCCGTACGACCACACCCGCACACAGCCACTGCGGCGCGCCATCTCCGTCGCCACCCGCAGCATGCCCGCCAGGCACAGGGCAGAGCGGCTGACCGACCTCCCGCCCGGCACCATCCCGCCCGTCGGCTCCCTCGACCTGGCCGTCGACGCCACCCGCAAGACCAGAGCCGCCGTCGCCGAGCGCATAGCCGACCGCGTCGGCGTCAGGTCAGGGCCCGGGGAGACGCCGGAGGACGGGCTGCGTAGGCGGCCGCTGCCGCTCACCATCGCCGTGCACGGCGTCGACCGCGCGGCCGACCCGGCCGATCTCGTCGCGCTGCTCGGGGTGCTCGCCGAGCGGGGCAGCCGCATGCTCCTCGTCTTCCACGGCGACGACCCCGCCGCGCGCGACACGATCGTGGCGTGCCTCGACTTCCACTTCCGATTCGGCGCGGTGGCACGGGAGTTGACCGCGTGTGCCGACCTCGCGCGCCGGGGTCTTCCCGAGCGGCTGCGCCGGGTGAAGGACAACGAGGAGCCCGCCGCCAGGTCCGTGCGCGAGGCGGCGGGCACCTTCGCCGTCGTCGTGCGTGCCGAGCGGACCGTGGCCGCGCTGCGCACGGGCGACCAGGGGGCGCGTTCGGCCTGGACGCCCGAGAGCTCGGCGGCGCTCCTCGCCGACCTCGCCAGGGCCAGGGCCCTGCTCGACCGGGCGGTCGACGACCTCGATGACCTCAGCGCCGAGCGCGACGACCTGCGCGGGCTGCTCCTGGCCGCGCACGCCGGGGTGCGCGGGGCGCCAGGAGGGCCCGACAGCCCCGCCCCCAGCCGGTGGGCCCTCGACCTGTCCGACCGCTACATCGAGGCCCGCGACCTGCTGTGGCGCGGGCCCTGCGACGTTCCCGAGGCGCGGGTCGCGGTCGGGCGCTACCTGGAGGCCCTTCAGCGGAAGGGGACGCGATGAAGGCCTGCGCCCGCCCCGGCTGCGGCGGAACGCTCGCGCCCACCGGGTACTGCGACACGTGCGGCCGCCGCCCCGCGGGAGCCGCGGGCCCCGCCCCCGAGGACCCCGGCGGCTCGGGGGGCTCGTTCGGCTCCGACCCGGTCACCGTGCCGACGGGCGGCGGCAGCGAGGCCGAGCCACCGCCGCCCACGCCGCCGTCCTCCACGACGGGCGACGGCGAGATGTCGCTGCCGCCCGTGTCCGTGCCCGACCCCTCGGCCTTTGTCATCAAGGACCCCAGGGCGTCGAGGCAGGGCCGCCGCTGCGGCTGGGAGGGCTGCTCGCAGCTGGTGGGCGTCGCGTTCGGCAACCAGCCCGCCACCTCCAGGGGGTTCTGCCCGCGCTGTGGCCACCCGTTCGACTTCTCGCCGCAGCTGCACCCGGGCGACCGGCTCAACGACCAGTACGAGGTGGTCGGTTGCGTCGCCCAGGGCGGCCTCGGCTGGATCTATCTGGCCCGCGACCACAACCTCGACGGCTCCTATGTCGCGCTCAAGGGCCTCATCAACAACAACGACGCCACCGCCCTGAGCGTCGCCACCGCCGAGCGCCGCTTCCTCACCGCGCTCCAGCACGACCACATCGTCCGCATCAGGAACTTCGTGACGGCGGGCAGCACCGGCTACATCGTCATGGAGTTCATCAACGGCCGCCCCCTGAGCGCCCTTGGGACCAGGGACCGGCAGGAGGACATCCTGGGCGGCCCGCTCCGCCTCGAACACGTCGCGGTCTACGGCTGCCGCATCCTCAACGCCCTGGAGTATCTGCACCAACACGGCCTGCTCTACTGCGACATGAAGCCGTCCAACGTCATCCACCACGGCGACCAGATCACCATCATCGACCTGGGCGCGGTCCGCCGCATGGACGACGACGTCTCGCCCGCCGTGCACACCGACCACTACCTGCCGCGCGTCGAGCTCTACCCCGACGAGCCGGGGCCCGACACCGCGCCCACCAGGCCGCGGCGCGGCGCCAACGGCGCGCCCTCGCCCCGCCAGGAGCGGCGGCGCGGCATCCCCAGGTTCTCCCGGCTGACCGACCTCTACACCGTCGCGACCACCCTGGAGGAGCTGGCCAGGGCCTCGGTGGTCCCCGATGGCGTCGCCAAGGAGTCGTTCGACCTGGTCATCCGGCGCGCCACCGCGCCCCACCACGCCGCGCGCTTCGCCACCGCGGCGGAGATGTTCGAGCAACTACGCGGCGTCTGGCGCCAGTTGCGCGCGGAGTACGGGGAGCAGCAGGCCGCGCGCTCCACCCTGTTCGCCCCGGGCGCCGACCTCCTCGACAGCGGCCTGGCCTCGCCGCCCCCGCCGCGGCACTGGCTGCGCCCGCCAGGACACGAGCCGCCCGCCCTCGACCCGGGCCGCCCGCCGCCAGGTCGGGTCGCCGCGGCGCTGCCCGCGCCCGTGCCGCACCCCGACCACCCCAAGGCCGCGCGCGAGCTCCTGGACTGCGACACGTCGCTTGCCATCGGCGAGACGGCCCCGGCCCGCGCCGCCCTGGTGCGCGCCTGCCGCGAGCTGTCCCAGGGCGTGGCACACGGCGACTGGCGCATCGCCTGGTACCACGGGCGGCTGCTGCTCGCCCTGGGCAACGCCCCCGCGGGGAACGCCGAGGTGCACCGCGTCCTGGCCCCCGCCCTCGGCCTCGCCCAGTCCCGCCCACGCTCCGCCGTGGAGTGCTTCGACGCCGTGCGCCAGGCCCTGCCGGGCGAGACCGCGCCCCTGCTCGCCCTTGGCTACTGCGCCGAGAGCGGCGGCGACCTCGACCGCGCCGAGGCGTTCTACCGCGCCGTGTGGCGCCGCGACCACGCCGACGGCTCCGCGGCGTTCGGGCTGGCCAGGATCCGGCTGGCGCGCGGCGAACGCGCCGCGGCGCGCGCCGTGCTCGACCAGGTGCCCTCGCACGCCCCGCACCACGCGGCGGCGCGGACCGCCGCCGTTCGGCTCCTGGTGGGCAGGCTCCCAGGACAGCCGCCCACCGCGGGCGACTTCACCGAGGCACAGCACCGCCTGCCCAGACTCGCGCTCGACGGCGGCTGGACCGAGGGGGACGAACGCCTGCGGCTGACCGCCGAGATACGCGAGGCGGCCCTCCACTGGGCGGCGAGCCGGGGCTGGCCCTCGCCAGGGCTGGCCACGGGGCCGCTCTACGGCAGCCCCACCACGGAGCGGCGGCTGCGCGAGCTGCTCGAGGAGTCGTTCACCGGGCTCGCCCGCCGCGCGGCCACCGCCGACGAGCACGCCGCCCTGATCGACCACGCCAACCATGTCCGCCCGTTGACGCTGCTGTGAGGCCGCCGGGACGCGGTCGCACGGCCGAGAGGCGATGCGAAGGAGCACGCCCATGACACCTGACCCCACCGTCGCCCTGACGATCAGCCAGGAGATCGACCTGGCCGTCGGCAACGCCGGCGCGGGCATGCACGCCTTCATCGAGGTCCGCACGAGCGGCGTCGACCCGGCCGCGCTCGGCGGCGCACCCAGGGCCGCCGAGGTGATCATCGTCGACTGCTCGGGGTCGATGGGCTCGCCTCCCACCAAGCTCGAGGCCGCCCAACGGGCCGCGGGCGCCGCCGTCGACGCCCTGCGGGACGGCACCGAGTTCGCCGTGGTGCGGGGAACGCACCAGGCGCGCATGGCGTTTCCGCGCCACGCCGAGCGCCTCGAGGTCGCCGACCACGACTCGCGCGCCAGGGCGAAGGCCAGGATCGGCCACCTGTTCGCCGAGGGGGGCACCGCGATCGGCTCCTGGCTCAGGCTGACCCGCGAGCTGCTGGCCGCCAGCGCCGCCGAGGTCAAGCACGCCGTCCTGCTCACCGATGGCCACAACGTGGTGGACCCCGAGCTGCTCGACGACGAACTCGCCCTGTGTGAAGGGGAGTTCGTCTGCGACGCGCGGGGCATAGGGACCGGCTGGAACAGCGAGGAGCTGATCCGCGTCGCCGGGCGCCTCAACGGCACGGCGAGCGCCGTGCTGCGCGAGTCCGACCTCGAGGCCGAGTTCGAGCGCTCCATCCGCACCTCCATGGCCCGCACCCTCCCCGCGCTGACGCTGCGTGTCTCGCTGACCCGCGGCATCGGGCTGCGGTTCCTGCGGCAGGTGCACCCCACCCGTCGGGACCTCACCGCCGAGGGCGTCCCTGTCGACGAGCGCGCCGTGGAGTTCGCCACCCACCCCTGGGCGGGCGACGAGGTGCGCCAGTACCACCTGTGCCTGACCGCCGACCCCGAGGACGTCCCGCTCGACGAGGAGATGCAGCTGGCGTGGGTCGACGTCGCCTCGGGGAGCGACCGCGTTCCCGACCCCGCGCCCGAGCCCGTGCTGGTCCGCTGGCGCCCCGGCAGCGGGCCGCCCACCGAGATGTCCCACGTCAGCAAGCACTTCTCGCTCCACGAAGACCTCACCCTGGCCGCCAACGCGGCGCACGACGCGTATCAGGCGAGCGACGAATCGGCCCTGCTCTCGGCCCTTGGCACCACGGTCCGCCTCGCCCACCAGCTCGGGCACGCCGAAGTCCTCGCCGAGGTGGCCGAGATCGTCGACATCCACGACCCGGCGGCGGGCGAGGTCGTCATCAAGCAGCACTTCGACGGGCGCAGGCTCGGGCGGCTGCTGATGTTCGGCCATGTCTCCGTGTCCGCCGAGGTCGGCCCGCGACCCGCGCCCGAGCGGGCCGTCCCGGTGGACCCGGCGCTCGACCACGTGTCCTGCCGCAAGGAAGGCTGCTCGGCCGAGTTCCCCCCTGGCACCCCGTTCTGCGGCCTGTGCCAGACCCGCCAGGCCGGGCCACCCGACACGGAGCGCGGATGAGCACGACGCGCCGCGCGCTGGTGCTGCGCGCCCTGGCCCTGCTGATCCTCACGGTGGCCACCATGGCCTCGCTGTTCACCGCCTACACCGGCGTCCACAGCCAGGCCGCGCCCGTGCGCGAGCGGACGGCGCCCGCGATCCTCGACGTGACGGCGGCGCAGAACGCCCTCCTCCAGTCGTTCGACGCCGTCCGGGACTCGGGCACGGGCGAGCTGGTCAGCACGGGCGGCGGCTACCGCGTGCAGATCGCGGTCGCCAACCAGAGCCTCGCCCGCGCCGCAGGGGCCGCCGTGGGCGGCGAGCCGGGGCTGCGCGCCCTGGAGACCGTCACGGGCCTGATCGTCTCCTACTCCGGCTTCCTCGAACAGGCGGACCGCCATCGCACCGACGCGGCCCTGCGCGACGGCTACCTGTGGTACGCCGAGGGCACGCTCAGCCGCGACCTCGACGGCATCCTCGACCGCCTCGACAGCCTCCAGGACCAGCAGTACGACGTCCTGGACGGCCAGGTCTCGTTCGACCGCGGCGCCCAACTCGCCTGGGGCGCCACGCTGCTGAGCGCCGCGGCCCTGCTGCTCGTGCTGATCGAGACACAGGTCTTGCTGCGCCGCCGCTTCAGGCGCCGCTACAACCTCGGCCTGCTGGGCGCCACCGCGACCCTGCTGATCGCGCTCGGCGGCGCGGTCCACGTCACCGCCGAGACCCAGAGCGCCCTCGACGCCGCGGGGCACTCGCTGCGCGAGAACCTGGTCAGCCCCTGGGTCCCCGTCACGGGCGACGCGGACACGCAGCGGCGCGGGCCCGCCGAGGACGTCTCGGACTCCGTGCAGAACACCGCGAGAGAGGTGGACGACGCGATGAGCGGAACGGACGCATGGGAGGGCCTGGCCGGCCTGGTCCCCGTCCTCGGCCTGCTGCTCGCGGGCCAGATGGCGCGGGGTCTCTGGCCGCGCTTCGACGAGTACAGGTTCAGGGCGCGATGAGGCGCGGACTGCTGGTGGGCGCCGTGCTCGTGGCCCTGGCCGTGCTCGCGGGCTTCGCCGTCCGCCTGGTCTTCCCCGCCGAGCGCGGCGTCACCGTGCTCGCCTCGTGGACCAGGGGCGAGGGCGAGCTCTTCGAGCGCGTGCTGGCCGAGTTCACCGAGGAGACGGGCATCGAGGTGGACTACCAGGGCACCACCGCGCTGCGCGAGGTGCTGCTCTCCGAGGTCGACGCGGGCGTTCCCCCGGATGTCGCGATCGTGCCGAGCGTCGGGGAGTTGACGGAGTTCGCCCAACGTGGAGAGCTGACGGCCCTGGACTTCGCGCTCGACGGCGGGTCCCTCGGCGAGGTCTACGGCGCGCCCTGGGTCAACGAGGTCCGCAGGGGGCGCGACACCAGGACCGCCGCCTACTGGTTCCCCGTCAAGGTCGACCTCAAGAGCCTGGTCTGGTACGACGCCGAGGCCCACGGCCCCGCCGACTTCCCGCGGCTGCTCGAGGACGGCGGCTCGTGGTGCCTCGGCATGGGCTCCGACGCCACATCGGGCTGGCCCGGCACCGACTGGGTCGAGGACGTGCTGCTCCAGCAGGCGGGCCCCGAGGTCTACGAGGGCTGGGCCCGCGGCGAGGACGACCCGAGCACCGCGTGGAACGGCGACGCGGTGGAGACGGCGTGGCGGACGTTCGGCGAGCTGGTCGGCGCGGGCGGCGCCACCCGCGGCGTCCAGTCCCTGACCAGGGACTACGGCAACGCCTCAGCCGGGCTGCACAAGGGGCCCGTGTGCCAGCTCGACCACCAGGGCTCGCACGCGCGCGGCAACTACGGCGACCTCGAAGCGGCGTTCGCGCCCTCCGCGCAGCTCTTCCCCGGCACGGAGGGGCGTCAGCGGGGCTGGCAGGCGGGCGCCGACTACGCCGCGATGTTCCGCGAGACCGACGAGGCCGAGGAGCTGATGGCGTGGCTGGCCGCGCCCGAGACCCAACGGGTCTGGTCCGAGGCCGTGTCCGACCGCAACGCCGTGGCGTCGGGCAAGCTGCCCCCGCCGCTGTTCGCCGCGTCGGACACGGACGCGTCCGTGCCGGACGCGGACGAGGTGCACGACGCGCTCGCCGCCACGCTCGCCGACCCGCCCGAGCCGCTGTGCCTCGACGCGTCCGACGTCATGCCCCCGGCGCTGCGCGACGCGTTCCACCAGGCGGTGCTGACGTTCCTCGCGGACCAGAGCACGCTCCCGGCGATCCTCGACGAGCTGGAGACGATCCGCGCCACCACGGCCACCCCGGACCGAGCGATCCCGTCGGTGTGCGGCGAGACGGACTGAGGGGGGCGGCGCCCACGCGCCGCGCGGATGGTGGACGCCCTCCACGCCAGGACCGGTGTCCGCCTGACCGCCGAGGGGCCCTGCCCTGGCGGGCAGGTGGGCGCGGCCTATGCGCGCCGCCTCGTCCCCTCGAACCACTGGCGCGCCCTCGAGGTCGTCGAAGGGGCCGAGCACCGCACGCTCCCCGAGGCCCGACACCTCCGCGAGGCATGCGAGGACATGAGGGCCGCCGCGAGGAGTCCCCGGTGAGCAGGGACGTGGGGCGTCCGGCGGACGTTATTCCGGCGTTCGCCAGCTGGTCCGTGGCCGGGACCTGGTTCGCGGCCTCCGCGACTTCGGGCCGAGGCAGTCCACGCCCATGTCCACCGGTGACCGGGCCGGAGCGCGGGCCCTGACGCGCACACCCGCGGAGCGCCGCGGGCCGTTTCACCCCGCCAGCAGCGGGCGAACGCTCCCCGCCGCGCTCAGCGCCCGGTGCAGGGCGAGTTCGGCCGTGGCGCCCTCGGCGAGCACGATCCCGGTGCAGCCCCGCTGGTCGGTCAGGTGCTCCACCAGGTCCCCCGGCGCCGCCGTCGGGTACCACTCGGGCGAGCCGGGGAAGGTCGCCAGCGCGTCGAGCCCGCTCCAGCCGGTCAACCGCCCGGGCCGCTCCGGGTAGACGAGGGCGAACGCGGTCGCGGGCCCGGGCCCTGAGCCCGGCGCCGCGTCCCCGTCGAGCAGCGCGGGGCGGCGGCCGAGCGCCGTGTCGATCAGGGCGTCGTAGACGTTGGTGCCGAGCCGTCGGCACAGCGCCTCGCCGACCATGGCGCCGCCGATCCTGCGGTTGATCTCGACAAGCTCGGGCCCTTCGGCGGTCAGGACGAACTCCACGTGTCCGAAGCCCTCGTGGCCCACCGCCGCGAGCAGATCGCCCACCCAGGCGGCGACGCGGGCCGCCTCCGCGTCCGGCAGCGCGACCGGGAACGACGCGACCTCCTCGCGCCCCGCGGGCTCGGGCGACATCTGGCGGCTCGTCACCCCGAGCAGCCGCGTCCCGCCCTCCCAGCTCAGCGTCTCCGCGCTGTAGACCGGGCCAGCCACCAGCGGCTCGGCCAGCAGCCGCCCCTTGAGCGGGGTGCGCGACGCGGCGTCGAGGGCGGCGCGCAGGGCGCGTTCGTCCCGTACGAGCCACACCCCGCGCGACGACGTTCCCGAGGTGTCCTTGAGCACCGCGGGCAGCCCGACCGTGGCGAGCACCTCGGCGGCGCTCGCGGGCGAGGGCGCCACGGCGTGGGCCACCAGGCGGCTGAGGCCCTTGGCGTGCAGCGCTTGTCTGACCCGCAGCTTGTCGCGCACCAGCCGGACCGCCGCCGGGTCGGGCCCCGGCAGGCCGAGCTCGGCGGCGATGTCGGCCCCGGCCACGCCGAAGGTGTCGGTGGAGTTGATGAGCCCGCCAAGATCGGGCATCGTGCCCAGGGCGGCGGCGCACGCGGCCGGGTCCAGGGTGTCGATGTCCACGATGTCGAGGGCGCCTTCGGGCAGTTGGTCGAGCTCGTGCCGGTACACGGCCCGGTCCTGGGTCAGCAGGCACAGCCGGTGCCCGGCGTCATCGGCGGCCCTGACGATGCGGGCGAGGCCGAAGGAGAGCAGTTCGAGCGCGGCGACGGTCATGGGGTGGGCTCCTCGGGGTACGCCCTGCGGCCCCACTCGGTCACCGACCAGGGGGGCGTGAGGTCGGCGAGACACGTGATCTGGTGGGGCTTCAGGGAGCGCGGGTCCGGCGCCTCGCGATGGCGGGCGAAGGCGCGTTCGGTGTAACGGTGGCCCGTGTCGGGGCCGATGACGAGGCATGTGCGGTCGGCGTTGCGGGCGGTCTCCCACCGGCTGGCGAGATACGCCGCGCCCGTGGAGAGCCCGGCGAAGACGGCGTGGTCGCGCAGCAGGCCCACGGCCCCGGCCATCGCGTGCCTGAAGTCGATCCAGTGCAGGGCGTCGTAGAGCCGGTGGCGGACGTTGCCGAACGGTATCGAGCTGCCGATGCCCGCGATGATCGCCTCGGGGTCGCTGAAGCGTTCGCTGCCGAACGTCACGCTGCCGAACGGCTGGATCCCCACGAGCCGCACCTCGACGCCACGTCGCCGAAGTGGCAGCACCAGGCCGCCCGTTGACGACCCGGTGCCGACCGCGCCGATCACGGTCAGCTCGCGCACGGGCAGCGCGGCCGCTACCAGGTCGGCGAACTCCTCGTAGCCCGCGTAGTGGACGGCGTCGTGGTACTGCCGCATCCAGTGCATGTCGGGCCGCTCGCCGACGAGTTCGCGCACGCGCCGCACGCGCCGCTCCTGGTCGAGGCGGAGGTCCTGGGACGGCGGCATCTGGTCCACGGTGGCGCCGAGCACCTCCAACTGCACGCGCATCGTGGCGTCCACGGTGGTCGAGGCGACGATGTGGCAGCGCAGGCCGTAGCGGTGGCAGGCCATGGCGAGGGCCAGCGCGTAGATGCCGCTCGAGCTGTCGACCAACGTCTGCCCCGGGCGGATCGTGCCCCGGTCGAGCAGGGCGCGCACGGCGCCGAGCGCGGCGTAGACCTTGAGCGTCTCGAAGCGGGCCAGCACGCTGCTTGGCCCGAGGCGCACCAGGTCGGGCGCCTTGATGGCGTCCGTGATGTGCTCGTGCACGGGCGGCGGGCCCGGGGCGGCGGGCGGGGGTGGCGTCACGGCGGGTTCCTTCGGTGGGGGCGCGAAGCGAGCGGAACGAGCGGAACGGGGTGGGCGGCGTCAGCCGGGGTGCGGGCGGGTGCCCCTGACGATGAGCCGCCGGGAGGTCTGGCCGTAGGGGGAGGCGTCGAAGCCGCCGAAGCACTCGACGGCGGTGAACCCCGCCTCCTCGAACAGGGCGCACAGCTCGGCCGCGCTGTACAGCCAGCAGTGGATCGACGCCTCGCGCGCGGTCCCGCCGCGCACCAGGGTCCAGTCGGTGCGCAGCCGCCGCCAGCTGTCGAGGACGGTGTCGCGCTGGATGACATAGCCGTCGTCGAGATCGACGACCTGCGGGCGGCCGATCCAGCCCGCGAGCACCTCCTTGCCCATGACGTCGATGAGCAGCCGCCCGCCGGGGACGAGCGAGTCATGGGCGTTGCGCAGCACGCGCACGTTGTCCCCGTGGTCGTCGAAGTACCCGAACGACGTGAAGACGTTGAGCACCACGTCGAACGCCTCGGGCCTGACGAACTCCAGCATGTCCGCCCTGACCAGCTCCGCCTCGGCCCCCGCGTCGGCGAGCGCCTTCCGCGCGCCCTCGAGCATCGCGGCGCTGAGGTCCACACCCGTCACGGCGTCGCCGCGGCGGGCCAGCGGGACGGCGAGGACGCCGGGGCCGCAGCCCAGGTCGAGAACGCGGGCACCGGCGCCGAACGCCAGCAGCGGCGACGCGTCGACCAGCCGCGCCACCTCATCCCGGCGACGGGCCGGGAACATCGTCGACGAGAAGTCGGACCAGAGGCTCTCGTCCTCATACCATCGCATTGCGGTGACCACCTCGAATCGAGTCGTCCCTTACTCGGATCCGTTGCGTTTTCCTGGGCGAATGAAGGGGGCGTTTCCGCCGGGCGCGAAGGAGCCGGAGGCGATCTCCATCGTGCCCCGGGCGCCATTCCGCAAAACACCGGAATTGCATGGCACATATGTGGCTCCCGGCGGGAACCACATTGCGTTTTCCGGCGACCGGGAAAGGGGAGGGCCGCCCGCCGCCCCCTTTCGCCGCGGCGGGCGTTCAGGGGCCGCCCGCCTCGCTCTCGGCCGTCGCCAGCAGGGAGATCAGCGTCTGTCTCGCCCTGGCCACCCGGGAGCGCACGGTCCCGATGGGGCAGCCGCTCGCCTCGGCCGCCTCCGCGTACGGCATGCCGAGGACCTGGGTCCGCCAGAACGCCAGCGCCCGGTCGGGAGGCAGCCGCGCGAGCAACTCGTTGAGCGCGATCCACTCCTCGAACCCCGGTACGTGCCCGTGGCGCGTGCTCTCCACCGCGGACATCCAGTCGGCCGTCTCGGCCAGCCGGGGGCGTGAACGCTCGTAGCGGATGCTGTCGATCAGCGCCCTGCGGGCGATGACCAGCAGCCAGGTGCGCGCCGAAGAGCGGCCCTCGAAGGCCGGGAGGCTGCGCAGCGCGCGCAGCAGCGTCTCCTGCGCCAGGTCCTCGGCGGCCTGCGCGTCGCCGCTCAGCCGGGTCAGATAGCGCTGGAGGTCGCCGCGCACCGCGCGGACGAACGACTCCTCGGCCCGTCGGTCGCCGCCGCTCGCGGCCAGCGCCCACGCGGTCAACGTCGCGTCGTCCGGGGGTGGTTGCTCGCCGCATGACACGGCAGCGAGTGATGAGGTCACGGTCCTGTCGCCTTTCGCGAAAACCGCGCCGCGCACGGGGGAGCGGCGCGATGACGGGGAGGCCGGGACCGCCGGGATCCGCCGGGGGGCGGGGAGAGCGAGTTCGTTCAGGCGGGCGCGACCCGGCCGTGGCACCGCGCTGTCACGAGGACAGCGAAAGGCGACGGGGGCGCCCGCGAGCCGACGCGCCGGGCGAGCAGCGGCTGCCTCGGCGTCCCGCCGCGCCGCTCCCGTCCCACGGCCGCCCGCGGGGCAGGGGCGGGGCAGCGGGGGAACGCCACGCGCAGCAGCGGCACGAGCACCCGCAGCGCGGCCCAGCGCAGCAGCCGGAAGACGGCGCGTTCGCCGTGTCTGAGCCAGACGGCGCTCAGCAGCCCGGCCAGCACATGGAGGGCCGCCATGCCGACCGATCCGCCCGGCATGGCGTGCGGCGCCGCGGCGGCCGTCCCGCCCCACGTGGGCGGGCCGCCGGGCACGTGCCCGACGTGCGAGGCCAGGCCCGCGTCCGTCACCACGCGCAGCGCCTCGCCGAACGACAGGGGGTCGGCCGTCGAGGGCTCGCACAGCACGTGCCCCGCCATCCGGTGCACCGCCGAGCCCGCCATCGGGTCGGGCGCGGGGGCGGCGGGGGCGCCGCCGTGCACCGAGAACAGGCCGTGCAGGAACGCCTGGGTGATCAACGTCGCCGCCGTCACCGCGACCGCGCCCCGCTCCCGCCCGGCGAGGGCCACCGCCCCGGCCCAGACCGCGACAAACGCCGCCGCCAGCGCCCACCCCGGCAGATCGTCGCCCGACATCGCCATGTGACCCGAAGCGGCGAGCAGCACGCAGAGCGCCGAAAAGACGGCCGCTCGCGCGCCTCGCAACACTCGGCCCGCTTCCATGACGGCTCCATGGTGGCATCGCGCGGAGAGGCTGACGATATCCGGAACGAGACTTTCTTCGGGCGAAAACGAAAGGGGGAAGGGCGGGAACTCACCCGCCCTTCCCGACGACTTCTCAAGTGAATGGGGCGTGCGCCCCCGAGGTCACCAGTCCAGCTCGTCGCAGCCCCTGTGGTTCGCGGGCTCGACCTGGAGCGTGGCGTGGGCGACCCCGTGCCGCTGCCGCAGGATGTCGCGCGCGTCGTCGAGGACGGCGTGCGGGTCGGCGCGTTCGGTCGCGACGAGGTGCGCCGTGGCGACGGGCATGCCCGAGGTCAACGTCCACAGGTGCAGGTCGTGCACGTCGGCCACGCCATCGATCGCGGCCAGGTCGTCGGCCACGGCCTCCGCGCTCATCCCCTCGGGGGCGTGCTGCCCGAGCACGGCGAGCACCTGGCGGCCCAGCATCACCGCGCGCACCACCACGAACGCGCCGATGGCCAGCGCGATCACGGTGTCCCACAGCGGCGACCCGGTGGCCGCGACGAGCGCTCCGGCGACGATGACCCCGACGGATCCCGCGGTGTCGGCGACGACCTCGAGGTAGGCGCCCCTGACGTTGAGGCTCTCGGCGGCGCCCGCGCGCAGCAGCAGCAGCGCCACGACGTTCACCGCGAGGCCGATCGCGCCCACCACCAGCATGGGCCCGGTCTCCACCTCCGCCTCCGTGCCCACGCGCCCGATGGCCGCGATGACGATGTAGGCGGAGACGACGAACATCATCAGCACCGCGAGCGCCGAGGCGAACACCTCGGCGCGGTACGAGCCGTAGGTGCGGCGGCCCGTGGCGTCGGGGCGCGTGGCGATGCGGGTGGCGACCAGCGCGGCGCCCAGGGTGACGACGTCGGCGGCCATGTGGCCCGCGTCCGAGAGCAGGGCCAGCGAGCCGGAGATCAGCGCGAAGGCCAGCTCCACCAGGAAGTAGGAGCCGACGAGGAAGAACGACACCGTGAGGCGCCAGCGGTGCCTGCCGGTCGCGGAGCTCAGGCCGTGATCGTGTCCATGACCCATGTCAGCGGTCTCCCGTGCGCTCGGGGTGGATGGCTTCGGTGTGCTCGGTGTGGGCGACGGCCAGGTCGAGGAGCATCCGGACGTGGGCGTCGTCGAGCCGGTAGTAGGCCATGCGGCCCGAGCGGCGCGCCGCCACCACGCGGTGGGCGCGCAGCAGGCGCAGCGCGTGGGACGTGGCGGACTCGCTGAGCCCGCTCACGGCCGCCAGGTCGCACACGCACAGCTCGCCCTCGCGCAGCGCGATCAGGAGCCGCAGCCGCCCTGGGTCGGCCATCAGCCCGAACACCTCGGCGGTGTCGACGAGTTCGTCCTCCAACGGCATCCGGGACCGCACGAGGTCCACACGGTCGCCGTCGACCACGCGGACGGAGCACGCGTCGGCGGATATCGGCTCATCTGAATGCCTCTTCATATATGCATGGTGAGGCCCGTGCGGCGCTCCCGTCAAAGGCTGCACTGGTGACCGTTGTCAATGCCGATCAGCACCGTAACGCCGCAGGTCAGAGGCGTGTCGGTCAGGGGCGTGGCGGCGGGCGAGGGGCGCCGCCCGTCATCAGGTGGCCGTCGGGGCGGGGGCCGTCGAGTCGCGGACCCTGAGGCGGTGGCCCGTCGCCTTGCGGCGCGGGCGGGCCGAGTGGGGGCGCAGGACCATCTCGAGCGCCGCCGCCCCCATGTCGGCCATCGGCAGGGCCACCGTGGTGAGCGCGGGGGAGAGGTCCTGCGCCACCTGGATGTCGTCGAAGCCCACCACCGAGACCCGCCCCGGCACGGGGATGCCCCGCTCCCGCAGGACGGAGAGCACGCCGGTCGCCATCGCGTCGTTGAGCGCCACGATCGCGGTGGTGCCGGGGTGCTCGCTCAGGATGCGCTCCGTGCCGGCCCGCCCGCCCTCGCGGGTGAACGCGCCCGGCACGACCGGCACGTCGGCGGGGTCCACGCCGTGCGCCGCGAGCGCCCGCCGGATCCCCAGCAGCCGGTCCTCGACCGTGGTGAGGTGCGCGGGACCCGCCGCCACGGCGATCGCCCGGTGCCCCAGCGCGAGCAGGTGGCCCGCGATGGTCTCCCCTGCCGCCCGGTTGTCCGGCAGGACCGCGTCGCAGCGCAGATGGTGGCGGCCGATCACGGCGACGCGCCCGCCCGAGCCCTGGTAGTCGAGCAGCTCGCGGTTGGCGCGTTCGGACTCACCGCGGTCCACATAGCCCGAGCCCGCCATCACGATCGCGCCCACGCGGTGCGCGCGCAGCAGCCTGATCTGCGCCAGCTCCGCGTGCGGCTCGCGCGCGGTGTGGCTGATCTGCACCGACCAGCCGTGCTCCCCCGCGACGCGCAGCGCGCCGCTGGCGATCTCGGAGAAGTACGGGTCGCCGATCTCGTAGACGATGAGCCCCGCCACCCGCGTCACGCCGCCCGCCAGGGTGCTCGCGTGGGGGTTCGCCACATAGCCCATCTCGGCCGCGACGGCGCGGACATGGAGGGCCACCCGGTCGGAGACGCCCTCCCGGCCGCGCAGCGAGCGCGACGCCGTCGCGAGGGAGACCCCGGCCCTTTCGGCCACATCGATCAGCCGCAGCGCCCTTCCCGACCCCGCGGCCCCCTCCCCACGCGCGCCTCGGACCATCGGGAACCACCGTCTCGTGTCAGGACCATTGCCACACCATCGAGCCGCCGTTACGGTACCGCAAGCGCTTGCGAAAGCGCTTACTCAACGGGGGCGCCAGCCAGCCCGTCAGTTGAGGTCCACTCGTGCGACGAAGCATGGAGAGTCACCTCATGACCCAGTGGAACAGGCCCGCGCTCGGCCTCGCCGCCACGCTCACCGCGTCGGCCCTCGCCCTCTCGGCCTGCTCGGCCGACGCGGGCGGCGGCGGCTCCGACGACACGATCACCATCGGCATATCCCTGCCCCTGACCGGCGACTTCTCCGAGCCGGGCAAGGGCGTCCAGCGCGGCTACGAGGCGTGGGCCGAGATGGTCAACGCCGACGGCGGCCTCCTCGGCCGCCAGGTCGAACTCACCATCCTCGACGACCAGTCGAGCGCCGACCGCGTGGTCCAGGACTACGAGGCGCTCATCGCCCAGGACCAGGTCGACCTCGTCTTCGGCCCGTTCTCCACCCGCCTCGTCGTGCCGAGCGCCCGCGTCGCCGAGGAGTACGGGATGCTCTTCGTCGAGCCCGCGGGCGCCGCCGCCGAGGTCTTCGACCAGGGCTTCGAGAATCTGTTCTACGCGGCTCCTGCCATCGCCAACGACCACTATAACCACCTGGCCGAGCAGATCCTCGCGCTGCCCGAGGCCGAGCGCCCGCAGACGGTCGCCGTCGCCGCGATGGACGACCCGTTCGCCCAGGGCACCGCCTACGGCCTGCGCGACAAGCTCGCCGACGCGGGCCTCGACGTCCTGGTCGACGAGGTCTACCCGCCCAACACCACCGACTTCTCCTCCATCGCCGCCAAGATCAGCGACTCGGGCGCCGACGTCGTCATCGGCGGCACCCAGTACCAGGACGCCGTCAATCTCATCGTGGCGCTCCAACAGCTCGACTACCAGCCGCGGTTGGCGGCGTTCTCCACCGCGCCCACCAACCCCGAGTTCTCCTCGGCCATCGGCGAGCAGACCGAGGGCATCCTCGCCCCCACCGGCTACACGCCCGAGGCGCCCTGGCCCTCCAACGTCGAGTTCGTCGAGCACTACACCGAGACCCATGGCAACCCACCCGCCGAGGACGAGGCCAACGCCTTCACTACGGGCCAGGTGGTGGCCGCCGCGGTCGAGGCCGTGGGCTGCGCCGAACAGGGCGACTGCCAGCAGCAGTTGATCGACTGGCTGCGGGAGAACGAGGTGG
Source organism: Streptomyces radicis (assembly GCF_003626575.1). Classification (GTDB taxonomy): domain Bacteria; phylum Actinomycetota; class Actinomycetes; order Streptomycetales; family Streptomycetaceae; genus Streptomyces; species Streptomyces radicis. Next base: position 26,349 of record NZ_RBDY01000029.1, on the reverse strand, counting down.
AGACCGTCGTCGGGCCGCTGTCCTGGGACGACGCGGGCCGCCCGCAGAGCGCGCACATGATCCAGCAGTACGTCGAGGGCGACATCAGGATCGTGCTCCCCGCCGACGCCGCCGAGGCCGACTTCCTCTTCCCCAAGCCGACGTGGTGAGTGGCCCGTGTCCGGATCGCTCCTCTTCCAGAGCCTCGTGCTCGGCGTGCTCCTCGGCGGGCTCTACGCCCTCCTCGCCGCGGGGCTGACCCTCTACTTCGGCGTGATGCGCGTCGTGATGATCGCGCACTCGGCGTTCCTCATCCTGGCCGCCTATCTGGCCTGGTGGTTCAACGAGCGCACGGGCCTCGACCCGCTGCTCTCGCTCGTCGTCACCGTGCCGCTGTTCTTCCTCGTCGGCGTCGGCATGCAACGGCTGCTGATCACCCGGCTGCGCCCGGCCACCCTCACGATGATGTCGGTGCTGCTGACGTTCGCCATCGCCCTGTTCATCGAGGGCATGATCGGCTTCGTCTGGAGCGGCACCCAGCGGCGCGTCCAACTGCCCTACTCCGGCTCGAACATCGAGTTCTTCGGCGCGAACATCGCCGTCGTCAAGCTGGTGGCGTTCGTCCTCGCCGCCGCCTCGCTCGGCGCCCTGTACGTGCTGCTGAAGAAGAGCAGGTTCGGGCAGGCGCTGCGCGCCACCATCCAGCACCGCGAGGCCGCCCAGCTCGTCGGCATCCGCACCGACCGGGTCGCCGCGCTCGGCTTCGGCCTGGGCCTCGCCACCGCCGCGGTCGGCGGCACGGCCCTCGCGCTCGACGCCACCATCTACCCGTCGCTGCACTGGCACTGGGTCGGCCCGCTGATGGCGATCATCGTCGTCGGCGGCCTCGGCTCCATCCCCGGCACGGCCATCGCCGCGATGGTCCTGGGCATCGGGCAGAGCCTCCTCCAGGTCGAGCTTGGCACCACATGGGCGCAGACCCTGTTCTACGTCGCCCTCTTCGCGACGCTGATGCTGCGCCCGCAGGGATTCTTCGGAGGTCGCCTTGCCCAACGCTTCTGACACCGAACGGCCCCCGCCCTCCCCGACGAGGACCGCGGCGCCGGGGCCGCGCGACGTGAAGGGAACGCGCCAGGCGCTCACCGTGGCGCGGGCGGTCAAGCTCGTCGCGTTCGTGGCGGGCGCCGTGCTGATCCTGTCCTTCCCGAACATGGCGCCCAACCCCTACATCCTCTCCGCGGGCGTCGTCGTCGCCTCCTACGCCTGCACCGCCACCGCCTGGAACTTCATGGGCGGCTTCACCGGCTACATCTCCCTCGGGCACGCGGCGTTCTTCGGCCTCGGCGCCTACGCCACGGGGCTGCTCATCCGCGACCTGTCGTGGCCGCCGTTCGTCGCCTGGCTGGGCGCGGGCGCCGTCGTCGTCCTGATCACCATCCCGGTCGGCATCGCGGCGCTGCGCGTGCGCGGGGCGTCGTTCGTCATCGTCTCGATCGCGTTCGTGCTGATCCTGCTGCTGGTCTCGCAGGCGTGGAAGGACTTCACGGGCGGCTCCAACGGCCTTGTCGTGCCACGCCCCTTCCCCGACCTGCTGCGGCCCGAGCACCACCGGGTGTTCTTCTACCTGTTCGTCGCGCTGCTCGCGGTCATGCTGCTCGTGTGGTGGGTCATCGACCGCTCGCGCTTCGGCGCCGGGCTCAAGGCCGTGCGCGAGGACGAGGACAAGGCGCAGGCGCTGGGCGTGCCGACGCGCGACTACAAGCTGGTCGCGTATCTGGTCTCCGCGCTCTTCACCGGGCTCTCGGGCGGCATGTACGCGCTGTGGTTCGGGGATCTCGACCCGATCTTCCAGTTCTCCATCCTGCTGGGCGCGTACATGGTGCTGATGGCGCTGCTTGGCGGCGTGCGGCACCTCTACGGGCCGCTGCTCGGCGCGCTGATCGTCGGCGGCGCGCTCGAGTACTTCAAGCTGGAGTACGGCGACACCCAGCTCCACCTGGTCGCCACGGCCGTGCTGCTCGGCGTGGTCGTGCTGTTCACGCCCAACGGGATCATCCCCGCGGCCACCGACCTCGTGAAGCGCTTCGGCCCGCAGGACTCGTCCATCCGCGAGATGACCGCCGCCGAGCTGCTCGAACGCAACGAGAACGAGGCACGGAGGGCGGCCGATGAGTGACCCCGATGGCCTGGCGACCGAGGGCCTCACCAAGTCGTTCGGCGGCGTGCGCGCGGTCGACGGCGCCACGGTGACGTTCCACCAGGGCCGCATCAACGCGCTGATCGGCCCCAACGGCTCGGGCAAGACCACGTTCTTCAACTGCGTCACCGGAATGATCAGACCCGACTCGGGAACGGTCACCTACCGCGGGCGCGACCTCACCGGCAGGCCACCGCACCGGATCGCCCGCGCCGGGATCGGCCGCAGCTTCCAGCTGTGCCGCGTCTTCCCGCGCATGACCGTCCTGGAGAACATGCTGGTCGCGGTGCGCCGCACCCGGCTGCGCGAGCTGCTCGTCGGCGCCCGCCAGGCCGAAGACATCGCCAAGGCGCGCGGGCTGCTGGTCCGCGTCGGCATCGACCACCTGGAGAACGTCGAGGCGGGCAACCTCTCCTACGGCCAGCAGAAGCTCCTCGAGCTCGCGGGCGTCCTCATGGGCGACCCCGAGACCATCATGCTGGACGAGCCCGCGGGCGGCGTGAACCCCGCGCTCATCGGCCGCATCGGCACGTTGATCCGCGAACTCAACGCCGAGGGAAGGACGTTCCTCGTCGTCGAGCACAACATGGACCTGGTCATGAGCCTGTCCCACCACGTCGTCGTCTTCGACCGCGGCCGCCCCATCGCCGAGGGGCCACCCGCGGTCGTGCGCGAGGACCCCCGAGTCCTGGAGGCCTACCTTGGCGTCTGAGCCGACCCCCGCAGGCGGCCCCGCGCCGCTCCTCGTCCTCGACGACGTGCAGGCCGGTTACGGCCGCGCCGCGATGGTGCTGCGCGGCCTGACCATCGAGGTGCCGCCCGGCACGGTGGTGTGCCTGGTCGGGCCCAACGGCGCGGGCAAGTCCACCGTCCTCAAGGTCGCGAGCGGCCTGCTGAAGCCGCGTTCGGGCCGTGTCCTCGTCGACGGCGACGACGTCACGGGCCGTGGCCCGCAGGCGATGCTGGCCTCCGGGCTCGCCCATGTGCTGCAAGGCCACAGCGTCTTCCGCGAGATGACCGTCGAGGAGAACGTCCTGCTCGGCGCCTACACCCTGCGGGACAAGGCGCGCGTCGCCGAGCGGGTGGCGTTCGTGCGCGACCTCTTCCCGATCGTGGGCGAGCGCTGGAAGCAGCTTGCCGGGCTGCTGTCGGGCGGGCAGCAGAAGCAGGTGGAGTTCGCCCGCTCGCTCATGGTGGACCCCAAGGTGGTGCTCCTCGACGAGCCGTCCATGGGCCTCGACCCGAAGACCACCGCGACCGTCTTCGAGCAGGTGACACGCATGCGCGACGCGGGCACCGCGGTGCTGCTCGTCGAGCAGAACGCCCGCCGCGCCCTGGAGACGGCCGACCTCGGCTGCGTTCTCGACCTCGGGCGCGTGCACATCAGCGGGCCCGCGCCGGAGCTCCTCGCCGACCCCCAGCTGTCCGAGCTCTACCTCGGCGGCCGACCGGCCGAGCCGTCCCTCCCGGTGGAGGGCTGACGCCCGGCGCGGCGCACGAACCACATCCACGCACCACAGCCACGCACCACACCCACGACAACGCTGTCGAGAGGAATGCGGATGCTCAGCGGAAGAAGGAGACGCCTCACCCCCATGGCGACGGCCGCCGCCCTGGTGGCCACCCTGCTCGGCGCGCTCCCCGCGGCGGCCGGGTCCCACGATCACGACGAGGCCCGGGCCGCGGCGGGGTTCACGCCCCTCGCGCTCTTCGACGACTACGCCAACGGGAGCCTGCGCACGCAGGGCCCCTGGTTCGTCAACACCCCGGGCGCCCCCGACGGCGCGGTGGTCTCCGACGAGGCCCCCGCGTCGCTCTCGGGCAAGGCGCTGACCATCTTCCTGTCCGAGCGCGACGTCCCGGTCCAGTACCGGGGGAACGCGTACGCCGTGCTCGACGACCTCGCCGTCCCCGCGGACGCCACCGGCACGGTCTTCTGGGAGCTGGTCACCGAGGACCGGGCGGCCACCGCGCTCAACATCGGGCTGAGCGCCGACACATCGCCCGGGCTCGGCGCCGACACCACGGGCGACCCGCTCGACCTGGCCGACTTCGGCCCCCAGCTCACCCTGGACGCCCGCGGCCTCCTCGCCCGCGACGGCGCCGAGGAGCGCCTCCTCGACGTGGACGTGGCCGACGGCGAGCGCTACGGCCTGTGGCTCACCGTCGACAACGCAGCCGACACCTACCGCGTCCATGTCGCGGGGCCGGACGGCGCGCCCCGGCCCGCCCAAGGCCCGGACGGACAGAGCGAGTTCGCGTTCCGCACGGGCGGCGACGCGCCGCTCGAGACGTTCCTGCTGCTCAACGACCCCGACGACCCGCCGTCCGGCGACACCCACCTGGACAGCATCCATGTGGCGCCCGCGACGGCCAGCACCGAGAACCCCGCCCCCGCCTACGCCGAGATCCTCGACTTCGAGGACTACGCCACGGGCCCGCTCCACGGACAGGACGGCTGGCGCGCCGGATCAGCCGCCCGCGTCGTGGATGACCCGACCGAACCCCCCGCGCCCAACCGGGCGTTGGAGATGACCGGCGACGGCCAGTCGGCCGACCGCGCGGTGCCGCCGATCGCCGATGGCGCCACCGGGACCTTCTTCTTCCGCTTCCACCGCGGCGGCCTCCTGGACACCTCCATCGGCCTGACCGACGTCGACGCGCCCGCCGCGTTCGCCGACATGCGCGTCCAGGCGAACAACCAGAACACCGGCGACCTCGGCGTCCGCGACGGCGCGCGGTTCCGCACCGTCGGCGGCTGGCCCGCCGACGCCTGGCAGTGCGTGTGGATGGTCGCCGACAACGCGACCGACCGCCTGACGATGTACAGCCGCGGCGGCCCCTACCGCACCACCACGCGCCTCCCGGTCGACGACCGGATCGACTTCGCCTTCCGCCATTCCACGACCGCCGCGCTCGACCGCTTCTTCGCGCTCAACGGCGCGAACAGCGCGGGCCGCCTGCTGGTCGACGACATCGCCGTCGACCAGCACAGCGCCAACCTCCGCGTCCCCAGCGGCGACGCGGCCGACTGCGACGTGGTCGACACGGGCGACCAGCCGATCGAGACCCCCATCCCCGAGACGCCCCTGCCCTCCGACGTGACGCTCCAACTCGAAGAGGTCGCCGACCTGCCGACCACGGGCACCGGCACCCAGGCCCGCGTCAACTATGTCTCCGAGGTGCCGGGTGACAGCGGCCAGGGCTCGGGCCGCCTCGCCGTCCCCGACCTCAACGGCCCGCTCTACCTGGTGGACGAGGAGACAGGCGCGCACACCACCTATCTCGACGCGGCGGCGCGGTTCCCCGACTTCGTGCGTCAGCCGAGCCTGGGCACCGGCCTCGGCTTTGTCGCGTTCCACCCCGAGTTCGCCACCAACGGCACGTTCTACACCGTCCACACCGAGGCGGGCGACGCCCTCACCACCGCGACCCCGACCCACACCCCGCCGCCCGACACCCGCGTGCACGGCGTCGTCACCGAGTGGATCGCGGACGACCCGCGCGCCGACACGTTCTCAGGCACCCACCGCGAAGTGCTGCGGGTCGGCTACAGCCGCTTCCTCCACGGCCTCCAGCAGATCGGGTTCCATCCACTGGCCGAGCCGGGCGACCCCGAGTACGGGCTGCTCCACATCGCCTCGGGCGACGGCGACGAGGTCCCCAACTTCTCGACCAGGCCAGGCGATCCGGGTGAGCCCCAGGGCAAGATCCTGCGCATCGACCCCTCGGGCACCGACGGTCCTGGCGGCGCGTACGGCATCCCCCGGGACAACCCGTTCGTCGGCGACCCCGACGCCATCGGCGAGGTCTACGCCCTCGGCCTGCGCAATCCCCACCGCTTCAGCTGGGACCCCGAGGACGGCCGGATGTTCGTCGGCATGATCGGCGAGCAGTCCATCGACTCCGTCTACGAGGTGCTGCCGGGCGACGACTTCGGCTGGAACGAGCGCGAGGGCGGCTTCCTCTTCAAGAAGGACGACCCCTCGCACGTCTACCCGCTGCCGCCGGACGACGAGCGGTTCGGCTACACCTACCCCGTGCTCTCGCTCGGCCGTAACTCCGGTGTCTCCCTCGTCGGCGGCTTTGTCTCCCGCTCCGACGCCTACCCGGCGCTCGACGGCAAGTACCTCTTCGGCGACATCGTCAGCGGCGAGGTCCGCTTCGCCCACGCCGCCGAGATGCGGCGCGGCGAGGACCGCGCCCCGTTCCACCAGGTCGGCCTTGTCGACGCGGCGGGCGAGCCTGTCACCATGCGTCAACTCGCCGGAAGTAACCGCGTGGACCTGCGCTTCGGCCAGGACGCCGAGGGCCGCGTCTACCTGCTGTCCAAGGCCAACGGCAAGGTGTGGCGCGTCACCTCGGCGAGCGAAGGCGGCGGCACGGGCGCCCCGTGCGACCTGGGCGACACCGTCACCACCGATGTCACCGACGCCGCCGACTGGGCGCCGCTGACCCCGTCCCGCTGGGCGTTCGAGAACGGCGAGGTCATCCAGACCGAGCGCGGCGAGCAACCGGAAGGCCCCCGCCGCCCCTTCGAGTACGCCGTCCTCACCGCGGGCCCCGAGTACGGCTCGTTCCGCTACGAGGCGACCGTCCGCATCGACGAGCCGGTCACCAGGAACGACCGCGACGTGGTCCTGATCTACAACTACCGCTCACCCACCCGGTTCTCCTACGTCCATCTGTCGCAGGACAACACCATCTACCCGCACAACGGCGTCTTCGTCGTGAACGACGCCGACCGCCTCCGCGTCGACGACCAGTGGAACGGCGTCGACGAGGGCGCGCCACCGGCGATCGACGACACCGAGTGGCACGACGTCAGGATCGACTTCTGCGCCCCGACGGGCCGCACCGAGGTCTATGTCGACAACGCCACGACCCCCCTGATGACCGCGACCGACACCACCTTCTCCGGTGGCCGCCTGGGCTTCGGCTCGTTCGACAACCACGGCCGCCTCACCGCGCCCACCGTCACCGGGACTCCCCTCTCCTGACCCGGCCCGACCCCGAACGGCGGGCACGCGACAGGACGAACGCGTGCCCGCCATTCGGGAGAAAAGGAGACCGCGAGCCCGCGGACATTTCTCGGCATTCTCATCCACGTGCGCGACGACATTCCTTGTGTAGCCTTACGTCGCGCGGCCGTCCCCTCCCCGGCCGCCCGGTGTGTAAGTGCCGCCGTCCGAGAATGAGAGGTGCCGCGGAAGACATGGAAGATGTTTTCGACAAGAGAATCGCGCCCATCCTCGAAAAGGCCATGGGCGAGATCTCGGACTGGCCCTATTTCCGCGCCCTGACCCCGAAAGGTCCTGGCGAGGTCACCGTCGAAGGGCGGCCGAGCGTCATGGCGGGCTGCAACGACTACCTCGGCCTCGCCTGCGACCCCCGCGTGACCGAGGCCGCCGCCGAGGCCGTGCGCCGCTACGGCGCGAGCTGCTCGGGCTCCCGCAGCCTCAACGGCACGATGGTCCTGCACGAGGAGCTCGAACACCGCATCGCCGCCTTCCTCGAGCGCCCCGCCGCCCTCGTCACCACGACGGGCTTCCAGGCCAACCTCATGCTCACGGCCCTGCTCGAACGCGGCGACACCGTCTTCAGCGACATGTCCAACCACGCCTCGCTCGTCGACGCCGTCCGCCTCAGCCCCGCCGCGCGGCGCCGCTACCGCCACCGCGACCTCGACCACCTGGAGCGGCTGCTGAGCGCCGCCGGGCCCGACACCGCCAAGCTCATCGTCACCGACGGCCTGTTCTCCATGGAGGGCGACGTGTGCCCGCTGCCCGGGCTCGGCACGTTGGCCCGGCGGCACGGCGCCCGCCTGGTCGTGGACGGCGCCCACGACATCGGGCTGCTGGGCGAGCGCGGGCGCGGCGTGGCCGAGCACTTCGGCCTCATGGACGCCGTCGACCTCCAGACCGGCACCCTCTCCAAGTGCTTCGGCTCCCTCGGCGGCTTCGTCGCGGGCCCCGAGCACATCGTCAGGTTCCTGCGCTACACCGCGCGGCCCTTCGTCTTCACGGCCGCCATGTCCCCGGCCTCGGCCGCCGCCGCGCTCGCCGCCCTCACCGTCATCGAGACCGAACCCGACCGCAGACAGCGGGTGTTCAACCACGCCGAGCGGCTCCACAACGGGCTGCGCGCCCTCGGCTACACCACGAGCCCCTCGGTCACCCCCGTGGTGCCCGTCCACATCGGCGACGAGCTGCTGTGCCTGCGCGCCTGGCAGGAGCTGCTCGACCACGGCGTCTACACCAACGCGGTGATCCCGCCCGGCGTGCCCTCCCACCGCTCCCTCATCCGCGTCACGGCCCAGGCCACCCACACCGAGGAGCAGATCACACGGATTCTCGACGCGTTCGCCGCCGTGGGCCGCCTGCTGCGCCTCGTTCCCCGCGGCGCGCCCGATGACTACGAGCCGGTCGACCTGATCCGCCCGCGCCACCACGCCACCGCCCCGCTCCCCGCCGAGAGCCCCTGACCCCGGACGCCGCCCCCAGGAGCGCCCCGCCGACCCGGTGGTCGACATAGCGCCGCAGCAGGGGCGCGAGGACGCCCCCGAACCGCGCGAGCAGCCCGCCGATCCGGTCCACACAGATGACAGGCCGCCCCCGGTCCACCCCCGCCAGGATCCGCGCGGCCACCACCTCGGGCCGCAGCGGCGCGATCGTGCCGCTGACCGCGTCCGTCTCGACCGGGCGCCACCGCCGCTCCGCCGCGAGCTGCGGGGTGTCCACATCCGGCGGGAACACACAGGCCACCCGCACCCGATGCGGCGCCAGCTCCCCGCGCAGCACCTCCGACAGGCCACGCACCGCGAACTTCGCCGCCCCGTACGCGCTGTACCCGGGGACCCCGATCAGCCCGGCCACCGACGAGATCGTGACCACCGTGCCACGGCCTCGCGCCACCATCTGCGGCACGACCGCGCGGATCGGCCACAGCGTGCCCAGGTAGTCCACCTCGACCAGCCCCGTGAACGCCTCGTCCGGCAGCCCGAGAAAACGCCCCGGCCTCGACTGCCCCGCCGAGGTGACCAGCACGGCACACGGGCCCGCCGCGCGCACCAGCCCCTCGACGGCGCGGGTCACCTGCGCCCGGTCGGTCACATCGGCCACGGCCGTGTGGACCGCGACGGCCCCGCGGCGCCGCAGCCAGGCCGCGGCCGATTCGAGGCGTTCGGAGCCCCTGGCGAGCAACGAGACGACCGCGCCCCGGTCCGCCAGAGCGGCCGCGGTGGCCAGGCCGATGCCGCTCGAACCCCCCGTGACAATGGCGTGTTCACCGGGACGGAGCCACGATCGCTGACGCGGAGCCACACCATCGGCCTTTCCTCGGGGAAACACGGAAACCCTTTATCGCACGCCCACGGCTTGCCCGCCCCTGGCGCACCGCCGGGGAATGACCGGGCGAGGAGCCGGGGAAAAGGCCACCCGCCCGTTACCATCCCCGCCATGAATTCGAGCGAGGCACCATGACCGCGCGCACGCGTCTTTCGGCCGTCGACGAACTCCTGCTCGGCCACCGGGGCACTCCCGAGACCATCGGCGCCGCGGCGCTCTTCTCGGGACCACGCCCCGACCTCGCGGCCCTGCGCCGCAGGATCTCCGAACGGTGGGGCGCCCTGCCCAGGCTCGGCCTCGTGCTCACCGAGCCGGGCCCGCCCCGCGCGCTGCGCCGCCACACGTGGGAGCCGCGCCCCGGCTTCGACGCCGCGGAGCACGTCGTCGAGACGGGCCCGATCGACGACCCGGCGGACGCGTTCCTGCCCCTGATGACCCGTCCCCTGCCGCCGGGCAGGCCACCGTGGCGCGTCCTGTCCGCGCCCTGCGGAGACGACGGCTTCGCCCTGATCCTCGTGGCCCAGCACGCCCTCATCGACGGCCGCTCGCTCGACATCCTGCTCAACCACTTCCTCGACGGCCCCCCGAACGCCCCCGCCCCCGACGTCCCGGCGGGGCGCACCGGCCCACGGGCCGCGGCCGACCGCGCCATCGGCCTCACACGCTCGGGACACGCGCTGTGGGAGCCCTCGGGAACGCCGCCGCGCCCGGCCGTCGCGTGCGCCGAGATCCCGTTCCGCCACGTCCTGGCCGCCCGCCGCACGGCCCACGGGCGCGTCCCGTTCTACGACATGGTCCTGGCCGCCGTCGGGGGAGCGGTGGCCGACGTCTTCCCAGGCGCGGGCGCGCCCGTGCACGCCCTGGTCTCGATGGATCTGCGCACCCGCGCGACGGCCCACCGCCTGGGCAACCTGGTCACCGCCACCCGCGTCCCGCTGCCCACGGCCCCCGGCGCGCCCGCCACGCGCCTGGCCGCGTGCCACGGCCTGGTCGACCACTCCCTGACCGTCCCCCGCTGGGACGTGGCGGCGCACCTGCTCAACGCCTCGGCGCTGCTCGGCTCATGGGCCCTGCGCCGGGTGGCCCACCGGGGCACGGCCCCGGCCTACACGCCCGTCGACTGCATGGTCCTGGCCGTCGAGCCCGTTCCCAGGACGCTCGGCACCGCGACGCTGCGGCGCCTCGTGGCGATGCCGCCCCTGCCCCCGCCCGCCACCACCGGGTTCGCCCTCGTGCAGTACGCCAGGACCGCCACCCTCACCGTGGCCACCCACACGGAGGCGCACCACGCGCGCCTCCTCGCCGACGCGTTCGGCCGTCAACTCGCCGCGCTGGCCCGCGGCGCCACGAGCCGCAGAGGCGCCGACCGTAGAGGCACTGACGGGCCACTCTCCGCGAACGAGCGGGCCCCGCAGGGCTCTTGACACCGTCCGCGCCACATCGGGGCGCCTCAGCGGCGGCCGTCGCCACCGCCGAGGCCAGCGAGGGCCCAGAGGTCGTTCCCCGATCCGCACGGCACGACCGTCAGCCGGTCGCCCTCGCCGCCGAGGCACTGGTCGCCGCCGCTGTTCCGGATCCGGCTGCCGCCACCGCCCTGCTCGTCCAGCCACCACAGCTGGCCACCCGACGCGTGGCACGGCCCCGCCCCGACCTGGCCACCCGCGGGCTCGAGGCAGGACCCGCCGCCCGTGCCCGCGAGCGTGAACAACTCGGCCCCGCCGGGCCCCGCGTCCCGCTGGCGCACCGTCAGGTCCCACAGCATCGCGCCGAACGACGAGCCACCGCACTCGACGAGGGCGGGCCCGCCGTTCCCCCCTGACCCGGCGCAGCGCCCCGTTCCCACGTGGTAGAGCACGACCCCCGAGGAGTCGGTGAGGTCCTCGCCGTCGGGCGACTGGCCGCCGGGGCGCCCCCAGTCGCCCCTGCCGGGCCCGTCGGGCCGACCCTCGTCCGCGTCCTCGGCCGGGGCCTCCGCCTCCGCCTCCGCCGGAGTCTCGGGCGGCGCCTCGGTCTCGGGCGGCGTGGACGGCTCGACCGGCTCATCGGTCGGCTCCGCGCTCTCGGCGGGGGTCGGCTCGGCCGGCGCCTCGCTCTCGTCCGCCGCCTCCTCGGTCGGGGCCGCCTCCGCCGTCGGGCGCGGGCTCGCGCCCGACGCCCGTGCCTCCCCGTCGTCGCCGCCGATGAACAGCAACGGGCTGCTCAGCAGCGCCACCCCCGCGATCGCCGCGGCGATCAACAGCCCCTTCCCGCGCCGTCCGCCGCCCGCCGCGGACTCGGACTTGGACTTGGGCTTGGACTCAGGCCCGGACTCGGGCTCGGCGACGACGGGCACCGCCGCCGTCGCCGCGGTGGCCGCCGCGCCGCCGGGAACGAGCGCCGCCCACGCCGCGGTGGGGTCGGCGGCCGGGAGCGTGACGGCCCGGCGGACCTCGAGCGGCCCGGGTATGCCGTTGTCCTGCTGGGTCATCGGGTCTCCGTTTCGTCGGCGGCGGGGGCCAGCGGGCCCGTGCAGCGCGCGGGCCATGACGCGTCCTGCGCGGCCCCGGGCAGGCGGCCGATCGCCTTGTCAAGGCGGGCCAGCACGGCGTCGTCGGTCGCGTCGGCCCCCTCGCTCTCCTCGCTCTCCTCGCGCGCGAGGGTCAGGGTCATGCCGTCCACGTCGCGAACCTCGAGCACGCGGAACGCCGTTCGCGGCGCGAACACCACCTCGGCGCCCCCGCCGTCGAGCAGCGGCGCCACGCTACGGCCCGAGACGGACCACAGGGCGAGGCGGTCCCCGCCTGGCGCGGGCGGATCGCCCGCCGCGAGGCCGCTCACCGGCGCCGCGTCGGCCACCGTGGCCCCCGGCGCGAGCGCGCCCCCGGCCGCCCCGGCGCGCAGGACGAGCCCCTGGTGCGCGGGCAGGCGTTCGAGCCCCCTGGACACGCACGCGGCATACGCCCGCAGCGCCTCGTCGCCCGCCCCTGAGCGCAGGGCGCCCGCGAGCGTCGCATGGTCGAACGGCTCGTCCGCCGCGTGCAGATAGAGCCGCAGCGCGATCAGCTCGGCGCGCGCCGCCTCGCGCTCCTCGCCGGTGAGCGCCTGCATCCCGGCGAGCACCGGCTCGACCGCGGCCCGGTGCCGCCGCCAGGCGCCATCGGCGAACGCGCGGAACGCCACCCGCTCCGCCTCGCCCCCCGGCGCTGCGGCGGCCCCGCCCTCGGGAGCGGCGGGCGTGGTGCGGGCCACGCCGACCGCGGCCCTGCGGCCCTTCGCGCCGAAGTGCAGCGAACGCAAACCGTGTTCGGCGGCCAGGCGGCGCGGCTCCGTCTCGCCGTTCCGCGGGGTCCCGTGCACCAGCAGGGCCGCGCGGCGGCGGACGTCCTGCGGCAGCTCGCCCAGGAGCTGGCCGAGCAGCGGCCACACCGACGCGTCCAGCTTCTGCCCCGGCCTGCCCACCTCGATCGCGGGCCCCTCGGGGGCGATCGGCTCGAGCGTCGTCAGCGGCCGCGCGCCCTTGGCGGTGCGGACCCACAGGCCCGCCCTGGTGACGCTGGCGACCCAGCGTTCGGACAGCGGGATGTCGCCGTGCTCGCCCACCTCACGGCCCGGGAGCGGCGTGGCCAGGTCGAGCGGACGCGGCGGGACCGCCTGGGACCTCTTGGGCGCCGGGTGGCACGCGACCGCGCCCACGAACGGCTGCCACCGCGGCAGCCCGTCCGCGCCGAGCGGGGCGGCCACCACCCCGTCGCGCCCTGGCCGCAGCACCGGAACGCCGCTGAGCACCACGACGTCATGGCCGCGCGCGTCGGCGACCGCCTGGCCGATGGCGAGCACGTCCCACGGCCCGCCGGGGACCAGCCGCACGGTCGGGGCGACCTCGTCGGGGAGCGCCCCGAACACCGCGAGCACGTCATCCACCGGCACCTCGTCGCCGCCAGGCACGCCCACCACCAGGGCGGGGCCCGCGGGGTCGACCGGCAGGGACAGGCTCAGGCTCTCCGGGCGCACGGCCTCCGAGTCCGCGGCCCTGACCAGCAGCCCGGCGGGCAGGTGCTCGACCAGGCTGCCGCCAGGCGTGGCCGCGGGCACCGCGCCGAGCGCCTCGCCCCACGGCGGCACCGGCAGGCGAGGGCCGAGCTCGACCGGCTCGGCGCCGGGGGCGAAACGCCGCCAGCCCGCCCGTTCGCCGCACGAGAACAGCGCGCCACCGGGCACGGCGAGCAGGCTGCCGACGGGCGCGGTGACCTCGACCCGCCACGCGTCGGCGATCCAGCGCGCCACCGGCGGCCGGTCGGGCAGGTCGGCGCCCGTGTCGGACATGGCCAACCGCACGGCCCGCACGCCCCGTTGGCCCAGCGAGTCGAGCACCGCGCCGAGGTGGCCCCACAGCCCTTCGGCCGCGGTGGCGCGCGGCGAGACGAGCACGGTGACCGCCGCTTCGCCGGGGATCCTGGCCAGGTCGGCGACGTCGGCCGCGCCGAACGTGTCGTCACCCCGGGTGTGCAGCAGCACGAGGCCGTCCCGCTCCTCGGTGAGCAGCGCGGGCGGCCGGGGAACGGGGTGCTCGGGTGGGGACGCGTCGCGCCCGCGCGCCTTGCCGACCTGGCTCGGGCGGGCGGTGGTCCGACGACTCACAGATGTACTCCGATGCTGGGGCGGGAACCGGCCGCCGGCGCCGGATCGACCCCCCGCGCGCGGACGCGAGCCGGTGACAGGGCGCGTGGGGGATCCGGCAGTCCGGGAAGCCCGAAGCGTAGCGGATGGCCACCACGGCCCCTCAACTCCGGGGCGGGAAACGGCCGGTGACCGGGGCGTCGCGGCGAGACATGATTCGCCCCTCCTCATGTGGGTGCCCAATGCAACAATCCGGCGTCGACGGTGCATACTCAACGGTCAAGTGGATCTAGCATGTTGACGCACCAGTACCACCGAGCACAGCGGGAGAGACCGTGGCCGAGGCGAACGGCGAAGCCGAATCTCAGGACCTGCGCAGTGACATGGCGCCGGCCCGCCTGCGCACCCACCAGGCCCATGGCGCGCGGGTCTACGACTACATCCTCGGCGGCAAGGACAACTACGACGTCGACCGTGAGGTGGGCGACGCGTCGCTGAGGGCATGGCCCGCGCTCTCGACGCACATGCGCGAGGCACGGACGTTCATGCACAGGTCGGCGCGGTACCTCGCCGCCGAGAAGGGCATGCGCCAGTTCCTCGACATCGGCACCGGCATCCCCACCTCACCCAACCTCCACGAGGTCGTGCAGGAGATAGCCCCCGAGACGCGGGTCGTCTACTGCGACAACGACCCCATCGTGCTCTCGCACGCCCGCGCGTTGATGAAGGGCAGCCGCGAGGGGAGGACGAGCTACCTCGAGGCGGACATGCGGGACCCGGAGAAGATCCTCAACTCCCGCGAGCTGCTCGAGACCCTCGACCTCACCCAGCCCACCGCGCTCACGGTGATCTCGGTGGTCCACTTCATCCTCGACGAGGACGAGGCGCTCCGCGTGGTCAAGCGCCTGGTCGACGTGCTGCCTTCGGGCAGCTGGGTGGCCCTCACGATCGCCACCGACGAATTCGCGCCCGAGGCGCTGGCCAAGGTCGCCCAGAACTACGCCGACCACGGCGAGCCGCTGAAGTGGCGCACCAAGGCCGAGGCCGAACGCTTCTTCGACGGCCTGGAGTTGGAGGAGCCCGGCGTGGTCCAGATGCACAAGTGGCGCCGCGACCCGGCCGAGATCGCGCACATCGCGGACTCGGACATCGCGATGTATGGGGCGGTGGCGCGCAAGCCGTAGCCGCTGCGCTGGCTCGGCCGGGGCGGCTACGGGCTGGACGTCCTCCCGTTCGCCGTCGGCCGGGTGCTGCTTTCGTTTTGGGTGCGGGTCAGGGCTGGCACCTACGGGGGAGGGGGCGTCGGGTGACCGGCCGTCCCGGTAAACGGTCGGTCTCGTCGCTGGCCTGGACCGTACGCCGAACGGGCGCGGCCGCTTACGGTACTTGGCGGCCGTTTTCCCGGTGGTCTGCTGAGGTGGCGCGCACCCTTCGGGCCTGCCCTGGCCGCCGCTCTCGTCGTTCACCGCGCGCACGTTGAGCTCAGGTAGCGGGCCGGTTCTTTATCCGCCGCTTATCCGAGGTCGGGGTCTCTGCTGAAACGCGGCACGTTCTGTTCAACACAAAGTGTGCGCCGTTTCAAAAGACCACCCGCCCCGGCATAAGCCGCAGATAAGCACCGGCCTGCTACATAAGCTCAACGGACATCAGGAATGAAAACGCTTCGGGCGGCCAGGGCAGGCCCGAAGGGTGCGCGCCACCGCAACCGACCACCGGGACAACGGCCGCCCGCAAACCCTTCGCGGCCGCGCCCGTTCGGCGAACGGTCCCGGCTCACAACGAGACCGACCGGTGACAGGGACGGCCGGTCACCCGACGCCCCCCCTCCCGTAGGTGCCATCACTGACCCGCACCCACCACGAAAGCAGAGGTCGGCGGACGGCGAACGGGAGGACGTCCAGCCCGTAGCCGCCCCCGCCCCGACCACCCCCGCCCCGACCCCGCCGCCCCCGCCTCACGACTCCGCCCGCAACACCACCCCCGGCACGACATCAGGCGCCTGCTGAACGGCGACCCCTCCGTCCCCCAAGGCCAGCGCCAGCTGGGAGATCGCGTTGACCAGCCGCACCCCACCCTCATCGGGAACGACCTGCCACCGCTGCGTCCTGACCCCCGCCGCGCAGCTCTCCACACTCACCACGGCCCCCACCTCGAGCGGCGCGCCGAGGTAGCGCCGCCCCCGCGTCACGTCGAGGCACAGATCGGTGGACGCGCCGTCGGCGCCGACGGGGCGGAGCCGGTAGTAGCCGTCGGGCGTTCCGGTCAGGGCCCACGTGGTCGTCGCCGCGCCGAAGGCCGCCTCGGCGCCCGCCCCCGGCCCCGTGGTGGTCAGCCGCTCGCCGGTGCCGGGGACCGTCAGGGCGTAGGAGCCGTCCGGCAGCGGGTGGCGGTCCACGTTCGGCCAGCCGGGCGCGTGGCCGATCCGTTCGGCGAGCGCGACGAACGCGTCATAGTCGTCCGTCGGCCGCGAACTACCCCATGTGGCCTGGGAGATGAACCGCAGGGGCAGGAACGCGGCGGCCTCCACCTCGTTCTCCGTCTCCGCCGCCGCCGAGTCGGGCCACAGCGTGATCTTCGCGCCGGTCACGCCCGGGTGCCGCTCCGGCAGCGTCTCGCCCTCGAAGCGCAGCGGCGTCCAGCCGCTCTCGTAGAGCTCCCTGGTGTCCATGTGGAAGCCGCCGCGCACCAGGTAGAGCGCGTAGGCGGCGTTCATCACGCGGTGACCTTCGGCGAGCAGCGAGGACGGCGGCTGGTCGGGCTCGGCGAGCCAGAACTCCACGTCGATGTCCGCGTCGAGCGGGATCGTGTGGTCGCCCGTCAGCCCGTCGTTCCAGATCCGCAGGGTCCTGCCGTCGTCGCGGACGTGCTCGTTCACCTGGTTGACGAAGTCGACAAAGGCGTCCTGCGGCACGGCCCGTGGCCCGAACCGCTCCCGCGCGTACGCCTCGATCTGCGGGAACGCCGCGTACTCCGAGCCGAGCATGTACTCGTCCGCGCCCATGTGCCAGTAGGGCGTGTCCCATACCGTCAACGCCTCGTCAACCAGGCCCGTGTAGAAGTCGAACGCGGCGGGCTCGGTGATGTCGAGGCGGGAGGGCGAGCGTTCGCCTTCGACATCGGTGAGTTGCAGCTCGGGGTGGTTCTCCAGATAGGGGTCCATATGCCCTGGCGAGTTGATCTCGGGCACCAGCGTGATGTGGTATTTGCGGGCGAGCGCGGAGAGTTGGCGCACCTCGTCCTTGGTGTAGTACCCCCAGAACCGGGTGCCGGGGTACGCGTCGCTCGCCACCTTGGCCTCGATCCAGAGCTGGTTCAGCTTCAGGTGCGCCATGTCCCGCATCAGGCGCTCGAACCACTCCATCGAGACATGGATGTAGCACGCGCACACGCCCACGCCGCGCTCCGGATACGCGGGCAGGTCCACGGTGCGGCCCCTGGGCAGGGACGTTCCGCCGGAGAGCAGCTGGAGCACGGTGCGCGTGCCGTAGAAAGCGCCGTCGGCGGTGCCGCCCGTCACGCGCACCGCGTCGTCCACGACCAACTCGTAGCCCTCGGCGCCGAGTTCCGCCGCGCGGGAGCGGTCGAGCGCGAGAACGATGTCACCGCGCGCGGCGCGGCGACCCTCCACCACGGGCAGCCGCAGGCCCGTGGCGTCGGCCAGGTCGTCGGCGAGCGTCTCGGCGTCGGCGCGCAACGCGTCGTTCCGCACGACGAGGCGGGAGTCGGGCGTCAACCGGGTGTCACCGGGGCGCGCGGTCCACTCCGCAAGGGCGGGCAGGACCTCGGGAGCCGCCGTGGCGGTGCCGGAGGTGTCGGAGGCGCCGGGGGCGCCCGAGGTGTCGGCGCCCGCGGACACCGTGGGCGCCACCAGCAGCGCGAGCGCCGCCACCAGGGTCCCCATGGAACGGAACGGCCGCATCGAGAACCACCTCTGCCTCTTCCCTCGGCAAGCAACCGCTTACTACTCTGCCGTTGTCTGACTGGTTCCTGTCAAGATCGGACCGACCTTGGGAGCGGCGGATGACATCGGGTCACGGCATGTCCCGCAGAACGGCGTTGGCCGCCCTGACCGGCGCGGTCGCGGCCACCGGGCTGGCCCAGGAGACGGCCACGGCGGCGGACGAGGGGGTGAACGTGGTGGATCACCCCATCAGGCCCGCGCCCGTGATGCCCGTCGAGCCGGGGGACAGCCCCGCCAGGATCGTCGAGAAGGCCGCGCACATCGTGCCGCGCCCGGCCCAGGTCGCCTGGCAGCGGCGGGAGATCATCGCGTTCGGGCACTTCGGGATGAACACCTTCACCGACCGCGAGTGGGGCTCCGGCATGGAGGAGGAGTCACGGTTCAACCCCTCCCGCGTCGATGTGGCGCAGTGGATGCGCGCCTACCGGGCGATGGGCGCCGAGCTGATCATCTTCACGGCCAAGCACCACGACGGGTTCACGCTCTACCCCACGCGCTACACGTGCCACTCCGTCATCGCGAGCCCGTGGTGGATCGCCGGGGCGGGTGAAGGGGCCGAGCGGGCCAGGGCGGAGGCCGAGGCGCGGCGCGGCGATGACCCGTCGGCGTACTGGCGGGTGCGCGACGCCGGGGGCCGCAACCCAGAGGGCGACGTCCTCGGCTCGGTCGTGCGGGCGGCCAGGGAGGCCGGGCTGCGGGTCGGGGTGTATCTGTCGCCGTCGGACGGCGCCGAGCTTCCGCACGCCTGGCACGCCGAGACCTATGTGCCGTGGGTGCGGGCCAGGCCCGAGTCCGAGCGCTCGTCCGCCGAGCGGGCCACCCTGGAGGACGCCCCGGCCCCACCGGCCGGGCACGGCAGGTTCGGCAACGGCAGCGTCGCGCGCGCCCGTACGATCCCGACGCTGGTGGCGGGCGACGACCGCGCCGACGCGGTGCGCGCGGGGCGGCTGCCGTCGTTCGAGGTCGCCGTGGACGACTACGACGCGTACTACCTCAACCAGGTCTACGAACTGTTCACGGAGTACGGGCCGATCGACGAGCTGTGGCTCGACGGCGCCAACCCGTGGGCGGCGTCCGGCATCAGCCAGCCGTACGACTTCACCACGTGGTTCCGGGTCATCGAGGCGCTCTCGCCCGACACCGTGGTCTTCGCGGGTCCGCAGGGCACGCGTTGGGTCGGCAACGAGGACGGCGTGGCCCGCGCCACCGAGTGGAGCGTCGTGCCCGCGACCGCCGACCCGGACACCGCGCACAACGAGGGCCTGATCCCCGGGGGCGCGCAGGCCGAGGACATCGGGTCGCGCGACGTGCTCACGGGGCCAGGCGTGCGGTACCTCCAGTGGTTCCCGGCCGAGGCGGACTTCTCGCTGCGGCCCGGGTGGTTCTTCCACCCCGACGAGTCGCCCAAGACCCCGGCCCAGCTGGTCGAGCGCTACCTCAGCTCGGTGGGCCGCAACGCCGTGATGCTGCTCAACGTGCCGCCCGCGCCCGACGGGCGCATCGCCCCGCAGGACGTGGACTCCCTCGCCGCGTTCCACGCCGCCGTGCGGGCCACCTATGGTGTCAACCTCCTGTCAATCGGCCGCCGCGACCCGGTGATCGCCGCGCTCACCGACCCCGATCTGTCGACGGGGTGGTCACCGCGGGGCGGGGCGGCCACGGGTGACGTGGAGTTGACGCTGCCTCGTGAGGTGACATTTGACCAGGTACGCCTCGGCGAGGACATCACGCGGGGGCAGCGCGTCGAGGAGTTCGTCGTGGAGGCGTGGGACGGCGCGAACTGGGCGGTGGCGGCGGCCGGTTCCACGATCGGCTACAGCCGGATCCTCGTCATGCCGGAGCCGTTGACGGCCCGGCGGCTGAGGATCCGGCTCACGCGGACCCGCGCCAGGCCGCGGCTGGCGTTCGCCGGTCTCTACCGCACGGTGTCACCTGCCTGACCGGCCCCGCCGCTCAGATCGCCACGCGCGTGCGGTGACCGTCGGCCCAGGTGACGATGGCCGCTTCGGGGCCCGCGCCCACCGTGGGCGTGGCGCCCGGCGGTTCCCGGCCCCGGTCGAGGGTGACCAGGGCGGCGAACAGGCCGCCCGCCGCCGGGATGGCGTCGGCGGCGACCCAGGGCACGGCCGTCCAGGCGCCCAGCGGCCCCGTGTCCCGTTCGAGCGTCACGCCGTTGCCCGTGAAGCCGAGCAACGGGTGGACGGCGGAACGGAGTTGACCCGTGTACGCGAGGGCGCCCGGCCCTGTGGCGGGGCGTTCGGCCGAGGCGATCGGCCAGCCGCCGAGGCGCAGCCCGAGCGGACCCGCCGGTTCTTCGAGGGCCCCGACGCGCACGAGCCTGACCTCCACAGCGCCGCGGACCGCCGACGCGACGGTGAGCTCGGGCCCCGGCGTGATCGCGCCGGGCCGCCCCGAGCCATGGTCGGGCCCGGCGTCCCGCGCGGGATCCACCCAGTGCGCGCGCCCGCCCGAGGCGGCGAGCAGCACGCCCCCGGGCGCGAGGCCCGCGTGGCGCGTGGTGAAACCGGTGCGGTGCGTGGCCCGTCCACGGGCGTCGACCAGCACCGCGGCGTTGTCCAGTGGTGTGTCCACCGCAGACCCGGTGAGCGGTGGGACGGTGGCGGTCGAGTAGCCCAGCCTGGCGTAGAGCGGGGCGTCGGTGGAGGTGACGCCGGGGCGCGCGTGGTCGGTGCCGTGGTTGACAACGGTGACAAGGCCGTCGCCGCGCCGCCCCGAGACGAGCCAGCCCGGCGCCTCGATCACCCGCGCGAAGTCGCCGCGTTCCACGGGAAGTGGCTCCTCCGTCGCGGTCCACACGGGGTGGTCGGCGGGCAGGGCGAGGCCCAGCATGCCCTTGGCGGCCCAGTAGGGCGAGCCGGGGCCCGAGTACGCCTGGCGCATGCCGGGCCAGGCGTGGTGCCACCCCAGGGTGAGCAGCCCTTCGGCATCGGGGGCGCCGCGGTCGGCGAAGTGGCGCACGATGCCGCTGGCCGCGCGCCTGATGAGCCCGGGCGGCAGGTCTCCCGTGCCGGTGAACGCGGCGGTCCACAGCGGCGCGGCGGCCGCGAACCGGTAGATCAGGCTGCGGCCCTGGAGCAGCGGCGAGCCGTCCGCGCCGATCAGGTGGACCGCGTCGTCGAGGTAACGGGCCAGGTCGTCGGCCCATGTCGCGGCCAGCCCGGGCGGGCAGAGGGAGCCGATGACGTCGAACGCCCGCGTCCACAGCAGCGGATAGAGGTGCAGCGCCCAGCCGGTGTAGTGGTCGAACGCGCGCTGGTCGGCGCCGTCGGAGAGCCAGCCGCCCCGGCGTCGCAGGGAGGCGTGGACGGCGAGGTCCTCCTCGATGTCGGCGGCCGACCAGGGCCCGCCGACCTCGCGCAGGAAGGACTCCACGACGATGCGGAACCACACCCAGTTGATGGGCGGATACGGCTGGCCCACCACGGTGGACAGCCAGTCGACGGTGCGCTCGCGCACCCGGTCGTCCAGCAGGTCCCACAGCCACGGCCTGGTGATCGCGAGGATCAGCGCGAGCGAGGCGGCCTCCACCTTGGCCTGCCCGAGCTCGTCGGGGCGCGGCCATGCCTCGGGCGAGCCGGGGTCGGTGCCCGCGGCCAGCCCGGCGGCGTAGCGCTCGAGCAGCCCCGCGGGGTCGGCGCCCCGCTCCCCGGCCACGCGGAACCCCGCGAGCAGCAGCGTGCGCGCGAAGCCCTCGAGGCCGTCGGACGCGGGCCCGTAACGGCTGGGCGGCCCCGGCAGGTCGACGCGCGCGCCCAGCGGGGAGCGGTACGGGTCGACGGCGGCGAGCATCCGGTCGGCGTGGTCGGCCCAGTGGGCGCGGGTCCACCCGGTGTGGGGCGAACGGGCCCGGTCCTCCGGCACGTTCACCTGGGCGTCCTCCGGCACGTTCCCCGGCGCGTTCACGCGCGCACCGCCAGGTCTCCCCTGGTGACGGGGTCGAGGGGTGGGCGGCCCGCGGCGTAGCGTTCGAGCTCGGTGAGCGCGGCCTGGGCCATCCTGCGGGTCTCCGAGCCGAGCGAGCCCGCGACATGCGGCGTGAGCAGCACGTTGGGCAGGTCGTAGAGCGGCGAGTCGGCGGGCAGCGGCTCGGGCTCGGTGACATCGAGGACGGCGTGCAACTCGCCGCCCAGGCAGGCGCGTTCCAGGGCGGCGGTGTCGACGAGGCTGCCGCGCGCGGTGTTGATCAGCACGGCGTGGCGGGGGAGCGCGGCCAGCTCGGCGGCGCCGATGAGGCCCCGGGTCTCGGGGAGCGCGGGGGCGTGCAGGCTGAGGACCTCGGCCTGGGGCAACGCCTCGGCCAGGGTGGCGGGTCGGGCCCCCGCCGCGACGATGGCGGCGGGGTCGGCGACGGGGTCGACGACCAGGACGCGCGCGAGGCCGAGGCCGGTGAGCAGCGCGCAGACGCGGGCGCCGATGCGCGAGTACCCCACCAGCACGACGGTGCGGTCGTGCCCCGACAGCTCGCCGCGCCGTTCCCTGTACCCCCAGTCGGCGCGGAACTCCCGCGCGTCCGCGGCCAGGAACGGCACCTTCTTGAACGCCCACAGCACGGCCGCGAGGGTGTAGTGGGCGACGGGCTCGGCGTTGGCCTCGGCCGCGGTGGTGACGAGCAGGCCGCGGTCGAAGACCTCCTCGCCCACATGAGGGCGGACCGACCCGGCCGCGTGCAGCACGGCCCGCAGCCGGGGCGCCGCGTCGAGCACGTCGGCGGTCAGGCGCGGGCAGCCCCACGAGGTGAGCAGCACCTCGGCCTCGGCCAGCCGGGCGCGCGCCCCCGGCGAGCCCAGCTCGTCGATGATCAACGGGTCGCCCAGGGCGGCGACTTCACGCAGCCGGGCCAGCTCGGGCTCGGCGAACTGGGTGGCGAAGGTGTCGCGCCCCATCACCAGCAGGGTCAGGGGTCCGGGTCCCGCCTCGGTCACTTGACGCTCCCCGTGGCAAGACCCGAGCGCCACTGCCGCTGGAGCACGACGAAGGCGATGACCAGCGGCACCACGGCGAGCAGCGAGCCGGTGATGACGAGGGGGTTGTACTGGGGAAACTGTCCCACGCGCGAGCTCCACTGGAAGAGGCCGAGGGTCATCGGGAAGAGGTCGGGGTCGGTGAGCATGACCAGGGGCAGGAAGAAGTTGTTCCAGATGCCGACGAACTGGAAGAGGAGCACGGTCACCACGCCGGGCCGCATCATGGGCAGGGCGATGGTGAAGAACGTCCGCAGCTCGCCCGCGCCGTCCATCCGCGACGCCTCCAACACCTCGTCGGGCACGGCCGCCTCGGCGTAGGCGCGGGCGAGGTAGACGCCGAACGGGTTGGTGAGCAGCGGGATGAACACCGCCCAGAAGGTGTCGACGACACGCAGCTCCGAGGCCATCAGGTACAGCGGCAGGGCGAGCGCGGTGGTGGGCACCAGGACGCCGGTGAGGGTCACGGCGAACAGCGCGCGCCGCCCGGGGAAGTCGAGCTTGGCGATGGCGTAGCCGCACGCGGCGCAGATCAACGCGCCCAGGACGGCGCCGAGTCCCGCGTACAGCAGGGAGTTGCGGACCCAGAGGAGGAAGACGCCGTCCTCCTCGGCGAAGAGGTCGCGCAGGTTGCCGATGAGGTTCACGTCGCCGAGCTCGAAGGCGCTCGTGGTGGAGAAGTCCCCGACGTTCTTGGTGGACGACGAGAACAGCCACACCAGCGGCAGCACGCTGTAGAGCGCGGCGATCAGCAGCAGGGCGTGCACGGCGCCCCTCGACGTCCAACGGGACGTGCGCCGCGAGGGGTTCATCGGGACCTCCGGGTGGACAGGCGCATCACGAGCGCCGAGAGCAGGGCGGAGGCCAGCGCGAGCAGCAGGGAGGCGGCCGCGGCCCGGCCGTAGTCGTTGCTGATGAACGCCGCCTCGTAGACGTAGAGGCTCGGGGTCCATGTGCTGGTCACCGAGGAGCTGAACGACCGCAGCACCAGGGGCTCGGTGAACAGCTGGAGCGAGCCGATGACGGTGAAGACGAGGGCGACGAAGAGGGTCGGCCTGATCATGGGCACCTTGACGGCGAGCGCGGTGCGGATCGGCCCCGCCCCGTCGACGGTGGACGCCTCGAGCACCTCGCGGGGCACGGTGCGCAGCGCGGTGTAGAAGATGATCATGTTGTAGCCGGTCCACTGCCAGGTGGCCATGTTGACGATGGACGGCAGCGCGCCGTCGCTGCCCAGCGGGTCCCAGGGCAGCGCGTCGTTGAGCGGGCCGATGCTCGGGCTGTAGAGGTAGGCCCAGATCAGGCCAGCGATCACGCCGGGCACGGCGTAGGGGAGGAAGACGGCGAGCGTCCACACCTGCCGCAGCCGCACGGTCGCGCCGTCGAGCAGCAGGGCGAGCGCGAGGGCGGCGCCCAGCATCAGGGGGACATGGACGAGCGCGTAGACGGCGACGTTGCCGACGCTCTCGCGGAACGCGGGGTCGCCGAGCACGTCGGCGTAGTTCCCGAGCCATACGAAGACGTCGTGCGGCCCGTCGAAGCCGAGCCCGGAGAGGCGTTCGGTGAACAGGCTCAGATAGAGGGCGTAGGCGATGGGCACCAGCACGGTGCCGATGAGCAGCAGCGCGAACGGGGCGGCCAGGACGAGCGGCGCGAGCCGGGAGCGGCGGCGCGGCGGGCGCGCGGGCCCTGGGCTCGCGCCGGTCGGCCGTCCGGTCTCGGCCTCGGGGGCGACAACGGTCATGCCGCACCTGCCTCTCGGACGGAAAGGCCGCGGTCGCGCATGGTGGCCACGGCGGTCGAGTGGACGGAGCGGACCGCGTCGGGGATGGTGCCCGAGCCGGTGGAGACGCCGCCGAGCGCGTCGGCGACCGACGAGAACAGGCCGAGGGCGTTGGGCCCCCACGTCCACTCGGGGACCCGGGCGTCCGCCTCGTCCAGCACGTCGTAGACGGGGTCGCCGAGGAACCAGTCGTTGGAGACGACCTCGCGGGCGACGTCCCTGTTGGGCAGGTAGGCGGGGAACGGCGAGGCGAACGTGGCGCCGATGCGCGGCACTTCGGGGTCGGTGCTCAGCCAGCGCAGAAAGGTCAGCGCGGCCTCGGGCACGTCGCTCTCCTCGGATATGCCGAACGCGGTGCCGCCCTGCATCCCGTTGGCGGGCCGGTCGCGCCCCCATGTCGGCATGGTGGCGACGGCCCAGCGCCCGGCGTCGTCGGGGATGGACTTCTTCAACGTGCCCACGCCCCACGCGGCGCCGAGGTACCCCCACAGGCGCCCCTCGTGCATCCCGGCGATCCAGTCCTGGGTGCCGGTGCCGCCGCTGCGGACCAGGCCGTCGGCGATGAGGTCCTGCCAGTACGCGGCGGTGCGCAGGGTGCCGTCGCCCGCGACGTCGACGACCCAGGTGTCGCCCTCGATGCGCCACCACGGGTCGCCCGCGCCCCAGGACATGCCCGCGAAGAACGAGCCGTCGTTGAGCGGGAACGTCGTCAGCCGTGCCCCCGGGTCGGCCTCCCGCACGGCCTCGGCCACGGCCGCGAACTCGTCCCAGTCGCGCGGCACCCGCACCCCGTGCCGGTCGAAGAGGTCCTTGCGGTAGTAGAACGCCATCGGCGCCATGTCCATGGGAACGGCCCAGGTCCGCCCGTCGGGACGCACGGACCGCCAGGCGGCGGGGGAGTAGCCGTCCGCGAGGTCGGCCATGTCGTCGGTGATCTCGCGGAGGCCGCCCGTGGCGAGCACCTGGATGAGGCCCTGGTACTCGACATGCAGGATGTCGGGCGCGTTGTGGGCCTTGATGGCGTTGGTCTGCTGGGCGTAGCCGCCGGAGAGCCCGGCGGCGATCACGCTCAGCTCGACATGGACGTCGTCCTGGGCGGCGTTGAAGGCCGCGACATACTGGTCCATGCCGGTCAGCCACGACCACAGGGTGACCCGGGTCGCCCCGGACGCGGTGGTCGACGACGAGCAGCCCGTGAGCCCGACGCCACCGGCGGCGAGCGCGGCGGCTCCGGCCGACGCGCGCAGCAGCGCGCGGCGCGACCAGCCGGTGGTGAGCGCCATTGCCTCACTTCCCTTCCGTATGTCTGCCGGGTCACTTCAACGTGTGGGATAGTGCACGGTCAATCACCCCGAACCAGAACGATCAGAATCGATCACTAGCCTCGATCTTTCGTGACGGTCCGTCGGTTTGCCCGCCGGGCCGTTTCGGTTGTTCGGGTTGGTGGCGGGCAGGGTGATGGCCCGGTTGTCGCGTCGGGTGGGCGCCGGGTTCCACGGCTCCGG
>NZ_RBDY01000028.1 GCF_003626575.1 Streptomyces radicis | reverse complement strand
CAACAGGATGAAGGCATGGCGGGGCATCGCAACCCGCTACGACAAGACCCCGGACAGCTACCTCGCCGGCCTCTACCTTCGCGCCTCGATGATCTGGATCAAGGACCTCACACGAGCCACCCCTTGATCACAACTAAATACGCTCCCTAAGGCTCCTGTTGGCTGGGGGTTTTCCCCGCGCGAGCGGGGGTGCTCCGCTGCAGGCGGACGGGCGCACGGACCCGGCGTCGTTTTCCCCGCGCGAGCGGGGGTGCTCCCGCGAGAGGGGCGCACACGGCGCGTCGCGCGCGTTTTCCCCGCGCGAGCGGGGGTGCTCCGTCGCCGAACCAGCGAGCCGCGGCGGGCTGCTGGTTTTCCCCGCGCGAGCGGGGGTGCTCCGAGCCGCTCCTCGTCCTCGTCGGCGGACCAGTAGTTTTCCCCGTGCGAGCGGGGGTGCTCCGCCGCTGGGCAGGCCACCATCCGCACGGACGTCGTTTTCCCCGCGCGAGCGGGGGTGGTCCGGCCGGTGGCACATCACCGGCGTTGGGGACCGGGTGCTCCCCGCGCGAGCGGGGGTCGTTCGCTGCGGCGGGGGGACGAGATGGTGGCGGTCGGGTGCTCCCCGCGTCAGCGGGCCCGCGCGTCAGGCCGCTCAGCGGTCGGAGTGACGTCTCAGGTGTGGGATATCCTCCCGGATATGGGAAGCACGGCGGATGGGCGGGACGCACGGAGCGGCCCCGAGGACCTGGGCGAGGGGATCGAGGCGAGGCTCGCCGGGCGGCTCGCCCAGCTGCGGGGTGAATTCGGGTGGTCCCTCGACGAGTTGGCGGGGCGGACGGGCGTCAGCCGTTCCACCCTGTCGCGGCTGGAGAGGGGCGAGATGAGCCCCACCGCCGCGCTGCTGGGGCGGCTCTGCGGCGCGTACGGGCGGACGATGTCGCGGCTGCTCGCCGAGATCGAGGCCCACCCGCCGCAGCACGTGCCCGCGGCACGGCAGGCGGTGTGGCGCGACGAGACATCGGGGTTCGTGCGCCGCTCGGTGTCCGCCCCGCACCCCGGGCTGCGCGGCGAGATCGTCGAGGGCACGCTGCGGCCCGGCGCGGACATCGCCTACGACGGACCGCCCGTACCGGGCATCGAGCAGCACATCTGGGTGCTCGACGGAGCGGTGACGGTGACGGTCGACGGGAACGCGCATGTTCTGCGGGCGGGCGACTGCCTGCGGTTCCGGCTGTGGGGCCCCTCGCGCTTCCAGTGCCCGGGGCCCGACGCCGCCCGGTACGCCCTGGTGGTGGTGCTGCCATGACGGCGGAACGGGGCGCGGCACGGATCGTCCGGCTCGACGCCATGGAATACGCGGACGCCGTACCGGAGTTGGCGGAGCTGTTCGCCGATGTGGTGGCGGACGGCGGATCGTTGGGTTTTGTCTCGCCGTTCGGGCCCGACGACGCGGCGGCGTGGTGGCGGTCGCGCGCGGCGGCGGTCGCGGACGGCGCCCTGACCGTCTGGGTCGCCCTGGACGACGGCGGCGTACGTGGCACGATCGCCCTGGCCCGCGCCGACAAGCCCAACGCCCGGCACCGCGCCGAGGTCGTGAAGCTCATGGTCCACCCCGGCGCCCGGGGCCGTGGGCTCGGCCGCGCCCTCCTCGCAACGGCGGAGGAAGCGGCGGCCGAGGAAGGACTGGGCCTGCTGATGCTCGACACGGAGACGGACAGCTCCGGCGAGCGGCTGTACACGGCGGCCGGATGGACGCGTTACGGCGTCGTCCCCGACTACGCGGCCGACCCCGAGGGCACGCTGCGGGACTGCTCGTTCTTCTGGAAACGGGTCGGCTGACCCGGCGGGCCATCAGCCGCCGAACGGGTCGACCACCCAGGGAACGCGAGACACCGGACCGGTGAGCGGCCCCCACCCCCATGGCGAGGGGATTCCGCGCCGGGAGGCTGGGAGCCGCCTTGTCGAGACCACGGACGAACGACGGGGACTAACGGCCGGGCCGCTCCGCCGACGTCAGGAACTCGTCGCTGTCCAGGGCCCGTTCGACGATGCGCGTGTCGCCGATCCAGCCGTAGAAGCCCTGCCCGAACCGTTCGTCGAACTGCGTCGCGCCGATCGTGAACGGCTTGCCCAGCGTCGCGATGCCCGTCGAGGCCTGCGTGGGGTTGCGGGCGATCTTCGAGCCCTCGACGTGAACGACCGTGCGGCGGCCGTCGTTGACCACCGCGATGTGCGTCCAGCGGCCGACCTCGAGCGCGTGGCTCCACGACGTGGGGTCCGCGTCCTGCCGGTGCGGGTACACGACGAACTGGAGGAAGCGCTCGCCCGAGAGGTTGAGGCTGCACGTCGGCTCGTCGGGGGACCAGCCGGTCGTCTTGCCCGCCTCGCTGTTGCGGCCCTGCCAGCTGAGGATGCCCATCCACGCGTGCTGGCCCTCGAACGGCTCGGGTAGCTTGATGAACGTCTCGATGGTGTAACCCCGCGTGAACTTCAGGCTGTTGAGCGGCGCCCGCGCCCCCGTCGTCAGGATCGCGCCGCGGTCGGGTGACTGCCCGCCGTCGAAACGCAGGCTGGCGTGGGCGGGTTGGCCGCCGTGGTGCTCGTCGGAGACCACCAACGCGCCGGGCCCGCTGGCGTGGAGGCGGCTGACGGTCAGGTGGTTGCCGTTCCCCGAGAGGTCGCGCACGACCGTGCCATCGGGAACGGGGACGCCGGGCGCGGGGAGGGCCGAGCCGTCGAACCGCCAGTAGGCGACGGTGCCGCGCGGCATGACGGCCGCGGGCGGACGCGGCGCGGGCGGCGGCACGGGCGCGAAGCCGCCGAAGCGCTCGGCGAAGTCGATCGCGAGGCCGAACCGGTCGGTGTCGCCGGTCAGTTCGACGGTCTCGGCCTCCAACGGGGTGCGCCGCTCCGGGTCTCGGGCCAGGAACCACGGCGCGAACGTCTCGACGTCGACGACGCCCCGCGCCAGGTCGAACGCGTACAGCCGGATCATCCCGGCGCCACCGTAGTAACGGTCCTGGTAGTTGGTGATGTGGACGTGCACGTCGTGGCCCGCGTCGTTGGCCAGGACGGTGCGGCCCGGGGGCCAGTAGTGGCCGCCGAGGGCGAGGAAGATCTGGTCGTTGCGGCGGATAAGACCTTCCCACAGGCGCGTTCCGTTGTCGGACAGGTGGGCGCGGCCCTCGTCGTCGGCGTGCGCGAGGTCGTGGGTGGTGAGGATGGCGGGGAGGCGCGGGTGTGCGTCCAACACGCCCTGCGTCCAGGCGAGTCCGGCGTCGGAGAGCCGCCAGTCGAGGGCCAGGACGAGCCAGTCGCGCCCGGCGGCGCGCAGCACGTGGTAGCTGTTGTAGCCGTCCGGGGACGCGCCGCCGAAGCTGTCCATGGACGCGTAACGCCGGGGGCCGAACGCGTCGAGGTAGGCGGAGTCGCCGCGTTGGTCGTCGGTGGAGCCGTCGATGTCGTGGTTCCCGGCGAGGACGCTGTAGGGGACCGAGCCGTGGATCGTGCCGAACGTGTCGGCGGCGAGCCGGAGTTCCTGCTCGGTGCCGTGCTCGGTGACGTCGCCGAGGTGCGTCAGAAAGGCGATGTTCGCGCCCGCGCGCTCGGCGACGAGATAGCGGAACGTCTCCCGCAACGGCGCCGGGTCGGAGCTGTCGGCGTCGAAGAGGTACTGGGTGTCCGGCAGCACGGCGAGGGCGAAGCGGGGGCTGTCGCCGTCGAACCGCCCGCCGCGGCCTGGGCGTTGGGCCGGGGTGGCCGCCGCGGCGGTGGAGGCGGCCGCCGCGGTGATCGCGGCACCGGCCGCGGGAACGGTGACCGCGGCCTGAAGCAGCCTGCGTCTCCGCACTCCTTCGCCGTCATGGGTATGCGCCATGGAAGAGCTCCTTGCACTGGTCGCGCATGTCAGCGGCAGTGTGCGGAGCCCTCATGGCCACTCGATGGCAACGGCCTGAACCCCCGGCCACGGCCCTCCGCCGGGCGGGGAACGGCGAGATCGGACGCGAGTTGAGGTGACGCGGTGCGAGGGGTGGACAATGGGCCGCGTGCAGGGGCCCGGCAGAAGGTCACGAAACGGCAAAGCGTCGCTGATGCCCCAGCTCAAGAGGTGTTCTCCCCGCGCGAGCGGGGGTGGTCCGGTTCCCGTGCTGGGGCTGCTGCCGTGGGACGAGTTCTCCCCGCGCGAGCGGGGGTGGTCCGGTCCAGCCGATGGAGGCCGTCGATCCTGGGGTGTTCTCCCCGCGCGAGCGGGGGTGGTCCGTAGGTCGTTCATGTGGGCGACCAGGTCGTCGAGTTCTCCCCGCGCGAGCGGGGGTGGTCCGACCCGCAACATCGCGGCGGCCGGGATGGACCTGTTCTCCCCGCGCGAGCGGGGGTGGTCCGTCGTCCTACTCCGACCATCAGTGCGTGGGCGTGTTCTCCCCGCGCGAGCGGGGTGGTCCGGTCAACTTGTCCGCGCTGCGCGTCGCCCCGGAGTTCTCCCCGCGCGAGCGGGGGTGGTCCGAGGGGCGTGTACGTGTCGGACGCCAGCTGGATGTTCTCCCCGCGCGAGCGGGGGTGGTCCGGCCGAGCGTGTCGAGCTGCCACAGGACTTGGCGTTCTCCCCGCGCGAGTGGGGGTGTCAGGGGCTGCCCGCGTGGGTCAGGGCGTTCGATGCCAGGGTGCGGGCCGTGGTGATCGGGTCGGGGGTGGTGGCCAGGGCGTAGAGGACGGTGGCGCCCTCGTGGAGCAGGACCAGCTCGTCGCCCAGGCGGCGGGCGGCCTCCGCGGGCAGGCCCGCGGCGCGGCACTGTTCGGCGAAGCGGGCGCGCAGCCACCGTTTCTGGTCGGCGATCACGGCACGGCCGGGGTGGTCGGGGTCGGGCAGCTCGGCGGCGGCGTTGACGAACCCGC
Source organism: Streptomyces radicis (assembly GCF_003626575.1). Lineage (GTDB taxonomy): Bacteria > Actinomycetota > Actinomycetes > Streptomycetales > Streptomycetaceae > Streptomyces > Streptomyces radicis. The sequence goes on along the minus strand of NZ_RBDY01000028.1, from coordinate 88,236 downwards.
AGCCGCGCGGGCTGTGGGCCGTCATCCAGGCGCCCAGCGCGTCGAACGTCTCGAGCACCCGCTCGCGCGGCGACCGGCCATCGGCGGCGGCGCGGTCGAGCCAGTCGGTCACCCAGGCGCGATAGCGGTGGTCGCGTTCGCCCAGGTACGCGACGATCAGGCGGTCCTTGGAGCCGAACCGCTCGTAGAGCGTCTTCTTGGTGACCCCGGCGTGGCGCGCGATGAGGTCGACGCCCACCGCGTTGATGCCCCGGTCGTAGAACAGCTCGGCGGCCGCGTCAAGGACGCGCCGCGCGGCGGGGGTCAACGGTGCCTCGCCGTGCGTCATGGCCACCGCCTCCCTTCATCTCTGCGAGAACTTGCCATAAACCGATCGGTTTAGTTCACTGTAGCTAGTAAACCGATCGGTTTCCTCTGGGGAGGTGTTCCCTCATGTCCGGGCCCCTGCTGGCGGTCGGCCTCGTGGTGATGTGGAGCTCGGGGTTCATCGGCGCCGAGCTCGGCACCCGGCAGGCGGGCGCCGACACCCTGTTGATGTGGCGCTTCGTGGCCGCGGCCGCGCTGCTCGGGGGCGCGTGGCTGGTGTTCAGGCGCCGCAGGATCGCGCCGCGCGCGCTGGCCGAACAGACGGTCATCGGGCTGCTGTCCCAGGGCGTCTACCTCGGCTCGATCGTGGGGGCGGTGGGCGCGGGCGTTCCCGCGGGGACCTGCGCGCTGGCCGCCGCGCTCCAGCCGTTGGCCGCGGCCGCGCTGGCCGGACCGCTGCTCGGCGAGACCGTGACCCGTCGGCAGTGGGCGGGGCTCGCGATCGGGCTCGCCGGGGTGGCGCTCGTGGTCGGCGACGACCTCGCGACGGGCGCGGGGGTGGCGCCCGCGGCGTACGCGCTGCCGTTCACTGGCATGGCCGGGCTGCTCGCGGCCAGCTTCATCGAACGCCGGGCCCGTCACCCCCTTCCGCCCGTCGACGCGCTGCCGCTGCACTGCCTGATCAGCGCCGTCGCCTTCACGGTGGTCGCCCTGGCCGCCGGGGGCGCGGCGCCGCCGACGACCGGCGGGTTCTGGTGGGCGGTCGCCTGGGTCGTGGGGCTTTCCACGGTGGGCGGCTACGGGCTCTACTGGCTCGCCGTCCGGCGCCTCGGCGTGACGCGCACGAGCGTGCTGCTCTATCTCACGCCCCCGGCGACGACGTTGTGGGCGTGGGGGATGTTCGGCGACGCCCCGAGCGCCGCCGCGGTGGCGGGCATGGCGGTCGCGCTGGCTGGCGTGGCCGCGGCGCACTCGGGAAAACGGCAACGGGGCGACGGGGAGCGGGACGGCGGGGAGCGGGGGCGTTCGGTGAAGAGGGGGCGTTCGGTGAAGAGGGGACCGGTCGCGGCCCGGATGGGGTAGTCGTTGGATCATGCGGTTGTTCAGGCGCGGAGCGGGCGCGAAGGCGCGGCGGGCGGTCCCGTACAAGTGCGACTTCTGTGAGAAGGCGGGCGATCCGGCGTCGTTCACCGAGCGGAACGACGCCCTCGGCCGCCCCGGCGGGTACGCGTGCCCGGTGTGCGTGGAACGTTACGACGCGTTCGCGGCGAACCTCCGCTGGGAACGCGCCCCCGGGCAACGCCCCTGGCTGCGCCCCGACGCCGGGACCGAGCACCTGCTGATGGCGGGGCGCGCGCCGTTCAACGCCGTGCACGCGGTGATCGACGGCTTCAGGTATCGCATCAAGGACGTGCCGCGGGCCACCGCGCGGGTCGCCGTGGCGGGCCTCGACCTGCACGGCGGCGGGCGGGTAGCGCGCTGCGAGTCGCGCGACGACACGGTGCGGACGCTGAGCCGCATGATCGCCATGGAGCTCGCGCGCCACCACGAGTCGGTGACGACGCTCGGCGGCGGGCACGAGTGGGTGCGTTACACCGTGGGGCTGTTCGGCGACGGCCACGGGGTGCTGCTGTCGCGGACCACGACCGAGGGCGAGTGGCTGGCGCAGTACTGCTTCCTGGTCGAGTTCGACGACTCGGTGCACCCGTGCGTCGCCTGGCACTCCTGAGGTTCGACGGCCCCGACATGGCCTCGACGTGGCCTCGACGCGCTCGGCCGCCGCGCGTCGGCGGTGGGCGAGGCCGAGCCCGTGGGTGCCGCGCGCGAGGTCGCGCTCAGTGGCGCAGCAGGCCGTCGACCCGGATGGGTGGGACGTGCCCCGCGAGGGGCCGTTCCCGGTCGAGGCGGAGGCCGATGTCGACGAGCGCGGCCCTGGGCAGAGCGTGAACCTCGGCGATGGGGTGCCAGGCGGCCAGGTCGGACGAGCCGTCGACCTCGGGGCGCAGCGTGCCGCCGGTGACGCGGGCGCGGTAGAAGACGCCGATGCTGTGCAGGTCGTCGCGCGTGCGGGAGTCCACGCCGAGGAGCCGCTCGACCTCGGAGGTGTGCCCGGTCTCCTCGGCGATCTCGCGGACCACCGCGTCGAGCGGGTCCTCGCCGTGCTCGACGCCGCCGCCCGGGAGGGACCAGTGCCGCTGGGTGCGGTCCCGCGAGACGAAGCGGGTGAGCAGGACCCGGTCCCGGTCACGGCACACGGCATAGGCGGCAACGCGCAGGCGTAGAGCGGTCATTCGGGCATCCTCGCCCGGGCGTGACGTTCGCCGCAACGACGTTTCCGCCGGTGGGCGGGCCGCGGGTCGTTCGGTTCGGCCGGGTCAGCGGGATCGGTCGGGTCAGCCGGGTCGGTCAGGTCAGCCGGGTCGGCCGGGGCGCTGGGCGCGCCACTCCGGGGCGAGCACGGACCACATCTCCATGTCGTGGCGCCTGCCCCGGTAGGGGTAACTCTCCCGCAGCACACCTTCCTTGGTCATCCCGAGCCGCCGGGCCACGGCGATGCTCGCGGCGTTGGCCGCGGAGACCACCCACTCCACGCGGTGGATGCCACGTTCCTCGACGGCCCAGTCGATCAGGACGCGCGCCGCGCGGGTCACCAGGCCCCGGCCCACCACGGAAGGCTCGAGCCAGCAGCCCGCCTCCGCGGTGCCGCGCGGCACGTCCATCGTGCGGAGGAGGACGCCGCCGACCAGCGTGCCGCCGGTCCATATGCCGTCGATCCGCCCGGTGTCGGTCGCGAGACGCTGCGCGTATGTCTGGAGGAACGCCCGGCTCGACGCCAGGTCGGTCACCGCGTCGGGCAGCGAGACGTGCCGCCCGACGAACTCACGACCCCGGTCCATGTGCGCAAGGAACTCCTCGGCCCGCCACGGCTCGAGAGCCCGCAGCTCGGCGCCGTCGTCCCCCAGGGACGTCGCATACATCGTCACCCCCCGGATTCTGCCGACCGGCCGATCCTCCGCTCGCGCCGGGGTCCTCGCGCGCGGCCGCGGGGCGGGCCCGCCGGGGTCGACCTGACCCGCGCCCTGGGTCAACGGGCCCGCGCCGCCCGCCTGGTGCGGATCTCGGCCACCGCGCCGAACACGACGCCCGCGCCCATGAGCGGCAGCCCTCTGGCCCACACCTCGCCCTCGATCTGGGTGGCCAGCACGACGCAGGACGCCACGCCGAGCACCGGGACGACGCGCGCGACGCGGAAGTGGTCGGCCGCGTCGCCCGGTTCGCGGCGCAGCACCAGCACCGCCGCGTTGACGCCCGCGAAGACCACGAGCAGCAGCAGGACGAGCGTGGCGGCCAGGGTGGCGACGTCGCCGGTGAGCGCGAGCCCCATCGACAGCACGGTGGTGACGGCGATCGCGGCCCACGGGGTGCGGCGCACGGGCAGCACCCGGGCCAGGAACGACGGCAGCAGCCCGTCGCGGGCCATGCCGTAGGCCAGGCGGGACGACATGATGCCGGTCAGCAGCGCGCCGTTGGCCACGGCGACCAGCGCTATGGCGCTGAACACCTTCTGCGGCATCCCGCCCGCCACCTCGACGACCTCGAGCAGCGGGCCGCTCGACTCCACGAGCCGCTCGGTCGGCACGGCCACGGTGGCGGCGAACCCCACCAGCAGATAGACGAGCCCGGCCGTGCCGAGCGCCGCGAACAGCGCGCGCGGGTAGGAGCGTCGGGGGTCGTGTGTCTCCTCGGCGAGGTTGACGGACGCCTCGAACCCGACGAACGCGTAGTACGCCAGCACCGCGCCGCTCAACACGGCCGCGGCGGCGCCCTTCTCCGGCGTGCCCACCTCGGTGAGCGCGCCGAAGTCGCCGTCGCCGCGCGCGATGATCCAGGCGCCGAGGCCCACGATGATCAACAGGCCGCTGACCTCGATCAGGGTGGCCACGGCGTTGGCCCGCATCGACTCCCTGATGCCGCGCAGGTTGAGCAGGGCGAGCGCGCCGAGGAAGATCACGCTCACCACGACGACGGGCAGCGTCACGAACTCCGTGAGGTACTCGCCACCGAACGCCCTGGTCAGCCCGGCGACGGAGACGATGCCCGCGGCGAGCATGCAGAAGCCGATGACAAAGCCGGGGAACGGGCCGAACGCGCGCTTCGCGTAGTGCGCGGCGCCCCCGGCGCGCGGGTACTTGGTGGCCAGCTCGGCATAGGAGGCGGCGGTCAGCAGCGCGAGCACCAGGGCGACCAGCATCGGCACCCACACGGCGCCACCCGCCGCCCCCGCGACCTGGCCGACCAGCACATAGACCCCCGCGCCCAGGACATCGCCCAGGATGAACAGGTACAGCAGCGGCGTCGTCAACGCCTTCCGCAACGGCCCCGGCGCGCCGGTCGTGTCGCCCGCACCCGTGGCCCTCTCCGCAGTGGTCATTGCCCGCTCCTGCCCATGGGGGGCGGGGGGTAGGCGTGCCCGACGCGACGGTTGGGCGCACGTGGTGAGAGACCGGCGCGCGGCGGCTGGGCGGGGCGCGCGCCGAGCGGTGTGCCCTGCGGGCGGCTACGACGACGGCTACCGAGGGTCCGGTGGTGCGTGCCGTCTGCCGCTGTGTCCGCTTTCGCTGTGGGTGCGGGTCAGGGCTGGCACCTACGGGAGGGGGGCGTCGGGTGACCGGCCGTCCCGGTCAACGGCCGGTCTCGTCGCGGGTTGCGACCGTACGCCGAACGGGCGCGGCCGCGTCCCTTGTTGGCGGCCGTTTTCCCGGTGGTCGGTTGCGGTGGCGCGCACCCTTCGGGCCTGCCCTGGCCGCCCGAAGCGTTTTCATTCCTGATGTCCGACGAGCTGATGTAGCGCGCCGGTGCTTATCTGCGGCTTATGCCAGGGCGGGTGGTCTTTTGAAACGGCGCACACTTTGTGTTGAACAGAATGTGCCGCGTTTCGGAAGAGACCCCGACCCCGGGTAAGCGGCAGATAAGGAACCGGCCCGCTACATCAGCTCAACGTGCGCGAGGTGAACGACGAGAGCGGCGGCCAGGGCAGGCCCGAAGGGTGCGCGCCACCCCGGCCGACCACGCGGAAGTCGGCCACCCGCAAACCGGTATCCGCCTGCGCCCGTTTGGCGAACGGTCCAAGCCAGCAGCGAGAGCTCCCGTTTACCGGGACGGCCGGTCACCCGACGCCCCCTCCCCCGTAGGTGCCAGCCCTGACCCGCACCCACCACGAAAGCAGCGGTCGGCAGACGGCGAACGGGAGGACGTCCAGCCCGTAGCCGCCCCACCAAGCCGCCCGCAGGGCCCGGCTCGACCTGGGAGAACCCGCCTCCGTGGCCGACCTGTTCACCGAGGACGGAATCCGGGAGTGGCCGGACGGCGACCGCCGGATCGAGGGGCGTGAGGCGTTGCGCGCGTACTTCGGCGGGCCTACGCCCGTAGATGCCCATCGGTGACCCCCACCCACCAGGAAAGCCGCAGTCGGCCGACGGCGAACGCCACCGGACCCTCCGTAGCCGCCCCACCAAGCCGCCCGCAGGGCCCACGCTCAGTCGCGTGAGCGGGACTTGAACGCGGCCTTGCGGGCCTGCTTGGCCAACGCCTTGTCCGGGTGCAGGCGGCCGACCGCGTCGAGGACGTCCGCCGTCGCGGGGTGGTCGGTGCGCCAGGCGCGTTCGAAGAACGACCCGTGCTGGCCCGCGAGATCGGACACCAGCTCGCGCAGCTCCTCCGACTCGTCCGCGTCGCCGAGCGCAAGCTGCGCCGCCAGCGTGTCGATCGCCAGCCAGAAGACCATGTCCTCGCCCGGCGGCGGCACATCGCCCGCGCCCCGTTCGACCAGCCACACGCGCGCAAGGCCGCCCAGCTCCGGATCGTCGAGCACCTCGCGCAGCGCGATCTCCGCGCGGCCGTCGAGCAGCGAGAGCACCAGCTGGCAGCCCAGGCGGCGGCCCGGCGCCGCCGGATCCGTGCCCCGCGCGGCGGCGAGCAGCTCGCGCGCCGCGGCCAGCGGCTCGCGCCCCGGCAGCCACAGCTCGGCCTCCTCGCGCGCCGCCGCCTCGGGGCGGAACGGCAGGGCGGCCAGCAGCGCCGCCGCGTCGGCCGTCGCCAACTCGCCGATGACGGGCGCCTCGATGCCCGCCTCCAGCATGCGCCGCCGCACCCCGTAGAGCCCGAGCGGGGTCAGCCGGGCGAGGCCGTACCGGGTGATGTCGTCGTCCTGGTCGCCCTCCCCGAACAGGTCCCCGGTCGCCGACGCCGACGCCGACCCGGCCCCGGACCCGGACTCGGACCCGGCCTCGGAGCCGTACTCGCCCTCGTCGTCCGCGAGCAGCGACTCGTCCACCGGCCGGTAGTCCAGCATCCCGGTCCCGGCCAGCGCCCTGAACTGCCCGTCGAGCGTGAGCACCGCGGCCGACAGCTCGTCGAGCGCCTCGGCCGACAGCTCGTCCATGTCCTCGGGGACGATCGACGCCGCGGCCACCATCGGCAGCGGCACCATGGACGCCCCCTGCCCGGCCTCGTCGGTGACCGCGAACAGGTAGAGGCTGCCAAGGGCCGCGTCCAGGTGGCTCGACGCCTCCTCCTGGTCCCACGCCAGCGCGTCCATGTCGATCGCGTCGGGATCGATCTCGCCGTCCGGGCTCACCACACCCTGGAGGTCGCTCAGATCGCCGAGCAGCTCGTCGAACGTCGGCGTCGCCGCGTCCTCGAGGACCGCGTCCACGCCCGCGACCCAGATGTCCAGCACGTCGGCCGGGTCCCCCGCGGCCAGCGGCCCCAGCTCGGGACCCGGCGCCGCGGTGCCGAGCGCGGCGTCCTCCGCGCCCTCCGGGTCGTCCAGGTCCTCGGCGCTCCCCAGGTCCTCGGCGCCCTCGCCCTCCGCGGTCTCGCGCAGCTCGCTGAGCTCGACGAGCCCGGTGTCCACCGCGAAGTTCCAGGCGTCGGCGGTGAACGCGACCGCGTCCTCGTCGTCTTCGAGGCCGAGATGGGAAACGGCACCCTTCAACTCGTTCGCCAGCAGCTCACCGCCCGCGCCCACGGGGGTGCCGCGAGTGGTCCAGCGGGCCAGGGCGACGGCGCGCGAGAAGAGCGGCGCCGCCAGCGCGTCACGCGCCAGCTCCGCCTCGGAGGGGAGCCGCACGGGCGGCATGGCGGGACGGTCGTCACCGGGGTTCACGAACGCTCCTCAACGCGGCGAGCTTGGCAGGTCACCAGCCTAGATCAGCGCGCCCCGCTCCGCGCGGTCAGGCGGACCGCCGCACCGCATCCGCACACGCGCCGAACATCCGGCGCACGCCCACCCCCTGACGGCGCGCCCTGCCCCCGCCGCCCCCGGGCGCGAAGGCGCACGCGGGAGCGCGTGGGCGGGGCGCGGCGGGGCGCGTGGGCGGGTCAACGCGGCCGGTGCGGGGCGTCGTTCACAGGAACGTTGCGTGGCGGCCGGGCGGAAGGCGTTGACAATTCCCCCACGACTACGGAACTTTTACGCGCGTAGAGCCTCTATCCCGCCACCGGAGGGTCCCTTGAGCACAGCACACCGCCCCCGCCCGCACCGCCGCACCGCAGCCCTGGGGGCCCTCGTGGTCGCCGGGCTCTGCGGCACCCTGCTCGCCCAGCCGTTCCCCGCCGCCGCTGCGGACGGCGTGCGCATCCACGACATCCAGGGGAACACCCGCGTCTCGCCGCTCGTGGGCGAGCGCGTCACCGACGTGCCCGGCATCGTCACCGGCGTGCGGACCTATGGCTCGCGCGGCTTCTGGATCCAGGACCCGCGCCCGGACGGCTCGGCCGCCACGAGCGAGGGCATCTTCGTCTACACGGGTGGCGCGCCCACCGTCGCGGTGGGCGACGACGTGCGGGTCTCGGGGCTTGTCGGCGAGTACTACCCGGGCGGCGAGGAGGACGGCGGCCAGTCGGTCACCCAGATATCGGGCCCGACCGTCACCGTGGTCTCCTCGGGGAACCCCCTGCCCTCCGCGATCGTCCTCGACGCGTGGGAGCTGCCCCGCGCCTACGCGCCCGCGGGCGACCCCGAGGACGGCGGCTCGATCGAGAACCTCCGCCTGCGGCCCTCCCGTTACGCCCTCGACCGGTACGAGTCGCTCGAGGGCATGACCGTCGAGATCGCCGACGCGCCCGTGATCGGGCCGAGCACGCCCTACTACGAGCTGTGGGTGACGGTGCGCCCGCGCGAGGCGGACACCGACCGCGGCGGCGCGCGTTACGACTCCTACGACGCGCAGAACCCCGGGCGCCTGAAGATCGAGTCGCTCGTGCCGGTGGCGCAGCAGCCGTTCCCCGAGGCCAACGTCGGGGACACGCTGACGGGCGCCACGAGCGGCCCGCTCGACTACGACGAGTTCGGCGGCTACACGCTGGTCGCCCGCGAGCTGGGCGAGGTCGAGTCCGGCGGCCTGACCCCTGAGTCCACCCGCCCGCAGCGCGCCGACGAGCTGGCGGTGGCGGCGTACAACGTCGAGAACCTGTACGCGGGCGACGACCAGGAGAAGTTCGACCGGCTCGCCGCCGCCGTGGTGGAGAGCCTGGCCTCGCCCGACATCGTGGCCCTCGAGGAGATCCAGGACGACAACGGCACCGAGGACGACGGCACGGTGGCGGCGGAGGAGACGCTGCGGCGCTTCACCGACGCCATCGCGGCGGCGGGCGGCCCCCGTTACGAGTGGCGCGGCATCGACCCCGAGGACGGGCGGGACGGCGGGGCGCCCGGCGGGAACATCCGCAATGTCTTCCTGTTCAACCCCGGCCGCGTCTCGTTCACCGACCGCCCCGGCGGCGACGCCACCACGGCGACCGAGGTGACGCGCGAGCGCGGGCGCGCGGCCCTGACGCTGTCCCCCGGGCGGGTCGACCCGGCGAACGAGGCGTGGGAGGACAGCCGCAAGCCGCTCGCGGGCGAGTTCACCTTCCGCGGCGAGACGGTGTTCGTGGTGGCCAACCACTTCGCGTCCAAGGGCGGCGACCAGCCGCTCCACAGCCGGTACCAGCCGCCGGCGCGCTCGTCCGAGGAGCAGCGGCTCGGGCAGGCCGAGGCGGTCAACGCGTTCGTGCGGGAGCTGCGTTCGGCCCAGCGCGACGCCCAGGTGGTGGTGCTCGGGGACATCAACGACTTCGAGTTCTCCGCGACCACGCGGGCCCTGACGGCCGGGGGCGCGCTGGAGAGCGCGGTCCGCTCGCTGCCGCGCGGGGACCGTTACACCTATGTCTTCCAGGGGAACTCGCAGGTCCTCGACCAGACGCTGGTGTCCCCGGCGATCCGGCGGTACGAGTACGACATCGTGCACATCAACGCCGAGTTCGCCGACCAGGCGAGCGACCACGACCCGCAGGTGATCCGCTTCCGCCCCTGACGCGGGGCGGGTGAACGATCCGGGCGGCGGAACCGGGTGGACCGCCGCCCGGGTCGGCGCGCAGACTGCGGCCATGTCCGAGACACCCGCCACGCCCGCCACACCGGTCACTCCCTCCGTGCCCGGCACGCCCGCGCCGTTCGGCCGCTGCGCCGCCGCCATGATCACGCCGTTCGCCGACGACGGCTCCCTCGACCTGCCGGGCGCCCGGCGCCTTGCCACGCACCTCGTGGACCGCGGCGGCTGTGACGCGCTGGTGCTCAGCGGCACCACGGGCGAGTCGCCCACCACGACCGACGCGGAGAAGGCGGCGCTGGTGCGCGCCGTGGTCGAGGCGGTCGGCGACCGGGCCTCGGTCGTCGCCGGGGTCGGCACGGCCGACACGCGGCACACGGTCGCGCTGGCGCGCGCGGCGCACGAGGCGGGCGCGCACGGGCTGCTCGTGGTGACGCCGTACTATTCGCGCCCCCCGCAGGAGGCGATCGTCCACCATCTGCGGACGGTCGCGGACGCCACCGAACTGCCGGTGATGCTCTACGACATCCCCGCCCGCACGGGCGAGGGCACCGGGCTGACGCTCGACTCGCTGCGGCGCCTCGCCGGGCACGAGCGGATCGTGGCGGTCAAGGACTGCTCGTACGACCTGAAGAAGGCGGGGCTCGCCCTGGGTTCGACCGATCTCGCCTACTACTGCGGCAGCGACGAGGTGGCCCTGCCGCTGCTGGCCATCGGCGCGGGCGGCGTGGTGAGCACGGTGGCCAATGTCGCGGGACCGCGGGTGCGGGGCGTGCTCGACGCGTTCGCCGAGGGCGACACGGCGCGGGCGGCGGCGCGCCACCTCGCGCTGCTGCCGCTGGTGACGGCGATGATGGACGAGGTGCCCGGCACGGTCGCGGTCAAGGCGCTGTTCCGGGTGGCGGGGCTGCCGGGCGGCCCGGTGCGGGCCCCGCTGCTCGACGCGGACGAGGAGCTGACGGGCCGCCTGGCGACCGCGCTCACCGACGCGCTGCGCGCCACGCCATGACGCGCCATGACGCGCCGCGCCGTGCCGTGATGTGACGGGTGCGGCGCGGGACCCCGATGGTGCCGGGTCCCGCGCCGCGCGGGGCTCAACGGCCGCCCGACGCCGTGGAGTAGGAGTGCGCGCCGGTGCCCGCGAGGCCGCCCTGGTCGACGATCAGGTACTCGTCGCGGATCGGGGTCCCCCCGAGCCAGGACTCCAGGATCTCCCTGGTGCCCGCCGCGTAACGCGCCTGGGCCGACAGGGACGAGCCCGAGATGTGCGGCGTCATGCCGTGGTGCGGCACGGTGCGCCACGGGTGGTCGGCGGGCGCGGGCTGCGGGAACCACACGTCGCCCGCGTATCCGGCGAGCCGCCCGTCGCGCAGGGCGCGCCCTATGGCGTCGCGGTCGCAGATCTTGGCGCGCGCGGTGTTGATGAGGTACGCGCCCCGCCGCATCCTGCCGATCAGCTCGTCGTCGAACAGCCCCTCGGTCTCGGGGTGCAGCGGCGCGTTGATCGTGACGACGTCGCAGTGCGGGACCATGTCGGCGGCCGACTCGTGGAACGTGAGCTGGAGTTCGTCCTCGACGTGCTCGGGCAGGCGGTGGCGGTCGGTGTAGTGCAGCGCCACGTCGAACGGCGCGAGCCGCCGCAGCACCGCGAGGCCGATGCGCCCGGCGGCCACGGTGCCGACGTGCATGGCCTCGAGGTCGTAGGAGCGGGCGACGCAGTCGGCGATGTTCCAGCCGCCGTCAAGAACCGTTCGGTAGGAGGGGAGATAGTTGCGCACGAGCGAGAGCGTCATCATGACGACGTGCTCGGCGACGCTGATGCTGTTGCAGTAGGTCACCTCGGCGACGGTGACGCCGTGTTCGATGGCCGCGTCGAGGTCGACGTGGTCGGAGCCTATTCCGGCGGTGATGGCCAGCTTGAGCTTCTCCGCCTTGGCGATCCGCTCGGCGGTGAGATAGGCGGGCCAGAACGGCTGGGAGATGACGACGTCGGCGTCCACGAGTTCGCGGTCGAATTCCGATCCGTCGCCGTCCTTGTCGGACGTGACGACCAGCGTGTGGCCGCGCTCCTCGAGGAAACGCCGCAGGCCGAGCTCGCCCGAGACGCTGCCGAGCAGGTGGCCCGGGGTGAAGTCGATTCCCGAAGGGGTCGGCGTGGTCTGCCCGTTGGGGTACCGCTCGATCGGGGGGAGGCTGTCACGCGCATAGGAGGTCGGATATCCGTCGACCGGGTCGTCGTACAGTACGCACAGCACCTTTGCCATGGTCTGGCCCTTCTTCCCTGGGAAATGGGATGGGGGTTTTCCGTTTCGCTCTCTTCTACGGTCCTCGGGTGAGCGGGCGGGGGTCAAAGCGTTCTTCCCTATGGGGGGATAGAAGCGGGCTATCGGGTGCCGCGGCGGCGGGCGCGGGCGCGAGGTGCTCGTTCAGCAGGGCGTCGAGCGTGTCGTGGATCCGGGTCCCGCGGGCCACGTCGAGCAGGGCGCGGCCCAGGACGGACGCGGGGACGCGGTCGGCGATCGCCAGGCCGACGCGCGGGCCGTGCGCGGGGCACTCCACGGGCACGACGCGCATCCCCTCGGGCACGCCGAACATGTGCAGCCACGCGTGCGCGATGACGCTCGACCAGCGGCCCCCGGTCAGGTGCGCGTAGAGCCCGGCCACGCTGTCGGTCTCGACGGCGGGCGTGGCGGTGGCGCCCTCGGCGGCGAAGAACGCGTCCATGATGCGGCGGTTGCGCATGTGCGGCGACAGCAGGCACAGCGGCAGCCTCGCGATCTCGGCCCAGCGCGCGGGCCCGCGCGGGAGGCCGTCGTCCGGGGTCAGCAGGAGGTAGCGCTCGCGATAGAGGACGAGGCGGCGCACGTCGCGCAGGCTCTCGTCGTCAAGGTAGGTCAGGGCGACGTCGAGCTCGAAGTCGGCGAGCCGGTGGCCGATCTCGGTGGACGAGAGCGACTCGAGCGAGACCCGGGCCAGCGGGTGCCGCTCGCAGAACGGCGTGGTCAGCAGCGGCGCGGCGCTCAGCGCGGTGGGGATCGCGCCGAGGCGCAGGGTGCCGGTGAGGCCGCCGCGCATCTCGGACAGCTCCTGGCACAGCGCGTCCCGCTCGGCCAGGATGCGGTGCGCCCACCGCAGGACGCGCGTCCCCTCGGGGGTGAGGCCCTCGAAGCGGTGGCCGCGCAGCACGATGGGGACGTCGAGCTCCTGTTCGAGCTTGCGGATGGCGGCCGAGAGCGAGGGCTGGGAGACGAAGCAGGCCGCGGCGGCGCGGGCGAAGTGCCGCTCCCTGGCGAGCGCGACCAGGTATTCGAGCTGGCGCAGCAGCATCAGGCCAGCTCCTCGAACTCGGTGATCCGATCGATCTCGGTGCCCATCGAGACATTGGTGATCCGTTCCAGAATGATCTCGACCACGACCGGCACCCGGAACTCGGCCATGAGCTTCTTGGCCTCCTCGAGGGCGGGCCCGATCAGCTCGGGGTCGGTCACGCGCAGCGCCTTGCAGCCCAGGCCCTCGGCGACCCTGACGTGGTCGACGCCGTAGCCGCCGAGCTCCGGGGCGTTGACGTTGTCGAACGACAGCTGCACGCAGTAGTCCATGGCGAACGAGCGCTGCGCCTGGCGGATCAGGCCCAGATAGGCGTTGTTGACGACCACCTGGAGATAGGGGATGCGGAACTGCGCGCCCACGGCCAGCTCCTCGATCATGAACTGGAGGTCATAGTCCCCCGACAGGCCCACCACGGTGGCGTCGGGCTCGGCCGTGGCCACGCCGAGCGCGGCGGGGACGGTCCAGCCCAGCGGCCCGGCCTGGCCCGCGTTGATCCAGTGCCGTGGCCTGTGGACGCGCAGCAGCTGCGCGGCCTGGATCTGGGAGAGGCCGATGGTGGAGACATAGCGGGTGTCGCGCCCGAACGCCCTGTTCATCTCCTCGTAGACCCGCTGCGGCTTGATCGGGACGTCGTCGAAGTGGGTCCTGCGCAGCAGCGTGGCCTTGCGCCCGGCGCAGGCCGCGGCCCAGCCCGAGCGGTCGGGCAGCTCCCCGGCCGCCGCGCGCTCGCGCGCCGCCGCCACGAACAGGTCGAGGGCCGCGCCCGCGTCCGAGACGATGCCGTAGTCGGGCGCGAACACCCGGCCGATCTGGGTGGGTTCGATGTCCACATGGACGAACGTCCGGCCGCGGGTGTAGGTGTCGAGGCCGCCGGTGTGCCGGTTGGCCCAGCGGTTGCCGACGCCGAGCACGAAGTCGGACTCCAGCAGGCTGGCGTTGCCGTAGCGGTGCGAGGTCTGGAGGCCGACCATCCCGGCCATCAGCGGGTGGTCGTCGGGGATGGCGCCCCAGCCCATCAGGGTGGGCACCACGGGCACGCCCGTCACCTCGGCGAACTCCACGAGCGCGGCCGCCGCGTCCGCGTTGATCACCCCTCCCCCGGCGACGATCAGCGGCCGGTGGGCGCGCGCCAGCAGGTCGAGCGCGCGGTCGATCTGCGCGCGCGTGGCGGCGGGCCTGTGGACCGGGAGCGGCGCGTAGGTGTCGGGGTCGAAGGCGATCTCGGCCGTCTGCACATCGACCGGCAGGTCGATCAGCACGGGCCCGGGGCGGCCCGAGCGCATGAGGTGGAACGCCTGCTGGAACGCCCCCGGCACCTGCGCGGGTTCGCGCACGGTCATCGCCATCTTGGTGAGGGGCGCGGCGATCGCGGCGATGTCGACCGCCTGGAAGTCCTCCTTGTGCAGCCGCGCCACGGGGGCCTGGCCGGTGATGCACAGGATGGGCACCGAGTCGGCCGCCGCGGCGTAGAGCCCGGTGATCATGTCGGTGCCCGCGGGGCCGCTCGTGCCGACGCAGACGCCGATGTTCCCCGCCCTGGCCCGGGTCCAGCCGTCGGCCATGTGCGAGGCGCCCTCGACGTGCCGGGCGAGGATGTGGGTCAGGCCGCCGTCCTCGCGCATCGCCGCGTAGAAGGGGTTGATGGCCGCCCCCGGCAGGCCGAAGACGTGGGTGGTGCCCTCGCGCCTCAGGATCTCCACCGCTGCCCGGGCCGCTGTCATGCGCGCCATGCGTTCTCCTGTGGTCGTGTCGATGAGGTGGTCGGGGTAGATGGGTGGGGTCACTGGCCCGCGAGGCGTTCGACGCCGCGCAGCAGGGCCGCGTGGTCGAGGCCGCCGTCGCCGTTGGCCCGTGCGGCCTGGACGAGTTGGGCGACCAGCGAGCCGACGGGGAGCGGGGCGCCGAGGGCGCGGGCGGTCTCGGTGACGATGCCCATGTCCTTGTGGTGCAGGTCGATGCGGAACCCCGGGGTGAAGTCATGCGCCACCATCGCGGCGCGCTTGCGGGTCAGGACGGTGGACCCGGCGAGGCCGCCGCCCAGGACGTCGAGGGCGGACCCGAGGTCGACACCGGCCTTGCGCAGGAACACCAGGGCCTCGGCGAGGATCTGGAGGTGCCCGGCGACGACGAGCTGGTTGGCGGCCTTGACGGTCTGGCCCGCGCCCGTGGGTCCGACGTGCACGACGGTGGTGCCGAGGGCGGTCAGCAGCGGCCTGGCCTCGACGAAGTCGGCCGCGGCGCCGCCGACCATGATGGAGAGCACGGCCTCGACCGCGCCCGCCTCGCCGCCGGAGACGGGGGCGTCCAGGGTGCGGACGCCCACGCGGGCCGCGGCGGCGGCCACGTCGAGCGACGTGCCGGGGGTGATGCTGCTCATGTCGATCAGGAGCGTCCCCGGGGCCGCGTGCGCCAGCACGCCGTCGTCGCCGAGCACGACGGCCCGCACGTGCGGGTCGGCGGGCACCATGGTGATCACCACCTCGGCGTCCGCCACCGCCTCGGCGACGCTTGCGGCGGCCCGGCCGCCCTGCGCGGCCAGGCGTTCGACCGGCTCGGGGAAGAGGTCGAATCCGGTCACCTGATGTCCGGCCTTGACCAGATGGCCGGCCATCGGGCCGCCCATGATGCCGAGGCCGATGAAGGCGATCCTTCGGGTCCTTGCGGGTGTGACGCTCATCGCGCGGCGTCCCTTCGTCAACGGATCGGGCGGTGGGGCGGGTCAGCGGGCCGCGCGCAGCGGGCGCGGCAGCCAGTCGAACGCGGCGGGGCCCGCCGTGGTGGGGCGGTACTCGAGGCCGACGAACCCGGAGTACCCGGCGGCGGCCAGGCGGGCGAACAGGTCGTCGAAGTCCACGTCGCCCGTGCCCGGTTGGTGGCGGCCCGGGGAGTCGGCGATCTGCACATGGCCGATGCGGTCGGCGTGCGTCCCGATCACCCGCGGCAGGTCCTCGCCCATGCGCGCCAGGTGGTAGAGGTCGCACAGGAAGCGGGCGTTGCCGAGCCCGGTGACCTCGTCGACCCGGTCGGCCACGTCCACCGCGGCCTTGGCGGAGACCAGCGGATAGCGCGGCGACTCCGCGGAGTTGAGGGCCTCGATCAGCAGCACGGCGTCGATCCGGTGCGCGGCGCGCGCGGCCAGGGCGAGGTTCTCCAGGGCCAGCTCGTCCTGCTCGGCCGGGTCGACGCCGGGGACGCGGTTGCCGTAGAGGGCGTTGAGCGCCGTGCAGCCGAGCGAGGCGGCCAGGTCGACGGCGATGTCCAGGCTCTCGGCGAAACGCTCACGCTGCGCCGGGTCGGACACGGTGCCGCGCTCGCCGCGTTCGAGGTCGTCGAGCAGGTTGAGGCCGGTGAGCCGCAGGCCCGCGTCGGTGAACGAGCGCCGCACCGCCTCGACCTGGGCGTCCGAGGGGAGGTGCGCGGCGCCGAAGGGCCACCACAGCTCGGCGGCGGTGAAGCCCGCGGCCGCGGCGGCGGCGGGGCGTTCGGCCGGGGGGAGCCCGCCGAAGACGATCGAGAGGTTGACGGTGAAGCGGAGCCGGGAGGCGGCGGTCACGGGAATCACCTCGGCACGGGGGTCGGCACGGGGGTGGTCGCGGCGGCGGTCGGCCGGGTCGCGGGATAGCGGGCGTAGTCGGCGAAGGTGCCGAACAGCCGCTCGCCCGGCGGCCCTTGGGTGACGGCGTGCACCAGCAGCTCGCCGCCGACGAACGCGCCGTGCCACGACGCGCCCCTGCCGCCGAACGGCTCGGCCCGGTCACCGCGCGAGCGGGGCGCGTTGATCCCCACCTTGAACGCCTGGAGCTGGGCGGCGAGCCGGGTCGCGGTGGCCTGGTCGTCGCACGCGAGGGACGCGACGAGCGCGCCGTTGCTCGCGTTCATCGCGGCGAGCAGCTCGGCCTCGGTGTCCACCAGGACGACCGTGTCGACCGGGCCGAACGGCTCCCTGTGGTGCAGCGGCGACGAGGGCGGCGGGGAGAGGATCGCGGCGGGCGGCAGATAGGCGGAGGTGTCCTGGCCCTCGATGAAGCGCCCGTCGGCCAGCGTCGCGCGGTGCAGCGGGACGCCGCCGCGGGCCACCGCGTCGGCCACCTCGTCGCCGAGATCCTTGGCCTTGGCGTCGTCGATGAGCGGCCCGAAGTCCAGCTCGGGCAGGTCGTCGCCCGGGTCGGCGACCGCGAGCGGGTGGCCGAAGGAGACCGAGCGGACGGCGGGCAGATAGGCGGCGAGGAAGTCGTCGAACAGGTCGCGCTGGACGACATAGCGCGGATAGGCGGTGCAGCGCTGCTTGCCGTACTCGAACGCCTTGCGCGCGTGCGCGGCGAGCAGGTCCCAGTCGCCGAACTCCCACACGCCCCAGCAGTTGAGGCCCTCCTGTTCGAGGATGTGCCGGGTCCGGGTGGCGGCCAGCGCGGCGGCGACGCGGCCGCCCGCGCCCCTGCCGCCCACGAAGTTGACGCAGCCCACGGCGGGGTCGCCCACCAGCGCGGGGGAGAGCGCGGAGCCGCTGCCGCTGACCAGGGTGAGCGGCAGGCCGTGCCGGGCGGCCAGCGCGCAGGCCAGGGTGAGGCACGAGGTGCCGCCGTCGGTCGGGGTCTTGGCGACGGCGGCGTTCCCGGCGAGCACCTGCACCAGCAGGGCGTGCATCAGCACGCTCATGGGGTAGTTCCAGCTGGCGATGTTGGAGACGGGTCCCGGCAGCGGCGCGCGGCCCTCGACCATGCCGCCGATCTCCGCCACGTACCAGCGCGCCCCGTCGACGCAGCGGTCCACGTCGGCGCGGGCCAGCCGCCACGGCTTGCCGATCTCCCACACCAGCAGCAGCGCCAACAGGTCGCGGTGGTGGGCCAGTTCGTCGATGGCCGCGGACACCATCGCGGCGCGCTCGGCGAGCGGGACGTTCCGCCAGGCGCGGTGCTGGTCGAGCGCGGCGCGCACGGCGCCCCGCGCGGTGCCGGGGTCGACGGCGGGCGGCCCGGTGATCGGGCGGCCGTCGACCGGGGACGTGGCGGGCGCGGGCGTGCCGTCCCTGTGCCAGCGCCCGCCGTGCAGATTGAGCGCGCGCCGCCCGGTGAACGCCTCGGGCGCGGCGACCTCGGCGCGCCCGAGGGCGTCGTCCCACGCGGTGCCCGGCTTGAGCCGCAGGGTCGTGGGGGTCGCCTTCGTCCTGTCCTTCGTCCTGTCCTTGGTCATCGCGGTGGTCTCCTCGGGTGGCCGGGGTCAGCGGGCGGCGGGGGCCATGGCGGTCGTGGTGCGGGCGAGCAGGTCGACGGCGGCGTGGACGTCGCGCAGCGTGGGGGCCGGGACGCCGGTGAGCTCGGCCAGCTCGACGACCGCGCCGAGGATGGCGTCGGTCTCCAACTCCTTGCCCGCCTCGAGGTCCTGGAGCATCGACGTCTTGTGGTGGCCGACGCGCTCGGCGCCCGCGATCCGCCGGTCGATGGAGATCCGGGGCTCGCTGCCCGCAGCGCGGGCCACCGCGAGCGTCTCGGCCATCATCGAGCCGACCAGCCTGCGCGCCCCCGGATGGACCGCGATCTCGACCATCGTGGCCCGGGTGAGGGCGCTGAGGGGGTTGAAGGCGACGTTGCCGAGCAGCTTGATCCAGATGTCGTTCCTCAGGTCGGCCTCGACCGGGCACTTGAGGCCGCCCGCCACCATCGCCTCGCTGAACGCCACGCAGCGCGCCGACACCGAGCCGTCGGGCTCGCCGACGGAGAAGCGGGTGCCCTCCAGGTGGCGGATGACACCGGGCTCGGCGATCTCCGTCGAGCAGTAGACGACGCAGCCGATCGCGCGCCGCACGGGGATCGTGCCGCTCACCGCGCCGCCAGGGTCGACGGCCTGGATGCGCCGGCCCTCGAGCGCGTGGCCGGTCAGCCCGTGGAAGTACCACCAGGGGATGCCGTTCTGCGCGGCGATCACGGCGGTGTGCCGCCCGAGCAGCGGCTCGAGCAACGGGCCGCAGCCCGCGTACTGCTGGGCCTTGAGCCCGAGGAACACATAGTCGACCGGGCCGATCTCCTCGGGGTCACCGGTCGCGTGGGGATGGGCGGTGAAGTCGCCGCGCGGGCTCAGGACGCGCACGCCCCGCTCCCGCAGCGCGGCCAGCTGGGCGCCGCGGGCGACCAGGTGCACCTCGGCTCCGCCGCGGTGCAACGCGGCGCCGACGTACGCGCCGATGGCTCCCGCGCCGAGCACTGCCACTCTCATGTCGTACTGCCCCCGATCATCGCGGTCGGGCGGGCGGCCCCTGAGGGGCGGGATTGCATACAGTATTCCATAAGCAACGGCCTGGCGACAGGGGCGCGTTCACCCTCGGGCGAACGTGATCCTGGTCGCGTTCCCGCCCAGTTCTTTACGCGATGCCGTAGATTGCATACAAGAACCTGTATCCTGGAACCCTCTTCATGAGGCGTCCTCACTTGCCGCAATCGACAGGGGACCTCCACCATGCGCGACGCACTCACCGCTGCCGGCGCCCGCCGCGTCACCCGCCCCGCCCCGCTCCGCGAGGCCGTCTTCGACACCCTCGTCGAGCTGATCGTCAACGGCACGCTCCGCCCAGGACAGCACCTGGTGGAGTCCGAGCTGGCCGAGCACCTGGGGGTGAGCCGCCAGCCCGTGCGCGAGGCGTTGCAGCGACTCAAGAGCGAGGGATGGGTGGATCTGCGCCCCGCGCAGGGCGCCTTCGTGCACACCCCCACCGAGGAGGAGGCCGCCCAGCTCCTCAGCGTCAGGGCCGTGCTGGAGACGCACTCCGCCAGGGGCGCCGCGCTGCACGCCACCGAGCAGGACATCGCCAGGCTGTGGGAGCTCCAGGAGGCCGGGGTGCGCGCCCTCGCGGCCGACGACGCGCGGGCGATCGTGGAGGCCAACGCCGTGCTGCACGGCTTCATCACCGAGCTGGCCGGGAACGCCGTGCTGGCCGAGATGATCGGCCAGGTGGACCGCCGGGTGCGGTGGTACTACACGCCGATCGCCCGCCCGCGCGGCAAGGCCGCGTGGAACGAACACGCCACCCTCATCCGGGCCATCGCCAAGGGCGACCCCGACAGGGCCGAGCAGCTGATGCGGCGGCACACCGAGCGCACCACGGACTTCTACTGCAAGCAGATCGCGGCCGCGGCGGCCGAGGCCGCGGCCGGCTGAGCCGCACCGCTGAGGCCTCTGGAGAGGAGCGTCCCCCGGCACCGCGCCATCCGTCGGCACGGTCCCGGAGGGACGGCTCGCGAAGAGGGGAACGGGAGCCGGCCGGCGCAGGGGACGCCAATCACCGGCCGGCCCCGCCCTCGTGGCGCGGGCACCCCGGCGCGGGACTGCCGCGGCCCGCCCGGGGCACGGTCCTCGGCCCACGCACACGTTCGGGGAGGGACCCGCACAGCTGGGGAGGATGCGCGGGCCGCCGTTGTTCAGCGCCCCGCGACCGGTACGGGGGCGGGGGCGGGGACCGTGACCTCCTCACGCGGTGGAGGCCCGGGCTGTCGCAGCAGGAGCGAGAGACCGGCGGAGAAGAGGCCGATGAGGCCCGCCAGGATGAACGCGCCCTCATAGTCCCAGGCGCCCACCACCACCGCGCCCATGCCGGAGCCGAGCAGGCCGCTGACGAGCTTGGAGCTGTAGACCATGCCGTAGTTGGTCGCGTTGTGGTTCTCGCCGAAGAAGTCCGCGGTCATCGCGGCGAAGAGCGGGAAGATCGCGCCGCCGCCGAAGCCCGAGACCATGGAGAAGAACAGGAACAGCGGCATGCTGCCGATGCTCCCCGACCACAGCACGCCGAACTGCGAAAGGCCGAGCACCACGCACACGAACGTCAGCGTCTGCCGACGCCCGTAGAGGTCGGATATCCAGCCGATCACGCCGCGCCCGCAGCCGTTGACGATGGCCTTGAGCGACATGGCGGTGGCCACGATGCCGCCGGCGAAGCCCATGTCGTCGCCGAACGGCACCTGGAAGGCGATGCCGAAGATGTTCACGCCCGCCGTACAGAGCAGGCACACCCACATGAGCGGCAGCACCTTGGTCCTGCGCGCCTCGGCCGGGGTGAACTGCGCGACGGCCGGGGGGTTCTTCTCCAGCGCGCGGGCCGACCTGGGGTCGGACTTCTTGTCGAGCGGGTCGACGTGCGAGGGCCACCAGTTCTTCGGCGGGTCCTTGAAGAACAGCCCGCTGACGCCCACCGCGAGCAGCGCCCACAGGCCCACGAGCGACAGGATGGGCGCGAAGTTGTCCTTGTCCATGTAGGTCGTGAACAGGAAGACGAACGGCACGGCCCCGTAGGCGAATCCGCCGTTG
Source organism: Streptomyces radicis (assembly GCF_003626575.1). Classification (GTDB taxonomy): domain Bacteria; phylum Actinomycetota; class Actinomycetes; order Streptomycetales; family Streptomycetaceae; genus Streptomyces; species Streptomyces radicis. The sequence goes on along the minus strand of NZ_RBDY01000028.1, from coordinate 66,934 downwards.
ACGAAGCCGGTCTTGCCGCCCTTGCGCTCGGGATACCACTTGCCGACCATGTTCACGCAGGTCGCGTAGACGAATCCGGCGCCCGAGCCGCCGAAGAAGCCGAAGCCCAGATAGGCCCAGAAGACGTTCGGCGCGTGGGCCAGCGCGAGAAAGCCGAGATAGGCGCCGACGGCGCCGAGGAGCATCGCCGCCTTGGGCGAGAGCTTCTCGCTCTCCCGCCACTGGCCGACCGGGAAGGCGACCGCGGCCTGGAAGAAGACCCAGACGCTCAGCATCCAGAAGATGTGCGTGGTCGACCAGCCCTGCCCGTCGTGCAGCGTCTCCTCCGCCGCGCCGAAGGCGTACTCGCAGATGCTGATGCCCATCATGGCGATCCACGGCAGGAGGACCATCGTCCACCGGGGACGTCCCATGATGTCCCTGTCGGTCTCGCCGACCCTGTACACGCGCCCGTTCTCGTCGGTGACCTCCCGGTACCCGGGATGGGTCGATGTGACGTCTGTTGTCATGAATGGATCCCTTTGCCTCGAAAGAGCTTTGGCCTGCGCCCCCTGGCCTGTTCTCTTCGTGCTGCGAAAGGGCGGGATGTGACTGTCCTCTCGCGGTCGCGGGCGGTGCGCCATGGCGGCGGAAGGCAGCGGCGTGCGCGGCCGTGCCCGCGGGCGGTCCGGGGCGGCATCCCGGACGTGGTCGGTGTGGGGGTGACGTGGGGGTGAAGCGGTGGGGGGTGAAGCGGTGCGGGGAGAGCGGGAGTTGAACGCGGGGGCAGGGACAGGGGGGTGCCGGGCCCGGCCCCCCGCGGCCGGGCCCGGCCCGGATCAGGGCGAGCTGCGCGGCAGCAGCCCGGCCGCGCGGGCCCACCGGTACTTCGCGCCGAGCGCGGCGACCGGCTTCTCCGTGGTGTAGGGATACGCGACGATGCCGCGTTCGAAGAGGTGCGCGGACGCCTCCTCGACCTCGGTGTCGCCCGCGAGCGAGGCGACGACCGGCTTGTCGACGCCCCGGGCGCGGAATTCCGCCACGACCCTGGCGGTCAGCTCCGCGAACACCATCGGCGGGGTGACGATGGTGTGCCAGTAGCCGAGGATCAACGCGTGGATCCTCGGGTCGGAGAGGCCGAGCCTGATGGTGGCCTCATAGGTGGACGGCGGCTCCCCGCCCGTGATGTCGATGGGGTTGCCCGCCGCGCCGAACGGCGGGATGAAGCGCCGGAACGCCTCGTCCAGGTCCGGCGGGATGTCCATCAGCGTGAGCCCGGCCTCCACACAGGCGTCCGAGAGCAGCACCCCCGAGCCACCGGCCCCGGTGATGATGACCACGTTCTCGCCCGAAGGCGTGGGCAGGACGGGCAGCGCCCTGGCGTACTCCAGCATCTCGTTGAGCCCGGGGGCGCGGATCACCCCGGCCTGGCGCAGGATGTCGTCGTACACCCGGTCGTCGCCCGCGAGCGCCCCGGTGTGCGACCCGGCGGCGCGGGCGCCCAGCGCGGTGCGGCCCGCCTTGAGCACGACCACCGGCTTCCTTGGCACGGTCCGCCGGGCGGCCTCGACGAACGCGCGGCCGTCCTTGAGGTCCTCCAGGTGCATGGCGATGGCCGTGGTGTGGGGGTCATCGGCGAAGAAGGTCAGCAGGTCGTCCTCGTCGAGGTCGGCCTTGTTGCCCAGGCCTACGATCGCGGAGACGCCCGTGCGCGTGGTGCGGCTGAAGCCGAGGATCGCCATGCCGATGCCGCCGCTCTGCGAGCTGAGCGCGACGCCGCCCTTGACGTCGTAGGGGGTGCAGAACGTCGCGCTGAGGTCGGACGGCGTGTAGTAGTAGCCGTAGATGTTGGGGCCGAGGAGGCGGACGCCGTACTTCCGCGCGATCGCCACCACCTTGTCCTGGAGCTCCTGGTCGCCCGTCTCGGCGAAGCCCGAGGGGATCAGCACGGCCGCCGCGACGCCCTTGCGGCCCGCCTCCTCGAGCGCCCCCGGGACGAACGCCGCCGGTATCGCGAACACCGCGACGTCCACCGGGCCCGGCACGTCGAGGACGCTGGCGCGGGCGGGCAGGCCGAGGATCTCGTCGGCCTTGGGGTTGATCGGGTGGATCTCGCCCGCGAAGCCGCCGCCCACCAGGTTCCTCATCACCGAGTTGCCGATCTTCCCGGCCTCGGCCGACGCCCCGATCACCGCGACCGAGCGCGGCTTCATCAGCCGCTCCATGGCCGCCAGGATGTCCTCGCGCGCGAACGTGGGCCGTGGCGGCGCCGGGTCGGGGTCGAGGATGATCCGCACATCGGCCGCGATCGCGCCGGGCGACCCGGCCGAACGCGGCAGCGCCACCACGGGGTTGAGGTCGGCCTCGGCGATCTCGGGGAAGTCGGTGACCAGGTCGGAGAGCCGGACGATCACCTCGGCGAGCGCGTCGCGGTCCACCGGCTCGGCGCCGCGCGTGCCGGTGAGGACCCCGGCGGCGGCGATCGAGTCCAGCATGGAACGCGCGTCGTCCGGCGTGGCGGGCGCCAGGCGGAACGTGACGTCCTTGATGACCTCCACCAGGACGCCCCCGAGGCCGAACGCCACCACCTTGCCGAACGTCGGGTCGGTGACCGCCCCGACGATCACCTCCTGTCCCGGCGGGACCAGTTGCTGCACCTGGACGCCGACGATCGTGGCCGAGGGGTCGTAGGCGCGGGCGTTGGCCACGATCGTGGCGTAGCCCTCGCGGACCGCGTCGGCCGTCCCGAGGCCGACCAGCACGCCGCCCGCATCGGTCTTGTGCGGGATCTGCGGCGAGACGATCTTGAGCACCACCGGCAGGCCCATCGCGGTGGCGGCGGCCACCGCCTCGTCGGGCCCCGTCGCCAGCGCCTCGCCCGGGGTGGGTATGCCGTAGGCGTCCGCGACCACCTTGCCCTCGGGCGCGGTGAGCACGGTCCTGCCCTCGGCCGTGAGCCGGTCGATCAGCGCGCGCACCGCCCCGCGGTCGTAGGGGCCGCCGCGGGTGCCGCCTGCCGTGTCGTTCGCCGTGGACTCGTTCCCCATGGACTGGTCACTCCTCACGATGGGTCGCGATGGGTCAGATGACGCCGATGGACCGCAGTCCGTCGAGCTGTTCGGCGGTGCAGCCCAGCTCGGCGTACACCTCGTCGTTGTGCTCGCCGAGCAGCGGGGGCCGCTTGACCTCGACGGGCGACTCGGAAAGGCGCAGCGGCGAGCCGACCGTGCGGAAGCTGCCGCGCTGCGGGTGGTCCACCTCGACGACGGCGCCGAGGTCGGCCAGGGTGGCGTCCTCGATCAGCTCGCGGGTGGACAGGATGGGGCCACAGGGGATGTCGTGGGCGTTGAGCAGGTCCATGACCTCCCACTTGGTGTGCCGCTCGGTCCACTCCTCGACCAGCGCGAACATCTTGTCCAGCTTGGAAAGACGCGCCTCGGGGGTGGCCCACGCCTCGTCGGTGGCCAGCTCGGGCCTGCCGATCAGGGTGGACAGCGGCTTCCAGCCCTGCGGCTGGACGATGACATAGATGTAGTCGTTGGGCCCGCCGGGGGCGCAGCGCACGGCCCAGCCCGGCTGGCCGCCGCCCGACGCGTTCCCCGAGCGTGGCACCTCGTCGCCGAACTGCTCGTTGGGGTACTCCCCCAGCGGCCCTCGCGCCAGGCGCTGCTGGTCGCGGAGCTTGACGCGGCAGAGGTTGAGCACGGCCTCCTGCATGGCGACCCGCACGCGCTGCCCTCGCCCGGTCGTGGTGCGCTGGTAGAGCGCGGCCAGGACGGCGGCGACCAGGTGGACGCCGGTGCCCGAGTCGCCGATCTGGGCGCCCGTGGCCAGCGGGGGGCCGTCCTCGAAGCCGGTGGTGGCCATCGAGCCGCCCATGGCCTGGGCGATCACCTCGTACGCCTTGAAGTCGGCGTAACGCCCTGGCCCGAAGCCCTTGACGCTGGCGTACACCAGGCGGGGGTTGAGCTCGCGCAGCGTCTCCCAGGGGAAGCCGAGGCGGTCGACGACGCCGGGGCCGAAGTTCTCCACGAGGACGTCGGCGCGGGAGACCAGCCGCCGGAACAGGCCCTTGCCCTGCGGGGTCTTGAGGTTGAGCGTGATGCTGCGCTTGTTGCAGTTGAGCATCGTGAAGTAGAGGCTGTCCACGTCGGGCACGTCGCGCAGCTGGCTGCGCGTGATGTCGCCGCGGCCCGGGGCCTCCAGCTTGATGACGTCGGCCCCGAGCCAGGCGAGCAGCTGGGTCGCCGAGGGGCCCGACTGGACGTGCGTCATGTCGAGGACGCGCACACCGGCGAGCGCCTTGGGCGCGTCGGCGGTGGGGTCGGTCGCGGTGTCCTTCGTGAGTGCGTCGGTCATCGGGGAACGCCTCCTCACTTGTACATCGTCTGGTTCATGGTTCCTGGCGCGTAGGCGTCGGGGTCGACCCACACGTTGATGAGCGAGGGCAGCCCCGACTCGCGGGCGCGGCGCAGCGCCGGGCCGATGTCGGCCGGGTCGCGGACCTCCTCGCCGTGGCCGCCGAGCATCCGCGCGAACTCGTCGTAGCGGACGTCGCCCAGCGTGTTGCCGACCCGGCCGCGCTCCTTGCCGTACTTCTGCTCCTGGCCGTAACGGATCTGGTTCATCGAGGAGTTGTTGCCGATGACGCCGACGAACGGGAGCTTGTAGCGGATCAGGGTCTCGAAGTCCCAGCCGGTGAGGCTGAACGCGCCGTCGCCGAAGAGGGCGACGACCTCCTTCTCCGGCCTGGCGTACTTGGCCGCGAGGACGAACGGGACGCCGACGCCGAGCGTGCCGAGCGGCCCCGGATCCATCCAGTGGCCGGGGGACTTGGGCTGGACGACGCCGCCCGAGAACGTCACGATGTCGCCGCCGTCGCCGATGTAGATCGAGTCCTCGGTGAGGAACTCGTTGATCTCGTGGGCGAGTCGGAGCGGGTGGATGGGGTCGGCGTCGGAGAGCTGCCGGGGCAGCCGCTTCCGGTAGGCCGCGTCCTCCTGTGCCCGCAGCTCCTCGAACCACGCCTTGCGGGCGACGCCGGTCGCGCCGGTCCCGCCCGCGCGCCCGGTCGCGGCCTGGGCGGTGGCGGCCAGGATCGCGCCGGGGTCGCCGACCAGGCCCAGGTCGATGTCGCGGTTCTTGCCGACGGTGCGGTAGTCGAGGTCGATCTGGACGACCTTGGCCGTCCTCGGCAGCCTGCGCCCGTACCCCATGCGGAAGTCGAAGGGGCTGCCGACGATGAGGATGAGGTCGGCGTTGTTGAACGCGTAGCGGCGCGAGAGGTGGAAGTGGTGCGGGTCGCCCGGCGGCAGGGTGCCGCGGCCCGCGCCGTTCATGAAGACCGGGATGTTGAGCCCGCGGGCGAACGCGATCGCGTCCTCGGTCGCGCGGGACGTCCACACCTGGGTACCGAGCAGCACGCAGGGCTTCTCGGCGGCCGTGATCAGGTCGGCGAGCCGCTCGACCGAGGCCGGGTCGCCGACGCTGCGCGTCGAGGCCCGGTAGCGGCCCGCCTGGGGAACGGTCGCCGAGGTGACCGGGACGCGGCCGTCGAGGATGTCGCGCGGGATCTCGAGGAACGAAGGCCCTGGGGCGCCGTTGTAGCACTCGCGGAACGCCATCGAGACCATGTCCGCGGCGCGCGCGGTGTGCGGCACCGTGGCGGCGAACTTGGTGATCGGCGTCATCATGTCGACGTGCGGCAGGTCCTGGAGTGAGCCCATCTTGTGCTGGCTCAGCGCGCCCTGACCGCCGATCAGCAGCATCGGGCTCTCGGCGCGGTAGGCGTTGGCGACGCCCGTGACGGCGTCGGTGGTGCCGGGGCCCGCGGTGACGACCGCGCAGCCGGGCCGCCCCGTGACCCGGGCGTAGCCGTCGGCGGCGTGCGCGGCGACCTGCTCGTGGCGCACGTCGACGACCGCGATGCCCTCGTCCACGCAGCCGTCGTAGATGTCGATGATGTGGCCGCCGCAGAGCGTGAAGATCACGTCCACGCCCTCGGCCTTGAGTGCCTTGGCGACCAGGTGCCCGCCGGAGATGGTCTCGGCGGGGGCCTCGGGGGCCGTCGCCGCCGCGGTCGTCGCGGGGGTCGTCGCGGGGGTCGCTGTGGGGGATTCGGAAGCGGTGTTGGCCGTAGCCATGTGACGCCAACTCCTCGTGGTCGACGGGGCATACGGCTGCCTCGTAGATTGCATACCGTATGGAGTAACCATATAGTTGCTGCGCGCAGCGGTCGCTGTCCAGAGGTCGGCACGGACTTTCGCCGTTGCTCCTCGGCTTGCCAGCCCCCGAGAGGACGGAATGCGCGTGGACCTGTTCGAGTACCAAGCGAGAGATCTCTTCGCCGAGCACGGCGTGCCCGTGCCCGCCGCCGAGGTCGTCGACACCCCCGAGGACGCGGGCCCGGCCGCGGACCGCCTTGGCGGCCCCGTGGTCGTCAAGGCGCAGGTGAAGACGGGAGGACGGGGCAAGGCCGGGGGGGTGCGGATGGCCGAGGGCCCGGGCGAGGCGGTGGCCCTGTCCCGCGCGATCTTCGGCATGGACATCAACGGACACACGGTGCGGAAGGTCATGCTGGCCGCCCCGGCGCGGATCGCGGACGAGTTCTACGTCTCGTTCTCGCTCGACCGCGGCAACCGCACGTTTCTCGCCATGGCCTCCACGGAGGGCGGCGTCGAGATCGAGGAGGTCGCGGCGAACGACCCCTCCGCGCTCGCCCTGGTGCCGGTCGACCCGGGCGTGGGGGTCACCGCGGAGAAGGCCGCGGAGATCGTCGCTGCGGCGCGCTTCCCCGCCGCCGTCGCCGACCGGGTCGCCGCGGTGCTGCGCTCCCTGTGGGAGGTCTTCGTCGCCGAGGACGCGCTGCTCGTCGAGGTCAACCCCCTGATCGTCACGGCCGAAGGCGACGTCGTGGCCCTCGACGGCAAGATCACCCTGGACGACAACGCCGCGTTCCGCAGGCCGGGGCACCGTGCCCTGGCCCAGGCCGGGGCGCCCTATCCGTCCCTGGCCTCCCTCCCCCGCGCCTGGTCGGCGGCGAGCCGGGCCGAGCGCGTGGCCCAGCTCGAGGAGGCCGCGGCGGCCAAGGGCCTCAACTATGTGAAGCTCGACGGCGAGGTGGGCGTCATCGGCAACGGCGCGGGCCTGGTGATGTCCACGCTCGACGTCGTCGCGCGGGCGGGCGAGCGCCACGGCGGCGCACGCCCCGCCAACTTCCTCGACATCGGCGGCGGCGCCTCCGCGCAGGTCATGGCCGACGGCCTGGAGATCGTGCTCGGCGACCCCGACGTCCGCTCGGTGTTCGTCAACGTCTTCGGCGGCATCACCGCGTGCGACGCCGTCGCCGTCGGGATCCTCCAGGCCCTCGAGCTCCTCGCCTCGCGCGGCGATGACGTCACCAAGCCGCTGGTCGTCCGCCTCGACGGGAACAGCGCCGAGCGCGGCCGACGCATCCTCGCCGAGGCCGGGCACCCGCTGATCCGCCCCGTGGACACGATGGACGGCGCGGCCGACAAGGCCGCCGCCCTGGCCGGGATCTGAGGAGGAATCCACCATGGCCATCTGGCTCACCCAGCACAACCGCGTCCTCGTCCAGGGCATGACCGGCTCCGAGGGCATGAAGCACACCCGCCGCATGCTCGCCTCGGGCACCGCCGTCGTCGGCGGGGTGACCCCGGGCAAGGGCGGCAGGACCGTGGACGTGGACGGGCGCGCGCTGCCCGTCTTCGACACCGTCGCGGAGGGCGTCGCGGCCACGGGCGCCGACACCACCGCGGTGTTCGTGCCGCCCAGGTTCGCCCGGGCCGCGGTCACCGACGCGATCGACGCGGCCGTGCCCCTCGTGGTGGTGATCACCGAGGGCATCCCGGTCCATGACACCGCCGCGCTGTGGGCGCACAGCCTCGACCAGGGCGGCAAGACCCGGATCATCGGGCCCAACTGCCCCGGCATCATCAGCCCGGGCCTGAGCAACGTCGGCATCATCCCGGCCGACATCACCGCGGCGGGGCGCGTCGGTCTCGTCTCCAAGTCGGGCACGTTGACCTACCAGTTGATGTACGAGCTGCGCGATCTGGGCTTCTCCACGTGCGTCGGCATCGGCGGCGACCCCGTGGTGGGGACCACGCACATCGACGCCCTGCGCGCGTTCGAGGAGGACCAGGGCACGGACGCCGTCGTGCTGATCGGCGAGATCGGCGGGGACGCGGAGGAGCGCGCCGCCGCGTTCATCGCCGACCGGGTGACCAAGCCGGTCGTGGGCTATGTCGCGGGCTTCACCGCGCCCGAGGGCCGCACGATGGGCCACGCGGGCGCCATCGTCTCCGGCTCGTCGGGCACGGCGGGCGCCAAGCAGGAGGCGCTCGAGGCCGTGGGGGTCAGGGTCGGCAGGACCCCGACGCAGACCGCGCGGCTGCTGCGCGAGGCGCTGCCCCGCTGACGCGGCCGAACGCCGTTCCCCGTCAGGCGCGTTCGGGCGCCGGGCGGGGGGCGGCGGGCCCGAGCCCGGGCAACGGGTCGAGCGCGGGGCGCGGACGGCGCGCGGTGTGCACGGCGAGGGCCGCGGCCAGCGCGAGCGCGAGGGCGACCGCCGACGCCCCGGCATCGAGCGCGGCCAGGCCACAACCCCCCGCGCCACCCAGGGCCTTGGCCGAGTAGAGGGCGGCGAACGCCCGTTGGTCGCCCCGGCCCCCGAAGTAGCCGCGCAGCAGGCCCACCAGCACCGGATAGCAGCCGCCCGTGGCGCACCCCGCCACCGCGGCGCACACCACGACGGCCACGGGCCCCCCGGCGAGGACCCCGGGCTGCACCACCGCGGCGGCCACCAGCGCGGCGGTCAACACCCGCCGTCTGCCCAGGCGTTCGGCCAGGTGCCCGACCGCGAGGCGGCCGAGGCCGCTGCCCGCGGCGAGCGCGGCGCAGGCCAACGCCCCGGCCCGCGTGGGCTCTTCGGCGAACGCCGTGGCCAGCGCGCCCAGATCGAGCAGCAGCACCGCCGAGCCCAACGCGACCGCCGCGTACAGCCGCCGCCACGTTCCGCTGCGCGTGCCGGGCGGCGCGGACGTCTCCCACAGCGCGGGACGGTTGCGGCGCAGGCTGCGGTTGAGGTGCTTGTCCAGCGTCCAGCGCCTCGGATCCACATCGGCGGGCCACCAGTGCTCGGGCGGCTCGCGCAGCAGCGCGCCACACGCCAGCGCCGCCGCCAGCGCACCCGCCGCGACGGCCCCCAACAGCCAGGCCACCGAGGCGGGTTCGGCGCCCGCCGCCGCCACGAGCAGCAGCGGGACGACCGCGCCGCACGCGTACCCCGCCGTGACCAGCGCCACCGCCGCGGGCGCCCGGTCGGGGTGCCACCGCGCGGCCGTGGCCACGCAGGCCGCGTACACCAGGCCCGCGCCGACCCCGCCCACCAGCGCGTACCCCGCGAGCAGCGCCCCGGGGGAGGCGCCGCCGTCCCCGCCCACCGCCACCGCGGCCAGCGCGAGCGCGAGCGCGCAGGCCGCTCCCCCGGCGGCCACCTGGCCCCGCGTCGTCAACGCGCCGCCGCGGCACAGCCGTTCGGCCAGCGGAACGGCCGCGGCCTGGCACACCGTCCACAGCGCCAGGACCGCGAGCACCGCGCCACGCCCGAGCCCGCCGGTGCCCGACCGGGCCAGCGCCGTCAGCGGGTAGCCGTACTGGAGCACCCCCGCGCCCGCCATCGCCGCCGTCGGCAGCCACAGCATCCAGCGCCGCCCCCGCCCGCCGAGCAGCTCACGGTCCGTCTCGCCGACCCGGTGGCGCCGCCCGTAGCAGTCCCGTACCTCCCGCGCCTCCCCTACCTCCCGCGCCTGATCAGATTCCTTCATCGGGCCGACCTCCCGGGGATTGCATACAGTATGGAGATGCTCCCGGTATAGCACCGCCCCCCGAGGCCGTCCAGACGCACGGCAACGCGGGGGGCGGGAAGGGGAGTTCAGTCCTGAGGCGGTGGCTGGCCGGCCGTGAGGTCGCGGGCCAGCAGCGTCGCGCCCGCGACCGCGCCCGGCATCAGGAAGACGGCGGCCAGCGGGATCAGGAAGAGGAGCACCAGCGGGACGCCGAAGCCCAGCGCCAGCGCGATCCGGCCCCGCAGCAGCCGCACCCGCTCCTTGACCGAGAGGCCGCGCCGGTCCATGGCGACCGAGGTCAGCTCCACGGTCAGGAAGAAGCCCGAGACGGCGAACCCGATCACCGGCACGACCGTCTGCCCGAGCCCGGGCACGAAGCCGCAGAGGAAGAGGGGCACCGCGAAGCACACCGCGTACAGCAGCACCCGGACGCTCCCGCGCACCGAGGCCCAGAACGACAGCCCCTCGCCGTCCGGCACCCCGCCCTCGCTCGTCTCGACCTGCCCGGAGAGCGCCTCGTAGAACGGGTCGCCCACCACGAGCGTGACCGCCGTGAACGTCAGCACCGCGAGCAGCAGCCCGAACGCGAACAGCAGCGCGGCGAACGTGACGCGCAGCACGGACCGCCAGGTGTCGGACCAGTCGTCCGCGAACGGCGTGGCCCAGGCGGCGAAGTCCCCCGCGTACAGCGCCAGCGCGACCAGCGCCGCCGCGTAGACGACCAGGGTGATCAGCGCGGGGAGCAGCCCCAGCGCCAGCCACCGCCCATGCCCGACGGCCCACCGCTGCCCGCGCGCCACGTACCGTATCCCCACCGCGAAATCTGTCACGGCGGCAGGCTATCCGGTCGCGCGGCCCCGCACGGCGGGCCGACGGCGGGGTCAATTGTGCCGGTGCAGCACCTCGTTGAGGCTGCCCCAGGCGCCGGTGCGGGGCAGCGCCTCGACGGCGCCGCTCGTGGAGTTGCGGCGGAAGAGGAGGTTGTGGGCGCCCGAGAGCTCGAGCGCCTTGACGATCTCGCCGTCCGGCAGCGTGACCCGCGTCCCCGCCGTGACATACAGGCCCGCCTCGACCACGCAGTCGTCGCCGAGCGAGATCCCGATGCCCGCCTGCGCGCCGAGCAGGCAGCGCTCGCCGATGGAGATGGTCTGCTTGCCGCCGCCCGACAGCGTGCCCATGATCGACGAGCCACCGCCCACGTCCGAGCCGTCGCCGACCACGACGCCCGCGCTGATCCGGCCCTCGACCATCGAGACGCCGAGCGTCCCCGCGTTGAAGTTGACGAAGCCCTCGTGCATCACCGTCGTCCCCGACGCCAGGTGCGCGCCGAGGCGCACGCGGTCCGCGTCGCCGATGCGCACACCCGAGGGCACCACGTAGTCGGTCATCCTCGGGAACTTGTCGACGCTCGTCACCCCGAGCTGCCCGCCCGACGCGCGGACGGCGACCCTGGTCCGCTCGATCCGCTCGACGGGAACGGGCCCGACCGTCGTCCAGGCGACATTGGCGAGCAGCCCGAAGATCCCGTCGAGGCTCAGGCCGTGCGGGCGCACCAGGCGGTGGCTGAGCAGGTGGAGCCTGAGGTAGACGTCGTGCGCGTCGACCGGCTTCTCCTGGAGGTCGGAGATCACCGTCCGCACCGCGACGACCTCGACGCCGCGCCGCTCGTCGGGCCCGAGCGCGGCGGGGGCCGAGGGGCCGAGCAGCTCGGCGACGCGCGGCCCGGTCAGCCGCTCGGTGCCCGAGACGCCGGGCTCGGTGACCAGTTCGGGGGCGGGGAACCAGGTGTCGAGCACGACGCCTTCGGCGGTGACCGTGGCGAGCCCGGCGGCGACGGCGCCGGAGAGGGAGAGCTGGTGAGAGGGGGTCTCGGTCATGGCCACGACGCTAGCCGGTGCCCGCCGCCGGACGCGAACCGGTCCCGGGGAGCCCGGCCGGTCGGGTGACCGCCCCGCGCGTCTGCGGGGCGACCGACGCGGGCGCCCGCGATCCTTGCGGCGAATTTCCCATCGTCCTTTTTCCACACACATGAGAAGGAGTGAGAGTCGGATGGCCGAGTGCGAGGTCTGCGGCAACGACTACCGGATGGCCTTCGAGGTGCGCGCCGCCGGGCAGGTGCACGTCTTCGACAGCTTCGAGTGCGCGGTGCAGCGGATGGCGCCGGTGTGCGAGAACTGCGGCTGCAAGATCATGGGCCATGGCCTGGAGACGGAGGAAGGACACTTCTTCTGCTGCGGCCACTGCGCCCGCACCCAGGGCCACGCGGAGCTGGTCGACCACGCCTGAGCCCGCGCTGAGCCCGAAGCGCGAACGCGCCGATGCCCGCCGGGGCGAGAGCGACCCGGGCGGGCATCGGCGCGTTCGAGGGCTGGCAGTGCCGTCAGCGCCGTCGGCTCAGGGGCGCGCTCAGACGTTGAACCCCAGGGCGCGCAGCTGGTCGCGCCCGTCGTCGGTGATCTTGTCGGGTCCCCACGGCGGCATCCAGACCCAGTTGATCTTGAGCTCGCTCACCAGGCCCTCGGTCGCCGTCCTGGCCTGGTCCTCGATGACGTCGGTCAGCGGACACGCGGCCGAGGTCAGGGTCATGTCCACGGTGGCGACGTTGTCCTCGTCCACGTGGATGCCGTAGATCAGGCCGAGGTTGACGACGTCGATGCCCAGCTCGGGGTCGACGACGTCCATCATCGCCTCGCGGATCTCCTCCTCGCCCGCGGGCGCGGTTTTCGTTGCCTCACTCACAGCTTCTCCTCGAGAGCGGTCTCGCCCAGCGCCTGGGCGGTGGCGTCCTTCCAGGCCATCCAGCTCAGCAGGGCGCACTTCACCCGGGCCGGATACTTCGACACCCCGGCGAACGCGACGGCGTCCTCCAGGGTCTCCTCCATGGCGTCGTCCGGGGTGAGCCGCCCCTTGGACTGCATCAGCGTGAGAAACGTCTCCTGCACGGCCAGCGCGTCCTTCAGCTCGCGGCCCACCAGCAGGTCGTTGAGCACCGAGGCGCTGGCCTGGCTGATCGAGCAGCCCTGCCCCTCGTAGGAGACATCGGCGATCCGCTCACCCTCGTACCGGACGCGCAGCGTGATCTCGTCGCCGCACGTGGGGTTCACGTGGTGCACCTCGGCGTCGCCCTCGCGCAGGCCACGCCCGTGCGGGTTCTTGTAGTGGTCCAGGATCACGTCCTGGTACATCGATTCCAGCTGCACGCGTTCACACCGCTCTCATCCGAAGAAGCCACGGACGTACTCGAGCCCGGCGACCAGGGCGTCCACCTCGGCCGGTGTCGAGTACAGATAGAACGACGCCCGCGTGGTCGCGGGAATTCCGTACCGCAGGCAGACGGGCCGCGCGCAGTGGTGGCCGACCCGGACGGCGATGCCCTGCTCGTCGAGCACCTGCCCCACGTCGTGCGGGTGGATGTCGCCCAGCGTGAACGAGATCGTCGCGCCGCGGTCCTCGCCCGTGACCGGGCCGATGATCCGCAGGTCGGGGACCTCGGCCAGCCGCCCGAGCGCGTACGCGGTCAGCGCGTGCTCGTGCTCGGCGATCCGCTCCATGCCGATGCCCGAGAGGTAGTCGACGGCCGCGCCGAGCCCGACCGCCTGGGCGATCGGCGGCGTGCCCGCCTCGAACTTGTGGGGCGCGGGCGCGTAGGTCGACGCGTGCATCGTGACCGTCTCGATCATCTCCCCGCCGCCGAGGAAGGGCGGCAGGTCCTCGAGCAGCTCCTGCCTGCCCCACAGCACGCCGATGCCCGTCGGGCCGCACATCTTGTGCCCGGTGAACACCACGAAGTCCGCGCCGAGCGACTGCACGTCGAGCGGCATGTGCGGGGCCGCCTGCGAGGCGTCCACCACGACCAGCGCGCCGACCTCCTGCGCCCTGCGGACGATCTCGTCCACGGGGTTGACCGTGCCGAGGACGTTGGAGACCAGCATGAACGAGACGACCTTGGTCCGCTCCGTGATGACCTCGTCGATGCGGGAGAGGTCGAGCCTGCCGTCGTCGGTCAGCCCGAACCACTTCAGCGTCGCGCCCGTGCGCTGCGCGAGCAGCTGCCACGGCACGATGTTGGAGTGGTGCTCCATCTCCGTGATGACGACCTCGGTGCGGGAGTCCACCCGGTAGGGGTCGTCGGCCCAGCCGAGCATGTTCGCGACGAGGTTGAGCGACTCGGAGGCGTTCTTGGTGAAGACGACCTCGTCGCGGCTCGGGGCGTTGATGAACGCCGCGACCTTGTCCCTCGCGCCCTCGTACAGCGCCGTCGACTCCTCGGCGAGGATGTGGACGCCGCGGTGCACGTTGGCGTGGTGCCGCTCGTAGTACTCGTTCACCGCGTCGAGGACCTGGCGCGGCTTCTGCGAGCTGGCCGCGTTGTCCAGGTAGATCAACGGCTTCCCGCCGTGGACCGTGCGGTGCAGGATCGGGAAGTCCTTGCGGATCGCCTCGGTGTCCAACAGGCCGGGCAGCCCGTGCGGCGTGCCGGGTGCCTGCGTGCCGTCCGTCATGAGCCGCCGCCCTTCGTGTACTGCTCGTAGCCCTCGGCCTCCAGCTTGTCCGCCAGCTCGGCGCCGCCGGACTCCACGATCCGGCCGCCCGCGAAGACGTGCACGTGGTCGGGGGTGATGTACCGCAGGATGCGGGTGTAGTGCGTGATCAGCAGGGTGCCGACCTCGCCGGTGGAACGGACCCTGTTGACGCCCTCGGAGACGATCCGCAGCGCGTCGATGTCGAGCCCCGAGTCGGTCTCGTCGAGCACCGCGATCCTCGGCTTGAGCAGCTCGAGCTGAAGGATCTCGTGGCGCTTCTTCTCGCCGCCCGAGAAGCCCTCGTTGACGTTGCGCTCGGCGAACGCCGGGTCCATCTCCAGGCGCTCCATGGTCTCCTTGACCTCCTTGACCCATGTCCGCAGCCTGGGGGCCTCGCCGCGGACCGCGGTGGCGGAGGTGCGCAGGAAGTTGGAGACCGAGACGCCGGGGATCTCCACCGGGTACTGCATGGCCAGGAAGACGCCGGCGCGGGCGCGCTCGTCGACGGACATCTCCAGGACGTCCTCGCCGTCGAGCGTGACGGTGCCGCCGGTGACGGTGTACTTGGGGTGCCCGGCCAGCGAGTAGGCCAGGGTGGACTTGCCGGAGCCGTTGGGGCCCATGATGGCGTGCGTCTCGCCCTGCTTCACGGTCAGGTCGACCCCGCGCAGGATCTCTTTGGAGCCGCCTTCGCCGTCGACGGAGACGTGCAGGTCGTGGATCTCAAGCGTTGCCATGGGTGCCTTCAGGACTCCTGGGTGACGGAGACGAGCACGGCGGCGCCGGGCCCCTCTCCTTCGATCTTTACGGGGTAAACGGGGATGGGCCGCGTGGCGGGCAGCCCGGACGGCTTTCCGGTGCGCAGGTCGAAGCGGGAGCCGTGCAGCCAGCACTCGATCTGGCAGTCCTCCACCTCGCCCTCGGACAGCGACACGTTCGCGTGCGAGCAGATGTCGTTGACCGCGAACACCTCGCCCTCGGCACGGACCACGGCGACCGGGACGCCGCCGAGGTCGACGCGGCGGGCCACCTCGTCCTCCAGGTCGCCGAGCGAGCAGACCCTGACGAAGCCGCCGTCGCCGGGGGCGCTCACGCGATCGCCTCCGCGAGCTCCGCCTCCAGCTTGGCGATCAGCCGCTCCTCGACGTCCGGCACGCCGATCTGCTGGACCAGCTCGGCGAAGAAGCCGCGCACCACGAGGCGCCGCGCCTCCTCGGCCGGGATGCCGCGCGCCATCAGGTAGAACAGCTGCTCGTCCTCGAAGCGCCCGGTGGCCGACGCGTGCCCCGCGCCGACGATCTCGCCGGTCTCGATCTCCAGGTTGGGCACGGAGTCCACGCGGGCGCCGTCGGTCAGCACGAGGTTCCGGTTGAGCTCGTAGGTGTCCGTGCCGGTGGCGGCGGCCCTGATCAGCACGTCGCCGATCCACACCGCGTGCGCGTCCGCGCCCTGGAGCGCGCCCTTGTAGGCGACGTTGCTCCGGCAGTTCGCCGCCGTGTGGTCCACGAGCAGCCGGTGCTCCTGGTGCTGCCCGTTGTCCGTGAAGTACAGGCCGTACAGCTCGGCCTCGCCGCCGGGGCCCGCGTAGCTGACCCGGGGGTGCAGCCGCACCAGGTCGCCGCCGAAGGTGACGACCACGGACTTGAACGTGGCGTCCCGGCCGATCAGCGCGCTGTGCTGCGAGCAGTGCACGGCGGTGTCGTCCCAGTCCTGCACGGAGACGAACGTGACCTTGGCGCCGTCGCCGACCAGGAACTCGACGTTGGCCGCGCGGACCGCGTCGCCGGTGTGGTCGGCCACGATGACGACCTCGGCGAACGCCCCGATCTCGAAGACCGTGTGCCCGTACGTCACCCCGCCCTCGCCCTGCACGCTCAGCCGCACCGGCTCGGCGGGGGCCGCCTCGGCGGGCACCGAGACGACCGTGGCCTTCTCGAAGGCGCTGAACGCCTGCGCGGCCACCCGGTCCACCGGCGTGCCCGCCCTGCCGACGCGCGGGTCGTCCCGCCCGACGGTGGTGACGGTCACGCCGTCGGGCGCGCTCACCTCGACCTTGACGGAGCCGGTCGCGACGGCGGTGCCGTTGTGCAGCCCCTTGAGCCGCTCCAGGGGAGTGAAGCGCCACTCCTCCTCGCGGCCGTGCGGCACAGGGAAGTCGGCCACGTCGTAGGACGGCGGCGCGCTCATCCTGGTGGCCACGGTGGATTCGGCTGCCACCGCGATGCTCTGGGCCTCAGCCATGGGTGTCGTCGTGCTCACTCTCTTGATGGACCTTGATGGACGCTCTTGCCCGGGCTCCTGCCCGGGCGCTCCGACGGACGGGTGCGGCGCGGCGGGTCAGCCGACGGCGCCCTCCATCTGGAGCTCGATCAGCCTGTTCAGCTCGAGGGCGTACTCCATGGGCAGCTCCTTGGCGATCGGCTCGACGAAGCCGCGCACGATCATCGCCATCGCCTCGTCCTCGGACAGGCCCCGGCTCATCAGGTAGAACAGCTGGTCATCGCTCACCTTGGAGACGGTCGCCTCGTGGCCCATCGTCACGTCGTCCTCGCGGACGTCCACATACGGATAGGTGTCCGAGCGGGAGATGGTGTCCACCAGGAGCGCGTCGCACAGCACGTTGGACTTGGAGCCCTCGGCGCCCTCGCCGATCTCGATCAGCCCACGGTACGAGGTCCGGCCGCCGCCCCTGGCCACGGACTTGGACACGATGTTCGACGACGTGCGGGGGGCCATGTGCACCATCTTGGCGCCCGCGTCCTGGTGCTGGCCCTCGCCCGCGAACGCGACCGAAAGGGTCTCGCCCTTGGCGTGCTCGCCCATCAGGTAGACGGCGGGGTACTTCATGGTGACCTTGGAGCCGATGTTCCCGTCGACCCACTCCATGGTGGCGCCCTCGTAGGCGACGGCGCGCTTGGTCACGAGGTTGTACACGTTGTTCGACCAGTTCTGGATGGTCGTGTAGCGGCAGCGGCCGCCCTTCTTGACGATGATCTCGACGACCGCGGAGTGCAGCGAGTCCGAGTCGTAGATCGGCGCGGTGCAGCCCTCGACGTAGTGGACGTAGGCGTCCTCGTCGACGATGATCAGCGTCCGCTCGAACTGGCCCATGTTCTCGGTGTTGATCCGGAAGTACGCCTGGAGCGGGATGTCCACGTGCACGCCCGGCGGGACGTAGATGAACGAACCACCGGACCAGACCGCGGTGTTGAGCGCCGCGAACTTGTTGTCGCCGACGGGGATCACCGTGCCGAAGTGCTCCTGGAACAGCTCGGGGTGCTCGCGCAGCGCCGTGTCGGTGTCGAGGAAGATGACGCCCTGCTTCTCCAGGTCCTCGCGGATCTGGTGGTAGACGACCTCCGACTCGTACTGCGCGGCGACGCCCGCGACCAGCCGCTGCTTCTCCGCCTCGGGGATGCCCAGCTTGTCGTAGGTGTTCTTGATGTCCTCGGGCAGGTCCTCCCAGCTCTGGGCCTGCTTCTCGGTGGACCGGACGAAGTACTTGATGTTGTCGAAGTCGATGCCGCTGAGGTCGGAGCCCCAGGACGGCATGGGCTTCTTGCCGAACAGCTTGAGCCCCTTCAGGCGGAGCTTGAGCATCCACTCCGGCTCGGACTTCTTGCCCGAGATGTCGCGGACGACGTCCTCGGACAGGCCGCGCTTGGCGGCGGCACCGGCCGTGTCGGAGTCGGCCCAGCCGTATTCGTACTTGCCCAGCCCCTCGAGCTCGGGGTGGGCCGTCTCCGTGGGGAGCGTCATGCGGGGTTCCTCCCGGCAGTGCGTGGTGGTGCGGTGGTCTTGGGCGGTGCCTTCGTGGGCGGTACGTCGGGCGGTACTTCGGGGACGAACGTGGTGCACACGCCGTCGCCGTGGGCGATGGTCGCGAGCCGCTGCACATGGCTGCCGAGCAGGCGGGAGAACACCTCGGTCTCCGCCTCGCACAGCTGAGGGAAGCGCGCGGCGGCGTGCGCCACGGGGCAGTGATGCTGGCACACCTGCTCCCCCGCCGACGCGTCCACCCGGCGCACGGTCGCGGCGTACCCGTGGTGGGACAGCGCCTCGGCCAGCGCCCGCGCCCGGCCCTCCGGGGGGACGCCGTCGAGGAACGGACGGTACGCCTCGGCCTGTGCGGCGGCCTTGTCCCTGGCGAAGTCCATCACGGCCGCGGCCCCGCGGTCGCCTCCCCCGGCCAGGCGCTCGATCCAGCGCAGCGCCTCGACGGCCAGCTCGTCATAGGCCTGGTCGAACGCGTCGCGCCCCGAGTCGGTGATCGCGAAGACCTTGGCGGGACGGCCACGCCCCCGCGAGCCGTAGACTCGCTTCTCGCGCGGCTCCACGAGGCCCCCTCCGACGAGCGCGTCGAGGTGGCGGCGGACCGCCGCCTGGGTGAGCCCGAGCCGGTCGGCCAGCTCGGCCGCGGTCGAAGGGCCGTGGTCAAGGATCGAACGGGCGACGCGGCGGCGGGTGCCGGACTGCTCGTCGGCGGCCTGGGGCACGCCTGAGCCACCGACGGCGGGGGCCGCCTGGGTGTCATCGCGCTCGGGCCCGTTTTTCACAACGCCATTGTTGCTTAATTCGGCGGACACGAGCAAGCCGCGTCCTGACCTGGCCGGATGCAGTACATCACGTAAGGCAAGCCTTACTTCGCGGGCCCCGGGGGACCTGGCGCACGGGGCGCACCCACCGGGTTCCTACACTCCACCCCATGGATGCGCCCCCCACCGCGTCGGCCGTCGAGGCCGTCGGACTGGTCAAGCGATACGGCGCCACGACCGCGGTGGACGGCCTCGACCTGACCGTGCGCCCCGGCACCGTGACCGCCGTGCTCGGGCCCAACGGCGCGGGCAAGACCACCACCATCGAGCTGTGCGAGGGCTACCGCGCCCCCGACGCCGGGCGGCTGCGCGTGCTCGGCCTCGACCCGGTGGCCGACGCCGCGGCGCTGCGCCCCAGGATCGGCGTGATGCTCCAGAGCGGCGGCGTCTACCCCGGCGTCCGCGCGATCGAGATGCTCACGCACGTCGCCAGGCTGCACGCGCACCCCCTCGACGTGGCCGAGCTGGCCGAACGCCTCGGGCTCGCCTCGTGCGGGCGCACCCCCTACCGCCGCCTCTCCGGCGGCCAGCGCCAGCGGCTCGCCCTCGCGCTCGCCGTGGTGGGCCGCCCCGAGCTGGTCTTCCTCGACGAGCCCACCGCGGGCCTCGACCCACAGGCCAGGCGCGCCACCTGGGAGTTGATCGGCGAGCTGCGCGCCGACGGGGTGACCACCGTGCTGAGCACCCACACCATGGAGGAGGCCGAGGAGCTGGCCGACGACGTGGCGATCGTGGACGCGGGCCGGGTCATCGCGCGGGGCACCCCGGCCGAGCTGTGCGGCGGTGGCGGCGACGTGCTGCGCTTCGCGGGCCGCCCCGGACTCGACCTGGTGTCGCTGCGCCAGGCGCTCCCGGTGGGCGGCGACGCGGCGGAGCCGAGCCCCGGCAGCTATGTGGTCACCGGCGACGTGGACCCCAGGCTGCTGGCCACGGTCACCGCGTGGTGCGCCCAGCACGGGGTCCTGGCCGACCGGATCACCACCAGGCGCCACACGCTCGAGGACGTCTTCCTCGAGCTGACCGGCAAGGAGCTGCGGCCATGACGGAGACCCGGACCCACACCGGGCGCCACACCCCGAGGCCAGGCGCGGCGCCGCTGCCGCGGATGATCGCCGCGCAGGCCGCGTTGGAGACCCGGATGCTGCTGCGCCACGGCGAGCAGCTGCTGCTCACGGTCGTCATCCCGACGCTGCTGCTCGTGCTGTTCAGCGCGGTGGACATCGTGTCGGCGGCCGGGGACACGCGCGCGGAGCGCGTCGACTTCCTCGCCCCGGGCGTCCTCGCGCTCGCCGTGCTGTCGACCGCGTTCACCGGGCAGGCCATCGCCACGGGGTACGAGCGGCGTTACGGCGTGCTCAAACGCCTCGCCACCTCGCCGCTGCCGCGCTGGGGGCTGATGTGCGGCAAGACGGGCGCGGTGCTGGTGACCCTGCTCCTCCAGACCGCCCTGCTGACCGGGATCGCCCTGGCCCTGGGCTGGTCCCCGCGCGGCAACGCCCTGGGCGCGGCACTCCTGATGCTGCTCGGCACCGCGGCCTGCTCGGGCCTCGGGCTGCTGATGGCCGGGACCCTGCGCGCCGAGGCGACGCTGGCCGCGGCCAACCTGGTCTTCGTCCTGCTGCTGTTCTTCGGCGGGGTGATCATCCCGCTCGACGACTTCCCCGACGAGCTGCGGGCGGTGCTCGAGGCACTCCCGGTGAGCGCGCTCTCGGGCGGCCTGCGCGACATCCTGCGCGACGGCGCGGGCCTCCCCTGGGCGGACGCGGCCACGCTGGCCGCGTGGTCGGCGGCGGGACTGGCCGCCGCGGGCCACTTCTTCCGCTGGGAGTGATCAGGGGGCTGACGCCCCCGGCAGGCACGACGCGCTGGTCGCCGCCGGACACCCAGGACCCCGCCGGTCCTGCCGAGGCGAGCACGAACGCGCGCAGGCAACGGTCCGGGACCCCGCCCGAGCGACCTCCCGAGGACCCCACCCGTGGGAGCACCCCCCACACCCCGGAGGTGCTCGCTCGCGACGACGCGAGCTGTTCGCCCGGACAGGACCGAGGCGGCTCAGCGCGGCCCCTCGTGAAACCGTGCACAAGCCGAGGGCCTACGATGTGCGCGTGCCGAAAGCAGTGCGAAACCCCCTCGCCCTCATCGCAGAGCGCTGGACCCCACGCCCGGCGACCGTGCGCCGGGCCGCGCTGGCCGCGCTGGTCATGAGCGTGGTGATCGTCGTCACGGGCGGCGCGGTCCGCCTCACCGGGTCGGGCCTCGGCTGCGACACCTGGCCCAAGTGCAGCGACGAGAGCCTGGTCGCCACCTCGGAGATGGGCGTCCACGGCGCGATCGAGTTCGGCAACCGCCTGATGTCCTACGTGGTCTCGGCCGCGGTCGGCTGGTTCATCGTCGCCGCCCGGTGCGCGAAGCCGCGCCGCAGGGAGCTGACCCGGCTCGGCTGGCTCCAGTTCTGGATCGTGATGACCAACGCCGTGATCGGCGGCATCACCGTACGGACCGAGCTCAACCCCTGGATCGTCGCGTCCCACTTCCTTGCCGCGATGGCGCTGCTGACCGCGACGACCGTCTCCTGGCAGCGCGCCCGCGAGGGCGACGCCCCGCCAAGGCCGCTGGTCGGCATCCCGCTGCGGCGCGCGATCGGCGGGCTCACGCTGCTGACGGCCGCCCTCGTGGTGGTCGGCACCGCGGTGACCGGCAGCGGCAAGCACTCGGGCGACACCAGCGGGCACATCGAGCGGATGCCGTTCGACTGGGACACCATCACGCGCGCGCACTCCGCGCTCGCCTGGCTCGTGGTGCTCGGCACGCTGGCCGTGCTCGCCGGGCTGCGCCTGATGGACGCCCCGCGGGGGGCGCGGGCCCGCGCCCGCGACCTGCTGCTGATCCTGCTGGCCCAGGGCGTCATCGGCTATGTCCAGTACGCGCTCGACGAGCCCGCGTGGCTGGTCGGCGGCCACCTGCTCGGCGCCACCCTGGTGTGGATCGCGGCGCTGCGCCTCTGGCTCGCCACCCGCGACCGCGAAGAGGCGGCCACCGCCCCGGTGCCCCGGGACGGCGCCGCCCCGGCCGAGCCCCCGACCCGCGAGCCCGCGACCTCGGCCTGACCCCCGGGGCCGCCCTCCGCTACGCGGCGGCTACGCGGCGCTCTCCTTGGGCGACGCCTGCTGGAGCACCTCGAACGACCACAGCGTGGCGCCGGACGCCGGGGAGGTGCGCCGCTCCTCACCCTGGTGCGCCTCCCGCATGGACCCCTTCGTCCAGTTCGCGAAGTCCTCCTCGCTGCGCCAGCGCGTATAGACGAGATAGGTGTCGGTGCCCTCCACCGGCCTCAACAGCTCGAACCACTCGAATCCGTCAGCCCCCTCCACCAGCCCCGCACGGGCCGCGAAGCGGGCCTCGAACTCCTCCCGGCGCTCCTCGGGCACGGTCACGGCGTTGATCTTCACAACGGACACGGGATCTCCTCGCGTTTCTCGGGCCGGTGCGGTCCTCCTCGCTCCGGCACCTGTGCGAGCAGTGTCCTACATCCTCGGGAGCGGACGCCGGGGCGAGGAAGGGCCGATCCTTCCTGACCCCCCGCCGCCCCCGCGCGGCGGGCCGGGAGCGGCGGGGGTGTCCTCCGTCCAGCACGCCCCGCTTTCGCGCCCCCCGCGTCGGCCGCACGATGGGCCCATGCGCACAGAAGACCTCCCCGCGCCCGACACCGGGATCCTGCTGACCCACTTCCTGACCGTCCGCGACGTGCCGCGCTCGCGGCGCTTCTACAGCGAGGTGCTCGGCGGCACGGTGGTGCTCGACGAGAACCCCTGCGTCGTCAAGCTGGCCAACGGCTGGATCATCATGAACCCGGGCGGAGGGCCGACCCCCGACAAGCCGGATGTGACCCTGGCCCCGCCGGAGGACCGGGGCGCGGCCTCCGCGTTCCTCAACATCCGGGTCGCGGACATCGCCGCGTGCCACCGGGAGTGGAGCGCCAAGGGGGCGGAGTTCCTGACGCCGCCGCTCGACCGCAAGGCCGAGCTGCGCTGCTATCTGCGCGACCCCGACGGCTACCTGATCGAGGTCGGCCAGGCGACGGGCATGCTGAGCGGCGTCTTCGCCGACCCGACGCCCGGCGCGTCGGGCGGCCGGAAAAGCGGATGACCCCGCGGCCGGGCCCATGACAGGCTCGGCCGCATGACGGACGGTGGCGCGCGTGGTGTCCAGGCTCTCTTCGCCCGCGGGCGCCTGATCGCGATCCCCCGCCGGGTCGACCGCCGCGAGCAGCTGCTCGCGCACCTGAGCGAGACGCTGTTCGAGCGGGGGCGCGCGTACAGCGAGCGCGAGGTCAACGACCGGCTGCGCACCGTTCACGAGGACTGCGCGGCGCTGCGCCGCTACCTCGTGGACGACGGCTGGCTGACCAGGTCCCCCGACGGCGGCAGCTACCTGCGCGCCCGGTAGACCGCGCCGCCGCCCCCGTCGTCGCCGCCGATCTGGAGCCCGGCCATGCGCGACCACTCGTAGGGCCCGCTGCGCATGCGCGCGGCCAGCTCGCCTTCGAGCGTCTCGTGGAGGGTGACGCCCGCCCGCTCGGCCGCCTCGGTGAGAGCCGCGCGGTCGCGGGCGACCAGGTCGCCCCACGCGCCGTCCGCGCCGACCAGCACGAGGCGGTGGCCTCGGGCGCCGAGGTGGGAGACCTGCCCATCGGCCGAGCCTCCATGGTCGGCGGCGAACGAGCGGACGCGCCGGGCCAGTCGCCCCACCTCGCGCCGGGCGGGACGTTCCCCCGCGGGCTCTGCGGTACCGGCGGGCTCGGCGGTCTTCGCGGTTTCAGCCATGCCCGCATTCTGCCCGGCGGGCGGGCTCAGCGCAGGAACGGGTCGATCGCGATGGCGAGGAAGACCAGCGACACATAGGTGATCGACCAGTGGAAGAGGCGCATCTCCTTGAGCTTCGCGCCCCGCGTCCCGGCCCGCGCCCTCCGGTGCAGCCCGTGCGCCTCCCAGAGCCACCAGCCGCCGGCCAGCGCCGCCACCAGCGGATAGAACCAGCCGGTGTACCCCAGCGGCCACAGCAGCAGCGAGACGGCGACCATCACCCAGCTGTAGAGGACGATCTGCCGCGCCACGACGGTGTTGGCCGCGACGACCGGCAGCATCGGGACGCCCACGCGCGCGTAGTCCTCCTTGACCTTCATGGACAGCGGCCAGTAGTGCGGCGGCGTCCAGAAGAACATCACCAGGAAGAGGATGACCGCGGCCCACGAGACCGTGCCGGTCACCGAGGACCAGCCGATCAGCACGGGCATGCAGCCCGCGATGCCGCCCCACACGATGTTCTGCGAGGTGCGGCGTTTCAGCCACATCGTGTAGACGATCACATAGAACAGCAGCGCGCCCAGCGCGAGGGCGGCCGAGGCCCAGTTGACCGTGAGCCCGAACCACAGCGTCGAGACCACCGCGAGCGCCAGGCCGAACGCCAGGCACTCGCCGGGTCGCACGACGCCCGTGACCAGCGGGCGGTTCCGCGTCCGGTCCATCAGCGCGTCGATGTCGCGGTCGATGTACATGTTCAGGGCGTTGGCCCCGCCCGCGGAGAGATAGCCGCCCAGGCACGTGGCGAACACCAGCCACAGGTCGGGCACGCCCTGCTCGGCGAGGAACATCACCGGCACGGTCGTGGTCAGCAGCAGCTCGATGATGCGCGGCTTGGTGAGGGCGAAGAACGCCTTGACCCTGGCTCCCCGTGTCCAGTGGCCTGGATGCGGGCGGACGCCCTCCACGGGACGGGAATCGACGGCCGTCACGGACACCCCTGATAGATGCGACATCAGCGATCACGCGCTGCGGGCGGAGAAGCGGGCCCCCGCCGGCGAACCGGCTGGTGAGAGCCCGCGCGTACCACGTCACTCTAGACGCCCGGCTTGCGCGACTTGTCGCCGGGGCCCCTCGGCGGCCTGGAGTGCCGGAACGCCCGGGCTGGGGCACCCTGGAGACGTGGGCGTCCCGTGCCGAGGGTCACCCGGGTGCCGCGCGTCCCGGCGGTAGGCTCGACACGCCGGTGAGGACGCTGTGCCGCCAGGCGGAGAGGATCGTTCACCGGCCTGACTCATGTGGAGAGGAGCCCTGACGCAGGGTGAGCAACAAGCCGACCACCTCAGATCTCGAATGGTCAGACCTTGACCAGCGGGCCGTCGACACCGCCCGGGTCCTGGCCATGGACGCCGTGCAGAAGGTCGGGAACGGCCACCCCGGCACGGCGATGAGCCTGGCGCCCGCGGCCTATGTGCTGTTCCAGAAGCTGATGCGGCACGACCCCTCCGAGCCCGACTGGGCGGGCCGGGACCGCTTCGTCCTCTCGGTGGGGCACTCGAGCCTCACGCTCTACGTCCAGCTCTTCCTGGCCGGTTACGGCCTCGAGCTGGACGACCTCAAGTCCTTCCGCACGTGGGGCTCCCGCACCCCTGGCCACCCCGAGTACGGGCACACCGTCGGCGTCGAGACCACCACGGGCCCGCTCGGCCAGGGCATCGGGAACGCCGTCGGCATGGCCATGGCGGCGCGTTACGAGCGCGGCCTGTTCGACCCGGACGCGGCCCCCGGCACGTCCCCGTTCGACCACACCATCTGGGTGTTCGCGGGCGACGGCTGCCTCCAGGAGGGCGTGGCCGCCGAGGCCGCGTCCCTGGCGGGCCACCAGAAGCTGGGCAATCTGGTGCTGCTCTACGACGACAACCACATCTCCATCGAGGGCGACACCCAGACCGCGTTCTCCGAGGACGTGCTGGCCCGCTTCGAGGCGTACGGCTGGCACGTCCAGCGCGTGGCGCCCCAGGAGAACGGCGACCTCGACCCGGCCGCCCTGCACGGCGCGTTCGCCGCGGCGCGGGGCGAGACCTCGCGGCCCTCGATCATCGCGGCCCGCTCGATCATCGCCTGGCCCGCGCCGCACGCGCAGAACACCGAGGCCGCGCACGGCTCGGCGCTCGGCGCCGACGAGGTCGCCGCGACCAAGCGCGTGCTCGGCTTCGACCCCGAGGTGGACTTCCCCGTCGATGAGGCCGTGATCGCGCACACCCTCGGCGCCGTCGAGCGCGGCCAGACGGCCCGCGCCGCCTGGGAGAAGCACCTCGCGGAGTGGCGCGTGGCGAACCCCGAGCGCGCCGCCGAGTTCGACCGGATCAGGGCGGGGCGGCTGCCCGAGGGCTGGGAGAAGGCCCTGCCGGACTTCGACGCGGGCACCGACGTGGCCACGCGCAAGGCGTCGGGGTCCGTGCTCAAGGCCCTCGGCGGCGTCGTCCCCGAGCTGTGGGGCGGCTCGGCCGACCTCGCGGGCTCGAACAACACCACGATCGACCCGTCCTCGTCGTTCCTGCCCGAGGGCAACCCCCTGGCCGAGGCCCGCCCTTACGGCAGGACCGTGCACTTCGGCATCCGCGAGCACGCCATGGGCTCGGCGATGAACGGCATCGCCCTGCACGGCAACACCCGCGTCTACGGCGGCACGTTCCTGGTCTTCTCCGACTACATGCGCCCGGCCGTGCGGCTCGCCGCGCTCATGAGGCTGCCCGTCACCTACGTCTGGACGCACGACTCCATCGGCCTGGGCGAGGACGGCCCGACCCACCAGCCGGTCGAGCACCTGTCCGCGCTGCGCGCCATCCCCGGGCTGAACGTCGTCCGCCCGGCCGACGCCAACGAGACGGTCATCGCCTGGCGCGAGATCCTGCGCCGCCACGGCAGCCACCCGGCCCCCCACGGCCTCGCGCTGACGCGGCAGAACGTCCCGGTGTACGCCGCCAACGAGGAGGCGGTCAGGGGCGGTTACGTCCACACCGAGGCCGAGGGCGGCACCCCCAAGGCCATCCTGCTCGCCACGGGCTCCGAGGTGCACATCGCGCTCGCCGCCCGCGAGCAGCTCCAGGCCGAGGGCGTGCCGACCCGCGTGGTCTCGCTGCCGTGCGTGGAGTGGTTCGAGGAGCAGGACCAGGCGTACCGCGACCGCGTCCTGCTGCCCGGCGTCAAGGCACGGGTCGCCGTGGAGGCGGGCGTCGGCCTGACCTGGCACCGTTATGTCGGGACGGCGGGGCGCGTCGTCTCGCTCGAGCACTTCGGCGCCTCCGCCGACCACAAGACGCTCTACCGCGAGTTCGGCATCACTCCGGAAGCCGTGGCGCAGGCCGCCAGGGAATCCCTGACGGCCTCGGCGCGCTGACACCGATACACGAGACAGCAGGAGATGCGATTTCCATGACCGACGCACTCAAGCGCCTCTCCCAAGAGGGTGTCGCGATCTGGCTTGACGACCTGTCGCGCACGATGATCACATCGGGCCACCTGGGCGAGCTGCTCGACCAGCAGCACGTGGTGGGCATCACCACCAACCCCACGATCTTCCAGAAGGCGATCTCCGCGGGCGACGGATACCAGGAGCAGGTCGCCGACCTCGCCGCCCGCCGCGTCACGGTCGAGGAGGCGCTGCGCATGATCACCACCGCCGACGTGCGCGACGCCGCCGACGTGCTGCGCCCGGTGTACGAGGCGACCGGCGGGCTCGACGGCCGGGTCTCCATCGAGGTGGACCCCAGGCTCGCCCACAACACCAGGGCCACCATCGCCGAGGCCAAGCAGCTGGCCTGGCTGGTCGACCGGCCCAACACGTTCATCAAGATCCCGGCCACCCGCGCCGGGCTGCCCGCCATCACCGAGACCATCGGGCGCGGCATCAGCGTCAACGTCACGCTGATCTTCTCGCTCCAGCGCTACCGCGAGGTGATGGACGCCTACCAGAAGGGCCTGGAGCAGGCCAAGGCGCGTGGGCTCGACCTGTCCACGATCTACTCGGTGGCGTCGTTCTTCGTCTCCCGCGTGGACACCGAGATCGACAAGCGCCTCGACGCGCTGGGCACCGACGAGGCGAAGGCGCTGCGCGGCAAGGCAGCCGTCGCCAACGCCCGCCTCGCGTACCAGGCGTTCGAGGAGGTCACGGCGGCCGACCGCTGGCAGGCCCTGGCGCGCGACGGCGCCAACGCGCAGCGCCCGCTGTGGGCGTCCACCGGCGTGAAGGACCCCGACTACCCCGACACGCTCTACGTCACCGAGCTGGTCGCCCCGGGCACCGTCAACACCATGCCGGGCGCCACGCTGCGGGCCACCGAGGACCACGGCGAGATCACGGGCGACACGGTCGCGGGCACCTACGAGCAGGCGCGCGCCGACCTGGACGCCCTCGAGAAGGTCGGCGTCTCCTACGACGACGTCGTCCAGGTGCTCGAGGACGAGGGCGTCGAGAAGTTCGAGACGTCCTGGCTCGGCCTGCTCGACTCGACCAAGGCGGAGCTGGAACGCCTGGCGGACGGGGAGGACTGAGCGAGCCGTGAGCGGCACCGCGAGCCACAACCCCCTTCGCAGTTCGCAGGACCGGCGGCTCCCGCGCATCGCGGGGCCCTCGGGTCTCGTCATCTTCGGCGTCACCGGCGACCTCTCCCGCAAGAAGCTCATGCCGGCCGTCTACGACCTCGCCAACCGGGGGCTGCTGCCCCCGGGGTTCTCGCTGGTGGGCTTCGCCCGCAGGGACTGGGCCGACGAGGACTTCTGCGAGGTCGTCCACGACTCGGTCAAGCAGTACGCGCGCACCCCGTTCCGCGAGGAGGTGTGGCGGCAGCTGGCCGAGGGGATGCGTTTCGTCCCCGGCGTCTTCGACGACGACGAGGCGTTCGCGTCGCTGCGCTCGACCATCGAGGAGCTGGACAAGCAGCGCGGCACCGGCGGGAACTTCGCGTTCTACCTGTCCGTGCCGCCGAAGTTCTTCCCCACGGTGACCCGCCAGCTCAAGAAGCACGGACTGGCCGACGCCCCCGCGGACTCGTGGCGGCGGGCGGTCATCGAGAAGCCGTTCGGGCACGACCTGATCTCCGCCCAGGAGCTCAACCAGGTCGTGCACGAGGTCTTCCCGCCGCACGAGGTCTTCAGGATCGACCACTACCTCGGCAAGGAGACGGTCCAGAACATCCTGGCGCTCCGGTTCGCCAACACGATGTTCGAGCCCATCTGGAACCGCAGCTTCGTCGACCACGTGCAGATCACGATGGCCGAGGACATCGGCATCGGCGGCAGGGCCGGGTATTACGACGGCATCGGCGCGGCCCGAGACGTCATCCAGAACCACCTCCTCCAGCTGCTCGCGCTGACCGCGATGGAGGAGCCCGCCTCGTTCGACGCCGACGCGCTGGTCACCGAGAAGCTCAAGGTGCTCCACGCCGTCAAGCTCCCGACCGACCTGGGCCGCCACACCGTGCGCGGCCAGTACACCGCGGGCTGGCAGGGCGGCCAGAAGGTCGGGGGCTATCTGGAGGAGGAGGGCATCGACTCCGCGTCGACGACCGACACCTACGCCGCGATGCGCCTCGAGGTCGACAACCGCCGCTGGGCGGGCGTCCCTTTCTACCTGCGCACCGGCAAGCGCCTCGGCCGGCGGGTCACGGAGATCGCGGTGGTCTTCCAACGCGCCCCGTACTCGCCGTTCAACGCCACCGACACCCAGGAGCTCGGCCACAACGCCCTGGTGATCCGCGTCCAGCCGGACGAGGGCATCACGGTCAGGTTCGGCTCGAAGGTGCCGGGGACCCAGATGGAGATCAGGGACGTCACGATGGACTTCGCGTACGGCGAGTCCTTCACGGAGTCGAGCCCCGAGGCGTACGAGCGGCTGCTGCTCGACGTGCTCCTCGGCGACGCCAACCTCTTCCCCCGCCACCAGGAGGTCGAACGCTCCTGGGAGATCCTCGACCCGGTCGAGAAGCACTGGGCGAGCCACGGCAAGCCCGAGCCGTACACCTCGGGCAGCTGGGGCCCCACGGCGGCTGACGACATGCTCGCACGCGACGGACGGAGCTGGCGCCGGCCATGAACATCGACCTGACGGACACCACGTCGAGCCAGCTGAACGCCGCGCTCATCCAGGCCCGCAGGGCGGTCGGCTCGGCCGTGGGCATGGTGCTGACCCTGGTCATCGTCACCGACGAGGGGAACCACTACGACGCCCTGCGCGCCGCGAGCGAGGCGTCCAAGGAGCATCCCTCGCGGATCCTGGTGGTCATCAAGCGCCCAGGCCGCTCGCCCCGCGAGCGGGCCATGGCGCGCCTGGACGCCGAGGTCCGCGTCGGCGCGGACGTCGGCAACGGCGAAACGGTCCTGCTGCGGCTGCACGGCGAGTTGGCGAACCACGCCTACAGCGTCGTGATGCCCCTCCTGCTCCCCGACGCCCCCGTGGTGGTGTGGTGGCCCGAGGACGCGCCGGAGGACCCCGCGAAGGACCTGCTCGGCACCCTCGCCCAGCGCCGCATCACCGACGCGGCGTCCACCGAGGACCCGGTGGCCGCGCTCGCCTCCAGGGCCGAGGTGTACGCGCCTGGGGACACGGACCTGGCCTGGACCCGGGTCACCCCGTGGCGCAGCGTGCTCGCGGCGGCGCTCGACCAGAAGCACAGCAAGATCGTGTCGGCCGAGGTGGAGGGCGAGGAGTACAACCCCAGCACCGAGCTGCTCGCCATGTGGCTGGCCGAGCGCCTCGCGGTGCCGGTCGAGCGCGTCGTGTCGCCGGGCCCCGGGATCACGGCGGTGCGGCTGACGACCGAGGACGGCGACATCTGCCTCGACCGCTCGGACGGCTCGCTCGCGCTGCTCGCGGTGCCGGGACAGCCCGACCGGCACGTGGCGTTGAACCGCCGCACCATGGCCGAGCTGATCGCCGAGGAGCTGCGGCGCCTCGACCCTGACGAGGCGTACGAGCAGGCGGTGCGCCACGGCGTCGGCAACCTCCAGCGGCCCGGGCCGAGGAGCGCCGAGGCCAACGGGAACGGCACGGCCCCCGCCGCCCCCGCGCAGGGCGGAAAGGCCGCCGCGAACAAGACGGCCGAGAAGGCCGAGGCGTCGCGGGAGCGGCCTTCATGACGCCCCCGCCCGACCTGGCC
The DNA here is from genome assembly GCF_003626575.1 of Streptomyces radicis. Taxonomy (GTDB): domain Bacteria; phylum Actinomycetota; class Actinomycetes; order Streptomycetales; family Streptomycetaceae; genus Streptomyces; species Streptomyces radicis. The sequence continues at coordinate 36,012 of NZ_RBDY01000028.1, read as the reverse complement.
GTCCTCGTCCACCGGGACAAGGAGCTGATGGCGCACGCCGCCGCGGCCCGGCTGATCACCGCGATCACCGACGCCCAGGCCGCGTCGGGATCCGCCTCGGTGGTGCTGACCGGGGGCCGGAACGGGAACGGCCTGCTGGCCGCGCTCGCCGGCTCCCCGGCCAGGGAGGCGGTCGACTGGCACCACGTCGAGCTGTGGTGGGGTGACGAGCGGTTCCTCCCGGACGGCCACCCCGACCGCAACCACACCCAGGCGCGCGAGGCCCTGCTCGACGCGCTGCCCCTCGACGCGCGCCGGGTCCACCCCATGCCCGCGTCCGACGGCCCGCACGGCGGCGACCCGGAGGCGGCGGCAGCGGCGTACGCGGCCGAGCTGGCCGCCGTGCCGGGCCCGTTCGACGTGCTGCTGCTCGGCGTCGGGCCCGACACACATGTCGCGTCGCTGTTCCCGGGGCATCCGGCGGTGCGAGTGACCGACCGGACGGTGACCGCGGTCACCGAGGCGCCCAAGCCCCCGCCCACCCGCATCTCGCTGACCCTGCCCGCGATCCGCTCGGCGCGCGAGGTGTGGCTGCTCGCGGCGGGCGAGGACAAGGCCGAGGCGGCGGCCACCGCGTTGGGCACCGACGACGCCACGCGCGCCCCCGCGTCGGGCGCGCGCGGCGCCCGCACGCTGTGGCTGCTCGACGAGGCCGCCGCCGCGGGAATCCCCCAGGCGGCGGCCTCGGACGGCTAACGCCCCCGCAACTCCCGGTAGGCGGCGACGAGTCCGGCCGTCGACGGGTCGAGCCCCGGCACCTCCGCGCCCTCGGTGAGCGCGGGCTCGACCCGCTTGGCCAGCACCTTGCCCAGCTCGACGCCCCACTGGTCGAACGAGTCGATGTCCCACACGGCGCCCTGCACGAACACCTTGTGCTCGTACAGGGCGACCAGCTGACCCAGCACCGACGGGCTCAGCTCGGGCGCCAGGATCGTGGTCGTCGGGCGGCTCCCGGGGAACGTGCGGTGCGGCACCAGCTCGTCCGCGACCCCCTCGGCCCGCACCTCGTCGGGCGTCCTGCCGAAGGCGAGCGCCTGGCCCTGCGCGAAGAGGTTGGCCATCAACAGGTCGTGCTGCGCGGCCAGATCGTCCGCCAGCTCGGCCACGGGCCGCGCGAAGCCGATGAGGTCGGCCGGGATCAGCCTGGTGCCCTGGTGCAGCAACTGGTAGTACGCGTGCTGCCCGTTGGTGCCGGGAGTGCCCCATACCACGGGCCCCGTCCCCCAGCCGACCTGGCGCCCCTGCCGGTCCACGCGCTTGCCGTTGGACTCCATGTCGAGCTGCTGGAGATAGGCGGTGAAACGCGCCAGGTAGTGGCTGTAGGGCAGCACGGCGTGCGACTGGGCGTCGAAGAACCCGCCGTACCAGACGCCGAGCAGGCCGAGCAGCAGCGGGACGTTCTCCTCGGGCGGCGCGGTCCTGAAGTGCTCGTCCACCAGCCGGAACCCGTCGAGCATCTCGCGGAAGCGCAGCGGCCCGATCGCGATCATCAGCGAGAGCCCGATCGCGGAGTCGTAGGAGTAACGGCCGCCGACCCAGTCCCAGAACTCGAACATGTTGGCCGTGTCGATGCCGAACGCCGCGACCTTCTCGGCGTTGGTCGAGACGGCCACGAAGTGCCGCGCCACGGCCGCCTCGTCGCCGCCGAGCCCTTCGAGCAGCCAGCGGCGGGCCGAGGTGGCGTTGGTGATGGTCTCGATGGTCGTGAACGTCTTGGACGCCACGATGAACAGCGTCTCGGCCGGGTCGAGCCCCCGCAGCGCCTCGTGCAGGTCGGCGCCGTCCACGTTGGAGACGAAGCGGAAGTCCACCTCCCGTGCGGAGAACGGCCGCAGCACCTCGTACGCCATGGCGGGTCCCAGGTCGGAGCCGCCGATGCCCAGGTTCACCACGGCCCTGATGCGCCGCCCCGTGTGCCCGGTCCACTCCCCCGAGCGCACCCGGTCGGCGAAGTCGGCCATGCGGTCGAGGACCGCGTGCACGGCGGGCACGACGTTCTCGCCGTCGACCTCGACCACGGCGTCCGCGGGGGCGCGCAGCGCGGTGTGCAGCACGGCGCGGCCCTCGGTGACGTTGATCTTCTCGCCGCGGAACATCGCGTCCCGCAGCCCTGCCACGTCCGTCGCCGCCGCCAGGTCGCGCAGCAGGCGCAGCGTCTCGTCGGTCACCAGCTGCTTGGCGAAGTCGACGCGCAGATCGCCGACGCGCAGCACATACCGCCCGGCTCGGCCCGGGTCGCGCGCGAACAGCTCGCGCAGGCTCACCTCCCCGAGCTCCTGGCGGTGCTTGCCCAGCGCGTCCCACTCCGCCATCCGATCGAGCCTGGCCCGGCCAGTCGCGTTCATCTCGCCCTCAGCCCATCCGTCCACGTGAGTCGTCTCCCCCGACGATCACCACGCTAGTCGATCCACCCGCCGACCGCCCGAACGCCGACTGCCCGGACGCCTTCGGGCGTCCGGGCAGTCGGGAGGCTGAGCGCCGGGTCAGATCTCGCCGCGGAGCTTGGCCAGCGCCTCGGCCAGGATGGCCTCGCCGTCGGCGTCGCTGCGGCGCTCGCGCACATACGCGAGATGGGTCTTGTACGGCTCGGTGCGGGGTGGGTCCGGCGGCGCGTCGCGCTGGGTGCCCGCCGGGAAGCCGCACCGCGGGCAGTCCCAGGTCTCCGGGATCTGCGCGTCGCTGGCGAAGCTGGGCTGTGTCTCGTGCCCGTTCGCACACCAGAAGGAGACCCTCAGCCGCGGGGCGGACTCGCCGCGCTCGGCCTCACCCATGGGCCCCGCCCCGACCCGGCTGCCCCGGATCGCGTTGCCACCTGCCACGGTCCAACTCCCTGCCTGACTTACCTGGAAGTCCTCAGTCTATGCAAGGCTCAACGCACGTCCAGTGTCAGGAGTTACTGACTTAGGACACCGCTCACGACTTCATCAGCAGCCCGAGCGCCACGACGATGGCGGCCCAGACGATACCCACGACGACGGTGATCCGGTCCAGGTTCCGCTCGGCGACCGAGGAGCCGCCCACGGAGGACTGCATGCCGCCGCCGAACATGTCGGAGAGGCCGCCGCCCTTGCCCTTGTGCATCAGCACAAGCAGCGCCAGCAGAAAGCTGAAGACGATCAAAGCGATCTGGAACGCCGTTTCCACGACTGGACCAACTCTCTCGGTGATGGATGGATGGGTGGTCGCCGCCCCGCGGGGAGCGCGCCCCACGGGGACCGGGCGGAAAGCGGCTGGCTGCGCGCCCCTCCGGCCCCCGACAGGGTACCGCCACCACCCCCTAAGGGCCTACTGGTCGCGGAACCGCACGATCTTGACGAACTCCTCGGCGTTCAGCGCCGCACCGCCCACCAGGGCGCCGTCCACGTCGGGCTGGGCCATGATCGCGGCGACGTTCCCCGCCTTGACCGAGCCGCCGTACTGGACGCGGACACCCTCGGAGAGCGGCCGGTCGTACAGCTCGGCCAGCCGCCCGCGGATCGCGGCGCAGACCTCCTGCGCGTTCTCCGGGGTGGCGACCTCGCCCGTGCCGATGGCCCACACCGGCTCGTAGGCGACGACGATGCTCGCCACGTGCTCGGCGGGCACGTCCTTCAGGGCCCCGTCGAGCTGGGCCAGGGTGTGCGCGATGTGGCCGCCCGCCTTGCGGACGTCCAGCGGCTCGCCGACGCACAGGATCGGGGTGAGCCCGTGCCGGTAGGCGGCCTTCACCTTGGCGTTGCACGACTCCTCGGCCTCGCCGTGGTACTGGCGGCGCTCGGAGTGGCCGACGACGACATACGTGCAGTTCAGCTTGGCGAGCATGGGCCCCGAGACCTCGCCCGTGTAGGCGCCGTCGTCGTGCGCCGAGATGTCCTGCGCGCCGTACCTGATCTTGAGCTTGTCCCCGTCCACCAGGGTCTGCACCGAGCGCAGATCGGTGAACGGCGGCAGCACCGCGACCTCGACCGCGTCGAAGTCCTTGTCGGAGAGGCCGAAGGCGAGCTTCTGGACATGGGCGATGGCCTCGAGGTGGTTGAGGTTCATCTTCCAGTTGCCCGCCATCAGCGGGGTGCGTGCTTCCGGTGACGCCATGGTCGTTCAGTCCTCCAATGCCGCGAGACCGGGGAGCCGCTTGCCCTCGAGGTACTCGAGGCTGGCTCCGCCACCGGTCGAGATATGGCCGAAACCCGACTCGTCGAAGCCCAGCGTGCGCACCGCGGCGGCCGAGTCCCCGCCGCCCACCACGGTGAAGCCCTCGCTCTCGACGAGCGCCTGGGCCACGGCCCTGGTGCCCTCGGCGAAGTCGGGGTGCTCGAAGACGCCCATGGGCCCGTTCCAGAAGACGGTGGCGGCGTCGGCGAGCTTGGCGGCGTACAGGCGGGCCGTCTCGGGGCCGATGTCCAGGCCCTGGAGCCCCGAGGGGATCGCGTCGGCGGCCAGCACGACCGGGTCGGCGGGCCCCTTGGTCCTCAGGTCGGGGAACTCCTTGGCCGCCACGACGTCCACGGGCAGCACGAACTCCACGCCGCGCTCCTCGGCGGTCCGCAGATAGCCCTGGACGGCAGGGACCTGGTCCTCCTGGAGGAGGGAGTCGCCGACCTCGTGGCCCTGCGCCTTGAGGAACGTGTACGCCATGCCGCCGCCGATCAGGATGCGGTCGGCCTTCTGGAGCAGGGACTCGATCACGGCGAGCTTGTCCGAGACCTTGGCGCCGCCGAGCACGACGGCGTAGGGGCGGACGACGTTCGCGGTGAGCTGGCGCAGCACGCCGACCTCGGTGGCGATCAGGCCGCCCGCGGCGTGCGGGAGCCTGGCCGGGAGGTCGTAGACGGAGGCGTGCTTGCGGTGCACGGCGCCGAAGCCGTCGCCGACGTAGAGGTCGGCGAGCGAGGCGAGCTCGTCGGCGAACGCCCCGCGCTCGGCGTCGTCCTTGCTGGTCTCCCCGGCGTTGAAGCGGAGGTTCTCCAGCAGCGCCACCCGCCCGTCCGCGAGGCCCGCCGCGGTGGAACGCGCGCTCCCGCCGACCGTGTCGGAGGCGAACGCGACGTCGGCGCCGAGCAGTTCGCCCAGGCGGCGGGCGACGGGCGCGAGGGAGAACGCCGGGTCGGGGGCGCCCTTGGGCCGCCCGAGGTGCGAGGCGACGACCACCCTGGCGCCCGCGTCGGTGAGGCGGCGGATGGTCGGCACGGCGGCCCTGATGCGGCCGTCGTCGGTGATGGTCTCGCCGGAGAGCGGGACGTTCAGGTCGGCGCGGACGAAGACCCGCCGCCCGGCGACCTGGAGATCATCGATCGTCTGCATGTGAATTGGCTCCTAGAGCTGCTCTGCTGCCTGCCCTGATCGCACGAGGGCCCGCCGGGCGCGGAGCGAGCCGCGGCCCTGCGAGCCCTGGTGGGAGGAGCGGTCAGAGCCGCTCGCCGACGTAGACGGTGAGGTCGACCAGGCGGCTTGAGTAGCCCCACTCGTTGTCGTACCAGCCCACGATCTTGACCTGCGTGCCCTGCGCCATGGTGAGCGAGGAGTCGAACGTGCAGGAGGCGGGCGCGCTCACGATGTCGGAGGAGACGATCTGGTCCCCGGTGTACTCGAGGATGCCCTTGAGACCGGTGTCGGCGGCGGTGCGGAACGCGGCGTTGACCTCGTCCTTGGTGACCTCGCGGCCGACCTCGACGACCAGGTCGGTGACCGACCCGGTGGGCACCGGCACGCGCATCGCGATGCCGTCGAGCTTGCCCTTGAGCTGCGGCAGGACCAGCGCGGTGGCCTTGGCGGCACCCGTGGTGGTCGGGATGATGTTGATCGCGGCGGCGCGGGCCCGGCGGAGGTCCTTGTGCGGGAAGTCCAGGATCCGCTGGTCGTTGGTGTACGCGTGAATGGTCGTCATCAGACCCTTGACGATGCCGAAGCTCTCGTCGAGGACCTTGGCCATGGGCGCCACGCAGTTCGTGGTACACGAGGCGTTGGAGACGACGTGGTGGGTGGCCGGGTCGTACTGCTCCTGGTTCACCCCCATGACGACGGTGAGGTCCTCGTTCTTCGCGGGGGCGGAGATGAGGACCTTCTTGGCGCCGGCGGCGAGGTGCTTGGCGGCGTCGTCGCGCTTGGTGAAGATGCCGGTGGACTCGATGACGATGTCGGCGCCGAGCTCGCCCCACGGAAGGGCGGCCGGGTCGCGCTCGGCGAGCGTCTTGAACGTCTGTCCGCCGACGGTGATGCTGTTGTCGGTGGAGGTGACCTCTTCCTTGAGGCGACCGAGGATGCTGTCGTACTTCAGCAGATGGACCAGGGTCTCGTTGTCGGTCAGGTCGTTGACACCGACGATCTGGACATCCGCTCCCTGATCAAGGAGCGCACGGAAGTAGTTGCGACCGATGCGGCCGAAGCCGTTGATTCCTACGCGGATCGTCACGAACCGATCTCCTCGTTGGTACGTCGGTGAAACGAACACCGGCGATGCTGTATTGGGATGTCCCCGACCACGACCGACCCTACCGCGCCCGGGCTTTCCGGGTGACACCGGCCGGGCGCGCGGCGGCCTGGAGACCGGCCGCGCGCGCCCCTCGCGCCGGGGGTCGGCTCAGCCGACCATCTCCTCCGTGAGGCTCGCCTCGGTGCCGGGGATGCCGAGGTCCTGCGCGCGCTTGTCGGCCATCGCGAGCAGGCGGCGGATGCGCCCGGCGACGGCGTCCTTGGTCAGCGGCGGGTCGGCGAGCGCGCCCAACTCCTCGAGCGACGCCTGCTTGTGCTCCATGCGCAGCCGCCCGGCGGCGGCGAGGTGGTCGGGAACCTCCTCGCCCAGGATCTCCAGGGCGCGCTGCACGCGGGCGCCCGCGGCCACGGCTGCGCGGGCGGAACGCCGGAGGTTCGCGTCGTCGAAGTTGGCCAGGCGGTTGGCGGTGGCCCGCACCTCGCGGCGCATGCGGCGCTCCTCCCAGGCGAGCACCGACTCGTGCGCGCCGAGGCGGGTCAGCAGGGCGCCGATCGCGTCGCCGTCCCTGACCTGCACGCGGTCCACGCTGCGCACCTCGCGGGCCTTGGCGCCGATCTGGAGGCGCCGGGCGGCACCGACGAGGGCGAGGGCGGCCTCGGGTCCTGGGCAGGTGACCTCGAGGGAGGACGAACGCCCGGGCTCGGTGAGCGAGCCATGCGCGAGGAACGCCCCGCGCCAGGCGGCCTCGGCGTCGCACGTGGCCCCCGAGACCACCTGTGGCGGCAGGCCCCTGATCGGGCGTCCCCTGCCGTCGACGAGGCCGGTCTGCCGGGCCAGCTGGTCGCCCCCCGCGACCACCCGCACGACGTAGCGGCTGCCGCGGCGCAGCCCGCCCGGGGCCATCACCAGCAGGTCGGAGGCGTGCCCGAAGATCTCCAGGATGTCCCGGCGCAGCCGTCTCGCGGCGATCCCGGTGTCCAGCTCGGCCTCGATCACGATCCGCCCGCTGACCAGGTGCAGGCCGCCCGCGAAGCGCAGGATCGACGACACCTCCGACTTGCGGCAGCAGGTGCGGGTGACGGGAAGCCGGGAGATCTCGTCCTTCACCGCAGCCGTCATCGCCATGGGCCGATCCTTCCATGCATCCGAAAAACACGGTCATACGCGGCGGCAAGCAGCTCCGGGTCATGCCGGGGAGAGCCGTCAAGCGCGGCCACGGGGGCCAGCACGACTTCGGCCCCCAGCCGCTCGGCCGCCCGGCGCAGACTCTCCTGGTCCGGCACCGCGGCCCGGTCCGCCAGCACCACGTCAAAGGCGAGTTTAGGGGCGTGTTGTACCAAAACCTCCACATGACGCTGCGGGGAGAACCCATCAGTTTCGCCGGGCTGGGGGGCGAGGTTGAGGGACAGCACGCGGCGCGCCCTGGTGCCGGTGAGGGCGTCGAGGAGATCGGGGACGAGCAGGTGGGGGATCACGGAGGAGAACCACGAGCCGGGCCCGAGGACCACCCAGTCGGCGTCGAGCACGGCCTCGACGGCCTCGGGCACGGCGGGCGGGTCGTGCGGCGCGAGCATCACCTGGGTGACCTCGCCCGGGGTGAGGGCCACGGCGGCCTGGCCGCGGACGCGGCTCAGCTCGTCGGGGCGCCCTGGATCGTGGCCGCGGACCTCGGCCTCGAGCTCCAGGGGGACGGCCGACATGGGGAGCACGCGGCCATGGGCGCCGAGCAGCTTGCCGACCAGGTCGAGGGCGCGCACATGGTCGCCGAGCTGCTCCCACAGGGCGACGATCAGGAGGTTGCCCACGGCGTGGTCGTGGAGGGCGCCCCCGCTGGTGAAACGGTGCTGGACCACCTCGGACCACGTGCGGCCCCACTCGTCGTCCCCGCACAGCGCCGCGAGGGCCTTGCGCAGGTCGCCGGGGGGCAGCACGCCCAGCTCGTCGCGGAGCCGACCGCTCGAGCCGCCGTCGTCGGCCACGGTGACGACGGCGGTCAGGTCGCCGGTGATCCGGCGCAGCGCGGTCAGCGAGGCGGAGAGCCCCATGCCGCCGCCCAGGGCGACGACCTTGGGCTGGGCTCCCCGCCGCCCGCCGCGCAGGGTGCGCAGCGGGCGGCGGACGCCGTCCCTGCCCTCTGCGTTCCGGCGCTGCCGGACGCCCTTTCGTGGCATCTACTCGCGCCCCATGTCCCGGTGCACGACGACCGTTTCGACGCCTTCGGCGGCCAGCCGTCTGGCCAGCCGCTCGGACATGGCCACGCTGCGGTGCTTGCCGCCGGTGCAGCCGACGGCGATGGTGACGTACCTCTTGCCCTCGCGGCGGTACCCGGTGGCGATCAGCTGGAGCAGCTCGGCGTAGCGGTCGAGGAACTCCTTGGCACCCGGCTGGTTGAACACATAGCCGGCGACCTCCTCGCTGGTGCCCGTGTAGGGGCGCAGCTCGGGGACCCAGTGGGGGTTGGGCAGGAAGCGGCAGTCGACCACGTGGTCGGCGTCCACCGGGAGGCCGTACTTGTACCCGAAGGACATGACCGTGGCCCGCAGCTCGGGCTCGTCGCCGCTGGTGAACTGGGCGTCCATCTTGGCGCGCAGCTCGTGCACGTTCAGGTTGGAGGTGTCGATCACCAGGTCGGCGTCGCCGCGCAGCTCGCGCAGCAGGTCGCGCTCGGCGGCGATGCCGTCGACGATGCGGCCCTCGCCCTGGAGGGGGTGCGGCCTGCGCACCGACTCGAAGCGCTGGACCAGGGCGTTGTCCGAGGCTTCGAGGAACACGATGCGGCGGGTGACGCCCTTGGTGTCGAGGTCCGTGAGGGACTCCCGCAGGCTGTCGAAGAAGCCGCGGCCCCTGACGTCGACGACGACGGCGATCCGCGCGACATTCCCCTGCGAGCGGGCGCCGAGGTCCACCATCGTGGGGATGAGGGCCGGTGGAAGGTTGTCGACGACGAACCAGCCGAGGTCCTCGAGGCACTTGGCCGCGGTGGAACGGCCCGCGCCCGACATCCCCGAGATGATCACCAGCTCAGGGGTGGTGAGGGTCTCGTCGGTGCCGACCGCAGTGGCCGGCTCGTCCTCGCCTCTGGTCTGTTCGCTCATGATGTGTCCCCCGCCTGTCTCATTCCTTGTAGCGACTGTGTGGGCTGCGCTGTCCCCGCTCAGTCCTCGATGATCTCGCCGGTGGCGGTGTTGACCGCCGGGGCGGGGCGGCCGTCCCGGGCGAGCGCCGCGGCGACCGCCTCCGCGGTCGTGCGGCCCACCCCCGGCACCTCGCGGATCTCCTCGACCGTGGCGGCGCGCAGCCGCTTGACCGAGCCGAAGTGCTTGAGCAGGGCTCTCTTCCGGGTCTCCCCGAGGCCGGGCACGGCGTCGAGGGGACCCTTTCTTATCGATTGTGACCTCTTGCCCCGCTGGTAGCGGATCGCGAAGCGGTGTGCCTCGTCACGCACCCGCTGGAGGAGGTAGAGGCCCTCGCTGGTGCGGGGCAGGATCACGGGGTCGTCCTCGCCCGGGAGCCAGACCTCTTCGAGGCGCTTGGCCAGCCCGCAGACGGCGACGTCGTCCACCCCCAGCTCGTCCATGGCCCGCCTGGCGGCGGCCACCTGGGGCCGTCCGCCGTCCACCACCACGAGCTGGGGCGGGTAGGCGAAGCGCCTGGGGCGGCCGTCGTCCGTACGGGGGGACGCCGGAGCCTCGTCGTCCGGTTCCTCCACGGCCCACTCGCCGGTCCGCTCGCGCTCGCGCAGATAGCGGCGGAAGCGGCGGGAGACGACCTCGTGCATGGAACGGACGTCGTCCTGCCCGGCGAAGCCCTTGATCTGGAATCTCCGGTACTCGCCCTTGCGGGCCAGGCCGTCCTCGAAGACGACCATGGACGCCACGACGTCGTCGCCCTGGAGGTGGGAGATGTCGAAGCACTCGATGCGCAGCGGCGCGGAGTCGAGCGCGAGCGCCTCGGCGATCTCCTCCAGGGCGCGGGAGCGGGTGGTCAGGTCGGAGGCGCGCTTGGTCTTGTGCAGGGCGAGGGACTGCTGGGCGTTGCGCGCGACGGTCTCAAGCAGGTCGCGCTTGTCGCCGCGCTGGGGCACGCGCAGGCTGACCCGGGAGCCGCGGCGCTGGGTGAGCCACTCGGTGAGCGGCTCGGGCGGATCGGGGACGGCGGGGACCAGGACCTCGCGGGGGACGCTCTCGCCGCTCTCCTCGCCGTAGAGCTGCTGGGCGGCGGACTCCACGAGGTCGGCCGTGGTGACCTGCTCGACCTTGTCGGTGACCCAGCCGCGCTGGCCCCGCACCCGGCCGCCGCGCACGTGGAAGATCTGGACGGCGGCCTCCAACTCGTCCTCGGCGACGGCGATCAGGTCCGCGTCGGTGGCGTCGGCGAGCACCACGGCGTTCTTCTCCATGGCGCGGCGCAGCGCCTCGATGTCGTCGCGCAGGCGGCCCGCCCTCTCGTACTCGAGGGCCTCGGCGGCCTCGTGCATCCGCTCCTCGAGGCGGCGCAGATAGGCGCCGGTGCGCCCGGCCATGAAGTCGCAGAACTCCTCGGCCAGCTCGCGGTGCTCCTCGGCGGTGACGCGCCCTGTGCAGGGCGCGGAGCACTTGTCGATGTACCCGAGGAGGCAGGGGCGGTCGACGGCCCTGGCGCGCTTGAACACCCCGGCCGAGCACGTGCGGATGGGGAAGACGCGCAGCAGCAGGTCGACGGTCTCGCGGATGGCCCACGCGTGGGAGTACGGGCCGAAGTACCGCACGCCCTTGCGCTTGGGGCCGCGCATGACCTGGGCGCGGGGGTACTCCTCGCCCATCGTGACGGCGAGCGAGGGATAGCTCTTGTCGTCGCGGTACTTGACGTTGAACCGGGGGTCGTACTCCTTGATCCAGGAGTACTCGAGCTGGAGCGCCTCGACCTCGGTGGAGACCACGGTCCACTCGACGGAGGCCGCGGTGGTGACCATCGTGGCGGTCCTGGGGTGGAGGCCCGCGAGGTCCTGGAAGTAGGAGGAGAGGCGCTGCCGCAGGCTCTTGGCCTTGCCGACGTAGATCACCCGGCGGTGCTGGTCCCGAAAGCGGTACACCCCGGGCGAGTCGGGGATGTCACCCGGCGTCGGGCGGTAGCTGGAGGGATCGGCCATGAACGCAACCCTACTGCCGGCAACTGACAGTGAGTGACGCGTGCGCGGCCGCCCAGCGGCACCAGGACTCGAGACCCGAGGAATGCCGCGCGGGCGGCGAAACGAACCGGGGAAGGGGTGAGTGACCGTGGCGTCGGGCGCCGGATCGGCCGACGGGTCACCAGCCGCGTTCGCGCCAGGCGGGGATGCCGGGGCGTTCGGCGCCCAGGGTGGTGTCGTCGCCGTGCCCGGGGTAGACCCACGCCTCGTCGGGGAGCGGCCCGAACAGCTTGGCCTCCACGTCGTCGAGCAGGCGCGTGAACGCCGCGTGGTCGCCCCTGGTGTTGCCCACGCCGCCGGGGAAGAGGCAGTCGCCGGTGAAGACGTGCGGGTGGCCCTCGGGGTCGTCGTAGACCAACGCGATGGAGCCCGGGGTGTGGCCGACCAGGTGGCGGGCGGTGAGGCGGCATGTGCCGACGGGGATCTCGTCGCCGTCGTCGACGGGCACGTCGGTGGGCACGGGGATGCCATCGGCGTCGTGGCGCCCCGCGTAGGTGCGCGCCCCCGTGGCGCGCACGACCGCGTCGAGGGCCTGCCAGTGGTCGCCGTGGCGGTGGGTGGTGACCACCCCGGCGATGCCGTCGTCGCCGATGAGGGCGAGCAGGGTCGCGGGCTCGGCCGCGGCGTCGATCAGGAGCTGTTCGCCGGTCTCACGGCAGCGGAGCAGGTAGGCGTTGTTCTCCATGGGGCCGACGGCGACCTTGGAGATGATCAGCTTCCCCAGCTCGTGCGCGTCGGCGGGGCCGCCGACGGTGACCCTTCCGGTGTAGGACATGGCCGTCAGTGTGTCAGAGCGGCGGCAGGGTGGGGAGCGTTCCTCCGGTGGTCAGGCCGCTGCCCGAGGTGCGGCCGCTGAGCCAGCCGACGAGGGCGGGCGGGGTGCCGACGACGATCGAGGGGGCGCCCTCGCGGCCCGTGTGCCACACGCGGCCGTCCTCGGCGCGCAGCTCGAGCGGGGGCACGTCGGGGCGTCCGGCGAAGCGGGCGGTGAGGTAGTCGGCGGCGCGGTCGGTGAAGGCACCGGAGAGGTCGGCGACGGTGCGGCCGATGTCCAGGTCGAGGTGGTGCAGCTCGACCTCGACCCAGCGGCGCAGGGGCAGGGAGTGGGCGTGGTCGGTGACGCCGTTGCGCAGGGCGACCGTTGCCTTCCACTGCTCGTCGTCGAGGGCGTCGAAGGCGTCGGCCAGCCGGTCCGCGCTGTCGCGGACGTCGGCGCGGTGCTCGTCGGCTGGCCGGGCGGCGCCCCGCTCGATGTCGGCGTCGCGGGCCTCCTCGCCTGCGTACATGGGGTGGCCCTCGAGAACGTTGACCAGCGCGTCGGCGTTGCGCGCGAGGTGGGCGACGACGTGGCCGCGCGTCCACCCGGGGAGCAGGGAAGGGCCGGTCAGGGCGTCGTCGTCGACGGTGGTGAGGGCGAGGACGAGGGCGTCGGTGGCGCCGCGGAGGCCCGCGAGATCCGCTTCGGGTCGGCTCATGGCCACACGCTAACGGCACCACTCCATCGAGTGAAGTCGGCCGAGGAATACGGAGAATCGAACGCGCGTACTATAGGGTGCTGATCGCGGGGTCCACCGCTTTCAGGGCCGAGTGTCAGAGGCCGCCCCTAGTCTTGAACAGGGTGCCGGTGCGGCGCCGCCCCGGAGCTCTCCGCCCCAGGACCACAGCAGAAATCACGAAAGGTGCCATCCGGCGTGGCCGACCGACTCATCGTTCGTGGCGCTCGCGAGCACAATCTCCGGAATGTCTCGCTCGACCTGCCGCGCGACTCGCTCATCGTGTTCACCGGGCTGTCGGGCTCTGGCAAGTCCTCGCTCGCCTTCGACACGATCTTCGCCGAGGGCCAGCGCCGTTACGTCGAGTCGCTCTCGGCGTACGCACGGCAGTTCCTGGGGCAGATGGACAAGCCCGACGTCGACTTCATCGAGGGGCTCTCCCCCGCCGTCTCGATCGACCAGAAGTCCACGTCGCGCAACCCCCGCTCGACCGTCGGCACGATCACCGAGGTCTACGACTACCTGCGGCTGCTCTTCGCCCGCATCGGCAAGCCGCACTGCCCCGAGTGCGCGCGGCCGATCGCGCGGCAGTCGCCGCAGGCCATCGTGGACAAGGTGCTCTCGCTCGACGAGGGCAGCCGCTTCCAGGTGCTCTCGCCGCTGGTGCGCGAGCGCAAGGGCGAGTTCGCCGACCTCTTCGCCGACCTCCAGACCAAGGGGTACAGCAGGGCCAGGGTGGACGGGGCGACGGTCCAGCTCACCGACCCGCCCAAGCTGAAGAAGCAGGAGAAGCACACGATCGAGGTGGTGGTGGACCGCCTCACCGTCAAGGAGAGCGCCAAGCGGCGGCTGACCGACTCGGTCGAGACCGCGCTCGGCCTGTCAGGCGGCATGGTCGTGCTCGACTTCGTCGACCTGCCCGAGGACGACCCGCAGCGCGAGCGGATGTTCTCCGAGCACCTGTACTGCCCGTACGACGAGCTGTCGTTCGAGGAGCTCGAGCCGCGCTCCTTCTCGTTCAACTCCCCGTTCGGCGCCTGCCCCGAGTGCACCGGCATCGGCACGCGGATGGAGGTGGACCCCGAGCTGATCATCCCCGACCCGGAGAAGACGCTCGACGAGGGCGCCATCCACCCGTGGTCGCACGGGCACACGAAGGGGTATTTCAACCTCCTGATCGGCGCCCTCGGCGACGCGCTCAACTTCCGGACGGACATCCCGTGGGAGGGGCTGCCGCAGCGGGCGCGCAAGGCCCTGCTCAACGGGCACAGGACCAAGATCGAGGTCCGCTACGAGAACCGCCATGGCCAGGAGCGCGCCTACACCACGGCGTTCGAGGGCGTGCTGCCGTTCATCAGGCGCCGTCACGCGGAGGCGGAGACGGACTCGAGCAGGGAGCGCTTCGAGGGGTACATGCGCGAGGCGCCCTGCCCGGCCTGCCACGGCACGCGGCTCAAGCCGCTGGTGCTCGCGGTCACGGTGCAGGGGAAGTCGATCGCCGAGGTCTCCTCGATGTCGATCAGCGAGTGCGCCGACTTCCTGCGCGGGATGACGCTGTCCGCGCGGGAGAAGGCGATCGCCGAGCGCGTGCTCAAGGAGGTCAACGAGCGGCTGCGCTTCCTGGTGGACGTCGGCCTCGACTATCTGTCGCTCAGCCGCGCGGCGGGCAGCCTCTCCGGCGGCGAGGCGCAGCGGATCAGGCTCGCCACGCAGATCGGCTCGGGCCTGGTCGGGGTGCTCTACGTCCTGGACGAGCCGTCGATCGGCCTGCACCAGCGGGACAACCACCGGCTGATCGAGACCCTGGTCCGCCTGCGCGACCTGGGGAACACCTTGATCGTCGTCGAGCACGACGAGGACACCATCAAGACGTCGGACTGGGTCGTGGACATCGGCCCAGGGGCGGGCGAGCACGGCGGCAAGGTGGTGCACAGCGGGCCGCTGGCCGAGCTCCTGACCAACGAGGAGTCGCTGACCGGCCAGTATCTCTCCGGCGCGCGCAGCATCCCGACGCCGAAGCAGCGCCGCCCCGTGGACGAGGACCGGCGGCTGACGGTGCACGGCGCGCGCGAGCACAACCTCAGGGACATCGACGTGTCGTTCCCCGTCGGCGTGCTGACGGCGGTCACCGGCGTCTCGGGCTCGGGCAAGTCCACGCTGGTGAACGACATCCTCTACACCCACCTCGCCCGCGAGCTGAACGGCGCGAAGGGCGTTCCCGGGCGGCACACCCGGATCACCGGGGACGACCTGGTGGACAAGGTGGTGCACGTCGACCAGTCGCCGATCGGCCGCACCCCCCGGTCGAATCCCGCGACCTACACCGGCGTCTTCGACCACGTCCGCCGCCTGTTCGCGGAGACGGCCGAGGCCAAGGTCCGCGGATACCAGCCGGGGCGTTTCTCGTTCAACGTCAAGGGCGGCCGCTGCGAGAACTGCTCGGGTGACGGCACCATCAAGATCGAGATGAACTTCCTGCCCGACGTCTACGTCCCGTGCGAGGTCTGCCACGGCGCCCGGTACAACCGGGAGACGCTCGAGGTGCACTACAAGGGGAAGTCCGTCGCCGAGGTGCTGGACATGCCGATCGAGGAGGCGATGGACTTCTTCGAGGCGGTGCCCGCGATCTCCCGGCACCTGCGCACGCTCAACGACGTGGGGCTCGGCTATGTCAGGCTCGGCCAGCCCGCGACCACGCTCTCCGGCGGCGAGGCGCAGCGGGTCAAGCTGGCGTCCGAGCTCCAGCGGCGCTCCACCGGCTCGACCGTCTATGTCCTGGACGAGCCGACGACGGGTCTGCACTTCGAGGACATCCGCCGACTGATCGCGGTCCTGTCCGACCTGGTCGACAAGGGGAACACCGTGATCGTCATCGAGCACAACCTCGATGTGATCAAGACCGCGGACTGGGTGGTCGACATGGGGCCCGAGGGCGGGTTCGCCGGGGGCACCGTGATCGCCGAGGGCACGCCCGAGCAGGTCGCTTCGGTGCCCGCGAGCCACACCGGGAAGTTCCTGCGGGACCTGCTCGGCGACGCGGTGAGCGATGCCGCGAGCAACGCGATGAGCAGCGGCGCCGCCCCCCGGCGCGCGGCGAAGAAGCGCGCGCGTGCCGGGGCGTCACAAGGCCGCTGAGCCGGGTGAGTTGTTTCCCGAAAGTTCCCGGCGGCCCTCTGGCGCGGTGGTGACTCCCTTGGAACGCTGTGCCGCTGGATGCGCTCAACGCGCAGACAGGGCAAGCGTTTCTAGGGAGTACCCGTGCCAGGAATCGCTGTGCGCAGGGGGCTGTGCACACGTTCACTCATCGCGGCGGGGGCCGCGACCGCTCTGACGCTCGGGCTGGCGCCACCGGGCGCCGCCCACGCACCGGCCGGACCCGCACCTGCGGTCAGCTGGGCCGCCCCAGCCGGGGTGGCCGACCGCGACGGCATGGAGCTGTCGCGCACCGAGCAACCGATCGCGCCGGGCGCCGAGCTGACGACGTTCCAGCGGCTCGAATCCGACAAGTGGCTCAGCGCCCAGGCGCTCAGCATCGACCTGACGAGCGACCTGCGCGTCGACTACCTCTCCCCTGGCCGGGTCGCCGACGCGGCCCCGGTGAGCGAGCTGGTGGCCGGGCACGACGCGGGCGAGGACCGGACCACCGTCGCGGCCATCAACGCCGACTTCTTCGACATCAACGCCACCGGCGCCCCGCTGGGCGCCGGGATCTCCGACGGCGAGCTGACGCAGTCGCCCACGGACGGCGCCCACGAGGCGGTCGGCATGGGCCCGGAGAGCGCGGGCCGCGTCCTCGAGCTCTACTTCGACGGCACGCTCACGCTGCCCTCGGGCGAGGCCGCGCTCGACACGTTCAACGCCCCGCTCATCCCGGCCGACGGCATCGGCGTCTACACGCCGCAGTGGGGCGAGGCCGACCGTTCGCTCCCGGTGAGCGGGGCCACCGGCGTCACCGAGGTCCTGGTGGAGGACGGCGCGGTCGTCTCCGTCGGCGACGGGCCCGGCGATGACCCGATACCGGAGGAGGCCACCGTTCTCCTGGGCCGCGACGCCGGGGCGGCCACGCTCGCCGGACTGGCCGAGGGCGACGCCGTCGACCTGGAGTACGCGCCGCGCACCGGCGACGGCTCGCCGCTGCCGACCACCGCGGTCGGCGGCCGCGGCGTGCTCGTCGAGGACGGCGAGCCTCGGGACTGGGAGGGCCTGCCCAACAACCCCACCGCCCCCCGCACCGCCGTGGGCTTCTCCCGCGACGGCCAGGAGATGCATGTGCTGACCGTGGACGGGCGGCAGGCGCACTCCGGCGGCGTCACCCTCACCGAGCTCG
This sequence comes from Streptomyces radicis, assembly GCF_003626575.1. Classification (GTDB taxonomy): domain Bacteria; phylum Actinomycetota; class Actinomycetes; order Streptomycetales; family Streptomycetaceae; genus Streptomyces; species Streptomyces radicis. Next base: position 18,577 of record NZ_RBDY01000028.1, on the reverse strand, counting down.
CCGTGATGATGGCCGACCTCGGCGCCTGGTCCGCGCTCAACCTGGACGGCGGCGGCTCGAGCACCCTGCTGGCCAGGGACCCGGGCGCCGCCGCGCCGACCGTGCGCAACAGACCGTCCGACGGCGCCGAGCGCCCCGTGCCCAACGGCCTCGCCCTGACCGCCCCCGTGGGCAGCGGCGACGTCACCGGCTTTCGCGTCGGGACGGCCGCCGACCCCGCGGCGGCGCCGACCGCGGGCGCCGTGCCCGGCGGCCACCCCGACCGGGTCTTCCCCGGGCTGACCCGGCGGTTGACGGCCACCGCACACGACGAGACCTACGGCCCCGCCGACGGCACGCCCGCCCGGTGGCTCAGCGACCGGCGGCGCGTCGGCACCGTCACCGGCGACGGCGTCTTCCGCGCCGAGCGGCCCGGCACCACCCGGGTCACCGCGGTGCGCCGGGGCGCCGAGGGCTCGCTCGACCTGACGGTGCTCGGCCCGTTGGACCGCCTCGCGCCCACCACGCAACGCGTCGGGCTCGCCGACGCGCGGGCCACCGGCGCGTTCGGGCTCCTCGGCCAGGACGCCGCGGGGAACTCCGCGCCCATCGAGCCCACCGACGCCCGACTGGACTACGACGCCTCGCTGTTCACCGTCGAGCCCGCCCCCGAGGCGGGCGGCTTCACGGTGCGCGCCGCGTCGGGCGCGCCCTCCGTCTCGGGGCGGATCGGCGTCGAGGTGGACGGCGTGACCACCGAGGTGGCCGTCACCATAGGGCTCGACGACACCGCGGTCGCCGACTTCGAGGACGCCGACGCCTGGGAGTTCAGCCACGCCCGCGCCGACGGCGAGCTGCTGCCCGAGTCCGCGGGCCAGGAGGGCGCGGCGCTCCGCATGACATACGACTTCGGCCTGTCCACCGCGACCAGGGCCGCCTACGCCACCCCCGAGGCCGATATCCCGGTGCCGGGCCAGCCGCAGAGCTTCACGCTGTGGCTCGACGGCGACGGGCGCGGCGCGTGGCCCTCGCTGCACCTGGTGGACGCGCGCGGCACGGCACAGGTGCTGCGCGGCGACCACATCGACTGGGAGGGCTGGCGGCAGCTCACGTTCACCGTGCCCGAGGGCATCGCCTATCCGCTGTCGGTGCACCGCTTCTACGTGGCGGAGACGCGGCCCGAGCAGAGCTACACGGGCGACATCGTGATCGACGAGCTGCGCGCGCAGACGCCGCCCGAGGTGGAGCTGCCGCCCGCGGACGCGTACGCCGACCCGCTGATCGGCCCCGGCGCCGAGGCGGCGGAACGCGACTGGCGGTTCGCGGTGGTCTCGGACGCGCAGTTCGTGGCGCGCGACCCGGACAGCGAGACGGTGGCCGCGGCCAGGCGTTCGCTGCGGGAGGTGCGGGCCGCCGACCCGGACTTCGTCGTGATCAACGGCGACTGGGTGGACGAGGGCTCGCCCGCCGACCTGGACTTCGCCCGCGCGGTGATCGAGGAGGAGCTGGGCGACGCGCTGCCCTGGTACTACGTGCCGGGCAACCATGAGGTGATGGGCGGCTCCATCGAGGAGTTCGAGGCGGAGTTCGGCGAGAGCCGTGTGACGTTCGACCACCGGCGCACCCGGTTCGTCACGCTGGACACGTCGTCGCTGACGATCAGGGGCGGCGGCTACGAGCAGTTCGAGGAGCTGCGCGCGCAGTTGGACGCCGCGGCGGACGACCGGTCGGTGGACTCCGTCGTGGTGCTGGCCCATGTGCCGCCGCGGGACACCACGGCGCAGCCCGCGAGCCAGCTGACCGACCGCCACGAGGCCGCGCTGGTCGAGGACTGGCTGGCCGACTTCAGGCGCGAGACCGGCAAGGGCGCCGCCTGGTTCGGCGCCCATGTGGGGATCTTCGACTCCTACCACCTGGAAGGGGTGCCCTACTTCATCGGCGGGAACGCGGGCAAGGCCCCGGCCGCCCCGCCGGACGAGGGCGGCTTCTCCGGCTGGGCGCTCGTGGGCGTGGACCGGATCGGGGCGGCCGAGCAGGACAGGGCCAGGCGCGACCCCCACGAGGCGCGGCCCGACTGGCTGTCGGTGCAGACCAGGCCGCATGTGGACGGGCTGACGCTGGACGCGCCGCGCACGCTCGATGTGGGCGGGACCGCGGAGGCCGGGGCCACGGTGGCGCAGGAGGTGCCGGGCGGGACGCGCGAGGTGCCGGTGGCGTTCCCGGTGAGCGCCGACTGGGACGGCTCCGGGGCGCTGCACGTGGGCGACCCCGAGGAGGCGCGGCCCCGCGACGTGGCGGCGTTCGACCCGGCGACGGGCCTGCTCACCGGGCTGCGGCCCGGCACGGTGACCCTGGAGGTCACGGTGGCGGGCGAGCGGCGCGGCGTGGAGGTGCTCGTCACCCGCTGAGCGCCCCGGGGGGCCGGGTCAGAGGTGCGGCCTGATCGCCGGGAGCAGATCCTGGAACGTACGGCCCGACGCGGGGGCGCCCAGGGCGGTCATCCGCCACCCGGCGCCCTCGCGCCGCACCTTGGCCATGATCCGCGCGGTCGACGCCCCGCCCCCGGCCAGGGTGAAACGCGCCAGCTCCGTGCCGGTGGCCCCGTCGACCACCCGGCAGAACGCGTCCCGCACGCGCGTGAAGCGCTGGCCCGTGAACGAGCTGACGGTGAAGACGATCTGGTCGATCTCCCGCGGGACCCGGCGGAGGTCGACCTCGATCGACTCGTCGTCCTCCTCGCCCGCGCCCCCGGTCGTGCTGTCGCCGGTGTGGGTGACCGAACCGTCGTCGCTCGTCAGCTTCTTGAAGTAGACGACGTCCGCGGCGCGCTCCCCGGCGAACAGCACGGCCGAGGCGTCGAGGTCGATGTCGGGACGGCTGTCGAACATCCTGCCGAGGAAGCCACGGGGGCGGCGCAGCGCCCGCCAGCCCAGGCCCATGCGGATGACGCTCGGCCCGCCGTCGTCCACCGTGCCGAGGCCGATCTCCTCGCCCGGGGACAGCTCGACGCTCATGTGCGCTCCCCTCGGGCCGCGCCCGCCGCGCCGACCCTCACCCACCCAAGGTAAGCCCAGGGCCCCGCCCTACCGCAGCCCGACCTCGCGCATCTGGCGCAGCTCCTTCTTCAGGTCGGACACCTCGTCGCGCAGCCGCGCCGCGATCTCGAACTGGAGCTCCGCCGCCGCGGCCCGCATCCGCTCGGTGAGCTGCTCGATCGTCTCGGCCAGCTCGGCCGCGGGCCGGTCGGTCAGCTCCTTGCGCCCGCCGCCGGGGGCGACGGTCGGGACCGGCGCCTTGCCCTTCCTCGCCTCGGCGGGCTTGCGGTACCCGGTGTCGAGCAGCTCCCGCGTGTCGATGTCCTCGCGGGCGATCGTGGCCACGATGTCGTTGATCTTCTTGCGGAGCGGCTGCGGGTCGATGCCGCGCTCCTCGTTGTACGCGATCTGCTTGGCCCGGCGGCGGTTCGTCTCCTCGATGGCCCGCTCCATCGCCGGGGTGACGCGGTCGGCGTACATGTGCACCTGGCCCGAGACGTTCCGCGCGGCGCGGCCGATCGTCTGGATCAGCGACGTGCCGGAGCGCAGGAAGCCCTCCTTGTCGGCGTCCAGGATCGCCACGAGCGACACCTCGGGCAGGTCGAGGCCCTCCCGCAGGAGGTTGATCCCGACGAGCACGTCGAACTCGCCCGAGCGCAGCTCGCGCAGCAGCTCCACGCGGCGCAGGGTGTCCACGTCGCTGTGCAGATAGCGGACCCTGATGCCCAGCTCCAGGAAGTAGTCGGTGAGGTCCTCGGCCATCTTCTTGGTGAGCGTGGTGACCAGCACGCGCTCGTCCTTCTCGGCGCGCCCGCGGATCTCGTGCACCAGGTCGTCGATCTGGCCCTCGGTCGGCTTGACGACGACCTCGGGGTCGATCAGGCCCGTGGGGCGGATGATCTGCTCCACGACGCCGTCGCCGCGGGACAGCTCGTACGAGCCGGGGGTGGCCGAGAGATAGACGGTCTGGCCGACGCGCCCCAGGAACTCCTCCCACTTCAACGGGCGGTTGTCCATGGCGGAGGGCAGCCGGAAGCCGTGCTCGACGAGGGTGCGCTTACGGGAGGCGTCGCCCTCGTACATCGCGCCGATCTGGGGCACGGTGTTGTGCGACTCGTCGATGACCAGCAGGAAGTCGTCGGGGAAGTAGTCGAGCAGGGTGTGCGGCGCGGTGCCCGTGTCGCGGCCGTCGATGTGCAGCGAGTAGTTCTCGATGCCGGAGCACGTGCCGATCTGCCGCATCATCTCGATGTCGTACGTCGTGCGCATCCGCAGCCGCTGCGCCTCGAGCAGCTTCCCCTGCTTCTCCAGCGTGGCCAGCCGCTCGGCCAGCTCCGACTCGATCCCTGAGATGGCCCGCTCCATGCGCTCGGGGCCCGCCACGTAGTGCGACGCCGGGAACACATACAGGTGGTCGTCGTCCGAGATCACCTCGCCGGTGAGCGGGTGCAGCGTCGAGAGCGCCTCGATCTCGTCGCCGAACATCTCGATGCGGACGGCCAACTCCTCGTAGACCGGGAAGATCTCGATCGTGTCGCCCCTGACCCGGAAGGTGCCCCGGGTGAACGCCATGTCGTTGCGCGTGTACTGGATGTCGACGAAGCGCCGCAGCAGGGCGTCCCTGTCGATCTCCTGCCCGATCCTGAGCGGCACCATCCGGTCCACGTACTCCTGCGGCGTGCCCAGGCCGTAGATGCACGAGACGGAGGCGACCACGATCACATCGCGCCGGGTGAGCAGCGAATTCGTCGCGGAGTGGCGCAGCCGCTCCACCTCCTCGTTGATCGAGGAGTCCTTCTCGATGTAGGTGTCCGTCTGCGGGACGTACGCCTCGGGCTGGTAGTAGTCGTAGTACGAGACGAAGTACTCGACGGCGTTGTTCGGCAGGAGCTCCCTGAACTCGTTCGCCAGCTGGGCGGCCAGCGTCTTGTTGGGCGCGATGACGAGGGTGGGGCGTTGCAGCCGCTCGATCATCCAGGCCGTCGTCGCCGACTTGCCCGTGCCGGTCGCACCGAGCAGCACGACGTCCTTCTCCCCACCCGTGACGCGCTTCTCCAGCTCCGCGATCGCGGAGGGCTGGTCACCGCTCGGCTGGTACTCGCTGACGACCTCGAAGGGCGCCGTGGTGCGTTCGATGTCTGAAACGGGCCGCATGCCATCCACCGTACGGCCCTCCACTGACAACGTCGTCGCGCCGACGGACGGTAGCCACGTGTTCAACTGGCGGTCACCGTTCTCCTCCCGGTGCGTTCCCGGCCGCGGGCAGCCTGCCTGCGGCCGCTCACCGGAGAACAAGGAGTCCCCCCATGCCGTCCACTTCCCCTGCCAGCCTGGCCGGGTGGCTGCTCGCGGTCACCCTCGCCGCCTTCGGCATCGCCCCCACCGCGCAGGCCACGACGGCGGACGCGCTGCCCGTGGCCCTCGTCACCGAAGGCCCGATCGTGGTCGCGCACCGCGGGGCGTCGGGCTACGCCCCCGAGAACACCCTGGCCGCCGTCGACGCCGCCGCCGAGACGGACACGGAGTGGGTCGAGACGGATGTGCAGCGCACGGCGGACGGCGTGCTCGTCCTGATGCACGACACCACGCTCGCGCGGACGACCGACGTGGAGGAGGTCTTCCCCGAGCGCGCCCCGTGGAACGTCGGCGACTTCACCGCGGCGGAGATCGCGCGCCTCGACGCGGGCAGCTGGCTCGGCGAGGAGTTCGCCGGGGAGCCGGTGCCCACGCTGGCCGACTTCGCCGACCGCCTGGAGACGCACGGCCAGCGGCTGCTCCTCGAGCTGAAGTCCCCCGAGCTCTACCCCGGCATCGAGGCCGACGTCCTTGCGGAGCTCGAGCCGCTCGGCTGGCTGGACGAGCGTCGCCCAGGTGAGCGGCTGGTGGTGCAGAGCTTCGGCGCCGCGTCGGTGCGCACGGTGCACGAGCTGGCACCCGAGGTGAAGACCGGCTTCCTCGGCACGCCCGAGGTCGGGGACATCGCCGATTTCGCGGCCTTCAGCGACCAGATCAACCCTCGGTACACCGATCTGAGCGCCGCCTACGTGGCCGCGATCCAGGCCGTGGAAGGCCCGCGGGGCGAGCCCGTCGAGGTGCACGCCTGGACGGTGAACGACGGGCCCACCGCCGTGGCCGTGGCGGAGCTCGGGGTGGACGGCATCATCAGCAACTACCCGGACGTGATCGCGCGGGCCCTCGAGGGCTGAGGGCCGAGGACCGGGGACCGGGGGGCCGGGTTGTGGGGCTGAGCCCGGCCGCGTCCCGCTGTCAGTGGGCGGCCTTAGGCTGCGGGCATGAGCGGTGACACACAGTGCGCATGGGTCGTCAGGGCGACGCCGATCGGCCCGCTGCTGCTCGCGGCGACGGTGAAGGGCCTGGTCAGCGTGCGCTTCCACGCGGACGAGCGGGAGGTGCGGCGGTCCCTGGCGCGGCTGAGGGCGGCCCTGGGGGCGCGCCTGGATCCCGGGGAGCGCCACCCGGTGCTGCTGGCCGCGTCCGCCGAGCTCGACGCGTATTTCGCGGGAGAGCTGCGCCGGTTCACCGCGCCGCTCGACTGGTCGCTGGTCTCGGGCTTCACCGAGCGGGTCCTGCGGGAGCTGGCGGCGTCGGTGCCGTTCGGCGACGTCGTGGGGTACGGGGAGCTGGCCGACCGGGTCGGGGACCGGGACGCGGCGCGCGCCGTCGGGGCCGCGATGGGCGCCAATCCCCTGCCCGTGGTCGTGCCGTGCCACCGGGTGGTGGCGGCCGACGGGGGCATAGGCGGCTTCGGCGGCGGTCTCGAGACGAAGCGGCGGCTGCTGGAGCTCGAGGGGGTGCTGCCCCCCGCGCTGTTCTGAGCGGCGCATGTCCCCCGGCCCGGCAGGGCATCACTCCTGGTGAGTGGCTGTGCACCGGGAGCGTGGGAGGGCGTGGATGGTTCGGGGGGTTCGGCGCGAGGAGCGGCGGCCCGGGCTCGCCGCGGCCCGCGTGCTGCGCAGGAGGCGGGCCGAGTCGCTGCGCAGGGCGCGGCTGCGGCGGCGCGAGCGGGGCCTTGACGCCATCCGCAGCGCCTCCCTCGAGCTGCCCGCGCTCTCGCCCGCCGAGCTGCGCGCGCTCGCGGTGCGCCACCGGAATCTGCGCGACGCGAAGCGGGCCGCGCTCTCGTGGGGACACCGGCCGAGCGCGGTCAGCGCCGAGTCGGCCGTCCCCGCGGAGCTGGCCCGCTGGCAGGTCGAGTATTTACGTGATGTGCTCGCGCCCCACAGCCTGCTGGTCGAGGCGCTGCCGCCGGGGCGCAGCCGGGCCGAGGGCTCCCGACTGCTCACCGAGCGGGTCTTCGCGGCCATAGCGGCGGCCTATCCGGTGCTGTCCCGCGAGTGCCGCAGGCAGCGGGCCGCCGCGCTGGCCGGCTGAGTCCGGTTCGGTCCGGATCACACGTCCACGTCGTGGTCCTTCAGGAACTTCACCGGGTCGACGGCCGAGCCGTAGTCCGGCGTGGTCCTGATCTCGAAGTGGAGGTGCGGGCCACTGCTGTTACCGGTGTTGCCGGAGTCGGCGATGTCCTCGCCGGTCTCGACCTGCTCGCCGGTCTCGACCTCGATCTTGGACAGGTGGGCGTACTGCGAGTACGTGCCGTCGGCGTGCTTGATCACCACGGCGTTGCCGTACGCGGGGCCGTCACCGGCTCCGTTGCCGCCCGCCTTGACCACGGTGCCGTCGCCGACGGCGTGGACGTCGGTACCGGTCGGCACGGCGAAGTCCTGGCCGCTGTGGGTCGAGGCCCAGCGCTCACCGGTGTTGCCATAGGTGCCGGTCAGCTCGTAGTCGTCGGATATGGGGTTGACCCAGTCCTTGTCCTTCTTGGCGGCGACGGTCTGAGTGGCACGGTCGGCGTCGGCGCCCTGGCCGCCCTGGCCGCCCGCCACCGCCGCGCCCGTCACGGCCACCGAGGCGCACGCGCCGGCCGCGACGATGGCGGCGGTACGGGTCTTCAGGGTCTTCTTGGCGCGGTCGATCATGGTGCTGTTCGGCATGGGGTGGTCCACCTCTGCGCTTGGGGAAATTCCAGCCGATCGGGCCGGACAACCCCATGGATAAACGGCGGCTCGGGGGGACCACAAGCACCGCCACTACGAGGCGACCCCGTAGTGGGACATCGCGGAATACAGCGGCGCGACGGGCGCGGGACACGGCGTTTCCCCGGCGTTTCCCGGGGGCGACTCCCCCACCCGCGGCCCGCGCGACCAGCGGTGCCGTTCAGGGAAAGCGGCGTTTCACCGAGGTCGTGAGCCATTCCCCCCGAAATACCCGACCGGCTCGGGACCAAAGTCCCGGACCTTTGTCATTCGCCGCTACTAATCGGCGTCGTAGGCCCGGAAATGCCTGTGGCGAGCGTCACTTTCCCGACGCTCTCCGGACGCCTTCCCGGCACTTTCCCAGCGTTGGTCCGGGCCTTGATCGGGGGCGGGAACGGCCGTCCTCAGCGAGGGAAGAGCTCGAAGGGCACGCAGGGGCGGCCGCCGAACCGGGGCGCCGCCGCCTCGGTCACCATGGCGTTCAGCTCCTGGGCGTAGGCGAGCGGCTCCAGATCGCTCAGGGCCGAGATATAGGCCCGGTGCTCGGCGAGGGAGGCGACGGCCCGCCGCAGCGAGCGCTCCCCCACGGCCCTGGCGTGCGTCGGCAGGGGCGATCCCGCCACGGCCACCCAGCGCACCCCGCCCCAGGGCTCGGCGCCGTCCGCGCTCAGCTGCTCGGGGAAGATCCAGCGGTTCCCGGCGTCGCCTGCGGCGTCGAGCACGGCCCGGCCCACGACGCGGTGGTCGGGGGTGTTCCAGTCGCGGCTGTCCCGGTCCCACGTCTCGTGGTGGTTGATGGTGATCAGCAGCTCGGGCCTGTGGGCCCTGATGGCGGCGGTCAGGTCGCGGCGCAGCGCGGGCCCCTCCTCGATGACCCCGTCGCGGTGGCCGAGGAAGGTGACGGAGTCCACGCCGACGACCGCCGCGCCGGCGATCTGCTCGCCCTCCCTGACCCGGGCGCTCTCCTCGGGCGGCAGGGTGTCGATGCCCGCCTCGCCCCGCGTCACCAGGAGATACGCGATGTCACGCCCCGCGTCGGTCCACTCGGCGACGGCCGCGGCGGCGCCGTACTCCAGGTCGTCGGGGTGGGCCACGATGGCCAGGGCCCGCCCCCAGTCCTCGGGCATGGGCTCCAGGGCTCCGCTCACCGCCGCCTCCTTCGTCACCGCCCCGGCGCCACCGCCCGGGCCGCCCCGACGTCGCCGCCCGGGCCCTCACCGTCCGCGGCGGAACGGTCCCGTGCCCCGCCGCCCGCACATCCTAGGGTCGGGCACGCCGCTGACCCGTCACGCCGCCGCTTCCGTCAGCCGACGGCGGCACCGTTCGGCGCGCCTGGCCAGCGCGTCCCAGCTCGGGGACGCGGCCGTGGAGTCCTCGCGGCGCACCGCGAGGGCCCGTTCACACAGCGCGAGGGCGGTCGCGTGGTCGCCGAACTCGCGCTCGTGGTGCTGGGACAGCCGGTTGAACAGGGCGGGGTCGCGCGCCCCGCGGTCCAGCGCCCACTGCCACAGCCGCACGGCCTCGCCGATCCGGTCGAGCCGCTCCCACGCCTGCCCGGCGTAGCGGGCGCCGCGGCCCAGGGCCGCCAGGTCCCCGGCCGCGGCCAGCAGCGGAAGCCGCGCGGCCAGCTCGTCGGGGTGGGCGGTGGCGGGGCCGTAGTGCGAGACGAGCGCGGACCCTGCGCTCCCGGTGTCGCACAGCCCGATCGCCTCGCACGACCAGCAGCTCCCGCAGCCGGGCAGCGCGGCGATGGCGGCGGCGGACGCGGGGAACAGGGCCAGCAGGTGGGCGGGGGCGCGGGCACCCCGGTCGAGGGCGGCCAGCTGGGCCACGATCCGCGCGATGTCCTCGCGGTGCGCCTCGTCGGGCGCCGCGAGCTGGAGCCACAGGCCGGTGCGCAGCGCGTCATGGGCGAGCTGAGGCCGCGCCGGGCCGAACACCGAGGTCTCCTCGCACAGCATGCCGCCCAGCCACCCCCACAGGCGCCCCGCCTCGGGGCAGCCGTCGGCCTCGAGCGCCGCGAGCGCCCGCCGCCAGCCGTCGGCGCCGCCCTCCCAGCGGGCGATGGTCAGGTGCCCGGCGCGGTGCTCGTCGCCGATGCCCTCGGTCTCGGCGTCGCAGCGCATCCGCCTGCGCCGCCCCTCGCGGAGCAGCACGGCGGACGGTGCGCTCAGCCCGGCCAGGCCCGTATGACCGGCCGCGGCGGCGCGGCGCAGCAGCTCGGTGAGGAGCGCGGCGGTGACCTCGGCGTCGGAGTCCGCGCGGTGGGCGCGGTGCGGGATGCCCAACGCGGCGACGCACGTGGTCAGTCGGTGGTTCTCCAGCTCGGGCAGGAAGCGCCGGGCCAGGGCCAGGGTGTCGAGGGCGGTGTCCGGGAGGCCGCCGGTGCCCGCGCGCTCCAGCTCCATCGCGAGGAACGCCAGGTCGAACCCGGCGTTGTGCGCCACGAGCACCGCGCCGTCGAGCCGCGCGACGATCTCGGGGACGAGGTCGGCGAAGCGCGGAGCGGCGGCGGCCTGCGCGTTGGTGATGCCGTGTATCTCGACGGGGCCCGTGTCGCGGCCCGGGTCGACCAGGCTCGTCCAGCGGTCGGTGATCCGCCCCCGCTCGACGGTCACCAGGGCGAGGGAGACCATGCGGTCGCCGCGCTCGGGGCTGAACCCGGTCGTCTCGCAGTCGAGCACCACGAAGCGGTCCCCGAGCGGCGCGGGCGGCCCGGGGAGGATGTCGGCCGTCATCGGGGCCTCAGCGCCAGCCGTGCCGCAGCTGGAGGGCGTGCACCACCCGGTTGAACCGGGCGCGGTCCAGGGCGCACGCCTCGCGCCGCATGCCCAGGGGGTGCACGCGCAGCACGCGGTCGAGGTGCACCCAGGAGTCGCGCCCCGAGCGGTCCCACGGGCCCGAACCGAGCGGCATCCACTCGGCGTCGCCGTCCCGGTCGCGGCTGGTGAGCTGGACGGCGAGCAACGAGTCACGGCCGTCCTCGCGCGCGACCACGAGCACGGGACGGTCCTTGCCGCGGCCGTCGTTCTCCTCGTAGGGGACCCAGGTCCACACGACCTCGCCGGGGTCGGGATCGCCGTCGGGCTCGGGGGCGTACTGCGTGCGCACGGAACCGACTTCGCGCGGCTCGACCTCGACGGTGGCCGCCGGGCCCGTGCGCCCGGGTATCTGTTCTGTCCTGATGCGATCCATGCCGCACACGCTATCCCCGGCCACTGACAGACGGTCCTGGAGCGGGCCCTCCGACGGTCGCTGTCAGTGCCGGGGCCTAACGTTCGGAGCAGGTGATCCCGGGCCATCAGGGTCAGGGGGGAAGGAGTCTGCCGTGCCCGAGGCCACGACGTATCTGGAGCTCTCCGAAGAGGGCGGCGGCGCGCACAAGTTCTACGAGGTCTCGGTGCACGGGGCGGCGGTGACGGTCCGTTACGGGCGGATCGGCGCCGCGGGGCAGTCGAAGACGACGTCGTTCGCGACGGTGGCCAAGGCGCGGGCGGCGGCGAACCGGAAGATAGACGAGAAGGTCCGCAAGGGGTACGCGCTGGCGGTGCCCGGCCACCGCCAGGCCCGCTCGGTGACGCGCCGTCAGGTGGTCTCGGCGCCCTCGACGGCGCGGGCGGTGGCGCCGGTGCTGTGGCGGTTCCGCACGGGCACGGCGGCGTTCGGCATCCACATCGACCGCGACCGCTGCTGGGTGGGCAATCAGAGCGGCGACGTCTACACGCTGGCGCACGACGGCGAGGTGCTGGCCAGGTACTCGCTGCCCGACGGGGTCAAGTGCCTGGTGGCGGACGACTTCTGGATCTACGCGGGGTGCGACGACGGCACGGTGTACGACCTGTCGTCCAAGCTGCCGTTCGCCGCGTACGACATCGCGGACGACGTGGACATCTTCTGGCTCGACATCCACGAGGGCGTGCTGCACGTCTCCGACCGGCAGGGCGGGCTCACCGTCATCGACCACGAGGACGAGCTGAAGTGGTCGCGCGGCGGCAGGGGCGACCACGCCTGGATGGTGCGACGGGACGACGCGGCGGTGTACCACGGGCACAGCAGGGGCGTGACGGCGTATTACCCCGACAGCAGCGGCGAGCTGTGGCACACGCCGACCACCGGCTCGGTGCTGTTCGGCTGGCAGGAGGCCGACGCGGTGTACGCGGGCACCAACAGGAAGGTGGTGCAGCGCCTTTCGAAGGCGACCGGGCGGATCGAGGCGACGTACGCCTGCGACTCGGTGGTGTACTCGTGCGCGGCGGCGCCCGACGGCAGGTACGTGTTCGCGGGGGACTACGCCTCCTCGATCTACTGCTTCGCGCAGGACGGCACCCGGCTGTGGAAGCTGGGCACGGGCGCGGGCTCGGCCCTGTCGATGCAGTATCTGGACGAGCAGCTCTTCGTGGTGACCACCGACGGCTCGCTGGCCTGCGTGGACGCGAGCGACGCGGCGATCGAGGCGGCCAAGGCCGGGACGGTGCCCGAGGCCGTGGACATCAAGTCGGCGGCGGCGCTGCCGACATACGCCCCGGGCGCGGCGGTCGAGACGGTCGCGGCGGCGCCGAGCGGCGGGGTGGTCGTGGAGTGCGTGCAGGAGGGCGCGCGGCTGCGGATGCGCGTGATCACCTCCGGGTACCGCCCCGAGTGGAACGTCCAGTTCCCCCGGCACATCCGCCAGCCAGGGGCGCGTTACGTGGTGGACGAGTTGCACGCGTCATCGGGCGGGTTCTACCGGGTGCGTGGCGAGATACGGCGCCTGGCCTGACGCCCCGCCGGTCCCCGCGACGCTACGGTGACCCCATGGCGACGGAGACGATGCGGGCCTGGGTCGTGCCCTCCCCGGGACGGCTCGAGGCGGTGACGCTGCCGGTGCCGCGGCCCGCGGACGACGAGCTGCTGGTGCGCGTCAGGACGTGTGGCGTGTGCCGCACGGACCTGCATGTGCGGGACGGCGACCTGCCGCCGCACCGCAGCCGCGTGGTGCCGGGGCACGAGGTGGTCGGCGAGGTGGTGGCGGCGGGCCCGGCGGCGTCTGCGCACGCGGTGGGCGACCGGGTCGGCGTTCCCTGGCTGCGGCACACGTGCGGGCGCTGCCGCTTCTGCGCGCGCGGCCAGGAGAACCTCTGCCCGCACTCCCGCTACACCGGCTGGGACGCGGACGGCGGCTACGCCGAGTACGTCACCGTCCCCGCGGACTACGCCTACGAGCTGCCCGACGGGTTCACCGACGAGGAGCTGGCGCCGCTGCTGTGCGCCGGGATCATCGGGTACCGGGCGCTGCGGCGGGCCGACCTGCCCGAGGGCGGTCGGCTCGGCGTCTACGGGTTCGGCGGCTCCGCGCACCTCACGGCGCAGGTGGCGATCGGCCGGGGCGCCAGCGTTCACGTGCTGACGCGCTCGCGGGAGGCGCGGCGCCTCGCCCTTGACCTCGGCGCGGCCTCGGCGGGGGACGCGGCGGCCCGCCCGCCCGAGCCGCTGGACGCGGCGATCCTGTTCGCGCCGGTGGGCGACCTGGTGCCGGTGGCCCTCGAGGCGCTGGACGCGGGCGGCACGCTGAGCATCGCGGGCATCTACCTCTCGGAGATCCCGGCGCTCGACTACGAGCGGCACCTCTTCCGGGAGCGCACGGTGCGCAGCGTGACGGCCAACACCCGGGAGGACGGGCGGGAGTTCCTGGCCGCTGCGGCGCGGTACGGGGTGCGGACGACGGTGATGCCGTATCCGTTCGACCGCGCGGACGCCGCACTCGACGACCTCGCGGCCGACCGCGTCACGGGGGCGGCCGTGCTGACGATGCCCGGCGCCTGAGGGCCCTCGCCGCCTTCAGAACTGGGCGGTGCGCAGCGCCCGTTCGCGCACCGTGTCGAGGAAGCTCGGCACGTCCTCCATCCGCGTGCCGGTGCACTGGATGATCAGGTCCATCACGTCGCCCGCTGACAGCGCGCCCACCACCGGGTGCACATGGGCGAGGCCGATGCGCTCCTCCATGCGCTTGAGCACGTGGATCGCGAGGTTCAGCTCGGGCACCCGGCTGGTGTGGCCGAAGTCGAGATTCTGCTTGATCACCCACATCTCGGGGATGATCTGCCCGAAGACGATGACATGGGCCAGCGCGAACATCGACCGCGCGCACTGGCGGGCGCTCTCCTCCGTCTCGTCCTGGAGGGCCTGCACCGCCTCCTCGTCCTCCGCGAGGTGCGCCTGGATCAACGCCACCGCGTGCAGCACCTCGTCCGTGGTGTACGGCTTTCCCGACTCGTCCACCAGCCACCGCCCCTGTCACTGTCCGCCGATCGTGCGGACACCCAGTGTTGCAGGTTCGTCGCCGTGCGGCAGCCGTTCGTCACCCAACGCCCCCCGTCGCATGAGGATTCGGTCAGGAAGGGGCGTCGGGGCCCGGCGCCCAGGCGGGCCGCTTCGGGTCGTCGGCGCGCACGACGACGTCCGCGCGCTCCGCGGGGGCGGTCTCGCGCTCGTACCGTGCGAAGGCGGGCAGCGTCCAGCGTTCGTCCTCGGGGGTACGCCGCCCGAGCGCGCCGGGCGACAGGCTCAGATGCACGGACAGGTCCGCCGGGAACCAACGCCCCAGCAGGAACGTACCGTGCAGCAGGAGAACGCCGCCGGGCGGCAGCTCGACATAGGGGCTGCGGGTGGCCCGGTCCCGCTCGGGGTCCCACAGGTCGGGCAGCACCCGGCCGCTGCCGCCGGGGTCCAACGGCGTGAACACCTCGCGCCACAGCGCCCGTTCGTCGAGCCACAGGTCGAGATGGGCGTCGGCGTCCCGCTTGCCGTACTCGTACCGCAGCGACGCCGCCCGCAGAAAGCCCGCGGCCGCCACCACAAGCGCCTCGCGCCCGCGCAGCCGCAGCTCCCGCGCCATGCCGTCGGCCAGCGCCGCGCCCCCGGCGACGGGCGCACCGTCGATCACCACGCGCGCCCACTCCCCGGTCATCCCCGCCACCCGGTCCACCAGCTCCCCGGTGAGCCGCTCCCAGCTGATCGCCTCCATCCGCATCCCCCCATCCTCCCGCCCTCACCGGGCGCCTCGGCACGCCCCACCCGCCCCCGGCGCATCAGTTTCCCGAAAATCTGACGAACTGCCCCACCAATCCATCACACTTACTCCCTCACCAAGGGGAGGACGACACGATGAACGCACATACGCCGCGCTGGGGCCGCAAGCGCTTCGTCATTCCCGCGCTGCTCGTCGCGGGGTTCCTGGGGATCGGGATCGGCGCCTCGGGGGAGGGCGCGGCCGAGGAGAGCGCCGCGGAGCCGATACCCACGGCCACCGTGACCGCCACCGTCACGGCCACCGCCGAGCCGGAGCCGCGGCCCGACCCCGAGCCCGCGCCCACGGTCACCACCACCGAGACGGTCACCGCCACGGCCACCGTGACCGCGCCGCCGGTCGCCGACGACAACGGGTCGGGGGGCGGGGACGAGGAGCCCGAGGCGCCTTCGAGCGTGTACTACGAGAACTGCGACGCGGCGCGCGACGCCGGTGCCGCGCCCGTGTACGCGGGCGACCCCGGCTATGGCCGCCATCTGGACCGGGACGGGGACGGCGTCGGCTGCGAGTAGCCGCGCGGGCCACGGCATGAGATGAGACATGAGGTGGGACCCGGGGTCTAGCCAAACCCCGGGCCCCTGTGGATCCGTCCGTGGCACGCCCCGGCTGTTCATGAGGCGGGTCAGTGCCCAGCGCGTGCTCTGCCTTTGAGCCACCGCCGCGTGTGGCGCGGCGGGCCGGATTCGAACCGGCAATCTCGACGCTTCTGCCCGCGTCCGGTCGCCCGGGCGATGGACGGGATGCTGAGTCTGGAGCGAGAGTCTGAGATTGATGTCCTCATGACAAGCTTCAGCGTCAGCTTGCGCTCCTCAGGCGCACCCCGGCCGCACGCGCCGAACGCGGCCGCCGGGGAGATGGAAAGACTATCCGCTCGCCGTCGGACGCGTCAGCTGAACAGATAGCCGAATATGGCGTCGCCCACCCGCTGGTCGGTGACCTCCATGCCGTTGGCCTCCTCCCGGGCGAACTTCACCGCCTGCTGAAGCTTCTCGATCCGCTCCAGCAGCTCGTTCACCCGGCGGGCGGGCAGCGCGCCGGAGAACTTGACGGTCGTCCAGTACCCGACGGGGATGTCCTCGTAGTACACCTCGACCTGCGCCGGGTGCTTCTCGGTCGCCTCCGCCTTCACATGGTTGCGCGGGACCTTCTTGGTCCTGACCGTGCGCACGACGTCCGTCCTCCACCAGTCCGTCGAGCCGTCGAGCGTCCAGGACTCCGCGGCGTCGAGCACCGGCAGCTTCCGCAGGAACGCGCCGAGCTCGCCCAACTGCTTCTCCAGGAACAGCAGATACGCCACCGGCACATCGCGCAGCAACGGCTGCCCGTCCACGGTCACATCGGCGCTCGCCGTCCGGTTCGCCCAGTCCTTGGTGGCGGTCACGTCGAACAGCCGGGTGAGCGTCTTCGCGGACTCGCGGAGCACGTCCTCCGCCTTGACCTGCACGCGCGTGGACTCGGGCGGCAGCTGCTCGCCCTCCTCGTCCTTCGGCTGGTACGTCCGCGAGATCCCGGCCAGCAGCGCGGGCTTCGTCAGCCCGTGATGCACCCCCGCCAGGTCCTGCTGCACCTTGGACTTGACGCCCTTCTCCACCGCGATGATCTGATTGAGCTTCGCCACATGAGCACCGTAGTCCCCCGCACACCCGTACGGCGACCCAATTCGGCGCACCCGAGGCGACCTTCCCACCGCGCCCCGCGCGCCGCACGATAGAGCCCATGGACACAGACACGGGTCGGGCACAGCTGGAGCTGTATGTGGAGGCGCTGCGAAGCAGGTTGGCGCCGGATCAGTTCATCGTGTTAATGCGGGCGTTCACCGTCTGCCGGGGCGCGGGGTCGGCGCTCGCGCCCGGCCTCTCGCTCACCGCGCAGGAGCAGGAGCTGTTCACGCCCGAGGTGCAGAGCGAGATGCTCACGCTCATGGCGATGGGCATGGACACGATCAGGAGGCCGCGGGAGTGGCCATGGACGCGCGACGCGGGCGCGGTTCACCGGTGATCGCGGCGCGGAGTGACATCTTTTTCACGAGCCGGGGTCGTGGCGTGCGACCGGAGTGAAAGGGGCCGCGCATGCGGGAGGTACCCGAGCAGCTTGCCGATCTGGTCAAACGGAGCAACGAGCCCGTGGTGATCCAGACGCTCCGCTCGACGGCCGCCGCGACCATCTCCTACATCGTCGCCCTCTGGGTGACCGACGTCGAGGCGCCCCTGCTCGCGCCCCTGACCGCGCTCCTGGTCGTCCAGGTCACCCTCTTCGCCACGATCACCACCGGCATCCGCCGCGTGAACTCCGTGATCGCGGGCGTCCTCATCGCCACCGCGTTCAGCGCCCTGGTCGGCCTCAGCTGGTGGAGCCTCGCCCTGCTGATCCTGACGTCGCTCTCGATCGGTCACCTGGTGCGGGTGAGCGAGTTCGTCCCCGAGGTGGCGATCAGCGCGATGCTCGTCCTGGGCGTCGCCCAGGTGACCGCCACCGCGCTCGACCGCGTCGTGGAAACGGTGATCGGCGCCGTCGTCGGGCTGCTGTTCAACATCATCTTCGTGCCGCCCCTCTGGGTCGGCTCCGCGGGCGAGGACATCGAGGAGCAGGCGCGGCGCATGCGCGAGCTGCTGCGCAGGCTCAGCGAGGAGGCCGAGCAGGGCCGCAGCCCCGTCCAGCGGGTCTCCGCCAAGCTCAACGAGGCCCGGCGCCTCGACCAGGACATCGCCCAGGTGGACGCCTCCATCAGCCAGGCGGAGGAGAGTCTGCGCTTCAACCCCAGGGTCAAGGAACCCCTGGTCACCCGCATCGTGCTGCGCACCGGGCTCGACACCCTCGAGGTGTGCGCGGTCATCCTGCGCACCCTCACCCAGACGATGCGCGACCTCGCCGCCCGCCGCGCCGACGAGCCGCTGTTCCCGCCCGAGGTGGCCCCCGCCCTCCAGGAGCTGCTCGCCAACCTCGCGGGCGCCGTCGACAGCTTCGCGACCCTGATCACCAGCCAGGTCAGCACGGCGGCCGACGAGGCCGAGGCGTTCCTGGCCGTCGAGCTCGACGCCGCCCGCGTCAGCCGCGAACACGTCGCGCGGCTGCTCCTCGAACGCGTCCAGGAACACCCACAGCAGTGGCAGCTCCATGGCTCCCTGCTGGCCGAAGTGGACCGGATGCTCGATGAGTTGGACATCGACAAGCGGTCGATGCACCTGGCCGAGGAGCTGGACCGCGCCGCGAGCCAGCAGCGCCAGCGCTTCCCGCGCCTGCGCCGGATCGCCGGCTACCCGCTGCGGGTGGCCCGCAGGAGCAGACGCGCCATCAGGAGCTCGGCCCCGCGCCGACGCTAGTAGTGCTTGGTCAGGTTGGTATGGGTGTGGGTATGTCACGGTGACAGGTGGGGCAGGCGCCGGTCCAGACCGCGAGGAGCGTCTGCAACTCGCGGATGACCTGGTAGAGGCTCAGGCTGGCGC
>NZ_RBDY01000027.1 GCF_003626575.1 Streptomyces radicis | reverse complement strand
CCCCCGCACCCTCGACGGCACCACCCTCCACGACCACGTCATCCGCCACATCGACGCCACCGCCCCCCCCACCCGCGCCAACCCCAACCCCCGACCCGAACACCACCTCACCGTCTACACCCCCGACGAACGAGCCATCACCTACGACGCCCGCACCGGCCACTTCATCAACAACACCGACGGCACCCCAGGGCTCCAACGCGTCAACGACGTCGAATACCTCCTCCTCACCCCCGAACACCGAGCCATCCCCGTCCAGCAACTCACGGAATCCACCACCAGCACCAGGCCCACCCCACCCGACCCCGGCGACACCGACCTCACAGTGCACATGGCGTTCATCGGGGAACCTCGCATGCCGGGGCTCGGCCAGGGCCAGGGCGGTCCCGTGCTCGGGGCGGACGCCGGGCGGACCGGCTCGTTCGACATCCCGGTCGAGGGGGGCGCCGAGCTGCGCCTCACCTTCGCCCCGGACACGGGCCGCGTCACCGCCGCCGACGCCGTCACGCCGGACGGCGGCCAGCGGCTCGGCGTGACGCTCGAGCCGCAAGGCGACGTCGACATCGTGCGCGTCACGCGGGACGACGGGACCGTCAGGACCGTCAGGACCGAGCGGTGGATCGCCCTCGTCGACAGCGAGAACGTCCCCCGGGTCCATCTCCGCCTGGTAGACGGCCAGGTGACGGCCTACCGCCCTGGTCCCGACGGCTCACTGACCCGGTTGAACGACGGGATCACCACGCTCGCGGACGGCTCAGGGTCCCGGGTGCTCCTGCCGGGGGACCGCTTCATCCTGAACAACGAGGGGGTCAGGACGCACGACGTGGTGGAGCTCCAGGTCACGGACAGCACCCGGGTCAGGGACTTCGTCGACATCCCGACCCGTGACGGCGGCCAGCCCCAGGTGCGCGACCTCACGGGCGAGCCTCGGGGCTTCACCCCGGAGGTCACGGAGCGGACGATCACCGTGCCGCGCGGCGCCGTGACCACCGTCTACGACCGGGCGACCGGCGTCTGGCAGCGGGAGATCCACGCCTTCGACGCCGCGTCCCTGGCGGGCCACGACCTTCGCGTGCCCAACACGGTGCTCGACAATCACGCCCGGCCGACCCTGATCGAGCGGAACACCGGACAGGAGGTGCCGAACTCCTCGGTCGACCTGCGCCGCAACGGGCACACCGGGGCCCTCGAAGGGGAGATCCGGATCGTCCGGGACCACAGCACCGCGTTCCACGACGTCGCGAACGGCGACGCGCTCCGCGAGGTGCACCGCCTGGGCGGGGACGCGCGGTTCGACGCGGAGCTCAACGGCGCCGACCTGGTCGTCCCCGCCGGGGCCGCCGACGAGCCCCGCCTGGTGCGGGACGGTCAGCGGGTGCCGGACAGCGGGGTCACCAAGATCCCGGACGAGGGCTTCCTGGTGCGGGTCGGGGACCGGCAGGCGCTGCTCGACCTCACGGGCAGGCCCCACCCCGGAGCCGCCGAGGCCGTGCTGCCCGACGGCACCACGGGCCTGGTCCTGCGGTCCACACGGCCGGAGGGACATGCGTTCTTCGACGCCCGAGGCCAACGGACCGAGGCCGCGTTCACCGAGGACGGCGGCACCTGGGGCTTCGCCATCTCATGGGGCGGCGGGACGCTGACCTACCGGTTCATGGACACTCCCGGCGGCGGCCACACCGCCCAACTGACCCACGAGACCTACAGGATGACCGGTGGCCCGGTCGCGGGCCGCACCCTGGAGGTGACGCACGCGGACAACACCTCAAGCGCCGTGATCCGCGCCACGGGCCGCGCCGATCTGCCCGCCGTGGAACAGCGGTGGGCGGGCTTCCACGGCTACCGGATCCCCGAGGGGAACGGCCCGGACCACTCGGTGATCACCGCCACGGGCGGCTTCAGCCACCGGGCCACCCCGCTGGTCACGCCTGGCACCGACGCGTTCGTCCACCTGCCCGCCACGCGCGGCGGGGGCGACCCGCTGCTGCGCCGGGCGGACGGCACCGCCCACCCGGCGACGGAGTTCACCCATGACAGGACCGGCTACTCGTTCACCAACGAGGGGATCACCCGGCAGCACGAGACCGACGGGCGATTCATCGAGGAGCGCTTCACCGTCACGAACGGGGAGTTGCCCGACCATGTGCTGCGCCTCCCCGGCAACCTGGACCAGGCCACGATCACCCCGCCGGGCACCCCGGAGAAGCCGGTGGATGTCACCGTCCAGCGCGACAACACACTGCGGGTCCACTGGAACACCAAGCACGTCATCGTCGATCCGGCCACCCGCACCATCACCCACGACGTGCGCGTCCTCACCAGGACGGGCCCCGACGGGGAGCCGACGGTCCAGGGGTACGCGTTCACCGACCTCACCCCCCCTGGCCGTCACACCTACCGAACGGCCACCGGCGACCCCATCACCACCATCGACGACATCACCCGCCCTGGGAGCGACTTCGCCACCCGACGGGGCCGGGTGACCGAGTACTTCGACGGCGAGACGGGCGCGCACCGCTTCGACGAGACGGCGCTGGCGGGTGGCGAAGGAAGCGGCGTGGGCGGCACCGCCGTGCGCATCCACGAGATGGTGCACGAAGGCAAGTACCACCGCGCCTACGATCTGCTGGACAACCAAAGGGCGGTCGTGCCCGACCGTGTGGTGACGGGCCGCCAGGCGGTGCCGACGGACGTGGACCCGGGCACCGGCTTCCGGGTGCGCAGCGCGGACGGCTCCCAGACCTGGGCGTTCCACGCCGACGGCGGGCCGGACTTCCACATCGGCCCCCGCGACCCGGCCAGCGGGCTGCGGACCGCCACCAAGTACACCGGCCAGCGCGAGACGTTCCAGGTGCGGGAGCTGGGCGACAGCGTCGGCCAGCGCTTCGCCGACGCCCGCACATGGCAGGTGCGCGACCGGGACCTCAACCGGATCGGCCACCAGCTCAGGGCCGAGCAGGACGGCGAATTCCGCGGCAACTTCCGCGACACCGGCCACGCCACCGGCCTCAGGGACGGCGAGTACAAGATCTACGGCCCGGACGACGGGCGCCTGATCGAGCAGCGGATCAACATCATCGCCAAGGGGCGGCGCCTTGACGACCACTTCTACAAGGTCGTCTACGAGCACGACGACGCCGGGAAGTTCACCGGCGGCATCTGGGAGCGCTGGCGGCCCAACCCCGAGGCGGCGCGCTGGACCGAAGGCAACGGCGAGCGCCCGCCCGCCTCCATCGGGCCGCCGACGCCCGCGCCCTGGCTCGACCGCGGCCGGGTCGAGGTCAAGGGCGCTGACCATGGCCATGTCTCGCTGGTCACCTTCAACAGCGACGGCCTGCGCCACGTCGTCTTCGAGCGCCGCCCCCTGGCCGACGGCGCCGCCCTGGACGGGCACACCCCCGGCACCGTCACCGACTTCGCCCACCGCTGGCACGGCGTGCCGACGGGCTTCCTCAGTCAGCGCGAGCGCTGGCAGCTGCTCGACGCGGAGGGCAACGCCGCGGGGAACGGCATCCGGATCTGGGGCACGAGTCGCAAGACCTTCTTCGACTACGGCGAGCAGATCCACGTCTCGCGCTCCCTCACGGGCCCCGTCCACCACTACCGGGAGACCCCGGACGGCGGCTATGTGCTGGCCACGCGCGAGGCCTCGTCCTCCTCCCTCTTCTCCTTCAGCACCGGCCAGGGGGGCAACTGGCACCGCTACGGCGCCGACTTCTCCGTCCAGGCCAACGGCGAGCGCCGCTGGTACACGGGCGGCCACGGCTGGATCGACCGGATGCCCGACCCGCGGCAGGACCTCATCGTCGCGGTGAACGAGAAGTTCGCCGCGGTGGCACTTCACAAAATCCACCACCTCGGGGTGGCAGTTCAGAACATCCGCAACTTCCGCGCCACCGAGCTGAGTCCCGGCGGGCTGCCGACCGGCAGCTGGACCACCGTCTCACCGCAGGGCAAGCCCACCGGCGTCCGCCGGGTCGAGCCCGACGGCTCCTGGGACGCGACGCACCGGATCGCCGAGCAGCGCCCGCCGAACTTCTACCGGACGCTGCTGTCCCCGAACTTCCAGCGGATGAACATCGGCATCTCGCATGTGAACGACACGCTGCTCCCGCACATGTTCCGGCCGAGGGAGAACCGCTACCTGGCCACCGGGACGGAGGCGGCGTTCATCCGGGACAGCAGACTCCAGGCGTTCAACTTCGAGAGCGGCACCGGCGCCGGCACCAGCCATCCGGTCACCACCACCAGAGGCGTCGAGGTCATCAGCTCCCGGGGGTGGAACACCGTCAGGGTGCCCTCCACCGGGCAGATGTCCGGTGAGACCCGGGGCCTGGCCAACGGCAACACCCTGACCGTGGGCGACGATGTCAAGCTGCCGCAGGGCATGGAGCGGGTCGACGGCCTCCTGCCGTGGACGGAGGGCGCTGGCAAGCTCTCGGGCCACCGCACGTTCGACAGGGACCACTTCGTCGATCCGCCGACGACCAGCGGCAAGGGGCGGGACGATGTCCAGTGGCAGGACCAGTTCCGCACCGACGTCCCCGCGGGCGGCAACTGGTACACCCGCGAAGTGGACGACCAGGGCCAGGTGATCCACGAGTGGCATGTCGCCCGGATGGGCTTCAAGGACGGCACGATCCTCGACCACCGCCCCCGCCCGGGGATCCGGGCGGCCGATGACGCGGGGAACGGCGACATCGACTTCCAGCGCACCGTGCACGCGGGCGACACCTGGCGCCCGGAGGGACGACAACTCCAGCCCGACTACCTGGAGTCGGACTGGGTGCTCACCAACCACCACGGCAAGCTGCTGGCCCGCCAGGACACCTTCCCCGGCCTCGGCCCCGACGGCACGGACCTGCGCGTCCACAGCGTCTACACGCACAGCTGGCGCAGTGACTCGGTCACCTGGACCGCGAGCGACGGGTCGAGCGGCGTCCGCAAGCTCGCCTCCCGCAACGACATGGGCCACCACGACTACTTCGACCGCGAGTCCTTCCGCGACTTCGTCATCCACAACGACGGGCGCTCCGAGCTGGTCCGCGAAGTCAGGCTGCTGGCGGACAACACCACCGATGTCGCCTGGAAGGTGCCGGGCGCGAACGGGGCCGCGGACACGGCCACCTGGCGGTGGAACAAGATCGACCGCCATGGCAACATCATGGCGTTCGGCACCCCGGACCAGCGGATCCGGCACTGGTCCGACGACATGAAGCGCTGGGAAGACCGGATCGTCGTCGACCCCGCGCGGCCCGACTCCCCCTACACGGTCGTCCAGGAGCTGCCGAGCGAGGTGGGCGGCGCGCTGCGGCGAGCCTTCAACCGCCCGCCGCTGCGCGTCAGGGAGTACTTCGCCGACCCCGCCCACCTCGACGATCCCCTCACATTCCCCCGCACCTCCGACGGGCTGCGCGGCCTCGGCTGGAAGGAGTTCGAGAGCGGGGCGGTGGCCCGCCGCAAGACCCTGCTGCCGGACGGCACCTACCAGGAACTGGAGAGCATGGCCAAGCACTGGCGGCGGTGGGCCTACGACGACAACACGGGCACGTGGAAGGTGCTCACCGAGCGGTCGATCGCCGGTTTCGTGCGGGAGCGGCCCGCCGCGTCGTTCCTCGATGGCGACCACAGGTTCGAGGGCGACCTCGGCCTGGTGGGCCGGGAGACGTACTACATCGGCCTGCTCAACGAATACCGCGGCTTCGAACGCATGCTCCGCCAGCCGCGGCGCGCGTCCTGGGGACCGGGGGTCACCGCGACCGGCGAGTCGACATACACGCCGTTCGCGGTGCGGAACTCCCAGCACATGCTCGTGGAGTTCCTCCAGGAGCTGGTCCTGGACTTCACGATCAACATGGCCGTCTACGCGGCGATGCCCGGCGAGTTCACCGGCCTCGACGTGCTCCAGGCGCTGCTGGGCGCGACCATCGGCAGCTCCGTGAAGAGCACGTTCATCGGCCTGCACAACCTGGCGGCCAACCACTCGCAGTTCCGGCTCGGGCTCACTCTCCAGGACCGCGGCTTCCCCTACCGCTTCCGCCAGGACGACGACGACATGGCGGGCGAGTGGGGGGCGAACGAGTCCGTGCTGCGCTGGCGCGGCGGCACCTACGACTTCTTCAAGGACGGCTTCCTCGTCTCCCCACTCAGCGCCTTCGTCGGCGGCCTGGCGGGCTTCATGGTCTTCGGCGTGAGGGACAACGAGGGCATCCGCCACGAGGTCACCTTCGAGGAGGCCGCCGCGATGGCGGGTGCCTCCGCCGGCGGCGCGGCCCTCGGCACCCTCACCATCGGAGGCATCAAGGGCGCGCTCCAGGGCACCGCGGGCGCCCGCTGGTACCACCGGCAGGGCCCGGTCGACTTCACCCTGGTGCCCATCATCAGCAAGCTGATGGAGAAGCCCCTGGGCTTCCTGGAATTCGGCCCCATCGTCCGCGACTCCCTGGGCATCGTCCCGCCTACGGGCGCCCCGGAGAACGCGGGCGACCCGGGGACCACGGGCGACCCGGAAACCGCGGGCGCCCCGTCCGAGCCCCCGCCCACACTCGAGTTCACCCTTGACTTTCCCGTCCTCGGCCCCACGAGCCCTTACCCGCACGGCGGGACGTCCGAGCCCGACACGGAGATCGCACCATGACCGACGACCAGATCCGCGTCGCCCCCCGCAGCAAGGGGGCGCACCGGACCATCACCGAAGCGCTCGGGGCCGCCCCGGCCGGGGCGGTGATCAGCATCGCCCCCGGCGAGTACCGCGAGTCGTTCCGGCTGATCCGCCGGGTGACGCTGCTCCCGCAGCACGGCACGGGCTCCGTCACCGTCGCCGTCCCCGCCGCCGCGGGGGCCGTGGCCGTGGCCGCGCCCAACTGCCGGATACGCGGCCTGGTGATCCGAGGCCACGACCCGGGCGAGGCGCTGTTGCGCGTCGAGGACGCCGCGGGGCTGACCCTGGAGGACTGCATTGTCACCCACGGCAGGGTCGAGGTCCTGGGCTCGCGTGGCACGACCCCACGGCCCGACCGGCCGGTCGGCGACATCCCGCTCGACCACGACCTGTCGGCCGAGCTGGCCGACCCCACCGCGGGTGGCGTCCTGGTGACCCGCCGCACCAAGCTGCGGGCCGCCCGGCACACCGCCCTGCACGTCACGGGGGACGCGCTGGCCCGGCTCGACGACACCGCCATCGAGGGCGTCGAGGGCATCGGCGTGGCCGTCTCGGGCACGGCCGTGCTTCGCGCCCACCAGCTGCGGGTGCACGGCGGCTCGGGCTCCTCGCTGCGCGCCCGCGACACCTCGCGGGTGCTGCTGCGCGCCAGCGGCCTGTTCGGGCCTGGCCGCAACGGGCTGCTGGTGCAGGACGCCGCCGAGGCGCTGCTGACGGACTGCCGGGTGGAGAACGCGGCCCGCTCCGGCGTGCGCCTGGACCACACCGCGCGGGCCGAGATCGGCGAGTCCACGATCGCGGGGGCGCGGCTGTCCGGCGTCGAGGTCCGCGACCAGGCGCGGGTGGCGTTGCGCGGGGTGTGGGTGGCGGGGGGCGAGACGGGCGTCCGGCTGCGGTCCACCGAGGAGTCGGTGCTGCTGCACTGCTCGGTCACGGGCCAGCAGGGCAACGGCGTGGAGCTGGGCGCCGGTTCGGACCCGAGGCTGCGGGGGGTGCGGGTGACCCGCAGCGGCAAGCACGGGGTGCTGGTGGGCGAGGGCGGCCGGGGCACGTTCGACCACTGCGACGTGATCGCCAGCGGCTTCCCCGCCCTGCACATCGGCCGGGACGGCGCGCCCCGCTTCCGCGGCTGCCGTGTCTTCGACTCGGCCAACGACGTCGCCCTCTCCGAGGGCGCGAGCCCGGAGTTCGAGAACTGCCAGGCGATCAACGTGGGTTCGCCCCGGCTGTCGAGCGCCTCGTACGGCGCGAGGGCAGCCGGGGGCGCGGGAGGCGCGGGCAAGGGCGCCGCGTCCCGCGGGTCGAAGCGCGGGGAGCGGGACGGCGGGCCGCCCCGAGGGCCCGGTGCCCCCGCGGGGCCCGCGGGCCAGGCCGGGCCCGTGGGCGGCGGCGGCGCGTCCGCGGCGCGTGGCGGCCCGGCCGCGGCGGCGACCAACGCCTCGCCGCCCGAGCCGGAGCAGGGCGAGGCGCCGGTGGCCGAGTCGCTGTCCGACCTGCTGGCCGAGCTCGACGAGCTGGTGGGCCTGGAGAACGTCAAGCGGGACGTCGGCGGCATGGTCAAGCTCATGCAGACGGTGCGGATGCGCCAGGAGGCCGGGCTGCCCGCGCCGCCGCTCAGCCGCCACCTGGTGTTCGCGGGCAACCCCGGCACCGGCAAGACCACCGTGGCGCGCCTCTACGGGCGGCTGCTGCACGCGCTCGGGCTGCTCTCCCATGGCCATCTGATCGAGGTGGACCGCAGCGCCCTGGTCGGCGAGTACATCGGCCACACGGGCCCCAAGACCACCGAGGCGTTCCAACGGGCGCGCGGCGGTGTACTGTTCATCGACGAGGCATACGCGCTGACCCCGCCGGGCGTGACCCAGGACTTCGGGCTCGAAGCCATCGCCACCCTGGTGAAGCTGATGGAGGACCACCGCGACGAGGTCGTCGTGATCGCCGCGGGCTACCCCGGCGACATGGAACGCTTCATCAGCTCCAACCCGGGCCTGGCGTCCCGGTTCACCCGCAGCCTGCTGTTCGCCGACTACTCCACGGAGGAGCTGGTGGAAATCGTGGAGCACCACGCCCGCCGCCACCGCTACGAGCTGACCGCGGCTGCCCGCAAGGCGCTCTCGACGCACATCGGGGCGATTCCCCGGGGCGACCGGTTCGGCAACGGGCGCACCGCGCGGCAGCTGTTCCAGCGGATGACGGAGAGCCAGGCGATGCGCGTGGCCGAGCTGACGTCGCCGCAGGCCAGCGACTTGATGGCCCTCGACGAGAACGACCTCCCCGTCCCGTCCTGACCGCGAGGCACTGATGGCAGAGAAGATGACAGAGAAGCCGGACGACGCGGATCACAGGTTCGCCCATGCCTTCGCCCGCCAGCCGACCGTGGCACGCCGCGGGCTGCTGCCGGGGCGCCGCGTGTTCACCTCCCTGGTGTGGGCGGTCGCCATGGTGGTGGTGATCACCGGCTCCGTCTGGCTGGTCGGCGCCGTGCTGCCGGACGGCGGTGACGGCGAGGCCGAGCCCGTCGCCGCACCCGACCTCCCGGTGGAGGCCCCCACGCTCGGCCCCGAGGAGCCGACCGAGGAGCCCGAGCCCGAGCCGGAGCCCACCGAGGAGCCGGAGCCCGAACCGGAACCCGAACCGGAGCCGGAGCCGGAGCCGGTCCCCGAGCCTGAGCCGGAACCCGAGCCCGAGCCCGAGCTGCTCACCGCGCCGCGGAGCCTGGATCCGGCGGACTTCCCCGAGCACGGCGGCGTCTACGCGCTCCAGGCGAGCACCGGACCCGACCTGTGCGCGGAGGTGCTCAACGGCAGCGAGCAGCGGGGCACCGCCGTCCAGCTGGGTGCGTGCGACGGCAGCCGCGGCCAGCAGTTCACCGCGCGGCGGAACGAAGAGCCGGCGAACACGTTCCGCCTGATCTCCGCGGGCAACAACTGCCTGGACGTGCCGCAGGGCTCCTCGGTCGTGGGCCGCGAGATCTGGGTGTGGGAGTGCAACGGGCTGTCGCCCCAGGTGTGGCGCGCCGAGGAGGTGGGCGACGGCGCGGTGCAGTTGGTGTCCCAGCGCAGTGGCCTGTGCCTCGAGGTGCCCAACGACTCGACTCAGCCGGGTCTCCAGCTCCGCCAGTGGGACTGCGACGGCTCCCCGGGACAGCGGTGGCGGCTGGGGCTCTACTGACGCGGCAACGCCAGCGTTCCGGCCGATGTGGTCTCCAGGGTCAGCCAGCACTCCCTCCTCGGGCCTCGGGTGTGCAGGAGGATCCGGGTGCCCGGGGGCAGGGGGGTGCCGGACAGGGTGGTGTGGAGGGTGAGCCAGGGTTCGCTCGCCGTGCGGCCCGTGATGTGGTGGGCCGCGGGCGTCGCGGGCGGGGGGCCTTCGCCACAGGCGATGACCCGCAGGGGCCCTGGGCCGCGGTGGATCCGCAGGCCGATGGCCGTGAACCACACGCCGCCCGCGCGGGCGTCGGCGAACAGCGGCTCGTCGCAGATCAGGGCCGTCGCCGCGGCGGGCATCGCCCAGCTCAGCAGGTCGAAGACCAACGCGCCGCCCAGCTCGTCGAGGTGCGTGACGCCGATGTCCTCGCCGCGCCAGCCCGACGCGTGGACCAGGCCCGCGAGGGCCGCGACCTTGGCGTCGCGCAGCGGGCCCGAGCGGACCAGGAAGAGCGGCTGCTCGTCGGGCGGAGGCCCGAGCGCGGCCAGGGCCAGCGCGCTGACGTCGGGCCCTTCGGCCTCGGCGTCCTCCGGCGAGGCGACGACCAGGTGCTCGAGCGGGATGCCGCCCGCCTCGGCCACCCGGCGCGCGCGGGGCAGCACGGCGGCGGGGAAGTCGTTCAACGGCCGGTGGTCGGTGTGGAGTCGGGTCGCGACGGAGAGCGCGTGGACGCTGAGGTGCGCGCCGAGGTCAGTCATCGGCGTCCCCGCTCCGGTGGCCGCGGGCGACGTGCAGGCGCTGGATGTTGCCGCTGCCCTCCATCAGCTCGAACGCGCGCACGTCGCGCGTCCACTTCTCCAGCAGCGGGTGCTCGAGCAGGCCCGCGGGGCCGAGGGCGGCGGCGGCCCAGTGGGCCGTGTCCACCGCCGTCCTGGTGGCGCCGAGCTTGGCCGCGCTGGAGAGATAGCCGCGTTCCGGGGAGCGGTCCGCGCGGGCCGCGGCCCGCAGGACCAGGCCGTGCGCCGCCTCGGCGCGCGCGGCGACCAGCTCCGCGCCCGGCGCGCCCTTGCGGTGCTCGGCCACATACGCGGCCATGGCAAGCGCCGTGCCCACGGCCGCCGCGGCGACGCGGACCCGCATCCGGTTGAACGTGGTGACCGCGCCCCACACGCCGCGCCGCGTCACCGGCAGGTGCTCGCCGAGCAGCGAGTCCCCGGCCAACGGGAGCCCGTCGAAGCGGAGTTCGCTCAGAAACGCCCCGCGAAGACCCACCGTGTCGAGGCGCGCGGCGTGCCACCCCGGCGTGGGAAGCTCGACGAGCGCCGCGCGGATCGACAGGGCGGAGCGGCCCGTTCGCCCGAACACCACCCCCACGCCACCGCGCGCCCCCTGGCCGATGTACCGCTTCGCCCCGTGCAGCGACCACCCGCCCGATCCGTCGTGGGCGAGGCGCGTCTCCATCGCCGTCGCGTCGCTCCCGCGCCCCGCCTCGGTCATCGCGAAGAACGACCACGTGCGCCCGTCGGAGAGGCGCCGGTAGAAGCGCTCCCGCTGGGCGGCGTCGCCCAGCAGGTCGACGAACACCCCGGCGAGCCCCGGTGAGGGGCAGGCGAGCAGGGCGCCCGCGTCGCCGCGGGCGAGCTCGGTCATGCCGACGACGTTCTCCAGGCAGGAGTCGCGGTCCAGCACGGGTGGGCCCCCGCCCGCGTCGCGGAACTCCTCGGGTGTCTCGGAGCGCCGCACCATCGCATAGGCGGGCGCGTCCAGGTGGTGGTCCATCGCGCCCGGGTCGGCGTCGATCGCCAGCGCCCGCGACCGCAGGTCCTCGGCCGCCTCCCTGGCCGCCGCGCGGATGGCGCGCAGCCGGTCGTCGAACTCGATCATCCCCCTCGTTCCTCCTCCTCGTCGGCCCCGTCGTCGACGACCTCGACGATCGCCGCCTGGGTGTAGGCGCCCTGGCCGATGGCGACCAGGGCGCAGCGCTGCCCCGGCCTCAACAGGCCGGTGCGGTCGGCGTGTTCGAGCGCCATCAGGGCGTCGCCGCCGAAGTTGTGGCCGCGTTCGGCCATGAGGTCGAGGCAGATCCGCTCCCTCGGCACCCCCGACTGAGCGCTGAACGTGCGCCAGAACATCCGGTTGGACAGGTGCGGCATGACCCAGTCGATGCGGTCCACCGGCGTGCCCGCCGCCTCGGCGGCGCGGCGCACCGTGTCCACGACCTGCTCGGAGCAGACGCGGTTGAACAGCGCGACCTCGTCGGCCGTCATGCGCATGTTGCGGTGGAACCTGGCGTCCCGCGCCCCCGCGCCCGCCACATAGCGGTACCGCGCCCGCCCGGTGTGGACCACGACGCCGACCGCCGCGTCGCCGCTGACGGTGGTGCCGGGGATGTAGCGCGCCCCGTCGTTGACGCTGCCCTGGTCGCCGCCGAGCACCAGCACGCGCTCGTCGCGCCCGGCGCCGGGGCGGCGCAGATAGCGGCGGGCGTACTCGACGCAGCGCAGCACCGAGGCGCAGTTGACGTGGGACATCCCGTAGAACCGGCCGCCGCCGAGGCCGAGCCTGGCGCGCAGCCGACCGGGGAAGTCGTCGCCCAGGTCGCCCTCGGCCATCAGCAGGGTGTGGCCGTAGAGGACCAGCGAGGCGGTGCCGCCGTCGAGCGCGGCCAGGCCCGCCTCGGCGAGCAGGTCCTCCATCCGCTCGCCAGGGGCCAGGGTCGGGGACGCGCGCAGCCCGTAGACCTTGGCGAACATCCTGCGTTCCAGGGTCCCGCAGCCGGCCCGCGCGAGGATGTCGTCGACGGGTTCGGAGCGCCCCGGCAGCCGGACGGCCACCCGGGACAGGCCGATGGTCATGAGCGCGGCCCCGCCCCGGCCGTTCAGACCGCGGCCTTGGCGAAGCCGGACTCGACGTAGTCGCTGAGGGTGCCCACGGTGCGGAAGACCTCGGGGCCCAGGTCGTCGGGGTCGATCTCGAGCCCGATCGTGTCCTCGAGGCTCATCAGCAGCTCGATCACGCTCGTCGAGTCGAGCGCCAGGTCCTCGAAGAGGCGCAGCTCGGCGGTGATGGCAGGGAACTCCTTGTTGAGCACGGCGGAGAGCGCGATCCGCAGGTGCTCGATGATGTCGGTGCGGTTCATGGTCGTTCTTCCTCTCATCGGTCTCTCATCGATCTCTCATCGGTGGGGATGTGCGACGGCGCGCAGCCGTGCGGCCTCGGCGGCCAGGGCGGGGCGGTCGGTCTTGCGGTTGGCGTTGAGCGGGAACGTGTCGAGGTGGCGGTAGCCCAACGGGATGAGGTGGCGCGGGAAGAAGCCGCCGAGCTCCTCCATCAGGTCGGCGGATGGCCGCCGTTCGCCCAGGTAGAACGCGAACAGCTCGCCGTCGATGGCGACGGCGACGGCGTCATGGACGCCGCGGCAGCGGCGCAACCCCCATTCGACCTCGGCGAGTTCGACGCGGACGCCATGGATCTTCACCTGGTGGTCGCGGCGTCCCAGATAGGCGAGTTGGCCGTCGGGCAGGCGCCGGACCAGATCGCCCGTGCGATACCAGCGGGTGCCGTCATGGGTGAGGAAGCGGCCCTCGTCGTCGGCGGGTTCGAGGTAGCCGGGGAACAACTGGTCGCCGGTGACGCACAGTTCGCCGGTGTCGGCGCCGGACTCCGCGGCGGGGCGGCCCCGTTCGTCGGCCAGCAGGTGGCGCAGCCCGGGGTGGGGGACGCCGATGGGCACCACGTCGTTGACGCACGCGGCGGGCGAGGTGGCGGGGTCCCAGCGGTGCACGGTGCAGGAGATGGTCAGCTCGGTGGGCCCGTAGAGGTTCTCCAGGCGCGAACCGGGCGCCGCCGCCTGCCAGTCGGCGGCATCGTGGCTCAGCAGCGGCTCGCCGCAGAAGAGGCTGAGGCGCAGGCTGGGCAGCGCGCCTGGGGTCAGCGCCCGCAGCCGCCTGACCAGCGCGATCACGCTGGGGGACGAGAACCACACGGTGATGCCGTGCCGGGCGACGAAGTCGGGGACGGCGGCGAACGCGCGCGGCGGCATCGGGACCAGGGTGGCGCCCGCGCCCCATGCCGCGAACATGTCGAACATGGCGAGGTCGAAGGTGAGGTCGAACGTCTGCGAGAACACGTCACGCGGCGTGAACCGGTAGCGGTCGTGCACGAAGCGCAGATAGGCGTCGACGTTGCGGTGGAGCACGGGCACGCCCTTGGGGCGGCCCGTGGAGCCCGAGGTGAACAGGATGTAGGCGACGGCGTCGGGGTGGGGGGTGCGCGGGCGTTCCAGGGGCGCGCCGGTCGGCTCCCCGACGACCGGGACGCCGTCGACGGCGTCCTTCAGCTCGGGCAGCAGGGTCCGCCCCGTGGCGTCGGCGAGCAGGGCGTCGAGGCCCGCGGCCTCGATCATCCGGCGGGTCCGCTCGGCGGGGAAGTCGGGGTTGAGCGGCACCACGGTCGCGCCCGCGTACAGCGCGGCCAGCACGCCCGCGTAGGCGTCCTCGCCGCGCTCCGCCAACAGGCCGACGCGGCAGGGCCGTTCGCCCGCCGCGGCCAGCAGCGCCCCGGCCAGGGCGAGGGCGCGCCCATGCAGCCGCTCATAGGTGACCGCGGTGCCGCCGACGCGCAGGGCGGTGGCGCCGGGGTCGCGCGCGAGGCCCCGCAGGAACCAGTCGTGCAGGCATCCGCCGGTGGCCTCGGGGGCGACCGGCGCGACGAGGTCGGGTGAGGTGTTCATCGCTGTCCTCGGGTCGGCGTCGGGATCGGGGGCGGGGGCGCGACCTGGGCCGCGGCCACCGCGACGACCAGGTCGGCCTGGTGGGTGAGGGTGACGACAAGGCCGAACAGGCCCGCGTCGTCGGCCAGTCGGCGGGCGCCGCCGGAGAGGGTCGCGCGGGGCGCGCCCCACGCGTCGCTGGTGACCTCGATGTCGCGCCAGCGCACGCCCTGTCCGAAGCCCCGGCCGAGCAGCTTGCAGACCGCCTCCTTGACGCAGAACCGCCCCGCGAGGCGCTCGGCGTGCCGCTCGCCGCCGATCTCGCCCGCCTGGGCCAGCTCGGCCTCGGTGAACACCAGGGCGCGGTAGCGGCGGTGCTCGGCGATCCGGGCGAAGCGGGGCACGGACAGCAGGTCCACTCCGATCCTCATGACTCTCCCGCCTCCCCCCGCTCGGCCCCCGGCGGCAGGTGGAGCGCGGCGGGCGAGGTGGCCTCCAACACCAGCCAGCCCTCCCGCTCGGGGCCGCGGGTGTGGAGCAACACCCGGTCGCCGGACGTGAGTTCGCCGCCCCCGACGGCGTCGCGCAGCGCCAGCCAGGCGTCGCAAGGGCCCGCGCCCGTGAAGCGGCGGCCCGCCGCGGGCGGCGGGGCGCCCTCGCCGCAGCCCAGCACCCGCAGGGGCCCGGGGCCGCGCCGGACGCGCAGGCTCACCGCGCGCAGCGGAACGGCGTTCGGGCTCTCGGTGAACGACGGCTCGTCGCAGATCAGGGCCGTCGCCGCGGCGGGCATCGCCCAGCTCAGCAGGTCGAAGACCAACGCGCCGCCCAGCTCGTCGAGATGCGTGACGCCGATGTCCTCGCCGTCCCAGCCCACCGTGTGGACCAGGCGGGCCAGCTCGGCGACGCGCGGGTCGCGCAGCGGGCCCGAGCGGACCAGGTACAGCGGCTGCTCGTCCGGCGGCGGCCCCAGCGCGGCCAGCGCCTGGACGGCCACTCCCCCGGTGCGCCCCGGGGGAAGCAGCCGCAGCCGCTCGGCGGGAACGCCCCGGGCCGCGGCCACCAGGTCGCCCAACGCCCGTGCGTGCGCGACGCGTTCGAGCGCGGCCACGGGGCGGTGGCCGCCGTCGGGCCTGACGGCCGCGCCGAGGGCGTGCACGCTGAGGAGCGCCTGGGGATCAGGCATCGGCGTCCCCGCTCCGGTAGCCGCGGGCGACGTGCAGGCGCTGGATGTTGCCTGTGCCGTCCATGAACTCGAACGCGCGCACGTCGCGCGTCCACTTCTCCAGCAGCGGGTGCTCGAGCAGGCCCGCGGGGCCGAGGGCGGCGGCGGCCCAGTGGGCCGTCTCGACCGCCATCCTGGTGGCGCCGAGCTTGGCCGCGCTGGAGAGATAGCCGCGTTCCGGGGAGCGGTCCAGGCGGGCGGCGGCCTCGTACACGAGGTGGCGCGCCGCCTCGGCGCGCGCGGCGACCGGCTCCGCCCCTGGCGCGCCCTTGCGGTGCTCGGCCACGTACTCGGCCATGGCAAGCGCCGTGCCCACCGCGGCGGCGGCGATCTGCATGCGCATGTTGTTGAAGGTGGTGAGGGCGCCCCAGATGCCGCGCCGGGTCACCGGCAGGTGCTCGCCGAGCAGCATGTCGCCAGCCACCGGCAGCCCGTCGAAGCGGAGTTCGCTCAGAAACGCCCCGCGCAGCCCCACCATGTCGAGCCGCTCCGCGTGCCAGCCCGGCACCGGGAGCTCGACCAGCGCGGCCCTGATCGACAGCGCGGAACGGCCCGTTCGCCCGAACACCACCCCCACGCCACCGCGCGCCCCGTGCCCGATGTACCGCTTCGCCCCGTGCAGCAGCCACCCACCGGATCCGTCACGCTCCAACCGGGTCTCCATCGCCGTCGCGTCGTTGCCGCGCCCCGCCTCGGTCATCGCGAAGAACGACCACGTGCGCCCGTCGGAGATCCGCCGGTAGAAGCGTTCCTTCTGGGCGGCGTCGCCGAGCAGCTCGACGAAGACACCGGCCAGCGCGGGCGAGGGGCAGGCGAGCAGGGCACCGACGTCGCCGCGGAACAGCTCGACCAGCCCGACGATGTTCTCCAGGCACGAGCCGCGGTCGGGCGAGGCCGCCGCGGTGGCCGACGTGCGGTGGGCGGCGGGCATGCTGGACTCGCGGATCATCAGATACGCGGGCGAGTCCAGGTGGGGCTCCATCGCCTCGGGGTCGGCGTCGATCGCCAGGGCGCGGGAGCGCAGGTCCTCGGCCGCCTCGCGGTGCCGGTCGCGGATGGCGCGCAGCCGGTCGTCGAACTCGATCACTCCGGGACCCCTTCCCTGTCGATCCAGGTGTTGGCCACCAGGAAGGACACATGGAGCGCCCGCGCCGGGTGGTCGGCCAGATAGCCCGCGGCGCCGAAGAGCGTGAGCACCTGCCAGCCCAGCTCGTCGAGGCGGAGGTGCAGGTCGGAGAGCGCCGCGGGGTCGTGCGGGGCGTGCGCCTGCTCGCGCAGCAGCTCGACCTCGGCCATGGTGTCGGCGACGGTGCCGGTGATCAGCTGCTTGCGGATCAACGGCTCGTCCCCCGCGACCCGTTCGCTCAGGTGCTCGACGGCGTGGTCGAGCAGGCGGCGGACCAGGCCGAGGCGCACGGCGGCGAGCAGCCGCCCGATCTCGGCCAGGCTCGCCGGGGCGGCGGGGGGCCGCCCCTGGCACGCGAGGAACGTGACGCCCTCGCGTGCGGCCAGGCTGTCGTGGCGGACCTCGGCCCCGGCCCTGACGCTCTCCGCGGGGACGGCCGCCCAGCGCCCTGGGGCGGTGGTGGCCACCTCGGCGCCGGCGATCGCCATGGCGAGCCCGGCGGCCAACCCCTCGTCCCTGGCGATCCGTTCGCACTGCCGCAGGCTTGTACTCATGCTTCCTCCTCGACCTCGACGATCACTGCCTGGAAGTAGGCGCCCAGCGCGAGCGAGACCAGGGCGCAGCGGTCGCCCGGGCGCAACAGGCCCGTTCCATCGGCGTGTTCGAGCGCCATGAGCGCGTCGCCGCCGAAGTTGTGGCCGCGTTCGGGGATGAGGTCCACGCGGATCCGGTCCCTCGGGATGCCGGACTCGGCGCTGAACGCGCGCCAGAACATCCGGTTGGACAGGTGCGGCATCACCCAGTCGACGCGGTCGGCCGTCAACCCGGCCGCGCGCGCGGCGCGTTCCACGGTGTCCACCACGCGCCGCTGGCAGACGCGGCTGAACAGGCGGGTCTCGGCCGCCGACAGCTGGAGGTTGCGGTGGAAGCGGGTGTCCCTGCCGACGGCGCCGCCCAGGTAGCGGTAGCGGGACCGTCCGGCCCCGACGACGACGCCCACCGCGCCGTCGCCGCCGATCGCCATCCCCGGGATGACGCGGGACGCGTCGTGGACGCTGCCCTGGTCGCCGCCGAGCACCAGCACGCGCTCGTCGGGATCCGCGCCGGGGCGCCGCAGATAGCGGCGGGCCAGCTCGATCGAGCGCAGCACGGAGACGCAGTTGACGTGGGAGAGCCCGTAGAACGCGCCGCCCGGCAGGCCGAGTCGGGCGCGCAGCCGGTCGGCGAACCCGCCGCGCAGCCCGAACTCCTGGGTGAGCATGGTGTGTCCGTAGAGGACCAACGAGGCGGTGCCGCCGCCGAGCGCGGCCAGGCCCGCCTCGGCGAGCAGGTCCTCCATCCGCTCGTCGGGAGCCAGGGTCGGCGTGTCGCGCAGCCCGTAGATCCGGGTGAAGACCTTGCGCTCCATGGGTCCGCTCCCGGCGCGCGCCAGCACGTCGCCCACCGGCTCGGTCCGGCGCGGCAGGCGCACCGCCACCCTGGAGAGTCCGACGTCCATGGTCAGACCGCGGCCTTTCCGCTGATTCCGGCCTGGATTCCGGCCCGGAATCCGGCCTCGACGTAGTCGGTGAGGGTGCCCACGGTGCGGAAGACCTCGGGGCCGAGCTCGTCGGGGTCGATCTCGAGTCCCACGGTGTCCTCAAGGCTCATCAGCAGCTCGATCACGCTCGTCGAGTCGAGCGCCAGGTCGTCGAACAGGCTCAGCTCGGGGGCCAGTTCGTCGAGCGGGCGGTTCAGCACGGCGGACAGCGCGGTCCGCAGGTGGCCGACGATCTCGGTGCGGTCCATCAGGGGTGCCTTCCAGACTCGAGGAATTCGGTGGGGGGCTCGGCGGGGGCGATCAGCCGCTGCGGGCGCAGCAGGTCGTCGGGCTCGTCGCGGCTCCTGACCAGGTGCGCCCTGCCGCCGCTGACCAGCACCTCGGCGGGGAAGCCATGGCTGAGGAAGAGGCCGGGGGACGCGGAGGGGCCGTAGGCGCCGGAGTTGAGGATGCCGACGAGGTCGCCGGGGCGCAGCGGGGGCAGCGGGGCCTGCTTGAGGACGGAGTCGTTGGGCGTGCACAGCGGGCCCGTGACGTTCCACGGCTCGGGCGGGCCCGCGTCGCGCTCGCTCAGCAGCGCGGCGGGGAAGTTCCGTTTGACGAACGAGCCGATGCCGACCGCGGCCATGTGGTGGTGGGTGCCGCCGTCGGCGATCGCGAACCGCTCGCCCATCGACTCCTTGGCGTAGCGCACGCGGATCACATAGACCCCGGCGCGGCCCGCGAGGAAGCGGCCCGACTCCATGATCAGCCGGGTGCCGGGGTGGGCGGCGGCGAACGCGTCGAGCAGGGGGTTGATCCGGTCCCCGACGTCGACCGGGTCGAGCTCCCGCTCGCCGTCGAAGTAGGGGACGCCGAGGCCGCCGCCGATGTCCACGGTGTCGAGGCGGATGCCGGTGGCGCGGGCGACCCGGTCGGCCAGGTCGAGGATGTAGCGGGTGTTCTTCTCGACGACCTCGGCGTCCAGGATGCGGGTGCCCATGTAGACGTGGACGCCCGCGACATCGGCGTGCGCGTAGCGGGCGGTCAGGTCGCCCGCGGCCAGGACGCGTTCCTCGTCGATGCCGAACTGCCGCGGCTTGCCGCCCATGGTGAGGCGTGAACCGCTGATGGCCAGCGCGGGGTTGACGCGCAGCAGCACCCGCTGGCGGCGCCCGCGCGCGGCGGCGAGCCGTTCGATGTCGTCGAGCTCGTCGAACGACTCGCACACGACGGCGTGCACGCCCGCGTCGAGGCAGGCGGCCAGCTCGGCCTCGCTCTTGCCGGGGCCGAGGAAGATGATGTCCTCGGGCGGCGCCCCCGCGGCGAGCGCGGTGCGCAGCTCGACCAGCGAGGAGACCTCGGCCCGCGCGCCCCCGGCCCGCAGGGCGGCGAAGACGCTGACGTTGGGGTTGGCCTTGAGCGAGTAGAAGATCTCCAACGCGGGGTGCAGGGCCTTGCGCAGCCCCTCGGCGGTGGCGGTGAGCAGGTCGCCGTCGTAGACGTAGAGGGGGGTGCCGAACCGCTCGGCCAGCTCCTCCCAGGCGATGCCCTGGATCCTGGTGTCCTGGGCGCTTGTGTCCTGGATCCTGGTGTCCTGGGCGCTCATGATCTGGCCTCCGTCATGGCGTTCAGCCGCCGCTCGGCCTCGCCCCGCACCGTGAGCGCCTCGTCGGCCGACCCGGCGACGCAGATGCCGTACAGCCGACCGTGGAAGCCGCCCGATCCGGTGGCGGCGGCGTTGAGGGTGGCGAAGTTGTTGATGAGCACGCCGGGCCTGCCGCCGCGCCCGCCGGGGACGTCGAGCAGCAGCCCGCCCAGCGCCTCGGCGACCTCGCCGAACGTGTGCGGGCGTGAGGGGCGCAGCCCGAACGTCGCCGCGATCGCGTGGGCGCCCGGCGGGATGAACCGCTCGGCGATCCGGCTCTGGTAGGTGGACATGTTGAACCGGGCGTTGATCTCGAGGCAGGGGTAGAGCGTCCCTTCGGGCCCGAGCATCGCGTCGACGCCGACCATGCCGTGGTAGCCCTCGTCGGCCAGCGCCGAGCCGATCACCTCGACGGCGTGGCGCAGCTCGTCCGCCGCGGTGGGCGGCAGCTCGACGGGGAAACGGTGGCCCTGGTGGACGCCGCCGCGCAGCACGGCGGCCTTGACGGTCTCGAAGCGGACGGTGCCGCTCCTTGACACCACCAGCTGGTAGTTGAGGTCGAGGGCGCGCTCGATCCAGGTCTCCACGACCAGGCGGGCGGGCGCGTCCGCGCCCCGGCGTTCGATCAGGCGCAGCAGCCTGGCGGCGCCGCGTTCGCCGTCGATCACCACCATGCCGCGGCCCGAGACGCCGAGCGACTCCTTGACCACCACACGGCCGCCGCCCGCGAGCAGCTCGGTGAGCGCGCCGCGCAGCTCGCCGACCGTCTCGCAGACGCGGCCCGGCACGGCGCGCAGGCCCGTGGCCTCGACGAGGCGGCGGCTGAAGATCTTGCCGTTGACGGTCTTGCAGAGGTGGGCGGTCGGCCCCGCGAGCGGCAGCCCGGTCTCCTTGGCGAGGCTCTCCTCGGCGGGTGAGATGCCGAGCGGCATCAGGAACGTGCGCCCGTCGGCGAGGGCCCTCAGGTCGCCGAGCAGCCCCGGCGAGGCGAGCGCGTCCTCGGTGACGGTCCGCTCGGGGTCGCCGTTCTCCGCCCACACGGTGCGCCCCGCGGCGGCGCCGAGCCCGGAGAGATAGGCGGCGAACTCGGCGTCCATGGGGGCCTTGAGCACCACCACGTCGCCCTCGTCCGCGAGCAGGACGCCCATCTCCTCCATGCGGTTGACGGTGGCTCCCGCGAAGGAGATCCCGGCGCCCGGCAAGGTCGGCTCGCCGACCGCCCAGCTCCTCTCCACCTCGAAATTGTTGACGAAGACAAAACGCGATCCCGCGTCCGACGTCAGGTCCTTCTTGAGCCGTTCGACGAAATTCATCGGGCTCTTCACGGGTCTGTTCACAGGATCATTCACGAGGTCATTCATGGGGTCATTCACAGGATCATTCACGGGGCTTTTCAACGGGCTCTCCCGGAACTCGGCGGTGGACAGGGGCGCAGCAGCCCTGCGACCGTGCGCAGGGGTTCGGCGCCGACGAGGTGCCGCTCGGCGACGCCCTCCCAGCCGCGGTCCGCGAGGGCCGCCACCACCCGCGGCAGGCGCAGCAGGCGGCCTCCCGCGGCGGCGTAGCCGACGCCGGGGTCGACGACGGCGAGCCCGTTGACCTGGGCGACGGCCGCGGTCAACGCCCGGTCGGCCGCGGTGGGTTCGGCGGGGGGTTCGGCCGGGGTGACGGGGGCCGCGGCGGGGTCGGCGGCGGGGCGGTGGCGGGGCGGCGGGAAGCCGAGCGACGCCGCCGCTTCGGAGACCCGCGGGTCGGCCCCTGGCTCGGCGCACGCGGTGAGCAGCGCCGCGTAGCCGCGCAGGAAGCGCTCCACCGCGGCGCGGTCCATCACCTCGCCCAGGGCCTGGAGCGCGAGGGTCAGGCCGTCGGCCCACTCGTAGACCCGGAAGTAGACGTCGGAGCCGGCCCGCGCCCAGTCCTCGGGCGCGGCGTTCCAGACGAGCCTGTCGCGCCGGGTGCGGCACGAACGCGGGGCGTTGTCAAGGAAGTTGAGCTCGGAGACCACGCGGACCTCCCGGCCCCTGCGGGCCCCTTCCTCCGCGATCAGCTCGGTGATCCGGTCGAAGGGCACATGGGCGTGGGCCATGGCCTCGTCGACGCGCCCGGCGGCCCGGCGCAGCACCTCGCCGAACGGCGGGTCGTCGGCGAGGTCGAGCGCGCACAGCATCGGGTGGGACATGCAGGTCAGCACCCCGGGGTGGCCGCTGGCGTCGCGCTGGCTGGTGTAGAGACGGTGGGCCACCCGCCGTTCGCCCGTGTGGGCGGCGAGCGTCACGGCGAAGGCCGCCACGTGCACGGCCGACGGCCACACCCGGTGGCGCGCCGCGATCGTGCGCGCGGCCGCGAGCAGGGAAGGGCCGGTGAACGAAGCGCTGTGCGCCGTACGGGAGTCGGGCCGTGAGTCGGGCCGTGCGTCGCGGTCGCGGTGGGCCGCGTGGACATCGGCGGGCAGCAGCCGCGCCTGCTCGCGCCAGTGGGCGAGGGCGGCGGCGGCGCGCGCCGCCGCCTCGGGACCGGCCTCGTGCGCGGCCAGGTCGACGGGCTGGTGCTCGACGGGGGGCAGGGCGACGGGGCGGCCCGCGACGCGGGCGGCGAGCAGGGCGTCGAGCTCGCCCGCCAGCTGGTCAAGGCTGACGTCGTCGAACGCGAGGTGGTTGAACACCAGGTGCAGACGGCGCAGTTGACCGCCCGAGGTGATGAGGCAGGCCCGGATGGGCCACTCGCGCTCCAGCGCGAACGGCGTCTCGGTCAGCCTCCTGACCTCGGCGGCCGGGTCGTCGTCCGTGGAGACCTCGACCACGGTCGGCGGCCCGGGCGGCTGCACGAGCTGCCGGGGCCATGGCTCCGCGCCGAGGTCGTAGACCGTCCGCAACACCTCGTGCCTGCCCACCAGATGGGTGAGCGCGGCCCGCACATGGGCGGTGGTGCAGCCATCGGGCAGGGGGTAGCTGGTCGTGATGTGTGCCTCGTGGCGGGAGGCGGGCGGGGCGCACAGGTAGCGCAGCACATGGTGGTGCTGGCCCCAGCACAGCTCCGCGCTTCTCACGGTGCGCATCCGCCCTCCGTCCGGTCGTCGTCGTTCGCCGAGGCATCGTTCGGCGCCTTCCGCTGAATGGTCACCCAGGAAATCGGAATGCGGCAGGGGCCACCGCTGACATCTAAGGGGCGGCACATTGCTGCCATTGACAGCCGCATTTCGCGGGCGGGATTCTCAATCGCATTCCGACGCGCCGTCATTCGGCGTCCGGTTCGGGATGTGTCCATCCGCGCACCACTCACCGAGGAGAAACGCATGGCTCAGATCGCCACCAAGCACATCGCCACGAAGCACATCGCCGTCAAGGCCGTCGCGAGCAAGGTCGTGGCCGCCAAGCACATCGCGACCAAGCCCGTCGCGACCAAGGTCATCGCCGCCAAGGTCATCGCCACCAAGCCGGTCGCGGCCAAGGCCATCGCGGTCAAGGCTGTCGCCGCCAAGGCCATCGCGGTCAAGGCCGTGGCCGCCAAGGCGATCGCCTGACAAGCCGGCGGTGTGGCGGCGGACCCGTTCCGGCGCCACACCGCCGCCGCGCGCCACCAGGAGGGCAGGGAGGGACGATGCGGGACACGATCGAGGAGTGCGAGCGCGCCGGGCACGCCGAAGGGCTCGCCGCGGGGCTCGCGCTCGCGCTGGACGGAGCCGGGGCCGCCGCGGCCCCCGGGCGGCTGGCCGCGCTGCCCCGCGCCCACGTGCCCGAGGGCGCCCCCGTGGTGCCCCACGCGCTGGCGGAGCGCGAAGGCATCGCCTTTGTGCGCCCCGGCACGGGCGGCGCGCTGCCGCCGGGCCGACTCACCGCGCTCGGCGCCCGGTTGGCCGCGGCGCGGCTCGGCACGTCGCGGCGGCTCATCGACCGGGTGGTCGCCCATGTCGCCGCCCGCGCGTCCGGCGGCGAGCCCCTGATCCGCAAGCAGCTGGTGCGCGGCGCCCTCGCCGACGCCCTGGTCACCGTCGAGACCACCCGCCGCACCCTCGTGGTCGCGGCCGCGGTGGGCGCCGCGGTGACCGAGGCCCACGACCGGCTGACCTCACTCGACTGGGAGCTGGCCAAGCTGCTCGGCGCGTCGGGCTACGCGGGCGAGGGCGCGGCCAGCACGGCGTTCGTCTCCAGGCTCACCGCCAACTGCTGGGTGTCCAGGGAGGGTTCACCATGAACGAGCTGCCCGGCGAGCCACCCCACGCGCTGCCGCACGCGCTGCGGCGCCTGGCCGAGGGAAGCCGCGAGCTGGCCGCCGAGCTGCGCGACATCGCGCTGGCCGTGGACGCCGACCCGCACGACAGCGCCCCGCTGCGCGCCTCGTCCGCCCTCGAGCTGCTCCGCGTCGTCGGCACGCCCCGCCCGTTCCGCGCGCACGCCGTGCCCGCGTGGGCCGAGCCGTATGTCGACAGCCGCCTGGCCCGCGTGGTCGCCAACGTCGAGCTGGCGCGCGGCGACGCGGGCGCGCTCAACGCGTGCGCCGCACCTTCCCTGGCGGGATTCACCGTGGACGCGCTGGGCGACAGTGACCAACAGAAGGCGTTCTACGAGGAGTTGGCGAACGAGCGGCCCTGGACGTTCTTCGGCATGACCGAGCGGGACCACGGCAGCGACGCGACCGCCATGCGCACCCGCCTCGACCCCGACCCGAGCGGGGGCTTCCTGCTGCACGGCGCCAAGCGCTATGTCGCCAACGCCGCCCGCGGCACCATCGGCGTCGTCTGGGC
Organism: Streptomyces radicis; assembly: GCF_003626575.1. Taxonomy (GTDB): domain Bacteria; phylum Actinomycetota; class Actinomycetes; order Streptomycetales; family Streptomycetaceae; genus Streptomyces; species Streptomyces radicis. Next base: position 69,482 of record NZ_RBDY01000027.1, on the reverse strand, counting down.
CCGCACCGGGCCCACCCCGCTCTCCCTCAGGGCCGTCGTGCTGCGCCGCCCCGCGCCCGGGTTCACCGGGGCGCCCCTGGAGACGCTGGGGCTGCGGGGCGCGTGCCTGGGCGAGATGGCGTTCGACGGCGTGCCCGTGCCGCCCGAGTCCGTGCTCGGCCGCCACCTGCCCGCCTCGCGGCGCGGACTGTGGGGCGCGAACCGGGCGTTCGGCGTCGTGCGGCTCCAGATCGCGGCGCAGGCCCTGGGGTCCGCGTTCGCCCTGCGCGACGCGGTGCGCGCGCTGCGGCCCGGCTGGGCGGGACACGCCCCCATGTCGGCGCGCCTCGCGGCCGCGCGGGCGCTGCTGTACGACCTCGCGGCGGAGTCCGACGCGCGCCCCGACGACCGGCGCCCGCCCTCGCTCGCCAAGCTGCACACCGCCGCCCTGGCCGTCGAGGTCGGGCGCTGGGCCGAGGCGGCCCTGCCCCCGGGATCGCTCGTGGAGCACCCGCTGCTGGAGAAGTGGTGCCGGGACGTGGGCGCCTTCGAGTTCATGGACGGCACGAGCAACATCCTCCGCCTCACCCTCGCCCCTGAGACCACGCCCCGCCGGGCCCCCCACCGGGCTCCCCACCAGGAGGGATCATGACGAAAGCCGAACCGCGCCCGCCGAGTTGGTCGAGCCGCCCGTACACCGACGGGGACGACGACGAGGTGCTCGCCCTCTTCACCGAGCCGGACTTCCACTACCGCACGGACCAGCCGGACACCCGCCCCGCGTGGGAGATCAGGCGGCTGCTCGGCGACGACACCAGGGTGCTGCTGGCCGAGGGGCGCGTCACCGGCCTCTACGCCGTCAGCGGCGAGGGCGCCGACCACGGCTGCCACTACCTGCTCGCCCTGCGCCTGAAGTCCTCTGCGCCCGACTCCTGGTGGCTCGACGCCTACCGGGAGATCCTGCGGGCGGCCCGCTGGCGGCACGAGATCGTGCGGCTCTCCACCCGCTTCGGCGAGTACGACGCCCGCGGGCTCCGGATCGCCGGGCGGCTCGGGCTCGTCCGCGAGGGCACCCTGACGGGCGTGACCGCGCGGGACGGGCAACGCCATGGACAGGTGTTCTTCTCACAGATCTGGACCCCCGCGTCATGAGACTCCGCGGATACCGCGACGGCGACAGGGCGCTGCTCACGGGCCGTTGGCTCCCCGGCGAGCTGCTCGGCCTGCCGCTGCCCGGCTGGCCGCCGCTGGCCGAGCCGACCACCGTGCCGCCCCCCTCGGGGCCGGGCGACGAGCTGTGCGTCGCGCCGGGCGCCTTCGTCCGTTACACCGACATCGACTGGGTGGGCCGCGGCGCGCGCGTCGAGACGGGGCGCGCGCCCGACGCCCCGACGCCGCCCGAGGCGCTGCTCGAAGCGGCGGTCGCCCACGGCTTCCACCGGCTCAACCTGCGCCGCCTCTACGGCTGGGTGACGCCCGCGGCGCCCGCGCCGACGACCGCGCTGACCGAAGCGGGCTTCACCAGGGAGGCATCCGTGCCCGAGCACCTGTGGCTCGGCGGACGCGCCGTCGAGCGCGAGATCTGGGGGGCGCTGCGCCATGACTGACCTCATACCGCTCGACCCCGCCTCCGCCGCCGCGGGGCTGCGCGAGGCGGGGGAAGGAGCCCGCGGGTTCCTTGGCGTCGACCCGGTGACGGAGAACGACGCGCTGCTGACGCGCCGCCTCGCCGCCCTCGACGCCCAGGTCTTCCGCGCCGGGGACACCCTGGTCGGCGCCGCGCCCAACCCGCATCAGCCGCGACAGGCGTATGTCGCCAGCACGTCGGCCGACGAGGCGGCGCTGCGCGCCCTGTTGGGCTTCCTCGTCACCTACCGGCGCGCCACCTCCTATGTGGCGTTGGTCGAGCGCGGCGCGGCGGCCACCGAGGCGCTGCGCCGCTGCGGCTTCGCCGAGCGCGGCGCGCTGCGCGACCACCGCCACCGGTCGGGGGCGCCCGTCGACGTGCTCGTCTGGTTCGGAAAGGCGGCGGAGACATGCCCTTCGTGACGGTCAGGCACTTCGCGGACGAGGACATCCCGCTCCGCCTCCAACTGCTGCGCGAGGCGCGGTTCCAGGCCAACCTGTCGGACTTCGCGGTGGCCGCGTCCGACGACGACCTGGTCGCCGACGTGCGCCGCACCATCGCCGAACGCCAGGACGAGCGGCGGATCTTCACCCTGTGCGGGCCCAAGGGCGAGGTGATGGGGTTCGCCTGGATCACCTCGATCGACTGGCGCAACCAGACGTGCGAGCTGTCCTTCGGCGTGCTCCCCCGCCACCGCGGCGGCCCCGGCGCGCTCGGCGTCCAGGCCGCGCACGACTACGTCAGGGCCGAGCTCAACATGCGGGTGATCGTCAACCAGGTGCTGGAGCACAACACCATGCTCCAGTCCGCCCGCACGATGGCCGAGAGCCGACAGGTGCGCTGCGACTACGATTCCTACACGGTCGGCGAGTGGCGCTCCGCCTGCTACTGGTCCCTCACCGACGAGGACATGCGCGAGCAGCGGGCCCAGAAGCTCGCCCGCAGGCGCGTCCTCGCCGACCGCATCCGCGCCAGGACCGGAGAGCTGCCGTGACCGGCTATCTGCACCACCCCACGATCCAGGGCGACACCCTCGTGTTCGCGTGCGAGGACGACCTGTGGTCGGCCCCCGCCACGGGCGGGCCCGCCACCCGGCTCACCGCGGGGGTCGCCGAGGCCGCCCGCCCGCGGCTCTCGCCCGACGGCCGGATGATCGCGTTCACCGGCGCCGAGGACGGGCCCACCGAGCTGTATGTGATGCCGAGCGCGGGCGGCCAGGCCAGGCGGCTGACGTTCCAGGCGGCCCGCTGCGCCCCCGTCGGCTGGCACCCGCGCACCGGGGAGATCGTCTACGCCAGCACCGCGGAGCGGCCCACGGGCTTCGGTTACCGCCTGTTCGCCGTCGCCCCCGAGGGCGGCGCGCCCAGGCTCCTGGGCCAAGGGTCCGCGGACACCCTGGCGTTCGGGCCCGAGGGCGGCGTGGTCATCGGCCGCAACACCGGGGACCCGGCGCGCTGGAAGCGCTACCGGGGCGGCTGCGCCGGGGAGTTGTGGGTCGGCGCGCGCGAAGACGGGCCGCTGACACCGCTGTCGGACCTGCCGGGCAACGTGGCGAGCCCGTGCTGGGTCGGCGAGCGGATCTTCTTCCTCAGCGACCACGAGGGCGTGGCGAACGTCTTCTCCTGCCGCCCCGACGGCACCGGGCTCACCCGCCACACCGACCACCGCGCGCACTACGCGCGCCATCTGGCGGGCGACGGACGGCGGTTGGTGTACCAGGCGGGGGCGCGGCTCCACCTGCTCGACCCGGCGGAGGGGGGCCACTCGCCGATCGATGTGTCGCTGCCCGCCACCCGCGCGGGCCTGGCCCGCAGGTTCGTGCCCGCGGGCGAGTACCTCGAGGCCGCCAGGCTCAGCCCCGACGGCGCCACGCTCGCCGTGGCGGCGCGCGGCCAGGCGTTCACCCTGCCGCCCTGGTCGGGTCCTGTGCGGCGGCACGGCAGGCTCGAGGGGGTCCGCTACCGGCTGCTCGACTGGCTCTGGGACGGCACCCGCCTGGTCGCCGTCGCCGGTGACGAACGGCCGGGCGAGCGGCTGGTGTCGCTGTCCGCGGACGGCGGCGACGAGGAGACCGAGCTGGTCGGCCGCGACCTCGGCTGCGTCACCGAGCTGGCCGCTTCGCCCGCCTCGGGCCTTGTGGCGTTCGCCACCAGCAGGCAGCGCCTGTGGGTCGTCGACGCCGACGCCGCGTCGCCCGAGCCCAGGCTCCTCGACACCGGCGCGTTCGACCGGATCGCCGACCTGGCCTGGTCGCCCGACGGCCGCTGGCTCGCCTACACGTATCCGCGGGGACCCCATCACTCGGCGATCAAGGTGGCCGACGCGGTGACCGGGAGAGCGTTCTCCGTCACCGAGCCCGTGCTGCGCGACAGCAGGCCCGCGTTCGACCCTGGCGGGCGGTTCCTGTACTTCATCGGGCAGCGCGACCCCAGCCCGGAGTACGACCAGGTGCGCTTCGACATGGGGTTCCCCTTCGGCACCAGGCCCTATCTGGTGGCGCTGCGCGCGGGCGACCCCTCGCCGTTCCGCACCGGCCCCCCGCTGCCGGGGCCCGCCCCTGAGGAGGACGGGGTGCCGCCCGTGGAGATCGACGTGGACGGCATCGCGGACCGGGTCGTCCCGCTGCCCGTGCCCGAGGGCCGCTACGCCGGGGTCGTAGGGCTGCCGGGCCGCGCGCTGCTGCTGTCCGTGCCGGTCGCCGCGCCCGACCCCGAGAGCCCCGAGGGCGCGCCCGAGGGCGTCGTCACGCTCGTCGAGTGGGCGACGTCGGAGGTGACCGAGCACTGGCTCGGGCCGCTCGACGAGATCGTCGCCTCGCGCGCGGGCGACCTGCTGCTGTACCGCCGCGCCGACCGGCTGCGGGTGCTGGCCGCCGACGACGCGGGGCACACGGCCGCCGAGTACCCGACCACCGACGCCCCGCCGGGGCCCACGACGGGCTGGATCGACCTGGACCGGATCACCGTGCCGCTGCACCCGGCAGGGGAGTGGCGGCAGATGTTCCGCGAGGCGTGGCGGCTCCAGCGCGAGTCGTTCTGGGACGCCGGGATGGCCGGGGTGGACTGGGACGCGATGTACGCGCGCTACGCGCCGCTCGCGGAGCTGGTCTCCCGCCGCTCCGAACTGTCCGATCTGATCTGGGAGTTGCAGGGCGAGCTGGCCACGTCGCACGCCTATGAGCAGGGCGGCGACCACCCCAGGGGCCCCAGCCACACCCAGGGCTTCCTCGGCGTGGACTGGACGGTGGAACGGGCCGTGGACCGGGCCGTGGACCGGGACGCCGCGCCGGGCGGTGACAGAACGCCGCGCTGGAGGGTCGGCCGGATCCTGCGCGGCGACCCGTGGAACCCGAGGGCGACCTCGCCCTGCAACCGCCTGGGCGCCGACATCGAACCCGGCGACGCGGTCGTCGCGGTGGGCGGGCAGCCCGTCGGCCCCTCGGGGCCCGGCGAGTTCCTGGTCGGCCAGGCCGATCGCGAGGTCGAGCTGACCGTGGTGCGCGGCGACGGCACGCCGCGCCGCGTCACCGTGCGGGCGTGCGCGAGCGAGGCCAGGGCGCGCCTCCTCGACTGGGTGGCCGGGAACCGCGCCCTGGTGCGCCGCGCCTCGGGCGGCCGCCTCGGCTATCTGCACGTGCCCGACATGCTGGGCACGGGCTACGGCGACTTCGTGCGGGGCTTCCTGGCCGCGCTCGAGCACGACGGGCTGATCGTGGACGCGCGCTTCAACTCGGGCGGTCATGTGTCGCCGCTGCTGCTCGACCGGCTCGCGCGCCGCGGCGGCGGCACGCAGCGCGGGCGGTGGAACGGCGTGAGCCGCTACCCCGCCGAGGCGCCGCGCGGCTCCATGGCGGTGCTGGTCAACGAGCACACCGGGTCGGACGGCGAGATCTTCGCCCACCGCTTCCGCGCCCTCGGCCTCGGGCCCGTCGTCGGCAGGCGCACGTGGGGCGGGGTGATCGCCACCTGGCCGCGCCATGTGCTGGCCGACGGAACGGTCACCACCCAGCCGGAGTTCCGCTTCTACCTCGACGGCGTGGGTGACCTGCTGGAGAACCGGGGGGTCGAGCCCGATCTGTGCGTGGACCAGCCACCGCGTTTGGGCACCACCGCCGCGCCGGACGCCCAACTGACCGCCACCGTCGAGCTGTTGCTCGCCCGGCTCGACGGCGCCGACCGCGCGGGCGCCGACCGCGCCGCCGCGGGGGATCGCCGCGCGGAGGATCAACGCGCCGCGCCCGCACCCGCGTTGGCCACGCCGCCGCCCCAGGGGCCGCCGCGATGATCCCGCCGCCGGGCGAGTGCCACCTCTGGCTCGCGCCGGTGCGGCCGCGCGCCGGGTGGCTGCGCCTGCTCGACCCGGCGGAGCGCGAGCGGGCCGACCGGCTCGACGGCACCCCGGCGGGCGAGGTGTTCGTCACCTCGAGGGGCGCCCAACGGCTCGTCGGCTCACGGTACTTGGGCGTGCCGCCCGAGACGGTGCGCACCGACCGCTCCTGCCCGCACTGCGTCGGGGCCGCGCATGGCCGCCCCCGGTTCGTGGGGCCGCGCGGCGCCGGGCTCGACTACTCGGTCTCGCACACCGAACGGTGGCTGCTGATGGCGGTCACCGGCGGCGGCCTGGTGGGCGTGGACATCGAGGACCTGGCCGCGGTCCCCGACGCGGGCGGCCTCGCCAGGGCCGCGCTCACCCCGGGGGAGCGCGCGCGGTGGGCGGGGCTGCCCGAGGCCGAGCGCGACGCGTGGCTGCTGTCCGCCTGGACGCGCAAGGAGGCGGCGATGAAGCTGACGGGCCTCGGGCTGCGGGCCTCGCCGCGCGGCCTCGACGTCAGCGGGCCCACGGTCGCGGCGGACGGCGTTCCGCGCTGGCCCGCGGGGCCCGTCCGCCTGTACAGCCTCTCCGCGCCCGCGGGCCATGTCGCCGCCCTGGCGACCACGGCGCCGCTCGGGGCGCTGCGGCGGTTCGCGCTGCCCGAGGCGCCCGCGCCGAGGGAGCGGGTGGGAAGGACAACGGCAGAATGCGGGTAGTGGTTACCCATCCCCGAAAGCCCCGCCTCTGCCAGGCTTTTCCGCGTGACCCGACTCGCCGTCCCCGACCGGCCGCAGGACGCGGCCCTGGCCCCCTGGTGGTGGGCCCCCGGGCTCACCCTGGGGGAGCGCCTGGCCGCGCCCGACCCGCCGCCCGGGGTCGTCGCGCCCGCCGGGCACGATGACCTGGCGGCCCTGAGCAGCGGCGGGTTCGCCGCCCGCCTCGCCCGCCTCGGGCTCGCCGATGCCACCGTCGCGGCGCTGCGCGCCGAGCCGCCCGAACGCCTCGGCGGGCGCGCGCCCCGCCCACCGTGGGCGGCGTTCGTCGAACGCGCCCTCGCACCCGAGCAGTTCGAACGACACGAAAGGACCGAGAGTCCCGAACGGTTCCAGCCCGCCGAACGGCCCGATGACGCACGGGTGTTCGCGCCGGTGCTACGCCCGCTGAGCGACGCGGCCGAGCGCGACCTGGCCGACCGCGCCGCCCATCTGCCGCCCTCCGCCGTGGACTTGGCCGCGGTGTGCGCCGAGACCGGCGCGTGGCTGGCCGTCCGGCTCGCCGAACAGGCCGCGCGCACGCTGGTCCTCGAGCTCGACAGGTCACGCGCCGCGGGGCGGCTGAGCGGCGAGGGGCCGCGCGAGCGGTTCGACGACTTCGTGGCGCGGCTCGGGACCCGGCGCGGCCTGACCACCCTGTTCGCCCGCTACCCCGTGCTCGCCCGGCTGCTCGCGCAGACGTGCCTCGGCGCCGTCGCGGCCACGGCCGAGCTGCTGACCCGGTTCACCGCCGACCGCGCCGCGATCGTCGCCGAGCTGCTCGGCGGGCGCGACCCCGGCGCGCTCACGACCGTCGAGCACGGCCGCGGCGACCCGCACCAGCGCGGCAGGTCCGCGGCGGTGCTGCGGTTCGCCGACGGCGCCGCGGTGCTCGCCAAGCCGCGCTCGCTCGGCCAGCACCGGCTGCTCGAACGGCTGACGGCCTGGCTCGACGACAAGGTGCCGGGGCTCGGCGCCCGCACCCCGCTCTCGGTCGCGGGCGACGGGTACGGCTGGCTCGAGTTCATCGAGCACCGCCCGTGCCGCACGACGGCCGAGGTCGCGCGCTTCCACCGCAGACAGGGCGGGCTGATGGCGCTCCTGCACGCCGTGGACGCCACCGACCTGCACTTCGAGAACCTCATCGCGTGCGGCGACCAGCCCGTCCCCGTCGACGCCGAGACGCTGCTGCACCCGACGATCCCCGAGGCCGCCATCACCGGGCCCGACCCCGCGGCCGAGGCCCTGGCCGACTCGGTCCACCGCACGTGCGTCCTGCCGCAGTTACTGATCGGCGAGCACGGCGCGTTGGACATCTCCGCGGTCGGCGGGCGCCCGGGCGGCACGCGCGAGGGCGTCACCTGGGACGGCGCGGGCACCGACCGGATGCGCCTGGTGCGCGGCGGCGTCCCGTTCCTCGGCAGCCAGAACCGCCCGCTGCCCGACGGCGAGACCGCCTCGCCCGCCGACTTCGAGGCCGCCCTGCTCACCGGCTTCCGCGCCGCGTACGACGCGGTCGTCGCCCATCGCGACGAACTGATCGGTCCCGGGGGCCTGTTGACCGGCGGGGACGACGAGCCGGGGCGCCTGATCGCGCGCGCCTCCCGGCTGTACGCCACGCTGCTCGACGAGTCCACCCACCCCGAGGTGCTGCGCGACGCCCTCGCCAGGGACGCGGTGTTCTCGGTGCTGTGGACGGACTCGGCGGGCGATCCGGTCAGGCAGGCGCTCATCGAGGCGGAGATCCTCGACCTGTGGGCGGGCGACATCCCGATCTTCTTCCACCGCCCCTCGGGCAGGGACGTCACGACCTCGGACGGCGCACGCCTGCCCGGGCTGCTCGCCGAGCCCAGCCTCGCCGCGGTGCGCAGGAAGATCGCCGCGATGGGCGAGGTGGACCGGCACGGCCAGGAGTGGATCATCTCCGCGACGCTGGCCACCGGGCGCGGTGGGGCGGGCCCGCCCCACCGCGGGGCCGCCGCCGCCCTGCCCCGGGCCCCCGCCGTCGCGCCCGAGCCCGAGCGGTTCCTCGCCGCGGCCTGCGGCATCGCCGACGAGATCGTGGGCCGCGCCGTCCACGGCCCCGACCGCGCCAACTGGCTCGGCCTCGAGCTCGTCAACGACCTCCACTGGACCGTGCTGCCGATGGGCGCGGGGCTCGGCCAGGGCTACTGCGGCGTGGCCCTGTTCCTGGCCCAGCTCGGCCGGTTGACCGGGGCGAGCCGTTACACCGACCTCGCCGCCAAGGCGCTCACCGCGCTGCCAGGGCTGATCGCCTCCCTGGCCGCCGAGCCCGAGTGGGGCCGCGCCGTCGGCCCCGGCGCCTTCCACGGCCTCGGCGGCATCTGCTACGCGACGGCCCGCCTTGCCACGCTGCTCGGCGACGACCCGCGCGGCGCGCTGCCCTCGGCCGTCGAGGCGCTCACGCTCGCCGCGACCGCCCCCGACGCGCCGCGCGGCGTGACCGCGGGGCTCGCGGGGGCGCTGGCCGCGGCCGGTGCCGTGCACGCGGAGCACGGCCTGCCGGGCGCCGCCGCGCTGGCCGCCGACCTCGCCACGCGCCTGACCCGTTCCGCCGCCGGGCCCGAACAGGCCCTGGAAGGACCGGGGTTCGCGCACGGCGACGCCGGGGTCGGCTGGGCCTTGGCGCGCCACGCGCCCGACCCCGCGGCCAGGGCGGCCGGGTCGGCACTGCTCGACGCGGCGCTCGCGCGCACCGCGGCCCACGAGCCCGCCACCGGCTGGTGCGAGGGCGCCGCCGGAGTGCTCCTGGCCGCCGCCGACGGCGGCGCGGCGGAAGGGCCCGAGGCCGAACGGCACACGCGCCCCCTCACCGACCTCGTCGCACAACGGCCCCCACGGGCCGACCTCAGCCCCTGCCACGGCGAACTCGGCACCCTCGAGACGCTCGCCGTGCTCGCCACCGCGGGCCACGAGCCCGCGGCCGCGGGGTACACCAGGCGCGCCGCCGCCGTGCTCGGCTCGCTCGGCCGACACGGCCACCGCTGCGGAACGCCGGGCCACCTGCCCTCCCCCGGGCTGCTCACCGGCCTGTCGGGCATCGGCTACTCCCTGCTGCGGCTCGGGTTCCCCGGCACCGTTCCCTCGGTGCTGCTCCTGGAGCCGGGGCCGCACCGCTCCCCCACCCCCCACTCACGTCCCGTCCGCCCCACCTCCTCGCAGAAATGGAAGTCCTCATGACGCAGCCGGAGTCGAACGAGACCACCATGCCCGACGCCGACACCACCGCCGCCACCGACGCCACCGACGCCGCCGAACAGGCGGAGAACGCCGACCCCGCGGGCCGGATCAAGCTCTCGGGCCGCAACCGCCTCGGCGCGGGCGTGCGCGTCCTCGCCGGGCTGACGTTGGGCAGCGGCATCATCGCGGGCCTCGGCAGCATCGGCGGCGGCGACACGTCCGTGTCCATCATCTGAAGGCCGCGGCGGTCGCGAAGCTTCGTGTTCCTGTCATGGTCAGGCGCTACGATCCAGCACCATGCCTGTCCATGTCGCCCGCGTCATCGGTCGTGACGGCGAAGTCGCGCGACTCAGCGGCCTGTTGAGCGAGACCCGGCGGGGACGCGGCAGCGCCGTCTTCCTGGTGGGCGAGGGCGGCATCGGCAAGTCGAGGCTCGCGGCCGAGGCCGCGGGGATCGCCGTCGACCAGCGGATGCGCGTCCTGCGAGGCCGCAGCGGCACCATCGGTCCCGTGGTGCCGCTGCGCCCGCTGAGCGAGGCGTTGATGCCCCTCTTCCGCGGCGGCGACGTCGCCGACGTGCTGGCCGACCCCCACCTCGGGCCCTACCGGCCCGTGCTCGGCCGCCTCATCCCCGACCTCGCCGAGGGCCACCGCGAGGGCAGCTCCATGGTGGTCCTCGGCGAGGCGCTGCTGCGCCTGCTGACCGCCCTCGGCAGGGACCGCGCGAACCTCCTCGTCATGGAGGACCTGCACGACGCCGACACCGAGACGCTCGCCGTGCTCGAGTACCTCATCGACAACGTGGACGGCCTGCCCGTGATGCTGCTCGGCACCGTCAGGGCCGAGGAGTGCCCGGCGATGGACCTCGCGCGCGCCACCGCGCGGCGCCGGGCCAGCACCCTGCTCAGGCTCCCGCTGCTCAGCCGCGACGACGTCGCGCGCATGGTGGGCGACTGCCTGCGGGTCCCCGCCGACGAGGTGCCCGACGAGGCGCTCGAACGCCTGTGGAACGACAGCGTCGGAAACCCCTTCCTCGTCGAGGAGTTGCTCCAGGGCATGATCGGCAACGGGTCGCTCGTGCGGTCGGAGAGCGGCTGGCGGGCCGACGGCGACCTGCGCAGCGACGTGTCGAGCGCCCTGCTGTGGGGCACGGTGCGGCGCATCGACCGGCTCGGGCCCCAGGGGCTGCGGCTGCTGTCCGCGGCCTCCGTGCTGGGGCGGCGTTTCTCCCTCTCGGTCCTCCAGCGGATGACCGGCATCGACGACCACAGCCTGCTCAGCCACCTGCACGCCGGGGTCGCCGCCCAGCTGGTCGTCCCCGACGAACCCGCCCCCGACTGGTACGCGTTCCGGCACCCGCTCACCGTCGAGTCGATGCTCGCGCAGCTCACGCCCGCGAGCCGGGCCGCGCTCTCCGAGCAGGCGGCCGACGCGATCGAGGCGCTGCACCCCGAGCTGCCTGGGTCCTGGTGCCCGCTGGCCGCCGAGCTGCGCGCCGCCGCGGGCGACGACGCCAGGGCAGGGCGGCTGTTCGCGGCCGCGGGCCGCAGGGCGCTGACCGGCGGCGCCGTGGGCTCGGCCATCACCCTGCTCGACCGCGCGGAGCGGCTGCTCGCCTCGGGGTCCGACCTGACGGCGCGCGCCGAGGCGTTGGAGCACCTGATCCCCGCGCTCGCCGAGGCCGGTGACTTCGAGCGCGCCTTCAGCCTGACCGAGCGCCCCGGCGAGCTGGTCCGCTCGGGCCTCGGCGCGCCCCGGGTGGCCGCCCTGCACACCAGGCTCGCCAAGGCCGCGCACCTGGCGGGCCGTTGGGCCGACGGCAACGCCCAGATCGCGCTCGCCCGCGCACAGCTCGGCGGCGCGGCCGAACGGTCGCACACGGCGTCCGTCGACGTGACCGAGGCGTATCTGGCCGTGGACACCCCCGGGCCCGAACGCACCAAGTACGCCGAGAAGTTGGCCCGCCGCGCCATCGAGGCGGCCGAGGCCCACGGCCTGCCCGCGGTGGCCTGCGAGGCGTGGCAGCTGCGCGGCATCCTGGCCAGGGAGCGGGACCTCGACGAGGCCACCGCCTACTCGCGGCAGGCGTTGCGCATCGCCGAGCGGCACAACCTCCCCATCCACCGGATCTACGCGATGTCGCGGATCGGCGGCGACCGCTGGCTCGCCGACGGCTCGACCGAGGGCCTCGAGGCCGTGCGGGCCGAGGCGCAGCGGGTGGGCGCGATCACGGTCGTCCACATCACCGACGGCATCCTCTACCTGCACGCCGTCCTGGGCGGGCGGCAGGCCGACGGGGCGCGGCAGAGCGACGAGTGCCTGGCCACGGCCGCCCGGCTGCGGCTCGGCTCGGTGGCCCGCTATGTGCTGATGGCCAAGGCGACGGCGGCGGCGCACCGGGCCGACCGCGCGGCGATGGAGCGCGAGCTGGCCGAGTTCGAACGCTGGGACGGCAGCGGCTCGCCCGAGGAGCCGCTGGCGATGGGGCTCGCCCAGGTGTTCTGCTCGTTACTCGAGGAGGACAGGGCGCGGGCGCTCCAGGAGCTGGGCGCGCTCTCGGCGTTGGAGGAGAAGAGCCCGAGCGTCTTCCACCTCGCGGGGCGACACGGGCTCGGGCTGTTCCTCGACGTGCTCGGCGGGGCGGCGGGGCGCGCCCAGTACGCGGCGGTCGTGGACACCGCGGCGGGCCGGATGCGGTGGAACCGGCACTTCGTGCTCCTCGCGCACGCCGCGCTCCTCGGCCGCGAGGGCCGCCCCGACGAGGCGCTGGCGACGGCCCGCGAGGCGCAGGAGCTCGCGGCGCCGCTCCCGTTGGCGCTCCACCTCGGGCTGCGGCTCCTGGGCGAGGAGGCGCACGAGGCGGGCTGGGGCGAGCCTGTGGACTGGCTGCGCCGGGCCGAGCACTACTTCCAGCGGGCGTCCGTGCCCACCGTGGCGAGCGCCTGCCGGGCGCTGCTGCGCCAGATGGGCGCCTCGGTCCGCCAGCACCGCGACGGCAGCGACCGCATCCCGCTCCCCCTGCGCGCCCAGGGCGTGACGGTGCGCGAGTACGAGGTGTTCCAGCTGCTCGCCGACCGCCCGAGCAACAAGGACATCGCCCGCCGCCTGCACATCTCGCCACGCACGGCGGAGAAGCACGTGGCGAGCCTGATCGCCAAGACGTTCCAGGACAACAGGGACGCCCTGTGCGACCTGTCCGCGACCCTCGCGACATCCCCGGGGCCCGAGCCCGCCTAACCGACCGACGTGCGGGAGGCGAGGCGGCCCGCCATGTGCCACGTGCGCTCGCGTTCGCGGGGTGAGCGCAGGCCCGTCTGGGTCAGGACCACCTCCGTCGCCCCCGCGTCGAAGTAGCGGCGGATGCCGGTGGCCACGGTGTGCTCGTCGCCGATCAGGGCCAGCTCGACGGGGTGGGTGGCGCCCTCGGCGGCGAGCACCTGGCGGTAGGAGGGGACGGCGGCGTAGGCGCCGAGGTGGACGGCGGCGATCTGGCGCACCACGTCGACGTCGTCGGTCACCACGGCGGGCACCGCCGCCACGATCCGCGGCACGGGCCGCGCCGCCTCGGCCGCCGCCGCGGTGAGCACCGGCACGATCCGCTCGGCCAGCGTGCGGGGCCCGGCGAGGAACGGCAGCGTGCCGTCGGCCAGTTCGCCGGTGACGGCAAGCGCCTGCGGGCCCATCGCCGCGACCAGCAGCGGGGCGCCCGCGCCGCCCGCGACGGCGGTGGGCAGCGGGGGCCGCGCGGTGACGGTGCGCCCTTCGAGCAGCGGACGTTCGCCGTTGAGCGCCTGCCGCAGCACGGTCAACGACTCGCGCAGATGCCGGATCGGCGGCGGATACGGGGTGCCGTAGGCGGGTTCGAGCAGGTCACGCACGCCCGTGCCGACGCCGAGGACGAACCGCCCGCCGGTGGCCGCCTGCGCGGTCTGCGCGTGCGACGCCAGCGTCAGGGGGTGGCGCGGGTAGAGCGGGACGACATGGGTGCCCACGGTGATCCCCGGCACCTCGCGGCCCGCGACCGCGGCCAGCGTGATCGCGTCGTGCTGGAACAGCTGGCTGAACCAGACCGAGGTCAGGCCCGCGTCGGCCGCCTGGCGGGCCTGGCCGACGAGCTGGTCGACGGCGTTCCCGTGCCAGACGACGTCCCCCGCGGGGAGCGCTACTCCGATGGTCATCTGGTCTCCTTCGTGGATACTCCGGCCTTCAGGCCGGGGAGGAAACGAAGCTCCTGCGGAGCAGGGCGGGGAAAGGCGAATCGCCGTCGGGGCGATTCGGCGTCTACGGCCACCGGTCGACACCCTTGGGTCACAGGGGAGTTGATAGGGTGTGAGGCGTGAGGCGGCAGGTCAAGCGGGCGTTCAGGTACCGCTTCTACCCCACGAGCGAGCAGGCGGCTGAGCTGTCGCGCACGTTCGGCTGCGTCCGTCTCGTGTACAACAAGGCGCTGGAGGAACGCACGCGCGCCTGGTACGGCGAGCAGCGCCGGGTCTCCTACGCGCAGTCGTCCGCCGCGCTGACGGAATGGAAGAAGACCGGGGAGCTCGCCTTCCTGGGCGAGGTGTCCTGCGTCCCGCTCCAGCAGGCCCTGAGACATCTCCAGACGGCCTTCACCAGCTTCTTCGCCAAGCGGGCCCAATACCCCCGCTACAAGTCGCGGAAGAGGTCGAGGGCGTCGGCCGAGTACACCCGCAGCGCGTTCACGTGGCGTGAGGGGGAGTTGACGCTGGCGAAGATGTCCGGGCCCCTGGACATCCGCTGGTCGCGTCCCCTGCCTCAGGGGGCGGAGCCGTCCACCGTGACCGTCTCCCGTGACGCGGCGGGCCGCTGGTTCGTGTCCCTGCTGTGCGAGGACACCGTCACCGAGGCCCCCGCCACGGGCGCGGCGGTCGGTGTCGACGCGGGCATCACGTCCCTGGTGACCCTGTCCACCGGCGAGAAGATCACCAACCCCCGGCACGAGCGGCGTGACCGTACGCGCCTGGCCCGCGCGCAGCGGGAGCTGTCCCGCAAGCGGAAGGGCTCGAACAACCGCGAGAAGGCCCGCCGTAAGGTCGCCCGGGTCCACGCCCGGATCGCCGACCGGCGCAGAGACTTCCTCCACAAACTCACCACTCGGCTCGTCCGTGAGAACCAAACGGTCGTGATCGAGGACCTCGCCGTCCGCAACCTGCTCAAGAACGGGCGTCTCGCGCGCGCCATCTCGGACGCGGCCTGGACGGAACTCCGCTCCATGCTGGAGTACAAGTGCGCCTGGTACGGGCGCGACCTCGTGGTGATCGACCGATGGTTCCCCAGCTCCAGGCTGTGCGGGGCCTGCGGCACGGTCCGCGGGAAACTGCCGCTGAACGTCCGGACGTGGACGTGCGAGTGCGGCGCGGTGCACGACCGTGACGTGAACGCGGCACGCACCATCCTGGCCGCCGGGCTGGCGGCAGCAGCCTGTGGAGACGGTGTAAGACCTCAACGGGAGTCCTCCCGGACAGGGCAGTCGTCGATGAAACAGGAACCCCAGCGGGCGACCGCTGGAACCCCCCGCCCTTAGGCGGGAGAGGAAGTCAAGCTGTGTGTTCCCTTCGTGTCAGCGCCGGTTGGCCCGCGGGCGCGCGGCGCGGTTCGGGTCTTCCGCGGGTCCTGGCCTGCCGGGCCGCGGTCCTGCGGTCGGCCTCGTCCCGCGCCGCCCTGGCCACGAGCAGGTGGCGCAGGGCGGCCTCGCCCGCCCGGTCCCCGGCGCGCTGGGCGGCCCGCAGGGCGCACGCGCCCGCCTCGCGCCAGTCGGCCGTGCGGGCCTGGTCGCCGCCAGGGCCCGCGGCGGCGACCGCGAGGGCCCAGCTGTGGGCGGCCTCGCCGACGGCGGCGGCCTGGCGGACGGCGGCCAGCAGGGCCGTTCGCTCGGTCGCGTACCAGTCGCGTGGATCGGCCAGGACCGCGTCCACGACCGGCTCGGCCAGGGGCCAGCGGGCGGCGGGGCCGCGGGGCGGGCACGGCCCGCCGCGGCGGGCCGCCGCCTCGTCGGCGAGGTGCAGCCACGCCCCGAACACCCGGCGCAGCGCGCCCTTTCGCTCCTCCGGCGGCTCCTTCGCGGCCAGCAGCTCGCGGGCCAGGAGGCGGGCCAGCGGGTGGACGCGGTAACGGGCGGCGGCGCCCGTGCCGCCC
This sequence comes from Streptomyces radicis, assembly GCF_003626575.1. Taxonomy (GTDB): domain Bacteria; phylum Actinomycetota; class Actinomycetes; order Streptomycetales; family Streptomycetaceae; genus Streptomyces; species Streptomyces radicis. The sequence goes on along the minus strand of NZ_RBDY01000027.1, from coordinate 53,456 downwards.
ACGACGTCCACCAGGCGCGCGTCGACCAGGGTCTCCAACGCCTCGGCCGCGGTGCGGGGTTCGTCGTCGAGCAGCGGGGCGGCGAGCCAGGCGGCGCACGTGCCGGTCTCCAACAGCCCCAGCCTGCCGAACAGCCGCCGGGCCGCGGGCGGCAGGGACGCGTAGCCGCGGCGCAGGCTCGCCCGCACGTCGATGCCGTGATGGCCGAGGTGGTCGAGCCGGGTCCGCTCGTCGCGCAGGCCCGCCACCAGGTCGGCCAACGTCCAGTGCGGGCGCGCGGCGAGGCGCGCCGCGGCCCCGGCCAGCGCGAGCTGCAACCCCCCGCACAGCGCGGCCAGTTCGCGGGCCTCGCGGGGCTCGGCGCGGACCCGTTCGGGGCCGAGCAGGGCGGAGAGCAGCTCGAGGGCGCCCCGGGTGTCGAGCACGTCGAGCTCGTAGCGGGCGGCCCCTGGCGGGGCCGCGGTCCTCGCGCGGGTCGTCACGATCAGGCGGCCGTGCGAGGCGCCCGGCACCAGCGGCCTGATCTGCGCCTCGTCGGCGGCGTCCTCGATCACGGTGAGCACCCGGCGCCCGGCGAGCGCGCTGCGGTAGAGCGCCGCGCGCCCCTCCAGGTCGGCGGGGATCTCGGCGGCCGCGAACCCCAGCGCCCGCAGAAAGCCCTCGAGCACGTCAGCGGTGTCAGCGGCGCGGCCCGCGCGGCCTCCTCGGCCCGCGCGGTCGGCGAGCCCGGCGTAGAGCTGCCCGTCGGGGAACTCGGGCGCCAGGGCGTGCGCGGCCTCCAGGGCCAGCGCCGACTTGCCGACGCCGCCACGCCCCGTGATCACCGCGACCCCGGCGGCGCCCGAGCCCGGGTCGGCGAGGAGCCGCGCCCGCAGCGCGGCGAGCACGTCGGCGCGCCCGGTGAAGGGCGCCGTGCGCGCGGGCAGCATGCGCGGCACGGGTCTCGCGCCGCCCGGTGGTGGCGGAACGGGCTCGCGCGGGCCCGGGTCGGCCCTTCCGGTCAGGATGTCCTGGTGGAGGCGGCGCAGCTCGGGCCCGGGTTCGAGGCCGAGCTCGGCCACCAGCGTGGAGCGCAGCGAACGGTAGGCGGCCAACGCCTCGACCCGGCGGCCACCGCGGTGGAGCGCGGTCATGAGCTGGCCCACGAACCGTTCGCGCAGGGGGTGTTCGGCGACCAGCGCGGCGAGGTCGACGGCCACCTCGCGGTGCAGGCCGAGGCGCAGCTCGGCCTCGGCGCAGTCCTCGACCGCCTCGATCCGCCGCTCGGCGGCGCGCACCGCGTGGTCGCGCAGCACCGGGCTGTCGACGCCCGCCATCGGCTCGCCCCGCCACAGCGCGAGCGCCTCGCGCAGCGCGCGCCTCGCGAGGTGGGGCGCCCCGGCGGCCAGGGCGGCCCTGCCACGGCCCACCAGGTCCTCGAAGACGGTCAGGTCGAGCTCGTGGCGGTCCACCTCGATGACATAGCCGACGCCGCGCGTGCGGATGCGTTCGCCGAGGCCCGCCCGGTCGAGCAGCCGCCGCAGGGCGGAGACGGCCGTCTGCACCTGGGCGCGGGCCGTCGCGGGCGGGCCCGCGCCCCACAGGGCGTCCACCATGCCGTCGAGCGACACCAGTCGGCCCGCGTTCAACAGCAGTAGGGCGAGCACCACTTGCTGGCGGCGCGCCGTCACCAGCACCTGCTCCCTGCCGTGCACCTGCATCAGCCCGAGCACGCGGAAGCACGGGGCGGCGGCGAGGTCGCCCGGCGGGACGGGCGCGGGCGCGCGGTACCCGGCGCCCGCCGCGGGGCGCTGTCCGGCGTTGAAGCCCTGGTCGGCGTTGAAGCCCTGGTCGGCGTTGAAGCCGTGTTCGGCGTCGAGGCCCTGGTCGGTGATGAGGTCGAGAGTCCGCACTGCTTCCCCCTGGGGTCGCGGGCGGGGCGCCCCCTGAGGACGCCCCGCCATGGGTGGTCGTGGCCGTCAGACGAGCACCTCGACCGGCGCCGGATGGCCGAGGAACGCGGTCGGGCTGGCCGTCAGGCCGTACGCGCCGGCCTGGAAGATCGCGATGAGGTCGCCGATCTCCGCCCTTGGCAGGTCCACCCGGTCGCCGAGCAGGTCGAGCGGCGTGCACAGGCAGCCGACGACCGTCACGGTCTCGGGGGCCGCCCCGGGGTCGGCGGCGGCGCGGTCGGCGACCGCGAGCGGGTAGTTGCGGCGGATCACCTGGCCGAAGTTGCCCGAGGCCGCGAGCTGGTGGTGCAGGCCGCCGTCCACCACGAGGAACGTGGTGCCGCGCGACTCCTTGCGGTCGATCACGCGGGTCACATACACGCCCGCCTCGCCGACCAGGTAGCGGCCGAGCTCGATCACCACGCGGGCGCCGGGGAGTCGGGGCCTGACGCGGGTGGCCATCAGCTCGGCCAGGTTCTCGCCCACCTCGGCCAGGTCGAGCGGCCGGTCCCGCGGCGCGTAGGGGATGCCGAAGCCGCCACCGAGGTTGAGATAGCGCAACGGCCCGGGCGCCGCGTCGGCCAGCCGCAACGCCAGCTCCACGGTACGGCGTTGGGCCTCGCACACGCTGTCGGCGCGGAGGTTCTGGGAGCCCGCGAAGACATGGAAGCCGAGGAAGTCGAGCCCGGCGGCGGTCAGTTCGGCCAGCACCTCGGGAACGCGTTCGGCGTCGACGCCGAACTGCTGGGCGCCGCCGCCAAGGCGCATCCCGGCGCCCTTGACGGTGAAGTCGGGGTTCACCCGCAGCGCCACCCGGGCGCGCAGGCCGAGCCGTTCGGCCACCTCGCGCACCCGCGCCAGCTCGTTGCGTGACTCCAGCTCGACGGTGACGCCAGCGGCCACCGCCTGGGTCAGCTCGGCCGTGGTCTTGCCCGGCCCGGCGAAGCTCACCCGCTCGGGCGGGACCTGCGTGTCGAGGGCGTGGCGCAGCTCGCCGCCCGAGGCGACGTCGAAGCCGTCCACGAGCGCGGCCATGTGGTGCAGGACGGCGGGCATGGGGTTGGCCTTGACGGCGTAGCTCAGCTCGACGTCCCTGGGCAGCGCGGCGCGCACGTCGGCCACCCGCCGGGTGATCCGTTCGCGGTCGTAGGCGAAGAACGGCGTGCTCCCGACCCGGGCCGCGAGCAGGCGCGCCGATATTCCGCCGACCGTGAGATTGCCGTCGGCGGGATTCGCGTCGGCGGGATTCCCGTCAACGTCCCTGTCAACGTTCTTGTCCGCGTTCCCGTCCGCGTTCCCGTCCGCGTTTCCTTCGATGTTTCCGTGCGCAGGGCCGGGAAAGGCCGTCTCCCGCACTTTTGTGTTCACCATCGCAACAACCTCTGCTCGCCTCGAAGCTCGCCCTGACCACCGCAGCCGGAAATCCGGGCCGAGGCACGGACTTGACGCCGGGCGCCGCGGGGAGAGACACCCCGGCCCACTCACGGAGAACTGTCCCAAGCGGGTGGTGGGGGCCGCATGGGTAGGCGACCCCCATATTCCTCACGGACTCCCCACACGCCCATCACGCGCCGGGCGGCGCGACAAAGCCGCAGCTCAGGGCCTTGGATGGCGGGCGCTGGCCGCACGGGGGCGGACGTTGGCAGCTTCTTGCGCACGATTACCTGCCACCGCGAAGGCCCTTTGATCTTCTTGACGTTCCTCTTGGCGCGGACCCAGGATCGGTATTCGTTCGGCCGGAACCGACCGGCCGGGGCGCGGCGGGGATTCCCCCGCACTCTCCTTTCACGCCCCCCGCGGAACTCTGTCTCTCCATGTCCTCCCGAGCTTCTTACCGAGCCTCGACCAGTCCTATCCGAATGCGCGTGACGGCGGGTGATTGCATGTCTTCCAGGGGTGCGAAAAACACGGCAGGCGAGCCGATCGCCGTGGTCGGCCTCGCGTGCAGGCTGCCCGGGGGCGAGAGCCCATCGGCCTTCTGGCGGCTGCTGAGCGCGGGCCAGGACGCGATGGGCGCCATGCCGGAGGACCGGCGCCCCGAGGCGGTGGACGCCGCGTACCGCCGGGGTGGCTTCCTCCCCGCGATCGACCGCTTCGACGCCGCGTTCTTCGGCGTCTCGCCGCGCGAGGCGGCGGCGATGGACCCGCAGGCGCGGCTCGTCCTCGAGCTGGCCTGGGAGGCGCTCGAGCACGCGCGCACGGCGCCGACCGCGCTGCGCGGCACGCCGTCCGGCGTCTTCGTCGGGGCCATCGCGGGCGACTGGGAGCGCCTGCACGAGCGCCCGGGCCCGCACACGTTCGCGGGCACCCAGCGCGGCCTGATCGCCAACCGCGTGTCGTACCACCTGGGTTGGCGGGGCCCGAGCCTCACCCTCGACACCGGGCAGTCGTCGTCGCTCGTCGCGGTGCACGCGGCGTGCGCGAGCCTGCGCTCGGGCGCCGCGCGCGTGGCGCTCGCGGGCGGCGTCAACCTCATCCCCGACGCCAGGTCGAGCGCGGCCCTCGCCGCCTTCGGCGCCCTGTCCCCCGACGGCCGGTGCCACACGTTCGACAGCAGGGCCAACGGCTACGCGCGCGGCGAGGGCGGCGCCCTGGTGGTGCTCAAGCCGCTGTCCGCCGCGCTCGCCGAAGGCGACCGGGTGCACGCCGTGATCCTGGGCGGCGCGGTCAACAACGACGGCGGCGGCGACGGGTTGACCGTTCCGCACGGGCCCGCGCAGGAGGAGGTCATCCGGCTGGCGCACGCCGACGCGGGCGTCACCCCGGGCGAGGTGTCGTATGTCGAGCTGCACGGCACGGGCACCCGGGTCGGCGACCCCGTCGAGGCCCACGCGCTCGGCGCCGCGATGGCCGCCGAACGGCCGGGCGGCGCACCGCTGTTGGTCGGCTCGGTGAAGACGAACATCGGCCACCTCGAGGGCGCCGCGGGGATCGCGGGGCTGCTCAAGGTGGTGCTCGGGCTCAGCCACCGGGAGCTGCCCGCCAGCCTCAACTTCGCCGCGCCGCCCCCCGAGATCCCCCTCGACCGCCTGGGCCTCGACGTGGTGCGCACGCGCACGGAGTGGCCGGGCGCGGGTCGGCGCGTGGCGGGCGTCAGCTCGTTCGGGGTGGGCGGCACCAACTGCCACCTGATCGTCGCCGAGGCGCCGCCCGCCGAGCCGCGCGGCGCCGAACCGCCCGTCGGCGCACCGCCGTTGGTGCTCTCGGCCCGCTCGGCGACGGCGTTGCGCGCCACGGGGAGAGCGCTCTCCGGGAATCTGGCCGCGCACCCCTCGGTGCCGCTCGCCGACGTGGCGCACTCGCTGCTGCGCAGCCGCACGCTGTTCGAGCACCGCGCCGTCGTCCTCGGCGGCCACGACGGGGACCGTGTCGACGGCGGCCACGTCGGCGGCCACCGGGCCGCGCTCGACGCGCTGGCCGAGGGCCGCCCCGACGAAACGGTCGCCGTCGGCAGGGCGCTTCCCGGCGGCGACGTCCTGGTCTTCCCTGGGCAGGGCGCCCAGTGGGTCGGGATGGCCGCCCAACTCCTCGACGGGCCACGGGAGGTGGCGGATCGGCTGGTCGAGTGCGCCCGCGCGCTCGAGCCGTTCGTGGACCACGCGCCGCTCGACGTGCTGCGCGGCGCGCCGGGCGCGCCGGGCCTCGACCGCGTCGACGTGGTGCAACCCGCGCTGTGGGCGGTGATGGTGGCCCTTGCCGAGCTGTGGCGCTCGCGCGGCGTCGAGCCGACGACCGTCATCGGCCACTCGCAGGGCGAGATCGCCGCCGCGACCGTGGTGGGCGCGCTCAGCCTCTCGGACGCGGCGCGGGTCGTGGCGTTGCGCAGCCGCGCCCTGCGCGCGTTGACGGGCGGCGGCATGCTGTCGGTGGGCGCGCCTCCCGAGGCGGTCGCCCAACTCCTCGCCGACGCCCCCGAGGTGAGCGTCGCCGCCGACAACGGCCCACGCTCCACGGTCCTTTCGGGCCCCCGCGCGGCCCTGGCCGCCCTGGGCGAGCGACTGACCGCCGCCGGGCACCGCGCCAAGCCGCTCCCCGTCGGCTACGCCTCGCACTCCCCCGCGGTCGACGCCGTCCGCGAGGAGCTGCTGACGCTCCTCGCGCCCATCACGCCGGTCTCCACCCCGGCCACCTTCGTCTCCACGCTGACCGGCGCCCCGATCGACACCGCCGCCCTGGACGCCGCCTACTGGTGCGACAACCTGCGCCACCCGGTGCGGTTCGCCGACGCCACCCGCGCCGCCATCGAACGGGGGGCGAGCCGTTTCATCGAGGTGAGCCCGCACCCCGTGCTGACCGCCGCGATCGAGGAGACCGCCGAGGAGGCGGGCGCCGAGGCCGTCGCCCTCGGCACGCTGCGGCGCGGCGACGGCGGGCCCCGACGGCTGCTGCGCGCCACGGCCGAGGCCCTGGTCGCGGGCGCGCCGGTCGCCTGGCCCGAGGTGGCGGGCGCGGCGCTCACCGACCTGCCGACCTATCCGTTCCAGCGCGAACGCCACTGGCCGGGCGAGGCCCCGCGCGCCGCCGCGCCCGAGGCGGCGGCGGCCCGGGTCGACGCCTCGCCCCGGGCGCTGCGCGCGCTGGTGACGGGGGCGGCCGCCACAGTGCTCGGCCATGGCGAGGCGGGCGCGGTCGACCCGCTGCGAACGTTCAAGGACCTCGGCCTCGACTCCGCCGGAACCGTCGAACTCCGGGGCCTGCTCCAGTCGTTGACCGGCCTACGGCTCCCTTCGAGCCTGCTCTACGACTTCCCCACGCCCCAGCGGGTCGCCGAACATGTGCGCGCGCTGCTCATCGACGGCGACGGCGGCGACGGCGAACGGCCCGCGACCGTCTCCGAGTTGACGCCCGCGCCCGGGGGCCGGGCCGGGGATCCCGCCGGGCTCGGGGGCGAGGCGATCGCGGTCGTCGCGATGGGCTGCCGCCTCCCGGGCGGGGTGACCTCGCCCGAGGAGCTGTGGGCGCTGCTGGCCGAAGGCCGGGACGCCGCCACGGAGTTGCCGACGAACCGGGGCTGGGACCTGGACGCGCTGCACGCGGGCGCCTGCGCCACCCGGCGGGGAGGGTTCCTGCACGAGGCCGACGCGTTCGACGCCGAGTTCTTCGGGCTGAGCCCACGCGAGGCGCTGGCGATGGACCCGCAGCAGCGCCTGATGCTCGAGGTCTGCTGGGAGGCGATCGAGCGCGCCGGGATCGACCCGACGGCGCTCGCGGGCTCGCCGACCGGCGTGTTCGTCGGCGCGATGGCCACCGACTACGGCCCCCGGCTGCACCAGCCGACCGGGGTCGCCGACGGGCACCTGCTCACCGGCACCGCGCTGAGCGTCGCCTCGGGCCGCATCGCCTACACCCTGGGCCTGACGGGGCCCGCGCTCACCCTGGACACCGCCTGCTCCTCCTCGCTGGTCGCCGTGCAGCTGGCCACCGCGTCGCTGCGGCGCGGCGAGTGCGCGCTCGCGCTGGCGGGCGGGGTGACGGTGATGGCCAACCCGGGCAACCTCGTCGAGTTCAGCCGCCAGAACGGCCTCGCCCCCGACGGCCGCGCCAAGGCGTTCTCCGCGGCGGCCGACGGCACCGCGTTCGCCGAGGGCGCAGGAGTGCTCCTGCTCGAACGCCTCTCCGACGCGCGCCGCAACGGGCACCCCGTGCTCGCCGTCATCCGCGGCGCCGCCGTCAACTCCGACGGCGCCAGCAACGGCCTGTCCGCGCCCAACGGGCAGGCGCAGCAACGGGTCATCCGCGCGGCGCTCGCCGACGCGGGCCTGGCCCCCGCCGACGTGGACGCCGTCGAGGCACACGGCACCGGCACCGCGCTCGGCGACCCCGTCGAGGCGCACGCGCTGCTCGCCACCTACGGCCAGGGGCGGTCCACCCCGGCCTGGCTCGGCTCGGTGAAGTCCAACCTCGGCCACACCCAGGCGGCCGCCGGGGTCGCCGGGGTCATCAAGATGGTGCTCGCCCTGCGGCACGGGCTGCTGCCGATGACCCTGCACGCCGAGCGGCCGAGCGAGCGCGTCCACTGGGACGAGGGCGCGGTGCGGCTGCTGACCAGGGAGCGGCCCTGGCCGTCGGGGGAACGCCCCAGGCGGGCCGCCGTCTCCAGCTTCGGGATCAGCGGCACCAACGCCCACCTCGTCCTTGAGGAGGCACCGCGCGACGGGGCACCGCGCGCGGAGGCGCCGCTTGACGGGGCCCCGCGCGCGGAGGCCGCCACGGGTGAACTCCCGGCGCCGAACGGCCCGTTGGTGTGGGTTCTCGCCGCCCGCTCCGAGGCGGCGCTCCGCGCGCGGGCGGCCGGGCTGCGCGCGGTCGCGGACTCGCCCGACGCGGCGGCGGCGGCCCCGCTGCTGGCGCGGCGCACGGCGTTCGCCCACCGCGCCGTGGTGGTGGCCGAGGACCGGGGCGAGCTGGTCGCCGCGCTGAACGCGCTCTCCGAGGGCGCGCCGCACCCCGCGCTGGTCACGGGCGTGGCGCCGCGCGAGGCGCACCCGGTGTTCGTGTTCCCGGGGCAGGGCGCCCAGTGGGTGGGGATGGCCGCCGAACTCCTGGAGGAGGACGAGGAGTTCGCCGCCGATCTGCGGCGCTGCGCGGAGGCGCTGCGCCCGCACACCGGCTGGTCGGTCCTAGACGTGCTCACCGGCTTGGAGAGCGCTCCCTCGCTGGAGCGCACGGATGTGGTCCAGCCGGTGCTGTTCGCGCTCATGTACGCGCTCGCCGGGCGCTGGCGGGCGGCGGGCGTGGAACCCGCCGCCGTGGTCGGCCACTCCCAGGGCGAGATCGCGGGGGCCGCGGTCGCCGGGGCGCTGCCGCTGGCCGAGGCCGCCAGGATCAGCGCGCTGCGCGCCCGGGTCGTCGGGGCGCTCGACGGCACCGGGGGCGTGCTGGCCGTGGGGCTGCCCGCCGCCGAGGTGGCCGAGCGGCTCGCCCCGTGGCGCGACCGGCTCTGGGTGGCGGTGGACAACGGCCCCATCGGCACCGTCGTCGCGGGGGAGTTGGCGGCCATCGACGCGTTCGCCGCGGCGTGCGGGGACCGGGTGCAGCTGCGGCGCACCCCCGTCGCCTATGCCGCCCACACGCCCCATGTGACCGCGGTGCGCGAGGAGTTGCTCTCGGGCATCGGTCAACTCGCGCCCAGGGACACCGGGACGGCGATCAGCTCGTCGCTCGAGGGCGCGCTGATCGAGGGCTCGCGGCTCGACGCCGGGTACTGGTACCGCAACCTCGCCGAGCCCGTCCGCTTCGACGCCGCGATCCGCGCGTTCTCCGGAACGGCGGACCCGCTCTTCGTCGAGGTCAGCCCGCATCCGATCCTCACCGGCGCGGTCGCCGGGATCATCGCCGACGCCGGGCTCGGCGGCGCGGCCGTGGGCACGCTGCGGCGCGGCGCGGGCGGGCGCCACCAGCTCATGACCGCGCTCGGCAACGCCTGGGTGCGCGGCGCGCCCGTCGCCTGGCCGCGCGTGCTCGGCCGGGTCCACCGCCAACTCGACCTGCCCACCTACGCGTTCGACCGCGGCCGCTACTGGCTGCACCCGGCCGAGCGCGGCGGCCACCCGCTGCTCGACCGTGTGGTGCCCGTCGCCGAGGGCGACGGGGTGCTGCTCACCGGGCGGGTCTCGCGCTCCCGCACGCCCTGGCTGGCCGACCACGCGGTCGAGGGGCGGGTGCTGCTGCCGGGCACCGCGTTCGCCGAGATGGCACTGCGCGCCGCCGCCGAGGCGGGCGCCCCCGGGGTGGAGAGCCTGACGCTGCACGCCCCGCTCGACCTGCCGGAGAACGGCGCCATCACCCTCCAAGTCGCCATCAACGGAACGGAGTTGTCCATCCACGCGCGGGTCGGCGACGACGCGCCCTGGATCCGGCACGCCAGCGGCACCCTGGCCGACGAGGCGCCACCGCCCCAGGACCGGCTGACCCACTGGCCCCCGCGGGGCGCGACCCCGGTGGACATCGCCGACGCCTACGACCGGCTCGCCGCGCGCGGCTACGCCTACGGCCCGGCGTTCCGCGGGCTGACCTCGGCCTGGCGGGCCGAAGGCGAGCTCTGGGCCGAGGTGGCGCGACCTGCGGGCGGCGCGGGCGAGTTCGTGCTGCACCCGGCGCTGATGGACGCGGCGCTGCACCCGCTGCTCATGGACGGCGCACCGGACGGGGACGGGCGCGGGCTGCTGCTGCCGTTCGCGTTCTCCGGGCTGCGCGTCACCCGCCCGGGGGCCGAACGGCTGCGGGTGCGGGTGGGCGACGGCCGGGTCACCGTGTGGGACGGGCGGGGCGAGCCGGTCGGCGGGATCGATGAGGTCACCCTCAGGCCCGCGGCCGCCAGGAACGTCCCCGGGCTGCACCGCGTCGACTGGGTCGAGGCGCGCCCCGCGACCGAGCCCCAGGGCAGCCCCTACGCGGTGGTCGACTGCGGCGCCGAACTCCCGGAGAGCGCTCCCCCGGTGGTGCTGGTCCGCTGCCCCGACGCGCCCGCCCTGGCGACGCTCCACCGGGTGGCGGCGACGGTGCGGCAGTGGGCGACGGGAGAGCGCTCACCCGGCTCCCGACTGGTGTTCATCGCCGACCCCGACACGCCCGCGGGGGCCCCGGTGTGGGGCCTGGTCCGCTCGGCCATCGCGGAGCACCCCGGCCGTTTCGGCCTGGCCGACGCGCCCGAACGGCTCGCCGCCACCGTCCGCGCCGACCAGTTCAGGGTGCGGGACGGGCGGGTGCTGGTGCCCCGGGTGGTCCCCGGCACGGTGGGCGAGGCCCCGCCGCCCGGCCTCGGCGACGGCGCCGTGCTGATCACCGGGGGCACCGGCGGCCTCGGCGCCCTGGTCGCCACCCACCTCGTCGAACGGCACGGCGTCACCGAGCTGGTGCTCACCTCACGCCGGGGCCCCGCGGCGCCCGGCGCGGACGCGCTGGCGCGGCGCCTTCGGGAGGCGGGCGCCTCGGTGACCGTCGCGGCGTGCGACGCCGCCGACCGGGAAGCGCTCTCCCAGCTGCTCGCCGGGCGGCGCCTCTCGGCCGTGGTGCACGCGGCCGGGGCGCTCGAGGACGGCACCGTGGGCGCGTTGACGCCCGAACGCCTCGACGCGGCGCTGCGGCCCAAGGCCGACGCCGCCGCGCTGCTCGACGAGCTGACCGCCGACCAGCCGCTGCGCGCGTTCGTGCTGTTCTCGTCGGTCGCCGGGGTGCTCGGCAACCGGGGCCAGGCCGCCTACGCCGCGGCCAACGCCGCCCTGGACGCGCTCGCCCGCGACCGCCGCGCCCGAGGGCTGCCCGCCGTCTCGATCGCCTGGGGCCTGTGGTCGCTCCCCACCGGCATGACCGCGCACCTCAAGGCGGCCGACCGGCGGCGGCTCGCCGCCGTGGCCCCGCTGGGCGAGCGGGACGGCCTCGACCTGTTCGACGCGGCGCTCCGCCCCGACGCCGACCCCGTCATGGTCGCCAGCCGGTTCGACCCGGCGGCGCTGCGCGACCTGGGCGACCAACTGCCCGATGTGCTCCGCTCGTTGGCGCCCGCGCCGGGCCGGAGGACCGCGCCGGGGACCACCGCGAGCCCCGCGCCCACCCCCCGTTTCGAGGACGCGGCGAGCGTGCTCGCGTTCGTCAGGGACCAGGTGGCGCTCGCGCTCGGCCACGCCTCGCCCGAGGCGATCGACCCCGAACGGCCGTTCAGCGATCTCGGGCTCGACTCGCTCACCTCCGTGGAGCTGCGCAACCGGATCGGCGAGGCCACGGGGCTGCGGCTGCCCGCCTCGCTCGTCTTCAACCACCCGACCGTCACCCTGCTCGCCGCGCACCTGGCGGGCGAGCTGGCCCCCGATCCCGAACGGGCCCTGCGCGACGCCCTCGACGCGGCCCTTCCCACGCTCGACCGCGAGCGGGCGCTCGCCATCCTGTCCGAGGCCCTCGACCGCGCGGGCACAAGGGAGAGCGCTCTCCACCCAACTGGGGAGAGCGCTCTCCAACCGCACGCGGAGAGCGCCCCGCCCGCCGCGCCGCCCGCCGTTCCCCAACCCGCCTCGGACGACGAGCTGTTCGCGTTCATCGACGCCCAACTCGACGCCGGGACCCACACCAGGCCCGACGCCCCACTCGACACCCGGCTCGACGCCCGGACCCGACCCGACGCCGACCCGGCGTCGACCCGAATCTGACCAGGGAGCTGACCATGTCCGGAGAGGACAAGCTGCGCGAGTATCTCCGGCGGGTGACCGCCGAGTTGACGGACGCCCGTCGGCGTCTCGCGGACGCGGACGCGCGCGACCACGAGCCCGTCGCCGTCATCGGCATGTCCTGCCGGTTCCCTGGCGCGGAGAACGTGGACGCCTACTGGGAGTTGCTGCGCGAGGGGCGCGCGGCCGAGATCGGCGAGGTGCCGCCGGGCCGGTTCGACCTGGACCTCACGCCCGAGGAGCGGCGGCGCTTCCGGCCGAGGCGGGGCGCGTTCCTGCCCGATGTCGCGGGATTCGACGCGGAGTTCTTCGGCTTCCCGCCCCAGGAGGCGCTGCGGATGGACCCGCAGCAGCGCCTGATGATGGAGCTGGCGTGGGAGGCGATGGAGGACGCGGGCACCCCGCCGCCGACCCTGACCGGCAGCAGGACGGGGGTGCTGCTCGGCTTCTCCGACGCGTTCCAGTACGGGCAGGTGGAGACCGAGCGGCAGGGCACCGACGTGTACGCCGACCCCTACATGGGGCAGGGCAGCCTGGGCAGCGTCGTGGCGGGGCGGCTCGCGTACCACTTCGACCTGCGGGGGCCCGCGTTCTCCCTGGACACCGCGTGCTCGTCGACGCTGGTCGCCGTCCACCTGGCGGCGCGGGCGCTGCGCGCGGGCGAGTGCGACTACGCGCTGGCGGGCGGCGGGTTCCTCGCGCTGCACCCGTTCCTCTACCTCTACAGCGGTGCCACGTCGCTGCTTTCGCCGACCGACCTGTGCCACACGTTCGACGCCGGTGCCGACGGCTATCTGATGGGCGAGGGCGGCGGGATGGTCGTGCTGGCCCGGCTGTCGGACGCGCTGCGCGCCGGGCACCGGATCAGGGCGGTGATCCGTGGCTCCGCTGTCAACCAGGACGGCCGCAGCAACGGCATGACCGCGCCGAGCCGCGCCGCCCAGGTCGAGGTGATCCGCCGGGCCTTGGCGAGCGCGGGCGCGACGCCGGGCGACGTGGACTACGTGGAGGCGCACGGCTCGGGCACCCGGCTCGGCGACGAGATCGAACTCGGCGCGCTGCACGACGTGTTCGGCGACCGTCCGGCCGAACGCCCGCTGCGCGTCGGGGCGGTGAAGACCAATGTCGGCCACACGCACACGGCGGCCGGGATCGCGGGCCTCATCAAGACGGTGCTGGTGCTGGAGAACGGCGTCGTCCCGCCCAACCTCCACATGGACGAGCCCGCCGAGCTGGTCGCCGCGAACGCGGCGGTCGCGCCGGTCACCGCGCCGGTGCCGCTGCCCGAGTCGCCGCTCGCCGGGGTGAGTTCGTTCGGCTGGTCGGGCACCAACGCGCATGTGGTGCTCGAACGCGCGCCGTCCGCGGCGGCCACCGCAGCGGCGGCCCCCGAGGGGCGGGGCGTGCCCGCGCTGCTGCCCGTATCGGCGGCGAACGACTTGGCGTTGGCCGAACGACTGTCCCAACTCGCCGCTCACACCGCCGGGTTGGGGAACGGTGACCTCGGCGATCTCGCCCACACCCTCGGCTCGGGGCGCGCCCACCACGCGCACCGCAGGGCCGTGGTGGCCGCCGACCCTGCCGAGGCCGCGGCGCGGCTCGCGGCGGCGACGCGGCTCGCGGCGGCGGACGGCGGGGTGCGCGCGGACGCGAGGCCCAGGGTCGCGTTCCTGCTCCCGGGCGTCGGCGACCAGTACCGGGGCCTCGGGCGCGCGTTGTACCGCGACGAGCCGGTGTTCGCCGAGGCGGTCGACGAGTGCCTTGCCATCGCCGATGAGCGCTGCGGGATCGACCTGCGCGCGGTGTTCATGGCCGAGCCCGAGGGGCCGACCTCGGGCGCGCCGTCCCTGCTCGGCGGGCCCGACGACGACCCGCTGTTCGAACGCGCGGAGGTCGCGCACCCGTTCCTCTTCACCGTCGAGTACGCCCTCGCCCGGCTGCTCGCCCACCGCGGCGTCGCGCCCGACGTGCTGGTCGGCTACAGCCTCGGCGAGTATGTCGCGGCTTGCCTGGCCGGGGTGTTCACGCTCCCTGACGCCCTGTGGGTGGTGACCGAGCGCGCCCGGCTGATCGCCTCGGCCCCGGCCGGGCGGATGCTCGCGGTGGCCGCGGGCGCCGACGCGCTCGACGCGCTGGGGCTGCCCGGCGCGTGCGGCGTGGACGTCGCCGCCGTCAACGGGCCCGGCATGACGGTGCTGAGCGGGACGCCCGCCGCGGTCGACGAGGCCGCCGCGCGGCTGAGGGAGGCCGGGGTCGCGGCGCGGCCGCTGCGCTCGGCGCACCCGTTCCACTCCACGCTGCTCGAACCCGCGAAGGACAAGCTGGCGGCGCTCATCGCGACCGTGCCGCGGAGCGCGCCCCGCGTGCCGATCGTCTCCAACGCGACGGGCCGCCCGCTGACCGACGAGCGGGCGACCGACCCCGGCTACTGGGCCGAACACCTGTGCCTGCCCGTCCGGTTCGCCGCGGGGGTGGCGCACTGCGCCGCCGAACGCGTGGACGTCTATGTGGAGTTGGGGCCGGGGCAGGTGCTCGGCAGCCTGGTCAGGCAGAACCTCCCCTTGGACGCCCGCCCCACCGTGCTCGGCACCCTGGCCGCGCCCTGGCCCGCGACCGGGCGTGGGGACGAGGCCACCGCCGTGCTCGAGACCTGTGGGCGGCTGTGGGAGCGGGGCGTCGACCTCGACTGGTCGGCGCTGCGCCCCGGTGGGGGCCGCCTGGTCTCACTGCCGCCCTATCCGTTCCAACGCACCCGTTACTGGCCGGAGCGCACGGTCGCCTCCTCCCCCGCGGCTCCGGCCGAGGCCGCGACGGGCGGGGCCGCGACGGGCGGCGCGCACCGCTACGCGCCCACGTGGCGGCGGGACTTCGGCCAGGGACCCGCTGAACTGCCGCCGCTCACCGGCACATTGGTGGTGTTCAGCGAAGGGGACATCGGCACGCGGCTGGTCGAGGCGGTGGGCGTGCCCGCCGTCGAGGTGGTCGCGGGGACCGCGCTGCGGCGCGAGGGGCACCGGATCGAGATCGACCCGGCCGACCCCGAGCACCACCGCGAGGTGTTCGCCGGGCTGACCGGGCCGCTGCGCGTGGTCCACCTGTGGAGCCTGCTGCCGCCCGCGGGGGGCGTCTTCGCCGACGACGCCGCGCTGCGCTCCGCCGTGCGGCACGCGTTCGACGCGCCGCTGCTCACCGTGCGGGCGCTCGCGGGCCGCGCGGCGCGGCTGCTGACCGTCACCGCCGGGGCCGAGGAGATCACCGGCGGCGAACTCACCGCGCCCGAGCGGGCGTTGGCCCATGGCCTGGGCCGGGGCGTGCGCGCGGAACACCCCGAGCTGTCCTGGCGCGGCGTGGACATCGATCCCTCCCCCTCCCCCGGCGCCGCGGCGCAGCTGCTCGACGAGCTGCGGCGCACCCCGTGGGAGACGCCAGACCCGGCGGCCGAGCCCGCGCTCATCGGCTGGCGCGGCGGTCGGCGTTGGCTCAAGGGCTGGGCCGAGCTTCCCCAACTCCCCGGCCAACTCCCCGAAGGACAAGGGAGTTGGTCCCCCGAGGGCACCTTCCTGATCACCGGGGGCACCCGGGGTCTCGGCCTGATCCTGGCCAGGGACCTGGTCGCCCGTGGCGTGCGCAGGCTCGCGCTGGTCAGCAGGACCGGCACCGCCGACGTGTCCGACCTGGAGGCGGCGGGCGCCGAGGTGCTGCTGATCGCGGCGGACGCGGGCGTTCCCGACGAGCTGCGCCGCGCCCTGCGGGAGACGGCCGAGCGGTTCGGCGGGATCGACGGCGTCGTGCACGCCGCGGGCCTGCCCGGCGGCGGCCTCGCGCAGCGGCGGTCCGTGGCGGACGCGGGCCGGGTGCTCGCGCCCAAGGTGCTGGCCATGGGCCCGCTCGCCGAGCTGCTCGGACCCGCCAACCCGCCCCAGGGGCGGCCGCGTTGGCTGATCCTCTACTCGTCAGTCGCCTCGGTGGTGGGCGGCATCGGCGAGGCGGACTACTGCGCCGCCAACAGCGTGCTCGACGCGTACGGCCAGGCGTTGGCCGCCGCCGCTCCCGACACCCGGGTCCTCACCGTCGCCTGGGGCCACTGGCGCCACGACGCGTGGGCCGACGCGGCGACCGGCGCCGAACGGACCGCCTACCGCGAGCGTTACGGCTTCTCCGCCGATGAAGGGTGCGCGCTGCTCGGCGAGTTGGCGGCCGGGGCGGGCGGCGCCACGGTGGCGCTGCGCCGCCCCCTGCCGACCACCGTGCGCGACCTGGCGTCGCTCAACGACCTGGAAGGGCTGCTCGCCTCGGCGACCGCGGGGACCGCCACCCCCTCGCGCTACCCCAGGCCGCCGCTGCGCACCGACTACGTCGCGCCGCGCACCGACCTGGAGCGCACGGTCGCCGATGTCTGGGGTGAGTTCCTCGGCATCGAACGGGTCGGCGTCCACGACCCGTTCTTCGACCTGGGCGGCAACTCCCTGGTGGGGATGGCGATGGTGACCGCGCTCGAACGCCAGCTGGACCGGCGGATCGCCCCCGCCGTCCTCTTCGAGCACCCCACCGTCGCGGCGTTCGCCGGGGCGCTCGACGGCGGCCCCGGGCCGGACCGGGCCACAGGAACGGCACGGGGCGAACGCCGCCGCGCCCGGAACTCCCGTACGCAGAAGTGAGGATGACGTGACCGAGTACACCTCTCCCGACCCCTCGACCGACGTCCCGTCGGACCTCGCGACCGGTCTGCCGACGGACGTCCCGGCCTTCCCGACCGACCCGACCGTCCCGACCGGCCTCTCGGCGGGCGGGCCGACCGACATCGCCCTGGTCGGGATGGCGGGCCGGTTCCCCGGGGCCCGCGACGTGGCGGGGCTCTGGGAGTCCATCAGGGAAGGGCGTTCGGGCATCACCGACTTCACCGACGCCGAGCTGCGCGCCGCAGGGGTGCCGAGCGCGCTGCTCGCGGACCCGGCCTATGTCCGGTCGGGCGCGGTGATCGACGGGATCGAGGAGTTCGACGCCGAGCTGTTCGGCCTCGGGCCGAGGGAGGCCCAGATCCTCGACCCGCAGCACCGCCTCTATCTGGAGCACAGCTGGGCCGCGTTGGAGGACGCGGGGTGCGACCCGGCGCGCTTCGACGGGACCGTCGGCGTCTTCGCGGGCAGCGCGTGGAGTTCCTATCTCGCCAACAACCTCACCCCGGCCGGGATTTCCCTGGACATGGGCGTCACCCTCGGCAACGAGAAGGACACCCTGGCCACCCGGGTCGCGCACGTACTCGGCCTGACCGGGCCCGCGTTCACCGTGCAGAGCGCCTGCTCCACCTCGCTGGTCGCGGTGTGCGTGGCGGCGAGCAGCCTGGCGAGCTTCGAGTGCGACCTGGCCCTCGCGGGCGGCGTCTCGCTCGCCGTGCCGCAGCGCGTCGGCTACCTCTACCAGGAGGGCGGCATCGCCCCGCCCGACGGCCGCTGCCGCGCGTTCGACGCGGCGGGCCTCGGCGCGCCGCTCGGCAGCGGCGTCGGGGTGGTCGCGCTGCGGCGCCTGGACGACGCGCTGGCCGACGGCGACCGCGTGTACGCCGTGCTGCGCGGCTGGGCGGTCAACAACGACGGCGGCCGCAAGGTCGGCTTCACCGCCCCCGGCGTGGACGGGCAGGCCGCCGTCATCGAGGAGGCGTTGGCGGCCGCCGGGCTCGCCCCCGGCGACATCGACTACGTCGAGGCGCACGGCACCGGCACCGCCCTGGGCGACGCCGCCGAACTCGCCGCGCTGCAACGCGTCTTCCGCGGCGAGTCGCCGCGCATCGGCTCGGTCAAGACCAACGTCGGGCACCTGGACAGGGCGGCGGGCGTCACGGGCCTGATCAAGACCGCCCTGTCGCTGCACCACGGGGAGATCCCCGCGACGCTGCACTTCGCGGAGCCCAATCCTCAACTGGCGGACGGCGAGGCGCGCTTGGACGTGGTCACCGAGCGGCAGCCGTGGCCGCGCGCGGAACGGCCACGGCGCGCGGGCGTGAGCGCGTTCGGCATCGGCGGCACCAACGCGCATGTCGTCGTCGAGGAGGCTCCGCCGCCCGTGGAGCCCGCCCGCGCCGATGAGGCGCCCAGGCCAGAGGTGCTGGTGTGGTCGGCGCGTTCCGAGGCCGCCGCCGACCGGGCCACGGCGGATCTCGCGGCGCATCTGGCGGCCACGGACGACGCGTTGGCCGACATCGCGCACACCCTGCGGACGGGCCGCCGCGAACTGCCGCACCGGCGGATGCTGGTGGCCGACTCGCCCCGGGCCGCCGCCGACGCGCTGCGCGCGGGCGCGGCAGCGACGGGCGTGGGCGGCGCGGGGCGGGCCGGGCTGCTGTTCGGCCGCCTCCCCGTGGGACATGACCGGGTGGCCGCCCAACTCCTGGCTCCCGAGGCGGGGTTCGGTGACGAGCGGGGCGTGGCGGCGGGCTTCGGGCGCGCCCTCGCGCTGGCCCGGCTCGTGCTGTCCTGGGGCGTGGAGCCCGCGCTGGTGGCGGGCGGCGGCGCGGGTGCGGCCGTGGCCGCCTGCCTGGCCGGGGTGTTGTCGCGCGGCGACGCCCTCGCCCTGGCCGAGCGCCGCGCCGAGCTGGGCGAGGCGCCCTCGGCGGCCCAACGCGCCGAGCTGGCCGCCTGGTTGGCCGAACGCGCCACCCTGGCGCCCGCGACGCTGCCGCTCGTCTCCGTCACCACGGGTGAGCCCGTCACCGCCGAATGGGCGGCCGACCCACGCCACTGGGCCGAACAGGCCTGCGCGCCCGAGGAGTTCGCCGCCCCGTCCACCGAGGACGGCACCGTGCTCGCCGATGTCGGCACCGGCAGGCCGGGGGCGCTGCCCCTGCTCCCCGCCGACGACGACCCCGCGGCGGCCCAGGCGTTGCTCGCCGAGGCGGCCGGGCGGCTGTGGCTGGCCGGGGCGCCCCTGGACCCGCGGGCGTTCGGAGCCGGGCGCGGGGCGCGCACGGTCGGGCTGCCCACCTATCCGTTCCAGCGCGAGCGTTACTGGATCGAGCCGCCCGCCGCCGAGGACGACGCGGGTGAGGCGGTGCGGCTGCTCACCCCCCGGTGGCGGCCCGCGCCCGAGGCCCCACTCGCCCCGCTCACCGGGCGTTACCGCGTCATCCCCGAAGGCGGCGGCGTCGCCGAGGCGTTCGCCGCGCTCGTGCGGCGCGACGGCGGTGCCCTCGTCACCGAGCGGCCCGATGTGATCGTGGACCTCTCGGCGGCCGAACGCGCCGACGCGGCGGTTGACAGGGTTGACACGGTTGACGTCGTTGACGCCGTGGCTTCCGCCGCGGCTCTGCTGACCGGGGCCGAGGCGCCGGTCCTGCTGGTGACCAGGGGCGGGCAGCGGGTCACCGCGGCCGAGGCGCCCGCCCCCGCCCAGGCGGCCCTGGCGGTGCTCCCGGCCGTCGCGGGCCAGGAGCACCCCGGGCTCGAACGCCGCTGCCTCGACCTGGACCCGGCCTACGGCCCCGCTGAGGCGGCCCGCGCGCTGGCCGCCGAGCTGGGCCGCCCCGCCGATGGGCCGCTGGCCGCGCACCGGGCGGGCCGCCGTCACCTACCCGGCCACGCGCCCGCCACCGCCCGCCCCGCGACCGCGGTCAGGACCGGCGGCACCTATCTGGTGACCGGCGGGCTCGGCCCGGTCGGCCTGCTGATCGCCGAGCACCTGATCCGGCGCGGCGCCGCCCGCCTGGTCCTCACGGGGCGTGGCGAGCCGGGCGACCGGGCCGACCGGCTGCGCTCCCTCGGCGCCGAGGTGCACACCCCCAGGCTCGATGTCACCGACCGGGCCGCGATGCGCCGCCTGCTGGCCGATGAGCGTTTCGACGGCGTCGTCCACGCCGCCGCGGACGCCGGGCCTGACACGCTGCTGCCCCTGGCCGCGCTCGAACGCGCCACGCTCGCCCGGCAGTTCGGGGCCAAGGTGGGCGGTGCCGAGGTGCTGGCCGAGCTGATCGACGCGCTGCCGCCCGGGCGGCGCCCGGACTGGTGCGTGCTGTTCTCCTCCACCTCGGCCGTGCTCGGCGGCGTGACGCTCGGCGGCTACGCGGCGGCGAACGCGGCCCTGGCCGCCTGGGCCGAGGGCCGCGCCCCCGGCACCCGCTGGATCGCCGCCGCCTGGGACACCTGGCCCGGCACCGCCGCACGGGTCGAGGGCCGCGTCGGCGCCGCCCTGTCCGCGCACGCGATGACCGAGGCGCAGGCGCTCGACGCCTTCGACCGGGTGCTCGCCCATGGCCCCGGCCCGGTGGTCGCGGCGGCGGGCGGCCTCGAGGGCCGCCTGCCCACGGCGGGCTCGGCGCCCGTCGAGGCCAAGGCCCCGGCGGCCCGCTTCCCGCGCCCCGACCTGCCGCAGCCCTACGCGCCGCCGCTGACGGGCACCCAACGCGCCCTCGCGGAGGTCTGGTCGGCGGTGCTCGGCGTCGAACCGGTCGGCGTACGCGACGCGTTCTTCGACCTGAGCGGCAACTCCCTGCTGGCGCTCCAGATGCTCGCCGAGGTCAAGAGCCGCTTCGGGGTCGCGATCCCCACCGTGGCCCTCTTCGAGAAGCCCACCGTGCAGGCGCTTGCCGACCTGCTGGACGAACGGGCCGCTGCGGCACAGGAGTTGACCGCGAGGCCCGGACCGGCACCCGCCGCCGCGCCGCCTGGTCCCACCCCGCCCGTCGGCCACGACGACCCGGCGCCGCTGCCCGCGTGCGTCGGCGGGCTCGTGGGCCCTGGCGGAACGGCCAGGCGCGCCAGGCCCGTTGAGCCGTCAGGGCCCGCCGCGGCGGTCGAGCCCGCCGCCTCCATCACCCCCGCCGTCCCCGCCGTCTCCGCCGCCCCGGACGTCCTCGACTCCGACGCGGACCGGCACATCGCGATCGTCGGCATGGCGGGCCGCTTCCCCGGCGCGGGGGACGTGGACACGTTCTGGCGCAACCTGTGCGACGGCGTGGAGTCGATCAGCTTCTTCACCCCGGAGGAGATGATCGCGGCGGGCGTGGACCCCGAGACCGCGAGGGACCCGGCCTATGTGGCCGCCCGCCCGGTGCTCGACGACGTGACCGGCTTCGACGCCGCGTTCTTCGGGCTGAGCCCCCGCATGGCAGCGCTCACCGACCCGCAGCAGCGCCTCTTCCTCGAAGTCTGCTGGGAGGCGCTGGAACACTCCGGCTACGCCAGGCCCGAACACCGGGGCCGCGTCGGCGTGTTCGGCGGCTGCAACCTCAGCACCTATCTCCTGGGCATCGCCGACCGGTTCACCTCGGACGAGGACGCCAGCATCTACGAGCTGGTCATGGGCAACGACAAGGACGCCCTCACCACCACCGTCTCCTACCTCCTCGACCTACGAGGCCCGAGCGTGGCCGTGCAGACGTTCTGCTCCACCTCGCTCGTCGCGGTGCACACCGCGATCCGCGGACTGCGCGCCGGGGACTGCGAGATGGCGCTGGCGGGCGGGGTCTCGGTCCGCGTGCCCGACCGGGTCGGGCACCTGCACACCCCCGGCGGCATGGAGTCCCCCGACGGCCATGTGCGGACGTTCGACGCGCAGGCGCACGGCAGCATGTTCGGCGACGGCGCCGCGGTCGTGGTCCTCAAGCGCCTGAGCGACGCGCTCCGCGACGGCGACCACATCTGGTCGGTGATCCGCGGCTCGGCGATCAACAACGACGGTGCGCTCAAGGTGGGTTACACCGCCCCCAGCGTCGCGGGCCAGGCCGCGGTCATCGCCGAGGCCATGGCCGACGCCGGGGTCGACGCCGAGGACATCGGCTATGTCGAGGCCCACGGCACCGGAACCGAGCTGGGCGACCCGATCGAAGTGGCCGCGCTCACCCGGGCGTTCGGCCCCACCGCCACCCACCAGTACTGCCCCATCGGCTCGGTGAAGCCCAACGTCGGCCACCTCGACCGCGCCGCGGGCGCCACCGGGCTGATCAAGACATCCCTGGCCGTCCGCGAGGGCGTGCTGCCGCCCACCCTGCACTACACGGCCCCCAACCCCGAGATCGACTTCGCGCACAGCCCGTTCTACGTCAACGCCACGCTCACGCCCTGGCCGAGCGGCGACCGGCCGCGCATCGCCGGGCTCAACTCCCTCGGCATGGGCGGCACCAACGTCCACCTCGTCGTCGAACAGCCCCCCACCAGGCCCGGGCGCCGGGGCGGCGACGGCGCAGGGCGGCGCCACCAGGTGGTCCCGGTCTCCGCCCGCACGGCCGACGCGGCGGACGCAGCCGCGGCACGCCTTGCCGAGCACCTGCGCACCACACCCGAACTCGACCTCGGCGACGCGGCGTTCACCCTCCAGGTGGGGCGCGGGACGTTCGAGCACCGGCGCGTCGTGGTCGCCACCGACACGGCGGGCGCCGCCGCCGCGCTGAGCGAGGCGCCCGCGACCCGCTTCGACCCGGTCACCGGGCGCCAGGTGGCGTTCCTGTTCACCGGCGTCGGCGAGCAGTACCCGGGGCTCGTCGGTGAACTCCACCGGCGCGAACCGGCGTTCAGAAGGGCCCTGGACGCCTGCCTCGACCTGCTGCCCGAGACCCTCGGGTCCCGCGACGAGCTGGCCGGGCTGCTGACCGGGGAGCGCGGCCCGGTCGGCGGCGACCTCGCGGCACTGCTCGGCCGCCGCGCCCCGGCCGACCCCAGGGCGGCGGCGCTCGAACGCACCGAGATCGTCCAGCCGTTGATGTTCGCGGTCGGCTACGCGCTGGCCACCACCCTGATGGAGTGGGGCGTGCGCCCCGCCACGATGCTCGGCTACAGCGTGGGCGAGTATGTGGCCGCCTGCCTGGCCGGGGTGCTGTCCCTCGAGGACGCGCTGGCCCTGGTGGTCCACCGCGCCCGGCTGATCGAGGGCGCCGAACGCGGCGGCATGGCGGCCGTTCCGCTCTCCGAGGCGGCGCTGCGCGAGCGCGTCTCGCTCGAAGGGCTCGACATCGCCGCCGTCAACGGGCCCGAACTCACCGTCGTCGCGGGCCCGTCGGACCGGATGGCGGCGCTGTCCGATGAGCTCGGCGCCGCCGGGGTGCCCTGCCGCCCGCTGCGCACCACCCACGCGTTCCACTCCCGGATGCTGGCCCCGCTGGCCGACGAGCTGACCGACTGGGTCAGGGACAACGTCAGGCTCAACGCCCCCACACTGCCCTATCTCTCCGATGTCACCGGCCGCCCCGTGGACGCCGAGCTGGTCACCGACCCCGGCTACTGGGCACGGCACATGTGCGAGCCCGTCCGATTCCTCGACGCCGCACGGGAGTTGCTGGCCGACGAGGAGCTCGCCGTGGTCGAGATCGGCCCCGGGCAGTCGCTGGGCGCGCTGCTGCGCTCGGCCGGGTGCCCGCCCACGCGCTGGCCCCTGATCACCGCGACCCTCCCGGCCGAGGCCGATCCGCGCCCGGACGACGAGGTGTTCACCGAGGGGCTGGCGCGGCTGTGGCTGCTCGGCGTCGACCTCGACTGGGCGGCGCACCACGCGGGCGCGGGGCGCGGCCGGGTGCCGCTGCCGACCTACCCGTTCCAGCGGCAGCGTTACTGGATCGACGCGGCCCCCAGGAACGCCTCCCGGCGCGTCGAGATCGAGGCGCCGGGCGAACTCGGCGGCCCGCTCGGCGAGTTCGACCGGATCCCGCTGCTGCCCGAGGAGGAGTGGCTGCACCTGCCGGTCTGGCGGCAGGCGCCGCCCACCGCCCCCGAGCCCGTAACGCCCGTGTCCTGGCTGGTCTTTGTGCGGCCCGGCGCCGGTGAGCGCGTGCTCGGCGCACTGCGGAAGCGCGCGGACGCGGCGGGCGCGCGGGTGACCGTGGTCCGCCCCGGCGAGGCGTACGGGGTCTCCCCCGAAGGCCTGACGGTGCGGCCTGGCGATGTGGACGACGCCCTGGCGCTGCTGCGCGGCCTGCGGGCCGATGGCGTTCCGTTGGAGCGCGTGGTGCACCTGTGGAACGTCGGCGAGGACAGCGTTGCGGAAGGCAGCGTCGCGGAAGGCACCGTTGCGGAAGGCGATGCCCTGTCCCTCGGCCTGCACACGCTGGTGGCGCTCGCCCGCGCCGCCGGTGAACTCGGCCTGGCCGACTGGCGCCTGGACATCGTGGCGACCGGCACCCAGCGGGTGCTCGACGACGCCGAGGTCCGCCCGGACGCCGCCACGCTGACCGGGCCCGCGCTGGTCATCCCGATGGAGTACCCGACGGTGGCCACGCGCCTGGTGGACGTCGGCCCCGATCCCGACCCCGCCGCCGTGGTGGCCGAGTTGCACCGCCCGGTCGCCGGGCGGACGGTGGCGCTGCGCGGCACCAGGCGCTGGCTGCCCCACTACGAGGTGCTGCCCGCCGTCGAGGGCGACACGGCGCGGGTCGAGGACGACCCGGCGCCGAGGGGCCCGCGCGAGGGCGGCGTCTATCTGATCACCGGCGGCCTCGGCGGCCTCGGCCTGGCGATGGCCGAGCGGCTGGCCCGTGAAGTCCGCGCCCGCCTGGTGCTGTTCGGGCGGCGAGGGCTGCCGCCGCGCGAGCGCTGGGCGGCCGTCGCCGAGGGCACCGACGAGGCGCCCGAGCGGATCCGCGACCGGGTCAGTCAGGTGCTCGACCTGATCGCCCTCGGCGCCGAGGTCGAGGTCGTCGAAGGCGATGTCGCCGAGCCCGCCGACGTCTTGGCGGCGGTCCGGCTGGCCGTCGAGCGGTTCGGCGCGCTGCACGGCGTGCTCCACACGGCCGGGGTGCCCGGCACGGGGCTGATGCAGTTCAAGAGGCCCGGCGACGCCGAACAGGTGCTCGCCCCCAAGCTGGCCGGCGCGCGGGCGATCACCGATGCCCTGCGCACGGCCGGGGTGGCGCTCGACTTCCTCGCGCTGTTCTCGTCCATCACCTCCGTCACCGGCGGCGGCCCCGGGCAGGTCGACTACTGCGCGGCCAACGCGTTCCTCGACGCCTACGCCCCCGCCCTCGACCAGCCGACCGTGTCGATCGCGTGGGGCGAGTGGACATGGAACGCCTGGGACGAGGGGCTCTCCGGCTACGAGGAGGGCATCAGGACGTTCTTCCGCGAGCATCGGGCCCGTTTCGGCATCGACTTCGAGCCCGGCTGGCGCACACTGCTGCGCGCCCTGGCCTCCGGCGAGCCCCATGTGGTCGTCTCCACCCAGGAGTTGCCCGCGGTGGTGCGGGTCGCCAGCCGGTTCAGCGTGGACGCGGTGACCACATCCCAGGGCGCGGGGGACGCCTCGGACCGGCACCCGCGCCCCGACCTGGTCACCCCGTTCCAGGAGCCGGGCGGCCCGGCCGAGGAGGCCGTCGCCGAGGTGTGGCGCCAGGCGCTGCGCCTCCAACAGGTGGGCGCGCTCGACAACTTCTTCGAGCTCGGCGGCACCAGCCTGCTCGGGATCACGCTCCTGGCCACGCTGCGCCAGTCGTTCCCCGAGGCAGACCTGCCGCCCCATGTCATCCACGAGGCGCCGACGGTCGCGGCGCTCGCCCGCGTCATCGACGGAACGCCCGCCCCCGGCGGACCCGGCGGCGAAGGCGAACGCGACACCGCCGAGCAGGGTCGGCTGCGCCGGTCCGGACTCAGGGCCGCCGCGGCCCGGCGGCGCAGACCCTGAAGCACACCGACCGGAAAGCGACCGGTACACCGACGGGCGCACCGACCGCGCGGCAAGCGGCCAGCACGGCATCAGCGCGGCAACAGCACGGCAAGCGAACGACAGGCACAGGAAATGGAGGAGTCATGGCCATGATCGGCGTGGTGGGCGCGGGGGTGATGGGCGTCGGCGTCGCTCAGAACCTCGCCCAGGGCGGGCACGAGGTGGTCCTCGTCGACCGGGACGAGGCGGTGCTCGCCGAGGCCAGGACGGCCATCGCACGGAACAGCAGGATGAGCCGCCTCATGGGCGGCCCCGCGCTCGACGCGGACACCATCCTGGCCGCCATCTCCACGGCGGTGGGCGTGAGTTCGCTCGCCAAGGCGGACATCGTCATCGAGAACGTCACCGAGAACTGGGACGTCAAGCGCGCGGTGCACGCCGAGTTGGACGAGGCGTGCTCCCCCGACACGGTGCTGGTGGCCAACACCTCGGCCATCCCGATCACCAGGATCGCCTCCGTCGGCGCCCACCCCGAGCGGGTCGTGGGCGTGCACTTCATGAACCCCGTCCCGGCCAAGCCCGTGGTCGAGCTGATCCCCGGCGTCCACACCAGCGAGCAAACGCTCGAGCGCACCAGGGAGTTGCTGCGCTCCATGGGGAAGCGCTGGGTGGACGTCAAGGACGCCTCGGGCTTCGTCTCCAACCGCGTCCTCATGCTCACCGTCAACGAGGCGGCGTTCCTCGTCCACGAGGGCGTCGCCACGGCCGAGGCCGTGGACGAGGTCTTCAGGGGCTGCTTCGGCCACCCGATGGGCCCGCTCGAGACGGCCGACCTCATCGGCGTCGACACGATCCTCTACAGCGTCGAGGTCCTCTACGAGGCCTACGCCGACAGCAAGTACCGCCCGTGCCCGCTGCTCAAGCAGATGACGGACGCCGGGCTGCACGGCCGGAAGACCGGCCGCGGCTTCTACACCTACGAGAGCTGAGGAGAACACACCATGACGACCCACGCCACCGCCACCACGGCCGAGACGATCACGGGCTTCATCACCGGCCGCTTCCCACGCGCCGAGATCGACCCCGCCAAGGACATCTTCTCCCTCGGATACATCAACTCCCTCTTCGCGATGGAGCTGGTGATGTTCATCGAGAAGACCTTCGAACTGACCATCCCCAACGAGGAGCTGAGCATCGACAACTTCCGCACGGTCGAGGCGATGACCGCCCTCGTGGACCGGCTGCGCCCCGCCGTCACGACGGGCTGAGCCGATGACCGACCAGCTGACCGCGCTCGACCGCGCCACCGCCCGCCGGTTCGTGGACGAGCACATCGCCCCCTTCGCCGACGCGTGGGACCGCGCGGGCGCCGTTCCCGAGGAGGCGCTCACCCGCATCGGCGAAGCGGGCCTGTGGGCACCGTTCCTGCCACCCCGACTCGGCGGCTCCGGAACGGACATGGTGACCCTCGGCGCGATCCACGAGGAGGTCGGGCGTGGCTGCTCGTCGGTGCGCAGCCTGCTCACCGTGCACACCATGCTGGCCTGGGCGCTGCGCCGTTGGGGCAGCGAGGCACAACGTGACCGCTGGGGCCCCGAGTTGGCCGCCGGACGGGTGCTCGGCGCGTTCTGCCTGTCCGAGCCCGGCGCCGGGAGCGACACCTCGGGCATCACCACCACGGCCCGCCTCGACGGCGGCGCCTGGGTCGTCGACGGCGTCAAGAAGTGGATCACCGGCGGCCAACGTGCCGATCTCTTCCTGGTGTTCGCCCGCGGCCCGGCCGCCACCGTGGCGCTGCTCGTGCCCAGGGCCACCCCCGGCGTGACCGTGACGCCGATCGACGACATGCTCGGCACCCGCGCCTCGATGCTGGCCGAGGTGTCCTTCGACGGGGTGCGGCTCGGGCCCGACGCGCTGCTCGGCCCCAGCGGCTTCGCCTCGGGCATGGTGCTCACCGGCACGCTCGACCTGGGCCGTTACAGCGTCGCCGCGGGCTCGGTCGGCATCATCCAGGCGTGCCTCGACGCGTGCGCCGACTACACGTCGAGGCGCCGGGTCGGTGGGACGCCCCTGGGCGAACTCCCCCTGATCCAGGCGAAGGTCAGCGACATGGTCACGGACGTCAGGGCGGCGAGGCTGCTGCTGGCCGAGGCCGGGCGCCTCAAGGACGCGGGCGACGAGGCGACGCTCATGGCCACCTGGGTGGCCAAGTACTTCGCGTCCACCGCCGCGGCGCGCCACGCGTCGGAGGCGGTCCAGATCCACGGCGCCAACGGCTGCGGCACCGGCTACCCGGTGGCGCGTTACTACCGGGACGCGAAGGTGATGGAGATCATCGAGGGCAGCAACGAGATCCAGCGGACGACCATCGCTGGCGAGGCGTATCGGAGGCAGGTTCCGTGAGCACAAGTACCGTGGACGCGGGAGCCGTCGGCACGGCGGTGGCCGCCCCGCCGAAGCCGACGCGGGGCAGGATCAAGTGCGTGGTGTGGGACCTGGACAACACCCTGTGGGACGGCGTCCTGTTGGAGGACGGCGACGTGCGGGTGCGCCCCGCCGTGCTGGAGCACATCCGCCGCCTCGACGCCCTGGGCGTGCTCCACTCCGTCGCGAGCAAGAACGACCCGGACGCGGCGACGGCGGCCCTACGCCGCTTCGGGCTCGACGAGCTGTTCCTCTACCCGCGGATCTCCTGGAACCCCAAGTCGGCCGCGATCCAACAGATTTCGGCGAAGCTCAACCTCGGCCTCGACGCGTTCGCCTTCGTCGACGACCAGGAGTTCGAGCTGGCCGAGGTGGAACACGCGCTGCCCCAGGTGACCCGGGTGAACGTGGCGGACATCGACGAGGCCCTGCACCGGCCCGAGTTCCTGCCGCGCTTCGTCACCGACGAGTCCGCGCGGCGCCGCGACATGTACCGCGGCCAGCTGGCCAGGGACGAGGTACAGGCCGAATTCGTGGGCACCAGCGAGGAGTTCCTCGCCGGGCTCGACATGTCGTTCACGATCGCCAGGGCGGGGCGCGAGGACCTCCAGCGCGCCGAGGAGCTGACCGTCAGGACCAACCAGCTCAACTCCACCGGCCGCACCTACTCCTACGACGAGTTGGACGCGCTGCGCTCGTCCCCCGACCATCTGCTGCTGGTGGCCTCACTCACCGACCGCTTCGGCTCCTACGGCAAGATCGGCCTGGCCCTGGTGGAGAAGGGCGACCCCGACTGGCGGCTCAACATGATGCTGATGTCCTGCCGCGTGATGTCGCGCGGCGTCGGAACGGTGCTGCTCGGCCATGTGATGGGCCTGGCCAGGGCGGCGGGCGCGGGCCTGGTCGCCGACCTGGTCGAGACGGGCCGCAACCGGATGATGCAGATCACCTACGCGTTCAGCGGGTTCACCGAGGTGGCCAGGGACGGGGCGCGGGTCACCCTCGCCGCCGACCTGGCCGCCATCCAGCCCGCGCCGCCGTATGTGCGCCTCGAGGTGGTCCCGTGACCGCGCGGGCGTCGCGCTGGCTCCCGTTCCCGGTGGCGGCGGGGGCCCCGCGGCTCTACTGCCTTCCACACGCGGGGGGTTCGGCCTCGGCGTTCAGGCCGTGGCTGGGGCGGCTCGGCGGGGTGGCGGTGTGCCCCGTCCAGCCGCCGGGCCGGGAGACCCGCCCCGACGACGCGCCCCCGGCGAGCATGGCCGCCCTGTGCGCCGACCTCGCCGACCGCGTCATCGCCGAAACGGACGGCCCCTACGCGGTGTTCGGGCACAGCCTCGGCGCGCTCACGGGCTTCGAGTTGATCCGCGCGATCCGCGAGCGGGGCGGCCCGCTCCCCGAGCACCTCGTCGTCTCCGGCTGCTCGGCGCCGCAGACGCTCACCGGGGACGCCGAGGGGCTGACCGACGAGCAGGTGCTCGGGCTGATGCGGGGACTGGGCGGCACGCCCGAGTCGTTCCTCGACGACCCGCGCGTGGTGCGGATGATCCTGCCGCGGGTCCGCGCGGACCTGGCCGTCAGGAACAGCTTCCGCTACGCGCCGGGACCGCCGCTCGATGTGCCGATCACCGCGCTGGCGGCGGACGACGACCCGCGCGCCGACGTCGCGTCGGTCGCGGCCTGGCGCGACCAGACGATCTCCCGGTTCCGCCTCCACACCTACCGCGGCGGCCACTTCGCGGTCCTCGCACAGGAGGACCGCACCCTGGCCCATCTCCGCACCGCCCTGGCGCCATGGCTCCCGGCCCCCACCGCGGCGGCACCTGTCTGAGGCGGGAACCATGGCGGTGGCACGCCCCGGGGGTGGAGAGCGCTCTCCGCCTCGGGGCGTGCAACGTTGACGGGCGGGGGGGTGGAGGGAGGGACGGGGCGGGACGGGCGGGGCGGGTAAACGGATTCCAACGGCTGACCGGAGCCGATGGCTGCGAGATGCGGCGGGAGAGCGCTTTCCGGTCGGAGGCGGTGGACAGGGCCCGAGGGCACGGAGCGCTCCCGAGGGGAGAGCGCTCTCCCCTTGGGTTCCGCACCACCCCGGAGAGCGCTCTCCGCTCGGCCCCGCGCCGCGCCGCCTCGGAGAGCGCTCTCCCTCCTGAGGCTTGCACCCAACCCTGGAGAGCGCTCTCCCCCCTCCCCTTCTCTCCCCCCCCGCCGCCCAACAGCCCCCCTCAGCCGCCCAATTCCTCGACATACGCCGCCAGTTGGCGCACGGTGGGGTATTCCACGAGGGCGGTCAGGGGCAGTTCGACGGAGTGCGCCTCCGCGAGGCGCGTGGCAATGCCCACGGCCGCCGCGGAGCGTCCGCCCAGCTCGAAGAAGTTGTCGTCCACGCCCACCTCCGCCAGCCCAAGGCCCGCGCACCACAGCTCGGCGACGGCGCGCTCGCGGTCCGTTCCCGGCTCGACCAGTGGGGTGGCCAGCGCGGGGCGGGGCCGCGACGCCCGAGCCCCGGTACCCGGTCGGGACCGCCCGGGCCCCTCGGCCCGTTCGGCCCCGTGGGCCTCGCGCGGTGGGTCGCCGCCGATCACCACATGGTCGAGGTGATCCGCGGCGGCGAGCAGGCGGTCGAGCGCGGCGTGGGCCCGTTCGCCCTCGGCCACGATCCACCGGCCCGCGCCGCGCAGCCGCGCCGCCCGGGCGTGCGCGGCGACGGCGCCACGCGGGGCCAGGGCGACACGCGCCCTCGGCGCCCGGTCGCCGAGCGCGGCCTGGAGCGCGTGGAAGCCGTCGACGGTGGCCGGGGAGAGCACCGCGGCGTCCACCCGTTGATGGGGGGTGACCGCCTCCCCGGGGCGTGCGCGGACCACGTTCGCGCCCGCGTCGGCCAGCCATCCGGCGGCGGCCTCGTCGTCGCCGACGAGCAGCACGTTCAGGCCCGACACCGGTGTGGGGTCGGGGAGTTCACACTCCCGGAAAGCGCTCTCCCAGACACCTCCGCCGCGCACGGCGAGCGGTCCCGCGCCGTCCGTCAGTGCCGCCGCGAGCGCCTGGTCCATGTCGGCGCCGGGGTCGAGGTCCACCTGAACGGCGTTCGGGGCGCCCTCCGCGAGTGCGGAGTGTTCGGGCCGGGTGAGGTCGGGGCCGAGCACGCCCAGGGCGCCGCCGGTGAACACCACGGGGCGGGCGTCCGCCAGCACCGGCTCACCGGCCAGCGCGGCGATCCACGCCTCGGCGTCGTCGGCGGCGCCGCCCGCCCCAGGGGGGCCGAGGGCGAACGCGTGCGCCACGGTCCTGGGCACGGCGATCAGCGAACGGGCAAGCAGCGGCGCGTCGTCGGGCCGCGCGACGGTGAAGTCGCCGCTCGCGTGGGCCGCGAACGCGGCGCCGCGCCGGATGGCGACCACCTCGGCGCCCGCCCCGATCAGCCGCTCCCGCAGCGCCTCCGCCCGCTCCCCGGCGCCCAACAGCAGCCAGGGACCGGCCAGTCGGAGCCGCCGGTCCAGGTCGGCGACCGGCAGCGGGCGGCGCTGCCAGGACGGCAGCAGGACGCCCGGCGCGTTCGGTGCCCCGGTCGCGCCGGGCTCCATCCAGTGGCGGCGGCGTTGGAAGGGGTAGGTCGGCAGCGCGACGCGCCGCCCCGCTCCGCCGTGCAGGGCCGCCCAGTCGAGCACGGCCCCCGCCAGCCAGAGGCGGGCGAGCACGGTCAGCAGCCACACGTCCACGCCATCGCGGCCCGCGCCCTCACCACCGACCCCCGCGCCACCCACCCCGAAGGCACCGACCCCCGCGGCACCAACCCCCGCGGCACCAACCCCCACGCCACCGACGCCGTCGATCGCCACCTCCTCGGTGCCGTCGTCCGCGACGAGGACGCCGATCCGCCGCAGCCCGGAGGCCACGCTCTCGGTGCCGAGCAACCGGCGTGCGGCTGTGACGAGTTCGGGGCTCTCCCCCCCGGTGACCCGCACCCGGGGGTCGCGCCTGCGGGTCTCGCCCTCGATCCAGCGGTCCGGGTCGGCCAGGGCCGCCACGGCGTCCTCGTGGTCCCGCACGACCACGGCCCGGCGCAGGGCGAAGCGCCCGCGGGA
Organism: Streptomyces radicis; assembly: GCF_003626575.1. GTDB lineage: Bacteria > Actinomycetota > Actinomycetes > Streptomycetales > Streptomycetaceae > Streptomyces > Streptomyces radicis. The sequence goes on along the minus strand of NZ_RBDY01000027.1, from coordinate 21,284 downwards.
GACCTGGAGGGTGTGCGCCACATCGGCCAGGTCGGCGCCCGGGTGCTCGGCGAGATACGCGCCGAGCCGCCGGGTGGCGGCCGACAGCGCCTCCGGGCCCGCGGCCGACAGAGTCAGCAGGTGCGGCCCCGGACGCGGCGCCACGGCCGGAGCCAACGGCGGCTCCTGGAGCACCACATGGGCGTTGGTGCCGCCCACGCCGAACGAGCTGACCCCGGCCCTGCGCGGCTCGGCGCCCGCGGGCCAGGGTCGGTTCTCGGCGAGGACGACGAGGCGGCCCCCGGCCGCCGCGAGGGCGGGGTTGGGCGCCGTGAACCCGGCCGTCGCGGGCAGGACGCGGTCGCGCAGGCTCAACGCGGCCCGCAGCAGGCCCGTCACGCCCGCGGCCCGGTCCAGGTGGCCGATGAGCGGCTTGGCGGAGCCGAGCACGCAGGGCTCGTCCCGCGGGGTGCCGAACACCCGTGCAAGCGCGGCCAGTTCGACGGAGTCGCCCAGCGGGGTGCCGACCGCGTGGCACTCGACATAGCCGATGGACTCCGGCTTGACCCCGGCGACCGCCTGGGCCGTCTCCACCACCGCGGCCTGCCCCGCGGCGCCGGGGGCGGCGTAACCGGCGCGCTCCCGGCCGTCGTTGTTGACGGCGGAGCCCAGGATGACGGCGTGCACGACGTCGCCGTCGGCCACCGCGTCGGCCAGCCGTTTGAGCGCGACGAGCGCGGCGCCCGAGCCCATGACGGTGCCGTTCGCGGACGCGTCCAGGCTGGCGACGCGCCCGTCGGGCGAGAGGATGCCGCCCTCCTCGTGGCGGTAGCCCGCCGCCTGCGGCAGCGGCAGGTGCGCCCCACCGGCCAGCGCCATGTCGCACTCATAGGTGAGCAGGCTCTGGCAGGCCAGATGAACGGCGACCAACGACGTCGAGCAGTAGGTCTGCACGGTGAGGCTCGGGCCGCGCAGGCCGAGCTTCCACGAGATGAACGACGTCAGCGAGTCGCGTTCGACACCGGCGGCCAACAGCCGCCCACCATCCGGCTGTTGGGCCAGGTCGGGGACATGATGGGTCAGATAGTCGGGGAAGGCGCACCCGGCGAAGACGCCGACCGGGACGCCGGGGTCGGTCGGCGGGTATCCGGCGCTCTCCAACGCCTCCCAGGCGCACTCGAGTAGCAGCCTGTGGTGGGGCTCCATCGTCTCGGCCTCGCGGTCGCTGAGCCCGAACGCGACCGCGTCGAACTCCTCGATCCCCGCCACCGGGCCGCCCACCCGCACATGGCCGGGACCCAAATCGGCGCCCGCTGCCGCGAGTTCGGCGTCGGTGATCTCGCGGAGCCCCGAGGCCCCGGCGAGCAGGTTGCGCCACAGCTCGCCGACGTCGTCGGCGCCGGGGAAGCGCCCGGCCATGCCGACGACGGCCACCGCGGCGTCGTTCTCGACCTCGTTCCCCGTACCCGGAGCGTTCTCGTGTCTGGACTCGGTCACTGGTCCCGTCCCTGCGTCGGTCACGGTTCTCGCGTCGGTCACGGCCCCTGCCTCGGTCATGGCGTTCACACCAGGTGGCTGCGGCCCCACCCGTGGGCGAGGCGGTAGGTGGCGAACGCGCCGGTGACCAGCACGATCGCCAGGCAGACCAGGGCCGGGCGGAACGTCTCGGCGACGTCGCCCTCCACCGCGGCGCGGAGCATCGACAGGCCCCAGTAGCCGGGCGAGAACGGCGCGATGTCCTGGGCCCAGCCGGGCATCAGGTCCACGGGCAGGAACGTTCCACCGACCGTGCTGACCGTGATCGCGCCCACGTCGCACGCGACGATCAGGTCGCCCCTGCTGCGGACCAGCGTGGCGAGCGCCGCGCCCATGGCGAGCAGCGTGACGCCCCAGATCGACATGGCGGCGAGCAGCAGCGGCAGCGAGACGGGCAGGGGCATGCCGATCACGGCCACGCCGTAGACGAAGAGGACCGCCTGCTGGAAGAGCAGCACCACGAACACCGGGACGGCCTTGCCGACCAGCAGCTCCCAGCGGGCGGCGCGGCTGGCGCGCAGCCGGTCCCAGGTGCGCCACTCGCGTTCGACGAAGATCGCGTTGCCGACGATGGCCATGGCGAACACGGAGAACATCACCAGCTGCCCGGTGACCGCGTGCACGGTGCCGGTCTCCAACGCCTCCTCGTACAGCGGCTGGAGCATCACCATGAACACCATCGGCGTTATCAAGTAACTGATGAGCTGGGAGGGATCGCGCACGCGCAGCAGCAGGTTGTAGGTGACAAGAGCGCGGGTGCGGTGCAGGGCGTCGCCGAACCGGGTTGCGAGGGGGGCGAGTTGGGCGTCAGTGGACATGGTCGGCCGCCAGGGAGTGGTAGAGGTCGTCGAGGGTGGGGTGGCGCAGCTCGACCGACTCGACCGGTCGCCGCACGCTGCCGAGGATCTCGAGCAGGGTGCCCGTGGGGTCCTGTGAGGAGACGTGGACCTCGCCGTCGGCGGCCGTCACCCGCACCTCGCCGGGGAGTCCTTCGAGGAGTTGGGCGCTGGTGCCGCGGGCGATCACCCGGCCCTTGGCGGCCACGGCGATGGTGGCGTCGAGGTCCATGAGCTCGGCGAGGTAGTGGGTGGTGTAGACGACGGCGGTGCCCTCGCCCGCGCGTTGCTTGACGACGTCGAGGAGCGCCTGGCGGGTCTCGGGGTCGGCGCCCGCGGTCGGCTCGTCGAGCAGCAGGAGCGACGGGCGGTGGATGAGGGCCGTCGCGGCCTGGGTGCGGCGTTGCTGGCCGCCCGAGAGCAGCCCGGCCCTGCGGTCGATGAAGGAGGTGAGTTGGAGGGCGACGGCGAGCTCGTCGATCGCGTCGCGCAGGGTCGCGCCGCGCAGTCCGGCGATCCCGCCGTAGAGGTTGAGGTGTTCGCGGACGCTCAACGGGCGGTAGAGCGCGATGTGTTGGGGTGAGATGCCGATCTCGCCCCGGGTGTCGGCCGGGGGGCGTCCGCCGACGAGGACCGTTCCGCTGTCGGGTTGGAGAAGTCCGGAGACCATCTCGACGAACGTGGTCTTGCCCGCGCCGTTGTGGCCGACGAGGCCGACGATCTCGCCCGCCGCCACGTCCAGGGTGAATCCGTCGAGCGCCCGCACCTCGTCGTAGCGCTTGGTGAGTTCGTTGACCTCTAGCACGCCGGCTCCTGGGAGGTTCGTCGGATGGTCGCGCGGAGTTCGACGCGGTCGAACTTGCCGTTGACCGAGCGGGGCAGTGCCGTCAGCGCCTCGAAGCGGCGCGGCAGCATGTAGGCGGGCAGCTCGCGGGCGAGCGCGCGGGTGAGTTCGGCGACGGTGAGGTCGGGGCGGCGTGGTGTGAAGGCCAACACGACTTCCTGGCCGAGCCGTTCGTCGGGGACGCCGAGTGCCACCGCCTCGCCCACGAGGCCGGTGGCGTAGGCGGCCTCCTCGATCTCGGTGGGGCTGACCCGGTAGCCGGAGGTCTTGATCATGTCGTCGTCGCGGCCGACGAAGTAGAGGTAGCCGTCCTGGTCGCGGTAGGCCGTGTCGCCCGACCAGACGGCGAGTTCGGGGCGGCCCGCGGGCGGGGCTCCCGGCACGGGCCTGAACCGTTCGGCGGTGCGCTCGGGGTCGCGCCAGTACCCGAGGGCGACCAGGGCGCCGCGGTGCACCAACTCCCCGTGCTCGCCCGGCTCGCAGGGCGTGCCGTCGGAACGCACCAGCAGGATCTCGGCGTTGGGGATCGCCTTGCCGATGGAGTCGGGGCGGCGGTCGGCCTGCGCCGGGTCGAGGTAGGTGGAGCGGAACGCCTCGGTGAGGCCGTACATGAGGAACGGCTCGGCGTTCGGGAAGGTCCGCCGCAGCGCGGCGAGGGTGGCGCGGGGCATGCGGCCGCCGGTGTTGGCGAAGTAACGCAGCGCGGAGGTCGCCTCGTCGGGCCACTCCTGCTCGGCCAGGCGCAGCCACAGCGGGGGGACGCAGGTGAGCGCGGTGACGCGGTGGCGGGCGCAGAGGCGCACGATGTCGCGAGGGCCGAGGTAGTTGACGAGCACGAGGTGGGCCCCGGCGATGAGCGACGTGGTGAGCTGGCTGAGTCCCGCGTCGAAGCTGAGGGGCAGCGCGGCGAGGATCACGTCGTCGGGGGTGTGCCGCAGATAGCCCGCGACGCTCTCGGCGCCCGCGAGGAGGTTGCGGTGGGAGAGCACGACGCCCTTGGGGCCGCCGGTGCTGCCCGAGGTGTAGAGGATGGCGGCGGGGTCCTGGTCGATGACCTCGGCGTTGCCGGGGTCGGGGTCGGCGGCGGCGAGCCGGTGCCAGGCGTCGGTGCCGATCGCCACCACGTGCTCGACGGGGGCGTGTTCGGGCAGCGCCGCGGTGACGGCGTGGTGCCGCTCGGCCGTGGTGATGAGGACGCGGGGGGCGCAGTCGTCGACGACGCGCCGCAACTGCCGTTCCTTGTAAAGGGGGTTGATCGGTACGGAGACCGCGCCCGCGGCGGAGGCGGCCAGCAGGGCGACCACCGTTTCGATCCGCTTCTCGGCGTGGACGGCGACGCGGTCGCCGCGCGCCACGCCGAGGGCGCGCAGCCCGCCCGCGACCCGGGCGACCCGTTCGGCGAGCTCGGCGTAGCCGACGGTCTCGTCCCTGAATGTGAGCGCGGGGCTCAACGGGGCGCCGAGCCCGAGGAGTTGGTCCACGCGTACGGGGGCGGCCCCGCACCGGGGTGGGCGCTCGGGGATCGGCTCACGCATCGGCGAACCTCTCGGCCGGGACGAGCGCGCCGACCGCCGCCCACAGGGAGCCGACCGTTTCGAAGGTCTCCTCGGTGATCAGCTCGTCGGGGAGGTCGACGCCGTACGTCTCCTCGAGGTCCGTCAGCAGCTGGACCACGCCCATCGAGTCGAGGCCGAGCGCGGCGAGGTCGTCCGTCGGGGCGATGCCCTCGTCGGTCGCGTACGGAAGATGGGTCACCAGGGTCTTCCTGAACGTGTGCGGTATGTCCATCTCGTCACCATGTTCTCCGTCGGACGGCGGGGTCACCCGCCAGTGCCCCCGACCGAACCACCCGGCGTCCTCACCGCGCTCTCGCCCCGCTATCGCCGGGGCGGTGGCGGACGGGTAGTGGCGTGATGAGCGGCTCTGCGACGGTGATCCGGCTGAGCCCTCTCACACAGGCTTCGGAGGAGACATGGCTACGGTTGCCCTGCCGCGGATCGGGTTGGCCCCGGACGTGGACGAACCGGTGGGCGCGCGCATGGACGACCACGCGGCGGCGCTCTACCACTACACCGTCCGCCGGGGGGAGTTGGGAGCGCTCGAACCCGCCGCCGCCGAGCTGGGGTTGCCCGTCGCCACGCTGCTCGCGGCGGCCACCCGGCTGGTCGAGCTGCGCCTGCTCGGCACCGAGGAGGCGGCCGATGGCCGCCTGGTGCCCGCACCTCCCGAGGTGGCGACGGCGCTGCTGGTGTCGCCGGTCGAACGCGCCATGTACCGGCGGCGGGAGCTGGCAGACCGGCTGCGCGACCGCATCGGCGCGGTGGCGGGGGGCGGGGCGGGCGGCGAGATCGACGCGTTGGACGGCGGCGCGGAGATCCGCGGCCTGTTCAAGCTGGCCGCGGAGACATGCCGGGATGAGCTGGTGGTGCTGCGGCCCGGGCACCGTCAAGAGGACGCGCTCGACGAGCTGTTGAGCCCGTGCTTCGACGTGTTGGAGCGGCAGGTCCCGGTCCGCGTCGTGTCCCCGCACCGCAGCAGGACGGGCTTCGCCGCCCGCGCCAGGTCGACACGCCTCGCCCGGGGCGGCGCCGGGATCCGGACGCTGAGCCAAGTCCCGCAGGCCGCCGTGGTGTTCGACCGCTCGCTCGCCGTGCTGATCGACCTGCCCGAGCACGGCGGCGAGCCCACCGCGCGGCGGGTGCGCGACGGCGACGTGGTGCGGTTCATGGTGGAGCTGTTCGACCAACTCTGGGAGGGCGCGACACCGTTCACCGTGGGCGGCCCCGGCTACGCGGACGCGGCGGACGACCTCAAGCAGTCGCTGGCGCGGCTGATGGCCGAGGGCCTGACCGACGAGGTGGTGGCGCGCCGTCTGGGCATGTCGGTCCGCACATGCCGTCGCCACATCGCGGGCCTGCTACGCGACTTGGACGCGGTCAGCAGATTCCAGGCGGGCGCCCGCGCGGCCACCCGCTTCCCCCTGACCGGCGCCAGGGAGGACCGCGCCGAGAACGGGTGACGCTCTAGGATGCTCACTCGGAGGGGGGAATCCGCATGACCTTCGACGAGGAGTGGGCCCGTTTACAGGCGGCGGCCCAGGACGAGCTCAACGCGACGCGGCTGAACAGCGACGGCGGGGCAGGTGACGGAGCGGACTACGCGGTTTCCGGGGAGGAGCTCAGGCCGGTCCACGAGGTGGCGGGCGAGCTGGCCGACGAGCTCGACCGGAACGGCTCTCTGGCGCGGAACCCCACCCATGTGGCGGGCATCTTCCTGCGCACGCCCGGCCTGGAGACGGGCTACGCGCTGATCGAGGTCGCCGAACGCTGGCAGTCCCAGGCCGACGCCCTGCGTTCGGCGTGCAGGCGCATCGCGGGCCATGTCGACGCGACCGTGCGGGCCCACAGCGCCACCGAGCAGGAGACGCTCGCCGACCTCAGGGGCGCCTCGGCCCCGGCCTCCAACCCCCGCCTCGACGCGCTGGACGGGGGCCCGTCATGGCACGAGGCTCGCTGACGTTCGAGGAGCTTCTCCACCTCTCCCTGGGCCAGTTGGACGAGGCCGTCGGGGAGTGGGACCTCCAGGTCCAGCGCCTCGACGAGATGAAGGAGAACGCCGAGGCCATGGTGCGGCGCACCCGCCGCGCGAACTGGAGGGGCGAGAACGCCGATGTCACCACCGAGTTCGTCACGGAACAGGGTGAGCAGTTCGAGGCGGCACGCAGACAGGCTGCGACGCTACGGGAGTTGGTGCGCGACGGCCATCAGCGGCTGAAGACCTCCAAGGACCGGCTCACGACCCTGGTCGAGACGGACGCCCCGGCCCTCGGCGTCCACATCAGCGCCTCCGGCGAGGTGACAAGTGACCTCACCGGGCTCGACCCCGAGACGCGCAGGACGCGCCAGGACGCGGTGATCGAGGTGTCGGAGCGGATCACCGACGTCCTGCGGACCGTCGCGGAGGACGACGCGGAGATCTCCCGGGCCCTGCGCATGGCGATGGGCACCGACCCCGACCGTTTCACCCCCGTCGACTACACCTCGGTCCAACAGGCCACCCTGGCGCACGAGGACGCCCGTCGCGCCCTGGAGTTGATGGAGCGGGGCGGGGAGTTGAGCGCGGACGAGCTGAACGACCTCGCCCTCCTCCTCGAACTCCACCAGGACGACCCGGCGTTCGCGGAGCACATCGCCACGGAACTCGGCCCTCGGGGCGTGCTGGAGTACTGGTCGGATCTGAGCACCTACGCCCCGGGCGGCGACGGCGGCGAGGAGTGGACGGACTCGGCGGGCGCCCTCCAGACGAGCCTGGGCGCGGTCCTCGGCACGGCGACCCGGTCGGACTCGGCGGCGATGGAGCGCTGGGAGCGCGACCTCATCGACCTCGCCGACGAGCCGATCGGCGACGGCGCCTACCCGCTGGGCTTCCACGCCACCAGCGCGCTGATGCACGGCGGCACATGGGAGGACTCGTTCCTCCTCGACTACGGGGACGCGCTCTTCGCCCACGAGCGGGACTCGGGTGCCGCCCCCGCCTCGCTGTGGGACATGAACAGCGGGCCCACCGTGAGCTTCGTCGGCGACGACCCGGGCCGCGACCCCATGGTGGGTTTCCTCAGCGGCCTGTCCCACGCGCCCGCCGCGGCCACCGAGTTCTTCGCCCCACCTGAGGGCTTCGATCCGACGGCGGACGACGTCGAGATCAACGAACGTCTCCAGTATCTCGCCGTCGACCGCGACTGGTGGACGGACCACGGCGAGGACCGCGCAGCCCCGGCCCAGCTCGGCGCCGCCCTGCTGGCGGCCACCACGGGAAGCTCGGCGGCGGGCTTCTCCGTCGGCGACCTCGAGGACATGGAGAGCGCTCTCCAACTCGACATGCGCAGCGTGGAGTCGGCGGCCGTGATGGAACAGGTCGTCCACCTCTACGGCACCGCCGACCCCGACCTCATCCACGAGCAGCCGGAGATGGCCGAGAGCCTGGGCCTGATGGCGTCGATGTACATGGACGACATCGGCTACTGGGTGACCACGAATTCGGACGAGCAACGGAACGATGTCGCCGACGTCTACGAGACGTCGTACGGGGGACACCTTCGGAACGGTCACTTTCCCACGATCGACTTCCTGATCGCCCTCGGCGAGTCGAAGACCGCGCACGCGGTGACCAATCAAGGAGTCTTCGCATACACCGTAGGAAGTATGAGCACCTTCCCGCCGGATGACACCACCAACTTTCTGACAGGGCACGAGCTGCTCCATACGGGTGCGGAAATGCGGGGGATTCTGGATGAGGCGCGAATACTACGCGTCGAGGAGGAGTTCGCGACGGACCAGGCGGCGCAGCAGCAAGAGTTGGCCCAGAGCGCAGGGTGGATGAAGGCGGCCACTGGTGGGCTGCTCGGCGTCGCGGCGGGTGGGGCAGCCGTCTTGCTGACCGGAGGCGCGGCACCCGTCGTCGTGCCGATCGTGGCAGGAGGCGCGAGCCCTCTCGCCGCCGAGTTCATCAACCAGAACATCGACGCGCTCGTGTCCCAGGGAGATTCAGAAGGCGCGATGGACAGAGCAGGCTTCCGTCGAACGGCGTTGGAGGAGATCGCGACTATGCAGGATCAGTACTGGACCGACCTCGGGCCGGGCGTCGACACCAATACGAGTCAGCTCAGCGCCGACCTGCTGAGCAGGGCGTACGACGGGGGCCGGAACATGGTGGAAAAGCCCGACTCACGCGGGGAATGAGCACGGCCATGATGAACGCAGCGGGCAGGTCGACACGAACCCTGTTCATGAGCGCGCTGTTCGTCGCTGCCTCCGCCTGCACCTCGGGCGGCGATGAACAGAACTCCGGCGAGCAGGAGTACGACATGACGGCCAACGAGGTATGCCAAGGCACCCTCGCCGGAAGCGCGGACAGCCTCGAAGCACGAGCGCGCAGCGAGGAGTTCGGAGAGATCGACATGGCTCCCTCGTACACTCCGACCGACTACGCCGAGGTGCTGATGGAGAACAACGTGATCACCACCGATTTCTGCGTGATCTACACGCCGGGTGCGTATCCCATGGACTTCGCGACCATCGAATTCGCCTGGTCTTCCATGGTGCCCACTCCGGGTCACGAGCGCCGCCTCACCTACTACGACGTGGACGCGTACGCCTCGACCAGCGACCAGTACGCGGCCATGTACGTCAACTGCCCCGTGGGCGCAGCCCCACCCGACGAGCTGCTGTGGGCCGAACTCGCCGTCCAGACCCCCGGCAGCGGCTCCGATCACGACGACATGATCGCCATCCTCAACTCCGCCGCCTACGCCGTCGTCGAAGCGCTCGGCTGCACCGAAGAATCAGGACTGACACCCGAGCCACCCGCCCGATGGGAGGCCCCCACGTGATCGACCAAGAAGACCCGGAAGGCGCGATGGACGAAGCAGGCTTCCGTCGAACAACGCTTGAAGAGATCGCGATCACCCAGGAGCGGCACCGGGCCGACACATGAGGAAACCAGCGAGCAGGTCCACACGGACCCTGCTCATGAGCGCGCTCCTCCTCAGCGCCACCGCCTGCACCTCCGGCGGCGGTGAACAGGGCTCCGACGAGGACGAGTACAACATGACAGCCGACGAGGTCTGCCAGGGCACCCTCGCCGGAAGCGCCGACAGCCTCGAAGCACGAGCGCGCAGCGAGGAGTTCGGAGAGATCGAGCAATCCCCCTCGTACACACCCGCCGACTACGCCGACGTGCTGATGGAGAACGAGACCGTGTCGACCGACTTCTGCGTGATATTCGCGCCCGTCGTGCCCGACAGCCGGTTCGCGAACATCGTCTTCTCCTGGTCCGCACTCGTGCCCGAGCCGGGTGCGCGTCCCGAGCAGACCTATTACGACATCTCCCCCCTCGCTTCGGCGGGCGACCACAATGCGAGGATCCTTCTCACCTGCCCGGTCGGGGCCGCGCCTGAGGATGAGCTGCTACAGGCGGAGTTGACGATGTACGACTCGGGCAGCGGCTCCGATCATGACGACATGATCGCCATCCTCAACTCCGCCGCCTACGCCGTCGTCGAAGCGCTCGGCTGCACCGAGGAATCGGGACTGACACCCGAGCCACCCGCCCGATGGGAGGCCCCCGCGTGATCGACCAAGAAGACCCGGAAGGCGCGATGGACGAAGGGGACTTCCAACGAACGGCGCTTGAAGAGATCGCGATCGCCCAGGAGCGGCACCGGGCCGACACATGAGGAATCCAGCGAGCAGGTCCACACGGACCCTGCTCATGAGCGCGCTCCTCCTCAGCGCCACCGCCTGCACCTCCGGCGGCGGTGAACAGGGCTCCGACGAGGACGAGTACAACATGACAGCCGACGAGGTCTGCCAGGGCACCCTCGCCGGAAGCGCCGACAGCCTCGAAGCACGAGCGCGCAGCGAGGAGTTCGGAGAGATCGACATGGCTCCCTCGTACACACCCGCCGACTACGCCGACGTGCTGATGGAGAACAACGTCACCCCCACCAACCTCTGCGTGATCTACGCGCCGGTGAGGGACCGGGGAGAGTTCGCGTCCATCAAGTTCTCCTGGTTCGACCTGGTGCCCACTCCGGGTGAGGATCGCCGCCTCACCTACTACGACGTGGACGCCTACGCCTCGACCAGCGACCAGTACGCGGCCATGTTCGTCAACTGCCCCGTGGGCGCAGCCCCACCCGACGAACTGCTGTGGGCCGAACTCGCCGTCCAGACCCCCGGTAGCGGCTCCGATCACGACGACATGATCGCCATCCTCAACTCCGCCACCTACACCGTCGTCGACGCACTCGGCTGCACCGAAGAATCGGGACTGACACCCGAGCCACCCGCCCGATGGGAGGCCCCCGCGTGATCGACCAAGAAGACCCGGAAGGCGCGATGGACGGAGAAGACTTCCGACGAACGGCGCTCGAGGAGATCGCGATCAGCCAGGAGCAGCACCGGGCCGACACATGAGGAATCCAGCGAGCAGGTCCACACGGACCCTGCTCATGAGCGCGCTCCTCCTCAGCGCCACCGCCTGCACCTCCGGCGGCGGGGACGAGGAGGTGGACCACGGCGGGGTCGTGCACGACATGTCAGCCGACGAGGTCTGCCGTGGCACCCTCGCCGGAGGCGCCGACAGCCTCGAAGCACGGTCCGGAGAAACGGAGTTCGGCGAGATCGACACGGCTCCCTCCTATGATCCGCGGGACTACGCGGACGTGCTGATGGAGAACGATGTCATCACCACCAACCTCTGCGTGATCTACACGCCCAGTACTTCACCCCGTTCGTTCGCCTCGATCACGTTCTCGTGGGTGGAGCGCGTTCCGACACCGGGGGCCCGCCCCGACGCCACCTACTACGACATCACTCCCTATGGCTCGGCCAGCGACCAGAACGCGACGATGGGTGTGCCCTGCCCGGTTGGAGCGGCTCCGGACGACGCGTTCCTCCAAGGCGAACTCGCCGTCCAGACCCCCGGCAGCGGCTCCGATCATGACGACATGATCGCCATCCTCAACTCCGCCGCCCACGCCGTCGTCGAAGCGCTCGGCTGCACCGAAGAATCGGGACTGACACCCGAGCCACCCGCCCGGTGGGAGGCTCCCGCCTGACCTCACACCCGTAGCGCCTCCCGCACCGCCGCCTCGGCGTCCGCCGTGCCGGGGCCCGAGGAGGTGATCCGGCCCGCCTCGAGGACGTAGTACCGCTGCGCCGCCCTGAGGGCGAAGCCGACGTGCTGCTCCACCAGCAGCACGGACAGGCCGCCCCGGCCGCTCAGGTCGAGGATCGTGGTCTGGATCTCGCGCACCACCGAGGGCTGGATGCCCTCCGTCGGCTCGTCGAGGAGCAGCAGCCGGGGGCGGGTCATCAGGGCGCGGGCGAGGGCGAGTTGCTGGCGTTGGCCGCCGGAGAGGAGGCCCGCGGGGCGGGTGGTCACCTCGCGGAGGGCGGGGAAGAGGTCGAGCGCCTCGTCGAGGGCCGCGCGCCCGTCGCGGCGGCCGTCGGCGATCAGCCGCAGGTTCTCCATGGTGGTGAGCTGCGGAAAGCTCTGCTGCCCCTGCGGGACATACGCGATCCCGCGCCGCGCCCGCCGGTGCGCGGGGAGCCGGGTGATGTCCTCGCCGTCGAGGATGACGGTGCCGGAACGGGGCCTGATGAGGCCGACGGCCGCGCGCAGCAAGGTGGACTTTCCCGCGCCGTTGTGGCCGAGCACGGTGGCCACGCCGTCCTCGGGGACGGTGAGGGACACGCCGTGCAGCACGGTGGTGCGGTCGTATCCGGCGACCAGGCCGGTGATCTCCAGCATCAGGCCACCGCCGTCTCGCCGAGGTAGACCTCCTGGACCCGGGGGTCGGCGCGCACCTCGGCGACCGTTCCCTCGCTCAGGACGCGCCCGGCGTGCAGAACGGTGACGCTGGCGGCGAAGGCGCGCATGAAGTCCATGTCGTGTTCGATGACGACGACCGTGCGGTCCTCGCCGACGCGTTGGAGCAACTGGCCTGTCTGCTCGCGTTCTTCGTGGCTCATCCCGGCGACCGGCTCGTCGAGCAGCAGGAGTTGGACGTTCTGCACGAGCAGCATGCCGATCTCCAGCCACTGCTTCTGACCGTGTGCCAGGGTGCCTGCCGCGCGGTCGCGTTGGCCGGTCAACCCCGTGGTCTCCAGGGCGCGTTGCACCTCGTCGGGAACGGTCCTGCGGCGGCGCAGCAGGGTGTGGGGGCGGCGGGTGGTGCCCGCGGCGATGTCGAGGTTCTGGAGGACGGTGAGGTTCTCGAAGACGGTGGCGGTCTGGAACGTGCGCCCGATGCCGAGCCGGACGATGCGGTGGACGGGGCGGCCGAGCAGCTCGCGGCCGCCGAACCTGACGGAGCCGGTGGCCGGGGTGAGTCCGGTGATGGCGTCCACCAGGGTGGTCTTGCCCGCGCCGTTGGGTCCGATGAGGAACCGCAGATCGCCGGGGCCGACGCGCAGGCTGACGCCGTCGACGGCCACGAAGCCGTCGAACGTGACCCGCACGTCGTCGATCACCAGGTCGTTGAGGGGCTGTTCGGTCATGCCGCTGTCACCACTTCCGTTCGCTGGCGCCGCCGGGCGGCGGCCAGGTGCCACAGGGAGGCGAGGCCGCCGGGGAGGAAGGCGACCACCACGACGAAGAGGCCGCCCTGGAAGTACGTCCAGGCGGAGGGGAATTCCTCGGAGAGTGTGGTCTGTGCCCAGGCGACGGCGACCGCGCCGAGGGCGGCCCCGGCGACGCTGGCCCGGCCGCCGATGGCCGCGCCGATGACGAACTGGATGGACGGCACGATGCCGATGAGCGCGGGGGAGATGATCCCGACGGCGGGCACGAACAGCGCGCCCGCCACGCCCGCCATCCCCGCGGAGAGAACGTAGGCGACGAGCTTGACCAACGCGGGGTCGTAGCCGAGGAAGCGCACGCGTTCCTCCGAGTCCCTTACGGCGACGAGGAGTTCGCCGTAGCGGCTGTGGAAGAGCTGCCGCGTGGCCAGCATGAGGAGCAGCAGCGTCGCGGCGATGAGGAAGTACACCGTGCGGCGGTTGACGGGGTCGTGGAGGGAGAAGCCGAAGAAGCCCTGGAAGTTGGTGAGTCCGTTGGTGCCGCCCGTGGTGGCCTGCTGGCCGATCAGCAGGATCGCGAACGCCGCCGCGAGGGCCTGGCTGAGGATGGCGAAGTAGGCGCCGCGCACCCGGCGTCGGAAGACGGACCAGCCGATGAGCGCCGCGAGTCCCATGGGGAGCACGAGCACCGCGGCGAGCGCGACCACCGGGGAGCTGAACGGCTGCCACCACCATGGGAGTTCGTCGGTGGAGCCGTACAGCAGCATGAAGTCGGGCAGTTGCCCGGCGCCCGCGTCGGCGAGCTTCATGTGCATCGCCATGGCGTAGCCGCCGAGGCCGAAGAAGAGGCCTTGGCCGAGGACGAGCATGCCGCCCCGGCCCCAGGCCAGGGAGATGCCGACGGCCACGATGGCGACGCACAGGTAGCGGGCGAGCTGGCCGAGGCGGAAGTCGGACAGGACGAGGGGCGCGAGGCCGAAGAGGACCAGCGCGCCGAGCGCGTAGCCGAGCGGCGTCCGCCAGCGGGCCCAACGGGCGGGCGCGGTCGGTGACTTGCTGGTGGAGGAGTCGGTCATGCCAGGCTCCTGGTGCGGAGGGTGTGGATGCCCTGGGGGCGCCACTGGAGGAACGCGACGATGGCGACGAGCACGGTCACCCTGGCGACGCTCACGGTGGTGGAGTACTCCATCACCGCCTGGAGGACGCCCAGGGCGAACGCGGCGATGACCGCGCCGCGCAGCTGCCCGATGCCGCCGACGACGACCACGAGGAACGCGTCGATGATGACGTTGGTGCCCATGGTCGGGCCGATGGGGCCGACCAGGGTGAGCGCGACGCCCGCCAGGCCCGCGAGGCCCGAGCCGAGGACGAACGTCACGCGGTCCACGCGGGCGGTCGCGATCCCCGACGCCTCGGCCAGGTCCCGGTGTTGGACGACGGCGCGGATGCGGCGGCCCAGCGGGGTGAGCCGCAGCGTCAGGGTGAGCGCGACGACGGCGGCGAGCGCGAGGCCGAGGATGAACAGCCTGCCATGGGCGAGCGTCAACGGGTCGTCACCGCCGATCAGCGTGATCCGGCCGGACAGCCAACTCGGCGTCCCGGTGTGCACGTTGGGCGCGCCGAACAGGTCGCGGGCCAGCTGCTGGAGCATGAGTGAGACGCCCCAGGTGACCAGCAGCGTGTCCAGGGGGCGGGCGTAGAGGCGCCGGATCAGCAGCCATTCGAGGGCCGCGCCCATCGCCCCGGCGACCGCGAAGGCCACCGGGAGTGCGACGAGGAGCGAGACCCCGGCGGAGCCGATGGGGCCCTGGAGGAGGTAGACGGTGTAGGCGCCGGCCATGATGAACTCGCCATGGGCCATGTTGATCACGCCCATCTGGCCGAAGGTGAGCGAGAGTCCGAGGGCGATGAGCAGCAGGACCGCGCCGATGCTGACGCCGGTGAACGACTGGCTGAGGATGACCGTCACGGGGCGTCCTCGCCCGAGGACCCGTCCGTTCCCTCGCCGTCCGTCGCGTGGCCTTCCGTTCCGTCGCCGTCCGGCTGCTCGGCCGAAAGGCCCTCCGCCCAGGGGTAGTTCGTGAGGAACGGGTCGGGTGCGACGGGCTCGCCCGAGTTCCACACCTCGTCGATCAGGCCGTCGGCGCTGATGCGCCCGATGCGGGCCGTCTTGTGGATGTGCTGGGTCTCGCCGTCCACGGTCACGGTGCCCTCGGGGGCCTCGAACGTGATGCCGTCGGCCGCGGCGCGCACGTCCTCCACCTCGAACGACCCGGCCTCCTCGACCATGGCGGCCCACAGGTAGACGGAGGTATACGCGGCCTCCATCGGGTCGGATGTGGGCCGGTCCTCGCCGTAGCGGGCCTGGTAGGCGGCGACGAAGTCCTCGTTGGTCGCGCCCTCGGTGGTCTGGTAGTAGTTCCAGGAGGTCAGTTGGCCCTCGAGCGTCTCGGCGCCGATGCTGCGCACCTCCTCCTCGGCGATGGAGACGGACATCACCGGCATGGACTCGGCGGTGAGGCCCGAGGCGGCGTACTCGCGGAAGAACGAGACGTTGCTGTCGCCGTTGAGAGTGTTGAACACCGCGTCGGCGCCCGAGGATTCGACCTTGTTGGCGATCGTGGCGAACTCCGTCGAGCCCAGCGGGGCGTAGTCCTCGCCCGCGATCTCGATGCCGTGCTCCTCGGCGTACGCGGTGATGATGCGGTTGGCGGTGCGCGGGAAGACGTAGTCGCTGCCGACGAGGTAGAGGGACTCGACGCCCTCCTCCTCGCGCAGGTAGTCGAGCGCGGGGATGATCTGCTGGTTGGTGGTGGCGCCGGTGTAGAAGATGTTGGGCGACTGCTCCATGCCCTCGTACTGCACGGGGTAGAAGAGGAGCGACCCGGCGCGTTCGAAGACCGGCAGAACGGCCTTGCGGCTCGCGGAGGTCCAGCAGCCGAACACCGCGGCGACCTGGTCCTGCCTGATCAGCTTCTCGGACTTCTCGGCGAACGTCGGCCAGTCGGACGCGCCGTCCTCGCTGATCGGCTCGATCTGCTTGCCGAGCACGCCGCCCGCGGCGTTGATCTCGTCGATGGCGAGCAACAGGGCGTCGCGGACGGTGACTTCGCTGATGGCCATCGTCCCTGACAGGGAGTTGAGCAGGCCGACCTTGATGGTGTCACCCGAGGTGTCCACCTCGGCGGCGCTCCCGCCCGCCTCCTCTCCTGTCCTGGCCCCGCAGGCCGTGAGGGTCAGGGCGGTGGCGAACGCCAGTACGATCGCGGCGAGACGGGTTCCCCGGGCTCCGGGCATGACCGACCTCCTCCTAGGGTCCCTGGGAAGGGACGGGGAATCGCGAGGGGAGTGGCCGGGCCGCGCCGCCCGGCGTGGGCATGCCACAGCTTCAAAGGGCGCAGTTTCGCCGGGATTTCCCCTCCATTAATACTTCCGTTCGGAAGTATCACCGCCGTTCAAGGCCGCGCGAGGCCGCTCCAGGCGTCGAGGTCGGCGGTCACGGCGAAGTCGAGGCCGTCCGCCTCCGCCAGGTAGATGCGCTGCCGCACATGGCGGCCCGCCAGGCGCAGCAGCCCTCTGGCGCCCTCGTAGCTGACCTCCCCCGCCGCGCCCTCGATGGCGGCGACATCCCATGAACGCGCCCGGGTCATCAACGCGGCGAGCAGCAGCACGCCCTCGTAGCAGGACTCACCCAACGCGCTCGGCGCCGGGGAGTCCGGCCCGAACCGCGCGGCGTAACGCCCGTGGAAATCAAGGGTGTCGGCGGTGGCAAGGGCCCCGAAGAAGCCCGCGGTGGCCGACAGGCCGCGGGTGGCCTCGGGGCCGCTGGCGGCCAGCATGTTCTCGTCCATCAGCGTGCTCAGCCGCAGACATCGCTGGTCGAGCCCCGCGGCGGCGAACGCGCGGTTGAACCGCACCGCGTCGCTACCGACCAGCAGCATCACCACCGCGTCCGCACCCCGGCGTTCGACGGCGCGCAGCACGTTGCCGAAGTCGTGGGCGCCCAGCGGGAGATACGACGCGCCGCAGATCTCGCCACCGCTCTCGCGCGCGTAACGCTGGGCGGCGCGGGCGGTGCGCCGGGGCCAGACGTAGTCGTTGCCGACGACATACCACCGGCGCACGCGCCGTTCGGCCGCCAACAGCCGCATGGCCGGGCGGAGTTGGCCGTCGGGCGTCTCGCTGGTGAGATAGACGCCCGCCGAGTCCTCCCCGCCCTCGTAGAGCGCCGTATACACATAGGGCACCCGGGCGGCGATGCGCGGCGCGACGGCGTGGCGCACCGAGGAGATGTGCCAGCCGGTGACGCCGTGGACGGCGCCCGCGGCGACCAGCGCCTCCACCTCGGCCGCCACCAGCCGCGGCGGCGCGCCCCCGTCCACGGTGACGAGTCGCAGCTCCCGCCCGAGCACCCCGCCCGCGGCGTTGACCTCGTCGGCGGCGAGCCGGGCGCACAGCTCGCACGCGGGCCCGAAGATCCCGGCGGGCCCCTGCCGCGGCACGACGAGCGCCACCCCGAGCACCCCGGGCTCGGCCCTCAACGGCCCGCCCGCCCCGCCCGATTCCCGTCGCATCACCGGCCCATGATGCCTCCTCCCGGCGCCGCGGCGGCCGCCGGTGCGCGCGACTCGTACCATGGGGGTGGCGTTCGGGCCTTGGAGGGCGGAGGGGTATGTCCGTTGATCTCGTGGGGTTGCTGGCCCGGGCCGAGCGGTTGGCCGTACGGCGGTTGCGTGGGGTGCTGGACGAGGAGGGGTGTTCCGTCGACGCGTGGCGCGTGATGTCGCTGCTCGCCGACGGGGAGGGGCACGGCATGACGGCCATCTCCGAGTGCGTGCTGCTGCCGCCGCCGACGCTGACCCGGCTCGTCGACCAGCTCGTCGACGACGGCATGGTGCACCGGCGCGTCGACCCGCTCGACCGGCGCAGGATCCTGGCGTTCCTCACGCCGCGCGGGCGCGAGGTGTGGCAGCGCCTCGACCAACGGGTCAGCGCCACCTGGGAGTCGCTGCCGAGCAGCGGCGACGACGAGCTGCTCGCGACGCTGCTCACCCGGCTGGTGGCCGGGCTCGAGGGGAACCGCCCGGCGCTGGCCTGACGTTCGTCCGCGCGCGGGTCAACGCCTCGCCGCGAGGTAGTCGTTGATCAGCGAGGCGCCGGTCGCGGCGTCCCGGCAGGTGATGACGACCCTCCGGCCGTTCCGCAGGTTGAGCGCCAGACTCTCACCGCTCCTGACCAGGTATGCCGTGGTCCGGCCCCGCACGCGATAGCCCCAACCGCCCATCGAGAGCGCGGAGATGTCGTCCCTCTCGGCCTTGTCGATGTCGGCGAACGGCACATGCCGCCGCGGCCAGCCCAGATAGCCCATCCGGATGAGCACCCCGGACTCGCCGACCACCACGCGCACCGAGCCGAACAGCGAGGTGACCACGGGCGCGATGAGCGCCAGGAGTATCCCTGGCCCCGCCGACGACCACAGTGTCGCGATCAACACGGCGGCCAGCGCCGCGCCGAAGAGGGGAACGGCCACGTTCCCGGCGCCGCTCACCCAGGCCGTCCGACGCCCCGCGCCGCCCTTGTCCTTGTCTCTCATCCGAACTCCTCGATCATGTGGGCCAGTTCCTCGCGCCGGTAGCCGTTCCGCTCACCGACCTCCACCAACCGCCGGACCAGCTCGGCGACTTCGGCGTCCCCGGGCGAGAGCGCGCTCACCCGGACCCCGCGGCCCCGCCTGAACTCCAGCAGCCCTTCGTCGCGCAGCGCGCGCAGGGCGCGCAGCACGGTGTTCGCGTTGAGGCCGAGGGCATCGCCCAACTCCTTGGCGGTGGGCAGCCTGTCCCCCGCCGCCAGGTCGCGCGTGCGGATGGCCCGGCGCAGCTCCGCGGCCAGCTGCTCGTGCAGCGGGCGCGCGTCCGATGGATCGACATGAAGCAGCATGGTGCTACTCATGCTAGCTTCATAGGCATCGATGGGGAAGACCGGGGAGCGCAGGGCCCGTTCAGCCGACGTCCGTGGCCAGGCCGCCCGACGCGGCGTGCGCGCGCCCGCGTTCCACGGCGTGTGCGGGCACCATGACCAGCGCGGTCGTGCCGCCGGAGCCCGATGGCCGCACCTGGACGCGGATGCCATGGCGCCGGGCCAGGCGGCCCACAAGGAAGAGGCCCATGCGGTGGGAGACGGCGAGGTCCACCTCGGGCGGCTCGGCCAGCCGCTGGTTGATGTCCTCCATGTCGAACCTTGACAGGCCGATGCCCCGGTCCTCGATCTCCACCAGGACCCGGCCGTCGGGCAGTTGCTGGCCGCTGAGGGCGACCCGGGTCTGCGGCGAGGAGAACGAGGTGGCGTTCTCCAGGAGTTCGGCCAGCAGATGCACCAGGTCGCTCACCACGGGCTCGACGACATCCAGCGGCGGGACCCCGCTCAGCTCGACGCGCCGGTGATCCGCCACCTCGTACGCCGCGGCGCGCAGCACGTTCACCAGGGGGATCGGGTGCGTCCAACGGTGGTACGTCTCCACCCCGTTCAGCGCGAGCGCGCTCTCCGCGAGGCGGCGCACGCGGACGGCCAGGTGGTCGAGCCCGAACAGCGAGGCGAGCCGGTCCTGGTCGGTCTCGCGCTCCTCCAGCTCGGAGATCAGGGCGAGTTGGCGCTGGACGACTCCCAGGGTGCGGCGCGAGAGCTGGGTGGTGGCGCGGCGCAACACGGCCTGCTCCCCCGCCACCCGCACGGCCTCCCGCCGGACCTCCTCGATCGCCTCGCCCGCCCGGCCGATGTCGTCCTGGCCCTGGAGGTCGATCGGCCGGGGTACGAAGTCCGCCGGATCGGCTCCGTCGTGGGCGAGGAGGCGCCGACCGTACTCGGTGAACTCCTCGGCCATCCGCCGTGCCGCCTCGGACAGTTGGCGGGCCGCCGCCGATCTTCTGAGCACCGGGGGCCGCATCCGACCGGCCTTGGCCGCCGCCTCGTCGACCAGCTTCTCCGCCTCGGCCCGCGCCTCCTCGATCCGCGCCGCGGCGTCCCGCGCGGCCTCGAACCGCACGCGTTCCGCCTCGCGTTGCACGCGTTCCAGGTCCTCGAGCCGGTGCCCTGCCACATCGGCGGCCCTCGCCGCGCGCAGCCGCTCCTCGGCGGCGAGCCGCTCCAACTCCTCGCGCTCCGTCGCCTCTTGGGCCACGGCCAGCTCGGCCTCCAGCTCCTCGCAGTGGGTGAGCGCGGCATCCCGCTCCCGCTCCGCCTCCCGCAGGGCCTCCTCGAGCCTGGCGATCTCCTCGCGCAGCCTGGCGGACTCCTGCCGCAGCTCCTCCTCGCGGGCGCCGTGCCGTTCGAGGTCGGCACGCAGGCGACTCCTTTCGCGCCTGCCCGCGCCGTCCACCTCGCGTAACCGTGTCTCGAGCGCGAGAAGTCGGCGCCGCTCGCCGGTGACGGCACCTCTCAGCTCGCGCAGCTCCAGCTCCGCCGCCTCCTTCCGCAGCACGGCGTCCTCGAGGCGGTCGCTGGCCATCTGCTCGCGATACCTGGCGGGCCTGGTGGCCAGCAGCGCCTCGCGGTGCAGCCGGTACAGGTCGCCCTGGAGCTCGGCGGTGACCTCCCGGCCGTTGACCTTGCAGGCCGACTTCATCAGGTCGTCGAGGAACCGCTTGTCGGGAACGCGCTCTCCGCTCAGAAAGCGTGAGACCGACGCATGGCCGATGTGGTGGTAGGCCGCGAACTGGCGCTGCGACTGCCCCGTGGCCCTCAGCAGGCGGCGCAGCGCGAGGGCGAGGGCCCGCCCCTCCGGGGTCAGGTCCGCGCGCAGCCCCGCCTCCTCCGCGCCGCCCTCCGCACCACTGCCCGGGTCCGTTCCCTCCACCATCCGCTCCTCTCCGGCGGTCCCCGCGCTAGGGAGCGTATTTAGTTGTGTTCAAGGGGTGGCTCGTGTCAGGTCCTTGATCCAGATCATCGAGGCGCGAAGGTAGAGGCCGGCGAGGTAGCTGTCCGGGGTCTTGTCGTAGCGGGTTGCGATGC
>NZ_RBDY01000026.1 GCF_003626575.1 Streptomyces radicis | reverse complement strand
CGCCGCCGACACCCTCAAACGCATCCACCACCCCCACCCCCACGAAGACTTCACCACCACCCCCACCACCACCCGCCTCACCACCCACCTCGAAACCAAAACCATCTGGCACACCACAGGACAGTGAGCCGAGCGCATCAGCTGATGCGTGCACGACACTGGTGGTCGATTTCGCTGCCTTCCTACACTGCGAAGGTGAAGGGTTTGCTTCTGCGGCTGTCGTCCCTGGACGCGGACGCCGCCGCCGCGGTGCGGGTGATCGCGCACTTCCAGGCGTTACTGAGCGTCGGCACGGTCGATCCGGTGGTGCTGGTGCGTTCGACGGCCGGGCTCGTCCACTGCCCGGCCGGTCTCGAACGGCCCGAAGGGCGCGTGGTGCGGTTCGCGCCCGACGGGGTCGCGCTGCCCGGCGTCCCCGGGCCCGTGTCGGCCAGGCTCGCGCTGCGCCCCGGCGGGCAGGTGTGGCTCGAACGGAACGGCGAGCCCGGCCCGTTGGACGAGCTGGTGCTCGAGTGGATGGCGATCGCGGCCGACATGGGGCCGCCGCGGCACGTGCGTTCGCCGCATGTGGCCGACCCCGCGCTGGTCGAGACGGTGCTGTCCGAGCGCGAGGCCGTCGAGGACCGGGGCCGGGCGCTGCGGCTCCTCGGCCTCGACCCCGAGCTGCCCCTGCGCGTCGTCGCCGTGGTCGGCGGCGGCGAGACGGACGCGGGGATCGAGGCCGTGGCGCTCCTCGCGCGCGGGGGGCCGCGCGCGGGCGTGCGGATCGCGTCGATGGGCGCGTTGGCCGCCGTGCTGGTGCAACCAGGGGACGGTGGTGACGACTTGGCGCGCGAGCTGTCGGCGGCGGTGGCCGAGCGGACGCGGGAACGCGCCACTCGCGCCACTCACGCCCCGCGCGCGGCCGTTCGCGCGCGCGGGGTGCGGCTGGGGATCGGGGGTGGCGTCGCGCCGTTCCAGGCCGGGGCCTCGTGGGCGCAGGCGCGGACGGCGCTGCGGTTCGCGGTGGCGGGCGGCCCTGAGGAGCGGGTGGTGGACCATGACGCGCTGGGCTCGTTGGCGCTGCTCGCCGATGTGCCGACGGCCCGGCTGCGGGCCAACCCCGAGGTGCGGGCGCTGGCCGGTCTCGCCGGGCGGGACGGCGGGGACCTGAGCATCGCGGCGCTGGCGGCGTTCTGCCGGACCGGGTCGCTGCGCCAGGCCGCCGCCGCGCTGCATCTGCACCACAGCTCGGTGGCCGCGCGGCTGGCCGGGGCCGAGGCGGCACTCGGGCGGCGGCTGCGTGAGCCGCACGACCGGTTCCAGGCTCAACTGGCGCTCTACGCCTGGCGGTTGTCCGTCGCCGAGTGACGCGGTGGCACGTCGGCGGCGCCAAGACCCGCCCGGATCGCGGTCAGCGCGTCGTCCGTCACGCGCCGCGCGACCGCCGAGTGCGCCACGACGACCGCGCCGTGGAAGGTGCCGGGGTAGCACAGCAGCGTGGTGGGCACCCCTGCGCCGCGCAGCGCCCCGACGTAGGCCAACGCCTCGTCGCGCAGCGGGTCGTACTCCATCACCGCGACGGACGCCGGGGGCAGCCCGGCCAGGTCAACGGCGCGGGCGGGCGCGGCGTACGCGGACACCTCGGCGCTCCCCGGGACGCCGGGGCCCAGGTAGGCGTCCCAGCTGAGCTGCGCGTTGCGCCGGTTCCACACGGGCGTGTCGGTGAACTCGCGCGCGCTGCCCGTCGTCAACCGGTCGTCGACGGCGGGGCTGTGGAGGTGCTGGTGGCGGATCGCGGGGCCGCCGCGGTCGCGGGCGAGCAGGGTGAGCCCTGCGGCCAGGCCCGCGCCCGCGCTGTCGCCCCACAGCCCGATCCGGTCGGGCGCGACGCCGAGCGCGGCGGCGTTGTCGGCGAGCCAGCGCAGCGCCGCCCAGCAGTCGTCGAGGGCGGCGGGGAAGGGGTGTTCGGGCGCGAGGCGGTAGTCGACGGCGACGACGACGGCGGGCAGCTCGCGGCACAGCAGGACGTTGCTCTCGTGGTCCACGTCGGGCGAGCCGAGGACGAAGCCGCCGCCGTGCATGCTGAGCAGGGCGGGCAACGGGCCCCGCGCGTCGGCCGGGCGGTGCACGCGCAGCGACAGCTCGGTCCCGGTGAGCGGGTCAGGCACGCGCTCGTCCCACACCGAGACGCCGGTGGCGTCCGCGTCGCGCATGGCCACCGCGAGCTCAGCGGCCTGCGCGGCCCTGGCGGCGGCCAGGTCGGAGATGTCCACCTCCGCCATCATGGCGACGGCGGCGGCCAGTTCGGGGTCCAGGGCATAGCGCATGCGCGTCCTTTCACTCCACCCCGCCGGTGACGCTCACGTGCGTTCACGCTCCCTCACGGTCCCTCGCCCCGAACGCTTCCATGCGCCGGCGCACGGGTCATCAGACAGTCGTCGGGGAAACGCCGCGCGCCGCCCGCCACTCGCGCGCGCCCCTTGACGCGCCCCGGGCGCTCTCTCCTACGGTCCCCCCGCCCGCGCCCGACCGCCTCGTCCCCACCGCGAACCCGCCGTCAACCGCCATCGAGGAGCCGCCCCATGAGAAGACCACGCAGCACGCATCCACCCGCCGGGCTCGCCGCCGCGCTCCACCACCGCCACCGCGATCCCGGGTGACTCCCTGACCGACGGGCGCTCAACCGACCAGGAGCGTCCGCCCGTTGGCGTCCCCCTCGATCGCCTCGGCGTAGCGGGCCGCGACCTCGGCCGCGGGCGTCCCGCCCGCGGGGTCGAGGCCGAGGGCGGCGAGCGTCTCGGCGACCCAACCGGGGCTCACGACGTTCAGCCGCAGGCCGCGCGGCAGCTCGGCGGACGCGGCGCGGACGAACGCCTCGAGGCCCCCGTTGATCAGGTGCCCGAGCGAGGCGCCCGTCAGGTCGTCGGGGATGCGGCCACTGGTCAACGTGATGGAGCCACCGTCCGCGAGCGCGCCCAGGGCACGGCGGACCAGGGCGACCTGGCCGAGCAGCTTGGCGTCGAGGCCCGTGAGGAACTCCGCGTCCGACGGGGTGTCGAGCGGGGCCATCGCGCCGCTGGCCGCGCAGCACACCACCGCGTCGACCGGGCCCGTCGCCGCGAGCAGGGCCTCGACGGACGCCGGGTCGGCGATGTCGACGCGCGGCCCTGGGCCGCTCCTCGACGCGCGCACGACGGCGTGGCCACGGGCGGCGAGGGCGTCGGCGACGGCGGAACCGATGGTGCCGGTGGCCCCGATGACCAAGGCTCGGCGTCGGGTGGGCTCGGGAGGCATGGGTGGGTCCCTCGGGTCGGTCGATGAGGTGGGCAGCGCGGATGGGGGTGTGCGACGGCGTCACGAGCCCCGGCCATCGGGGCCACCGGCCCCGATCGGCTGGCTGAGGCGTCGGCACACGTGGACGCGGGAGAACGCCTTCCGCGCCTCCTCCTCGAGCTCAAGACCGGCGTGGGCGAACACGGTCACCGGGCGGATCCCCGGCCGCGGGAGCACGGCGTTCTCCGGCTCGTCCTCGCGGGAGTAGGAGTCGGCGAAGACATGGAGGTAGTGCTCGCTCTCGGCGAAGCCGCACGCGGCGTACCACCCCAGGGTGGCGGGGTCGTCCCGTGTCCACGCGTCGAGTGTCGTGGCCCCGGCGGCGACGGCCCGCGAACGCGCCGCGTCCACCAGGGCCGTGCCTATGCCCCGTCCCTGGTGGTCGGGGTGAACGGCGACGGTTTCGATTGTGGCGAGCTCCCCCTGGACCGCGACGTCGAGCGCCCCGGCCACCGAGCCGTCACCGGCCACCGCGACCAGGGAGAAGCCGGGCGGCGCCATGACGGGCTTGCGCCGGAGCACGTTGTCGAAATAGGCCGTGGCCAGGAAGGACAACACCCGGCAGCGCAGCCATGATCCCTCGTCGCTCGGCCGATAGTCGCGCACCTCGTATCGCACCCCACCAGTGTGACGGCCCCCACTGACAGTCGGCCAACGGTTAATCCCCGGCGACCGGTTGACGCCACACAACGCGGTGCGGGGCCCGGCCGTACCCCCCGGTCGACCGGACCCCGTGCCCCCCGTTGCCCCCCGTGTCCCCCCGGGCTCCGCGCCCCCGCGCGGAACCCCGTTCCCCCGTTCCCCCGTGTTCCCCCGCGCCCTTCCCCTCGGGCTCCCCCGCCCCGTCAGGCGACCAGCTGGCCGAAGGACTCCCCCTGGTCCTGGCCTGGGCTGAGCGCCCGGTCCTCGCGCAGCCGACGCAGGGTGCGCCAGATGCTGCTCTTCACCGTGCCGACGCTGATGTTGAGCGTGTCGGCGATCTCCGGGTCGGTGCGACCCTCGTAGTAGCGGAGCACCAGCATCGTCCGCTGCTGCTCGGGCAGCCGCGCCAACGCCTGCCACAGCACGGTGCGCAGCTCGGTGCCGCGCATCGTGTCCAGCTCGCCCGGCGCCTCGGGCAGCTCCTCGGTCGGGTACTCGTTGAGCTTCCTGCGCCGCCACGCGCTGATGTGCAGGTTCGTCATGGTCCGCCGCAGGTAGCCGCCGACCGCCGCCTTGTCGCTGATCCGGTCCCAGGCGCGGTACGTCGAGAGCAGCGCGCTCTGGAGCAGGTCCTCCGCCTCGTGCCGGTCCCCCGTCAGATGGAAGGCCGTGGCGTACAGGGAGGCGCGGCGCTCACGCACGTAGGCGGTGAACTCCGCCTCCGTGGCCCCCTCGCGCCGCGCGCTCCCGGCTCGCCCCCCACGCGCGTCCACCGAGGTCAGGTGGGGCGGACGCTGATGCCCGTGGCCTCGGCGTCCCCCATGCCGCGTGGCCCCGGGCTTCTCCCCGCAACGGACGGGAACCATCGCGGCGGTCGGGCGCGTCTCGCTCACCGCCGTGGCCGTGATGTCGTGCACTGCGCTCATTCCCGCTCCCCCATCGTGACGTCCGTCCGTCTCTCGTTGGGGAATACCTTGCCGGGCCAGTTTCATCGCCCGGTCGCCCGTCTGTCACAGCGGTGTCACAGGGGAAGGGCGCCTCCGCACGCCCCGCGGAGCCCCGCCGGGCGAGCCTTGAAAGGCGCCGGAACACCTGACGGGAACGCTTCAAGGTACGGGCGCTCGTACTCCGGGCGGTCCATAGGCCACAATGAGCCGCGTGGCTTTCCTGTTGCTGATCGAGGACGACGAGGCGGTGCGGACGGCCCTGGAGATGAGCCTGACTCGCCAGGGGCACCGCGTCGTGACCGCGGCGACGGGAGAGGACGGCCTCAAGCTCCTGCGCGAGCAACGCCCCGACCTCATCGTCCTCGACGTGATGCTGCCCGGCATCGACGGCTTCGAGGTGTGCCGCCGCATCCGCCGCACCGATCAGCTGCCGATCATCCTGCTGACCGCGCGCAGCGACGACATCGACGTGGTCGTGGGGCTCGAGTCGGGCGCCGACGACTACGTGGTCAAGCCGGTCCAAGGCCGCGTCCTCGACGCCAGGATCCGCGCGGTGATGCGGCGCGGGGAGCGGGAGTCCAACGACTCGGCGACGTTCGGCTCGATCGTCATCGACCGGGCCGCGATGACCGTGACGAAGAACGGCGCCGACCTCCAGCTCACCCCCACCGAGCTGCGCCTCCTGCTCGAGCTGAGCCGCAGGCCGGGGCAGGCGCTGTCCCGGCAGCAGCTGCTGCGCCTGGTGTGGGAGCACGACTACCTCGGCGACTCGCGCCTCGTGGACGCCTGTGTGCAGCGGCTGCGCGCCAAGGTCGAGGACGTGCCCTCGTCGCCCAAGCTGATCCGCACCGTCCGGGGTGTGGGGTACCGGCTGGACGCGCCTTCGTGAGCGTTGCCCCCGAAGACCCCGAGGACCCCGGAGCCTCGCGCCCCGGCGCGCGCCCGGCGCAGGCCGACGCCCCGCGCGAGGGGCGCATACGCGGCTGGCTCCGCGCGCTGCTCCGGCTCACCAGCCTGCGGCTGCGCCTGGTCACGGTGTTCGCGCTCGTCGCGCTCGTGGCCGCCGTCTCGGTCTCCGGCATCGCCTACTGGCTCAACCGCGACGCCGTCCTGACCCGCGCGCAGAACGCCGCCCTGCGCGACTTCCGCGAGACCCTCGGCGAGCAGGCCAGCGTCCTGCCCGAGGAGTCCAGCTGCGGCGACTACACCGGCATGGCCGGGGCCGTCGCCCGCAACACCCTCGACTACCAGGTGGTCCTGCGCGCCGAGCCCGCCGAGGGCGGCCGGATATGCACCGCCGAGTCCGACCCCGCCGTCTTCGCGTACGCGATGGTGCCCGACTCGCTCGTCGAGGCGGTCAACGACCGGCGCGACGGCGACGGCGAGGCCGCGTACCACCTCTACTGGCAGCGGATCACCGTGGACGGCGACCCGTACCTCATCGGCGGCACCCGGGTCATGGGCGGCGGCCCCACCGGCTACATGTATGTCTCCCTCGCGCCCGAGCGCGACGACCTCAACTCCCTCGCCTGGTCCCTCGGCATAGCCACCGCGTTGGCCGTCATCGGCTCGGTCCTGCTCGCCCAGGCCGCCGCGACCATGGTGCTCCGCCCCGTGCAGCGGCTGAGCGACGCGGCCCAACGCCTCGGCGAGGGCAAGCTCGACACCCGCCTCGAGGTGCGGGGCGCGGACGAGCTGGCCGAGCTGACCCGGACGTTCAACCGCTCCGTCGCCTCCCTCGAGCAGCGCGTGAAGGACCTCAGCGCCCGCGAGGCCGCGAGCCGCCGTTTCGTCGCCGACATGTCGCACGAGCTGCGCACCCCCATGACGGCCATCACCGCCATGACGGAGGTCCTGGAGGACGAGGTGGACAACCTCGACCCGATGATCGCCCCCGCCGTCCAGCTGGTGGTCAGCGAGACCCGGCGGCTGAACGACCTGGTGGAGAACCTGATGGAGGTCACCCGCTTCGACGCGGGCACCGCCCGCATGGTCCTCGACGAGGTGGACATCGCCGACCAGGTGACCGCCTGCATCGACGCCCGCGCGTGGCTCGACGCCGTCGAGCTGAACGCCGACCGCGGCATCATCGCCCGCCTCGACCCACGCCGCCTCGACGTCATCCTGGCCAACCTCATCGGCAACGCGCTCAAGCACGGCGGCTCCCCCGTGAGCGTCACCATCCGCGAGGAGGCGGCGGCCCACGGCGCGAGCACCGTGCTCGTCGAGGTCGCCGACCGCGGGCCCGGCATCCCCGACGAGGTGCTGCCCCACGTCTTCGACCGCTTCTACAAGGCCAGCGCCTCACGCCCGCGCTCCGACGGCAGCGGCCTCGGCCTCTCGATCGCGCTGGAGAACGCCCACCTGCACGGGGGCGACATCAGCGCCCACAACGCGAAGGACGGCGGCGCCGTGTTCACGCTGCGGCTCCCCCGCGAGCCCGACCTCCCCGAACGCCAGCCCGCGGGCGCGGAGTCCAGGCCCGGCGGCCCGGCGGAAGGGGAGCCCGGATGACCGCGCGACGTGGCTGGCTCGCGGTCTGCGCGCTCACGCTGCTCTCCCTGGCCGGGTGCGGCATACGGCCCACCGAAGTGCCGGTGGACGCGGGGCCCGCGCCCACGCGCGCCACGTGCGACACCCGCCCCGAGCTCGTCGACGGCGCCACCTCGGACGTCTACCTGCTGTGCGGCTCGCACATCGAGTCCGTGCGCCGCCCCGTCGAGCTGCCGGGCCAGGACGACCGGGTGGCCGTCGCCGAGGCGCTGCTCGCCGAGCTCCAGAGCCACCCCGAGGACGACGAGCGCGAGGCGGGCTTCACGAGCGAGGTCCCCGCCTCGCTCCGGGTGACGGGCCCCGAGGCCGACGACCCCGCGCCCGCGCTGCGGCTGAGCAGCAAGCCGAGCGAGCTGACCGCCGTCGCGCTGGTGCAGATCATCTGCACCTTCGCCCACAGCGACTCCCTCGGCGGCAACGGGCACACCGTCCTGCTCGGCGGCCCGGGGTCGCACACGAGCGAGGCGCCGCGCCCCTACACGTGCACCTCGGCGATGCGCACAAGCCCCGAGGCCGCGCACAGCCCCGTCGACGTCTCGTAGAAGCCGCGTACGCGCGGGAGCCGCGGCGCGGTGTGACGTCGTGCGCGGTGTGACGTGGTCGGCGCGGTGTGACGTGGTCGAGGGAACCGCGGCGCGCGGGTCCCGCGTCCTGATCCCCGTGCAGCATCACCCCGCGGGCTCCACCGGGCCCGAAGCCGGTCCGCGCCCGCGGCTGGCGGCTCTGACCCTCCTGCTGGCGTACCTCGTCGGCGTCGCATGGCTCGCGCTGCGTCCCCTCGACGTGCTGTGGGTCTCCCCCGCCAACCTCCAACCGCTGGTCACCATCAGGGCCGACGTCGAGCGCGGCCCGGCCGAGGCGCTGCGCACGATCGGCGCCGGGATGCTGCGCCTCGCCCCCCTCGGCGTGCTGCTGCCCCTGCTCGGAAAGCGCCTCGGCGGGCCCAGGTTCGCCTCACTGATCCGCACCGGCTTCGTCGGCGGCATGATCGCGCTGGCCATCGAGGGGCTCCAGACGCTCGTGCCGAGCCGCGTCGCCGACGTGGACACGGTGATCCTCAACACGCTCGGCATCATGGTCGCCCACCAGCTGTGCTACGCCCTGCTGCGCGCCCGCGTGCTGGGCGAACGCCCGGGGCACGGCGTGTGGCTGCCCGCCCAGCGCAGGCGTTCACCCGCCCGTGAGGCGGCGCCCGAGCGGCACATGGGCCGGGGCCGGGCCCGCCGCCACGCCTCGGCGCTCGCGACACACGGACAGGGCCCGCTCCCCCCGGGGGAACGGGCCCTGTCGCTGCGGGGCGTCAGCCGAGGCTGACCCCGCTGAGCGCGTCGGTGGGCAGGCCGAGGCCCGAAGGGTCGATCGGCAGGTTCCCGAGAACGCCCGTGAGGCCGCCGGTCGGCTTCTTCTTGGTGTGCGCGAGGGTGTCGGCGGCCAGCGGCGCGCTCTCGGTCGCGCCCTGCACCAGCCCCGTGCCCGAGCGGACGAGGTCGCCCGTG
This sequence comes from Streptomyces radicis, assembly GCF_003626575.1. GTDB lineage: Bacteria > Actinomycetota > Actinomycetes > Streptomycetales > Streptomycetaceae > Streptomyces > Streptomyces radicis. The sequence continues at coordinate 89,236 of NZ_RBDY01000026.1, read as the reverse complement.
CCGCTCGTGGTCCGGTCGAGCGTCGAGGAGTCGAGCGCCGTGGAGTCGAGCGCGGGCAGCGTACGCGTCACGTCGCTCGCCGCCCCGCTGAGGCTGTCGGTGGGCGCGGCCGCGGCGGTGCCCGCCACAGCCGCGGTGAACGCCGCACCGAGTGCGGCCACGCCGATGGACTTCACAATTGCCTGCTTCATTTCTGTCACTACGTCCTTGAGTGGGGTTTCGAGCGGCCCGCAGAAGGTAACCGCTGAAATGCCGGGACCGCAATGAATCGAAATGCGCGCGGTTACCCGTAACCCACGGGCCCCGAAAAGTAGTACCGGCGGGCCCCCAAGGCCGTGACCCTCGGTATCGCCGCAGGTCAGGACCGCACGGAACCCCGCTGCCCAAACAGCCATTCGGAGCGTAGCGCGGCATACCCGGGCTTGATCACCTCGTTGATCATCGCGAGACGTTCATCGAAAGGAATGAACGCGCTTTTCATCGCATTGACCGTGAACCACTGGAGATCATCCAGCGTGTAACGGAAAGTCCCTACCAGATGGGTGAATTCGCGACTCATGCTCGTGCCGCTCATGAGCCGATTGTCCGTATTGACGGTCGCCCGAAAGCCGAGGCGGCGCAGCAGCCCGATCGGATGCTCCGCGTACGAGGCCGCGGCGCCGGTCTGGAGGTTGGACGTGGGGCACAGCTCGAGCGGGATCCGCTTGTCCCGCACATACGCCGCGAGCCGCCCGAGCGTCACCGAGCCGTCGTCGGCCACCTTGATGTCGTCGATGATCCGCACCCCGTGCCCGAGCCGGTCGGCGCCGCACCACTGGAGCGCCTGCCAGATCGACGGCAGCCCGAACGCCTCGCCCGCGTGGATCGTGAAGTGGTTGTTCTCCCGCTTCAGGAACTCGAACGCGTCCAGGTGCCTGGTGGGCGGGAACCCCGCCTCGGCGCCCGCGATGTCGAAGCCGACGACGCCGAGGTCGCGGTAGCGGTTGGCCAGCTCGGCGATCTCCAGGGCGCGCGCGGCGTGCCGCATCGCGGTGAGCAGCGCGCCCACCCTGATGCGGTTCCCTTCGGCCGCGGCGAGCCGTTCGCCCTCGCGGAAGCCCGCGTTGACCGCCTCGACGACCTGCTCCAGGCTCAGCCCGCGCGCGACGTGCTGCTCGGGCGCGTACCGCACCTCGGCGTAGACCACGCCGTCGGCGGCCAGGTCGCGCACGCACTCGGCGGCGACGCGGGCGAGCGCCTCCTCGGTCTGCATCACGCCGACGGTGTGCGCGAACGTCTCCAGATAGCGTTCGAGCGAGCCCGAGTCGGCCGCCTCGCGGAACCAGGCGCCGAGCGCGTCGGGGTCATCGGCGGGCAGCCGGTCGTAGCCCTGCTCGGCGGCGAGCTCGACGACGGTCGCGGGGCGCAGGCCGCCGTCCAGATGGTCGTGCAGCAGCACCTTGGGCGCGCGCAGGATGTGCTCGGGGCTCGGCGGTGTCTGGCTCGGGGTCACATGGCCATGCTAGCGGCTACGCGCGTAGAGGCTCACTCCGCAGGCGTGGGCCCGGGCCCCGGCGCGGGCTCCGGCTCGGGACCGGTGATGCGCCCCCTGCGGCCCAGCAGGAACCGCTTGAAGTCGGCGACCGGGCGCGTGTCGGGGTGGCCCGCCATCCACGCGACGCCGATCTCGCGCACCGCGCGCGGCGCGCTCACCGCCAACTCCCTTACGCCGGGCCGCGGAACGGTCGGCGGCGGCAGGAGCGAGACGCCGAGCCCGGCCGCGACCAGGCCGCGCAGCGTCTCGGGCTCCTCGCCCTCGAACGCGACGCGCGGCCTGAACCCCGCCTGCTCGCACAGCGCGTCGGTCAGCCTGCGCAGGCCGTAGCCGGGCTCGAGGGTGACGAACGGCTCGTCCGCCGCCTCGCCGAGCCGCACCCGCCGCCGCGTGGCGAGCCGGTGGTCCGCGGGCACGACGAGGTGGAGCCGCTGCTCGTCGAGGCGGCGCGTGACCAGGTCGGGCGCCTCGGGCACGGGCGACGTCAGGCACAGGTCCAACTCGCCCGCGCGCATCCGTTCGATCATGTCCTCGCCATAGCTCTGCACGAGCGCGAAGCGGACCCGCGGGTGGCTCTCGCGGAACTCCCGCAGCAGCGCGGGCACCGTCTCCGGACCCATGGTGTGCAGGAAGCCGAACGCCACCTTGCCCGCCGCCGGGTCCGCGTCCGAGCGCACGGCGTCGGCGGCGCGTTCGACCTCGCCGAGGGCGCGTTCGCAGGAGCGGGCGAACGCGCGGCCCGCGGGCGTGAGCGACACCGTGCGGCCGTGGCGGGCAAGCAGCGAGACGCCGAGGTCGGCCTCGAGGCGCGCGATGGCGCGGCTCAGGGTGGGCTGGGGCACGCCCAACTCGGCCGCGGCCTGCGTGATGTGCTCGTACCGCGCGACCGCGGCGAACTGCGTGAGGCGCGGCGCGAGCAGCCCCGACCATGAGCCCGAGGCGAGTTCGGCGGCGGCGTTCGACGACATGGTGGGCCCCTCACCTGCGGTGATGCGTATGGGATATGAATTATCGCATCCTCATGCATTGGACGCATGAGACGGGCGGTCGTACGTTGGCGGCATGCCTACCACCTCGGAGGCTCCCGTCACCTCGGGGGCCTCTCTTCCGCCGTCCCCGCCCGCCACCGCGGGCGGCTCACCGCTCCGGCGCATCAACCTCGCGCTGTTCGCCCTCGGCATGGCCACGTTCGCGATGCTGTTCGCGACGCAGGCGCTGCTGCCCGACATCGCCGCCGCGTACGGCGTCGACCCGGGGCGGGCGAGCTGGACCGTCTCCGCGACCACCATCGGCCTCGCCGCCGCGGTGCTGCCGCTGAGCGCGGTGTCCGAACGCTTCGGGCGGCGGCGGACGATGACCGTATCGGTCGCGGTGGCGGTCGCGCTCGCGGTGGTGATCCCGTTCGCGCCCGACCTGTCGACGCTGATCGCGCTGCGGGCGTTGCAGGGCGCGGCGATCGCGGGCATCCCCGCATCGGCGGTCGCGTATCTGTCGGAGGAGCTGCCGCCGCGGTCCACGGTGGGCGCGGTCGGCCTGTTCATCGCGGGGAACAGCGTGGGCGGCATGTCGGGGCGCGTGCTGACCGGCTGGATCGCCGACGGCTTCGGCTGGCGGGCCGCGCTGGGCGCGGTGGCCGTGCTCGGCCTGGTCGCCGCGGTGATCTTCCGCGCGCTGCTGCCGCGTTCGCGCAACTTCACGCCCGCGTCGCTGCGCCCGCGCCTGGTGCTGCGGTCGCTGCGCGGCCACCTGTCGCGGCCGCTGCTGCTGCGCCTGTACGCGATCGGCGCGCTGCTGATGGCGGCGTTCAGCGCGGTGTACACGGTGATCGGCTTCCGCCTCGTGGAGGAGCCGTTCAACCTCTCGGCGGGCCTCGCGGGTTCGGTCTTCGTCGTCTACCTCGTGGGCACGGGATCGTCGTCGGCGACGGGCCCGCTGATGGACCGCCTCGGGCGGCGCGGCGCGCTGTATGTGGCGATCGCCACGGTGTCGTCGGGCCTGCTGCTGAGCCTGGTCGACCACCTGGCGGCGGTCCTGACGGCGCTGGTGCTGATCACGGCGGGCTTCTTCTTCGGCCACGCGGTGGCCTCGGGCTCGGTGAGCAGGGTCGCCGAACACGGCAGGGCGCAGGCGTCGGCGCTGTACCAGGTGGCGTACTACACGGGCGCGAGCGCGGGCGGCACCCTCGGCGCGTCGATCTACCACCACTCGTCGTGGCCTGGGCTTGTCGCCTTCGCCCTGGCCGCCCTGACGACAACGGCGGCGATCACGCTCTACGCGACCGCGCGCGCGGGGGCTTTGGCCAGGGCGGCCTGAGCCCCGTGACGTGCGGTCGGCCTGGTGGCGGGGCGGCGGCTACTGGCTGGACGTCCTCCCGTTCGCCGTCTGCCGGGCTTTTCCTTCGTCGGCGCGCGGGTTACTGACGGCACCTACGGGAGGGGGGGCGTCGGGTGTGCGGCCGTCCCTGTAACCGGTAGCTGGTTTCTTGGGTCGCGGCTGTGTCCGGAGCCGCGCGGCCACTTGCGGTGGCCCTTGGCCGGTCGGCCGGTGGTCGCTTACGGTGGCGCGCACCCTTCGGGCCTGCCCTGGCCGCCGCTATCGTCATGACCTGCGGATGTGCTGAGCTCATGTCGGGCTTACACGAGGCCGGGGTCTCTTTTGACACGCGGCACGTTTTGTTCAACACAACGTGTGCGCCGGGGCGTTGGCCAGGGCGGCGTGACCCGCGCTCGGCCGCAGCCGGTCAGCCGCGCCGCGTTCTGCGGACGAAGCCGGGGAGTTGGGAGACATGGCGGCTGGCCCACAGGACCGTGAAGCAGCCCATGTGGAACGACTCGCCCCCCGCGAAGTGCAGCAACTTCCCGCCGCCCGCGAGGGCCGTCATGTCGCACACCATGAACGGCGTGCCACCGATGACCAGTTGATCTCCGCACTTGATCGTGGAGGCGGTCACCTCGACGGCCACCATCCCGCTCTGGCTCATCGCACCACCACCGCGAGCCCGATCGTCAGGATCAACGCGCACCCCAGGACGACCTGGGCCACGATCTCGGCGCGCCCGGGTATCTCGTGCGGCCGGTCCGGCAGGCGTACGGCCCAGAACGACCGCGTCTGAAGCCCCGGCGCGTCCGCGCGCAGCGCGATCAACGATGTCGCGGGGTTGACGGACAGCCGCTCCCCGGAGACAAAGCTGATGGACAACTCGCCGTCACGCACAGCGACATGGTCGAGCACGATCAACGGCCGCCCGCCCAGGGTCAGTACATCCCCGCGCCGTATCGAGGCGGCCTCCACCTCGATCCGCCGTATCCCCGGCTCGATCTCGTCGCTGCGCATCACTTCTCCCCCAGCTTCTTGAGGTGTTCGTCGATGAGCTGGCTCAACTCGTCCCATTGGGCGGCCAGTTCTGCCGATCGGCGACGAGTGTCGTCGCACGCGGGTGTGTCGTCGGGGGGCGGTGGCTCCTCCGGAGTCGTCGTCATACAGTCACCTGCCGCTGCTTGAACCGCTGTTCGGGACATGTGCGCGGGAGAGGCACACATCCGGTGACGCGGAGTGTGCGAACAATTGCCCACGATAGTCGCGCGGAACGCATCACTTAGGCAAGTGTTCCTCAGGAGATTCCCTCGAATTGATGACTCCCGTGGGCGCATCTTGTTGCAGCCACAGGGTGCGGACATCATATGGCCATGCCACAGGAGGACATGCCCACGATGCGCAGCCGCCGCCTCGGCGGTGAGCTGCGCCAACTCCGCACGGCCGCGGGCCTCACCGTCCAGGAGGCGGCCGACGCGCTGGAGTGCGGACACCCGAAGATCAGCCAGATCGAGACCGGTCGAAGAGGCATCCGGCAGATCGACCTGACGCTCCTGCTGAACCTCTACGGCGTCGAGGACGACCAGTACCGCGTCAACCTGAAGCGGCTGGCGAAGGAGATCCACAAGGTCGACTGGTGGAGCAACGCGGGCCCGTTGTTCCACGACTCGCTCAAGGACTACCTGACGCTGGAGTCCGACTCACAGCTCGTACGGTCCTACGAGAACCAGGTGTTGCCGGGTCTGTTGCAGACCGAGGCATACATGCGGCAGGTGATCGCGGCGACCAACGCCGACCGAGTGGACCCGCTGGTCAACGCCCGGTTGAAGCGGCAGGAGCACCTGGAGAACCAGGCGGGATTCATGCTGAGGGCGATCATCGATGTGCCCGCCCTGCACCGCATTCCCGGCACGCGAGAGGAGGTGGGCGAGCAGATCGAGCATCTGCTGCGACAGTCGAAGCTGCCCAACGTCAACATCCAAGTGCTCCCCTTGGACGCCGCGTTGCCGATCAACCAGTGGCCACCCTTCACCATCTTCAGCTTGAGGGGCGAGCCCCCGGCGGACGTTGTCTGGTTGGAGCACATCACCGGCGGTACGATGTTGGAACAGCGGCAGGACGTTCCGCACTACACCAAGACGTGGGATGAGTTGACGGCCGCAGCGCTGTCGCCCGCCGCGTCGAAGCGGTACCTGCGGGACCTGATCAAGGAAGCCTGACATGGATACCACGCGCCACCCACACGCCGACGTCGCCTGGCACAAGAGCAGTTATAGCGGCAGCGACAACGGGTGCGTCGAGCGTGGTCGGCTCGGATCAGGACAACACGCGGTCCGAGACACCAAGGACCGCACCCGGGGCATGCTCGTCTTCCAACCCGACAACTGGCAGTCCTTCATAGACGCCGTGCGTCACGGGGGGCTGTAGGCCCTTCCACAGCGGGGCACGCTTTGTTCAACACAAGACGTGCCCCGTCTGAGAAGAGCATTCCGCCCCGGCATAACTGGTCGTTCCAGAAATGGGTTGAGCAGGTGGTGCCGTTGCTGCCACCCGCTCCCGAACGGCGCCGCCGCTACTCCGGGCGGCTGCGTGTTCCCGACCGGGCAACCCTGGACGGCATTATGAGCTGGTGTCAGTGGGGCCGCATAGGGTCCGGCCCATGGCTGACACTGAACTGACGACGCTACTCGGCGTCCTGAACAGCAAGCGCAAGCACGTCCTGGGCATCTTGGAGGGCCTGGACGAAGAGGCGCTGCGGCGCCCGGTTCTGCCGTCCGGCTGGACATGCCTTGGGCTGGTGCACCATCTCGCCCTGGACGCCGAGAAGTTCTGGTTCCGCGCGGTTGCTGCCGGGGAGCAAGCAGCGATCGAAGAGATCCTCGGGTCCGGGGAGAACGCGTGGCAGCCCGCCCCGGAGAAGACAGCCGAGGAGGTCTTCGCTCTCTACCGCAAGGAAGGGGAGCTCGCCGACACCTTCCTTGCCAGCGCCGACCTGGAGGCGGCCCCGAGCTGGTGGCCGGACTTCTTCGGTGACTGGCGCCTCTACAACCTGCGCGAGGTCATCCTGCACGTGATCACCGAGACCGCCACCCACGCTGGCCACTTGGACGCCGTGCGCGAACTCATCGACGGCAGGCAGAGGTTGGTTCTCCCTTGACGGGCAAGCCACTCCGCTGTGCCCACCGAGATCGTCGAACGCGAGCCCTTCAGCTCATACGGAAACGATCAGTGAGCCGCAGATAAGCACCGGCCCGCTACCTGAGCTCAACGTGCGCCAGGAATGAAAACGCTTCGGGCGGCCAGGGCAGGCCCGAAGGGTGCGCGCCACCTCAGCCGACCACCGGGAAAACGGCCGCCGACGAGGGACGCGGCCGCGCCCGTTCGGCGAACGGTCCCGGCCAGCGACGAGACCGACCGTTTACCGGGACGGCCGGTCCCCCGACGCCCCCTCCCCCGTAGGTGCCAAGCTCTGACCCGCACCGCCCCACACCCGACACTCGGCAGACGGCGAACGGGAGGACGTCCAGCCATGAGCCGCCCCCATCAAGCCACCCGCAGCGCAAGGGCACCCACCAAGCCACCCGCAGGGCACCCCACCAAGCCACCCGCAGGGGATCCCACACCCCCGGGAACCGCCCACGTGTGCACGGCGTGTGAAATGGGGGCGGTGGGTGTCGATCCGGAGGGCTGCGCATGGGGAGCATCGGCGGTTATCGGCCTGAGCTCGTCAGGCGGCGAGGCATCGCCGCCGCCCTGCTCAACGCCAGTGGCACCGGCGCCGGTTACCTCTACCTGCGGCTCCGCGCCCGCGCCTGCGCCTCCTGGGTGGGCACCGCGCTGCTGATCCTCGCCGCCAACGCGTGGAACGCCGCCGGAACGCCCCTGCTCTGGATCCCCCTCTACACGGCGTGGCTCGCCGCCCAGGTCGTCGACGGCTACCGGCGCCCGCGCCACCTGCCCGTTCCCGATCCGGCCGCGCCGACCGGGCGGCCGTGGGTGCCGTTCGCGACGGGCGGCGTCCTGCTGCTGCTCGTCGCGTCGGGGCTCGCCTGGTACCGCGCCCTCCCGACCGAAGCGTTGGAGCGCGCGGAGCGCGCACACGCGGCGCGCGACTGCGCGGACGCGCTGGCGCACTACGCGCGCGCCTCCGCGAGCCGTTACGAGTTCGTGCTGAGCCCCGCGTCCGCCGACGCGCGCACCGGGCGCGACGCGTGCGCCGTCGCGCTCGACGCGGAGGCGTCCGCAGGGCGCGGCGACTACCGGGGCGCGGTCCGCGGCTACGAGTCCTATCTCGCCCTCTACGACGGCGCCCCGCCCTGGACGGGCGCCGAACAACGCCTCGGCCAGGTGCGGCTGCTCGCCGCCGACGCGCTGGCCGAGGCCGCGACGGGCCCCACCGCCGACGACCTGGGCGCGGCCTATGGCGCCGCCGTCGCCGCGTACACCGCTGTCCGCGCCCAGCACCCCGGCACGGCCGAGGCCGCGCACGTCCCCGAGCGCCTCGACGCGCTGTACGCCGCCGGAACGGCCGACCTCGCCGAGCGGCCCTGCGAAACGGTCGCCGACCTGCGGGCGTTGGAGGACCTGGCGGCGGTCGAGTCGGACGAGGCCGAACGGCTGGCGTCCCGCGCGCGGAGCGACCTGCCGGGCGCGCAGTTCGCATGCGGCGAGGCGCGGTTCGCGGAGGGCGCGTTCTGCGAGGCGGGCGACGCGTTCGAGGCCGTGCTCGCGCTGGCCGCGGCCACGCCCGAGCGGCTGACGGAGGCGGAGGACTCGGTGGGGCGTTCGCTCTACGAGTGCGGCGTGACCCACTACGACGCCGAACGGTACGGGCAGGCGCGCGACGCGCTGGAGCGGCTCGTCGACGGCTACCCCGACGACGGGCGCGCCTCGGTGGCCGAGGACCTGCTGATCGCGGTCGAGATCCGCGAGGTCAACGAGGGCCGCACCGGCGAGCTCCCCGAGCCGACCCCGGTGGGCACCGCCCCCGGCGGGACGGTGACGGTCAAGGTGGTCAACGACTCGCCCGAGGCCCTCGAAATCCTGTGGACCGGCCCCGAGACCGGCACGGCGACGCTCGACGCGTGCGCCGACTGCACGACGCGCGGCGAGCTCGACGGGGTCTTCGGGGAGGCGTGCGGAACGGACGCCGAGCGCCCGGCGGAGACGCTGACGCTCGCGCCGGGCGCGTACGAGCTGGTGATCCGCACCACCACCGGCGCGTTCCTCAGCCCGCACGCGGGCGCGTGGCACCTGAGCGCGGGCACGGCCTACGAGGACTGCTACGCCCTGGCCTCCGACGCGACGTGATCACCCGACGCGCTCACCCAACGTGTGATCACACCTCGGCGGGCAGGTCGAACGGCTGCCCTGGGGCTTGTCCCGACCTCATCGCGTGGACGAAGGACGCGAACGCCCGTGCCCCGCTGTGGAATTCGACTCCGAACCCGGGCGAGCGGCCAGGCTGTTCCCGGTCGGAGTAGCCGTAGACCCGGGCCATCTCGGTCGATCCGGCGTTGGTCAGCAGGGCCACCAGGTGGCGCTCGACGTCGAGCAGTCGCACGCGCCCGGCGCCGAGTTCCGGCACGGCCACCGGCTCGGGGGCGTCCTTCTCCACCGGCTCCTCGGGCCGCTCGAAGTCGTCGCCCTCGCGCGACTGCGTCGTGATCGCGTGCCACACCTCGGCGCCCGAGGCGAGCCGCACCTTGACGCCGTAGGGCCGCTTCGTCTTCTCGTTCCACGGCTCGGCCCCGAGCCCCGCGGCCCGGTAGGTGTCGATCGCGAACTGCTGGAAACGGGCGGGACGCACGGTGCGTTCTCCTCATGTGACGGACGGTTGTCGTCCCCCATCATGCTCAGAAAGTCACCGGACACCAAGGGGCGAACGACGTTCGCAGCTGAAGGCCCGCGCGGTGGGCCGCGCCCGGAGTGAGCTCGGTGATCAGGCCCGCGGCCTCCAGGTGCGGCACGGTCGCGTCGCCCAGGTAGACGCTGCTCAACGCGCCCGCGTCCAGGGCCAGTTCGGCGGGGTCGTCGGTGCGGGTCAGGACGCCCGTGCCGTCCGCCGCGGTCTCGAGGGACCAGCGGCCCGCGACATAGCCCTGGGCGTCGGCGACCTCGAACACCGTGCGGCCAGGGGCCTCGTAGGTGCGGGCGGCGAACGCCCGTGGCGCGTCGAGGACGCGCAGCCAGTGGTCCTCGTGGCTGCGGCGCAGCGGGAGCGCCGCGCGGGGGTTGACCAGCAGGCGGGGCAGCGGGTCGTCGGGGGCGAGGTGCGGGACGACGAGGCGGCCCGCCCACTCGATCGACAGGGCGTGCCGCCACAGCGCCGCCTCGGCCGTGCGGTCGAGGGCGAAGTGGTCCACCACGGTCACGGTCGTGTGCGGGTCACCGCCGGAGAAGGCGTTGTCGGCGCGGTAGGTCAGCAGGCCCGTGATCCGGCCCCCGGGATCGCGGTAGGCGACGGCGATCGGCTCGGTGGCCCGGCCGCCCGCGGAGGGCTCCGCCTGGCCCGTCTCGAGCGCCCACCACAGCGGCGACCTGCTGATCGCGCCCGGCTGCCGCACGCGGAAGCGGTCGTACAGGTCGGGCCCGGCCTTGACCAGCTCGGCCATCGTCAACGGCTCGATCGCCGCGCCCACGGGCAGCTCCCCCACCCCGGGGCGCGGGCCGCGTGACCGCGCGACCTCGATCTCCACGCCCGTGTAACGGATCGCGGGCCCGAAGCCGAACCGCCCGTAGATGCCGTACTGGGCGGCGTTGAGCAGCGCGAAGACGTCGCCGCGCTCCCGCGCCCGCTCCAGGTCGAGCTCCATCATGCGGCGCAGGATCCCGCGGCGGCGGTGCGACGTGGCGACGGTGACGCCCGCGACGCCGTCCACGGGCAGCGTCGCGCCGCCGGGCACGGTGAGCGCGAACTCCAGGCTGTGAAACGTTCCCACGCACCGCGCGCCGTCGAACGCGCCGAGGATGCGCCCCGGCGCGAAGCGCGGGCGCCACCACTCGGCGGCGGCCTCGCCGGTGCGCGCGGGGCTCAGAAAACCGTTGGACAGGGCGCGCTGCCACTCCTCCGAGTCCTCGTCGCGAACGATCCGGACCTCGATGTCCGCCGCACCCGCGGCCGCTGTCGTCATGGTCCGCACGGTAGGTGGTCCCCGGGCGCTCGGCCACCCAAATACCACCGGCACGAACGGCGATGGCGCGCGCCGTGAGCCGCCCTCAGATGCCCAGAACCACCTTGGCCGTCGAGAAGTAGATGACCAGGCCCGTCGCGTCCACGAGCGTGGTGACCATGGGGGCCGAGACCACCGCGGGGTCGATCCGCAGCTTCTTCGCCAGCAGCGGCATCGTGCCGCCCACCGTGGAGGCCCAGGCGCAGATGACCACGAGCGTGACGGCGACCACCGCGGCCACGTCCCAGCCGACGAACAGGCCGCCCACCAGGAAGCCGACCACGGCCAGCATGCAGCCGAGCAGCAGCCCCGTGCGGCACTCGCGCCAGATCACCCGGAGCAGGTCGGACGTGCGCACCTCGCCCACCGCGAGCGCGCGGACGGCGGCGGTGGCGGCCTGCGCGCCGGAGTTGCCCCCCGTGCCGATCAACAGCGGAACGAAAAGCGCCAGATCCGTGACGGCGTTCAGCTCACCCTCGAAGAGCTGGGTGACGGAAACGGTCAGGGTCGCGGCCACCATGAGCAGCATCAGCCAGACGACCCGGGTCCGCGAGAGCCGGAAGACGCTCGCCGACATGTAGTGCCGCTCGAGCGGCTCGGCGCCCGACTGCCGCGCGACGTCCTCGGTGTCCGCCGCCTCGATGACCTCGAACGCGTCGTCGCTGGTCAGCAGCCCGACCAGGCGGTCCTCGCTGTCCACCACCGGCAGGTCGAGCACGTTGGTCTCGCGCATCAGGCGCGCCGCGTCCTCCGCGGGGTCCGTCGCCCTGGCCTTGGCGGGCTCGGTCACCACCAGGGCGGACACCGGGGCGCCGGGCTCGGACAGCACCAGCTCGCGCAGCTCCACGATCCCGGTCAGCCGCCGCCCCCGGTCCACCACGGGCAGGGTGTAGATCGTCTCGGCGCGCGCCCCGCGCCGCCTGACGACCTCAAGGGCCTGGCTGACCGTCAGGTCCTGCTGGAGCGCGACCGTCTCCGGCGTCATGAAGCGGCCGACCGAGCCCTCGGGGTAGCCAAGCAGGGCCGCGGTCATCTGCCGCTCGTGGGCGCTGAGTCCGGCCAGCACGCGCTGGGCGACCTTGGCCGGGGCCTCGTTGAGCATGCGGGCCCGGTCGTCCGGGTCCATGTTCTCGACGAGGTCGCGGAACGCCTGGTCGCGCAGGCCCTGGAGGATCTCCTGCTGATCGACCGGATCCAGCTCCTCGAAGACCTCGAGGGCACGGTCCTTGTCGAGCAGCCGGAACGTGATGACGGACTCGACCGAGCCCATGCGGGCGATCTCGTCGGCGATGGCGTAGGGCGGCTGCGTCTCCAGCCACTCGAGCGCCCCGGCGAGGTCGTGCTCTTCGAGCAGGGCGGGCAGGTGGGTCATGACGGGAGAACTCCCAGGAGGCGGAAGGCGGTCACGGACATCCGGAGTGCGCGCGCACGCCCGCCGCCGCAGGCCGTGGGGCTACCTGGGCGGGATGACGTGGCGCGGGGGATGACTGGGGGGCTCACTGCGCATCGCAGCTTCACCTCCCGCCGATCCGGTCCTTCACAACCGTTCTTCAGGGTACAAGGCATCGAGGCCGATCATGGCAAGAATTCCGACATTATGGACAGCCGGTCGATGCGTCGCCCCGAACGTTTCGCAACGCCACGGCGACGCCCGAACGACCGCCGCGGAGTCGGTTCCCGCGCGGCCCCCCGACCTACGCGATCCGGTCGAGAACCGTGGAACGCGCGGGTGCCTCGCCCTCGGGCGCGACGCGGATCGCGTCGCCGCCCAGCTCGGCGAGCGCCGCCTCGAAGCGCTCGGGGGTGTCGGTGTGCAGCGTCAGCAACGGCTCGCCCGCGCGCACCCGGTCGCCCGGCTTGGCGTGCAGCTCGACGCCCGCGCCCGCCTGCACCGGGTCCTCCTTGCGGGCCCGGCCCGCGCCGAGGCGCCACGCCGCGACGCCCACCGCGTACGCGTCGAGCCCGGTCAACGTGCCGCTCGCGGGCGCGTCGACCGTGTGCCGCTCCTTCGCCTCGGGCAGCGGCGCGTCGGGGTCGCCGCCCTGCGCGGCGATCATGCGCCGCCAGCGGTCCATGGCCGAGCCGTCGGCCAGCGCCCTGGCCGGGTCGGCGTCCGGCAGCCCGGCCGCGTCGAGCATCTCCCTGGCCAGCGCCAACGTCAGCTCCACCACATCCGCGGGGCCGCCGCCCGCGAGCACCTCGACGGACTCGCGGACCTCGAGCGCGTTGCCCGCCGTCAGGCCGAGCGGCGTGGACATGTCGGTCAACAGCGCGACCGTGCGCACCCCGTGGTCGCGCCCCAGCTCCACCATCGTGGCGGCCAGCTCGCGGGCGTCGGCCTCGGTCTTCATGAACGCGCCCGAGCCGACCTTCACATCGAGCACCAGCGCGCCCGTGCCCTCGGCGATCTTCTTCGACATGATCGACGAGGCGATCAGCGGGATCGACTCGACCGTACCCGTGACGTCGCGCAGCGCGTACAGCTTCCGGTCGGCGGGCGCCAGGCCCTCGCCCGCCGCGCACACCACCGCGCCCGTCTCGCGCAGCACGCGCGTCACCTCGTCGCCCGCGAGCCGGGCGCGCCAGCCCGCGATCGACTCCAGCTTGTCGAGCGTGCCGCCCGTGTGGCCGAGGCCACGGCCCGAGAGCTGCGGAACGGCCGCGCCGCACGCCGCCACCAGCGGGGCGAGCGGCAGCGTGATCTTGTCGCCCACGCCGCCCGTGGAGTGCTTGTCCACGGTCGGCAGCGGCAGCGACGAGAAGTCCATGCGCTCGCCCGACGCGATCATCGCCGCCGTCCAGCGGGCGATCTCGGCGCGGTCCATGCCGTTGAGCAGGATCGCCATGGCGAGCGCCGCCATCTGCTCGTCGGCGACCGCGCCGCGCGTGTACGCGTCGATGACCCAGTCGATCTGCTCGGGCGTCAGGGCGTGGCCGTCGCGCTTGGCGCGGATGATGGTGATGGCGTCCATGGGCTCACTCGTTACGTCGGCGGGGCGTCACTGCTCGAAGTGTCACTGCTCGAGGTGCCACGCGAGCGGCAGCAGCTCGCCCAGCGTGCGGAAGCCGTCGGGCGTGCGGAGGACGAGCCCGGGGCCGCCGTGCTCCATGAGCAGCTGGCGGCACCGGCCGCACGGCGTGATGACGCGGCCCTCGCCGTCGCAGCACGTGAAGTGCGTCAGACGCCCGCCGCCCGTGGCGTGCAGCGCGGAGACCAGGCCGCACTCGGCGCACAGGCCGAGCCCGTAGGAGGCGTTCTCCACGTTGCAGCCGGTCACCGTGCGGCCGTCGTCCACGAGCGCGGCGGCGCCCACGGGGTAGTGCGAGTAGGGCGCGTACGCCCGGGACATGGCCTCGCGCGCGGCCGCGTCCAGCGCCTCCCAGTCGATGGCGTCGACACCGTCGACGGGCTCGGGGGCGCCGGAACGCGTCATGTGGACTGTCCTCTCCGATACGGCTTGCCGATCGCGCGGGGTGTCCGCAGCCGTTGCGCGAACAACGTCAGCACCAGCAGCGTCGTCAAGTACGGGCTGGCGGTGACCAGTTCGAGCGGCAGCGAGTCGGTCGTCGCGTACCAGATCCACAGCAGGACGCCGAGCGCGGCGACCGCCAGGGCCTGGACGCGCTTGCCACGGTAGAGCTGCCAGGCCGCCAGGCACAGCAGGCCGAGCGCGAACAGCAGCAGCGTGGCGTGCACGACGGGCCGGTCGCGGGTCTGGAGCACGTCCATGAAGCCGAACAGGCCCGCGCCCGTGGCCACCCCGCCGGGGCGCCAGTTGCCGAAGATCATGGTGGCCAGGCCCAGATAGCCGCGCCCGCCCGTCTGGCCGTCCTGGTACATCCGGATCAGCACCGCGAGATACGCGCCGCCCAGGCCCGCGAGGCCGCCGGAGATCGCGAGGGCGAGGTACTTGTAGAGGTAGACGTTGACGCCGAGCGACTCGGTGGCCTGGGGGTTCTCGCCGCACGAGCGCAGCCGCAGGCCGAACGCCGACTTCCACAGCACCAGATACGTGCCCACGAAGATCAGCACGGTCAGCAGCGTCAGCCACGACACCTCGTGCACCGCGGCGCGCAGGATGCCCGCCAGGTCGGACACCAGGAACCAGTTCCGCTCGTCGATGTCGCCGAGCCAGTCGCCGAGCCCTGGCACGGTGAACGGCTCCATGCGCTCCATCTGCGGCGACTGCTTGTCGTTGCCGCCCCTGGCCACGGCCTCGCTGTCCTCAGCGGCGAACCACAGCTTGGCCAGGTACTGCACGACGCCGAGCGCAAGGATGTTGATCGCCACACCGGAGACGATGTGGTCCACGCCGAACGTCACGGTGGCAAGGGCGTGCAGCAGCCCGCCGAGCGCGCCGCCGACGATGCCCGCCACCACGGCGGCCCAGGGCCCGTGCTGCCAGCCGATCCAGCCCGCGGCGAACAGGCCGAGCATCATCATGCCCTCGAGCCCGATGTTGATCACACCGGCGCGTTCGGCCCACAGCCCGCCGAGCCCCGCCAGGCCGATCGGCACGGCGAAGCCCATCGCGGCGCCCCACTGGTCGGACGACGTGAGGCTCTGCTGGTCGGTGACGGCCCGCACCAGCGAGAGCAGGACCAACGCCCCGGCCAGGAGCAGCAGCACGACCGGGTAGCTCATCCGGCGGCGCGGCTCGTTCGGAGCGGGGCGGCGGGAACGCACCTTCTCGGCGAGGGTGGACAGGGTGGTCACGCGGACACCTCCGCCGGGTCCGTTGCGGTCTTGCCGTTCCTCGCGGCGGCCAGCTGCTCGCCGACCTGCCGCTGCTGACGCCTGATGCCCCAGCGGCGCACCAGCTCGTAGGCGACCACGACGGACAGCACGATGATGCCCTGCATCACGCCGACGATCTCCTGGTCGTAGCCCTCGAACTCCAGCTGGGTGCCGGTCCGTTCGAGGAAGCCCCACAGCAACGCGGCCAGGCCCATGCCGACGGCGTGGTTGCGGCCGAGCAGCGCGATGGCGATGCCGGTGAAGCCGAGGCCCTCGGGGAAGTCGATGCCGTAGTTCCCCGACTCGTTGAGCAGGGTCGGCATGCCCACCAGGCCCGCGACCGCGCCCGAGAGCAGCATCGCGGTGACCACGGTGCGCTTGACGCTGACGCCGCTCGCCTCGGCCGCCTCCTCCGAACGCCCCACCGCGCGCAGGTCGAAGCCGAAGCGCGTGCGGCCAAGCACGAACCAGTAGGCGATGCCGACCGCGACGGCGATCACGATCGAGCCATGGATCGGGTAGGGGTCGGTCGGGATCTCGAAGAAGAAGCTGGAGTCCGGGATGTCGGTGGTGTGGACGATGTTCTCGTCGCGCTCGGCGAGGCGCCCCTCCTGGAGGAAGTAGGCGATGAGCGAGCCGCCGATGAAGTTCAGCATGATGGTCGTGATGACCTCGCTGACCCCGCGCGTGGCCTTGAGATAGCCCGCGATGCCCGCCCAGATCGCGCCGCACGCCATGGCGGTGAGCAGGATGATCGGGATCTGCACGATCCCCGGCAGGCTCAGCGCGCCGCCGACGACCGCGGCGAAGAACGCCGCCACCCGGTACTGGCCGTCCACGCCGATGTTGAACAGGTTCATCCGGAAGCCGATGGCGACGGCCGCGGCGGCCAGGTAGTAGGGGATCGCCTTGTTGATGATCCACACCTGGCTGTCGCTCTTGGAGCCGTAGTCGAGCATCACGGAGAACGCGCGGAAGGGGTTGTCGCCCGTCAGCAGCATCACGGCCGACGTGATCGCGACCGCCGTGACGATCGCGAGCAACGGCGCGGCGACGCCGAGGACGAGCTTCTCGCGGTCGACGCGCAACGGGCTACTCACCGCTCTCCTCCCCGCGCGTCTCGTCGGATCCGGTGCCGGACGCGTCGTCGGATCCGGCGTCGTGCTCGAGATGGCCCGTGGCCGTGCCGGTCATCGCGGTGCCCAGCTCCTCGGGGGTGATGGTGGCGGGGTCGGCGTCCGCGACGAGCCGCCCGCGGTACATCACGCGCAGGCTGTCGGAGAGGCCGATCAGCTCGTCGAGGTCGGCCGAGATCAGCAGCACGGCCAGGCCCTCGCGCCTGGCCTTCCTGATCTCGTCCCAGATCCGCGCCTGGGCGCCGACGTCCACGCCGCGCGTGGGGTGGGCGGCGATCAGGACGCGGGGGTGGTGGCTCATCTCGCGCCCCACGATGAGCTTCTGCTGGTTCCCGCCGGAGAGCGAGCCCGCGGTGACCTCGATGCCGGGGGTGCGCACGTCGTACTCGGCGACGATGCGGCGGGTGTCCTCGCGGGCCGCGGCGGCGGTCAGCAACGGGCCGCTGCTGTTGGGGGGTTCGGTGACATGGCCGAGCATCCGGTTCTCCCACAGGGGCGCCTCGAGCAGCAGCCCGTGGCGGTGCCGGTCCTCGGGGATGTAGCCGATGCCGCCCTCGCGGCGTTTGCGGGTGGGGGCGTGGGAGATGTCCGCGCCCTCGAGCTCGATCCGGCCGCCGTCGGGGCGTCGGATGCCCATGACGGCCTCGACCAGCTCGGCCTGCCCGTTGCCCTCGACGCCCGCGATGCCGAGCACCTCGCCGCGGTGGATCGTGAAGTCGATCCCGGCGAGCACCTCGCGCGGCAGCCCGTCGGCGTCGCGGCCCGAGAGGTGCAGCCCCGAGACGGTGAGCACGGGCTGGTCGGTGACGGTCGACTCGCGGGTCTCGGGCGTGGGCAGCTCGCTGCCGACCATGAGCTCCGCGAGCTGCCTGGGCGTCGTGCCCTCGGGGGTGACCGTGTCGACGGTGGTGCCGCGGCGGATCACGGTGATCTCGTCCGCGACGGTCAGCACCTCGCCCAGCTTGTGCGAGATGAACAGCACGGTCAGGCCCTCGGACGTCAGCTCCCGCAGGTTCTCGAAGAGCGCGTCCACCTCCTGCGGCACCAGCACCGCGGTGGGCTCGTCGAGGATCAGCGTGCGGGCGCCCCGGTAGAGGACCTTGAGGATCTCCACGCGCTGCCGGTCGGCCACGCCGATCTCCTCGACCAGCAGGTCGGGGCGGACGCCGAGGCCATAGGTGTCGGACAGCTCGGATATCCGGCGGCGGGCGGCGGCGCCGATGCCGTGCAGCCGCTCGGCCCCCAGGACGACGTTCTCGAGAACGGTGAGGTTGTCGGCCAGCATGAAGTGCTGGTGCACCATGCCGATGCCACGCCCGATCGCGTCCGCGGGGCTGCGGAACGACACCTGCTCGCCGTCGATGCCGATCGTGCCCTCGTCGGGCCGCTGCATCCCGTAGAGGATCTTCATCAACGTGGACTTGCCGGCGCCGTTCTCGCCGACCAGGGCGTGGATCGTGCCCCGTCTCACGGTGATGTCGATGTCGTGGTTGGCCACGACGCCGGGGAAGCGTTTGGTGATACCGCGCAACTCCACCGCGGGAACGGCGTCCTCGGCGGGCGGCGGGCTCTTGGGCGCTGGGATCACGCGCACTCTCCTCGGGGACGGGGAGGGCCTGGAGCGGGCGCCCGGGGCGGTGGGTCGCACCGCCCCGGGCGTATCAGGCCCGAGTCCGTGGGCCTTCGGGGGCCCTCGGGCCCCCGGTCATGACCTACTGCGGGGTGTCCTGGACCTCGACGTCTCCGTCGACGATCCGCTGGGTCGCCTCTTCCAGCTGCGGGGCGATGTCATCGATGAAACCACCCGAGGTGGCGAGCGAGACACCGTTCTCCGCGAGGGTGTACTCGTGGTGACCGGACAGCGGGTCCTCGTTGACGACGCTCTCGATCAGGTCGAACACGGCGACGTCCACGCCCTTGATCACCGAGGTGAGGATCGAGTCCTGGTACTCGACGAGCCCCGGCTGCTCGTACTGGTCGGAGTCCACGCCGATCGCCCACGCGCCCTCGGCGCCCGCGACCTGCTCGATCGAGCCCTGGCCCGAGGACCCGGCGGCGGTGTAGATGACGTCGACGCCGCGGCCGAGCATGCCGTCCGCCTGCTCGGCGGCGCGGGCCGGGTCGCTGAAGCCGCGGTCGTCGTCGCGGTAGAGGTAGTTGACGTCGACGGTGACCTCGGGGTCGGTGTCGGCGACGCCCTGCTCGAAGCCCGCCTGGAACTTCTGGATCAGGGGGTTCTCGACGCCGCCGATGAAGCCGACCTGGCCCGACTCGGTCTTCAGGGCGGCGGCGACGCCCGCGAGGTAGGAGCCCTCGTGCTCGGCGAACGTCATGCCGAAGGTGTTGTCGCCCTCGGGCACGGAGTCCACGACGCCGAACGTGGTGTCGGGGAACTCGGCGGCGACCTCGGTGATCGCGTTGCCGTAGAGGAAGCCGACGCCTATGACGGGGTTGTAGCCCTCCTGCGCGAGCGCGGTGAGGCGCTGGACGCGGTCGGCGTCGGTCTCGCCGTTGCGCGCGGTCTGGTACTCGACCGTGACGCCGAGCTCCTCCTCGGCGAGGTCGCCACCGCGGGCCGCGGCCTCGTTGAACGAGTGGTCGTTGCGGCCGCCGACGTCGAAGGCGATGCCGACGCCGAGCTCGCCCGACTCCTCGTTGTTCTCGTTCTGGTTGGACTCGGTGGAGCTCTCACCACAGGCGCTCGCCGTGAGCGCGAGGACCGCCGACGCGGCGATCGTTGCTGCAAGCCTGGATACGCGGCGCAAGAGGACGATTCCTTCCGTCGAAAGCGCCTCTTACGGCGCTGTTGGCCGAATCGTAACGCGCGTAGACCGGCCTGGCGGCCTCCTGCTCCTCCCGTTATCAGATCGGTGTGAACGCAACGTGTAGGCAACACGGCGCGTCAACTCCGCAGGGCCGCCGTCGTGAACAGGTCGACGCCCACGGTGATCGCGTGCTCGTCCGCGTCGAAGTCGCCCTGGTGGATGTCACGGGGCGTGGCCGACGCGTCGCCGGGAGGCCGCACGCCCAGGCGGGCCATGGCGCCCGGCACGTGCTGGAGATACCACGAGAAGTCCTCGCCGCCCAGGCTCTGTTCGGTCTCGACGACGGAGTCGGGGCCGAAGCGGGCGGCCATCGCGTCCTCCAGGACTGCGGTGGACTCGGCGTCGTTGACCACGGGGGGAACGCCGCGGATGTACTTGAGCTCGGACTTGGCGCGGTAGAGCGCGGCGACCTCGTCGATCGCGGCGTGCACCAGGTCGGGGGCGGCGTTCCACGCGTCGATGTCGAGGCAGCGCATCGTGCCGGACAGCTCGGCGGTCCCCGGGATGACGTTGGGCGCGTGGCCGGTGGTGAGGCGCCCCCAGGTGATCGCCATGCCGGAGCGGGTGTCGACGCGGCGGGCGAGCAGCGCGGGCACCTCGGTGGCCACCTTGGCCGCGGCGGTCACCAGGTCGGTGGTCAGGTGCGGGCGGGCGGTGTGGCCGCCGGGCCCCGACAGGGTGACCTCGACCAGGTCGCCGGCCGATGTGATCGCTCCGACGCGGGTGCCGAGGCGCCCGGCGTCGAGCTTGGGGTCGCAGTGCAGGGCCAGCATCCGCTCGACGCCGTCGAGGACGCCGCACTCGATGGCGTCGCGGGCGCCCGCGGACATGACCTCCTCGGCGGGCTGGAACAGCAGCCGCACGGGCCGCTTCAGCCTGCCGTCGGCGGCGAGCCCGGCCAGCATGACGCCCGCGCCGACGACGACCGTGGTGTGCACGTCGTGGCCGCACGCGTGCGCGCGGCCCGGGATCGTGGAGCGATAGGGCACGGTCTTGGTGTCGGGGATGGGCAGCGCGTCGATGTCGGCGCGCAGGCCGAGCAGCGGGCGGCCCTCGGTGCCCGGCGGGACGATGTCGCACACGAGGCCCGTGCCGCTGTCGAGGACGCGCGGGGCGAGACCGGCGCGCTCAAGACGCTCCTTGACGACCGCGGTGGTGCGCACCTCATGGCCGCCGAGCTCGGGGTGCATGTGGATGTCGCGGCGGAAGGCGATGAGCTCACACCTCAGGGCGTCGTCCAGGTGAGACGTCGGACCGGACGGGGGAGGCGGCAGCTCACTCATGTGACGAGGTTAACCAAGTTTCGGGGGCAAGGGCGGGCCGATCATGCAAAGTTCCCGCCTGAGGAGGAGAGTGCGGGCGCATGAAGCGGCGTGTGGTTGGGTATGAGGGGTTATTTCGCCCTCGCGCGCGGCGTGTGCGCCGGCGTGATGTTGGTCTCAATCGGCCGCGTCGCGTTTCACTGCGATCCGGTCTGGAGGCCGCGGGCGCCCCTGGCCGTGTTGGTGACCTCGGCGAGGAAGCCGCTGGCGCGGTCGGTGACGCGGTCGGTGAACCACGTCTTGGCGACGTCCCGCACCACGACCTCGACCTCGGTGTCGGCGAGGACGTGCGGCAGGGTGTGGACGACGGTCGAGGGGAAGCTGATGATCTTCGAGCCGATCGGGCCCCTGCGGGCGACCAGTTCGAGGGGGAGGTCGGGCCTGACGATCTCGAGGCCCGCCGCGGTGGCGAGGCGGCGCAGCTTGTCGCCGCCCTCCTTGCGGTGCGCGAAGTACCGGGTGATGTGGTGCTCGCGCGCGAGCGCGGCGACCTCGGTGATGTAACGCTCCTCGTGCAGCACGCCCGTCTCCACGAGCGACGTGCCCACCAGGTCCGAGCGCCCGGTGAGGCGGGGCGGCGGGAAGTGGGAGCGGCTCCAGGCGAACGTGTTGGCCGTGACGGTGATGCCGGGCACGGGCTTGACGGGCATCACGGTGAAGACCTCGACCGTGCGCCCCGCGGCGGGCGAGAGCCGGCGCACGGCCCGGCGCGCGACCGGCGCGAAGAGCACCGACCTGGGCCCGCGTGACCTGGGCCGGTGCCAGCGCACCAGCCGTTCGCCGCGGGAGAGTTGGGCGGTGAACTCCATGGTGGCGGTGCCGTCGTCCACGACGACGATGTCGCAGCGGCCCGCCATGGACAGCAGGAGCTGGAGGTAGTGCGAGAACGGGTCGCCGATCACCAGCCGCCGCGCCCTGCGGAGCGGGCCAGCGAGCGCGGCCAGGGCCCGCGACGGGGTCACCGCGCCGCCCCTGGCCTCGCGCCACAGCACGCGGCACCCGGAGTCGCGGGCCAGCTGCGCCATGCGGCGCAACTGGCCCCTGCTGGTCGGGTCGTGGGGCGGCAGGATGATCACGGTGAAGGCGCCGGGTCCCGAAGTGTGCGCCCACTCCAGCGTGTTGAGCAGCTGGACCGGGCTCTCGGCGAACGCCAGCGTCTCCGACCGCGCGTCAGTCATGCGTGTTCCGTCCCGTTCTCGTCCGATCGCGGGTGTGTCCGTCCCGACGAG
The DNA here is from genome assembly GCF_003626575.1 of Streptomyces radicis. Lineage (GTDB taxonomy): Bacteria > Actinomycetota > Actinomycetes > Streptomycetales > Streptomycetaceae > Streptomyces > Streptomyces radicis. The sequence goes on along the minus strand of NZ_RBDY01000026.1, from coordinate 66,967 downwards.
CTCAGACGGTCGCGGGGGCGGACTCGCGCTCGGCGATGACCCCCTTGACACGGCGGAGCTTCTTCATCGGGCCCAGCTCGCTCTCGTACACCTTCTTGACACCGTCACCGAGGGACTCCTCGATGATCCGTATGTCCCGCACCAGCCGCTTGAGGCCCTGCGGCTCGACGGAGGCGGCCTGGTCGGAGCCCCACATCGCGCGGTCGAGGGTGATGTGCCGCTCGACGAAGGTGGCGCCGAGCGCGACGGCGGCCAGCGTGGTCTGGAGCCCCGTCTCGTGCCCCGAGTAGCCGATCGGAACGTTCGGGTACTCGGCCTGGAGGGTGTGGATCACCCGGAGGTTGAGCTCGTCGGCCTTGGCCGGGTAGGTCGAAGTGGCGTGGCACAGCAGGATGTTCTCGCTGCCGAGCACCTCGACCGCGTGCCGGATCTGCTGCGGCGTGGACATGCCGGTGGACAGGATGATCGTCTTGCCGGTGGCCCGCAGGGCGCGCAGCAGCTCGTCGTCGGTGAGCGACGCGGAGGCGACCTTGTGGGCCGGCACGTCGAAACGCTCGAGGAACGCGACGGCCTCGGTGTCCCACGGGGAGGCGAACCAGTGGATGCCGCGCTTGGCGCAGTACTCGTCGATGGCGCGGTACTGCTCCTCGTCGAACTCGACGCGGTGCCGGTAGTCGATGTAGGTCATCCGGCCCCACGGGGTGTCCCGCTCGATGTCCCACTGGTCGCGCGGAGTGCAGATCTCCGGCGTCCGCTTCTGGAACTTCACGGCGTCACAGCCGGCTTCGACGGCGGCGTCGATGAGCGCGAAGGCGTTCTCCAGGTCGCCGTTGTGGTTGATACCGATCTCACCCGTGATGTAGACCGGCCGGCCGGTGCCCACGACACGGTCTCCGAAGGTACGAAGGCGGTTGCCAGTGGTCATGATGCTGTCAGTTCCTTTCCGAGGATCCACGAGGCGATCTCGCGGATCGCGCCTGCGCCACCCGGCGCGGAGGTGACCGCGCGGGCGGCGCCTCGCACGATGTCGTGGGCGCTGGCGACGGCGACCGGCCATCCGACGAGGTCGAAGCACGGCAGGTCGTTGACGTCGTTGCCCGCGTAGAGCACGCGCTCCGGCGCGATTCCTTGTTCCTCGCACCACTGCTTGAGGGCGAGGTCCTTCCGGTCGATGCCGTGCAGCACGGGGATGCGCAGCTTGCGCGCCCGTGCGGCGACGACCGGATTCTGCTCCGTGGACAGGATCAGCAGGGGCAGTCCGGCGCGGCGCAGCGCGGCGATGCCGAGTCCGTCGCCGCGGTGCACGGCGACGAGCTCCCGTCCTTCGGAGTCGACGAGCACCCGGTCATCGGTCTGGGTGCCGTCGAAATCGAGGACCACCGCGTCGATGTCGGCGCGGGTGGGCAGGTAGTCGGGAAGGGGCCAGCTGGTCAGCCCTGTCGGCCCGCCGTCGAGCAGCGGGGCCAGGGCGCGGGCGCGCGCGAGGTCGTGCGGGTCGTCGATCTCGAGCACGCGCTCGGGGTCGGTGCGCACCAGCTCGGTGCGGCCGAAGAAGCGGTGCTTCTTCTCGCGGAACCCGTCGGCGCGCATCGCGTAGGCGGCGCCGGTCTCCAGGAGGTCCTGGGGACGGTCCTGGCGGCGGGGGCGGAAGGACTTGTCGTGGTTGACGCCGTAGCCGCCGCTCGACGACGCGTCCGCCTCGCCGTCGCCGTCGCGCCAGACGTAGCCGTGGAACGGGGCGACCGTCAGCGCGGAGTCGGCGCCGTCGAGCACGGCGGCCGAGACGCCGTCGATCTCCTCGCCGGTGAGGAACGGGCTGGTGCACTGGACGAGCAGGACGACGTCCACCGTGACGCCGTGCCGCTCCTCGTAGACGCCCATGGCGTGCAGCACCGCGGCCTCGCTCGTCGCGGTGTCGCCCGAGATCTCGGAGGGGCGCTCGATGACCTCGGCGCCCGCGGCGTGCGCGGCGGCGGCGATGCCGGGGTCGTCGGTGGAGACGACGACGGAGGTCAGCAGGCGGGCGGCGCGGCACTCGCGCACGGCCCGGTGGACGAGGGGGGCGTCACCCACCGGCGCGAGGTTCTTCCCCGGCACTCCCTTGGAACCCCCGCGGGCGGGGATCACGGCCAGAACAGTGCTCATGGGGTCACGCCTTCGTTCGCAGGTCGGTCACGTCGGTTATGAGTCCGCGCGAGGGGGATCGGTTGAGAGAAGTCGTCCACATCACAACTGCCGACGTCACAGCTGCCCCCAGCGGCGGATGAGGGGCGCGACCCGCTGGACGCCCGCCCGGTAGGCGCCGCGCGCCGTGCGGCGCAGGAGGCGGCGGGACGCGGCGCGCATACCCGCCTGGTCGGGGCCGCTCTCCTGGTGCCCGGCCTTCGGCTCGCCCTTGACGTCGAGGCCGTGGCGGGCCAGGACCCCGGGGAGATAGCCGGGCGCGGTGCGAACGGTGTAGTACGGCGCGAGGGGCAGCAGCCCCGACTGGCGCCGCTGGTCGAGCAGCCCCGCGAGGCGGCCGCGGGCCGTGGCGAAGGCGTGCTCGTGCGACGTGGCGATGCCCTGGTCGGCCAGCCACTCGGACTCGGGCTCCGGCAGGTACCCGGCGTCGAGCTCGTCCCATGACGCGAAGCAGCCCGAGCCGATGAAGTAGTGGTTCCCCAACTGCTCGCGGATGCCGAGGTCGCTGAGGACCGCGGTGGGCACCGAGCGGTGCAGGGACTCGAGGGCCGCCGTGGAGCTCACGGTGACCAGCAGGTCCGTCTCGTCGAGCACCTCGCCCATGTTCCCGTAGGCCAGCCGGAAGTTGGGCGGCTGCTCATCCTTGGCCCGCTCGAGCAGGCGTTGGTAGGGCAGCTCCTCGATGTGCGTGGTGTGCTCGCTCGGCTTGCTGCGCAGCTTGAGGACCACCTCGCGGTCGGGGAAGCGCCTGGCGTGCTCCATCGCCCGGTCGAGCAGATAGGCCCGGTCCTTGCGTGTGGCGGGCACGGATGGCTGCACCGCGAAGACCACGCGGAACGGCCGCTCCCCGCGCCGCGCGGGGCCCGGGTCGTAGGCGCGCCCGTCGAGGAACGGCAGCGCGCACTCGGTGACCGCGCCGCTGTCGGCGCGCACGCCCTCGTAGACCGCGCGGAAACGCCGGGCGTCGTAGCGGCTGTTGGCGAGGACCAGGTCCGCGCCGTGCCGCAGCAGCAGCCCGTCGGGCAGCTTCTCGTAGACCACGCCCACATATCCGGTGACCACGACGGGGCGGCGCTCGGCGGTGCGCCAGGCACGCGCGAGGCCGTGCAGCATGGCCTGGATGGTGCCCCCGACGCAGGCGAGCACGAGGACGTCGAACGCCTCGTCCGCGGCGCCGTGCGCGCGCTTGCCGAGGTCGGCGAGGAAATCGGCCGCGCTGACCTCGCGCAGCTCGTCGGCGTCCGCTCCGATCTCCGCCAGCTGGCGCTCCGTGGGAGTCGCGCGCCCCCAGAGCAGATAGCCGTGGACGGTCGACTCGGGAGCGATACGACGCGCGGTCAGCGCGCCCCACTTCCACCGGGTGTCGGAATCCGCCAGCACTGCCACACGGAGTGGGGTGGGGGATGAAACGGGCACGGATTGAACATTAGGCAGCGGTATCGAGTGCCGGGCCAACTCAGTCACAACAAACAGTTAACAGCATGACACGCTAAAACCAACTCACGAGTCTCGGGCCCCTCTTCGGCTTGGCATTAGACGAAGTTCACAGAAATAACCCCCCTCCGCCGCCCGCCGTTCATCCCCCCGGGGAGGCTGAGGGCGAGCGGGCATCGACACGGGTCCGCGGGTTCGCATGCCCCCCTGACGCTACGCAGCGTATTGCACACCTCACCCACCGTGGCGCGCAAGTGCGGCCCCTCTTTCGCGGGGTGGAACGCGTTGACGTGAGCGCCGTTCCCCGCGCGTGAGAGGCGCGCGCCGAACTCTTCACGCCCGGCGCGGGATACGGGAGAAGCGCGAGACCCGGGAGACAGGACGGGGCCCGAAGAGGGGCCACGGCGCGCGGCGCCGCGTCACCACCGGCGGTGACGCGGCGCCGCTCCGCGCGAGAGGTCAAGGTGCGCGGACGGGGCTAGGGGGAATGCCGCCCCGTCCGCGCCTGGGGCTTCCTGAGGTACGGGGGGGACCTCGGGAAGCGCCCCGTAGGCCGGTGACCAGTCGGCCTGTTCCTTACTGCGCCGTAGCCCCGATTTCCGTTACACGCGGGGGTGGTGCGCCCGGCGCGCTCAGTCCTCGCCGTGCTCCACCAGCTCGGCGAGGCGGCGCAGACCGCGGTGGTTCGCGGTGCGGACCGCGCCGGGGCGGCAGCCGAGGACGAGCGCGGCCCGCTTGGAGTCGAGGCCGAACAGGGTCCGTAACACCACGGCCCCCGCCTGCTCCTGCGGCAGCTCGGCGACCAGCTGGAACGCCCGCGACGTGGCGAGCGACGCGATGGCCTCCTCGGCGGTGTCGGCCGATGACGGCATGTCGGCGAGCGCGTCCTCGTCGGCGCGCATCTCCTGCGGGCGCCTGCCGCGCGCCCTCAGATGATCGAGCGCCCGATTCCGCGCGATGCGCGCGGTCCACCCCCGGAAACGATCGGCGTCTCCGCTGAACCTCGACAGATCCCGCGATATGTGCAGCCATGCCTCGGCCGTGACGTCCTCGACGTCGGGCTCGGCGACGATCGTCCGCACATAACCGAGCAACCGCGGGTGCACGGCGCGGAAGACCGCGTGAAACGCCGTCTCGTCCCCCTCCTGCGCCGCGTGCACCGCCTCGGTCAGGTCGATGTCTGCCCCCTGCACTCCCCGGCCCCCCTTTGCGGCCCTGTACCGCGCTCTGCTCCCGTGCTGGTGACTGTGAGTCCCCGGTGTCTGAACGCTACGCGTCCCCGACGGCTGAGTCCATGGCGCATCCGGCCGTATCCGCTCGGTAACAGAAAGCCCCGGACGGACGCTGTACGGGATACGGACACGGGCCCCGTCAGGCTCGCGTCCAGCGGCAGCCGGGGTCTCTCCTGTGGGGGGTGGCGGCCCCGGCTGTTTCGCAATGTCCCGATATGGCACCCATGTCCCCCCGGGTCATGGCCGTCGCCACCCCGGGCCCACCCCCGGCCCTCACCCCGGCCCGCGCCGTCGCCCGCCGTCGCCCGCCGCCGCCCTCGGCCGTCAGCCGCGGCCCCCGACGCGGTCGGCCAGCTCCGCGAACTCCTCCCACGTCCGGTCCGGCCGTGACGGATCCCACAGCTTCTGGGACACCGCCCGCAGCGGCAGCCTGATCCCCGCCGCCACCTCGTCGGGCGTCTGCGCGTCCGCGAGATCGCACCACACCGCGAATCGGCCGCCCGGCACATGGTCCGCGTTCGCGAAACGATCGGGCACCGGCGACGTTCCGCGCAGCACATCGGGCGTCCACTCCTCGAAGATGCGCTGGCCCGTCGGATAGGTGAACCCATTGGGCTGGCCGAGGACGTAGTACAGGAACTCCGAGTTGAAGTTGACGAGCTCGAATCCCTCGTCCAAATACTCGATCGGCGGCCGCGCGCCCTGCTCGCGGCCCGTCCAGTACGCCACCTGCCGGTCCTCGCTCGGCTCGACGACGCCATCGGCGTGCATGCCGTCGTTCCACACCTGCGGCGTCCTGTCCAGGTCCGTGACGACCTCGGCCCGGTCGTTGAGCCACCCGGTGGCCAGGTCGCGCACGGTCGCGTCGTCGCCGTAACGGTCCCGCGCCGCCCTGGCGAGGCCCGGGTAGGTGGCCTCGGGGTCGCTGCTGAGCAGGGCCGCGTACTCGTCGCCGCCCAGGTGCCAGAAGCGGGCGGGGAAGAGGTCCCGGTACTCGCGCAGCAGCTCGTCGATGAGGCGGCCCGCGGCGGGGTCGGCGATGTTGATCGCGCCCTCGGCCGCGCCGCCGTCCGCCCGCCGCAACTGGAGGTCGGGATGCGCCTCGAGCACCGCGCCGAGGTGGCCTGGGGAGTCGATCTCCGGGATCACCTCGATGTGCAGCGACTCCGCCAACCGGACGATGTCGCGCACCTCACGCTTGGTGAGGTGCTCGTCCGAGACCACCTCGGGGTGGCTCTCGCTCTCGATGCGGAAGCCCTGGTCGTCGCTGAGGTGGAGCTGGAGCTGGTTGAGCTTGAGGTCGGCCATCTCGCGCAGCCGGTCCTCGATCCAGTCGGCGGAGAACGGCTTGCGCGCGATGTCGATCATGAGCCCGCGCTGCGGCCGGTCGGGCCGGTCGGTCACGGTGCCCTCGGGGGTGCCGCCGTTGGCGCGCACCGACTGCATCAGCGTGCGCGTGCCGTAGAAGACCCCGGCCTCGGTCCGCCCCACGATGCGGACCCTGTGGTCCTCGGTGACGAGCGTGTACCCCTCTCCCCCGGTGTTCGCGCGGTCGTCGATGCCGAGGATCACATCGCCCTGGCGGCCCCCCTCGTCCGCGCGCGGCACGTCGAGCTCGTCGGCGAGCCGGTCGGCCTCGTCGTCCAGCGGCCCGTCCTCGTCCGCTACCACCCGGGTCTCCTCACCCGGCGCCCAGCCGCGCCCCGAGGCCGCGTCGAACGACCGCACCGAGGGGATCGACTCGATCGGCCCCTCGGGGCCCGTCGGTTGCGCGGCGGCGACGCTTCCGCCGGGCTCACGCTCGGGTGGAGCGTCATCGTCCCCCGTCGTGAGGGTGACCACGGCCCCGGCGACGATGACGAGCACCGCCGCGACCAGTGCGAATATTCGCCAGTGCGCTTGCCGCATACGTTCGACGTTAACCGTTGGCCAAGAGTCGGCAACCCGACGCCGAACGCCGCGGCTCCATGATCGAAGCGGCCTCCCCGCGGCCGAGCCAGGGCCGCCGCGCGGCTACCATGACCCGCGGCCGGTGAACGGTATCCGGCCGGGCCGCAGGCCCCGTACGCAGCTCGTGAAGGGTTCTTCCGTGCCGGCAGGAACGTTGTACCGCGGCCGGGAAGGCATGTGGTCATGGGTGGCGCACCGCGTCACCGGTGTCCTCATCTTCTTCTTCCTGTTCGTCCACGTGCTCGACACCTCCCTCGTCCGCGTCTCGCCCGAGGCGTACGACAAGACGATCGAGGTCTACAAGACGCCCGTCGTGGCCGTGATGGAGTACGGCCTGGTGGCCGCCGTGCTGTTCCACGCGCTCAACGGCCTGCGCGTCGTCGCCGTGGACTTCTGGGCCAACGGCGCCCGCTACCAGCGGCACATGTTGTGGACCGTCGTGGGTGTCTGGGTCGCGCTGATGGCGGGCGCCGCCTATCCGGTGCTCGGGCACGCGTTCCGTGAGCTGTTCGGGAGCTGATGACCATGGCCATCGAGATCAGTGAGGTCGCCAAGGGCGACGAGGGCGGCAGGCGCTACGGCCCCGACAACCCCGCGCCCGTCATCGAGCCCCCGCGCGCCCGCACGCACCGCACGCCCCGCACCACCAGGACCAACTTCGAGCTGTACGGCTGGCTGTTCATGCGGGTGTCGGGGGTGCTCCTGGTCGTCCTGGTGATCACCCACCTGGTGATCCAGCTCGTCCTCGACGGCGGCGTCAGCAAGGTGAGCTTCGCGTTCGTCGCGGGCCGCTGGGCCTCGCCGTTCTGGCAGGTCTGGGACCTGCTGATGCTGTGGCTCGCGATGCTGCACGGCGGCAACGGGCTGCGCACGATCATCAACGACTACGCCCAGCGCGACACCACGCGCTTCTGGCTGAAGATGCTGCTCTATGTGGCCACGGTCTTCACCGTGCTGCTGGGCACCCTGGTGATCTTCACCTTCGACCCGAACATCAGCTGAACCGCCGGGGTTCGACGCGAGAGTGTGACGAGAGCGATGCAGATCCACACGTACGACACCGTCATCGTCGGCGCGGGCGGCGCCGGGATGCGGGCGGCCATCGAGGCCACCCAGCGCAGCCGCACCGCCGTGCTGACGAAGCTGTACCCGACGCGTTCGCACACGGGCGCCGCGCAGGGCGGGATGGCCGCGGCCCTGGCGAACGTCGAGGACGACAACTGGGAGTGGCACACGTTCGACACGGTCAAGGGCGGCGACTACCTGGTGGACCAGGACGCCGCGGAGATCCTGGCCAAGGAGGCCATCGACTCCGTCCTCGACCTGGAGCGGATGGGCCTGCCGTTCAACCGCACCCCTGACGGGCTGATCGACCAGCGCCGCTTCGGCGGCCACAGCCGCAACCACGGCGAGGCCCCCGTGCGCCGCTCGTGCTACGCGGCCGACCGCACCGGGCACATGATCCTCCAGACGCTCTACCAGAACTGCGTGAAGGAGGGCGTCGAGTTCTTCAACGAGTTCTACGTCCTCGACCTGCTGCTCACCACCGTCGACGGCGTGCGCCGCACGGCGGGCGTGGTGGCGTACGAGCTGGCCACGGGCGAGCTGCACGTCTTCCGTGCCAAGGCGGTCGTGTTCGCCTCGGGCGGCAACGGCAAGTTCTACAAGGTGACCTCCAACGCCCACACGCTCACGGGCGACGGGCAGGCGGCGGCGTTCAGGCGCGGACTGCCGCTGGAGGACATGGAGTTCTTCCAGTTCCACCCGACCGGCATCTGGAAGATGGGCATCCTGCTGACCGAGGGCGCGCGGGGCGAGGGCGGCATCCTGCGCAACAAGGACGGCGAGCGCTTCATGGAGAAGTACGCGCCCGTCATGAAGGACCTCGCGTCGCGCGACGTCGTCTCGCGCTCGATCTACACCGAGATCCGCGAGGGCCGCGGCTGCGGCCCCGACGGCGACCATGTGCACCTCGACCTCACGCACCTGCCGCCCGAGCAGCTCGACGCCAAGCTGCCCGACATCACCGAGTTCGCGCGCACCTACCTCGGCATCGAGCCGTACACCGACCCGATCCCGATCCAGCCGACCGCGCACTACGCGATGGGCGGCATCCCGACCAACGTCCGCGGCGAGGTGCTCTCCACCAACACCGACGTGGTCCCCGGGCTCTACGCCGCGGGCGAGGTGGCCTGCGTCTCCGTGCACGGCGCCAACCGCCTCGGCACCAACTCCCTGCTCGACATCAACGTCTTCGGCCGCCGCGCCGGGATCGCCGCCGCCGAGTACGCCGCGGACGCCGACCTGGTGGAGCTGCCGGAGGACCCGGCGCGCTTCGTCGCCGACGAGGTGACGCGCATGCGCGGCGCGACGGGCAACGAGCGGGTGACCGTGATCCGCCGCGCGTTGCAGGAGACGATGGACAGGAACGCCATGGTCTTCCGCACCGAGCAGACGCTCAAGGAGGCGCTCGAGGACATCACGGCGCTGCGCAAGCGGTACCGGAACGTCTCGGTGCAGGACAAGGGCAGGCGCTTCAACACCGATCTGCTCGAGGCCCTGGAGCTGGGGAACCTCCTCGACCTCGCCGAGGTGCTCGTCGTCTCGGCGCTGGCCCGCAAGGAGTCGCGCGGCGGCCACTACCGCGAGGACCACCCGCACCGCGACGACGTCAACTTCATGCGGCACACCATGGCCTATCGCGAAGTGGACTCCCAAGGAAACGAGACGATCAGGCTCGACTACAAGCCGGTCGTCCAGACCCGCTACCAGCCGCAGGAGCGTACGTACTGATGGCAACGGTCACCGAGACCCCGACCGGGGGCATGGCCGACTCGGCCCACCTCGCGCGGGTCACGTTCCGGATCCGGCGGTTCAACCCCGAGTCCTCCGAGCACGCGTTCTGGCAGGACTTCACGCTGGACATCGACCCCAAGGAGCGGGTGCTCGACGCCCTCCACCAGATCAAGTGGGAGGAGGACGGCACCCTGACGTTCCGCCGCTCCTGCGCCCACGGCATCTGCGGCTCGGACGCGATGCGGATCAACGGCAAGAACCGGCTGGCCTGCAAGACGCTCATCAAGGACATCGCCGACCTCGACGGCGGCCCCAAGGCCAAGCCCGTGGTGATCGAGCCGCTCAAGGGCATGACGGTCCAGAAGGACCTGATCGTCGACATGGAGCCGTTCTTCCAGGCGTACCGCGACGTGATGCCGTTCCTGATCACGACGGGCAACCAGCCCTCGCGCGAGCACCGCCAGTCGGCGGAGCAGCGGGAGCGCTTCGACGACACGACCAAGTGCATCCTGTGCGCGGCGTGCACGGGCGCGTGCCCGGTCTTCTGGAACGACGGCCAGTACTTCGGCCCGGCGGCGATCGTCAACGCCCACCGCTTCATCTTCGACTCGCGCGACGAGGGCGCGGAGCAGCGCCTGGAGATCCTCAACGACCGCGACGGCGTGTGGCGTTGCCGCACGATCTTCAACTGCACGGACGCCTGCCCGCGCGGCATCGAGGTGACGAAGGCGATCCAAGAGGTCAAACAGGCCCTGATCACCCGCAGGTTCTGACACCGGCCCCGACGACGTGCCCGTGTCTCGGATGGGGTGTGGGCGCGTCGTCGCGATGGCTTCAGGCGATCTCGTAGATCGCCGTCGTGCCGCTCGTCTCGAAGCCGACGACCAGCAGGGGCTTGTCCGTCGGGCTGTCCTGGGCGCGGATGAACGTCAGGCCCTCGGGGCCGAGGTCGCCCGCCGTGCCCGCCTCGGGGTCGCCCGCGAAGTCACGGGAGTTGACATAGCCCGCGAGCTCGGGGTGGCGCGGGTTCGACAGGTCGTGGACCACGACGCCGCCGACGCGTTCGAGACCGGCGAACGCGTACTCCGTGCCCGCGACCCGGCCCACCGTGACGCCCTCGGGCTCGGGGCCCTTGTTGTCGCTGCGGGAGTCGGGGGCGTTCTCCGTGTTGTCGGTGTTGAAGTCGTCGGGGAAGCGCTCGGCGATCAGGCGTTCGAGCTCGTCGCCCGAGTCCCACACCACCCGGCCGCGCGTGTCGAGCACCGAGAGCGAGCGCCCGCCGAGCGCGTGCAGCTCGGTGTAGCGCCCCTGCCGGTCGCGCGGCGACGTCTCGGTGATGGTCAGGCGGCCGAGCGCCTCGGGGCGTTGCAGCTCATCGGCGTCGCGGAATGCGCGGGGCGACAGCTCCACGTCCGCCACGCGCACCTCCTCCGCGTAGCAGTCCCAGTCGCGGGCGTCGCCCTCGTTGGCCGTGATCAGGTAGTCGCCACGGGAGAACGCCGCGATGCCGTCGGGCTGGTAGAGGCCGCGCACCGGCCAGCGGCCGATGTGGGTGCCGCCGTCCTCGTCGGACGGGTCGAGGCCGTTGCCGCGGCGGGAGTGGTCCTTGGTGCCGAGCGGCTCGATGCGTGTGACGCGCGCCTGGGCGAGGTTCACCACGGCGATCGCGTTGTTCTCCTGGAGCGTCACATAGGCGAGGCGCCCGTCGGGCGAGACCGTCGGGTACTCGGGCTCAAGGTCCTGCGCGGCCGAGGCGCCGGGCCCGTAGATACGCACGCCGTCGCGGCGCAGCCGGTCCTCCGAGCCGTTCCAGGCGCGGAAGTCGGCGGTGCGGACGCCCTCGACGCGGCCCTCGTGCAGCGTGATGACGCTCACCGAGCCCTCAGGGTCGTAGCCGTCCTCCTCGCAGTAGGAGGCGGGCTCGCCCTCGTTGGCGACGACGACGCGGCTGCCGTCGGGGGTGAACGTGAGGGCGTCGGGCAGCGCGCCCACGGTGACCGAGTCGACAGGGGCGCCGTCGTCGGCGCGGAAGAACGACACGGTGCCGGGCCGCGTCTTGTCGCTCGCCTGCTGGGCGACGGCGACGAGCCCGTCGTGCACGGCGACGCTATTGGCCCCTGGGGTGGCAAGCTCGGCCACCTTGACGGGGTTCGCCGGGTCGGCGATGTCCAGCACGTCGACGGTGCCGCGTTCGGCGTTGACCGTGAACACCCGTGCGGTGGCCGGGTCGAACGCCGTGATCTCGGCCGCGGCCTCGTCGAAGGACCCGGACTCGTACCGGCCGAGCAGGGTCAGCTCCAACGCGCCGCCGGGGCGCCCGTGCCGCGCGTCGCGCGCGTCCCGCGCTTCCTGCGCCGCGGCGGGCGCGAGTGCGGTGGCGCCGAGCAGCACGGCGGTGCCGAGCAGTGCGCTTCTTCGGTATTTCATGCGCCGGATCGTGGCCCGTCCCCGCGCCCGCCCGGTGAACGGCGGCGAGCCCCCGGGTGAACACCTCACGCCGCGTCGCGCAGCACCAGGGTGACAAAGCCGAGCGTGCCGCGGTAGCCGTGCAGCCAGCCGGTGCGGTGCGCGTCGGCGGTCGCGCGGGCCTCGGCCGCGTCGGGGTGGTCGGGGTGGTCGAGCGCCCAGCGGGAGAGCGATCCGGTCCAGCACCACTCGTACTCGTCCCACTCGTCGAGCGTCGAGGTGTGCCCGTTGACCGGCAGCCAGCCGTCGGCGACGACGCGGTCGACGGTGCCGCCGAGATCGGCGTGATCGTCGGGGCGCGCGTCGAGCGCCCGGAGCGCGGCGGGCCCCGGCTCGCGCTCCCAGAACCCCTCGCCGACCACGACGCACCCGCCGGGCGCGAGCAGGCGGCGCGCGGCCGCGAGCGCGGGCAGCAGCCCGCCGAACGCGTGCGTCGAGCCGACACACAGCACCACGTCGAACGTCCCGGGCGGGGTGATGGCGGCGAACCGCGCGGCGTCGGCCTCGTGCAGCTCGAGCCGGTCGGCGACCCCGAGGCGCCGCGCCTGCGCCGCCGCCCGGTCGAGGCAGGGCTCCGAGATGTCGACGCCCACGCCGGTGGCGCGGCTCCAGCCGGTGAGCGCGGTGAGCAGCCACTGGGCCTGACCGCACCCCAGGTCGAACAACCTCCCACCGCCCGAAGGGCGTTGCATGGCCACGGCGAGCACGGCGCGGAACGCGTCACCGCTGAGCGGGGCGGCGATGGGATGCTCGGAATGGGTGATGAGGTGGCGGTCGTAACGTTCCATCGCACGGCAGCCTCGCACAATGGCCACCGTCCCGACCATGGGATTTTCCGCACGGCGATGCGAAACTTCCGCTATGGACACTCTTGTCGCACGGCTGCGCGAGGGGCTGCCCGCCGAGGCGGTCCTGACCGACAGCGATGTCACCGCGTCCTACGCCCACGACATGGCCAGCTTCTGCCCCGCTGGCGCCCCCGCGGCCGTCGTGCTGCCGCGCACGGTGGACCAGGTGCGCCACGTCATGCGCACCGCGCACGAGGCGCGCGTGCCCGTGGTCCCGCAGGGCGCGCGCACGGGGCTGTCCGGCGGCGCCAACGCCATCGACGGGTGCGTGGTGCTCTCGCTCGTGCGGATGGACCGGATCCTGGAGATCGACCCGGTCAACCGGTACGCCGTCGTCGAGCCGGGCGTCGTCAACGCCGACCTGTCCAAGGCGGTGGCCGCCCACGGCCTCGCCTATCCCCCCGACCCGTCGAGCTGGGAGCAGTGCACCATCGGCGGGAACATCGGCACGGGCTCGGGCGGCCTGTGCTGCGTCAAGTACGGCGTGACGGCCGAGTATGTCCTCGGCCTCGACGTGGTGCTGGCGGACGGTCGGCTCCTGACGACCGGTCGGCGCACGGCCAAGGGCGTGGCCGGGTACGACCTGACGCGGCTGTTCGTCGGCTCCGAGGGAACGCTCGGCGTGGTCGTGGGCGCGGTGCTCGCGCTGCGGCCCGCGCCGCCGCGGCAGCTGGTGCTGGCCGCGGAGTTCGGCTCGGCCGCCGCGGCGGGCGACGCGGTCTGCCGGATCATGGCCGAGGGCCACACCCCCTCGCTGCTCGAGCTGATGGACGCGACGACGATCGCCGCCGTCAACAAGCTGACGCGCATGGGACTTCCCGAGAGCACGCGGGCGCTCCTGCTCGCGGCGTTCGACACCGCGGACCCGGCCGCCGACCTCGCGGCGGTCGCCGAGCTGTGCCGGGGCGCGGGCGCCACGGACGTGGTGCCCGCCGAGGACGACGCCGAGTCCGAGATGCTGCTCGCCGCGCGGCGCTCGGCGCTGGTGGCCCTGGAGGCGGTCAAGGGCACCACGATGATCGACGACGTGTGCGTGCCGCGCAGCAGGCTCGCCGACCTGCTCGACGGGGTGGCGGCCATCGCCGAACGCCACCGCCTGACGATCGGCGTGTGCGCGCACGCGGGCGACGGCAACACCCACCCGACCGTGTGCTTCGACGCCCGCGACGAGGACGAGTCGCGCCGCGCGCGGGCGTCGTTCGACGAGATCATGGCCCTCGGCCTCGACCTCGGCGGCACGATCACGGGCGAACACGGCGTGGGCGTCCTCAAGAAGGAGTGGCTGGCCCGCGAGCTGGGCCAGGACGGCGTGGAGCTGCAACGCGCGATCCGCCAGGTCTTCGACCCGAGAGGCATCCTGAACCCGGGCAAGGTGCTGTAACGCCTGCCGCTGTGGCTCGGCCGTTGCTCGCTGCGGGTGGGCGAGGGGTTGCGCGGCTGCCGCCGCGGGCTCGGCCGTGGGCGACGGCGCTGGCGCGCCTGCCGTTGCTCGGTGCGGGCGCGCTGTTGGCACGGGTTGTCGCGGCTGCCGCCGCAGGCTCGGCCGTTGGCCGGTGAGGGGGAACGGTGTTCCCGGCCCGGCCCGGCTGGCCGTTGCCCGGTGCGGGTGGGATGTTGGCGCGGGTTGTCGCGGCTGCCGCCGCGGGGGCGGCCGCATGGTGCGACGCCCTGTTGCGGCTGTGGTTGCGGCTGCCGCCGCAGGCCCGGCCGTTGGCCGGTGATGGGTCCGGTGTGTGGTGCGGCGCGCTGCCGCGCGCGGCGTGTGGCGGTGCGGGACGCCTGCCGCTGTGGCTCGGCCGTTGCTCGCTGCGGGTGGGCGAGGGGTTGCGCGGCTGGCGCCGCAGGCTCGGCCGTGGGCTTGTCATCGGCGCGTGCCACGCGGCCCGGCCCTGGGTCAGTGCGGGTCGGCCGGTGGGACTGCGGCTACCGCCGCGGGGGTCCGGCCGTGCCCGAACTGTCCGCACCGTCGGAACACGTGGGCCGCGGCGCGGCACGCGCCCAAGGCGGCAGCCGGACCGGTCCGAAAACGCCGTTCCCGGACACCGCCCCACGGACGGGCCGCGCGATGCGCGCCGACGGGGCCGTCGACCACGGCGTCGCACCGTGCACACCGGCCAACGGCCAAGCCCGCGGCGCCAGCCGCAGCCACAGCCGCAACAGGGCGTCGCACCGCGCGGCCGCCCCCGCGGCGCCAGCCGCGAAACCCCTCACCCACCCGCACCGAGCAACGGCAGCCGCGCCAGCGCCGTCGCCCACGGCCGAGCCACAGCGGCAGGCGTCATGCGGCAGGCGTTCTGCACAGAAGCTCCGTCAACTCCCGGCGCAGCTCCTCCGGTTCGCGGTTCAGCTCGGGGGCGACCCGGGTGCCCCAGTCGTCGGCCATGCGGTCGAGCGCCTGGCCGATCGCCCGGTGCATCATCCGCCGCGTCACCAGCAGCGGCACCGCGGCCACCGGGCGGGCCAGGCCGCGGCCCCGCAGCATCGTGACCACCTCGACGCGCCACGTTCCGTCGGTGGCCTCGCACGGGCTGGCCTCGAACGCGGCCCGCAGGACCGGGTGCCGCATCCGCAGCGAGAACGCGGGCTTGCCGGGCGCGCCCCCGCGCGCCACCCCTTCGAGCGCCTGCCACCAGCGCGCGAGGTCGAGCGTGCCGTTGAGCGTGAACCACCGCAGCCGCCTGCGCCGCCCGTCCGCGCGGGTCAGCGCCCCGTCGACGGCCAGGTCGAGCCGTTCGGGCCGGTCGGCGCTGTGCAGCCGCACCACGGACACGACCCGGCCGCTCGACGTCTCGGCGCCGTCGGGGGACGCGTACGACGGGTGCGTCGCCTCGAAGCGCGCGCCCGTCTCGCGGGCGCGGTCCCAGGCGAGCACCTCGGCCCGCACCGTCTGCTCGTGACCGTCCACCAGCGCGTAGGTGGCGCCGGGCCTCAGGTGCTCGCCGGAGCGCAGCTCGACGCCCGCGACGGGCCTGCCGTCCTCGGTGAGCAGGGTGGCCCCCCGCGTGTCGAGGCTCTCCAGGACGTCGTGCGCGACGCCGACGGATCTCTCGACGTGCGGACGGCTGACGGACGTGAGGACGATCGTGTGCCGTAGGCGTGCCATGTGCGCATCCTGCCGCACGGATCAGATCCGGCGCAGCTCCCAGAGCCGCCACACGGTGCTGCTGCTCGACAGATGCTGAATGCCCGTGATGTCCTCGGCGCTGAGGGTGATCCGTTTGTCCTGGAAGATCGGCACGATGGACGCCGCCTCGCTCGCCAGCTCGTGGATGTGCTTGAAGCGGTCGGCGGCCAGCCCCCGGTCGGGCTCGTTGCGGGTCTGGGCGATCAGGTCGTTGATCTCGGCGTCGCTGTAGCCGGTGTTGAGGCCGTCGCCCTCGCCGAGCAGCACGTCGGTGAACGCCGCGGGGTCGGGGTAGTCGGCCACCCAGCCGACGACATAGGCGTCGAACGGGGCGGAGCTGTAGATCTGCGGGATGAACTCGGACCAGTCGTAGTAGGTCGTCGTGACGTCGAACAGGCCGTCCGCCTCGAGCTGGCGGGTGATCACCTCGGCCTCCTCGTGGTTCTGGACGCCTCGCGAGTAGGCGAGGTCGAACGGCACGGGCAGCTCGTACCCGGCCGCCTCGAGCTCGTCGCGCAGCTCCTCGGGGTCCGTGTCGCGGTACTGGTCGTAGTACGGCGTGCCATGGCCCGCGAAGCCCACGGGGATCAGCGAGTAGAGCGCCTCGACGGCGTTCTCGTGGACATGGCGGGTGATCGCCTCGCGGTCGAGCATCGCGGCGGCCGCGCTGCGCAGCGCGTCGTCGGCCATGGGGGCGCCCTCGCGGGTGTTGAAGCCCATGACGCGGATGGAGGAGGCGGCGGACTCGCTGAAGCGGTGGTCGGGGTCGGCGGGGTTGATCTCCGCGAGCACCTCGGGCGGCATCTTGCCGTCGTTGACGTCGACCTCGCCGTCCTCCCACGCGCGGGCCAGCAGCTGGTCGGCGGCGGTGCCGTCCTCGGCCTCGGTGAACCACCGGACGCGGATGGGGAATTCGGCGCGCTCGTTGGCGCCCCGGTAGTCGGGGTTGGGCTCGAGTTCGGCGTACTCGGTGGGCTCGTACGCGGTCAGCGTGTAGGGCCCCGAGCCGACGACGGAGCCGTCGTCACGCGGCTCGAGCTCCTCGTAGCTCTCGCTGTCCACGATGGCGCCCGCGCTGCCCGCCACGATGAACGGGAAGGTCGCGTCCGGCTGGTTGAGCTGGAACACGATGTCCCTGCCGTCGACGGTGACCGACTCCAGGGAGGCGAGCAGGCTCGAGGGGCCCGCGTAGTTGAACTTCTCCTCCGCCGGGATGCTGTCGTCCGCCTCGTCCTGCTCGGCGCGTTCGGCCATGGCGAGGATGCGGTCGTAGGAGAACTTGACGTCGGCGGGGGTCATCAGCCGACCGGTGGAGAACGTCAGGTCCTCGCGCAGGGTGCAGCGGAAGACCGTCAGGTCGTCGTTGTCGAAGTCGCATGCCTCGGCCGCGTCGGGCACGGGCTGCTCGTTGCCCGGTACATAGGTCAGCAGCGACTGGTAGAGGTTGCTGACCATCATGGCGGCGCCCGCGTCGTAGGCGCCGCCGGGATCGAGCATCGAGGGTGTGGACGTGCTGCCCACGACGATCGGTTCCTTGTCGCCACCATCCGAACGGAAGAACATCCAGCCGCCGATCGCACCGACGACCAGCACGACGGCCAGTCCGATGCCCATGGCCGATCTGGCCCGGATCCGTGCCACTCCCCGAACCCTTTCTCGCAACAATCTCGGTGGCTCAGCCAACCACAGGGTTCTCACCACTGCACCACGAGGGGCACAACGGTGCGGCCACAACTTGACCCGGATCTGGAGGGGAAGCGCTTTCGGTGACGGACCTAACCGGGCAAGTACGGGGATTTCGAAGGCTGTTCGAGCTTCACCCGACGGTCACCCGAGGTCAGTCCTGAAGTGTGGCGCCCGGCACATCGATGCGGAACTCCACCTCCACCGCGCGCCCTTCGAGCCTGACCGCCACGCTCTGGCTGCCCAACTGGGGGGAGAACGCGGCCAGCAGGTACTCCCCGTGCGTCGGGGCGGTCACCGTGAAGCCGCCGTCGTCCGCGCTGCGCGTCTTCACCAGACTCCGCCCGCCCCCCGGACCCGTCAGGGTCACCACGGCCCGAGGCAGCGCGACTCCGAGGGAGTCACGCACCCGGCCTCGGATGACGAGGGCCTCGATCTCGATCTCGTCCGCCATTGCCCACCGCACCTCCGCCACAGCGTTCCGTGTCCGCCACGCTGTCACTTTGTTCCCTGGTCGTTATCCAAGACACCGGAGCGGGACGAATAGTTGACTCGCACGACAGCTTGAGACGAAAACCGGACAATCGCACTCAGCTTTTGTTTGCCGAGGTCAGGACTGCCCCGACTCCAGCGTGATGATCGTCACATCCGGGTCGGCGCCGATGCGGACGGGCGGCCCCCACGCGCCGGCGCCGCGCGTGACATAGAGCTGGGTGTCCCCGTAGCGCTCGAGGCCCGCCAGGGTCGGGTTGGCGAGCGCGGCCAGATAGGTGATCGGCCAGACCTGGCCGCCGTGGGTGTGGCCGGAGAGCTGGAGGTCGACGCCGTGGTCGACCGCGTCGTGGATGGTGACCGGCTGATGGGACATCAGGATCGACGCCCGCCGCGGGTCGCGGTCGCCGAGCGCCGCGTCGAAGTCGGGGCCGCCGCCCTCGGTGCCCTCGCCCGCCAGGTCGTTGACCCCGGCCAGGTCGAAGTGGGGCAGCTCGTCGCGGGCGTTCTCCAGGGGGCGCAGGCCCAGCTCGCGCACGTGGTCGAGCCATTCGGCCGTGCCCTCGACGAAGTACTCGTGGTTGCCCGTGACGAAGTACGCGCCGTCGCGCGCGCTCAGCTGGGCGAGCGGGGCCACGGCGGTCCGCAGGTCGGCCACCTCGGCGTCCACCATGTCGCCGACGACGGTGATCAGGTCGGGCTGCGCGCGGTTGATCGTGTCGACCACGCGCTGGCAGTGGGAGCGGCCCATGAGCGGGCCAAGATGGATGTCGCTGACCACCGCGACGCGGTAGCCGTGGGCCGCGCGGGGCAGCTTGGCCAGCGGGACGGCGACATGCTTGGTCCTGAGGTTCCGCGCGGCCCACGAGCCGTAGCCGAGGGCACCGGCCGCGACCACCCCCGCGGTGACCGCCGCGGCGCGGGAGACCAGCAGCCTGCGGCTCAGCTCGGCGGGATCGTCCGGGGCCTTCCCTTCCCTCCGGCCCTTCGCGCCCTCCGCCTCGGCGCCGCCGTCCCCCTTACCACCCTCGTCACCCTCGCCGCCAGCGCGTTCTCCGGCCGCGCCGCCCTCGCCCGCCGCGGATTCGGCCGGATCCTTCGCCCCCGCCGTCGATCCCCCCGTCGATCCCCCGGGCGCCTCATCCGTCGCCGCCACCCCGGCCGCCACCGGGACCGGCTCGGACACGGGCTCGGGCTCCTCCACCGCGCGCCCCCGCGCCCGGCGCCGCAGCACCCGCAGGACCAGCGGCCTCACCAGCTCGGCCGCGCCCAGCGTGAGCAGCAGGTAGAGCAGCGCGATCATCCAGTGGTAGCCCGGCCACGCCGTGACCCGCTGCACGTCGAACGGAACGCCCATCTCGCGCCCGGTGAACGAGAACACCGCGAGCACCGGCAGCACCCCGAGCGCCACCGCCCCCACGGTCCGGTACCGGCTGCCCGGCGCGGAGACGTCCCGCACGAGGCGTTTCCACAGGTACCAGTGGGCCGCGCCGAGCACGACCGTCACCACAGCCAGCGGGATGACGATCAAAACGCCCATGGTGAACGTCCTTTCAGCTTCTTGTCCGACCAGTATGCGGGGGTGCCGGAGCGTCCTCCGGATCGGGGCCGGTCACCGGTTTGGGCCGCTCCACTGGTCGCCTCGGGGACGGCCAACGGTAAGTTCGTGATGTGCCGTTCACTCGCTCGTCCTCCCTTCGGATGCCCGTTCGCGCGCTCGTGCTGGCCATAGTCACTCCCGCGCTGCTCGCCCCGGCCGTCGCCGCCGCGGCCGACGACGACCCGCCCGCCGAGAGGTCGGCGGTGGGCGGCGAGCTGCTGGCCAGCCCGCGCCCCCAGGTGCGCGCCGACGACGGCGCGCCCGCGCTGCCCGACGACCTCACCGCCGCGTCGTGGATCGTCGCCGACGCGGAGAGCGGCGACGTGCTCGCCGCCCGCGACGCCCACAGGCCGCTGCCGCCCGCGAGCACGCTGAAGATGCTGTTCGCGGACGCGCTGCTGCCGAAGTTCGACCGCGACGACACCTATGTCGCTGACCCGGACGACATGGTGGACCTCGGCCCCGGCAGCAGCGCCGTCGGCCTGGACGACGGCGCGACCTACACCGTCGAGGACCTGTGGCACGGCGTCTTCCTGGCCTCGGGCAACGACGCGGTGGCCGCGTTGACCGCCATGAACGGCGGCCGCGAGCCCACCGTCGCCGAGATGAACGAGCGCGCCGACGACCTCCAGGCCAACGACACCCACGTGGTGAGCCCCGACGGGTACGACGCCGAAGGGCAGGTGTCGTCGGCCTACGACCTGACCCTGATCGCCCGCTCCGGCATGCAGAACGCCGACTTCCGCGCGTACGCCGCCACCCCGAACGCCGACTTCCCCGGCGAGGGCGAGGGCGAGGATCGGGAGACCTACGAGATCCAGAACACCAACCGCCTCCTGGTCGGCGCCCCCGGGCTCGAGCCCTACGAGGGCATCGCCGGGGTGAAGAACGGCTACACCTCGGGCGCCGGGTACACGTTCACCGGCGTCGCCGAGCGCGGCGGGCGCGTGCTGCTCGTCACCGTGATGGACCCCGACGGCGACAGCCTGACGGTCTACCGGGAGACCGCGGCGCTGTTCGACTGGGGCTTCGACGCGGCCGACTCGGTCGAGCCGATCGGCGAGCTGGTGCCGCCGCTGAGCGAGCTGCCGCAGGACCCGCCGCGCGACCCTGGCGAGGCCACGGGCGGCGCGGACGCCGACGGGGCCAACCCCGCCGAGGGTTCGGGCGCGACGGGCCAGGAGGGCGCCGCGGGCGGCGGCGGTGACGGGATCTCCGCCACCGGGCTCACGGTGCTCGGGGTCACCGCGGCGGGTCTCGCGGCGGTCGCGGGGGCGGCGTATCTCTTCCACCGCCGCCATCCGCTGCCCCTGTCGCGTCCGTCCCGCCCGTCCCGTCCGGCGCGCCCTTCCCGCCCTTCGCGTCCATGGCGTCGGCGTGCGGACGCTCCGCCGGAGTGACCGCGGTCGCCGTCCAGGCGCAGCAGATCAGCAGGAGCTTGGCCATCAGGTTCATCCACACCAGCAGGGCGATCGGGACGCCGAACGCCCCGTACACGTTCCTGGTGGCCACGTCCGTCAGATAGCTCCCGAGCAGCGCCTTGAGCAGCTCGAAGCCGACCGCGCCCAGCGCGCACGCCGCCACGACGGCGCGCCGGGGCGGCCGCACGCCGGGCAGCAGCACCAGCAGGTAGACCAGCAGGAAGAACGTCACGACCATCGCGAACCCGTAGGCGGCCACCCGGATCGGCCACCCCGTCCCCGCGGTGCGCGCCGCCCAGTGGACCGCGCCGGTCGCGAGCGCCGAGACGCCGAGCGAGAGCAGCGTGACGACGCCGAGCCCGGCGAGCACGCCCAGGTCGCGCGCGCGGCGCAGCAGGGGGTTCGCCTCGGGGTCTGGCAGGTCCCACAGCGCGCGCAGGCAGCCGCGCAGCGCGTCCACCCAGCTCGCGCCCGTGGGCACCACCAGGAGCAGGGAGATCAGGCCGATCGTGCCCGCCTGGTCGAAGAGGGCGTGCAGGTCGAGGCGCTGGGAGATACCGGGCACCTGGTCGGAGGCCCAGCGCTCGATGTCGTCGATCCGCCCCCGCCCGAGCACCGCGACCCCGAGGGCCACGGCGACGCCGAGGACGGGGAAGAACGCGACGAAGCTGGTGAACGTGATGGCCGCCGCGAGCCGCGACCAGGCCCTGTCGTCCAGGTGCCGGTACACGCGCCAGGCCCGGCTGCGCAGGAACCACGCCACCGCCGGGCCGATCCCCCGCGTCCGGGTCAGTCTGTCCATGACGAGGCTCACGGTAGACGCGGGTGCCCCGAGCGGCGCCGATGACACG
Organism: Streptomyces radicis; assembly: GCF_003626575.1. Taxonomy (GTDB): domain Bacteria; phylum Actinomycetota; class Actinomycetes; order Streptomycetales; family Streptomycetaceae; genus Streptomyces; species Streptomyces radicis. Next base: position 44,886 of record NZ_RBDY01000026.1, on the reverse strand, counting down.
GCGGGGCTCCGCGGGGCGGCGGGCGGCCCGCCGTTACGCGGCCTCCAGGGGCCGCTCGCGCGACGCCGTCCTGGTGCCGCGCTGCCGCGGGCACGGCGCGAACGCGAACGCGCGCCGCAGGCTCCACGCCCCGCCCGGACCCTGCTCGTAGAGGGCGAACCCCGAGACGGTCCAGTCCGCCTCGTACGCGGCCAGCTCGGCCTGCGCCGCGTCCAGCGCCCCCTCGGGGACGCCATGGGCGACCGTCACATGCGGGTGGTAGGGGAACGGCAGCTCGCGCGCAAGCGGGCCGCCGTCCGCGCGCACCCGCTCCTGGAGGCGCCCGCACGCCGAGACGCCCTCGACCACCCGCACGAAGACGACGGGCGAGAGCGGCCTGAAGGTGCCGGTGCCGTGGAGCCGCATCGGGAACGGCCCGGCATCGGCGGCGATCGCGGCCAGGTGGTCCTCGATCGCGGGGCGGTCGGCCGCCGCGACCTCGGTGGGCGGCAGCAGCGTCACATGGGTGGGGATGCCCGAGGCCGCGGCGTCCCCGAAGCCCAGGCGGCGGCGCTGGAGCCTGCTGCCGTGCGGCTCCGGCACCGGGATGGACACGCCGAGGGTGACCGTCCCCACCACTTCGCCCTCCTGTCTGTCCTTCGTCCTTCGGTCCCGGGAGGTCAGCCTCGCGGCCCCGTGGGCAGGAAGCCCACCTTGTCGTACACCTCGGCGAGCGTCGCGGCGGCGACCTCGCGCGCCTTCGCCGCGCCGTCCGCGAGGATGCGGTCGAGCTCGGCCGGGTCGTTCAGATACTCAAGGGTGCGGGCCCTGAACGGCGCCACCCAGTGCGCGAACACCTCGGCCAGCTCCGTCTTGAGCGGGCCGTACAGCTGCCCCGTGAACTTCTCCTCGAGCTCGGGCACCGAGATCCCGGTGAGCGCGGAGTAGATCGTCAGGAGGTTGCTCAGGCCCGGCTTGGCCTCCCGGTCGAAGCGGATCTCCGTGCCGGTGTCCGTGACGGCGCTGCGGAACTTCTTCGCCGACGCCTTCGGCTCGTCCATCAGCCACACGATGCCCTTGGGCGACGACGCCGACTTGCTCATCTTGATCGACGGGTCCTGGAGGTCGTAGATCTTCGCCGCGTCCTTCAGGATGTACGCGCCCGGCACGGTGAACGTCGGCCCGTACCGCCCGTTGAACCGCTCGGCCAGGTCGCGCGTCAGCTCGATGTGCTGCCGCTGGTCCTCGCCCACCGGGACCTCGTGGGCGTTGTAGATCAGGATGTCGGCGGCCTGGAGCACCGGGTAGGTGAAGAGCCCCACGGTCGTGCCCTCGGTGCCCTGCCTGGCCGACTTGTCCTTGAACTGCGTCATGCGCGACGCCTCGCCGAAGCCCGTCAGGCAGTTCATCACCCAGGCGAGCTGCGCGTGCTCGGGCACGTGGCTCTGCACGAACAGCGCGCAGCGCGACGGGTCGAGGCCCGCGCCGAGGAGCTGCGCCGCGGCGAGACGCGTCGACTGCCGCAGCTGCTCGGGGTCCTGGGGAATGGTGATCGCGTGCATGTCGACAACGGCGTAGAACGCGTCGTGCGTCTCCTGGAGCGCCACCCACTGCCGGACCGCGCCCAGGTAGTTCCCCAGGTGGAACGAGCCCGCCGTGGGCTGGATCCCGGACAGCACGCGCAGTGGTTGAGTGGCCATGCGCGCCATTGTCTCAGGTCGCGACGGCCCCCCGGGAGCCGTTGTGGGCCCGGCCCACGGGCGCCCGATGGGGCCCGCGGGGCGGGGGATAACCTGGCCTGGTAGTGGTCGTTAACCTGGGAAGGCTTCGCATGTCCCGCACCCCCGTCACCGTCACCGTCACCGGCGCGGCCGGCCAGATCGGCTACGCCCTGCTCTTCCGCGTCGCCTCGGGTCAGCTGCTCGGCCCCGACACCCCGGTCCGCCTGCGGCTCCTCGAGATCACGCCGGCGCTTTCGGCCGCCGAGGGCACCGCGATGGAGCTGGACGACTCGGCCTTCCCGCTGCTGACCGGCATCGACATCACCGACGACCCGGACGTCGCGTTCGACGGCGCGAACGTCGCGCTGCTCGTCGGCGCGCGCCCCCGGACCAAGGGCATGGAGCGCGGGGACCTGCTCGAGGCCAACGGCGGGATCTTCAAGCCGCAGGGCAGGGCGATCAACGGCCACGCCGCCGACGACGTCAAGGTCCTGGTCGTGGGGAACCCCGCCAACACCAACGCCCTGATCGCCAAGGCCGCGGCGCCCGACGTGCCCGCCGAGCGGTTCACCGCCATGACGCGCCTCGACCACAACCGCGCGCTGTCCCAGCTGTCCAAGAAGACCGGCGCCCCGGTGGACCAGATCAGCCGCCTGACCATCTGGGGCAACCACTCGGCCACCCAGTACCCCGACGTCTTCCACGCCGAGATCGCGGGGAAGAGCGCCGCCGAGGCCGTCGACGAGGCGTGGCTCGCTGACGAGTTCATCCCGACCGTCGCCAAGCGCGGCGCGGCGATCATCGAGGCGCGCGGCGCCTCGTCGGCCGCCTCGGCCGCCAACGCCGCGATCGACCACGTCCACACGTGGGTCAACGGCACGAAGGAGGGCGACTGGACGTCGATGGCGGTCCCGTCCGACGGCTCGTACGGCGTTCCCGAGGGCCTGATCTCGTCGTTCCCCGTCACGACCGCGAACGGCTCGTACGAGATCGTCCAGGGCCTCGACATCAACGCGTTCTCCCGCGCCCGCATCGACGCGTCGGTGCGCGAGCTGGCCGAGGAGCGCGAAGCGGTCCGCGGTCTGGGCCTCATCTGAAACACTGCGCACCATGCCCATACGTCAGCCACTCCTCGCCGGGGCGTGCGCCCTCTGCCTGGCCGCCGTGAGCGCGTGCAGCCTGGCCGAGGGCGTCCTCGACGAGGGCGAGCCGACGCCCGTCCTGATCGCCGTGCCCGACTGGCCGGGCGGCCAGGCCAACGCGGCGGTCGCCGCGTATGTCCTCGAGGAGGAGCTCGGCATCCCGGTCGAGCGCTTCGAGGCCGACCAGGCGGCGGCGTGGGACGCCCTGGGCGACGGCTCGATACAGGCCATCCTCGAGGACTGGGGCGCGCTCCCCGAGAAGGCCGAGCTGTATGTGGAGCGCAAGGAGTACGTCGTGGACGCCGGCGCGCTCGGGATCACCGGACACGTCGGCTGGTACGTTCCGCGCGCGTTCGCCGAGGAGTACCCCGAGGCGCTCGACTGGCACCACCTCAACGACTTCACCGACCAGCTGGGCGGCCAACTCCTCCAGGGCGACCCTCGGTTCGCCACGCGGGACGAGGCGATCATCGAGGACCTCGGCCTCGACCTGCGCCCCAGGTCCGCGGGCAGCGAGGACGCGCTGGTGGAGGAGATCCACCGCGCGGACGCGTACGACATCCCGCTGCTGACGTACTTCTGGGAGCCGCACTGGCTGTCGAGCCAGGTCGACCTCGCCGAGGTGGAGCTGCCGGGGTACTACCCGCGTATAGAGCTGCGGAAGTACCTCAACGCGGAGTTCGCGGCGGACGGCGGCGACGCGGCGGCGTTCCTGCGGAACTTCTCCTGGACCGCGCAGGACCAGAACGCCGTGGCCGGGCTCATCGCCCACGAGGGGCTGACCCCGGCCGCCGCGGCCGAGCGCTGGGTGACCGAGCACCCGGACACGGTGGCCTCCTGGCTCAGGGGCTGAGACCCGACCCGAGGCCCGCCGTTCAGCCCGCCGAGAAGCGCAACACATCCCTGAGGAACGGCACTTCGAGCCAGGGATCGGGCTCGGCCATCAGCGTCAGCAGCACGATCGCGCCGCCGAGCACCGCGTAGGTCGCCACATCGGTGAACCGCGAACGCACCGCGAGCATCCCCACCGCGGGGACCCAGCCGCGCAGCACCGCGCCCGCCAACAGCCCGCCGCCGAACACGAGCAGGCCGATGCGGAAGTCCGCGAGGGTGATCAGCAGCCCGGCGACCACCGTGCCGAGGACCGTGAGCAGCGGCCACTGCCTGATGGGCGCGGGCGCGTCGCCGCCCGCGGTGCGCTGCCCGCCCTCGGGCCGCGCGGTGCCGCGCGTGGGGTACCTGTCGCGGATCCGCCGCCGCTTGCGCCCTGTGGCGTTGCCCACATCCATGAACGCGCCTCCCTCTCCGCTCTCCTCCGCCGCCCCGCGCCTCAGGCGCGCGCCGCGCGCTCGGCGGAGGTGACCACGTTCTCCAGGAGCATCGCGCGCGTCATCGGTCCGACGCCGCCGGGGTTCGGCGAGATCCAGCCCGCGACCTCGGCGACGCCAGGGTGCACGTCGCCGACGATCCTGCCGGTCTCGTCGCGGCTGACGCCGACGTCGAGGACGGCCGCGCCCGGCTTGACGTCCTCGGGCTTGACCAGGTGCGGAACGCCCGCCGCCGCGACGACGATGTCGGCCTGCCGCAGGTGCGCGGCCATCTCGCGGGTGCCGGTGTGGACCTGGGTGACCGTGGCGTTCTCGCCGCGGCGGGTGAGCAGCAGCGGCAGCGAGCGGCCCACGGTGATGCCGCGGCCGATGACGACGACATGGGCGCCGTCGATCTCGACGCCGTGGCGGCGCAGCAGGCGGATGATGCCGTTGGGCGTGCAGGGCAGGGGCGCCTCCTCGCCCAGGACGAGGCGGCCGAGGTTGGTGGGGTGGAGCCCGTCGGCGTCCTTGGCCGGGTCGATCAGCTCAAGCACTCGGTTGGCGTCGATGCCGCGGGGCAGCGGGAGTTGGACGAGGTACCCGGTGCAGGACGGGTCGGCGTTCAGCTCGGCGACGACCGCCTCGATCTCCCGCTGGGTGGCGGTGGCGGGCAACGCGCGCTGGATGGAGGCGATCCCGACGGCGGCGCAGTCCCTGTGCTTGCCCGCGACATACTTCTGGCTGCCCACGTCGTCCCCGACGAGCAGCGTGCCGAGGCCCGGCACGATGCCGTGGAAGGCGAGCCCGGCGACCCGGGAGGTGAGGTTCTGCTTGATGGCCGCGGCGGCGGCCTTGCCGTCGAGAATCTGCGCGCTCATGCCCCCATCCTCGCGGATGGACGGGCCCGGGGACCAATCCGGTGGGGGCGCCATGCCGTTCACCATGTTGCAGGTTTGCCACAGTCCCGTTCCCCAGGTGGACAGTGGCGGCGCCGGGACGATCAAATGACGGGCCGGGCCGGATGAGGTGGGGGGCGCGGCTTGAAGGCGCCCCGCAGGGTGCCCGCGCTGCTGCGCGCGCGTTCGCGCCGAGCGGGACGCGCGGCCGTTTCCCGGCCCAACCGTTCAAGCACGCATGAGGAGCCCACGAACGTGAGCAACTACCAGTCCCCGCCCGGCCAGCCGCCGCAGGGTGGGCAGCCGGGGCCTTACCCGCCCCAGGGCGGCCAGCCGGGCCCCTACCCGGGAGCGTCCTCGGGACAGCCGGGTCCCTACCCGGGTCCGCAGGACGCCGCGCAGCCGGGGCCCTACCCAGGGCCGCCGCCGGGACCGCCCGGTGGCCAGCCAGGGACGCCCGGCGCACAGCCGGGGCCCTACCCAGGGCCTTCGGGTGGCCAGCCTGGTCCCGGCGGCCCGCCCGTGCCGTACGGGCAGAACGCGCCCATCCCGCCCGGTGGCGGCGTGCAGCCCGTCGGCTTCGGCCAGGCGATGCCGACCCGAGGCCCTGGCGTGACGTGGCTGCTCACGCTGGTCACGTGTGGCATCTACGGCCTGGTGTGGTGGGCCAAGATCCAGAGCGAGCTCAACCGCTTCGACCAGCGCATCGAGGTCAACCCCGCGCTCAGCGTGCTGGCGTTCATCCCCGGTGGCTACCTGATCATCCCGCCGTTCGTCAGCGCGTACAACACGGGCAAGCGCATCCAGCAGGCGCAGCGCGCCGCGGGCCTGCCCGAGACGTGCAGCCCAGGGCTCGGCTGCGTGCTGTCGATCGTCTTCGGCGCGTACATCATTTACTACCAGTCCGAGATCAACAAGGTGAACCAGCAGTACCAGTCGCCCCCCGAGGGCACCCAGGTGCCGCTCGTCGCCTGAGAGTTCCGCCCGCAGGCCTCGGTCGCGCGCCCGGCCACCACGGCCAGGCGCGCGACCGGCGGCGTTCAATACACGCCGATACCCGGCCATGCCGGGAAGATGGCGGTCATGAACGACAGGTACTCGACCTTCACGGCCCCCAAGGGCGGCGTCATGACCAAGGAAGTCGGCGTCATCACCGGCGAACTCGAGCTGTGCACGGGCGCCGAGGCGGACGGCGAGCTGACGATGCGCGTCCGCTACGCGGGCGCCGCCGAGTGGTACACCCTCGACGGCGGCCCCCACCGGCTGTACGACCCGCGCGACCACGAGGTCGTGCACGACGTCGTGGTCGGGCTGCTCCACCGCGACCACCCCTGAGCCCGCTCCTGGGCTCTGCGGACGCGGCTCGGTGGAATCAGTGGAAGTGGAATCAGTGGAAGAAGTGCCGCGTCCCCGTGAGGTACATGGTGATCCCGGCCGCCTCGGCGGCCTGGACCACCGCCTCGTCCCTGACCGAACCCCCGGGCTGCGCCACGGCCTTGACGCCCGCGTCGGCCAGCACCTGGAGCCCGTCGGGGAACGGGAAGAACGCGTCCGACGCCGCGTACGAGCCCGCGGCCCGCTCGGCCCCCGCGCGCCGCACCGCGAGGCGCGCGGAGTCGACCCGGTTGACCTGGCCCATGCCGACGCCCACGGTGGCGCCTTCGGCGGCCAGTAGGATGGCGTTGGACTTCACGGCCCTGGCCGCGCGCCACGCGAACGCCAGCTCGGCCAGCTCGGGTTCGGACAGCGCGGGCCCCGCGGCCAGCCGCCAGGTGGCCGGGTCGTCGCCAGGGGCCTGGAAGCGGTCGGTGACCTGCACGAGCGCGCCGCCGTCCACCGGCCGGTACTCGGTGGTGGCAAGCGGGGGTTCGGGGCAGCGCAGCACGCGGATGTTCTTCTTGCGCGCCAGGGCGTCGACCGCGCCCTCCTCGTAGCCCGGGGCCACGATGACCTCGGTGAAGATGTCCGCGACCTGCTCGGCCATCGCCACCGACACGGGCCTGTTGACGGCGATCACGCCGCCGTAGGCGGACAGCGGGTCGCACGCGTGCGCCTTGCGGTGCGCCTCGGCCACATCCGAACCGATGGCGATGCCACAGGGGTTGGTGTGCTTGATGATCGCCACACAGGGCGCCTCGTGGTCGTACGCGGCGCGGCGGGCGGCCTCGGTGTCCACGTAGTTGTTGTAGGACATCTCCTTGCCGTGCAGCTGCTCGGCCGCCGCGAGCCCCGCGCCCGTGCCGTCGCCGTAGAGCGCCGCCGCCTGGTGCGGGTTCTCGCCGTAGCGCAGCACGCGCTCGAGGGCGAATGTCACGGTGGTCCGCTCGGCGAACGCGTGCTCGCCGTCGGCCGTCCCAGGGGCGTCGAGCTCGGCGAACCAGGCCGCCACCGCGGCGTCGTACTCCGCGGTGTGCGCGAACGCCCGCGCCGCCAGCCGCCGCCGCTCGGCGAGCGTGAACCCGCCTGCGGCCACGGCCGCGAGCACGTCGTCGTAGCCCGCCGGGTCGGTCACCACGGCGACCGACGGGTGGTTCTTCGCGGCCGAACGCACCATGGCGGGGCCGCCGATGTCGATCTGCTCCACGCACTCGTCGACGGAGGCGCCCGAGGCGACGGTGAGCCGGAAGGGGTAGAGGTTCCCCACCAGCAGGTCGAACGGCTCGATGCCGAACTCGTCGAGCTGCGCGGCGTGTTCGGGGCGGCGCAGATCGGCGAGCAGGCCCGCGTGCACGCGCGGGTGCAGCGTCTTGACCCGGCCGTCGAGGCACTCGGGGAAGCCGGTGACCTCCTCGACCGGGGTCACGGGCACGCCCGCGTCCGCGATGCGCGCGGCCGTCGAGCCGGTGGACACGATGCGCACCCCGGCCTCGTGCAGCCCGCGCGCGAGATCCGCGAGGCCCGTCTTGTCGTACACGCTGATCAGCGCGCGCCGGATGGGCCGCCTCGTCGTCTCTTCGCCGGTCACGGGATCAACACCTTCCGTCCCTCGATGCGGTACCCGTCGCGGGCGAGCCGCCCCACGACGTCCACGAGCAGCGCCCGTTCCGCGTCCTTGATGCGTTCGTGCAGGGTGGCCTCGTCGTCACCCTCGTGGACCACCACGGGCGCCTGGGCGATGATCGGCCCCGCGTCGACGTCCTCGTCCACGAAGTGGACGGTGCACCCGGTCACCTTCACGCCGTGCGCGAGCGCCTCGCGCACCCCGTGCGCCCCGGGGAAGCTGGGCAGCAGCGCGGGGTGTGTGTTGATGAGCCTGCCGCCGAAGCGCGCGAGGAAGTCGGCGCCCACGATCTTCATGAACCCCGCGGAGACCACCAGGTCGGGCTGGTGCGCGGCGACCGACTCGGTGAGCGCCAGGTCCCAGTCGGGGCGCGAGTCGTAGTCGGCGACCCGGTGGACGAACGTCGGGAGCCCGGCGCGTTCGGCCCGGCGCAGCCCCTCGATCCCGGTTCTGTCGGCGCCCACCGCGACGACCTCGGCGCCGTACGCGGGGCCGCGCTCGGCGGAGGCGTCGAGCAACGCCTGGAGATTCGTGCCGGATCCGGAGACCAGGACGACGACGCGCGCCGGAGACGGCTGCTCGGGAGCTGCGGCCACGGTGGGTGTCTCTTCTCTGTCCTGTGTACCGGTCGTCCTGTACCGGTCGTCCTGTGCACCGGTCCCCGGGGTCGCCCCCCGCCGCCGGTGGCAGCTTGCGCCGCAACGATACCGGCACGCCTCGCTCCCCCCGTGCCCCGGGACGGCCGCGGCCAGGTACGGTCGAGGAGACGGCGCCGATGCGCCGTGCCCACGAAGGAGATTCGACGACCACGATGACGGACCGACGATGACGGACCGACGCCGCTCCTCCGACCGGCAGGACCGGCCAGGCGAGGAGGACAACCCCTTCGCCCCGCCCCCCGAGGGACAGCCCGACCGGCCGTGGCAGCCGCGTCACAGCGGCGGATCCGACCAGCGGCGGGACGGCGAGGGCGAGGACGCCGACGGCGGGAAGGGGCGGGGCGAGGGCGGCGGCCAGGACGGCGGCGACGACCAGCGGCAGCGCTGGGGCAGCCAGTGGAGCAGGCGTCAGCCCAAGCGGGGCGGCGGCGGGTTCGGCGAGCCACCGGGCGAGCAGGAGCGCGGCGGCCCCGCGGGCGGCCCGGGCGGCACGTCGCGCTGGGACCCCTCCGACCCTGGCCAGCGGCACGCGCGGTACGCCGTGCTCGCGGGCATGTGGGGCGTGTTCGGCGGGCTGCTCGGCTGGGAGTGGCTGGCGCTGCTGCTCGGGGCGTTGGCCCTCTACTGGGGCATCAGCGCGCTGCGCGGTGGCCCGCGCGAGCCGAGCGAGCCGCGCAACCGGCGGCTCGAGGCGTTGCAGGGCAAGCAGGAGGCGCCCCCTCCGCCGCCCACGCGCCCCCCGGGTGCCGCGCCAGGAGGCCCCGGAGGCCGGGGCGCGCGGCCGCAGTTCGCGGCGGCGGTCTCGGGGATCGTGCTGGCGTCCGCGGCGCTGTTCATCGTGGCCGCGACGTACACCGTGCAGCTGGTCTACAAGGACTACTTCGACTGCGTGGACGACGCGCTGACCACGCCGTCCCGTGAGGCGTGCGAGGAGCTGCTGCCCAGCCAGCTGCGGCCCATCCTGGGCGAGCAGGACTAGCGACCCGTCCGGCGGATCGCGCGCCCTGCCCCCCCCCGGGGGCGGCCCCCGCTCAGGGGCGGGGCTCGCCCTCCGTCTCGACCAGCGCCCCCGACGACTTCTTGAGCGCCGCCCAACGGGTGCGGCGGGCGACGGTGGTGTGCCACGCGTCGCCCTTCCCCGTCCGGCGGCGCCTGCGCGTCCGGCTCCGCTCCCTGCGCCGCGGCACGGCGCGCGCGGCGAGGGCGCGGAGCCAGCGGGGGCGGCGCAGCCGCCACGCGCGCAGGGCCAGCGCGAGCGGCACCCCGATGAGGGCGCTCCAGGCGAACGCGGCCCCCGCGACCAGCCACCCGTCGGGCCCGAACGCCGCCAGCTCCTCGGTGCCGAGCGGCCCCCCGGCGTAGGCGCCGAGGACGCCGAGCGCGACGCCCGTACCGCCCGCGGCGAGCGCGGCGGTCAGCGCGGTGCCCGCCCACCCGGACGCGGTGCGGCGCTCGCCCGGCACCGGGACGGCGGCGGCGGTCGCGTACCACGCGGTGGCGGCGACGCCCGCGGCGGGCACGGCGGCGACGGCGACCCACAGCGCGGCGTTGTCGGGGGTGCCCGAGGGCAGCGCGGCGAGCAGCGGGAACGGCGGCAGGTCGAGCGGCTCCCCGGTGAACGCCAGCGGCGCGACCGTCGCGCCCCCGCCCGGGGTGAATCCGGGGCCGAGGCCGTAGGAGGCGCCCCACAGCGCGGCGTTGGGCAGCAGCGCCACGGTGAGCAGCAGCACGGCGAGCCTGCCGGGCCAGTCGGCGCTGAGCTGGCCGAACCCGTTCTGCGCGGCGGGCGCGTCGAGCACGAGCCCGCCGAGGGCGAGCAGGGCGCCGCCCGCGCAGTAGGCGACGAGCGCGGCGAACGCGACGCGCGCCGCGGCGCGCAGGCGGCGGCCGTCGAGCGCGGACGGCAGCAGCTCGCGCAGCCACTCGGGCGGCCCGGTGACCGACCAGGCCCCGGCGAACGTGGCGATCAGCGCGAAGAGCGGCACATGCACGGCGGCGCTGAGCGGCTTGGCGCTGATGTCGGCGGGCAGCGTGTAGAGGACGGCGGCGGTCGCGGCAATGAGATAGCCGCAGGTCGTCCACAGCGCGGCGCGCGTCCCCTCGTCCGGCTCGGGCCGCCAGTCGGCGGCGCGCACGGCGCGGAAGAGGAGCCAGGCGGGCAGGGCGGAGAGCAGCAACGGCGTGACGCCCACCGGGGCCTGGCCGCGCGTCAGTTCGGTGCCATGGGCGAGGAGCCACAGATCGGCCGCGATGCGGAGGGCGCCGTCCGCGCCGCCGTGGGGGTGGGGCGAGAGGGTCCACAGCAGCAGGACCAGCGCGGCGAGGCCGCCGAGCCCGAGCCCGGCGGCCAGGAGCCCCTCGAGAAGATGTCGCACCTGTCGCACGTGTCGCACCCGGCCATGCTGCCAACAACGCCGGGCAGGCGGAGGTAACGGGTTTTCGCTGACGTGTCGCCCAATATATGCCTATGTACTTTTTTACACACTTCTCGGTGCTCCCACGCCCCCGGGTGGGGCGATGACCAGTGGCCCCGCCGCCGCCTTCGACCGCCTCTACTCCGTCCACGCGGTGTCGCTGGTGCGGCAGGCATTCCTGCTCTGCGGCAGGCGGCGCCAGGCGGAACGGGCCGTCGTCCACGCGTTCCACCTGGCCTGGCAACGCTGGCCCGAGGTGGCCGTCGACCGGGACCCGGCCGGGTGGGTGCGGGCGGCGGCGCACGAACGGGCGCTCTCACCCTGGCCCCTGCTGATCCCGCGCCGCCGCCCCGCCGACCTCCACACGGTCCCGCCCGACGACCGGCGCCTGCTCGCCACCCTGCTCGCCCTCCCCCGCGGCCAGCGCCGCTGCCTCGTGCTGCACGAGGCGGTGGGCCTCGACCTCCCCGAGACGGCCGCGGAGGCCGAGGCGACGACCGCGGCGGCGGAGAGCCGCCTCGCCCACGCGAGGGCGACCCTCGCCGCCCCCGACCTGGCCCCCCGCCTGCGCGCGATGGCCTCGGCCCAGCCGGTCACCCCCCGCCCCCCGCTCGCGATCCGCGCCGCGGCCGAACGCGGCGCCCATGCCTGGGCGTTGACCACGGTGACCCTGCTGCTGGCCTTCGCGGCGGCGGTGACGGCGGTGTGCGTGGGGCGCTGAGGGTCATAGGGTGCCCGCCATGGGGGACATCGACTTCCGGGGGCTGGGCCAGGACGCGGCGCTGCTCATCGAACGGCTCGGCACCCATCCCACCCCCGACTTCCACCGCGACTTCGTCGAACGGATGGGCGGCGCGGGGGACCCGGATCGCGCCCGGCGGGCCATCGAAACCCTCGTGGCGGCGGGCCTGTTGACCCCCGGGGGCGCCGACCGTTACCACATGGAGCCGTCCGTCCACCGGGACGCCGACCGCCGGAGCAGGGTGACGCGCGGCGGAAGGCTGTCCGGGGTCGCCGGGTGGTATCTGCGCCGGATGGCCGCCGTCGACCTGGCCACCGTCGAACGCCCGCGGTGGGGCCGGATCTTCGCGACCGCCGACGTCAGGGACCAGCTCTTCCCCGGCGCGGAGCAGGCGCTCACGGCCATGGACCCCGACCGCGCCAACATCGCGCCCCTGATGCGGACGCTCTTCGCGGAGGGCGAATACGGCCGCGCCTACCAACTCGGCGAGACCCTGCACGGCTACTACCGGGCCCGGGGCCGCCACGACGAGTGGATCGTCTGCCTCGGCCTGGCCCTGGCGGCCGCCGTGTCCCAGGACTCGCGCGTGGCCGCCGCCCGCATGCACCTGGAGCTGGCCGCCGCGCACCGGGCGCGCGGCTGGTTCGACGACCTGACCGCCATGACCCATCTCAGGCGCGCGCACCACCTCGCCACCACGGCCGACCCCCCGCACCGCCCCACGGCGGACCAGGCCCGCGAGGCGCTGGCGACGCTCACGGAGCCCGGCTCGCGGCGCGGAGTCCGCTGACGCGGCGCCGTGGTGACGGGGGTGTGGACGGGACGCACGCGATGCAGGAGAGTTGGTGAGATTGCTACGTACACGACAACTTCCCTCTCGGAGTGAGGACGCACCCATGATGCGGTCACGGCTCATCCCCGCTTCCTCCGCGGCCGTTGTGGCCCTGGTGGCCACCGGCCTCGGCGCCACACCCGCCGCCGCCCAGAGCACCACGACCGTCAGCGCCGACTGGGAAGGGTTCACCCAGTCCATCGTGTTCGAGGGCGGCCCCGAGGCCAACGACCTGCACGTCTTCTCGATGGACACCGGCCCCGAGGTCCGGCGGATCGGCTTCACGGACGTGGTGCCGATCACGCCTGGCGACCACTGCACCCACCCCGACCCGGAGGACGAGACGTTCGTCGCCTGCGAGTTGCCCACCAACAGCGACCGGACGGACGACATCCGCGTCCTGCTCGGCGACGGCGACGACTCGGTGATGACCAGCGAGCCGGGCGTCACCCTGGTCCGCGGCGGCGACGGCAACGACGAACTGCACGCCCACACGGCGGAGTTGGTCATGGGCGAGGACGGCGACGACATGCTCATGGGCAACGGCGTCCTGCTGGGCGGCAACGGCGACGACCACCTGATGGGCCAGCCCATCGACGAGGTGTTCCACGGCGGACCCGGCGACGACGTGATCGAGGCGTGGGACGGGAACGACATCGTCTACGGCGACTCGGGCGACGACCACATCTCGGGCGGCGAGGGCGACGACCTCCTCATCGGCGGCGCGGGCGACGACACGATCACCGGCGACGGCGGCACGGACATCATCATCGGCTGGCCCGGCAACGACACGATCACCCAGTGAACGAACGGGCGGGCCACCCGGGTGGCCCGCCCGAGCGCGGCCTCAGCAGCGCGCGAGCGCGTTCCAGCGCCGCCGGGGATGCGCGCGGCCGGTTGGGTGGCGAGCACCGCGGCCCTGGCCACCAGCCCGCCGTAGGTCAGCACGAGGCCGCCGGTGGGCCGTCTCGGGGTGGGGCTCAACCAGGGTCGTGGCCAGGGCGTCCAGGGCCAGGGCCTCGTGCCAGGCGTCGCCGAGGTCCCGGTGCGCGGTGGCGGCCCGTCGGAGGAACGCCGCCGCCTCCTCCGAACGCCCCAGCTCCCGATACGCCTCGCCCGCGCCCTGCCACGCCAGGGCCTCCCGGCTCGGATCGGCCAGCCGCCGGTGCAGCGCGGCCGAGCGCTGGTAGGACTCAAGCGACTCCTCGGCCCTGCCCGTCGCCCGCTGAGCGTGCCCGAGCGTGATCAGCCAGTACGCCTCCGCGACGCGATACCGGAGGTGCACGGCGATGCGCACGGCCTCCCCCGCGGCGCGCAGGGCCCCGTCCGCGTCGCCGCTCTCCCGCAGGATGTCGCTCCGCACGCGGAGAACGTTGCCGATGGCACGCTCGTTGCCCAGCGCCCTGTGGGCCGCGAGTGCGCGGGACGCCTGCTCGGCCGCCGCGGTCAACTCCTCCGACTCCCAGAGGGTTTGCGCCAGATTGGACCGGGTGATGGCCTCCCAGTGGTCGGCGCCCAGTGTCCCGAAGATCTCGATCGCCTCGGCGAGGCGCCGCCGTGCGTCGGTCAGCCGACGCCTGTGGAGGCCGACGAGGCCGAGGTGGTTGAGGGAACGTGCTTCGTTGAACCGGTCCCCCAGCTCCCGGCGGATCGCCAGGGCCGCCTCGTGGCACCGGCCGCTCTCCTCGAGGTGGCCGAGGCCCCGGTGGATCAGCCCGAGGCAGGAGAGCAGCTCGGCCTCCGCGGCGCGGTCGCCCAGCCTCCGCGCCGCGCGCAGGCCCGTCTCCCCCGCGGGCAGCCACATCCGCCGAGGAGCCGACGGCGGCCTGGCCACATGCAGAATGGCCGCCAACTGCCAGGCGAGTCGGTCGAACCCGGCCTTCTCGGCGGCGCGCACGGCGCTCAGCAGGTTGGGGTACTCACGCTCCGACCAGTCGACGGCCGCGTCGTGGTCGGGGAACGACGGTGCCGCGCTCTCCCCGTCCGGTGGATCGGGCGAGATCCGTGCCTCGGCGGGGCTGACCCGGCGTTGCACCGCGTCGGCCCCCCGCGCATACCAGTCGAGCACGCGCCGCAGCGCGCCTTCGCGCCCCTCCGATGCCTCCTCGCGCTGCGCCTGGTCGGCGGCGTAGGCGCGCAGCAGGTCGTGGAACTCATAGCGGTCGGGTGCGGTCTGCTCCAACAGGTGGGCGCCGACGAGCACATCGAGCACTTGGCGGGTGGCGCGCGGGCTCTGCCCGGCCAGGGCGGCGGCGGCCTCGAGGCCTATCTCGGGTCCCGGATGCAGTCCCAGCAGGCGGAAGACACGAGCGGCTTTCGCGGGCAACGCTCGGTAGGACCACGCGAAAACGGTCCGCACGGCCTCGGCCTCCTCCTCGTTTCCCCCGTCCACGGCGCTGAGGACGTCCCACAGCGCGGACTCGTCCCGCAGGTCGGCGATCAGGTCGTCAAGTCCGAGATAGGGGTGGGTGGCCGCCCTCTCGCCCGCGATGCGCAGGGCCAGGGGAAGACCGGCGCACAGCCGGGCCAGCTCGGCGAGCTTGTCGGCGTCGTCCCCCGAGCGGTACCCGGCGACGATGGCCCTGAGGAGCGCGACGGCCTCCGGCTCGGGCAGGGTCCCCAGCGTGATGCGGCGGGCGCCGTCCCGTATGGCCAGCCCGGACAGGCGGCTGCGGCTGGTGACCACCGCCAGGCTGTGGCCTTCGCCGGGCAGCAGGGGCCGGACCTGGGCGGCGGACGAGGCGTTGTCCAGCACCACCAGGATCCGCCGGTCGGCCAGCTCCGAACGGTAGAGCGCGGCGGCCGCGTCCACGTCGTCCGGGATCGACCGGGCGTCGACCCCGAGGGCCGTCAGGAAACGGTGGAGCGCCTCGTGCGCGGTCACCGGGGGGCCGGGGTCGTATCCGCGCAGGTTGACGTACAGCTGTCCGCCGGGAAACCGGTCGGCCACCCGGTGCGCCCAGCGCAGTGCCAGCGACGTCTTGCCCGCCCCCGCCGTCCCCGCGATGACATACACCGAGGCCAGCAGCGGCCCGTCCGCGCTCGTCGGCAGGATGGTGCCGAGCAGCTCGAGCTCCTCTTCCCTGTCGACGAACTGGCGGATGCCACCTGGGAGTTGCCTGGGTCTGCGCTCCCCGGGCGCGCGGTCCTCCGCCCCGGAGTGGAAGTGGACGCCACCGCTCACGCTCCCCGCCTGCACGACGTCCCGAGAGGCGCCGGACAGCTCAGCACGCGTGCCGCCCGGCGCTTCGTCGGCCCCGCCGCGATCCTCCTCGTCCACGGCGGCCCGCTACTCCCCTGACCCCACCCGCGGGGGCGGGAGAGTGGCGACATGGCGGTCGACGTACGCCGTCACGTCCTCGCCGTCCCCGTAGAGGCCGCGGATGAGCGCCGTCCAGGAGCTGACGACGGCGCTGTCGTCGATGCGGATGGCGCCGTCCAGGCTGCCTGTCGGTGTATAGAGGACGTGGTAGAGCGTCTCCCCGCCCAGGACCACCACTTCGGGCAGCGGACCCGACTCCTCGAAACGCGCCACGCGCCCGCCGGGAACCACGCGGATCGCCGCGCCGCACTCGGCCTGGACGGCCAGGGAACGCAACTCCCACTGGAGATAAGGCGTCAACGGCTCCTCCACCACGCGGACCCGGTGGAAGACGGTGGCGCGCAGGGAGCGTTCGCGCATGGTCTCGCGCAGGCTCTCGCGCCGGTCGTCCAGCAGCCGCATGGACTCCTCCCAACGGCCCGCCCGGAACGCGTCATAGCTGGGGTGGTCCAGCTCGACGAAGTCCTGCCGCCGCTCGCACTTCCACGAGTCCCGCCCCCGGAGCCGACGATGCCGCTCCGCGAACTCCTTTCGGTAGTCGAGTAGTTCGAGGTGTACGCCGCCCGCCGTTTCGAGGGCGGGGCAAAGGGTCTCACGCATCGGGGATGTCCGCCTTCGCCGAACTCAGCATGATCCCGGGGATGATCACGAGCCGCTCATGGGCGGCAACCGTGACGCCCTCGGGGAGACGCCCCCGGTAGGCGGCCGTCAGGTCGCGGCCTATCACCGCCACGTCTCCGTTGTCGAGCTGCCAGATGTCGGGGCACCCGTCCTCACCGTCCGTGGTGCCCAGCTCCGCCGCCGACCTGCCCAGGCGGCGGGCGAATAACGCGGAAGGATCGGCCTCCCAGGGAAGGGCCATCGTGGCCTCCTCTCGTCGCGACAGCCGCAACTGTCGTCACCGATCGTAAGGCACTCCGTTACGTTGAGCAACGGGCGCGGAGGGGGGCGCACATGACCGCGCCCGCCCCGGGCCCCCGGTGGGGGTGGGGCGGGCGGGAGGGGGTGACGGGGGGGAACCGTCAGGCCGCGGCCAGGGTTTCGCGGGCCAGGCGGGCCGTCTCCGAAGGGGTCTTGCCCACCTTCACGCCCGCCGCCTCGAGGGCCTCCTTCTTCGCCTGCGCCGTGCCGGAGGAGCCCGAGACGATCGCGCCGGCGTGGCCCATCGTCTTGCCCTCGGGGGCCGTGAAGCCCGCGACATAGCCGACGACCGGCTTGGTGACGTTGGCCTTGATGAAGTCGGCCGCGCGCTCCTCGGCGTCGCCGCCGATCTCGCCGATCACCACGATCAGGTCGGTGTCGGGGTCCGCCTCGAACGCCGCGAGGGCGTCGATGTGGGTGGTGCCGATGATGGGGTCGCCGCCGATGCCGACGCACGAGCTGAAGCCGAGGTCGCGCAGCTCGTACATCATCTGGTACGTCAGCGTGCCGGACTTGGAGACCAGCCCGATGCGGCCCGGCTTGGTGATGTCCGCCGGGATGATGCCCGCGTTGGACTGGCCCGGGGTGATCAGGCCAGGACAGTTGGGGCCGATGATGCGCGTCTTGTTGCCCTTCTGGCCCGCGTACGCCCAGAACGACGCGGTGTCGTGCACCGCGATGCCCTCGGTGATCACGACGGCCAGCGGGATCTCGGCGTCGATCGCCTCGACGACCGCGGCCTTGGTGAACTTCTCCGGCACGAAGATCACGGTCACGTCCGCGCCCGTGGCCTCGATGGCCTCGGCCACGCCGCCGAAGACGGGGATCTCGGTGCCGTCGAAGTCGACCGACTGGCCCGCCTTGCGGGGGTTGACGCCGCCGACGATGTTGGTGCCCGACGCCAGCATGCGGCGGGTGTGCTTCTGTCCCTCTGAGCCGGTCATCCCCTGGACGATGACCTTGCTCTCCTTGGTGAGGAAGATAGCCATGGCTGTTTCGTTGTCCTTCGCTTCGCGGCTTACTTCGCGGCCAGCTCGGCGGCGCGGTCGGCCGCTCCGTCCATGGTGTCCACCTGCTCGACGAGCGGGTGGTCGGCGTCGGTGAGGATCTTGCGGCCCAGCTCGGCGTTGTTGCCGTCGAGGCGGACGACGAGGGGCTTGTTGACGTCCTCGCCCTTCGTCCTGAGGAGCGCCAGGGCCTGCACGATGCCGTTGGCCACCGCGTCGCACGCGGTGATGCCGCCGAAGACGTTGACGAAGACGGACCTGACCTCGGGGTCGCCCAGGATGATCTCGAGCCCGTTGGCCATCACCTCGGCGGAGGCGCCGCCGCCGATGTCGAGGAAGTTGGCGGGCTTCACGCCGCCGTGCTTCTCGCCCGCGTAGGCGACGACGTCCAGGGTGCTCATCACGAGGCCCGCGCCGTTGCCGATGATGCCGACGGTGCCGCCGTCGAGCTTCACATAGTTGAGGCCGCGCTCCTTGGCCGCGGCCTCCAGGGGGTTGGCGGCCGCCTTGTCCTCGAGGGCCGCGTGGTCGGGCTGGCGGAACTCGGCGTTGGCGTCGAGCGAGACCTTGCCGTCGAGCGCGATCACGCGCCCCTCGCCCGTCTTGACCAGCGGGTTGACCTCGACCAGCAGCGCGTCCTCCGCGATGAAGACGGTCCACAGCCTCTGGAGGACGTCGACCACCTGGTCGGCGATCTCGGCGGGAAAACGGGCCGCCTCGACGATCTGGCGGGCCTTCTCCTCGGTCACGCCCTCGATCGCGTCGACCGGGATCCTGGCCAGCGCCTCGGGGTTGGTGGCCGCGACCTCCTCGATCTCCACGCCGCCCTCGACGGACGCCATGGCGAGGAACGTGCGGTTGGTGCGGTCCAGGAGGAAGGAGACGTAGTACTCCTCGGCGATGTCGGCCGTCTCGGCCAGCATCACGCGGTGCACCGTGTGCCCCTTGATGTCCATGCCCAGGATGGCGCCCGCCTTGGCCACGGCGTCATCGGGGTCGGAGGCCAGCTTGACGCCGCCCGCCTTCCCGCGCCCGCCGGTCTTGACCTGCGCCTTGACGACCGCGCGACCGCCGAGTCGCTCGGTCACCTCGCGGGCCGCCTCCGGCGTGTCGATGACTTCGCCGGCCAGCACCGGTACGCCGTGCTTGGCGAAGAGGTCCCTCGCCTGATACTCGAACAGGTCCACGCGTTCAGTCCCTTGTCAGTGTTCTCGCGGTGCGTTGTCAGCGTGGGCGTGCCGCGTGGCCGCGTTGCCAGGCAAACGCCGAAAGCACGCGGCATGTCCGGAGTCGAGCGTATCCGGGGGTCAGGGGGGCCCGAAAATTGGTGGGTCACACCTCCGTGGTGAGTCCTGTCACAGTTGGCCCCGAGGGGTCAGCTGGGCCCTCGGGCTCGGCGCGCGCGGCCAGGGTGGCGCGCACCCAGGCGACCACGTCCGTGGTGGGGGCGCCCGGGGTGAAGATCTCGGCGACCCCGGCGGCCTTGAGCGGGGGAATGTCGGCCTCGGGAATGATCCCGCCACCGAAGACGGTGATGTCCTCCGCCTCCTTCTCCCTCAGCAGCTCGAGAACGCGCGCGAAGAGGGTGTTGTGGGCGCCGGAGAGGATGGAGAGGCCGATCGCGTCGGCGTCCTCCTGGATCGCGGTGTCCACGATCTGCTCCGGGGTCTGGTGGAGCCCGGTGTAGATGACCTCCATGCCCGCGTCGCGCAGGGCGCGGGCGATCACCTTCGCGCCCCGGTCGTGCCCGTCGAGCCCCGGCTTGGCCACCACGACGCGGATCTGACCCGATACACCCATCTCAAGCCTCCTGGAACGCCGTTAACGGCCGTTGACCACAGCATCGCGCACCACGCTCCCCGCCGATACGGGGGCGAGGGGGAAATCACACGCACGCCGGGGAAGGGGGCGGCGCGCCCCCATTCGAACTCTTGTCGAACACAACGTGCGGCAGCGGTGGTAAGAGCCGTCGAAAGGCGGCCTATTGCCCGTTTCAGGCTCCTCAAAACCCGCGAACAGCCCGGGAAAGATTGTGGGCGCGGCATACCGCCGGGTACAGTCACCGACCGAACCGCAGCCGCCTGGCCCCACACCCAGCTCCTGTCGTCGAGCCGAAAGGCGTAATCGGTGAGCGAACGTCTGCTGTCGGAAGTCTCCGGACACCCGGATCTCTCCGGCTTCGGCTCCGCCGGATACGACGGCTCCACCGCTTACGACGACGCCACCCGGTACGACGCGTACACGGGGTACGCGGGTCACGAGGGGTACGCGGGGCACGAGGCTTACGAGGCGCAGCAGGCTCGACAGGCTCAGCAGACACAGCAGGCGTACGGCGGCGGATACGACGGCGGGTACGACGTGTACGCGCCCTACGAGGCCCAGGGGTGGGCCCCCCAGCAGCCGCGGGATCTCGCGCAGGACCACCAGCAGGACCTCTCGTGGTACGGGCAGACGGCATACGAGACCGGCGACTGGTCGGGCGCGGCGGCCACCGCCGCGACGGACGGGACCGGGACCGCCGCGTACGCCCCCGACGCGCCGCTCACCGAGGCCCCCGCGCGCCCCGCGCACGGCTACGGCTACGCGCCCGGCTATGACGCGGGCGGCACCGAGGGGTACGCGTACGGCTACGCCGACGCGGCCGACGGATACCCGGGCGACGCGTACACGGACGGGTACGCGGTGGACGAGACCTATGGCGCCGCCGACGCCGTGGCCCCCGAGCGGGACGAGCCCGAGGCTCCCCGCGCGGCGGAGCCCGACGCGGTGGAAGCGGTCCACGCCGTCGAGGAGGCCGAACGCGAGGCGGCCGAGGCGGCGCGCCCGGCGGCCGAGGCCGCACGCGAGGCGGACCCCGACCTCGACGCCGAGCCCGACGAGACCGTCGCCGCCGCCGCGCAGCGATCCGACGCCCGCAACAGGCGGCGCAGGACATCGCCCCGGCGGCGGTCCGCGTTCCTCAGCGTCGCGGCGCCCTCGCTGGCCGTCCTCGGCGTGACGGCGGTCGCGACGGCCGCGACCGTGTCCGAGTCCGACACGGTGGAGGAGCCACCTCCCGTCGCCGCGCCGGACCCGGGCGACGTGGAACAGGTCACCGCCAACGAGCAGTTCGACACGCAGCTGACGGGCCTCACCCAGGCGGTCGACGACTACGCGGACCGCGCGAGCCGCACCCAGGGCCGGATCGACCTGGAGGAGCAGGAGGAGCGCGAGGAGGAAGAGGCCGCGGCGGCGGCCGAGGCGGCCGAGGCGGCCCGGCAGAAGTTCTTCCTCCCCGTCGAACAGCGCGGCCTGAGCGCCTCGTTCGGCCAGTCCGGCGTCAACTGGATGTCCACCCATACCGGCATCGACTTCCCCGTCAGCTACGGCACCCCGGTCATGGCGGTCACCGACGGGACCATCACCACGCAGTACCACCCCAGCTACGGCACCATGGTCATCCTGACCGCGGCCGACGGCACCGAGACGTGGTACGCGCACCTCGACAGCACCGTGTTCTACTCCGGCTATGTCCAGGCCGGGACGGTCATCGCCTACTCAGGGAACTCCGGCACCTCGACGGGCCCGCATCTGCACCTCGAGGTCCGCCCCTACGGCGGCTCGCCCGTGGACCCGGCGGCCTGGCTGCGTGGCCACGGCCTCGAGCCCTCCTGAGCACTCCCCCGGTCACCCTCCCGACCGCTCCCCCGGCCACCGCCCCGGTCATTCCCTGACGCGGCGCGGTCGGCCGAACCCGTGGATGGCCGAGCACGGCATCGACAGGCCCATGTTCGACGACCGTGCCCGGGGTGCCCCGCTCCGACGATCCACGCCGCCTGTCAACGGCGGCCCACATCACCCCTGAGTGCGCCGACACCCCTGAGTGCGCCGACGGCACCGTACGGCCCGGGCCGCCGCGGCATGGCCTCACACCGAAATCGTCCCGCGTTCGACCGGGCCGAGGCACCCTTCCCCCACTTTTTCTTATAGAGGGAAATTCCTCCACCTGTATTGCTCTGTGCGGAATAAGACCGTAGCTTGCCCACAACCCGCGATCGAGCACAAAGGAGTCTCCATGAGCAGGTCCGAACCTACCCCTTCCACCTCATGAGCCTCGAAGGGGTCCAAACGGTCGGAAGCGCTCGGCGACGGACGGCTCGGACCGCGGACGGGCTCCCCGAGGGCAGGGTCAGACGCGCGCTCGGCAGCCGCCGGATCCGCGACCTGGGCCTGAAGGTCACGGGCGTGCTCACCGTCCTGGTGGCGCTCGAGCTGTGCGCGCGCCTTGGCGTGCTCTCCCGCGACTGGTTCCCGCCGATGACCGACACCTATGTCGAGCTGGCCAAGCTGGCGTTCGGCCACCCGCTGTGGACGGAGATCGGCCGCACGCTCAGCGGCTGGGCGCTCGGGATCGGCCTGGCCGCGCTGCTCGCCATCCCGATCGGCGTCCTGCTCGGCTCGAACCGCACCGCCTACCGCCTGTCGCGGGTGGTCATCGAGTTCTGCCGCCCGGTGCCATCGGTGGCGCTGATCCCGCTGGCCGTCCTGGTCTACGGCGTCGGCCTGGAGATGAAGGTCTTCCTGATCGTCTTTGTCACCTTCTGGCCGATCCTGCTCCAGGTGATCTACGGCGTTCAGGATGTCGACCCGCTCGTGTACGACACGGCCCGCAGCTACGGGCTGCCGCCCCGGGCGCGTTTCTTCCGCATCACGCTCCCCAGCGCCGCCCCCTACATCGCGACCGGGCTGCGCATCGCCTCGGCCATCGCGCTCGTGCTCGCCGTCACCGCCGAGCTGGTGGTGGGCGCCCCCGGGCTCGGCCAGTCCATCGTGGTCGCCCAGTCCAACGCCAACCTCCCCCGCATGTACGCCCTGATCATCGTCACCGGGCTGGTCGGCTGGGCGCTCAACACCGCGTTCCAGGCGATCGAACGCCGCCTCCTGCGGTGGCACCCGTCCCAGCGCGCGGAGGTGGCCTCATGAGCGCCGTCACCCGCGCGCCCCGGAAGGGAACGGGCCGCCGCGCCCTTGGCCTGCTGCTCGAACTCGCCCTGCCCGCAGCCCTGTTGATCGGCTATGGCCTCTGGTCGCACCGGGCGCAGAGCTTCTACTTCCCGCCGCTCGGCGAGATCCTGGAGTACTTCGGCGAGCTGTGGCTGTTCGACCGCGTCGGCAGCGACCTGGTGCCCAGCCTGCTGCGCATGCTCGCCGGGTACGCCGTCTCCGTCGTCCTCGGCGTCGCCCTCGGCCTGCTGCTCGGCATGTCCCGCCTGCTGCGCACCGCGGCCGAGCCGGTGGTGGAGTTCCTGAGGGCGCTCCCGGCGCCCGCGCTGATCCCGTTCGCGCTGCTCATGTTCGGCGCGGGCGACGGCTCGAAGGTCTTCGTCATCGTGCTCGGCGCGCTCTGGCCGATCCTGCTCAACACGATCGACGGCGTGCGCGGCGTCGACACCCAGCAGCTCGACATGGCGCGCTCCTACCGGATCCCGCTGGCCGCGCGGATCGCCCACATCATCCTGCCGGGCGCGAGCCCCCGCATCTTCGCCGGGATGCGCACGAGCCTCGCCATCGCGATCATCCTCATGGTCGTCTCCGAGATGGTCGCGAGCAGCAACGGCCTCGGCTACTTCGTCCTGGAGCAGCAGCGCTCGTTCGCCATCCCCGAGATGTGGACCGGCATCATCCTGCTCGGCGTCCTCGGCTATGTCCTCAACTGGCTGTTCCTCAGGGTGGAACGCCGCGTGCTCGCGTGGCACCGCGGCGCCCGCGGCCTGAGCGCCGAGACAGCGACCCCCGCCCCTTCCACCCCTTCGTCGACGGAGAAGACCGATGCTTGAAGTCGCCAACCTGCGGAAGGTCTACGGCCCCGACCCGCACGCCGCACCCGCCGTGGCCGATCTGACGTTCACCGTCGCCGACCGCGAGTTCGTCTGCATCCTCGGCTCGTCGGGGTGCGGCAAGACGACGATGCTGCGCTGCCTCTCGGGCCTGATCCCGTCCACCTCGGGGCACATCAGCCTGCGCGGCAAGCCGGTCACGGGGCCGCCCGATGACATGGCGTTCGTCTTCCAGGACTACAGCCGCTCGCTGCTGCCGTGGATGACCGTGCGCCGCAACGTCGCGTTCCCGCTGCGTTACAAGGGTGTCGACCGCCGCGAGGCCGAGGCGTTGACGGACGAGGCGCTCGACGCGGTGGGGCTCGCGGGGCGCGGCGACCGTTACCCGTGGCAGCTCTCCGGCGGCATGCAGCAGCGCGTGGCGATCGCCCGCGCGCTGGCGTACCGGCCGAGCATCCTGCTGATGGACGAGCCGTTCGCTTCGGTCGACGCGCAGACCCGCTCGGGGCTCGAGGACCTGCTGCTCGGCGTGTGGGAGCGGTACGGGATCACCGTCCTGTTCGTCACCCACGACATCGACGAGGCCGTCTACCTCGCCGACCGCGTCCTGGTGCTGCGGCCACCGGCGAACGTCGGCCACGAGGTCACCGTCAACCTGCCGCGCGGCCGCGACCAGGTGGAGACCAAGGCGCACCCGGAGTTCGGCAGGCTGCGCGGCGAGCTGTTCGCCGCGCTCGACGGCGGGCCGGTGGCGGCGTGAGGGGGCGGCGCGCGTCGGCGCTGATCGCCGGGCTGCTCGCGCTGCTGTCAACCGCGGCGTGCACCGACTACGGCGGCGACCTGTCGGGCGCGGGCGTCTCGGGCGGCGGCGAAGGCGACACCCTGGTCGTCTCGGAGACGGCGGGCACCCCGGCGTCGTTCCTCGCCTACGGCATCCGCGAGGGCTACTTCGAGGAGCAGGGCCTCAACGTCGAGCTGAGCCCATCGGCGGGCGGCGCCAGCGTCATCCCCGCGCTGCTGAGCGGCGACATCGATGTCGCCGGGTCGAACGCGGTGTCCGCGCTGATCGCGATGGGCCGCCGGATGCCGATCGAGATGATCGCGGCGGGCACCAGCACGTCGGAGTCCCCCGACGACGACTTCTCGTCGCTCATGGTCCCCGAGGACAGCCCGATCGAGTCGGCCGCCGACCTGGACGGCGGGCGCATCGCGGTCAACACCCTCCAGAACATCAACGACATCGTGATCCACGCCGTCCTGGCCGAGGCGGGCCTGGACAACGACGACGTGTCGTTCGTCGAGATGCCCTTCCCCGACATGCCCGCGGCGATCGAACGCGGCGACGTGGACGCGGGGTTGCTGATCGAGCCGTTCGCGACGGTCGGCGCGTCCCAGGGCCTGCGCGCGATCGCCCGCCCGTACACGACGGCCATGCCGAGCCTCCAGATCGGCACGTATCTGATGACATCGGACAGGGTCGCCGAGGACCCGGAAACGGCGGCGGCGTTCCGCGCGGGCGTCACGGCGACGGCCGAGGCGATCGCGGCCGACCCCGAGGCGTTCCGCGAGGCGCTGCCCGAGATCAGCGACCTGGCCCCCGAGTTGGCCTCCCGGATGGACCTCCCGGTCTGGCGCGGCACGACGGACCGCGCGTCGATCGAGAGGATCCACGCGACGATGCGGGAGATCGGCCTCACGGAGTCGGACCTCGACTACGAGGAGGCGGTGGCGGAGTAGGGCCCGCCCCGGCCCCGGATGTCGGCGGGCACGGCGTCCATCAGCAGCTCGTCGCAGGGGTGGCCGTCCCAGGACCCGGAGTCGCGGCGACGGCCGATGAGGCGGAAGCCCGCCGCCTCGTAGGCGCGGATGGCCGGGACATTGGGGGCGAGAACCGTCAGGAGGACGTTGCGCAGGGCGGCCGTCTCGAATCCGTGCCGGACGACAAGCCGCGTGGCCACCGCCGCGAGCCCTCTGCCTCGGCCCTCCGCGCCGAGGCAGAGGAAGAACTCGGCGGTGCGCAGGGCGTGATCGACCGCGAGGGTGGCCATGCCGATGGGCCCCGGCCTCCCGTCGCCGAAGAGGTACAGGGTGCGGTGGATGTTGCCCCCGCCCAACTGCGCCTCGAGCCCGGCCGCCCGCTCCTCGCGCCCGACGGCCATGGCCAGGGTGGTGGAATCCAGACCCCCGGAGAGATCGCACGTCGGGGCGGCGGCCGGGATCACGCGGCAGGTGACGGCCCGGAGCAACGCACGGCCAAGTCGTTCGGCCGCCACCGGGGCGGTGGCGCTCGGGTGGGGGCGCCACGGAGCGCCTGCTCGCGGAGGGCGGTGCCCACGGCGCGCGACCAGGAGTGGCAGTGGGCCGGGGCCACCCACCTGCCAGAGTGGCAACGGCCCTCCATGGACCATCGTGGCCAAGGCCGGAACGGGAGTCGGTCCGGTGGGCCGATCAGGAACGAATCCGCCGACGGCGTGGGGAACGAACACGGTGAGACTCCTCTCCAGGACAACGGAAATGGCCCCCGAAGGGCGACGCGTCAGGTTGCGGCGCGCCGCCCTCGGGAGTCCGGTGGCTCAGCGCGTGGCCGGGAGATAGGCGTACACCTTCCGCTTGTTCTCGCTTCCTGAGCCGCTACCGCCCAGGGTCAGGGCACCGGCCAGGCCCACGCGGAACCGTCCGCTCGCCGCGCCCTCAGAAGACCCCACCGGCCACCCGCCGCGGCAGGAGCACCGCCGTCGCATGCAAGGGACTTGCACATCGTGCAAAGCGCCCTCCCGCCGCCGTGCCACGCCCGCTACGGTGACCCCCGCGGAGCGGTGCGGATCGAGCGGCGACGGGGCGGGCATGAGCACAGGCAACCGGCACAGCCCGGCTACGTCGACCCCCGGGGAGATCGTGCGCACCACCCGGCTCGCACAGGGGCTGACCCTGGCTCAGCTCGGCGCCCTCACCGGTTACTCCGCCGCTCAGGTCTCCCGCTATGAACGTGGGATCACACCGTTGACCGACATCGGCGTGCTGCGTGCCTTCGCCGACGCCCTGCGCCTGCCACCCGCCGCTCTCGGCCTGGCCGCCACCACCGCTCCTGTCGTACGCCGCCCACGGGCACGGCGAGGGGATGTGGCCCGGCCCACGGGCCTGCCCGCGTCTATCGTGACCGGCGGACCACGGCACCACAGCGAGGAGGATCCGGTGCGGCGGCGGCAACTCCTCTCCGGCCTGGCGGTCACCGCGGCAGCGACCACCGGCGCTCGCCTACCCGGCGCTACCGAGCAAGCACCCCTCGGTGACGTCATGGTGGCCCGCCTTCGGGACGCCATGCTGGGCATCGGCTCCGCCAGCGTCATTCCGCCCGGTCACCTTCGCACCGAACTCGACCGTGCCACCGCCGACTTCGACGCCTGTCGCTACGCCCAGCTCGGTGTTCGCCTGCCCAGGCTGATCACCAGTGGCCATGCGTACCTGCCCGATGCCCAGCAGCCCACCGACCACGCCGCGCTCGCCGAGGTCTACCTGCTGGCCACCCGGCTACTCATCAAGCTCGACGAGCAGGAACTCGGCTGGATGGCGGCCGACCGCGCTCGTAGCCTCGCCGATTCCGGCGACCGTGTACTCACCCGCGGCGAAGCGTCACGGACCCTGGCCGTCCTCGCCCGGCGGGCGGGCTGGCACCGCGAGGCCATGACGATCGCTCTGGCCGCCGCGGATGATGCCGACCTGAGGCGAACCGGGGCCGCCGGTGAAGCCGAACGCGGCCTGCTGATCCAGTCCGCCGCGTACACCGCGGCCCGCGCGGGCGATCAACGGGGCATGCGAGAACTCACCGACGAGGCCGCCGCCCTCGCCCGGCGCATGCGCGGGCCGCTTCTGCGGGCCCACGGTGGGGGGTTCAGCTCAGCAACCGTGACGCTGCACCGCATCTCCGCCGAGAACTCCCTCGGCGACCCCACCGCAGCACTGGCCGCCGCCCGTACCGTTGCCCCGGCAGCACTGCCCACCGTCGAACGACGCGCCCGCTATTACACCGATCTCGCCACCGCGTTCGGCCAGTTGGGCCGCCGGGAGGAGTGCGTCCGCGCGCTGCTCGGCGCCGAGCACCACGCACCGGAGGAAACGCATGCACGCCCCGCCGTGCGAGCGCTTCTGTCCGGTCTGCTGATCTCCGGCCGCACCACCCCGGACCTCCGCGGCCTGGCCGCGCGCTGCGGTATCCGCTGAGACACTGATGTGTGGTGACTCTGTGCGTCGGGTGACCGGCCGTCCCGACCACCGGGAGAACGGCCGCCGACGAGGGACGCGGCCGCGCCCGTTCGGCGAACGGCCCCAGACACAGGCCGACCGGTGACCGCGACGACCGCCACCCACCACCCTCCCTCCCGTAGGCGCCATCCCTGACCCGCACCGGAAACGGAACAAGCCACCGCGGCAGGCGGCCCGCACCACCGGACCCTCCGTAGCCGCGCCCTCCGGAACGACCCCCGCACCGAGCGCTCCTCCACAAGCGCGCACGAAACCCCTCCACACCGCGTCCACCACCCGTTCATCCGGCCGCCCCCGCACCACGGCGAACGCGCCCGCGCGGCCAGGCACTTCGCGGAAGCGACCGTTCCGCCCATGACCCGACCCGCCGTGCCCAAGCGGGCCGCGGGCCACCCGTTCCTGGCGCAACCATGTGACGCGAGGGGCGTTCGTCGCATACGAACCGACCGTCAGTTCTCCTTCAGAACAGGAAAGTTATCGCCACCCTCACGCCATCACCCCAGGCCGTTCTCTTCTCCACAGGACTGGACCATAGAGGGCACCCGAACCCCCTTCACATCGAAGGGGTCTACGTGCGTCACTCAGTGACGTGACCGCGTCAAAGCGCTGCTGAACGTCCTCCGCGGACACCCGAGCGACGTCTGTCCCCACCATCTCCCGCGACGTGCCAGGAGGCAGTCATGCTTTCCCGCCGTTCCTCCGCCCGCTCCCGAGCCCGCTGGCGCTCCGCCACGCTGGCCGGTGTGCTCGGCGCCCTCTTCGCCCTGCTGCTCGCCACCCCGCACACGGCCGCCGCCTCGTCACCGGCGGCCCAGGAAACGGCGGCCCCTGCGGCGGACCCCACGCCGCTCGGTGACGCGGACCCCGTGCCCGACGAGATAGGCGACATCGAGGAGGGCGAGGCGTTCATGGGCGCCGGGACGCTCATCCACGAAGGCCCCGCCGCCGAGGGCCAGTTCATCGCGCCGTTCGACACCAGCGGCGTGCAGGGCATCGACGTCTCGCACTGGCAGGGCTCCATCAACTGGGGCTCGGTGCGCGGCTTCGGGATCCAGTTCGCCTGGATGAAGGCGACCGAGGGCACCAGCTTCAGGGACTCCTCGTTCAACACCAACTACCCGGCCGCCCACGCCGCCGGGGTCATCAGGGGCGCCTACCACTTCGCCAGGCCCAATGTGTCGAGCGGCGCGGTGCAGGCCAACTACTTCGCGTCCAACGGCGGCGCCTGGTCGCGCGACAACCTGACGCTGCCCGGTGTGCTCGACATCGAGGCCAACCCCTACGGCGCCTCGTGCTACGGCCTGTCCCAGACCGCGATGCGCAACTGGATCACCGACTTCTACAACACGTACAAGGCGCGCACCACCCGCGACGTCGTGATCTACACGAGCCCCGGCTGGTGGAACTCCTGCACCGGCAGCTGGAACGGGATGGCCTCGCGCTCCCCGCTGTGGGTCGCGCACTGGACGACGGGCAGCCCGACGCTTCCCGGCGGCTTCGGCGTCTGGACGGCGTGGCAGTACACCTCGACCGGCTCGGTCTCCGGGGTCTCGGGGAACGTTGACCGGAACAAGTTCAACGGGTCGCGCGACCGTCTCCTGGCGCTGGCCAACAACACCGCCTGATCCGCGCCCCGTTCGGCACCGCCCTCCGGCACCACCACCCCCCGGCACCACATCCCTCGCACCGCACTCCGGTGGAGCCGACCGGTCGACGCGCCGGTCGGCTCCTCCCGTCCCCCACGTCGCCACACGAGGAGTCACCGTGTCCCACGACCACGCGTTCCGCCGCCGCATGCTCTTCGCCGGCGCGGCCGGGCTCGCCGCCGCGACCGCCCTACCCGTCGCCGCCCACACGGCCGCCGCGTCCCAGGGCGCTCAGGCCGGTCAGGGCGGTCAGGCCGGTCAGGGCGCCCGGGTCGTCCAGCCCGCCATCGACACCACGGCGCAGTGGGGCGCGCGCCCGCCGGACGGCACGATCTCCCTCGTGCGGCGCCGCCCCGCCGCGCTCGTCGTCCACCACACGGTGAGCGCCAACACCTCGGACTTCTCCCGCGCGCAGGCGCACAGCCACGCCCGCTGGGTCCAGGCGTTGCACCAGGACGACAACGGCTGGGTGGACACCGGCTACAACTTCGTGGTCTCGCGCGGCGGTTACCTCACCGAGGGCCGCCACCGCAGCCTGGAGACGCTGCTCGGCGGCACGGAGTTCGTGCTGGGCGCGCACACCTCGGGGGCCAACGACTTCGCCATCGGCATCTCCAACGAGGGCGCCTACCACGACGGCGCGGTGCCCCCGGCCGCGCAGTGGGCGTCGCTCGTGCGGCTGTGCGCCTACGCGGCCGCGCAGTACGCGATCCCGGCGACCGAGATCTATGGGCACAAGGACTTCGGGAACACGCTGTGCCCCGGCGTCTTCCACGACATGCTGCCGCAGCTGCGCGACGAGGTCGCCGCGGCCCTCGGCTGAGCCCGGCGCGACGCGATCAGCCCCGGCGCGACGCGATCAGCCCTGGCGCAGCCGGTCCTGGAGCGCGTCGCGCGCCGCGAGCAGGTCGTCGGCCAGCTTGCGGGCGTCGGCGCGCACGGTCAGGCGCAGGGCGGGGACGACCACGGCGATCGAGGCCAACGGCGTCTCCGCCCGGTCGCGCAGCACGGCCGCCACCGCGCTGATGCCGCGTTCGCCCTCCTCCATGTTCACCGCGTAGCCGAGGCGGCGGACCTCGTCGAGCTCGGCCTCGAGGGCGGGCCAGTCGGTCACGGAGTTCTCGGTGCGGGTGGCCAGCTCGTGGCCCGCGAAGCGGCGGGACAGCTCGGCCTCGGGCATCGCGGCCAGGATCGCCTTGCCCGCGGCGGTGCAGTGCGCGGGCATGACCACGCCCGTGCGGTCCCCGACGCGGACGGCCCGCGGGCTCTCGACGCAGTCGATGAAGCGGACGTTCCGCCCTTCGAGCAGGGAGAGGCTGACCGTCTCCTGCGTGCGGTCGCGCACGTCCTCGATGACGGGCCGCGCGACCTGCCTGATGTCCACGCGCCCGATGGCGGCCAGGCCGATCTCGCCGAGGACGGGCCCGGGGCGGTAGGCGCCGTTGGGCTTCTCCTGGAGGACGAAGCCGCGCCGGCGCAGCGCGTTGAGCAGGCGGTGGGCGGTGGAGGGCGCGACACCGAGCTCCACCGCCGCGTCCGAGACGCGCAACGCCTGCCGCTCCCCGATCAGCTCGAGGAGCCGCAGGGCGTTGTCCACCGAGCTGGTGACCCCGGGGCCGTTATTCGACATGGAGGAATGCTAGCGCACACCTTTTCCATCGGACCCGCGCCGTCGGGACCCGCTCGGCCCACCCGTGCCCGCCCGCTCAGCCCCGGCGCACGTCGAGGGCCAGCTCGCCGATCCCGCCGATCCAGGAGCGGAGCGTGTCACCCGGCTCGATCGGGCCGACCCCTGGCGGCGCCCCGGTGAAGATCAGGTCGCCCGGCAGCAGGGTCATCATGCGCGACGCGTACGACACGATCGCGGGAACGGGCGTGAGCAGGTCGGCGGCGCGCACGTCCTGCCGCTTCTCACCGTTGACGTCGAGCCGGATCTCCAGGCCCGCGGGGTCGCCGATCTCGTCGGCGGTGACCAGGAGCGGGCCCAGCGGGCTGAACGTGTCGTAGCTCTTGCGCCGCGAGCGGTCCGCCGCGCTGCGCACGGTGATGTCGAGGCCGAGCGTGTAGCCGAAGACGTGGTCGAGCGCGGACTCCTCGGGGATGTCGGTGCCGCCCTCGCCCACCACGATGACCAGCTCGGACTCGTGGTGGATCTCCTGGCCCGCGGCCACGATCTCCTCGGGCAGCACGATCGCGTCGCGGGGGCCCGAGAGCGAGGAGGGCGCCTTGAGGAAGACGTCGAAGTTCATCATCCACGACTCGACGCCGCCCAGCGTGCGCTCCTGCACGTCGTGCATCTCGGCGACGTGGTCGGCGTAGTTGCAGGCGCACGCGATGATCTTGCTGGGGTTGAGCGCGGGGGCGTGCAGGGCGACGGAGTCGAGCGGGCGCGCCTCGCCCGTGCGCGCCGCGTCGGCGAGCCCCTCGCGCAGCCGCGGGTAGTCCCTGGCCAGCGCGCGCCACCAGCCCGCGGTCAGCGGGTCGGGGTCGTGCGGGCGGCCGAGCGCGTCGGTGACGTCGACCACCACGGGCCCGTTCGCCGCCTCATCGACCACGCCGAGCCTGTGGTCGTCGAACAGCGCCAGCTTCATCGTGTGAACCCCTCAGGATCGAAGACGCCCGTGACCTCCTGCGGCCCGGGAAGCGTTTCCTCGCGGTACAGGCCCAGCGCGCGCAGCACCGGGGCGTCGCCGATGCCGAACAGGTCGGCGCCGCCCGCCGACGCGTGCTCGGCCGCAGACCAGGACGGCACGACGAACATGTCGCCCGCGCGCCAGTCGAACCGCCGCCCTTCGATGACGCTGTGGCCCTCGCCGCGGAAGACGACGAAGATCGTGTTGCCGCTGCGGCGCACCGGCCGCGACGCCCCGCCCCTGACGATCCGGTGCATCGCGCAGGCCAACGTGGGCAGAACGCTCGCGCCCGAGTGCGGATTGGTGAACTCGACGCTCACCAGCGGTCGTTCACCCTGGGCGGCGAGCGCGGTGAGCCGCTCGTCCGTCGCCTCCCAGCGGTAGATCAGCAACGGCGAGGGCGTCGGGTCGAGCGGCCCCGTCACCACGCCCTCGACCATGGTGCGCCCCGCCGAGGGCCCGCCGTCGGCGGCGAAGGCGGCCTCGGAACGGTTGTGCGGGCCGACGATCGGCTGGTTCAGCTCGGGGTGCTGCTCGAAGAAGACGGCGTCGAGCGCCTCCACCATCGGCAGGTCGAGGCCGTCGAACCAGAACATGTTCCCCTCGCCCCCGTTGGCGTGGTCGTGCCACGCGCCGCCCGGGGTCAGCACGAGGTCGCCAGGGCGCATGTCGCACGCGTCGCCGTCGACCGTGGTCCACACGCCCTCGCCCTCGATGACGAACCGGATCGCGCCCGGCGTGTGCCGGTGCGCGGGCGCGGTCTCGCGCGGGCCGAGGCACTGGAGCGCGCCCCACAGCGTGCCGGCGGCGTAGGGGCGGCCGCCGAGCCCGGGGTTGGTCAGCGACAGGACGCGCCGCTCGCCGCCGCGCTCGACGGGGACGAGGCGGATGGCGCGCTCGGCCAGCGGGCGCATCACCGAGGCGGGCCACAGCCAGGGCACGGCCTTGGGCCGCGGCGTCGGCGTGAGCAGCTGCTCGGTGATGGTCCACAGCGGGCGCAGCCCGGCCGCGTCGATGTCCGCGTAGAGGGAGCGCAACTCCGCTTCCTCGACCACGGGTTCATGGACGGTGGACATGAGGCCTCCAGTTCGGTTGCGCGGTCGACGATCACCGGTCATGGGTGGACGGTCAGTGGACGGGCGCCGGGGTCTGGGACGCGGCGGGCTGCCCAGGGGGGAGGCCGACGCCGAAGCGGCGCACGCTCTCCAGGAGCGACGCGCGCCGCATGTACGCGCGGGCGCGCTCCGGGTCGGCGGCCGTGGCGCGCATCTCGGCGTGCGCGGCGCGGCGGCGTTCCTCGTCGGCCTCGCGCAGCCGCTGCGTGTTGCGCTGGGTGTCGGCCTGGACGTACTCGACGGCGATGCGGTGGCGGACGTCGGCGAACGCCGCCAGCTCGGCCTCGGCCCCCGCGGCCGATGTGCCGTCGGCGATCCTGGCGATGCGGCGGGCGAGGTCGATGGCGTCGTGGATGCCGCTGTTGAGCCCCACGCCGCCCATCGGGCTGTTGATGTGCGCGGCGTCGCCGACGAGCAGGACGTCGCCGACGCGGAAGCGCTCGGCCACGCGCTGGTGCACGCGGTAGAGCTGCCGGTCGATGATCGGGTAGCCGGGCGCCCAGGGGGCGACGCCCTGGAGCTGGCGCTGGAGCGTGGGCTCGGCCGTCGCCTCCTCCTCGCTCTGGTCCGCGGGCACGGGCCAGACGGCGCGCCAGGACTCGGGGGTGCGCAGCAGGAACAGCCACTCGTGCGGGTCCGCGATGTAGTTGACCTCGGCGATGCCGGGCAGCGCCTCGGCGAGGTCGACGCTGGTGCTGGCGATGAGGAAGCGCTCGGGGTAGGTGAAGCCCTCGAACTCCACGCCCGACGCGCGCCGCACGGTGCTGCCCGCGCCGTCCGCGCCGATGACATACGCGCCGTGCAGGACGCGCGTGCCGTCCGGCGTCTCCGCGGTGACCGAGGCGCCGCCGCCTGGCTCCTGCCTGACCTCGGTGACGCGGGTGCCGAACAGCAGCTCCACCTCGGGGGTGTTGCCGAGCCGCTCGTGCAGCATGCGCACCAAGTGCTGCTGGTTGAGCTGGAGCCGGTAGGGATAGGGCGTCTCGTCGGCGAGGAGCGAGAAGTCGAACTCCGCGACCAGGCCCGCCCTTCGGTCGCGGAAGTGGTACACGGGCACGACCAGGCCCTCCGCGTGCATCCGGTCGGCGACGCCGAGCTCGGCGAGCAGCTCCAGGGTCGCCGCGTGGAAGGTCGAGGCGCGCCAGTCGGTCTTCGGCACCTCCTCGGCCTCGATCAGCACCGTCGGCACGCCGAGGCGCGCGAGCGAGGCGGCGGCCACCATGCCGACCGGGCCGCCTCCGACGACGATGACCGGCTTGTCGACCGGCTTGTTCGAGAGTCCACGGTGAAGTCCTGGCATGCGGCCAACATCTCACACGTTCCGCAGAAGTGAAAGAAGTGTCGAATCATTTCCGCTATGGCGAAAAAGTCGGGCCATCTCAGGTCGGCGGCAGGGCATGCGAAAGCCCGCCGCCCCTCCACACCGGACGGCGTGAGGGGCGGCGGGCTGTGACGCGGGGGCGGCTCTGACGCGGGGGCGGCTCTACCGCACGCGACGGGCGACGGCCTGCGTGATGCCGATGGCGGCGGCCGGTGCCAGCAGCAGGAAGATCCAGTTGATCGCTTCGTTCGTCTCCTGCCACAGATCCCACAGGTTGCTGAACTCGACGGTGAAGATCTTGAACGCGCTCCAGTCGGTGCCCGAGTACTCGGCCAGGATCATGGCCGTGCCGTACAGCTCGCCGAAGATCGCGGCCGCGAGCGCGAGCACGCCGCCCAGGATGTAGACGCCCCAGTTGTTCCGCGCGAGGAACGCGGGGCCCACGCCGACCGCGGCGCCGATCGCCAGCGCCACATAGCTGATCTGCCGGACCTCGCCGGTGTTCTCGTCGAACATCGCGTCGTAGATGAACGCGTAGAGAAAGCCCATCACCAACGCGGCGCCCACCGCCGCGAGAATGGCCAACGCGACGTTGGTCGGCGGGCCACCGCCGGGCGGGGGCGGCGGGAAGCCGCCACCGGGGGCGCCCCACGGCTGCGGCTGGCCCGGAGGCTGCGGCTGCGCGGGCGGGTAGCCGTAACCCTGCTGCGGCGGCTGACCGTACGGCTGCTGGGGCGGCTGCGGCTGACCGTACGGGTTGGGCTGCTGGCCGAACCCACCGGGCTGCTGCGGCTGCTGACCGTAGCCCCCGTCCGGCTGTTGCTGCCAGGGCTGGCTCATTGGGGTTCCCCCTGGGGTTTTTGAAACTCTCGCTGATATGTGCGGTCGGTACTCCGAGAAGAAAGCTGCTGGAGTACGAACAACGCCGCACGCAGCTAATCGCCCCCGAGGGCACCACCACAAGCCCTGTCCCCACACTGTGACATACCGGGAACAGCAGGGCCTGTCCTTCCGGGCCCCCCACCTGCTCCCGTGGACCCGAAAGGCGTCACCCTACCCGCCCGCCGTCAGAGCTTCTCCACCGGGGCGTACCGCAGCAGCAGCCGCTTGGGCTTCTCGCCGCCGAAGTCGATCGTGGCCTCCGCCCGGTCGCCCGCCCCCGTCACGGAGACGACCGTGCCCATGCCGAAGCTGTCGTGGGTGACCCGGTCCCCCGGCGAAAGCGATACCACGGGGCGGTCCTTCATACGGCCCGTGGCGAACCCGCCCGCGCCGCGCCGCGCCCGCGTCCCGGTCGCCAGCACCGACGAGGCCGCGCTCGGCGGCTGGTGCGACGACGCGGCGGCGCCGGTGCGGCGCCAGTCGACGAACTCCTCGGGGATCTCGTCGAGGAAGCGCGACGGGGGGTTGTGCTGCGGCTGCCCCCACGCGCTGCGCAGCACGGACCGCGTGAGGTAGAGCCGTTGCCGCGCCCGGGTGATCCCCACATAGGCGAGCCGCCGCTCCTCCTCGAGCTCCTTGGTCTTGCCGAGCGACCGCATGTGCGGGAAGACCCCGTCCTCCATGCCGGTGAGGAACACCACGGGGAATTCGAGACCCTTGGCGGTGTGCAGGGTCATCAGCGTGATCACGCCGTCGCCCTCGTCGTCGGGGATCTCGTCGGAGTCGGCGACGAGCGCCACCTGTTCGAGGAAGTCGGCCAGCGTCCCCGGATTCTCCTCGCCCCGGTCCTGCTCGAACTCCAGGGCCACGGCGGCGAGCTCCTGGAGGTTCTCCACCCGGGTCTCGTCCTGCGGATCGGTCGACGCCTGCAACTCCGCCAGATACCCCGTCCGTTCGAGCACGGCCTCGAGCACGGTCGCCGGGCCCGCGCCCGACTCGACGACGGTCCGCAGCTCCTCGAGCAGCGCGTTGAACCGCTTGATCGCGTTCGCCGAGCGGGCCGCCATCCCGTACGCCTCGTCCACGCGGCGCAGCGCCTGCGCGAACGAGATCCGCTCGCGCAGCGCCAGCGCCTCGAGCATCGCCTCGGCGCGGTCGCCGATGCCGCGCTTGGGAACGTTGAGGACGCGGCGCAGCGGAACGGTGTCCTCGGGGTTGGCGAGCACCCGCAGATAGGCCAGCACGTCGCGGACCTCGCGGCGCTCGTAGAAGCGGACGCCGCCGACCACCTTGTACGGCAGCCCGACGCGGATGAACACCTCCTCGAAGACGCGGGACTGCGCGTTCGTCCGGTAGAACACGGCCACGTCCCCCGCGCGCGCGTCGCCCGCGTCCGAGAGCCGGTCGATCTCGTCGGCCGTGAACTGCGCCTCGTCGTGCTCGGTGTCGGCGACATAGCCGATGATCCGGGCGCCCGCGCCCTCGTTGGTCCACAGGCTCTTGGGGCGGCGGTCCTCGTTGCGCGCGATGACGGCGTTGGCGGCGGACAGGATCGTCTGCGTCGAGCGGTAGTTCTGCTCGAGGAGCAGCGTGCGCGCGTCGGGGAAGTCCTGCTCGAACTGGAGGATGTTGCGGATGGTCGCGCCGCGGAACGCGTAGATCGACTGGTCCGCGTCGCCCACGACGCACAGCTCGGCGGGCTCGCCCTCGGTCGGCGCGGCCACCAGCAGCCGGATCAGCGTGTACTGCGCGATGTTGGTGTCCTGGTACTCGTCGACCAGGACATGCCTGAACCGCCGCCGGTAGTGCTCGGCGACATCGGGGAACGCGTCGAGCAGGTGGACGGTGGTCATGATGATGTCGTCGAAGTCCAGCGCGTTGGCCTCGCGAAGCCGCGACTGGTACAGCGCGTACGCCTCGGCGAGGGTCTTCTCGAACCCGTCCCCCCCGGCCGCCTGCGCGGCGAAGTCCTCGGCGTCGATCAGCTCGTTCTTGAGGTTGGAGACCTTCGCGCTGAACGACTTGGGCGGGAACCGCTTGGGGTCGAGGTCCAGATCCCGGCACACCAGCGCCATCAGCCGCTTGGAGTCGGCGGCGTCGTAGATGGAGAAGCTGGAGGTGAAGCCGAGCAGCTTGCTCTCGCGGCGCAGAATGCGGACGCACGCGCTGTGGAACGTCATGACCCACATGGCGTTCGCCCGCGGCCCCACCAGCTCGGTGACGCGCTCCTTCATCTCGCCCGCGGCCTTGTTGGTGAACGTGATCGCCAGGATCTGCCCCGGGTGCGCGGAGCGGGCGCCGAGCAGGTGGGCGATGCGGTGGGTGAGCACGCGCGTCTTGCCCGAGCCCGCGCCCGCCACGATCAGCAGCGGCCCGCCACTGTGGGTGACGGCGGCGCGCTGCTGCTCGTTGAGGCCTTCGAGCAGGGAGCCGGGGTCGACGAGTGGCTTGCGCGCGCCGTTCCGGTAGAAGACCTCTTCGTCTGCCGCCCGCGGCTCGGCGAACGTCCCCTCGAACAGGTCGTCCGGCACCGCCTCTGGCGGCGCCTCCCATGGCTCGGGGGAGGGCTCGGGCGGCGGCTCGGGTCCGAGGTCCGCCAGCGCGTTGTCATCGAAAAGGCCGCTCATCGCCCCCAAGTCTAGGCCGGTCCTGTGGCGCGGTGGCTCGGCTATCGTGAGGCACATGACATCCAAGCCGCGCCCGCGGGCGGAGTTGCGTGTCTCGCACGAGGAGAGGGAGGCCGTCGCCGAGCGGCTGCGGGAGGCGGCGGGTGACGGCAGGATCGACCTGGCCGAGCTGGACGAGCGGCTCGAACGCGCGTTGACCGCCAAGACCTACGGCGACCTCGAGCCCCTGACCGCCGACCTCCCCGACAACCGCCCCCCTGCCCCGCCGCCGGGGCCGCCCGCCGAGGTGCGCGGCGGCCTCAACGGCGCCGAGCGCGTCGGCCGCTGGCAGGTCCCGGCGAAGCTGATCGCCCGCGGCCACCTGGGCGGCGTGAAGATCGACTACACGCGCGCGGAGTGCCCCTGGTCCGAGACGGAGCTCGAGGCGCACGGCGACATGGGCGGCGTGACGGTGGTGGTCCCGATCGGCTGGCGCGTGGACACGACGGGCGTGGAGCCCGGCATGGGCGGCCTGAAGGACAAGACGGCGGACAGCCCCCACGCGCCTGGCACGCCCCTGCTCAAGGTCACGGGCGGCGGAGGCATGTCGGGCATCACGGTCCGCCACCCGAACCGCTGGGAACGCCGCAAGCTGCGTGCGCTGCGCGGCGATTCGGGGTAGGGCGGCCAGGGTAGCCGCTTCCAGCGCTGTCGCGAGGCTTTCCCCGGGTAAGGAACCACCTCGCGGTAAGCCGAACGGTAGGGTGCGGGCATGGGGACGCGGGCGGAGAGCGGGACGGACGAGCGGCGCGGGGTGTTCGACGGCGACTGCCCGGCCCGTTCGGTGCTCGACCATGTGACCAGCCGCTGGGGGGTGTTGATCCTGTGCGCGCTGCACGAGGGGCCGTTGCGCTTCTCCCAGCTGCGCGACGGGATCGGCGGCATCAGCGAGAAGATGCTGTCGCAGAGCCTCCGCGTCCTGGCCCGCGACGGCCTCCTCACGCGCGAGGTCAGGCCGGTCGTCCCGGTCAGGGTGAGCTACGCGCTCACCCCGGTGGGCCGCGAGCTGTCGGTGCCGCTGCGCGCGACGCTCGACGTGATCGCCGCGCGCCTGCCGGACATCCAGCGCGCCTGGGAACGGACGGACGAGCAGCGGGCGAACGGCTAGTGCCGCGTCAGTCAGGGTTGCCCGTACAGGAGCGGCGTCCGGTGGGTCACATCTTCGTAGGGGCGGTTCCCGGTCCGGGGTCTCTGACCTGGCTTGGTGTGGGTCGCACATGCCCACGCGGGTGGCCGGAGAGGCTTTGGGCGGGAGCTGCGGTGGGGCGAGAGAGCGGAGGCCCGTACGCTGGCCAGCGGATCGGGCGGGCTCCTGGCCTGCCCACAACAGCCCGGTTGGGCCCCGCTCCGGAGGCTCGCGCCAAACCGGCCGCCCCTGCCGCGCCGTATGCCGCCCGCCCCAGCCACGTCAACGGCCGTAGGAGGACCCTGTGAGCGACGGGGTGCTGACGGGGTTTTCCCGTGATCAATCCCGGTAGCTCAGAATCGGCTCCAGGGTCCCTCCGGCGCACTCAGGGCAAGGCACCTCTCCTCCGCTGAACACGCCCCCGCACGCGAACCTTCTTCGGGCCGCGGGCTGGGGCGCTTCGTCATGCCTGGGGGTGAGTGCCCTCGGTCGCTGCGCGCACAGCAAATCCCCGTCCTATGCTGGCAAGTGACTAGCTGACCAGATAGGACGGGGTTCGACATGCCCGACTCTACCGTGCCCGGCGACCGCCTGCGAGAGATCCGGCTCCTGCGTGGCCTCACCCAAGAGGACCTGGCCGAGCGCTCCGGCCTCAGCCTGCCCACCGTGAAGAAGATCGAGCAAGGCGGCTCGGCCCGGATCGAGACGTACCACGCGCTCGCCCGCGGGCTTCGTATTCGCACGAGCCAGCTGTTCGAGCCGGGTGACCAGCCGTCTCGCCGCGATCACGCCGACGATGACCGGATCGATCTCCTCCCGATGCGGAAGGCCGTCGCCCCAGCGCTCGGCCCCGGCGGGCACCTCCACGTGGAAACCGTGGAGATCGAGCCCGACCTGGATCAACTGCGCGCGACCGCACGCGCCTTGGACGAGGCGTACCACCGCGACGACTACGTCACCACCTCCCGTCTACTGCCGCCGCTGATCCGGTCCGCGCACACCGCCGTCGCCCACTTCGACGGGGGCCCGCAGCATGTGGACGCGTTGCGGCTGCGCTCGGATGCGCTCCAGCAGGCGGGCAGGTTGTTGACGCAGATCAGGGTGTACGACCTGGCTCAGATGGCGTTGCGGGACGCGATGCGTGACTCGGCGGCGGCCGGGGACGTGCTCGCCGAGGCTGCGGCCGTCGATCTCCAGGGCTGGGCGCTGGTGCGTCAGGCGCGGCTGGATGAGGCGGAAGGGGTGGCGCTGGCGACGGCGGAGGCGATCGAGCCGCGGCTGTCCCGGGCGAGCAGGGATGAGCTGGCGGTGTGGGGGCGGCTGTTGGTGCGGGCGTCCGGTGCGGCGGCGAGGAACAACCGGCCTGCCGAGGCGCGGGACATCCTCCATGTGGCGCGGGCGGCGGGTTCGGCGCTGGGGCAGCGAACTGGGGGCGCCGGATACAAGTCCGGTGCGTTCAACCAGCTGAGCGCCGCATATCAGGCGATCGAGAACCACATGATCGCGGACCGTCCCGACAGGGTGTTGGGGATGTCCGAGCGGATCGCGGCGGCGGACGCCTCTACGTCGAACACGCGGCACCGGCATTTGCTGGATGTCGCGCGCGCGCACGTGGCGCTGCGTCAGGACGGCGACGCGGAGGACATCTTGGATGCGCTGCATGAGGAGTCCCCGGATTGGCTGCGGCATCAGCAGATGGCGTCGGAGGTGTTCGCTGATCTGCTGCGGAAGCGGAAGCGGTTGACGGGTCGTCAGCGGCGTCTGGCGCAGTTCTTCGCCGCAGCGTAGGGGATACGCAGCGTATCCCTTAGGGCATCCTAGGGTGACGAAGGAATACGCCTCGCGCCTGTAGCAAGACTGTCACCCCCCGTAGTTTCTGGGGTACTTCCTCCCCCCAAGGAGTACCCCATGAAGACGCGCAGCAAGGCGCCTGAGCATCTGCCGCCCGCGCCGCCGCCGTTGTCCGATGACGAGCCGATGACGGTGATCGTGGGGCGGGAGTGTCCGCCCGCGATGCCGCTTGATCTGTGTCTCGGCTGCCCGGAGCGGGTGCGCGACCGCGCCGCCCACGTGGATTCGGGTGGTCGGTCGTGACGGAGCGCTGCGCGTCGTGCGGGACGACGATGCCGCCGCTGGTCGTGGTGGCGGTGCACCATGCCGGGTCGGGTGGCGGGTGGACGCATCGCGCGTGCGCGAGCTGCCTGGCGCGCGAGCGGCTGATCCCGCTCGCCTTCCACCCGCTGCGCCACGACGGGACACGCCTGCCCTATCCGGAGATCGTTCCGGGTGAACTGGTGGCCACCCTGGCGCCGTTGGGCGAGTCCCCCGTGCTCGCCGCCCCGATCGGTCGGCTGCTGGCCGCCGTGGCCCGCACGAGGGACCGCACGCTCGACGCCGACCAGCGGCACGCGGCCCACGACGAGGCCCGCGCGGCCGTCGCGCGGCTGCGGGAGGCAGCTCGGCAGGGAAGCGGCACCGTTGGGGAGACGCGGTGAACGGCGCGATCGATTTCTCCCTCCGCGACCCCGACCACGGCAGGGACCAACCCGTCAACGGTCGCTGCTGGCTGGGCTGCGACCCCGAGACCCTTCAGCCGGTGGTCTGGATCGGGCCCGTCTCCATCGGGGGCCCGGTCGGGATCGCCACCGCGCCTGCCTACGCCTGCCCCCGGTGTGTGCGCCGCCTGTACGCCATGGCCCGCGCCGACGAGATCGAACGCGACCGCCCCGCCCACCTCGCCGAGCAGCCGCACCACCACCCCTGACCCCTGCCGTCACCCGTGAGGCCGCCCCACCGGAGAAGGCACGGCGCGGGTGGCGGCAGGCCCAGGCCCGCCCGGCTCACGACCGGGCGGACATCCCCGGAGCCGCTTCCTCCTCTGCGCGCCCCGGGGCACCCGCCCGCCCCGTCCTGGTCACGACCGGGGCGGGCGGCCAGTCCTTGTCCATCACGATGACCTTCCGGAGTCCGCCATCTTCTGGCCATTCCTCTTCTGGCCCCCGACCCGGCCCCACCCCTCACACATCCCCCGGCCCACCCGCTGGCGACGCCGCCCGCGTCGGCGGATGCCCGCGACCGACAGCGTGCACCGCGTCCAGGCCACCCCGAGAACCATCCTCACCGGGGACGTACTGACCATCGGTGACCGCCACTTCAAGGTCATCACCCGCACCCGCGTCCACGGCGGGATCAAACTGGGGCTCACCTCGGGCCACCTGTTCGTCATGCCCCACCGCACCACCCTCACCATCTGGCGCGCCCACCCACCCGGCTTACGGCCCCGCTCCTTCTGGGAAACAGCCCTCCGCCAACCCCCGCCCACCCGGGCGGAAATCGTCGCCCAGACCGCCGTCGGCTGCGCCCTCGTCATCACCATCGCCCTGGCGGTGATCACACGATGAACCCCACCGGAATGGTCGCCATCGAGATCACCGCCGCCACGGTCAGGCTCGGCGACCAACTGGTCGTCGGAGGACGCCCCTACACCGTGTGCGACATGAGCGCGCTCGCCAGCGGCGGCAAGCTACTGCACTTCCACGGAGGCGAGTCGTTCCACATGGGCTGCTTCACCGTCCTGTGGGCCAGCCGCCACATCTCCCAACTCCCCGGCTTCATCGCGCCGCGCGCCAGACGTTACGCGGAGACGCGGCGCCAGCGCGCTACCCGATAGCGAAGGTCGACGACTCCCGACCCGCTGAGCGCCGGGGCGAGCGGCCACCCCTGATCCCCCCTGCCCGGGATGGCTGGCCTGGGCGGCCCGCCCTCGGCGGCGCCCGATCCCCTGCGTGCGCCCTCGGGGGCACCTGGCCCGGCACCCACTGCCTGGGGTGCCGGGCCACCCCGCCCCTCGGGCGCACGCCGCAGCAGGCGCGGCGCCGCAGGAAGCGGGGGGCGGGCGGCCAGAGCACCACCCACGTCCGGTGCTCGACGGATCACGGTGCCGGTGGGCCGGTCCAGCCAGGCCAGACGATGCAGACGGTGCCGGGTGAGGATGCGGTGGACGGTCGA
This sequence comes from Streptomyces radicis, assembly GCF_003626575.1. GTDB lineage: Bacteria > Actinomycetota > Actinomycetes > Streptomycetales > Streptomycetaceae > Streptomyces > Streptomyces radicis. The sequence continues at coordinate 1,467 of NZ_RBDY01000026.1, read as the reverse complement.
GGCGGGAATGCCCAGGATCGGGCCGATGCGGGCCGGGCCGAGCTTGCGGGCCCTGCGCAGTTCGCACACCCGTGCCTCCACCACAGCCGGGGTGCGGTGAGGTGTCGTGCGTGGACGACTGCGGGCATGACGGTGGGACACGAAGACCTCCATGCGGTGCAGTCCTAGACAGCTCCACCACATCGGAGGTCTTCGCCATGATCAAGCCCCGACCACTGTGACCCCCGTCAACAACGCTCGTGATCAATACAACTAGACCCGGCTGGCCGCCGCCAGCTCCGCCGTCGACAGCTGCCACAGGCGTTCCGCCGCCCCGGGGTCGAGGGCGTGGTCCGCGACGCCCGCCCGCACGCCGTCCTCGTGGCGCGGCGCCTCGTTGCAGTCCTCGAAGTAGCGGCCGCCCACGCCCTCCAACGGCGGCCACGTGCCGAGCAGGACCGCCGTCGCCGCGCCCTGCTCAGGGGACTTGACGTGGTAATTCCCGCTGCGCATCGCCGCGTTGACCGCCTCCTGGTCCAGGTGCCTGGTCAGGCGCGTCTCCAGGACCGCGCCCGGGTGGCCCGCGTTGACCGTGATGCCGTCGTCCGCCCAGCGGCGCTGCGCCTCCACCGCGAACAGCACGTTCGCCGTCTTCGACTGCCCGTAGGCGGCCTCGGGGTCGTAGGGCCGGTCGCGGAAGTGGATGTCGTCGAAGTGGACGCCGCTGCGCAGGTGCCCGACCGAGGTGACCGCGACGACCCGCGCCCCGCCGCCCGCGCCCCCGCCCGCGGCGGCCAGCGCGGGGTGCAGCCCCGTGGCGAGCGCGAAGTGGCCGAGGTGGTTCGTCGCGAACTGCGTCTCCCACCCCTCGGGCGTCCGCGTCTCGGGCGTCATCATCACGCCCGCGTTGTTGATCAGGATGTGCAACGACTCCCGCCACGCCGCGACGAAGTCCGCGACCGACGCCTGGTCGGCGAGGTCGAGGGGGAGCGCGCGCAGCCGGTCGTTGCCCGTGGTCGCCCTGATGTCCTCGATCACCCGCTCCCCCGCGCCCACGTCCCGCACCGCGAGCGTCACCTCGGCGCCCGCCCCGGCCAGCGCGCGGGCGGTCTCCACGCCGATGCCCGAGGTCGCGCCCGTGACGATCGCGCGGCGCCCGGTGAGGTCGATGTCGGCCACCACCTCGCGGGCGGTGGACTCGGCGTCGAACGGGGTGGTGACAAGGGTCGGTTCCTGGGTCATCGGCTGCCTCTCGACGGGTTTGCGCGGCTGTGCCCCCTCCTCCCCTCCGACCCTAGGACCGCACCGGGGAAACGGCTTGGGCCGCGCGGCCGTCCGGAGTACGGTCGCGGGCCGTCAACGGCCCTAGGGAGCGTATCGAGTCGTGATCAATCTGCGGGATTCTCCCTCACGGTGGGGCCTGGACCGGTAGATCTTCTTGCGTGACGCGAGTGCAACTGACGGACGACGAGTGGGAGTTCATCGGGC
>NZ_RBDY01000025.1 GCF_003626575.1 Streptomyces radicis | reverse complement strand
GCACGACGAAGCTCCTGGTCGAGCGAGTGATCTTGGTCGTGAACTCATCTACCAGGAGCTTCACCTCTGTCCGGACCCCACCCCCACCCCAACGCCGGCCCGCACCAGCCAGGTTGGAAAACGCTCAGTGCCGTTTCCCAGATGTTCTGGAACGCGGCGTCGTACTGCTCGACCTCGCTCGGCTTGTCCAGATACAAGCCTCCCGTATGGCCGTCGATATAGATCGTGGGGGGTTCCGTCTCCCGGCCGTCGCCGGTGACCGGAAAACGAAGGATATTGAACGGTCCTGTCATCACTCCGTCGTGAACTCCCGCTGCCAGTGGGACGACACGCAGGCTGATGTTGCCCAGCTCAGCCATGTAGACGAGGTGCGCCAGTTGGTGGGCCATCACAGCGGGCCCGCCGATGCAGCGCAGCAGAATGGTCTCGCTCAGTACCGCGCGAAAGGTGATCGGTGCGGTCACTCGCGTCAAGATGGCCTGCCGTGCCATCCGGAGGCGTACTCGTGTGTCGAGCTCGTCCTCGCTGATGTTCTTGAGGTGCGCCCTGATGATGGCTCTGGCGTATCCCTCGGTCTGGAACAGTCCCAGCACGATCTCGTCGTGGTAGGCATCCATGTGTGAGGTTGCCTCTTCGAGGCCGACGTAGAGGTCGAACCCCTCGGGGATCGAGGCACCGTAGGCGTGCCACCAGCCCTTGGCCTTGGTTTCCTTCGCGAGGCCCATCAGGACCTCGGTCATTTCGGAAGAAGCCCCATAGATCTCGCACATGTTGCGCACATCGAGTGTACGCATCGAGACCTGTCCCGTTTCGATGCGCCAGATCTTCGGCGTCGACCACTCGAGGGCCGCAGCAGCGGCCTTGACCGACAGGCGGGCGCCTTCCCGCAAGTCCCTGAGATATCAGCCCAGTTGGCGCCTTGGCACGGTCGACCCCGTCGTGTGCTCCACCACCGGCCTCCCCTCCCTGCATCCGTTCTGTAACCCCATCAACGCTCGTTCTGTAATGGGGGTATCGGCTCATCCTGAAATGCACGTCAAACGTTCGAACCTCAAATTGCGTGCGAGCATTATCTTAGTCTTGCGCTCGCCTTTCTTGGGCCCCAATCTGAGGAAAAGAACGCCCCGTGTGCCGAGTTGAGCACCAACGGTACGCCGGGGTCGGAGCACTCAGAGCGGCAGGTGAGACCCCCATGACCACGCAGGATCAGGCGCCGTCCGCCGACGGCGGGGCAGACGAGGGCGAGAGTCGGGACGTTCCCATCCGACCGGATGAACTCGCCGCGCGGTGGGCCGAGTTGAACAAGCAGATCGACGCACATCTTGAGGAGCTGAGGCGTAAATGACACACGGATTACCCACCAGCGGGATGGTGGCCATCGAGATCACCGCCGCCACGGTCAGGCTCGGCGATCAACTCGTCGTCGGGGGACGGCCTTACACGGTGTGCGACATGAGCGCGCTCGCCAGCGGCGGCAAGTTGTTGCACTTCCACGGGGGCGAGTCGTTCCACATGGGCTGCTTCACGGTGCTGTGGGCCAGCCGCCACATCTCCCAACTCCCGGGGTTCATCGCGCCGCGCGCGAGACGTTTCGCGGAGACGCGGCGCTGAGCCCCGGGGACGGGGGGGCTCCGTCCCCGGGGCGGCTCGGTCACTCGTAGGTGAAGGCGAGGGAGTTGCTCGTGCCGCCGGGAGAGTGGACGGTGACGGGAACGCTCCCGGCCCCGGGCGGCGAGGTGGCGACGACGATGGTGTCGGAGATGGCGGCGAAGCTGGCGGGCGCGGCGCCGAAGAAGACCTCGTCGGTGTAGGTGAGGGCCGTGCCGTTGATGGTGACGTTGGTGCCGCCGGTGGCGGGGCCCGTGTCGGGGATGAGGCTGGCGAGGGCGGGCTGCGGCACATACGTGTAGTACGGGTTGCCCGTGCTGGTGTCGCTGGTGCCCCCTGGGGTGGTGACCGTGACCACCACGGTGTCGGTGCCGGGTGGCGCGGTCGCCGTGACCTGGCTGTCACCCCCGACCACGATGCCGGTGGCGGCCTGGGCACCGAAGTGGACGGCGGTGGTGCCCGTCAGACCGGTCCCGAAGATGGTGACCGTGTTGCCGCCGCCGGTGGGCCCGAAGTGGGGGTCGAGGTCCGTGAGGGTGGGCGCCGCCACCGTGGTGTACGTGTAGGTGACGCCGTTGCTGGTGCCGCCCGGTGTCGTCACCGTCACGGACACCGAACCCGAGCCGGGGGGCGCGGTGGCGGTGATCTGCGTTCCGCTGTTGACGGTGAAGACCGCTGGCGCGGCGCCGAAGTGCACCGCGCTCGCACCCGTGAACCCGGTGCCCATGAGCACCACCTGATTCCCGCCACTCGTCGGACCCTGGCCCGGCACAAGGGAGTTGAGCACGGGCGCCGTGGTGTACGTGTAGGTGAGGCCGTTGCTCGTCCCGCTCGGCGAGGTCACCCGCACGGTCACCTGCCCGGCGCCCGGCGGTGCGATGGCCCTGATCGAGGAGCCGCTGACCACGGTGTAGGCGGCGGAGCTCGCGCCGAAGTGGACGGCGGTGGCGCCGATGAGGCCGGTGCCGGAGATGATGACCTGGTTGCCGCCGACGGCGGGGCCCTGGGCGGGATTGAGTGTGCTGATCGCCGGTGGCATGGAACGGCCTCTCTGCTCGTCTCTCGTCTCTCGTGCGGGCGGGACGCGCGTGCCGTGCGGGACTCGTCCGCCCCCGGTCCGTTGAGGGGCGCGTGTGTGCCCCGGTCGTCCAGGGCACACACGCGCGGCTGGTGGGCGGTCAGGTGGTGAAGACGAGGGCGGGGGTGGTGGTGCCGCCGGGGTTGGTGACGGTCACGTCGAGCGCCGTTCCGGCCGGGGCGCCCGAGGGGACCGTCACGATCAGCTGCGTGTCGCTGAGCGCGGCGAAACCGGCGGCGAAGTCGGTCGGCCCCGCGGGGTCGGTGAACGTGACGGCGCTGACGTCGTAGAAGCCGGTGCCCGTGATGAGGACGCCGGTGTCGCCAGGCGCCCCGGTGTTGGGGCTGATGGTCGCGGCCGTCGGCTGGTCGTAGTAGGTGTACTGGTCGGAGGCGCCGGTGATGGCGCTGGTCCCGCCCGGGTTGGTCGCCGTGACGCTCACGGTGACCGGGGCGCCGGTGACGGCGAAGGTGGGCGGGGTGACGGAGCGCTGGGAGTCGCCGCTGACGGGGCCGAGGGTGCCCGCGCCCGCGACGCCGAAGGTGACCGCCGTGGCCGAGGCGAACCCGCTGCCGAAGAGGGTCGACGCGGGTGGGGCGGTGTCGGGGCCGACGTTGGCGCTCACGCCGCTGACCGTGGGCGCGGCGATGTAGAAGAACGGCCTGCCGTTGCTCGTGGAGGCGCCCACGGTCACGGTGACGTTGACCTGCCCGGCGCACCCGCCGGGGGCGGTCGCGGTGATCTGGGTGTTGGCGACGGTGACCGTGCCGGTCACGGACGTGTTGCCGAAACGGACGGTCGGCGTGCTGGCGAGGGCGCCGAACCCGGTACCGGTGATGGTCACGGCGGTGCCGGACGTGCCTTGGGTGGGGCTGATGGACGTGATGACAGGGGCCATCGGAACCTCCTCTGAGGTCGCGTGGTGAGTCGTGCCGCTCCACCAGGACCGGCGTGGCCCGCGAAAGCGGGCACGGAGCAGCGGACCGGATCGCAATGCTGGGGACGCCAGTGACCGAACGTGCCGAGCCGAGGCGTCATGGGAATCGCGGCACTGCCGCCGATGCCCCCAGCGGGGGGATGGGCGGCCCCCTGTCGGACATCAGCCAGTGAGCCACTCGGTCGGGAGAAGCGGCAAGAAGATGAACGACACATCACTCGAACGAGCTACATTTATATGCCTGCTGGGACATGTATGGACATCCGCAGTGAGCCGCGTGGGGGCGGGCGCCCCCGTGCGCTCCCCGCGCACTACTGTGCCGCGGTGGACCTCTTCTCACGCTCATGGAGCGCGCTGCGCGCCGCGGTCGCCGACACCGCGGACGAGGACTTCGACCGGCCGTCCGGCTGTGCGGGCTGGCTCGTTCGGGACCTGGTGACCCACCTGGTCATCGGCGCCCAGGACGTGCTGATCACGCTCGTCACGCCCGCCGATGGCGAACCGACCGTGGACGCGGTCACCTACTGGAGCCTCGTCGAGCCGCCGACCGGGGAGGACCCGCTCGACGCGTTGATCCCCCGGCTGGCCGCCGCGTACGGGGAGCCACGTTGGCTCAAATTCCACTTCGACGACGTGGGTTCGGCGGCGGGGCGCGCCGCCGAACTCGCCGACCCTGCCGCCCGCGTCGGCACCCGCGACCAGGTGCTGACCGTCGGCGACTTCCTCTCCGCGTATGTGCTCGAGTGGACCCTGCACCACCTCGACCTGATCGCGCACCTGCCGTCGGCCGCCGAGCCGCCCGCCCAAACCCTGGGCGCGGCACGGGCGTTGCTCGAGGGGATCGCCAACTCACCGTTCCCCGCCTCGTTCTCCGACGGGGACGCGCTGCTGGTCGGCACGGGACGGCGCGCGCCGACCGAGGAGGAGCGGGCGGCGTTGGGCGACCTGGCCGCGCGGCTCCCGCTCGCCGTCGGCTGAGCGCCCCGCGCGGCCACGCCGCTACCGGGCGCGCATCAACAGACGGCCCCGGCGGTGGCGTTCGCCCTGGCCGCGCTCGCGCGGCATCCGGCCGACCTCCAGGAACCCGGCCTCGCGCGCCAGCCCGGCGAGGTCGTCGACCGGCCAGCGGTGCCCGATGGGGTCGCCTCAGGGGCCACCTGCCCCTGGCATCGCATCCGCACCGCGTGTGGCGGGGCGCACACATCGTGTTGTCACGATGACGCCGGGCTCGCTAGCGTGATGCGTGGTCATGAGGCCGCAACGGACATGGAGGCGGACCTTCCCGATGCTTGATGTGCACACCCTGCGCCTCGATCCGGCGCAGGGCACCCATCTCCCGCTGGACGCCTACACCCAGGACTTCGCGGAGCGTGAGAGCGCCACGCGCGATCATGTCTCCTGGAAGTTCGAGCGCAACCAGCACTTCGAGGAGCAGGGCGACCCCAGCCGGGACGCGCTGAGCCAGGGGCGCTGGGACGAGGCCCTGAGGCTCCTGGAGGGTGAGCGGGAGCACTGGCTCGGCATCGCGCGGGAGGACGAGAAGCGAGGTACGCCCTTCCGCCGCGTGCGGGTGGTGGAGACGCCGCTGACGCCGTACATGCAGTGGGAGTTGCACGCCCTGCGTGTGCAGGCGGAGGCGGGTCTGGGAATCCGGGTCGTCGAGGCCGAGCGGATCCGCGCGTGGGAGGAGTCCGGGCTTCTGCCCGAAGTGGTCGTGCTCGGAGGGCAGGTGCTCTACGAAGTGCTGTACACCGACGCGGGCGTGCTGGCGGGGGGCAGGCGCTTCACCGAGCAAGGGCTCATCCGGCACTGGGAGCAGGCGATCGAGAGCCTCTACGCGTCCGGCGAGGACGTGGTCTCCTACGTCGACCGGTATGTGTCGCGGCTGCCCTCACCGTTCCCCGGGCAGGGCGTGGGGTGACCGAGGGAGGCGGCCGGGACGACGAGGTCCACGGTGGCACCCGGTCGGAGATGTCGGGCTCCTCCCGTGACGTGGTGCAGGCGGGGAGCGTGAGCGGCGGCGTGCACTTCCACGAGCACGGGGGCCGCGAACAGGGCAGGCCCGCCCCGCGCCAACTCCTCCGCGACACCCGGGGCTTCGTCGATCGCGCGGACGAGCTGGAGCAGCTGAACGCTGTGCTGCCCGGACGGGACGGCGAGCCCCTTGTCGTGTCCATCTGTGTGATCGCGGGCACCGCGGGGGCGGGAAAGACCACGCTGGCCCTGCACTGGGCCCACCGGATCAAGGAGCGTTTCCCCGACGGGCAGCTCTACATCAACCTGCGCGGCTACGACCCCCAGGAGCCGGTCACCGCTCAGGTGGCGTTGCGACGTTTTCTCTCCGCGCTCGGGATCCCCTCCGACGCCATGCCGAACGACGTCGAGGACGCGGCGGCCCTGTACCGGTCCGTGGTCGCCGATCGCCGGGTGCTCATCGTCCTGGACAACGCGTCCACGGTCGGCCAGGTGCGCCCGCTGCTGCCGGGCGGTGATCGGTGCCTGACGATCGTGACGAGCCGCAACCGCCTCTCGGGCCTCGCCATAAGGGATGGGGCGCAGCGCCTCACCCTGGGAACGCTGCCCGAGGCGGAGGCCGTTGCGCTGCTGCGGGTCGTGACGGCGGGGTTCAGGCCGGAGGAGAGTGAGGAGAAGCTGGTCGAGCTCTCGCGCCTGTGCGCGAGGTTGCCGCTGGCCCTGCGGATCGCGGCTGGGGGCACCTCCCAGCCGCCAGGCTGGGGGAAAGCGGCGAGTCATCCGCACATGCGGCTCGACGAGTTGATCGCCGATCTGCGGGACGAATCGGCGCTCTGGGACGCCCTCAGCTCAGGGGACGAGGAGGAGGCCGAGGCGGTGCGGACCGTTTTCGCGTGGTCCTATCGGGCGCTGCCCGCCGAGGCGTCCCGCGTCTTCCGTCTGCTCGGTCTCCACCCGGGGCCCGACTTCGGGGCCGAGGCGATCTCGGCGCTGGTCGGCACCCCGGTGCGCCGCACCCGGCACCTGCTCGATGTGCTCGTCGGCGCGCATCTCGTGGAGCAGACAGGGCCCGACCGCTACGAGTTCCACGATCTGCTGCGCGTGTACGCGGCGGATCTGGTCCGCGAGGAGGAGAGCGGCGCGACGCACCGCGAGGCCCTGCGCCGGTTGCTGGATTGGTGTCTGCACACGGCGGACGCCGCGCAGGCCTGGGTCGAGCCGGAGGAAGACCGGGTGCCGTTGGAGCAACACGCCGACGGCGTACGTCCGTTGTCCTTCGCCGACTACGACCGGGCGGTCGAGTGGGCGGAGCGCGAGCGGGCCACCGTCCTGTCCGCCGTGCGGGCCGCCGAGGCCGCGGGATGGGACGGGCACGCCTGGCGGCTGACCCTCGTGTGGCGATACGGGCAGCCGCCGTCCGCTCCGGCCGCCGAGTGGCTGCCCGTCGGGACGATCGGCCTGCGCGCCGTGCGGCGGACCGGCGACCGCGCGGGGGAGGCGAGGCTGCTCGACGGCCTCGGCATCGTCCACCGGCGGCTCGACCGACCGGCGGAGAGCCTCGACCACCATGGGCGGGCACGGGAGATCTGGCGGGAGCTCGGCGACCGCCGCGGCGAGGCGGTCTCGCTGAACGCCCTCGGCCTGCTCGAGTTGCGCGGAAGGCGACTCGCGGCGGCCGAGGGCCTGTTCGACCAGGCCATGGAGGCCTTCACGGAGCGGGCCGACGTCGCCTGGCAGGCCGTCGTGCTCGCCAATCGCGCCCGGGCCCGCCACGAAGCCGGGCTGCTCGACGAGGCGGCCGACGACGCCGGGGGCGCCCTGGCCATCCACCATGACCGAGGGGACAGCGCGAGCGTGGGTGACGCGTTGTCGATCCTCAGCGCGGTGCACGTCGACCGCGGCGAGCCGGAGGAGGGGCTCGGCTCGGCGCGGCAGGCGCTTGACATCGCGCTGGAGCTGCGCGATCACACGCTTGAGGGTTTCTGGCTCCTGGCGTTGGGCGACGCGCAGCGGGCGCTCGGTGACCTCGGGGCGGCGCAGGAGTCCTACCAGCGCTCGGCCGCCCTGCATCGCCGCCTCGGGGACCGGGGTCGTGAGGCGCGGGCGTGGCACGGGGCGGGAACGGTGTACGCGCGGCTCGGGCGGCACGAGGAGGCGGCGGCGTTCCACCGGCAAGCGGCCGTCGTTCACCGGGAGTTGGGGGACGCCTGGAGCGAAGCCGTCGCGTTGGACGGGCTGGCCGCCTCGCTCGACGCCGAACGCCCCGATGAGGCCCGGCGGTTGCGGCGCGATGTGCTGCGCCTGGTCGCGGCGTTCGACGACCCGAGAGCGGTGGCGCTGCGGTCGCGCGTCGCGAGCGAGCTGTGACGGGCCCGCGGTCTCACGTCGCCGAGCCGAAGACCGGGCGGTCCTGTGCCTCCGTCTCGTCGTCGGGCGCGGCCATGTTCTGGCAGGCGGTCAGGCGCCAGTGCCCGTCCTCCTTCGCCAGGATCCACAGGGGGGTGCCCACGTCCGTCCCCTCCGAAGTCCGGTAGAGCTGGCGCAGCTTGACCGCGGCGACATCGGGGCGGATGAACAGGACGTGTTCGAGCTCGAACGCGACCGACATGCCCCGCATCCCGCCGGGGAGCACCCGGTGCGTGAACGCCGCGATCGCGTCGCGGCCGAAGAGGCGCTGCCCGCCGCCCGTCGTCCAGATCGCGTCGGCGCGGAACAGTTCGAGGAACGCGTCGGGCAGCTCGTTGTTCTGGGCGTGCTCGACCGCGGCGACGACCCGCAGGATCGCCTCGATCTCGGCGTCGCGCGTCCGTGTGTCGATGTCTGTGGTCATGGGGCTCATGGGGACCAGCTTCGGACTTCAATCTGGCTTGAAGTCAAGCGGCTTGGGCGCTCGCCCCGGAATTGAACCCGTTGGTTCAGTTGAGCTATCCTGCTGGTTCAGGAGGAGGCGGGGCATGGTGCGGGACGACAAGCGGCGGGCCATTCTGGCGGGGGCGTTCGCCGTGTTCGCGCGGGACGGGTACGCGCAGGCGTGTGTGCGGGACATCGCGGCGGCGGCGGGCGTGGCCAAGCCGACGGTGTACAGCCACCTGACGGACAAGGCGACCCTCTTCCGGCACGCCGTGGCGGAGGCGGCCGATGCGGCGGCGCGGGAGCGGCTGGCGGCGCTCACGCCGCTGGCAGGTCCTGACGGGGCGCCGAGGACCAGGGCGCTGCCCTGGAGGGCGTGGGCCGTGAGCTGCTGCGCCTGCACACCGACGAACGCGCGTGGGCGCTGCGGCGGTTGATCCACGCGGAGATCGGCCGCTTCCCCGAGTTGGTGGAGATCGAGCGGGCGACCGGGGCGGCGCGCCTGACCGAGGCGCTGGCCGACCGGCTGGCCCGCCTGATGCTGGCGGGGCGCCTGCCGACGGGCGATCCGGCCAGGGCGGCGGAACGGTTCCTCGCGCTGCTCATCGGCCCGATCGAGGCACTCACCCTGGTGGGCACGCGCCCCCTGACGCCCGAGGCGGCGGAGCGGCTGGCGCGCTCCGCCGCCCAGGACCTGATCGTTTCCGACCGGAGGAGCGCGCTGTCATGACCGTGGGGAAAAGATATGTGATCACCGGCGGCACGGACGGGATCGGCGCCGCCCTCGCCCGCGCGCTGGCCCGGCGCGGCGACCACGCCGTGGCGATCGGCACCAGCCGGGAGAAGGGCGAACGGCTGGCGCGGGAGACGGCGGACCTGCCGGGCAGCGTGACGTTCCTGTGGGCCGACCTCGCCCTGATGTCGGAGACCCGCCGCGCGCTCGCCGCCCTCGAAGCCCACCCGCGCGTCGACGGACTCGTGCTGTGCGCGCGATACTTCCGCATCCGGCGGGTGGTCACCGAGGAGGGGCTCGAGCACAACTTCGCGCTGTTCTACCTGAGTCGGGCGCTCATCGGCGAGGGCCTCGTCGACGCCCTGGCGGCCGGTGGCGACGCGGTGGTCGTCAACGTCGCGGGCCCCGGCCACCCCACCCCCATCGCCTGGGACGACCTCCAGAGCGCCCGCGCCTACGACGGGGTGCGCGCGATGTTCCAGGCCGGGCGGCTCAACGACCTGCTCGGGGTCACGTTCGCCGAACGCCATGGCGCGCGCGGCATCCGCTATGTGCTGTTCCACCCGGACACCACGTCGACCGGCTTCACCGGCGAGTACGACGCGGCGACGGCCGCGCACATCGAGCGGCAGAAGGCGCTGGCCAAGCCCGCGTCCGCCGTCGTCCCGCCGCTGCTGCGGCTGCTCGACACGCCGCCGGACGCGGCGCTGAGCGCGTACCACCTCAGCACTCAACTCCCGTCCGACGACAAGCTGTTCCCGCGCGCCGCCGCGGGGCGCCTGGCCGGGCTCACGGCGGAGCTGCTGGAGAAATCGGGGACGGCGGGTTCACGCTGACGGCGTCCCAGGGCTCTACTCCCCGAAGGGCGTGCGGACTTCGAGGAGGGGGACGCCCATGGACCCGGCAACGGCCGCGCTCACCATCGGCGCGGTCATCGTCGCCAAGGGGTGCGCGCTGCTCGCGCTCCTGCTGCGGCTGCGCCACGAGAGGGCCCGCCGCCGTTACGTCGTCCGCCTCGCCCAAGGGCTCGGGGACGGGCAGGAGTTGGAGCTGGACGACGACGCGCTGCGGCTGCGGATCACCCGCGCCGTGGCGGAAGGGGCGGCGACGCGCGATGACCGACCATGAACGGCCCGTTGAGGACCCGGCGTTACGCGAGGCCCAACGGGAGGCACTCGTCGAGGAGTTCTCCGCGTTCTACCGGGCGACGGTCCCGGGCCTCGTGGGGTTCCTCGTGAACCAGGGGGCAACACTCTCCGTGGCGGCGGACGTTGCGCAGGAGACGCTGATCAAGGCGTACCAGCGCTGGTCCGACCTCGACAACCCGCGCGCCTGGGCACACCGGGTGGCGTCACGGGCGCTGATCCGTCGGATCGCCGAGGTCAGGGAGGAGCCGGTGGAGCGCGTTCCCGAGCCGACGTCGCTGCTCCCCCGCCCCGACGCGGCGGCCGAGTGGGAGACGCGCCACGACATCCTGCGGGCGCTGGTCCAACTCCCCTACCGGCAGCGGCAGGTGATGGCCTGGACGCTCGGCGGGTACACCCCGGCGGAGATCGCCGAGGAGCTGGGCATGACCCCGGAGGCGGTGCGGGCGAGCCTCCTGAAGGCCCGCCGCGCGGCGGTGGCACAGCTGAGGGAGGAGGACCGGTGAACGACGACCGCCCGACGGACGACCTGGCCACGGTCCTCGACGTGGAGGCGGGCCTGCGCGAGGCGCTGCTGCCGTCCCGGCACGAGGCGGCGGTGGACGGGCTCCACACGGTCCTGGACATCGAGGCGGGCCTCGCGGCGATCGTCCGTCCGAAGGAGCGCCGCGCGGCGAACCCGGCGCCCGGGGACGGGAGTTCGCCGGACGACACGGCGTTCTCCTCGCTCTCCCCGGCCCGTCGGATGCGGCTGCGCTCCCGCAGGGACATCTTCTCGGCCTACCGCGCCCTCGTGCGCGTCCAGACGTGTCTCCATGAGCTGTTCCTCGCCTCCGCTGGCCGGGAGAAGCGGCGCGCGATCGAGGCCGCCGCGGTGATCGTCGAGTTGCTCGCGGTCGATGGCAGGGCGGCCCTCGCCGACGCGGACCGCCGCCTGCGGCAACTGGGGCACCGGGCGATCGCGGACCACCTCCAGGTCATCACCCGCGGCAGGGACGCCCACGACATCCCTGCCGGGCTCCCGGATGGCCTCGAGCCCGCCGCGTGGCTGGTGCTCGGGATCGGCCGAGGGCTCGGCCGATATCGGGGATTCCACGAGGACGCGCAGGTGGAACGGGCCCTCGGCCGGGCACGTTCGTTCGGCGCCCTGGGCGAGGAGGTTGTCAACGCGATCGCCGGATACGCCCCCGTCGCGATGGCAGAGGTCTCCCAACGCGTCGAGACGCTGTATGTCGCGGATCTCAGGGAGGCCGTGACCGCCACCACCGGCGCACCGCTGCCCGGCCTCCGAAGCGGCGAACTGCTGGCACTCTTCGACGACTTCACCGACGCCGACCTCTCCGGGGCCGACCTCCGCCGCGTCAATCTGGCCCGCGTCCGCTGGTCGGAGGCCGGGACGCGGTGGCCACCGGCGTTCGATGTCTCGGCGCTGCGGGCGCGGTCGGCGGAGACCGCGCCCGGGAGCGGCGTCTGGGTGGTCGGGTCGGGGACCGCGACCGTGCCCGGCTATGCCGACGCGCTCTGACCGTTCAGGTCGCGGCGGACGGCGGACAGGAGGGCGAAGGTGCGGGCCGTCTCCTCGGCGTCGCTGCCGGTGCTGCTGACGAGCACGTCGGTCGCCCCGGCGTCCGCGTAGGCGCGCAGGCCCGCGGCCACCGTTTCCTCGTCGCCCACCAGGGCCGTGTCCGCCACGCCCGCGAGGCCCTGGCGGTCGAGGAGGGCCCGATAGCTGGGGAGGTCGGACGCGTGGCCCAGCCGTTCGGCGATCTCGCCCCGCGCGCGGTCCGGGTCGCCGGTGACCGAGGCGAGGACGCCCGCGATGACGCGAGGGGCGCCCCGGCCCGCCGCCCTCGCCGCCTCGGTGATGCGCGGGCTGATGTCGTCGGCGATCGTCGCGGGCGTGGCCCATGTGGTGACCGTGCCGTCGGCCAGCTCGCCCGCGATCCGCAGCATCGCGGGGCCGAGCGCCGCGAGCAGCACCGGGGGCGGCGCCACCTTCCCCGGCACCTCGATCGTCCCGACGGCCGAGAGCGCCTCGCCGCGGTACTCCACGGCCTCGCCGCGCAGCAACGGCCCGAGCGCGGACAGGTATGCGCGTGTGTGCCGGGCGGGCCGGTCGTACGAGAGGCCGAACGCGCCCTCGATGATCGCCCGGTGGCTCGGCCCCACGCCGAGGCTGAGGCGGCCCCCGGTCGCGGCCTGGGCGGTGAGCGCCTGCGCGGCCAGCGCGATGGGGTGGCGGGGGAACGTCGGCACCACGGCCGTTCCGATCTCGATGCCGGGCACCTCACGGCCCGCGAGGGCGGCCAGGGTCAGCGCGTCCCAGCCGAAGACCTGGCTGAGCCAGACGCTGTCCAGCCCGGCCTGGGCCGCCGCCCGCACCAGGTCCACCACCTCCTCCACGTTCTCCTCGCCACTCGCGGCATACACACCGACACGCATGGGCCCTCCCTCAAGGTGAATCGTATATTCACCTTAACTCGCCCCGGCTATCCTCGACACCCGAACAGGCGGGCGCGCGGAGGGAGGTCGGGGCGGATGCGGGCGGACGCGCGGCGGAACCGCGAGGTGATCGTCGCGGCGGCGCTCGCGGCGTTCTCGGAACGCGGCGCCGCCGCCGGGATGGAGGAGATCGCCCGGCGCGCGGGGCTGAGCGTGGGGACGCTCTACCGGCACTTCCCCGACCGGAGCGCGCTCGTGGAGCACATCGCGCTCACCGCGCTCGGCGACCTGGTGGCCTTCGCCCGCGCCCAGAGCGCCACCGAGGGCGCGGCCCCGACGCGCTTCGAGGCGCTGCGCCGGGTCGTGACGCGCTGCGCCGAGCTGCCGCTCGCGCTGACCGCCTCGCTCGCCGAGGCGGCGGCGCCGCTCCCTTCCGTCACCGCGCTCGTCGAGGAGAGCGACGCGCTGCTGCTCGCGCTCGTGGTGGCCGCGCAGCGGGAGGGGACGCTGCGGGGAGACATCGCGCCGGGCGACGTGCTGGGGATGCTGCGCACGGCGACGTGCCGACCGGGCGCGCGCCCCGGAGACCCGCTGACGACCGTGCTGTTCGACGGGCTCGCCCGATCGCCGGACGGGGGCGATGAGTTCGGGCGACGTGCCGGGTCTGCCCTTGTATGAGCAACGTGGCGATCGACATCAGCATGTCCCTGGACGGATTCGTGACCGCCTCGGGGGTGCGCCCCGACGAGCCGCTCGGGGACGGCGGGGAGCGGCTGCACACATGGGCGTTCGGGGCGGACTCGCGGGACCGCGACGTCCTGGAGCGCGGGAGCGCGGGGACGGGCGCGGTGGTGGCGGGGCGGCGCACGTTCGACCACTCGCTCCCCTGGTGGGGCGCGGACGGCCCCTCGGGCGCCGCGCGCGTGCCGGTGTTCGTCGTCTCGCACTCCGTGCCCGAGCGGCTTCCCGACGGCGGCGTGTACACGTTTGTGACGGACGGGATCGAGGCCGCGGTGGAGCGGGCGCGGGAGGTCGCGGGCGGCAAGGACGTCTCGGTGATGGGCGGCGCGGACGTCGTGCGCCAGGTGCTGGCCAAGGGGCTGGCCGACGAGGTGTCGATCCATGTGGTGCCGGTCGTGTTCGGCGGCGGGACGCGGCTGTTCGGGCCCCTGGACGGCGGGCATGTCCACCTGGAGCCGGTGGAGTCGGTGACCACGCCCGCCGCCACGCACGTGCGGTACCGGATCGTCGGCTGAGCGGCGTCAGGTGTCCCAGGCGCCCTCCGCGACGGCCTGCCTCGCGAACGCCGCGAAGTCGCGCGGCTCCCGCCCCAGGGCCTCGCGCACGCCGGGCGACAGATGGCTGTCGAGGCCGCGGCACAGGGGCGAGAAGGTCTCGGCCGCGTAGGCGGCGTCGGCCGCCGACCAGCCGCGGGCGACGCGTTCGGCCGTGTACTCCGCCACGGTCAGCGGAACGTACCGCAGCGGGCGGCCCGTCACCGCGGCGATCTCGCCAGCGACCTCGGCCAGGGTGAGCGCGCGGGGCCCGGAGAGCTCATGGACGCGCCCGGCGTGGCCGTCCTCGGTGAGCGCGGCGACCGCGACGGCGCGCGTCAGGAGCGGCCTGGTGAGCATCGTGCCGTCGAGCGGCACGACATGGACGGCGCGCGCGCCCGTCAGCACGGCGTCCCAGGTGGCGCGGTCGTGCCAGGCGAACGGGGGCGTGCCGGAGCGCGAGCCGACGCGGACGGCCACGCCACGCGCCCGCAGCCCGGCCACCACCCTGCGGCCCGTGGTGCCGGTGCCGCCGATGACGAGAAAGGGGCCCTCGTCGATTCCCTCGTCGATTCCCTGGTGTGCGGTTCGCTGAGTCATGGGCGAGCGGGGCGCAGCTCTCGCTGGTCACGATGGTGCGCGGGCGGGCGTGGCTCGTTCCGCCGGGGGACGGCGAGGAGCCCTTCCCCCTCGGACCGGGGGATCTGGCGATCGTGCGCGGGCCCGCGCCGTTCACCGTGGCCGACGACCCCGCCACTCCCCCGCGTCGCCTTGTCACCACGGCCGACCACTGCGAGGAGGCCGCGAACGGCATGGCCGCGCTCGGCCCGCGCACGTGCGGCACAGGACCGGACGGCGCCGCGGTGCTGCTGAGCGCCGGGTACGAGCGCCGCGGCGAGGTCAGCGAGCGGCTGCTCGCGGTGCTGCCGCGGACGCTGGTGCTCGGCGCGGGCGAGGGCGGGACGCGGGCGCTGCTCGACCTGGCCGCCGATGAGGTGGGCAGGGAACGCCCAGGGCAGCAGGTGGTGCTCGACCGGCTCCTCGACCTGCTGCTCATCGCGGCGCTGCGCGGCTGGCTCGACCGCCCCGGGGCGCACGCCCCGGCGTGGTACCGGGCGTTGGACGACCCGGTGGTGGGCGAGCCGCTGCGGCTGCTGCACCAACGGCCCGCGCACCGCTGGACGGTGGCCGGGCTCGCGGCGGTGGCGGGGGTGTCGCGGGCGGCGTTCGCGCGCCGGTTCACGGCGCTGGTCGGGGAGCCGCCGATGGCGTATCTCGCGGGCTGGCAAGCGGCGTTGGCGGCGGATCTGCTGCGCGAGACGGACGCGACCGTGGACGCGGTGGCCCGGCGCGTCGGGTACGCCAACGCGTTCTCGCTGAGCGTGGCGTTCAAACGGCACCACGGCGCCGCGCCGACGGACTACCGCAACGGGCGCGCGCGGTCCCCCGATGGCCTCCCTGTCTTCCATCCGGACCACCAGGACCCGGCGGGCGGCGCGCCCCGCCCCCGCGCCACGCGCCGCCCCCGACGCTGAACGGGTGGACAACGCCCCCGGACACCGCACGCCGCCCCACCCCCCGACACGGGGACCTGGCCGCAACCACTACGCGGACCTGCTGCGCGTGTGCGCGATCGCGGCGGTGGTGGTCGGGCACTGGCTGCTGACCGACATCACCTACCACCACGGGCACCTGGGCGGCAGGAACTCCGTGGAGTACGTGGGCTGGGGCCGCTGGGTGACGCTGGCGCTCCAGGTGCTGCCGGTGTTCTTCACGGTGGGCGGCTATGTCAACGCCGTCTCATGGACGTCCCACCACGCGCGCGGAACGCCGTGGCACGCGTGGGTCGGGGCCCGGGCGATGGCGCTGCTGTGGCCCGTCGTGGTCTATGTGGTGGTCGCGGCGCTCGGCGTCACGGTCGCGCTCGTCGCGGGCGCGCCCGCGCGCGAACTGGACCGTGCGGGCTGGTTCGTGGCGCTGCACCTGTGGTTCCTGCCGGTCTATCTGGCGCTGATCCTGCTGACGCCGCTGCTCCTGGCCGCGCACCGCAGATGGGGGCTCGCCGTGCCCGCGGTGATGGCGGCGCTCGCCGGGGCCGTCGACCTGGCGCGGGTCGGCGGCGACGTCCCGGTGGTCGGCGCGGCCAACTACCTGCTGGTGTGGGGCGCGATCCACCAGTGGGGCTTCTCGTGGCTCGACCGGCGGCTGACGCGGCCCCGCTGGCTGCCCGCCGCGCTGGCCGGGGTCAGCGCGGTGCTGCTGACGCTGCTGCTGTGGCCGGGGCCCTTCCCTGTGGACATGATCGGCGCGGGGCTGCGCGTCAACAACACCGCGCCGCCGTCCATCGCGCTGCTCGCGTTCGCGGCGACGCAGGTCGGGCTGCTGCTGACGGCCGAGCCCCGGATGGCGCCCCGGCTCGAACGGCCCGCGAGACTACGGCGGTTGGCCCGCCTCAACGGCGCGGTGCTGACCGTGTACCTGTGGCACATGGTCCCGGTGATCCTGATCGCCCTGACGCTCTATCCCACGGGCGTGGCGCCCCAGCCCGACATCGGCTCCGGCCCCTGGGTGGCCCTGCGCGTGGCGTGGGTCGCGGTGCTCGCCATCGTGCTCGCGCCGCTGGCGCTCGGCGTGATGTGGGCCGAACGCCCCCTGCGGAAGCTGCCGTTGGGCGCGGGCGTGGCCGGGCGGTGGGCCCCGGTCCCGCTGGTCGCCGGGATCGGCGCGACGGCCGCGGGCCTGGCCAAGATCGCCGTCGACGGCTTCGCGCCCGGGGGGCGGATCGCGGTCCTGGGGCTCGCGCTGGTGGCGGTGGGGGTGAGCTTGACGTTTCTCGCGGGGCCGCGGCGGGGGCCCGAGGGGGGCAGTGGCGGGGGCGGCTGACGGCTGGCCGTCCTCCCGTTCGCCGTCGGCCGGGTGTCCGGTGTGGAGGGGCGCGGGTCAGGGCTTCGCACCTACGGGAGGGGGCGGCGGCCATGGCCAGGGGATTTTGAGACCACGAGCAGCCCATGGCAGGCTCGTGCCGCGTGATCGATGAATACGCGAAAGACAACCTGTACGGCAGACTGCGGCGCGACCGCAAGGCGCTGCTCTGGAAACTCGACGGCTTGTCCGAATACGACGCCCGCCGACCTTTGACGGCGACCGGGACCAACCTCCTCGGCCTGGTCAAACACGTGGCCACCGTCGAGGCCAGGTACTTCGGCGAGGTCTTCGACCGCCCCTCCCCCGAACCACTGCCCCGGTGGCAGGACTCCGACGGCAGCGATCTGTGGGCGACCGAGGACGAGACCCGCGATCAGATCATCGCGTTCTACCGGCGCACGTGGGAACACTCGGACGCGACGATCAACGAGCTTCCCCTCGACGCCCCCGGCCACGTCCCGTGGTGGCAGGAGCCTTACGCCGACACGAACCTGTTCGCCATCATGGTCCATGTCCTCGGCGAGTCCATCCGGCATACCGGGCACGCCGACATCCTGCGCGAGGGCCTCGACGGCCGGACCGGGTTGCGCGCCGAACACGAGAAGCCGATCGACGAGGAAGCCCGCGCGGCCCACTGCGCGAGGATCGAGCGGGCCGCCAGGTCGGCCGCACCGATCAAGGCGTAAAAGTTGCCCTTGTGAAACGGCGCACCCTTTGTGGGGGCGTCCAGCCCGTAGCCGCCATCGCCCTACCCGTCCCCCGGCGACACCCCCAGGGCCCGCTCATCCTCCGACAGGAGGTCCCACGGCACCAGCGCCCGCACCGAGCTCGACGCCGGGATGAACGCCAGGTGCGCCACCGTGCGTCCGTCCCGGCCGTGGCCGAGGAGCCAGTGCGCCACGTCGGGGCCGCCGAGGCGCGCGCCCGACTCCCGTGCCAGATGGTCGAGATGGGGCAGATAGCCGCCCGGCAGATACTCCCTGATCGCCGCCGCGTCCGCCGTCCCGAACACGCTCACCAGCACGGACAGCGGCCCGAACCGCCGGAACGTGTGCCCCAGCTGCCCCGGGCGCGGCGGATGGGCGTCCGCGTTCAGCACGAAGCCAGCCACCGCGGGCCCCGCGAGCGCGCGCCACGCGGGCCGCGCCGCGAACTCGGGCCGGTCCGCCGCGATCCGCGCCAGATGCCGCGCCATCAACGCGCGCGCCCACTCGTGCCGAACGCCCTCCGCCACGGCCCCCTCCTTCGTCGCCCCACAACGGACGCTACAACGGTCCACGGCGACCCCTCCCGACCGACGATTCCCGACGTACGATGTCCGGCGTTGCGGCCGAGGAATCCCTCCCGGGAGACGACGATGCGGGCACTGACATCTCGCGGCCTGCGGGGGATCTGGTCCCCGCTGCTGCTGCCGGTCACCATGAGCGAGGCCATCGACTTCGACCGCCTCGACAGCACGTTGGAGACGCTGCTGAGCACCGGCGTGCACGGGGTGTACACCAACGGCACCGCGAGCGAGTTCCACACGCTCACCGAGGACGAGTACGACCGGCTGCACGAGCTGGTCGCGGCGCGGTGCTCGGCCGCGGGGATGCCGTTCCAGCTGGGCGCCAGCCACCCGAGCGGCCAGATCTCGCTCGGCCGCATCGCCCGCGCCGCCCGCCTGCGCCCCGGCGCCATCCAGGTCGTGCTGCCCGACTGGCTGCCGCTGCGCCCACCCGAGGCGCTGGCCGCGCTCGAACGGATGGCGGAGGCGGCCGACGGGGTGCCGCTCGTGCTGTACAACCCCCCGTACGCCAAGACCCGGGTGGGCCCCGAGCTGCTGGCCCGCGTCGCCGACGCGCTGCCCGCGGTGATCGGGCTCAAGGTGCCGGGGATCGCGGTGGCGAAGGGGCTGACCGAGCGGTTCGCGGTGTTCGTCGCCGGGCACACGCTCGCGGGCGCGCACCGCGAGGGCGCGGCGGGCTCCTACTCCAACGTCTCCTGCATGAGCCCGGCGGGCGCGGTCCGCTGGTACGAGCGGATGAGCACCGACCCGGAGGCCGCGGCCGAACTGGAGGCGCGGCTGGGGGCGTTCCTCGACGAGCACATCGCGCCGCTGGCCGCCGAGGGGTACTGCGACCCGGCGCTCGACAAGGCGCTGTGCGCGGTGGGCGACTGGTCGACGGTCGGCACGCGGGTGCGCTGGCCGCACCGGTCCGTGCCCGACGCGTCGATCCCCGCCCTGCGCGCGGCGGCCTGGCGCGCGGTGCCCGAGCTGCTCACGGCACCGGCGGGCGGGCGGCTGCCCGGCGCGTGACGTCACGGGGCGCCCGTGGCCGTGACCTCCACCCGCGCGCCGTCGCGCACCGCCGCGGTGAGATCGGCGGCGTCGGGGTGCGGAGCTGCCCGCGATGGTGCGGCCCGGGGTGTCGACGCCCAACGCGGTGGCGGCGCTCGCGGCGAACTCCCATGCGTTCTCGTTGAACAGCGCGAACTCCTCGAAGAATCCGATCCGTTCGGGGAGCACCACCTTGGGCCACCAGGAACACCCCCACGCCGCCGATCAGGGCGAGGGCGACGGCGAGGGCCAGGACGGCGCCCGGCTCAGCCCGTCAACGCCTCGGCCGCCACCCGCAGATCGGCGACCAGGCCCGCGTACACCGCGTCGCGGTCCTCGCCCGCGTCAGCAGCCGCCCCGCGGGCCCGACGAACGGCTCGCCGCGCCTGTCCTCCTGGTCGCCCGGCTCCTCGCCGACCAGCAGCACGCGGGCGGTCGCGTTCCCTGCCCCGAAGACGGTGCCCGTGGTGTCGCGGAACAGCGGGCACCCCTCGCACCCGGCCGCCGCCCCGCGCAGCGCGGCCAGGTCCGCGCCCTCGGGCACATAGGGCGCCGCGTCGTACCGCTCGGGCCCTGCGCCCTCGTTCGCCCGCGTGGAACCCGCCATCGCCGCCGAGTACCCGGGAACAGCGCGCCGACACCCGGCGGGGCCACGACGGGGAAGGTGTGGGGGCGGCCTACGGTGGGACCCGTTCCACCGTTCCCCTCCCCTCCCCCGGCACACCCTCCCGGCACACCTTGAGGAGCACCCGCATGAGCGAGCCAAGCGAGTCCAGGGCGTTCGACGTCATCGTCATCGGCGCAGGTCCCACGGGCGAGAACGTGGCCGACCGGACCGCCGCCGCGGGCCTTCGGACGGCGATCGTCGAGAGCGAACTCGTCGGCGGGGACTGCTCGTACTGGGCCTGCATCCCCAGCAAGGCGCTGCTGCGCCCGCCCGCCGCGCTCGAGGCCGCGCGGGCGGTGGCGGGGGCACGCCATGCGGCGGGCGGGCAGCTCGACGTGGCGGCGGTGCTCGCGCGGCGGGACGGGTTCGTCTCGGACTGGCAGGACGACGGGCAGGTGGCGTGGCTCGAGTCGGCGGGGATCGAGCTGATCAGGGGCCATGGGCGGCTGGCCGGGGAACGCCGGGTCACGGTCGCGGCCCCTGACGGCGGGACGGTGGACCTGACGGCGACCCACGCGGTGGCGGTGTGCACGGGCAGCGCGGCGGTCGTTCCCGGGCTGCCGGGCGTCGCGGAGGCGCGCCCGTGGACGCCGCGCGAGGCGACGGGGGCGCGCAAGGCGCCCGACCGCCTCGCGATCGTGGGCGGGGGCGTGGTCGGCGCGGAGATGGCGGCGGCGTGGAGCGCGCTCGGCTCCAAGGTGACGCTGCTGATGCGCGGGGAACGGCCGCTGCCGAGGATGGAGCCGTTCGCGGGCGACCTGGTGGCCGATGGCCTGGCGGCGCGCGGCGTGGACGTGCGCCCCGGCGCGTCGGTGGCGGAGCTGCGCCGGGCGCACGCGACGGGGCCCGTGACGCTCACGCTGGAGGGCGGGGAGACGCTGGAGGCGGACGAGGTGCTGTTCGCCACGGGCCGCAAGCCGCGCACGGAGGACATGGGCCTTGAGACGGTGGGCATCGAGCCCGGCGCATGGCTCGATGTGGACGAGACGCTGCGGGTGCGGGGCGTGGACGGCGGCTGGCTGTACTGCGCGGGCGACACCAACCGCCGCGCGCTGCTCACCCATCAGGGCAAGTACCAGGCGCGCGTGGCGGGGGCGGCGATCGTGGCGCGCGCGGCGGGCGGGCCCATCGACGACGGGCCGTGGGGCGAGCACGCCGCGACGGCGGACACGGTGGGGGCGCCCCAGGTGGTGTTCACCGAGCCGGAGGCGGCCTCGGTGGGCCTGACGGCGCAGGAGGCGGAACGCGCGGGCCGCCGCGTGCGCGCGGTGGACTACGACCTGGGCAACGTCGCGGGCGCCTCGCTGTTCTCCGACGACTACCGGGGCAGGGCGCGCATCGTGGTGGACCTGGACCGCGAGGTGCTGGTGGGCGCGACGTTCGTGGGCCCCCAGGCGGGCGACCTGCTGCACGCGGCGACGATCGCGGTGACGGCCGAGGTCCCGATCGCCCGCCTGTGGCACGCGGTCCCGTGCTTCCCGACGGTGAGCGAGATCTGGCTGCGCTTGCTCGAAACCCTCCGGGGGTAGCACGCGGCGGCGGCCGCCGACCGGGCGGCGGGTGCCACTGCCGCCTCGGCGCGGGGCACGCGGCGAACCCGGGCCTGACCGGCACCGGACCCCGGTGAACGACCCGGCGGCGGGCGCCCGTCAGGACACCACTCCCGGGGCCGGGCCCGGGAGCCGACCAGGTGCCGATGGCGCGGGACGCGCGGTGAACCCGGGCCCGACGGCACCGGAACCCCCGCGTTCACCCCGAAGGGGACACGCCGACGCGGAGCCAGCCCACCCCCGGCGAACAACCGAGCGGAGGCGGCACCCCTCCCGGGGGTAGCACGCGGCGGCCGCCGTATCCCTCCGGGGGCAGGACGCGGCGGCGGCCGCCGACCGGGCGGCGGGTGGCCGCTGCGGCCTGGGCGCGGGGCGCGGCAATCCCGGGCCTGACCGGCACCGGACCCCGCGAACGGCCGGGCGGCGGGCGCCCGTCAGGGCACCACTCCCGAGGCCGGGCCGGGGAACCGACCAGATGCCGATGGCGCGGGACGCGCAGCGAACCCGGGCCCAACGGCACCGGACCCCGGTGAACGACCGGGCGACAGCGTTCACCCGAAGGGGACACACCGCCCCGGCGCCAGCCCGCCCCCGGCGAACAACCGAGCGGAGGCGACCAGTTCCCTCGGCGCAAGCCGAAAAGCCTCGGCGCAACGCCGCGCAGCGATCCCGGATCCACCGGGGCCGGGCCCCGGTCAACGATCGGCGTGAGCGTCGAAACCGCGCGCGGCTATCGGGGGTCGCCGAAGGCGTCCTCGCACCAGTCGCGCAGATAGTCGTCCCACTGGTCGTCGCCGATCTCGCACGCCTCGGGCTCCCGGTCGAACGTGACATCGGGGGGTCCCGGGATCTCGAGGTCGGGGGTCTGGTCCTCGATCGGCTCTTCCGTGGGGGTCGGGGAGGGCTCCGGTGGCGCGAGGGGCTCGGTCAGGTCCTCGCTGGGTGACGGGTCGGTCAGGTCCACCTCGGGCTCGGGCGGCGGGGCCTCGGTCGAGCCGGTCCGCACGGGCCGTGGCGCGTCGCCGTCGGGCGGCGCGCCCCCGTCGGAGCCGCACGCGGGCACGGCGAGCACCGCGAGGGCGACAAGGCCCAACGCCCTTGTGCGAGCCGTCATTTGTTCCCTCCGCCGTTCGGTCGCGCGCTCGGTGCGCGCCACTCTGTCAGATCGGCGAGGGCGGTGGGGTGACGCCGTCGAAAAGGTTCCGTGAGCCACGGAGGGTGGTCGCGGTGTCCCCGGGGCCGACGGTGGCCAGGCGTGCCATCCTGCGGTGTATGCCCCGTTATGGGGGCGTTCTCCCCGGAACAGAAAGGGACCCGCGATGCCCCGGGCTGTCAGGTTTCACGAGTACGGCGATGTCGACGTCCTCCGCGTCGAGGAGGTGGACCGGCCCGAGCCGGGGCCCGGGCAGGTCCTGGTGCGGGTGAAGGCGGCCGGGATCAACCCCGGCGAGTCGGCCATCAGGAGCGGCGCGCTGCGCGAGCGGTGGCCCGCGACGTTCCCCTCGGGGCAGGGCAGCGACCTCGCGGGGGTCGTCGAGGGACACGGGCCCGAGGTGAGCTGGCTGCGGATCGGCGACGAGGTGCTCGGCTGGACCGACGGGCGGGCCAGCCAGGCGGACTACGTGGTCACCGAGGCGGACCGGCTGGTGCGGCGCCCCGTGGGCGTTCCCTGGCTGGCGGCGGGCGCGTTGTTCGTCGTCGGGACCACGGCCTACGCGTCGGTCAGGGCGGTGGGCGCGGAACGCGGGGACACGGTCGTCGTCTCGGGCGCGGCGGGCGGGGTCGGCTCGATCGCCGCGCAGATGGCGCGGAACACCGGCGCCACCGTGATCGGCCTCGCGAGCGAGCGGCACCATGACTGGCTGACGGCCCACGGGGTGATCCCGGTCCCCTACGGCGACGACATCGACGACACGGGGCAGCGGATCCTGGCCGCGACGGAGGGCGAGCGCCCCGCGGCGTTCATCGACACGTTCGGCGACGACTACCTGAACCTCGCCGACCACCTCGGCATCCCGCACGAGCGGATCAACACGATCATCAACTACCCCGACGCCGAGGCCCTCGGCACGCGGACGGCGGGCAACAGCGACGCGGCGGACGCCGAGGTGCTGGCCGAGCTGGCGGCGCTGGTGGACCGGGGAGCCCTGGAGATCCCGATCGCGGCGGCCTACCCGTTGGACGAGGTCCGCGACGCCTACCGGGAGCTGGAGCAACGGCACACGCTCGGCAAGATCGTGCTCGTCCCCTGACGGGTGCGCGCAGCGCGGCCGACGGGGCAACGCCCAGGTGGCCGCCGTCGCTCCGGGGCCCCGCGGCTCAGGACACCGGGTGCCGGTTCCCGCGGTGGCGGGCGAGCAGGTAGGTGGCCGCGCCCGTGAACAGCAGGCCGATCGCCGCCCACGCCAGCGGCTCGGTGGCCGACGAGCCGGTGCTCGCCAGGTGCCCTTCGGGGCCGAGGCCGCCGGTGGAGGGGGACGACGTGGAAGATGTCGACGACGCGGGGGATCCGGACGCCTCGCCGCCCGTCGTGGTGGCGTCGCCGCCCCCGCCGCCCGTGGTCGTCGTGCCGCCCTGCACCACCTGGCCCTCGCCGCCGCCGCCGACGACGCCGCCGCCTTCCACGCCGCCCTCGGTGGTGTCCCCCGTGGTGGCGCCGGGCGGGGGATCCGTCGAGCAGTCGATCGGCTCGACGTCGGGTGTGGCCTCCGCCCCGTCGATGTCGCCGAGGGCCACGCCCGCGAGCGCGGGCATCGCCTGGGCCGTGGAGCGCAGCGCCATGCCGTTGGCCACCGGCTCCAGATAGCCCACGGCCCCGCGGTCCACCGCGGCTCGGCCGCAGCCGACCTGCACCGAGTACAGCCACAGCCAGCCCTTGTCCGCCGCCTCGTCGCGCCCGCCCGCGCGCAGCGCCTGGACGGCCAGGGCGGTGGAGTTGCTGTTGGGGGCGCTCGCGGCGTTGTAGCCGAAGCCGCCGCCGTTCTCCCGCTGCTGGCCCTCCAGCCAGTCGAGCCCTGGCTCCGCGTCCGCGGCGCGGTCCGCGGCCAGCAGCGCCTGCACGGCCATGCCGGTGGTGTCCGTGTCGGATGTGCAACGGCTCGGGTCGCGGCGCGGGGAGAGCGGGAAGCCGCCGTCGGCGCAGCGCGTGGAGGCGAGGAAGTCGACAGCGGAGTCCGGGAGTTCGCCCGTGCGGTCGAGGGCGAGGACGGCGAGGGACTGCGTGAACTGGTTGGACATGTCGCCCGCCGCGCCCGCGTCCGTGAAGCGGCCTTAGTCGCCGAGGCGTTCGAGCAGCAGCGCGGTGAGGTCGAGGCCGCCGAAGTCCGAGGGGTCGCGGTGCTCGACCGACGCGACGAGCGCCAGCTTGGCGAGGCCACCGGCGAAGACCGTGCCGCTGCCCGGATCGCCGCGCGTGATGTAGTCATCGGCGGTGGCGGCGAGCCAGTCCGTGGCGCGCTCGGCCGCGTCGCCCGCCGTGCCGGTGGCGGCGAAGCCGAGCGCGAGGTCAGCGGTCAGTCCGTGGTCGCCCGAGGCGTGGGTGCCGTCCGTGAGCTGGGAGACGGCCCAGGTCGCCGCGGCCGCGGCCGGGTCGTCGAGCTCGGGCGGGGCGTCCGCGTGGGAGGCGTTGCCCGGCAGCAGCAGGGCGCCCGCGACCAGCGGCACGGGAAGCAGCGCCGCGGCACGGCGCAGAGAGGGGGACATCGGGTGCGAGCACGTCCTTTCCGCATGGCAGACGTGGCGACCCGACGAGCCGGGTGGCTGTGCTCCACGCTGCGAACCGTGACAGTGGGAAGCGGATCCGTTGTACGGTCGAGTGGCCCGGCTCACGGTCCACGCCGGATGCGTGGGCCGCTCACGGTTGCAGGTCAGCGCCGGATTCGCACCGGCTTCCCTCGGCCGTACACGTTGGTGACCGACCAAAGGATAATCGGACCCATGGCCGAAGACGAGGGCAGTGTGCGGGTGGACAGCTGGATCTGGTCCGTGCGGCTGGCCAAGACGAGGTCGAGCGCCGCGGCCGCCTGCCGGGCGGGCCATGTCCGGGTCAACGGGGAGCGGGTCAAGCCCGCGCACGCGGTGCGGGCCGGGGACGAGGTCAGGGTCAGGCAGCCGGGGTGGGAGCGGGTCGTGGTGGTGAGCCGGGTGATCAGGAAGCGGGTCGGCGCGGCCGTCGCCGTGGAGTGCTTTGTCGACAACAGCCCGCCGAGGCCGCCGCGCGAGCTGCTGCCCGCGCTTCCGCAGCGGGACCGGGGCGCGGGCCGCCCCACCAAGCGCGACCGCCGCGAGATGGACCGGCTGCGCGGCACATGAGCCCCCCTGAGAACGCCTCCGTCCACCCGGTGGGCCACCGGGTGGACGGGTAACGGGCCAGGTCAGGCGCCGCGGGCGGCCAGCATGTCGTTCATCAGGTCGATCTCCGACGCCTGCGCCTCCACCATGCCGCCCGCGAGGCGTTCGACCTCCTCGGTCGACGCCGCGTCGGCGGCGGCCCGGGCCATCTCCACGCCGCCCTGGTGGTGTTCGATCATCAGCTCGAGGAAGAGGACCTCGGCCGCGCGCCCCTCGGCGGCGGTCAGCTCCTCGATGTCCTCGTCGGTCGCCATGCCCGGCATCAGGGCGGCGGCGCCGTCCATGTCTTCCATGCCGTCCATGCCCTCGTGGTCGGGCATGGAGTGTCCCGGCATCCATTCCATGGGCGTCGACGTGCTCTTGGGCATGTCCCACACCTCGAGCCAGCCCAGCATCATGCCGCGCTGGTTGGCCTGGGTGTTGATGATGTCGAACGCCAGCAGCCGCACGTCCTCGTCGTCGGTGTTGTCGCGCACGAGGAACGACATCTCCACGGCCTGCTGGTGGTGCACGGACATGTCACGGGCGAACCCCACGTCCACCGAGTCCTCGTCCGGCGTCGACGACGAAGCGGACGAGCCCTCGGGCGACATCACCACCACGGCGACCAGGAACGCGGCGACCACGCCGAGCGCCGTGCTGGCCGCGAGCAGCCAGCGCCTTCCGGTCACTCGGAGATCCCGCCGGTGCAGGCGGCGCCCGGCTCGGGGGTCTGCTCGCCCTGGACGAACGTCGTGAAGAACTCGTCGACCCGCGGGTCGTCAGCGGTGTCGAGCGCGAGCTGGTTGCCCCACGCGGTCAGCACGATCGGGGAATCCTGGGCGGCC
This sequence comes from Streptomyces radicis, assembly GCF_003626575.1. Taxonomy (GTDB): domain Bacteria; phylum Actinomycetota; class Actinomycetes; order Streptomycetales; family Streptomycetaceae; genus Streptomyces; species Streptomyces radicis. Next base: position 71,802 of record NZ_RBDY01000025.1, on the reverse strand, counting down.
AGCGGGCTCATCAGCGAGTAGGGGGTACTGGAGACGCGCTCGGTCAGCGCCTCGACGTCGGCGTCCGACGCGCTGTCGTTGTAGGTGACCCAGACCGCGCCGTGCTCGAGCGAGTGGACGGCGTTCGCCGAGTTGACCTCGTCCTGGTAGACGTCGGCGTCGCAGTTGAGCCACGCGGCCGCGTGGTCGCCGCCCGCGGGCGGGGTCATCGGGTAATCGACGTCGCCCTCGACATGGTTCCGGCTGAGGTCCTCCCACGTGCGCGAGCCCTCGATGGCGCCGGGCTCGCCGGTCGCCGAGGCGGTCGTCGTGCCCTCGCCGTCGCCGCTCTCGGCCTCGGATATCAGGAAGGCCACGCCGATGACCAGGGCGGCCAGGGCCAGGGCGCTGCCGATGATGATGAACGTGCGGTTGCGCGCCTGCCGCGCGCGCTCCGCCTTGCGAGCCGCCTCTATCTTGGCGCGCCGACTCGCGGCCGCCTTCTTGGTCTGCTTGTTTGCCATGGTGGGGAGTCGTCCTCAGGTCCTCGACGGGGTGGTTGGGGGTGTCGCGGTTGCCGCGGTAGGACTCGCCCTAGGTGCGCTGGATCTGGAGGCGGTGGAGGTCGACGGCCGAGGCGCCGTCGTGGGTGGGGCCGCCGATGGCGAGCGGGCCGCATGGGCGGAAGGTGGGCGGGCCCGGGTCGGACGCCGGGATGTGGAGCGGCACGGGTGTCGGGGAGACGGGGGTGGCCGACGAGCCGTGGCCACCGTGGCAGGCGTCGCCCGGCTCCTTGAGGTCCATCGAGGGTCGCAGCTCGGTGAACGTCCGCTCCTCGGCGTGATCAACGGAGGCGGTCCCCTGGACCCCCATCCCGGCGACACACAGCAGGGCGGTGACGGCGAGCACACAGCTGACCAGGGCGGTTGCTCTGGGCCCGCCCGACCGGTAGCCGTATGGTCGTATCATCGCCCGTCATCGTACTCATCCCGTCTCGCCATGGCGTCGGCGATGCGGTCACGGAACGGACGCCGTTCGAGCGCGGCCTCGAGCGCGCTGAGCAGCTCGCTGAGCGAATAGGGCAACTCGGCCTCGAGATCCGCGCGCGCCGACTCCACCACCTCCCACTCCGAGGCGAGGACCGGCAGCAACTCCCGTGCGCGTGGCGTCAGATGGACGACGCGCCGCCGGGCGTCCGCGCTGCCCACCTCCAACGTGACCAGCCCGCGCGCGCTCATCTGGGCCACGGTCTGGCTGGCCGCCGAGTGCGTCACCCCCATCGCGAGGGCCAGCTCCCTGATCGAGCTGGGCCCGCCCGCCACCAGGGCGCGCACGACCGGGGTGAACCTCGGCCGGTAGTCGTCGAGGCCGAGGGCCGGATAGAGGGAGGCGATGTCCCCCTCGAGCTGGTCGAGCAGGTGGCGCAGGCGGGTGCCGAGACCGGAAGCCGCAGCTGGGGAAGCCATGGCGTTAATATAACAGCGCTGTTGCATCTCATGGGAACCGATGCCCCGCGGGGCGCGTGAGAGACATGGGGAAGGGGAGCGGGACGATGGACGCGCGGTATCCGGCGATCGAGCCGTACGAGCACGGGATGCTCGACGTGGGCGAGGGCCACCACGTGTACTGGGAGGCCTGCGGGAATCCCGAGGGAAAGCCCGCCGTCGTGGTGCACGGCGGCCCTGGCTCGGGGTGCTCCCCCGGCATGCGCCGGTGGTTCGACCCGGCGGCGTACCGGATCGTGCTGTTCGACCAGCGCGGCAGCGGGCGCAGCACCCCGCACGCCGCGGATCCCGAGCCCCTGCTCGCCGCCAACACCACCGAGCACCTGCTCGGCGACATGGAGCGGCTGCGCGTCCACCTCGGGATCGAACGGTGGCTGCTGTTCGGCGGCTCGTGGGGCGCGGTGCTCGGCCTGCTCCACGCGATCCGGCACCCCGAGCGCGTCACGGAGATCGTGCTGTCCGGGCTCGCCACCGGGCGGCGGGCCGAGACCGACCTGCTCACGCGCGGCCTCGGCGCCTACTTCCCCGAGGCGTGGGCGCGCTTCGCCGGGGGCGTCCCCGAGGGCGAGCGGGACGGCGACCTCGCCGCGGCCTACGCCCGGCTGCTCGCCGACCCCGACCCGGCCGTGCGGGAGCGCGCGGCGCGCGACTGGTGCGCGTGGGAGGAGACGATCGACGTCACGTCGGGCGAGGGAAGCCCCCGGTACGCGTCGGGGCGCTTCCGCCTGGGCTTCACCCGGCTCGTCACGCACTACTGGAGCCATGGCTCGTGGCTGGAGGAGGGCCAGGTGCTGCGGGACGCGGGGCGGCTCGCGGGGATCCCCGGCGTGCTCGTCCAGGGCGCGCTCGATCCCGGGAACCTGGTGGGCACCCCCTGGCTCCTCCAACGGGCCTGGCCCGGCAGCGAGTTGACCGTGCTGAACGACGCCGGGCACAGCTCGGGGGACCCCGGAACGGTCGAGGCGCTGGTGGCCGCGACCGACCGGTTCGCCGGGCCCGACCGTTCGGGCCCGGCCGCCGAAGGCGCGGGGTAGCGTGGGCAACGGCCGTGACCAGGCCGGTCGTTCGGCCACGACGGCGATTCCCACGAAGACGATTCCCACGAAGACGAAGACTTGTCGACACGGCAGAAAAGGAGAGCGCCGCGATGGTGTTCAAACGGTTGCTCAACTCACTCGGGGTGGGTGGCCCCTCGGTGGACACGGTGCTCAGCAGCGGGGCCGTCACCCCGGGGATGCCGCTGACCGGCCAGGTCCATGTGCGGGGCGGCTCGATGGACGCGGAGATCACGCATCTCACGCTCCACTTCGTGGCCCGCGTGGAGGCCGAGCACGAGGAGGGGGAGAGCCAGGGGCAGGTCGTCTTCCACCGCGAGACGATAGGGGGCGGCTTCCGCCTCCAGGAGGGGCAGCAGTTCAGCGTGCCGTTCTCCGTGGGCGTGCCATGGGAGACGCCGATCACCGAGCTGTACGGGCAGCCGCTCGGCATCGTGCTCGGGGTCAAGACCGAGCTGGCCGTCGCGGGCGCGGTGGACACCGGCGACCTCGACCCGCTGCTGGTGCGCCCGATGCCCGTGCAGGAGGCGGTGCTCGAGGCGTTCGGGCAGGCGGGCTTCGGCTTCAAGTCGGCCGACCTCGAGCTCGGCCGCATCGGGGGCACGGGCCAGCAGCTGCCGTTCTACCAGGAGATCGAGCTGATCCCCTCGCCGCGCTGGTCCGGCGCGATGCGCGAGGTGGAGCTGACGTTCCTCGCCTCGCCCGCGGGGGTCGAGGTGGTACTCGAGGCCGACAAGCGCGGGGGGTTCTTCACCGGGGGCGGCGACGCGCTGCTGCGCTTCACCCTCGGCCACCACCAGATCCCCGGCTACGACTGGAACGCCCAGGTCGAGTCCTGGATCGGCCAGCTCGCCGCCCGCCGCGGGCATTGAGGGACACGGCCCTGACCGCCCGCGGCCCTTCTCGACCGCCGCGGGCGGTCCTGTCAGCGGGGAAAGGAAAGGGCGTTCACCCCTCCGTGTGACACGCGCATTCCGTCGTCGAGGAATACCCCTGGTCGATCAACCCGCATGGCGGGCACGGAATTTCCGGCGGTTGATTTCTGGTGTATGAACGATCGTGAATCGACATCCTTTGTTCCCTTCCCGGTTGGTCTCCCCCCTTCAACGCCATGACTCTGCTTCGGAAAATCAACGCCGCGCTCGGCTCAGCGACCGGATTCCAGGTCCGCAGGGCCCACCCCCTCCCCACCGGGCGCCCGGCCGCGCGCCCGCCCGTGGCCACCCCGCCGCCGCACGCGCCGCCCCCGCGCACGCCGGGAGAGTGGGGCCCACCCGCCGACCCGGGGCTCGACCGGCTGCTGAAGCGGCCGGTGTTCGTCATCGCGCCCGTCCGCTCGGGATCCACCCTGCTGCGGCTCACGCTCGGCGGCCACAGCCGCCTGCACGCCCCGCACGAGGTGCACTTCAGGCGCCTCGAGGTCCGGTTCGCCACCGGCCTGTCCCGGATGTCCCTCGGGGCGCTCGGCCTCGACCGCGCCGACGCCGAGCACCTGCTGTGGGACCGGCTGCTCCATCGCGAACTGGCCCGCTCCGGCAAGGAGTTCCTGGTGGAGAAGACCCCGGGCAACGCGTTCTCCTTCCGCCGCATCGCCGCCTGCTGGCCCGACGCCCGCTTCGTCTTCCTGCTGCGCCACCCCGCGTCGATCGCCAGGTCGTGGCACGAGGCCGACCCCGTCAAGCGGAGCCCCGAGCAGGCCACCACCGACGCCCTGCGCTACATGAACGCCGTCGAACGCGCCCGCGCCGCCCTGCCTGGCCACACCGTGCGCTACGAGGAGCTGACCGAGGACCCGGCGGCCGCGCTCAAGGGCGTGTGCGCGTTCCTCGACGTGGACTTCGAGCCCGGCATGGTCGCGTACGGCGCCCGGCGGGACGGCGACCTGACCAAGGGGCTCGGCGACTGGCGGGACAAGATCCGCTCCGGCACCGTTCTGCCAGGGCGTGAGCTGCCGCACCCGGCCGACGTCCACCCCGCGCTGCACGGCGTGTGCGCCGCCTGGGGCTATCCCGCGGGCGGGCCCGCGAAGCGGCGGGCGTCATGAGGGGCCATGCCGAGCTGTCACGGGTGTGGCCGCGCGACGGGCGGCTCCGCCTGGTCGGCGCGCTCCACGACCACGACCCCGGGAGGAACGCCCGCGCCTATGGCCTCATGCTGGTGCACCGCGAGGCGCCCGAGCGGCGGCTGCACTACCCCGGCGGGCTCGAGGGCACGGCGTTCGACGTCTCGTGCCCCGTGGCCGACCTCGCCCCCGACGACCTGCCCCTGCCCGCCGTGTGGGACCTCTACCTCGCCCCCGACCCGGCCGCGGACCCGGCGGCCGCGCTGCGCGTCGGCAAGGTGCTCGACGACATCAGGGGCAAGAAGAAGATCATGGTCTACCCCGCGCAGCCCCTCACCAGGCCCGGCGGAACGGCCAAGGTGCGGCCGTATTTCACGATCAAGGACAACCTCTCGGTCGAGGTGAAGGCCACCCCTTGACTTCCTCCCCCGCCTAGAGGCGGGGGGTTCCAGCGGTCGCCCGCTGGGGTTCCTGTTTCATCGACGACCGCCGTGTCCGGGAGGACTCCCGTTGAGGTCTTACACCGTCTCCACAGGCTGCTGCCGCCAGCCCGGCGGCCAGGATGGTGCGTGCCGCGTTCACGTCACGGTCGTGCACCGCGCCGCAGTCGCACGTCCATGTCCGGACGTTCAGCGGCAGTTTCTCGCGGACCGTGCCGCAGGCCCCGCACAGCTTCGAGCTGGGGAACCATCGGTCGATCACCACGAGGTCGCGCCCGTACCAGGCGCACTTGTACTCCAGCATGGAGCGGAGTTCCGTCCAGGCCGCGTCGGAGATGGCGCGCGCGAGGCGGCCGTTCTTGAGCAGGTTGCGGACGGTGAGGTCCTCGATCACGACCGTTTGGTTCTCACGGACGAGCCGAGTGGTGAGTTTGTGGAGGTGGTCGCGGCGTCGGTCGGCGATCCGGGCGTGGACCCGGGCGACCTTCCGGCGGGCCTTCTCACGGTTGGCCGAGCCCTTCGCCTTACGGGACAACTCCCGCTGCGCGCGGGCCAGGCGCGCACGGTCACGCCGCTCGTGCCGGGGATTGGCGATCTTCTCCCCGGTGGACAGGGTCACCAGCGAGGTGATGCCCGCGTCGACACCGACCGCCGCGCCCGTGGCGGGGGCCTCGGTGACGGTGTCCTCGCACAGCAGGGACACGAACCAGCGGCCCGCCGCGTCGCGGGAGACGGTCACGGTGGACGGCTCCGCCCCCTGGGGCAGGGGACGCGACCAGCGGATGTCCAGGGGCTCCCTCATTTTCGCGAGTGTCAGTTGTCCATCGCGCCAGGTGAAGGCGCTGCGGGTGTACTCGGCCGACGCGCGCGACTTCTTCCGGGACTTGTAGCGGGGGTATGTGGCGCGCTTGGCGAAGAAGTTGGTGAAGGCGGTCTGGAGATGCCTGAGGGCCTGCTGGAGCGGGACGGAGGACACCTCCGTCAGGAACGCCAGTCCCTCGGTCTTCTTCCATCCGGTCAGCATCGCCGACGACTCCACGTAGGAGATCCGGCGCTGCTCGCCGTACCAGGCGCACGTGCGTTCTTCCAGCGCCTTGTTGTACACCAGGCGCACGCAGCCGAACGTGCGCGACAGCTCCGCCGCCTCCTCGTCCGTGGGGTAGAAGCGGTACCTGAATGCCCGCTTGACCTGCCGCGCCATACCTCACAACCTATCAGCTCCCGTGTGAGCGTCTGCCGGTGAGCGGCGGACGCCGCTCCGCCCTGACGGCGAACCGGCTTTCCCTGCCCCGCTCCGCAGGAGCTCCGTTTCCTCCCCGACCTGAAGGCCGGAGTATCCACGAAGGCGACCCCATGAAAATCCGTTATCTGCTGCTCCACGCCTACGGGATGGGCGGCACCATCCGCACCGTGATCACCCAGGCCAACGCCATGGCCGCGGCGGGCCACGACGTCGAGCTGGTCAGCGTGCTGCGGCGCAAGGACGAGCCCTACTTCACCGTCGACCCGCGCGTGCGGCTCAGCTCCCTCACCGACGCCAGGCCGTCCGCCGCGCCCCCGCCCCCGCGCGGCCTCATCGCGCGGCTGCGGGCCCGCCGCGCCACCCGCCTCGGCGACCGCCCGCCGCGCCACATCCCGGTCAGCGAGGCCGGGTACCAGGCCATGAACCGCAGGATCGAACGGGCCGTCACCGGCTGGATGGCGACGCTGACCGACGGCGTCCTGGTCACCACGCGCCCCGCGCTCAACCTCCTCGCCGCGGGGTTCGCCACCGAAGGCGTCGTCAGGGTGGGCCAGGAGCACGTCAACCTCAGCACCCACAAGCCCGACCTGCGCGCCGCGATCATCCGCTATTACCCGCGCCTCGACGCGGTCGCCGTGCTCACCAGCAGGGACCGCGACGAGTACGCGCGCAAGGCGCCCGGCACCAAGGTCGTCCGCGTCCCCAACGCCGTCCACTCGCTGCGGCAGAAGCCCGCCACCTGCACCTCGAAGATCGCCATCGCGGCCGGGCGGCTGCGCCACCAGAAGGCGTTCGACCTCATGATCGCGGCCTATCGGCGGACGGTCGACGACTTCCCCGACTGGCAGCTGCGCATCTACGGCGAGGGCGACAAGCGCCCCCAGCTCAGAAGGCTGATCGACAAGCACCACCTCTACAATCACGTCCTCCTCATGGGCAGCACCGACCGGCTTGACGACGAGATGGCCAAGGCGTCGATGTTCGTGATGAGTTCGCGGTACGAGGGGCTGCCCATGGTGCTGATCGAGGCGCTCTCGCACGGCCTGCCCGTGGTGAGCTTCGACTGCCCCACCGGGCCCGCCGACGTCATCACCGACGGCAAGGAGGGGCTGCTCGTGCCCCCCGAGGACGTCAAGGGGCTGGCCGCCGCCATGCGCAGGCTGATGGGCGACGAGGCGCTGCGCGCCGAGATGGGCGACGCGGGCCTCGCCACCGTGCAGCGCTACTCCCCCGAGGCGATCCGCGAGCAGTGGACCGCGCTGTTCGGCGGCCTGCTCGCGGAGCGGCGCCCACCGGAGCGCGCCCAGGCGGGCCGAACGGCCGGGTGACGGGCGGCGCACGCGTGTTGCCCCGGGCGATTCGCGTGTTGCCCTGGGCGATTCGCCCGCGAATGCCAGGATTTGCCCCATGGCAACGACCCCAGCACCGACCAGCGACCTCACCCTCCGCGTCAACGGCGGCGACCACCGCCTCACCCTCGACAACCGCACCACGCTGCTCGACGCCCTGCGCGAGCACCTCGGCCTCACCGGCACCAAGAAGGGCTGCGACCACGGGCAGTGCGGCGCCTGCACCGTGCTGATGGACGGGCGGCGCGTGAACAGCTGCCTGCTGCTCGCCGCCTCCGTCCGGGGCGGCGACATCGTCACCATCGAGGGCGTCGCCGCGCTCGACGGCGGCGCCGCCGACGGGTTGGCCGCCATCCAGCGGGCGTTCATCGACCACGACGGCTTCCAGTGCGGGTACTGCACCCCGGGCCAGATCTGCTCGGCGATCGGCGCGCTCGCCGAGGCGGACCGCGGCTGGCCCAGCCATGTCACCCCCGACGTCGCGAACGGGCCGCGCTCCGCCCGCGACCTGGACGCGGCCGAGGTCGGCGAGCGCATGAGCGGCAACCTGTGCCGCTGCGCCGCCTACCCCCGCATCGTGGACGCCGTCCTGGCCGCGGCGGGTGCGCGATGAGGCCCTTCGTCTACGAGCGCGCCACAGGGCCCGAGCACGCGGCGGCCCTGCTGACGAGCGACCCCGGGGCGACGCTCCTCGCGGGCGGCACCAACCTCGTCGACCTGATGAAGCTCGGCGTGGCCAGGCCGTCCCTCGTGGTCGACATCAACGGCCTGCCCTACGACCGCGTCGACCACCGCGACGACGGCTCGCTCGTCGTCGGCGCGACCGTCCGCAACAGCGACCTCGCGGGCGACCCCGGCGTCCGCCGCCGTTTCCCGCTGCTGTCCGAGGCGCTGCTCGCCGGCGCCTCGGGCCAGCTCAGGGCCCGCGCCACCACGGCGGGGAACCTGCTGCAACGCACCCGCTGCGTCTACTTCCAGGACATCGGCAAGCCCTGCAACAAGCGGGCGCCAGGCACCGGTTGCGCCGCCGTCGAGGGCAGCCACCGCGACCTGGCCGTGCTCGGCACGTCCGACGCGTGCGTCGCGAGCCACCCCTCCGACCTGGCCGTCGCCCTCGCCGCCCTCGACGCCACCGTCCTGGTGCGGCCCATCGGGGACGGCCAGGGGCCGAGCCGGATCCCGCTGACCGACCTCTACCGGCTGCCTGGCGACACCCCCGACCGCGAGACGGTGCTGCGCCGCGGTGACCTCGTCACCGGCGTCGAGGTGCCGCCGCCGCCCGTGGGCGCCGCGATGCGCTACCGCAAGGTCCGCGACCGCTGGTCGTTCGCGTTCGCCGTGGTCTCGGTCGCGGTCCTGGTCACCCTCGACGAGGACGGCGCGCTGCGCGACGTGCGGCTCGCGCTCGGCGGCGTCGCCCCGCTGCCCTGGCGGGCCAGGGAGGCGGAACGGCTGCTCACGGGCCGACGGCCGACGCGGGACCTGGTGCGCTCCGCGGCCGACGCGGAGTTCGCCGCCGCGCGCCCGCTGCCGCACAACGCGTTCAAGGTGGGCCTCGCGGCCGACGTGCTCACCGAGACGGTCCTGGCCCTCGCGGCCCCGGCGGGGAGCGAGCGATGAGGGCGGGAAGCGGGACGGCCGTGGGCGCGGGGGTCGCCCGCCTCGAAGGTGTCGCCAAGGTGACAGGGGCGGCGCTGTACAGCCACGAGTACCAGGTGGCGGGCGCGGTCCACGCCTGGGCTGTCACCTCGGACATCCCGCGCGGCAGGGTGACGCGGATCGACGCCGCGGACGCGCTGGCGCAGCCGGGCGTGATCACCGTGCTGACGAGCGACAACGCGCCCCGACTCGCCGAGCGGGAAGGGGACTTGGCCCTTCTCCAGTCCCCGAGGGTCGCCTTCCACGGGCAGCTCGTCGCGGCCGTCGTCGCGGAGACCTCCGAGGCCGCGCGCGAGGCCGCCGCCCTGGTGCGCGTCTCCTACGAGAAGGAGGAGCACGACGCGGTGCTGCGCGAGGACGCGCCGGGGATCTACGAGCCGGAGTCGGTCAACGGCGGCTTCCCCGGGCGCCGGGAGAAGGGCGACGTGGCGGCGGGCCTCGCCGAGGCGCCCGTCCGCCTCGACGTCACCTACACCACGCCGCCCGAGCACGCCGCGCCGATGGAGCCGCACGCCGCCGTCGCCTCATGGGACGGCGACACGCTCACGCTCCACGACAGCAACCAGGGCCCGTTCCGCACGGCGCAGCGGGTCGCCGGGCTCTTCGAGGTGCCGGTGGAGAACATCAGGGTGATCTCCGAGCACATCGGCGGGGGCTTCGGCTCCAAGGCCCTGGTCAGGCCGCCGACGGTGCTCGCGGCGCTCGCCGCCCGCGCGGTCGGGCGGCCCGTGAAGGTGGCCATGACCCGGCAGCAGATGTTCACGCTGGTGACCTACCGGACGCCGACCGTGCAGCGGGTGCGGATCGGGGCCGAGCGGGACGGCCGCCTGCGGGCGCTGTGGCACGACGCGTTGCAGCAGTCGTCGCGGCTGACCGAGTACTGCGAGCAGACCACGACGCCCACCCGCGCCATGTACGCGACGCCCGCGCTGCGCACCACCCACCGGCTGGCGCGCCTCGACGTGCCGACGCCCGGCTGGGTGCGGGCGCCGGGCGAGGCGCCGGGCATGTACGGGCTGGAGTCGGCGATGGACGAGCTCGCGTACGCGCTCGACCTCGACCCCATCGAGCTGCGGGTGCGCAACGAGCCCGAGGTGGAGCCCGACTCGGGGCGCGCGTTCAGCAGCAGGAGCCTGGTGGCGTGCCTGCGGGACGGCGCCCGCCGCTTCGGCTGGGACGGGACGCGGGACCGCACCCCTGGCGTGCGGCGGGAGGGGCCCTGGCTGGTCGGGACCGGCGTCGCGGCCGCCAGGTACCCGGTGCACATCATGCCGTCCACGGCGAGCGCGCGGGCCGAGCCCGACGGGCGGTTCACGGTGCGGATCGCCGCGGTCGACATCGGCACCGGGGCGCGAACGGCCCTGACGCAGCTCGCGGCCGAGGCGCTGGGCGCGCCCCTCGACCGGGTGACGCTCGAACTGGGCCGCAGCGCCTACGGGTTCGCCGAGTTCGCGGGCGGCTCCGCGGGCATCAACTCGTGGGGCTGGGCGGTGGACAAGGCGTGCCGCGCGCTGATCGCCGAGCTGGGCGGGCGGGGCGGCGCGGTGGGCCCCGAGGGCGTCGAGGTGGCCGCGGACACCACCGACGACGTGGCGGCCCTGCCCGACCTGGCGCGGCACGCGTTCGGCGCGCAGTTCGCCGAGGTGCGCGTGGACGCGGTCACGGGGCAGGTGCGGGTGGAGCGGCTGCTCGGCGTCTTCGCGGCGGGCCGGGTCGTCAACGCCCGCACGGCGCGTTCGCAGCTCGTCGGCGCGATGATCATGGGCCTGTCCATGGCGTTGCACGAGGTGCTCGAACCCGACCCGCGCTTCGGGGACTTCGCCAACCACGACCTGGCGACGTACCACATCGCGGCGCACGCCGACATCCGGGGGATCGAGGCGCACTGGCTCCCCGAGGAGGACGAGCGCGTCAACCCCCTGGGCACCAAGGGCATCGGCGAGCTCGGCATCGTCGGCGCCGCGGCGGCCATCGGCAACGCCGTGCACCACGCGACGGGCGTGCGGGTGCGGGAGCTGCCGATCCTGATGGAACGCGTCAGGGCGGGCCTCGCCGCGCGCGGGGGGCGGTAGGGCCGTTCAACACGGCGTTCAGGGCGCGGCGTTCAGGACACGATGTCCTTGGTGCGGAAGCCGCGGAACGCCAGGGCGAACAGCACCAGCGCGTAGGACACCGAGACCGAGGCGCCGCGGATCATGCCGCCCCACTCGGCCTCGGGCTGGAGCGCGTCGGCCCACGCGTACAGCCAGTGCGCGGGCAGGAAGTCGCGCCAGTCGCCGAGCGCGGTGATGGCGTCGAGGATGCTGCCGACGATGGTCAGCCCGAGCGCCCCGCCGACCGCGCCGAGCGGGGCGTCGGTGACCGTGGAGAGCCAGAACGCCAGGCCTGCGACGACCAGTTGGCTGACCATGACGAACGCCGTCGCGACGGCGAGCCTGCCCGCCGCCTCCGCGGCGGGCAGGGTGCCGCCCGTGGGCAGCTCGAGCGGGCCCCAGCCGTAGGCGGCGGCGCCCACGCCGAGCGCGACCAGCGGCAGCACGGCGATCGCGGCGGCGCTGAACGCCAGCGCGACGGCCAGCTTGGCGACGAGCAGCCTGGCGCGCGGCACGGGGGCGGCGAGCAGGTAGCGCAGCGAGGACCAGCCCGCCTCGGAGGCGACGGTGTCGCCGAAGAACAGCGCGACCGGCACCACGAGCAGGAAGCCGGTCCCGAGGAAGAGGCAGGTGGCGGCGAAGTTGGCGCCCGACGCGGTGGCGGTGTCGAGCAGCGTCCCCGCCTCGTCGCCGCCGCCGGGCTCGCCGCCCACGGCGAAGGCGGCGGCCACCACGAACGGCAGCACGATCAGCAGGCCGAAAACCACCTGGGTGCGGCGCCTGCGGAGCTGGCGCACGGCCTCCACGCGCAGCGGCAGCGTGCGGCGCGGGCTGTAGCCGGGGGCGGCGTCGAGTGCCGTGGTCATCAGGCACCTCCGATCAGGGTCAGGAAGGCGTCCTCGAGGCGGCGTTGGGGCCCCATGCTGTGGACCGGGACGCCGAGCGCGATCAGCTCGGTGAGCAGCCGCGCGGCGTCGCCGGTGTCGTCCCCCGTGTCCTCGCCGGGGTTCCGGCCCTCGCCGCCCGCGTCGAGGCGGATCAGCAGCCCGCCGTCGGCGCGGGCCGCGGCGGCGACGCCGGGCAGCGCGGCCACCCGGTCGAGCAGCGCGTCGTCGATCGGCGCGGGGGTGCCGACGAGCAGGGTCTCGCCGCGCCCCACGATGTCGGCGACCTGCCCCGCGCTGACCAGCCGCCCGTTGGCCATGACGACGAGATGGGTGCAGGTCTGCTCCACCTCGGCCAGCAGGTGGCTCGAGACGATCACGGTGCGGCCCTCGGCGGCGTAGCGGATCATGACGTCCCGCATCGCGCGGATCTGCGGCGGGTCGAGGCCGTTGGTCGGCTCGTCGAGGATCAGCAGCTCGGGCAGCCCGAGCATGGCCTGGGCGATGGCCAGGCGTTGGCGCATGCCCTGGGAGTAGGTGCGCACGGCGCGGTGGACGGCGTCGCCGAGCCCGGCGATCTCCAGCGCCTCCTCCAGGTGCGCGTCATCGGCGGGGCGCCCGGTGGCGCGCCAGTACAGCTCCAGGTTGGTGCGCCCCGTGAGGTGCGGCAGGAAGCCCGCGCCCTCGACGAACGCGCCCACCCGGGAGAGCACGGGCGCCCCCGGGCGGATCGGGTGGCCGAAGACGCGGATCTCCCCGGCGTCGGGGGCGATCAGGCCCATCAGCATCCGCAGGGTGGTGGTCTTGCCCGCGCCGTTCGGCCCGAGGAGGCCGAGGACCTGGCCGCGGGCGACCTGGAAGGAGAGGTCCTGGACGGCGTAGCGGTCGACGGCGCCCTTGTAGCGCTTGGTGAGCCCGCTGATCCGCAGGGGAACGTCGGCGAGCCGGGGGTCGGGCGCCGCGTCGGTGGCGCGGGGGCGGCCGGTGAGCAGGAGGGCGGCGGCGAGCGCGGCGGCGGCGAGCGGCAGGCCCCCTGTCCACCAGGGCAGCGGCGTCGCGCCGGTCGAGACGCCCGGCGCGGTCGGGACGGTGAGCCCCTCCCCGGCGAGGGCGACGGTGTGGGTGGCGGGCTCGTCGGGCGACGCGAAGCCGAGGTCGGTCGTGGAGACCACGAGCCGCATGCGGTGGCCCGCCTCGAACGGGTAGTCGACGACGGGCAGTCGGACGTCGACCGTGCGGCCCTCGTCGGTGCCGTCGATCCGCACGGGCGCGACGAGCTGGGCGGGGAGCGACTGCTGGGAGCCGTCGGGCGAGACGTCGTAGACCTTGGCGAAGAGCACGGCCTCGGGCGCGTCGGACTCCACGGTCAGCCGGACGGTGGGCGAGCCGGTGACGCGGACGGTCTCGTCGAGGGGCGCCGACTCGAAGCGGGCGTACTGGCCGGGGAAGTCGAGGGAGAGGCCGAGGCCGAGGGCGTTGAGCTGGCCGAGCGAGCCGAGCCCGGGAACGGTGGAGACGGCGGGCGGGGAGCCGCCCGCGGGGTTGACGAACGTCTGCGGGTCGCCGGTGAGCTCGACCTCGCGGGCCTCGCCCTCCAGGCCGGGGTAGGCGCTGCCCTCGGCGCCGCGCAGCAGGGTGGCGCCGTCGGTGGAGTCGAAGCCGGTGATGCGGGTGGCGCGGAAGGCGGGGCCTGTGTCGGCGCCCGCGTCGCCCCTGAGGTGGCGGTCGAACCACGCGGTGACGCGGCGTTCGACGCGGTCGTCCTCGGAGATGCCGCCGTCGTGGCCCGCCCAGATCCAGTCGAGCGCGACGGGCGCGCCGTTGGCCGTGATCGCGCGGGCCATCGCGTCGGCGTGGTCGAGCGGGAAGAGGGAGTCGTGCTGGCCCTGGACGATCAGGGTGGGCACGTCGATGCTCTCGGCGACGGCGGAGGGGCTGCGTTCGGCCAGCAGGCGCTCGGCCTCGGGGTCGGGCTCGCCCGAGACGGCGACGCGCTCGTAGAGGTCGCACAGCTCGGCGGTGAAACGGCCGCAGCCCGGGTCGGTCAACGGGTCGGTGGACTGCTCGACATATCCGGCCCTGGTGGACCCCGTGGTGAACAGGATCCCGGCCCACAGCCGCTTGAACACGCCCTCGGGGAACAGTGCCTCGCCGAGGTCCCAGTAGGTGATGAGGGGCGCGATCGCGTCCACGCGCGGGTCGTGGCCCGCGGCGAGGAGGGCGATGGCGCCGCCGTAGGAGGCGCCGGTGACGCCCACGCGGGGGTCGCCCTCGGCGTCGAGGGTGACCTCGGGGCGCTCGGCGATCCAGTCGACGAGGCGGCGCACGTCGGCGACCTCGGCGTCGGGGTCGTTGAGCCCGATCCGCCCGGTGGAGGTGCCGAAGCCGCGGGCCGACCACGTCAGCACGGCGTAGCCGGAGCGGGCGAGGTCCTCGGCCTGGGCGCGGACGTCGTCCTTGCTGCCGCCGAAGCCGTGGCCGAGGAGGACGGCGGGGCGGCGTTCGCCCTCGGGGCCCGAGGTGAACCACGACGTGTCGATGGCCACGGTGTCGTCGCTCCCCGGGGCCTCGGGCATGTCGAACACCCGGTCCTCGCGGTGCACTTCGGCCTCGTCCCCGCCGGCCACGGCCCACGTGCCCGCCGCGGCGAGGGCCGCGAGGGCGGCCGCGGCCGCGATCAGGCGGCTGCGGCGGGGAACGCCGCGCGCGGTGCCGCGGGGGCGAAAACGGCGCGGCCAGGGGAAGTTCATCGGTACGAGGGTCCCTTCGGGCGGCCGACGATCTCCCCACGCTACCCAATCGCGCCCCCGGCGCGGCCACCGCGCCCGCGCTCCGGCGCACTCCCACCCGCCTTAAAACTTTCGCCAATTCCTTTACATGTACTAAGCATCTTGTCGTATGGTCGCTAGCGGATACCACCCCAGGGAGCCCGCTTGACCACGCACAGTGCGGAACCGACGACGCCCACCCCCACACCCCCCACCACGGCTCCCCCGGACCAGGGCGCCGTCGCGATGACGCACCCGGAGATCATGCGCGCCCTCTCGGGGCTGCTGCTCGGCATGTTCGCCGCGATCCTGTCGTCCACCATCGTCACCAACGCCCTCCCCCAGATCATCGGCGACCTCGGCGGCGGCCAGACCGCGTTCACCTGGGTCGTCACCGGAACGCTGCTGTCGATGACGGTCTCGATGCCCCTGTGGGGGAAGCTGGCCGACCTCTTCAGCAAGAAGCTGCTCATCCAGGTCTCGCTGCTGATCTTCGTCGGCGGCTCGCTCGTCGCGGGCCTGTCGCAGAGCCCTGAGATGCTGATCGCCGTCCGCGTCGTCCAGGGCCTGGGCGTGGGCGGCCTGATGGGCCTTTCCCAGATCATCCTGGCCGCGATGATCCCTCCGCGGGAACGCGGCCGGTACAGCGGCTACCTCGGCGCGACGTTCGCGGTGGCCACCGTGGGAGGGCCGTTGATCGGCGGCGTCATCACCGACACCCCGGGGCTCGGCTGGCGCTGGTGCTTCTACATCGGCGTGCCCGTCGCCCTGGCGGCCCTCGTCGTGCTCGGGCGGACGCTGCGGCTACCGCTGGCGCGGCGCGAGGTGCGCATCGACTGGGCGGGCGCGCTCTTGATGAGCGCGTCGGTCTCGCTCCTGCTGATATGGGTGACCCTCGCGGGCGACAGCTACGCCTGGCTCTCGTGGCAGAGCGCGCTGATGGTCGGCTGCTCGGTGGCGCTGGGCGCACTGTTCGTGCTCGTCGAGTCGAAGGCGAGCGACCCGATCATCCCGCTGCGCCTCTTCCGCGACAAGACGATCACGCTCACGTCGGTGGCGTCGCTGTTCGTGGGCATCGCGATGTTCAGCGGATCGGTCTTCTTCAGCCAGTACTTCCAGCTGGCGCGCGGCGAGAGCGCGACGATGTCGGGCGTCATGACCATCCCGTTGATCATGGGCCTGTTCGTCTCCTCCACCCTCTCCGGGCAGCTCATCACGCGCACGGGCCGGTGGAAGCACTGGCTGGTGACCGGCGGCGTGCTGACCACGGCGGGCCTCGGCCTGCTCGGCACGATGCGGTACGACACGCCCTACGCGCGGGTCGCGGCGTTCATGGCGCTCCTGGGCCTCGGCCTGGGGATGCTGTTGCAGAACCTCGTGCTCGCCACCCAGAACCAGGTGCGGCAGGAGGACCTGGGCGTGGCCAGCTCGGTGGTGACGTTCTTCCGGTCCTTCGGCGGCGCGATCGGCGTCTCGGTGCTCGGCGCGGTGCTCGCCACCCGCGTCACCGGCTACACCGAGGACGGCCTGCACCGCCTCGGCGCGGGGGCCGAGGGCTCGGCCGCGATCGGCGACGGGGGCGGCATCCCCGATGTGGACGCGCTGCCAGGGCCGTTGCGCACGGTCATCGAGGGCGCGTACGGGCACGGGGTCGCCGACATCTTCCTCTACGCGGCGCCGTGCGCGCTGCTGGCGCTGGTGTTCACGCTGTTCATCAAGGAGACGGCCCTCAAGACCGGCACGGGCGGCGGCCGGAAGCGGGCATGAGAACGGGCATGAGAAAGGCCGCTGAGCGGCGCTGGTGCGCTGCTCCGCGGCCGGTCATGCCCTCCGGGCGGGCCTAGGCGAGGAGGAAGTCCGCCTCGCCGCGCTTCGCGCCCCGGATGAAGGTCTCGATCTCGTGGGGGGTGTAAATGAGCGCGGGCCCGTCCGGGTCGGTGGACTGCCGCAGCGCCACGCGTCCGTCGGCCAGCTTCAGCGCCTCGACACAGTTCCCGCCATTGGTGCCGCTCCACGGCTTGCTCCATCCCTCGCTGCCCAGTTCGCGGGCGGGCATGCCGTTGTATATGGGTCCTATGGTGTGAGTCGTACGACGCGGGTGGTCACTCATGCGGTCAGAGCTCCTTGCGAATCGCACCGAGGATCGCCTCGGTGTCGTGAACCGGTGCGGCCTGCGCACCCATGCGGTCCAGCACTTCGAGGTAGGCGACCGTGTCCGGCCGCTCGTCGTGGTAGACCGCGCCGGTCAAGCTCTCGGCGTAGATGATGTCGGGCAGCTCCGGGATCTCGAACCGGAAGAGCTGGAACGGCCCGAACATGCCGGGATGCGGACCGGCACTGAACGGCATGATCTGCAACGTGACATTGGGCATCGACGTCGCCTCGATCAGCCGGTCGATCTGCGCGCGCATGACGGAGGGCGGTCCGACACGGCGGCGCAGCACCTGCTCCTCGATCACGGCCCACAGCAGCGGGGCCCGTGACCGGGACAGGAGCTCCTGGCGTTCCATGCGCAGGGCGACCCGGCGTTCGATCTCCTTCTGGGAGGCGCCGGGGAAGCCGGTCATGAACAGGACGCGCGCGTAGTCCTCGGTCTGGAGCAGACCGGGAACGCAGTGGGGCTCGTAGGCCCTGATGAGTCTGGCCTCGCCCTCGAGACTCACATACAGGGAGAACCAGTCGGGCAGCACATCGCGGAAACGGTGCCACCAGCCCGGCCTGTTGGCCTCGTCGACCAGGCGAAGGAACGATTCAGCCTCCACCGGCGGCACACCGTAGCGCTCCAACAGGGCCTTGACGTACAGAGGTTTGAGGCCGACCTCGGCCTTCTCCATGCGGCGTACCGTGGTGGTGTTGACGCTCAGCGCCTTGGCGGCGTCGGCGAAGGAGCAGCCGACGCGCTCGCGCAGATCCCTCAGCCGGAGCCCGAGAACGATCTGCCCGACGGTCGGCCCCGACCGCGCCTCTGCCACGTCGCCTCCCGCACCGCTGACTTCACTTCTGCTGACTTCGCCGCTACCGACGCCAGGGAGAAGTTTGCCACACCCGGTAGTGGCATCGACAGACGTCGCTTCGCTTTCTGCGAATCGCAGAACTCCCCTTGCGCAATGCGCCCATGGATGCGCATAGTTAACACGTGACTCAGCTCACGACTGTCTCGGCACCACGGAAGGCGACCAGGACCGTGTCCTCACTTCACGGCACGACGCCGCTCCCGTTCCCCGCCCCGGTCGGGCCACGTTCGGAGAAGCGGGGCGAGAGATTCGAGCTCCCGGCGCTCGCCGCCTCGGTCGCCGTCGCGCGCGGCCGGATCGGGAGCCGCGCCGACGAGTGGGGGCTGCCGGACACGGTCCGTGACACTGCGCAGCTGATCGTCTCCGAGCTGTTCACCAACGCCCTTCTGCACACCCACAGTCACCGGGTGATCTGCCGCCTGGAGTCCGCCGGGGCGCTGCTGCGCATCGAGGTGGCCGACGAGGGGGCGGGGCCCGCCCGCCCCGAGCCGCGCAGCCCCGACCCAGGGGCCGAGCACGGCAGGGGGTTGATGCTGCTCGACGCGCTCGCCAGCCAATGGGGCGTCATCTCCTTCGAGCACGGCGGCTGTACGGTATGGGCGGAGATCACCTCCTGACACGGCGCGTTCACCTCCCGCCCTTGTGATCATCCGGCAACCCTGCGTTTCCTTGCCCCGGCTGGCCTTTGCTACGCTTCCGGCGTCCGCCGCCTTGTGCGCCGCCCCGAGGGAGTTCCGTGGCCTTCATACCGCCGCCCCCGGCCGAGCCGCCCCGGATTCCCGGGCCTGGCCGCGTCTCCCGGCTCTCCGACTCCCTGCGCCGCGTCCCGGTTCCCGCCGTGGTCGGCGGCGGGGTCGCCGTGGGGATCGCCGGGCTCTACCTGGTCGGATCGCTCGCGCTCGGCGGGGAGATCGCGCCCGGCACGACCGTGCGCGGGGTGGACATCGGCGGGCTCTCGCCCGAGCAGGCCCGTGAGCGGCTGGCCGCCGAGCTGCCGCTCGACCGGGACATCCCGGTGCTGCTCGGGGACGAGGAGGAGCCGCACGCCGTGCGGCCCGCCGACGCGGGGCTCTCGGTCGACGTGGCGGCGACCGTCGACAGGGCCGATCAACCCGGCCTCCTCGGGCGGCTGTTCGGCCTGGGGGGCGACGAGATCGACCCCGTGGTCGTGCAGGACGAGGACGCGAGCAGCGCCGCGCTCACGGCGCTCGCCGATGAGTCGGACACGGCGGTCCAGGAGGGCGCCATCGCGTTCGAGAGCGGCACGGTGGTCGTCACCGAGCCGCGCGCTGGCACGGCGTTGGACGTCCCGGCGTCCGTCGAGCTGCTGCGCGAGGGCTTTCTGCGACGCGAGGACGGCGGGGCAGGGGCGGGCGGTGACATCGCTCCGGTCGAGCTGCCCATGACGCAGGCCGAGCCCGTCGTCGACGAGGACGAGATCGAGCGCGCCGTCGAGGAGTTCGCCGATCCCGCGATGTCGGCGCCTGTGCTGCTGACGGCGGGCGACGCGGTGATCTCGGTCCCGCCAGGCGTCGTCGGCGACCATCTGACGCTCGACGCCGACGACCGGGGCCGCCTCTCGCCCACGCTCGACGGGGCGGCGCTCGCGGAGGACGAGCGGCTGGCCGAGCCGATCGCCGCCGCCGAGGTGGAGCCCGTGGACGCCACGCTCTCGCTGTCCGGCGGCCAGGTCGTGGCCTCGGGCGGCTCCTCCGGCACGCGCGTGGTCACCGACTCCCTGGGCGAGATCGTGATGCCCCTGCTCACCGGCGTGGGCGACGCGGCGCGCACGGCCCCGGTGGACACCGAGGAGGTGGAGCCGACGCTGAGCGCGGACACCTACCGGGACCTGGGGCTCGTGGAGGAGATGTCGTCGTTCACCGTGAACTTCGACCCCGCCCCCTACCGCACCACCAACATCGGCAGGGCCGCCGAGCTGATCAACGGCTCGCTCGTGCTGCCCGACGAGAGCTGGAGCTTCAACGAGACCGTCGGCGAGCGCACCGAGGAGAACGGGTTCGTCGAGGGCGTCATCATCCTGGACGACCAGTACCAGCAGGCGCAGGGCGGCGGCGTCTCGGCCGTGGCCACCACGATGTTCAACGCCATCTTCTTCGCGGGCGTCGACCCCGTGGAGTACGGCGCGCACTCGTTCTACATCGAGCGGTACCCGGCGGGGCGCGAGGCCACGGTGGCCTGGGGCAGCCTCGACCTGAGCTTCCTCAACGACTCGGGGAACGCGATCTACGTCCTGGCCAGCGCGACGGACACGTCGGTGACCGTGACGTTCCTCGGCACCAAGCGGTACGACGAGGTCAGGGCCGAGGAGGGCCCCAGGGAGAACGTGACGGAGCCGGAGCGCCGCGAGGGCGAGGGCGAGGACTGCGTGCCGCAGCCGCCGCTCGAGGGCTTCGACATCGAGGTGGACCGGGTGTTCGTCGACGGCGGCGCCGAGGCGGGCCGCGAGACGTTCGCCACGAGCTATGTCCCCCGCGACGAGGTGATCTGCCGCTAGCGCTGCGCGCGGCGGACGACGCGGCACGCGTCCCGCCGCTACCGCGGCTGAGGACCGCGGAGGGCGCGCCGCGGCGGGATCAGCGCGGGGCACGGGGCCGCGTCAACGGCGATCGTGCGGCGCGATCTCAAGGATCAGTCGGCAACCGGAGCCGCACCGGCGACGTGGGAGAGAAGCCTCGTTGCGTGTTCGAGACCTGAACGCGGGCGGGTTCTTTGCCCGTCTCTCGGGCGATTTGCCGAGCACCCGCGACCACGGTGTGGAGCTCCGCGCTCACCAGGGGTGACATGTCCGCCCTTGATCGAGATCGGCACGCATGGTCAGCGAGATCCGGGGTAGCCGCCCGCCCACGTGAAAGGCGGCCCGGCGGGTGACCGACCCCGTCCAGGGCTTGAACGAAAGGCAGGCAAGCGTGCCAGGCGAGAAACGGGGCTCTGAAGGGGCGAGCGTGGGCAGCAGAGGGCCGTCACTGATCAGATCTCGAACGGATCCGATCGTCTTCGGAGTCGCCGCGGTGGTGACGTTGGCGTTCGTGCTCTGGGGCGCGGTGTCCTCGGGGTCACTCGCGGACGCCACAGGCGACATGCTGAACGCCGTGATCGAGAACGGCGGCTGGGGCTTCGTGCTGATCGCCTCGGGATTCGTGGTGTTCGCGCTGTGGCTCGCGATCAGCCGCTACGGGCGGATCACGCTGGGCAGGGAGGGCGAGGAGCCGGAGTTCAGGACGATCTCGTGGATCGCGATGATGTTCAGCGCGGGCATGGGCATCGGGCTGATGTTCTTCGGGGTCAACGAGCCGTTGACGCACTTCGTCTCCCCGCCGCCCGGCGCCGAACCCGCGGACGCGGGCGAGTCGATGTCGATCGCGATGGCGACCACGCTCTTCCACTGGACCGTGCACCCCTGGGCCATCTACGCGGTGGCGGGCATGGCGATCGCCTACAGCACGTTCAGGCGGCGGCGCAGGCAGACGATCAGCGCGGTGTTCACACCGTTGATCGGCGAGAAGCGGGCCAACGGCACGCCGGGGCGGATCATAGACATCCTGGCCATCATCGCCACCCTCTTCGGCTCGGCCGCCTCGCTCGGCCTCGGCGCGCTCCAGATCGGCAGCGGCTTCATGGAGCTCGACTGGCTGGACGAGACGAGCGACACGCTGCTCGTGCTGATCATCGCGGCCCTGACCCTGGCATTCGTGCTGTCGGCGGTGTCCGGGATCGCCAAGGGCATCCAGTGGCTGTCCAACACCAACATGGTGCTCGCGGGGGCGCTCGCGCTCTTCCTGTTCGTCGTCGGGCCCACCGTGCTGATCCTCGACCTGCTGCCGACGTCGGTCGGCTCCTTCGTCGGCGAGCTGCCGGGGATGGCCGCGCGCACCGAGGCGAGCGGCGGCGAGGACATCGCGGGCTGGCTCTCGGGCTGGACGGTCTTCTACTGGGCGTGGTGGATCTCGTGGACGCCGTTCGTCGGCATGTTCATCGCCCGCATCAGCCGGGGGCGCACGATCCGGCAGTTCGTGGGCGGCGTGATCCTGGTGCCGAGCACGGTCAGCCTGATCTGGTTCGCGATCTTCGGCGGGACCGGGATGCGCCTCGAACAGGAGGGCGCGCGGATCACCGACGAGGCCACGCCCGAGGGGCAGTTGTTCGCGGTGCTGCGCGACTACCCGCTGGCCACCCTGACGTCGATCCTCGTGATGGTCCTGGTGGGCATCTTCTTCGTCTCGGGCGCCGACGCGGCGTCGATCGTCATGGGCACGCTGTCGCAGCGCGGCACGCTCGAACCCAGCCGGATCCTGGTCATCTTCTGGGGCGTTCTGACCGGAGCGGTCGCGGCGATCATGCTGCTGATGAGCGACGAGGGATCGAACGCGTTGGACGGCTTGCAGAATTTGACCATTCTGGCGGCCGTGCCGTTCACGCTCGTGATGATCGGGCTGTGTGCGGCGTTGATGCGCGACCTGCGCCAGGATCCGCTCATCCTGCGCGGTGAACGGGGCGAGGAGGCCGTCGAGATGGCGGTCATCGCCGGTCACGAGCGGTACAACGGCGACTTCGAGCTGCGCATCGGCCCGGGCAACGGCGACACCGATGTCGGCGTGGACGTCGTCGTCACCGAGAAGCCCAAACCCGCGGAGCGCTGAGGCTCACGCCGGGCGGCGCGCGCGGATCGAGAACATCAGCGGGACGCGCGGCCGCCCGGCCGGGTGGCGATAACCCGGCCGCCCCGGCGTCTGCTCCAGGTGCGGGAAGCGCGCCCAGAGCGTGTAGTCGTGCTCGTTCAACAGCTCGATCACCAGACCGGCCCGCGCCAGGGCCGTGACGATCTCGCCCAGCGTGTGGTGCCACTGCACCTGCGCCGTGTGGGCCAGCTCGCCGTCGCCCGTGTAGGAGTGCGGGTGGTCGAACCTCTCGCCCTCGGTGAAGAAGTAGTCCCGCACGACCGCGGTGCCCTCGTCGCCGAGCACCTCGGTGAACGGGTGGAACTCCGCGAGGTAGAGCATCCCGCCCTCGGCCACCGACGACGCGGCGACCCGCGCCCAGCGCTCCACGTCGGGCAGCCACACCAGGGCGCCGATGCCGGTGTAGACGATGTCGAACCGCTCGCCGCCCAGCGCCTCCGCGGCGTCGTGGACGTCCGCGACCACGAAACGCGCGCGGTCGGCGAGCCCGATGTCCGCCGCCAGGCCCCGCGCGGTCTCCACGGCGGGCGCGGAGAAGTCGAGACCCGTGACGCGCGCGCCGCGGCGCGCCCAGGAGAGGGTGTCCTGGCCCATGTGGCACTGGAGATGGAGCAGGCTCCGGCCCGTCACATCACCCAGCTCGTCGATCTCGAAGGGCCGCAGCGTGTCGGCTCCCGCGCGGAATCCCGCGAGGTCGTAGAAGTCGCTCGCGGCGTGCACGGGCACGCGATCGTCCCAGTTCTCGCGGTTGCGCCGCAGCCAGTCGTCGTTCACGCGTGTGACCGTAGGCGTGATCTTCCCGGCGCCGCAAACGATTTGACGGGCGTGGCGGGCGTCGGCGGTCAGGGCCTGTGGACCCCGAGCAGCCGCGCCGTGCGCCGGTGGCGCCTGACGCGGTGGACGCCGAGCCCGCCGCCCGCGCCCAGCAGGAGCGCGGCGCCGAGCACGGTGACGAGCCACGCGGGGACGCCCGCCCAGGTGAGCAGCTCATCCTCGTACTCGACCGGTCGGACCTCGGTGTCCTGAGCGGAACGGCTCAGCGTGTGATCGCCGTTGATCGCCGAGGGTTCGGGAAACGACTGTTCGACGACCGTGAGGAAGGTGTCGCCCGCCGCGAGGTCGCGCAGCGGGCCCTCGGGCTGCTCGTCGACCGGGAGCCGTGCGGCGAAGGTCACCTCGGGCGGCGAGCCGCCGATGGCGTCCTCGGGCTCCATGCGGCCGGGGCCCAGGACATAGAGCGTGAGCGACTGCTCGGTGTCGGCGTTGGCCGAGAGCCGCATCGGGTAGACGGGCTCGTCGGCGGCGAAGGTGAGCGAGATGGGGTCCAACGTGCCGCCCAGCACGGCCGGTTCGGCGCCGTCCCCGTCGCCGCCCTCGCCGCCCTCGCCGCCCTCGCCTTCATCGGCCGAGGGGGCAAGGCGGATCGCGACATACTCCCAGCCCTGCTCGACATAGGGCGCGAGACCGGCCGCCAGGTCGTCGGGGAGGGTGAAGCCGTTCTCGCCGAGCCAGGCGTCGAGCGCGCCCGGGTCGGTGGCCGCGAGCCGCGCCACGTCGAACGGGCCGAGCCGGTCGCGGCTGATGACGTCCACCGGCGGGGCGCCGTCCATCGGCGGCGCGCCCGCCGTGTCGCCCTCGTCGTCGCCGTCGCCCCGCGGCCAGTCGCCCTCGCGCGGCCAGAAGTAGTGCCGGGTGCGCTGCTCGGGCGCGGTCGCGGCGCGCAGGTCGTCGAACAGCTCCCGCTCGCCGAGCGCCACCTCGGCGCGGTGGGGCACCGGCATGATCCAGGCCGCCTCGGTGGCGTCCCCGCCCACCGTGAGGCTCATGACGATCCGCTCGGTGGTGCCGTCCCAGGTCACCACCGAGGTCTCCCGCTCGACGGCGATCGTGTCATCGGGGTCGGTCACCATGCCGCCGCAGCCGCACGCGTAGGCGGGCCAGGCCACCGCCGCGAACTGGGCGAGCAGTAGCAGGAGAACGGTCGTCACCGCGTTTCGTCGGATGTTCATCACCCGTGGGGACGGCGGGGAAGGCGCTCCGGTTCCGCGCGACCGCGACGCGGCCGTCCGGTCGACGCGGATGTCCGGCCATGGCCTCGGCGGGGAAACCGGCGTGTGACGGGACCTCAGAGCGCCCGGGCCGCGGCGCGTCCCGCCGTTCGGCCCGAGAAGAGGCACCCGCCGAGGAAGGTGCCCTCGAGCGAGCGGTAGCCGTGCATCCCGCCGCCGCCGAAGCCCGCCGCCTCGCCCGCCGCGTAGAGCCCAGGCACCGGCTCGCCGCCCTCGGCGAGCACGCGCCCCGAGAGGTCCGTCTCCAGGCCGCCCAGCGTCTTGCGGGTCAGGATGTGCAGCCGCACGGCGATCAGCGGCCCCGCGTCCGGGTCGAGGAAGCGGTGCGGCGCCGCGACGCGGACCAGCCGGTCCCCGAGGTAGGCGCGCGCCCCGCGCACGGCCGTGAGCTGGAGGTCCTTGGTGAAACGGTGGCCCACCTCGCGGTCGCGCGCCTCGATGTCGCGGCGCAGGGCGCGCTCGTCGATCAGCCGCTCGCCGGTCAGCTCGTTCATCCCCTTCACGAGCGCGCCGAGGTCGTGCTCCACCACGAAGTCGGGGCCGTGCTCCATGAACGCCCGCACGGGACCCGGCGCCCCCGAGCGGGCGCGGCCGAGCACGCCGCGCACGCTGCGCCCCGTGAGGTCGGGGTTCTGCTCGGATCCCGAGAGCGCGAACTCCTTCTCGATGATCTTCCAGGTGAGCACGAACCACGTGTGCCCGTGCCCGCCGCGCGCGATGTGCTCGAGCGTGCCGAGCGTGTCGAAGCCGGGGAAGAGCGGCACGGGGAGCCGCCGCCCCGTGGCGTCGAGCCACAGCGACGAGGGCCCCGGCAGGATCCGGATGCCGTGCCGGGACCAGATGGGGTCCCAGTTGGTGATGCCCTCGGTGTAGTGCCACATCCGGTCGCGGTTGATCAGCCGCGCGCCGGCGCGTTCGGCGATCCCGAGCAACCGCCCGTCCACGTGCGCGGGAACGCCGCTCAGCAGGTGGGCGGGGGGCGTGCCGAGGCGTTCCGGCCAGTGCTCGCGGACCAGGTCGTGGTTGCCGCCGATGCCGCCCGAGGTGACGATCACGGCCTGGGCGCGCAGCTCGAACAGGCCGATCACCTCGCGGCTGCTCGCCGTGCCGCGCCGCGCGGCGCTCGGCGCGAGCACCTCGCCCGTGACGGTGTCGAGCGCGCCCGCGCTGCGCCCGAGCCCGGTCACGCGGTGGCGGAACCGCAGGTCGACCAGGCCGCGTTCGGCCGCGGCGCGCACGCGGCGTTCGAACGGCTCGACGACGCCGGGGCCCGTTCCCCAGGTGATGTGGAAGCGGGGCACGGAGTTCCCGTGGCCGCCCGCCGCGTGGCCGCCGCGCTCGGCCCAGCCGACGACGGGGAAGAACCGGATGCCGTGGCCGCGCAGCCACGCCCGCTTCTCCCCCGCGGCGAAGTCGACGTATGCCTCGGCCCAGCGGCGCGGCCAGTGGTCCTCGGGCCTGTCGAACCCGGCGGTGCCCAGCCAGTCCTGCCACGCCAGGTCCCGGCTGTCGCGTACCCGCAGCCGCCGCTGCTCGGGCGAGCCGACCAGGAAGAGGCCGCCGAACGACCAGTGCGCCTGCCCGCCGATGGACGCCTCGGGCTCCTGGTCGAGCAGGATCACCTTGCGCCCGGCGTCGGCCAGCTCGGCGGTGGCGGTCAGGCCGGCGAGCCCGGCCCCGATCACGATGACGTCGGCGTCATAGGCCATCCCCGCATCCTGGGCCACGGGCGGTACGGCGTCAACGGCGGTGCGGACACCGGCGTCAACGCCCTGGCGCCGTGCGGTGGATCGCCCCGCCGCGCACCAGGAACCGCACCGGGGTGCCCGGCCTGGCCTGGGCCGCCGCGGCGAGGTCGGGCTCGGCCACCACGCCGATCACGGGGTAGCCGCCGGTGGGCGGGTGGTCGGCCAGGAACACCACGGGCAGGCCGTCGGGCGGCACCTGGACGGCGCCGAGCACCATGCCCTCGCTCGGCAGCTCGCCGTCCCTGGCCCGGTCGAGCGGCGGGCCCTCGGTGCGCAGGCCGATGCGGTTGGCGGCGGGCGAGACCCGGTAGCGGGCACCGGCCAGGGTGGCGAGCGCCCCCGGCGCGAACCAGTCGTCGCGCGGCCCGGGGCGCACGCGCAGCACCAGGGTGGCGGGGGGCGCCGGGTGCGGGATGGCGTCGGCGGGCGCGGGGCGCGGCCCCGGGGCGCCCAGGGGGAGCTCCGCGCCCTCGGCCAGCGGCGGGGGGCCGAGGCCCGAGAGCAGGTCGGTAGCGCGGCTGCCGAGCACCGGGTCGACGGCGACGCCCCCGGCGAACGCCACATGGCAGCGCACCCCGCTCCCCGCGGGCCCGATGGCGAGCACGGCCCCCGCGGGCACGCGCACCGGCGCGCCCCAGGGCGCGGGCGCCCCGTCGACGGTGACGGCGCAGAACGCCCCGGTCACCGCGGCGGTGACGGCGCGGCTCGGGCGGACCGCGCAGCCGCCGAGCGTGGTCTCCAGGGTGGCGGCGGTGGGCGCGTTGCCCACGAGGCGGTTGGCCAGCAGGTGCGCGGGCCGGTCGAGCGCTCCCGAACGCGGCACGCCGAGGTGCGCGAGCCCGGGCCGCCCGAGGTCCTGAACGGTGGTCAGCGGCCCGGGGGCCACGACCGTGAGGGTGGGGCGCGCGCTCATGCGGCGGACTCGGGGGCGGGCTCGGGGGCGGGCTCGGGGACGAAGCGGACGCGCGTGCCGGGCGTGAGGAGCGCGGCGGGGGCGCGTTCCGGATCCCACAGCACGGCGTCCGTGGTGCCGATGAGCTGCCAACCGCCGGGCGAGGCCTGCGGATAGACGCCCGTGTAGGGCCCGGCGAGGGCGACGGAGCCGACCGGGACGCGGGTCCTCGGGGTGGCCCTGCGCGGCACGGCGTAGCGTTCCGGCAGGCCCGTGAGGTAGCCGAACCCCGGCGCGAAGCCGCAGAACGCCACGCGGAACGCCGTTCCCGCGTGGATCCCCGCCACCTCCCCGGGCGTCACACCCCAGTGGTGCGCAACCTCGGCGAGGTCGGGCCCGGTGTAGCGGACCGGCAGGGTGACGGTGTCGCCCGCCTCGGGCGTGGTGGGCGGGACGTCCCACGTGGGGAGCGCCGCGGCGAGGCGCGCCGGGTCGGCGACGCCGTCGATGAGCACGGTGCGGGCGGCGGGCACGATGTCGGTCACGGGCCCGAGCGCCCCCGCGTCGCGGCGCCGCAGCAGCTCGGCGTGCAGGGCCAACGCGGCGTCGCCGTCCGGGAGTTCCACGAGCAGCGCCTGGTCGCCCACGGGGATGGCCCTCATGCGAAGGGCTCCACGGCGACCCCCGCGGCCGCGAGGCCCTCGCGGACCCTGCGGGCGAGCGCGGCGGCGCCCTCGGTGTCGCCGTGCACGCACAGCGAACGGGCCCTGACGGCGAGGGTGCCGCCCCTGTGGGTGGTCACCCGGCCCTCCGTGGCGATCCCGACCGAGCGCCGCACGACCGCGTCGGGGTCGGCGATCACGGCGCCGGGCTCGCGCCTCGGCACCAGCGCGCCGTCCTCGGTGTAGGCGCGGTCGGCGAACGCCTCGCCCACCACCGGAAGGCCCGCCGCCGCGGCGGCCCGGTGCAGCGCCGAGCCCGGCAGGCCCAGCACGGGCAGCCGGGCCCCGGCGAGCGCGACGCCCTCGGCCACGGCCTCGGCCTGCGCCTCGTCGGTGACGACGCGGTTGTAGAGGGCGCCGTGCGGCTTGACGTAGGAGACGCGGGACCCGGCCGCGCGGGCGAAGACCTCGAGGGCGCCGATCTGGTAGGCCACGTCGGCCGCGAGATCGCCCGGCTCGATGTCCATCGCCCGGCGGCCGAAACCCGCCAGGTCCCGGTAGGAGACCTGCGCCCCGATGGCCACCCCGCGCTCGGCGGCCATGGCGCAGACCCCGCGCATGGTGGAGGCGTCGCCCGCGTGGTATCCGCACGCCACGTTGGCGCTGGTCACGACGGACAGCAGCGCGTCGTCGTCGGTCAGCCGCCACCGTCCGAACCCCTCGCCGAGATCGGCGTTGAGATCGATCGACGCTCTCCCTGTGCTCCACATGCGACCTGAAACTCCTTGTCCCGCGCGTCGGTGATGAACATATAGCCCGGCGCGTGGGTGATCGCGAACGGTGGGCGCGATGCCATCAGCGCGGCCTGCGCCGTGACGCCGCAGGCCCAGAAGACCGGGACGTCGTCCGGCTCGCGGGTGACGGCCTCGCCGAAGTCGGGCCGGTCGAGGGACCTGATGCCCAGGGCCATCGGGTCGCCCGTGTGGACCGGGCCGCCGTGCGTCCCCGGCATCCTGGCGCTGATCAGGCGCGCCCTGCGCACCAGGGGCGCGGGCACGGGCCGCATCGAGACGACCAGGGGGCCGCTGAGCCGCCCTGCGGGGCGGCAGGCGCGGTTGGTGACATACATGGGGACGTTGCGGCCCTGTTCGGTGTGGCGCAGCGGAACGCCCGCCAGGGCCAGGGCCGTTTCGAAGGTGAAGCCGCACCCGATGAGGAACGTCACCAGGTCGTCCCGCCAGTGCGCGGCCGCGTCCCCTGGCTCGTCGACGAGGACGCCGTTCTCCCACACGCGGTAGCGCGGCAGGTCGGTGCGGAGGTCGGCGCCGGGGGCGAGCCCCGTCGTCCAGGATCCGGCCGGGGTGGTGTCGAGGACCGGGCAGGGCTGGGGGTTGCGCGCGCAGAACTCCTCGACGTCCCGCGCCCAGTCGGCGGGCACGGCGATGAGGTTCGCCTGGGTGCGGCCCGGGGCCAGACCGGAGGTGGGGGCGGCGTGCCCGGCGCGGAAGAGGGCGCGGAGCTCGGCGGGTCCCCGGGGTCCCCGGGGTCCCGCGGCTGCGGCGGGGGCGGCGGGTCCTTGCGGGGTCACAGGGCACGTCCTTTCGTCTCGGGCAGGCCGAGCAGGGCCAGCAGGGCGAGGGCGTAGGCGGCCGCGCCGAAGACCAGCGCGCCGCCGACGCCGAGCCGGTCGGCCATGAAGCCGACGGTGGTGGGGAAGACGGCGCCGATGGCCCGTCCCGTGTTGTAGGTGAAGCCCTGTCCTGTGCCGCGCAGGGCCGTGGGGTAGAGCTCGGCCAGCAGGGAGCCGAACGAGCTGAAGATGGCCGACGAGCAGAAGCCGAGCGGCAGGCCGAGCACCATGACCAGGGTGTTGGCGCCCTCGGGGACGGCGCTGTAGGCGCCGATGGAGACGGCGGAGAGCACGGCGAACAGCGCGATGTTGTGCCGCCTGCCGAGCCGGTCGGTGAGGTAGCCGCCGGTGAGGTAGCCGGCGAAGGCGCCGGAGATGAGGAACGTGAGATAGCCGCCGGTGTTCACGACCGAGAGGCCGCGCTCGTCGCGCAGGTAGGAGGGCACCCACGTGGCGAGCGTGTAGTAGCCGCCCTGGACGCCGGTGGAGAGCAGGACCGCGAACAGGGTGGGGCGCAGCAGCGGGCCGCGGAAGATGGCCCGCAGCGAGCCGCGTTCGGCGCTGCGCAGGCGGCGCTCGGTGGCCGCGGGGGCGTCGGTGACGCTGCGGCGGACGTAGAGGACGAGCAGGGCGGGGAGCGCGCCGGTGAAGAACATCACGCGCCAGGCCGTCTCCTCGGGGAAGACCGAGAAGATCACGGTGTTGACGAGCACGGCGAGGCCCCAGCCGACCGCCCATGAGCTCTGGATCCAGGCGAGGGTGCGGCCGCGGTGCCGGTCGCTCGCGTACTCGGCGACCAGGACGGCGCCGACCGCCCACTCGCCGCCGAAGCCGAGGCCCTGGAGCGCGCGGAAGACCAGCAGCAGCTCGTAGGTGGGGGCGAGTCCGCACAGCAGGGTGAAGAACGCGTAGGTGACGACGGTGATCATCAGCGCCTTGACCCGGCC
Source organism: Streptomyces radicis (assembly GCF_003626575.1). Taxonomy (GTDB): domain Bacteria; phylum Actinomycetota; class Actinomycetes; order Streptomycetales; family Streptomycetaceae; genus Streptomyces; species Streptomyces radicis. The sequence continues at coordinate 41,106 of NZ_RBDY01000025.1, read as the reverse complement.
GATGCGGTCGGCGAGCACTCCTGCGGCGGCGCCGCCGAGCGCGGAGAACAGGAGCGTGACCGTGGTCAGCAGGCCGGTCTGGCCCGAGTTCAGGAGGAAGTACGCCTCGATGGCGACCATGCTCAGCGGGAGCGTGAAGAAGTCGTAGGAGTCGAGGCCGTAGCCGCCGAACGCGCCGGCGAAGGCGCGGCGGCCGCGGGGGCCGAGGGAGCGGAACCAGGCGAACGAGCCGGTCTCCCCCGCCTCTTCGGGGCCGGATCCGGGGTGGGATGGGCCATGTCCTGGCGGGGCGGTGGGCGTTGCGTGCGAGCTCATGTGCACCTCACGGAAGCGAGAACCGCGATCGGGTTCGGATGAGTCGGGTGCTGTGCCGTGCCTTGCAGTGCCGCGGGTGTGCCGTGCCGGGCGGCGGGGCCGCCTTCCCTCAAGCTAGGGATTGTTCAACAAGAGAGCAAGGGATCAGGGGAACGATCCTCACGTTGTCTCATTCTCGTTTCCGCGATTGACTGCGGGGGGACGATGGCGCCCGGGGGGAGGGCCGCGCGGAAAGAGGAGACGTGACAGACACCCAGGACTCGTTGGACGGACTCGCGGACGATCGCGCGCTGCTCGACCGGACGGGCACGGCCGAGCGGGTCGCGGAGATCCTTCGCAGTCGCGTGGCCGAGGGGTACTTCCCACCCGGCACCCAGCTGTCGGAGAAGGCGATCAGCGAGCGGCTCGGCGTCTCGCGCAACACGCTGCGCGAGGCGTTCCGCCTGCTCACCCACGAGCGGCTGCTCGAGCACGCGCTCAACCGAGGCGTGTTCGTGCGGCGGCTGAGCGTCGACGACCTGCACGACATCTACCGGGTGCGGCGCCTGGTGGAGTGCGCCACGCTCAGGGGCCTCGGCGCACCGCCCTACGATCTCGCCGACCTCAAGGACGCCGTGGCGCTGGGCGAGCGGGCGGCGAAGGAGGAGCGGTGGCGGGAGCTCGGCACCGCCAACATCCGGTTCCACGAGCGCCTCGTGGCGCTGGGCGGCAGCCCGCGCACGGACGAGCTGATGCGGCGGATCCTCGCCGAACTCCGGCTCGCCTTCCATGTGATGGCCGACCCGCGCCGCTTCCACGAGCCGTATCTGCCGAGGAACGGCGAGATCCTCCAGGCGCTCGTCGCGGGCGACGCGCCCCACGCGGAGCGGCTGCTCGGCCGCTATCTGGACGACTCGCGCAGCCAGGTGGCCGACGCCTACGAGCGCCAGATCGCCTGAGCGGGCGCCCGCTCCACCGCTGGTCCTACGCTCGTCCTATGGTGCGACGAACGGTGCGGGCGGTGCGGCTGTGGTTCTCGCCCGAGCGGCTGAGGGCGGAGGGCACGACGCCGGACTACCGGTTCTCGCTGGCGAACGAGCGCACGTTCCTCGCCTGGCTGCGCACGGCGCTCGCGCTGCTCGCGGGCGGGATCGCCGTGGACCAGTTCCTCACCGACATGCGCTGGGCGGTGCGCACCGCGATCGCGGTGGCCCTGCTCGCGGGCGGCGCCCTGTGCGCGATCCGGGCGGTCAACCACTGGGTGCGCTCCGAGCGGGCCATGCGCCGCGGCGACGACCTGCCCGCGAGCCGCTTTCCCACCCTGCTCGCGCTCGGCACGGCGGCGACCGCGACGCTGGTGCTCGTGGCGGTGGTGGTCGGGTGGGCCGGGACATGAGCGGCGCCCGGCACCCCGCGGGCACGCACCGCGCCCGCGACCCCGGCGCGCAGCCGGAGCGCACGCGGCTCGCCTGGCGGCGCACCACCCTGTCGTTCGCGCTGGTGATCGTGCTGGCCGGGCGCGGCCTTGTGGTGGGTGAGGCGCGGGGGCGCGCGGTGGGCGGGGTCGCGGTCGCGCTGATGGCGCTGCTGTGGGTGGGGGTGCTGGCGCTCGCGCACCGGCGGCTGAGGGCGCTCACCTCCCCCCGCCCCGCCGCGCCCGACGCGGCGACGGTGCTCGGAGCGGCTGGCGCCGTGGTGGTCACGGCGCTGCTCGCGGTCGTGCTCGTGGCCGTCAGGGGGTGACCCGCGGGCGGTGCTCGAACGTATGCTGACCGGATGAGTGAGCCGGTGATCTTCGCGTCGGTCGACGCCCTTCTCGCGGCGCGGGGCCAGCAGTTGGGGGTCAGCGACTGGCTCGACGTGGACCAGCGGACGATCGACCTGTTCGCTGAGGCGACCGGCGACCACCAGTGGATCCACACCGATCCCGAGCGGGCGGCGGCGGGCCCGTTCGGCACGACGATCGCCCATGGCTATCTGACCCTGGCGCTGCTCCCGGTGCTCGTGCCCCGGCTGATGCGCGTCGAGGGGGTGCGGATGGCCGTCAACTACGGCGTGAACCGGGTGCGTTTCCCCGCCCCCCTGCCGTCGGGCTCGCGGGTGCGGGCGACGGGCAGGATCGACGACGTCACCGAGGTCACGGGCGGGGTCCAGCTGGTGCTGACGGCCACCGTGGAGCGCGAGGGCGGCACCAAGCCCGTGTGCGTCGCGGAGACGGTCGTCCGCTACCACCCGTGAACGCGGCGGGGCGGTCAGGGGGCGGCGCGGGGCGGTCCCCGGGCGCGGGGGGCGCCACGACCGCGGAGTAGACATTCGGGTCATTCATGGCATCACTGCTACAACCCGGCGCACACTTCCGGCCATGGGGCGCTCGCCGAACGCGCGGGAAACCCCACCCGATGGTGTGATCGTGAGGCAGGCCCGGGGCGTTCCGTGCCACCGTGCGCCCTGCCCGCGTGCGCGACGGCGTGAGAAACACGGGACCATGAAGAACCGGCGGGTGCCGAACTACGAGTTGCGGGCGCTGCTCACCGAGGCCGGCTGGACCCAGGAGGCGCTGGCCCGCGCCGTCAACGCCCTGGGCGCCGAGATCGGCGCCGCGCTGCGCTACGACCGCACGGCCGTGGCGCACTGGCTCGCGGGGACGCGGCCGAGACACCCCGTTCCCCAGTTGGTCGCCGAGGCGCTGACCCGGCGCCTGGCCCGCCAGGTGAGCCCCGAGGCCGCCGGGTTCACCACCGCGGCGCGCCGGGCCGCGCCGGTCGACCCGGTCGCGGGCTTCGCCGCGCTCGCCCGCGCCGACGCCGACGCGGGCCGCCGCCCTCCGCTGCACCAGCGCCCCTACCGGGTGGCCGACACGGTGCTGCCGAGCCCGCCCGAGGCGCGGGGCCACGGGCGTCCGCTCGGCGGGCGGACCGAGGAGACCATGGCGCTGCACGACGCCGTGGCGTTCTTCGCGGGCTCGATCGACGCGCACGGCGGGCGGCACGCGCGCAGCGCGCTCGCGGCCTATCTCGCCGACGACGTCGTGCCGTTGCTGCACTCCGGGCTTGCGCGCCGGGCGCGCGACGAGGTGCTCGTGGGGGCCTCGCGCCTGGCGTTCCTGCTGGCGCGCATGTACGAGGACGGGCTGCTGCACGGCGTCGCGCAGCGGTACTACACGAGTGCCCACCGGCTGGCGGCCGAGGCGGGCGACCGGGCCTCGTGGAGCGTCGTGGTGCGGGCGATGAGCGCCCAGGCGCAGCGGCTCGGGCACCTGCCGTCCGCGCTCCAGCTCGCCGAGGCGGCGCACCATGGCGCGCGCTCCGCGGCACCGGCCCAGCAGGCGTATGTGCAGGCGCAGTTGGCCGTGGCGCTGGCGCGGACGGGCGACCGGCGCGGGGCGCTCGCGGCGCTGGCGCGGGCGGAACGGGCCGCCGAGCGGGCGACGAGCCAGGGCGCGCCGTTCGACAGCTACCCCAGGGCGGCGCTGCACTTCCAGACCTCGGTGACGCTCGAGTCGCTCGGCGACCTCCAGGGCGCGCTTGCCTCGCTGCGCCGGGCGGCGGGCGAGCGCTCGGCCACGGATGTGCGCGGGCGCGCCCTGACCCAGGCGCGCTTCGGTCAACTCCTGCTGCACACCGGCCACCTGGACGAGGCGTGCGCGGCGTGGGACGGCTTCCTGACCGCGCGGGAGCGGCTGCGCTCGGGCGACGCCGAGCGCGCGATGCGCGACATGCGCCGGGCGCTCACGCCCCACAGGAACCGCAAGCCCGCGGCCGAGCTTCTCGCACGGACCGTGCGCGGTCGTTGACTTGCCGCCCCCACATTCCTATGGTCGAACAAAGGAATGATGGGAGGCCGGGGACGGCCGCGCTCCTGGGAGTGTGCGATGGAAACGGGCGGACCGACGCTCCACTCGGGCGGTTTCGGCAACGAGCACAGCGGCGAGGCGATCCCCGGGGCGCTCCCCCTCGGCCGGAACTCCCCGCAGCGCGCCCCCCTCGGCCTCTACGCCGAGCAGCTCAGCGGCACCGCGTTCACCGAGCCGAGGGCCACCAACCGCAGGTCCTGGCTCTACCGCATCAGGCCGTCCGCGGCGCACCCGCCGTTCACCCGCGTGGCCAACGGGACGCTGCGCGCCGCGCCGTTCGGCCAGGGCCCGGGCGAGCCCGCCCCCGACCCCAACCGCATGCGGTGGAGCCCCCTGCCCGAGCCGCCGCGGGGCACCGACTTCGTCGCGGGCCTGTGGACCCTGGGCGGCAACGGCGACGCCCGCCGCCGCACCGGGATGGCCGTGCACCTCTACCGCGCCAACTCCCCCATGACCGACCGGGTGTTCGGCGACGCGGACGGCGAGCTGCTGATCGTTCCCGAGTCGGGCGCGCTGCTGCTGCGCACGGAGTTCGGCCCGCTGCGCGCCGAGCCCGGGTCCATGGCGCTGATCCCGCGCGGGGTGCGCTTCCGCGTGGAGCTGCCCGACGGGACGGCGCGCGGCTATGTGTGCGAGAACTACGACGTGCCCTTCGCGCTGCCCGAGCTCGGCCCGATCGGCGCCAACGGCCTCGCCGCGGCCCGGGACTTCATGGTCCCCTCGGCCGCCTACGAGGACGACGAGCGGCCCGTCGAGGTCATCAACAAGTTCTGCGGGAACCTCTGGGCGGCCACCTATGACCACTCGCCGCTCGACGTGGTCGCCTGGCATGGCACGCATGTGCCCTACCTGTATGACCTGCGCCGGTTCAACGTCCTCGGCTCGATCAGCTTCGATCACCCGGACCCCTCGATCTTCACCGTGCTGACCTCCCCCGCCGCCGACTTCGTGGTCTTCGCGCCCCGCTGGCTCGTCGGCGAGGACACCTTCAGGCCGCCGTACTTCCACCGCAACGTGATGAGCGAGTACATGGGCCTGATCGAGGGCGCTTACGACGCCAAGGCCGAGGGGTTCGTGCCGGGCGGCGGCTCGTTGCACAACATGATGTCCGCGCACGGCCCCGACAGGGAGACCTTCGAGCGCGCGAGCGAGGCCGAGCTCCGGCCCCAGAAGGTCGACGATGGGCTTGCGTTCATGTTCGAAACGCCCTGGCCGGTGACCGTTACCGATCAGGCGCTGAACGCTGAGCACCGGCAACGCGGGTATGACGAGGTATGGGAAGGTCTGGATCGGACCTTCCCTTCATAACATCGTCGACCCGGAGCGCGCCCCGTGACCGTCTTCGCCCCCGACTCGCTCGAGCTGAACCGGAAGCTGCCGCTGTGGTACCAGGTCTCGCAGTCGCTGCGGGCCTCGATCCTCGGGCGCTCACCCGAGGCCCCCCTGCGGCTGCCCACCGAGGAGCAGCTCGCGGGCCACTACGGGGTGAGCGTGCTGACGATGCGGCAGGCGCTCAAGGAGCTCGAGCTCGAGGGGCTGATCACGCGGCACCGCCGCAGGGGTACGTTCATCACCCCGACCGCGCGGCACGGCGCCCCGGTCCGGCTGCTCGGCTCGGTGGACACGATCGTCGCCCAGCAGTCGGGAGAAACGATCACGCTGCTCGACCACGGCCCGGTGCCCGTGCCGGGCGAGCTGGCCGAGCACTTCCCCGGGCTCGCCGAGGTGGTGCGCTTCCGCCGGGTGCGCCACGACCCGGTCAGCGGGGAGCCCGCCAACTACGCGGAAAACCTGGTGCATCCGGAGATCGCCGACCGGATCGACCCGGCCGCGCTCGAACGCTGGCCCATGACCAAGGTGTTGCGCGACGTCGCCGGGGTGGCGGTGAGCCGGATCGCCAACACCGTGCAGGCGCGCCTGGCCGATCCACCCGTGGCGCGGCTGCTCGGCGTGCCGTTGCTGAGCCCCATCCTGCACATCACGGGCGTGGAGTACGACGAACGCGAACGCGCCGTGGATGTGGCGCGAATCCACTACCGCGGTGACCGATTCTCGTTCGCCGTCACGATGGATGCCACCGGCGAGTGAGGGGCGCGTGCGCCGCCTCACCCGCCCGGACCGCGGTGGCCGCCGGGCCCTGCCCGGCGGCCCTCTCAGCCGCGACCGCCGAACAGCGTGCGCCGCAGCCGACGCAGGGGCGCGAACAGCGACACGCGGGCGCCCCGGCTCGTGTGCGCCTTCGAGGCATCCCTGCGGGTCAGCTCGCGCATCAGCGTGGTGGCCTCCTCGGCCTCACGCTGCGGCACCGCGGGGCCGGAGAGAACGCTCAGGTGACGGTCGAGGCGCGCGCTGTTCGCGCTGCTCCCGCCGTTGATGGCAGGCACCCGCGGCGGTCTGCTGCGAACTGTTATCTGCTTCATGACTCTCCCACCCGTACAACGGCACCCGGTCCGGGCAGGGTAACCCTAACGCCCCACAAGGACGCATGGGTATCCCGGTCCCACGATTCACCTTTCCCGGCAACGGGGTTGACGAACACGGCGAGACACGCGTTCGTCGCGAAAACCCCCGTGCGCCGGCCCGCGCGGTGCCGGATCATGACGGGCATGAGGCCGACGACACCATCCACTCCCAAGGAGGAATCCCCGATCCGGTTCTCCCTCGGCGACGCCGACGCGCCCGAGGACGCCATCGACGTGCTGCTCCTGAGGGACTTCGCGTCCGGCGCGCTGCCCTTCGCGCGGGGCCACCGCGTGGAGAACGTCAAGCGGCACCACCCGCTGATGCCCGAGGGCTGCGAGGTCAGGCTCATGACCCACGACAGCAACGTCGACAGCGTGCTCGCGGCGGGCGAGGGCTGGCTGCTGCGCGCGCACCGCTGGACGCGCGCCGCGCACGTGCTGGTGATCGCCGAGACCGACGAGCTCGCGCAGCGGGTCCTCAAGGAGGCGCTCGACGGCGCCGAGGAGGAGCCGGACAACGAGCCGTCGAGCGTCACGATGGGCTTCTGGCACCTCTCCCCGGGGAACCGCCGCCCGGCCCGCATGACGCGCCGGATCGAGGCGGACAGCTGGGAGGCGATCGCGCCCGGGTACTCCGGGCCCGTGGCCGAGGCGTTGGGTCGGCTGATGACGCTCACGCCCGACGACGTCGCGGGGCGGCTGCTCCTGCTGCACGGCCCGCCGGGCACCGGCAAGACCTCGGCGCTGCGCGCCCTGGCGCGCGCCTGGCGCGCGTGGTGCCAGGTGGACTGCGTGCTCGACCCCGAGCGCCTGTTCAACGACGTGGGCTACCTCATGGACGTGGCGATGGGGCGGGACGAGGACCAGGAGAAGGACCGGTGGCGGCTGCTGCTCCTGGAGGACTGCGACGAGCTGATCCGCGGCGGCGCCAAGAGCACGGCGGGGCAGGCGCTCTCCCGGCTGCTCAACCTGACGGACGGCCTGCTCGGGCAGGGCCGCAAGGTGCTGGTGGGCGTGACCACCAACGAGGACCTGGAGCGGCTGCACCCCGCGGTCGTGCGCCCCGGGCGCTGCCTGGCCAGGATCGAGGTGGGCCCGCTGACGCGCCGGGAGGCGGTGCGCTGGCTCGGCACCGACGAGGGCGTGGGCCGCGAAGGGGCGACGCTGGCCGAGCTGTACGCGCTGCGCAGGGGCTCGGGCCCGGCGTCGGTCCAGGCCGGGACCAGCGGGGCGGACGCGGGGCTGTACCTGTGAGCGAAGGGGGACGCCCGCGGGGCCCTCGCGTTCGCGCCGATGGAGGCGCGCGCCCGGCCGGCGCCACCCCTTCGCGCGTGACCGGATGCCGTCGGTCGCGCGCCGTTGGAGACTTCCCCTACGCCTACCTGCCCGGGGACGACACGGGCCGACGAAGGGGAGTTGACCAGTGGAGTACCGCCAGTTGGGGCGATCGGGTCTTCGGGTGTCGGCCCTGACCATGGGCACCATGACGTTCGGTGGCAAGGAGGTGTTCGGCGCGCTCGGCGCCACGGATGTGAAGGGCGCGCGCCGCCAGGTCGGCATGGCGCTCGACGCCGGGGTGAACTGCGTGGACACCGCCGACATGTACTCCCACGGGGGCGCCGAGGAGATCCTGGGCGAGGCGCTCAAGGGCCACAGGGACGAGGTGCTGATCTCGACCAAGGTGCGCATGGTGCTCGGCGAAGGGCCGAACGACGGCGGCGCGTCCCGGCACCACATCCTGCGCCAGTTGGAGGGCAGCCTGCGTCGGCTGCGCACCGACCACGTGGACATCTACCACATCCACGAGTGGGACGGGCAGACGCCGCTCGAGGAGACCCTCGGGACGCTCGACACGGCGGTGCGCGACGGCAAGATCCGCTACCTGGGGGTCTCCAACTACGCGGGGTGGCAGCTGATGAAGGCCCTGGCCGTCTCGGACGCCCACGGCTGGGAGCGCTTCGTGAGCAACCAGATCTACTACTCGCTCGAGTCCCGCGACGCAGAGTACGAGCTGGTGCCGCTCTCGCTCGACCAGGGCCTCGGGATCATGGTGTGGAGCCCGCTGGCCGGGGGCCTGCTCTCGGGGAAGTACCGCCGCGGCCGGGGCGCGCCCGAGGGCACCCGCCAGGTCGACGAGCGGTGGAACGAGCCGCCGGTGCGCGACCGGGAGAAGCTGTACGACACGGTCGAGGTGCTGGTCCGCGTCGCGGAGGGCCACGACGTCACGCCCGCCCGGGTGGCCCTCGCGTATCTGCTGCGCAGGCCGGGCGTGACCTCGGTGGTGATCGGCGCCCGCCGCGACGACCAGCTCGCCGACAACCTCGCGGCGGCGGACCTCGTCCTGAGCGACACGGAGATGGCCGACCTCGACGAGATCAGCGCCCCCGAGCTGATCTATCCCCACTGGCACCAGCTGAGCCTGGCGAGCGAGCGGCTGAGCGAGCCGGACCTGGCCCTGCTCGAGTCCCATCTGACCCCGGTGCCCTGACATGCGGGTGTCGGTGTGCGAGATCGCGGCGTTCATGGTGGAGGAGTTCGGCATCAGCCACCGCGAGGCGGCCGCGCGGGTGAACGAGGCGTTCGAGGACGCGGAGTCGGGGTCATGCCCCGACCTGCTGGGCCATGAGCTGCCCGAGCACTGGGCCTACGGCCTGTACTACGGGGACGTTCCGTACTGGGACGAGTCCGCCGACCGCTCGTCCTGGCGGGTCAGGCCCGCGCCGCCGTTCGCCTCCCCCTGAGCGGGCTGGCGCGTCGCCCGTCCCGCGGGCGCGGCGCACGCCCAGCGGCGGGGGCTTCGGGGGCGTCGTCTACTGTGCGGACGACGTGTCCGAGGGAGAGGGGGGCGGCGGTGACGGGCGACGTGCGGAGCCGGTCGGGCGACGCGGGGGACGAACGGGCCACGTGGCGGCGCTGGATGATGGACACCACGCCGCTGCGGCACCGGCCGTTCCGGCGGCTGTGGTCCTCGACCATCGTGACGGCCGTGGGCAGCCAGTTGACCGCGGTGGCCGTGCCCACGCAGATCTACGACATCACGGGCTCGTCGGCGTGGGTCGGCTACGCGAGCTTCGCGGGGCTCGCGCCGCTGATCCTGTTCGCGCTGTGGGGCGGCGCGGTCGCCGACAGCGTGGACCGGCGCACGCTCATGCTGGTGACCAACGCGGGCATCGCCGTCACGTCGCTGCTGTTCTGGGTGCAGTCCTTCGCGGGGCTCGAATCCACGGGGCTGCTGATGGTGCTGCTCGCGGTGCAGCAGGCGTTCTTCGGGATGAACGCCCCGGCGCGCACCGCGTCCATAGCCCGGCTCGTGCCGGGCGACGAGCTGCCCGCGGCCAACGCCCTCCAGTCCACCGTCACCCAGACCGGGCTGATCGTCGGGCCGCTGCTCGCCGGGGCGTTGATCCCGGTGCTCGGGCTGCCGGTGCTGTACCTGCTCGACGCGATCGTGCTGCTGGCCGCGGTGTGGGCGGTGTGGCTGCTGCCCGCGCTGCCGCCGCTCGACGCGGCCGCGCGGCGCAGGGCCGGGTGGGGGGAGGTCGTGGCGGGGTTCCGCTACATCGCCACGCGGCACATCCTGCTGCTGAGCTTTCTCGCCGATGTGATCGCGATGGTCTTCGGGATGCCGCGCGCGCTGTTCCCCCAGCTGGCCTCGACGACCTACGCGCCATGGGGCGAGGGGTTCGCGCTCGGGCTGCTGTTCGCGGCGATCCCGCTGGGGGCGGTGCTCGGCGGGCTGATGTCGGGAACGTTCTCCCGCGCGCGCCGCCACGGTCTCCTGGTCATCGCCGCGGTGGTGGCGTGGGGTCTCGCCATCGCGGGGTTCGGGCTGAGCGGCAGCCTGTGGTGGGCGGTGGTGTTCCTGGCCGCGGCGGGCTTCGCGGACATGGTGTCGATGGTGTTCCGCTCGGCGATCCTCCAGTCGGCGGTGACGGACGACATGCGGGGCCGGATGCAGGGGGTGTTCACGGTCGTGGTGGCGGGCGGCCCGCGGCTCGCCGACCTGCTGCACGGGATGGCGGGCTCGGCCCTGGGCACGCGGGTCGCGGTCACGGCGGGCGGGCTGCTGGTGGTGGTCCTCATGCTGCTGATCGCGGCGACGAGCCGGGACTTCCGCCGCTACGCGGTCTGAGGGCGCGCGGGCCACAGGGCGCGCGCGTCAAGCGCGGCGAACGCCCGGTCCCACGCGGCGTCGTCGCCCTGCCAGCGCCCCTCCCTCAGGCCGACGCGCGCGCCGACGACGCCAGGGGGCGGCGGCCCCTCGGGGTCGCGGGCGCGCCGCAGCCACAGCACCGCGAACCGGTGCCCCGGGTGGCGGGTCGCGATGGCCTCGCGCAGCCTGGCCAGGTCGGCGGGGGTGGCCTCGTCGTAGATGTCCTGGTGCACGTACAGGACGCGGCGCCGGGAGGCGGCCAGCTCGCGCCACCGGTCGGCGAGGAAGGCGAACTTGCCGCGAACGCCTGGGAGTTGGCGTTGGACGTCGGCCGCGTCCAGCGTTCCTGAAGGGCCGGGGTGGAAGTCGTGGTAGAAGCGGATGCGGGCGCGGCGGTCGACGACGTGCGAGCCGTCGGGCGCGACGGCGGGGCCGCCTTCGCCCAGGACGGTGCGGAAGTCGTGGGCGATGGCGTCGATCACGGCGTCCAGGTCGAGGTCGAGCCAGTCGAAGACGTGCGCGCGCTCCTCGCCCGTGATGCGGCGGATCTGGTACGTCGACTCGCAGTGGTAACCGAGGCCGACGCACGCGTCGAACGGCGCTCCCGCCGCCCGTTCAGCCATGGCTCCGCTCCAGGAGCACGCCGCGGCTGCCGCGCTTGACCAGGTGGGCACGGGCGCCGCAGACGCTCTCCAGGCGCGGCGCGACCAGCTCGGCCCGGTCGCGCACGCGCCAGCCGGGGTCGGCGTCGAGCCAGGGCCGCAGCCGCTCGTCGAACCAGTCGGGCGCGAGCGCCACGAACAGCCGGTCGGTGGGCAGGCGTCGCAGGGCGTCGAGGTCCTGGCCGTAGTAGAGCATCTCGATCAGCAGGTAGGCGGCCGCGGGCAGCGCGGCCGCGCGCGCCAGGTCATCGAGCCCGTGCGGGTGAACGGTGACGCCGGGGCCATGGGCCGCCCTCTCAAGGCGGCGGCGGAAGGCGGCGTTGGGCTCGGTGGCCTCGACGGCGTAGCCCTTGTCGGCCAGGCGGCGGGTGAGGGCGCCCTCGCAGGCCCCGGCCTCCACCAGGCGCCCCTCGCCCGGTGGGCACCAGCGGGTGACCCAGGCGGCGGTCGCGTCGAGGCGCTCCCGCTCGTAGGGGGAGGTCTCGAACTCCCAGGGGTCGGCGACGGTCGCGGCGCCGTCGTCCAGGCTGGACATCAGGGCGTAGAGGCGGCCGCGCTCCTCGGGGTCGGAGCGGAAGAAGCGTTCCACCGCGGGGACGCGCGCCGTGGTGACGGCCTCTTCGGGGTCGTCGAGGCCGAGGAGGTGGGGGCGGTGGGCGTTGACGAAGTCGAGCTTGGCCCTGATCAGGGCGGGGGTCAGGGGCCGTTCGTCGTCGGCGCGGAACTGGAGGTAGGGCGAGTCGCCGACGGCGTGCCAGACGGTGCCGCCCGAGTTGCCCGAGCCGTGCGCGGCGCCCGCGGCGATCGCGGTGTCGTGGCCGAGCAGGCGGCGCGTGCGGCGGTCGTCGGCGGGCGAGTGGGTCCAGACCTCCAACGGGCCGGTGCCGCCGACGGAGGCGAGCCAGGCCCGCAGCGCGTCGGCGGTGACCGGCGCGTCTCTCGTGTCCGCCGCGGCCGCCGCCCGGGCGGAGGCGAGGGCGGCGACGCGCTCGTCGGGCGTCGTCCGGGCCCTGAGCGTCACCCGCTCCCCGGTCGAGGCCACGAGAACGCGCAGCTCCTCGTCCTTGGTGGCGTCCAGGACGGAGAGGAAGTCGAGGACGACGTCCTCCGCGCGGAAGGCGACCACCGTCTTCGCCACTGAGCTGCCCGTCCTTCGCCTCGCCGATCCCATTGGTATCGACCATTCCCCCGCGCCGCCCCGCGGAACCGGCGTCGCACCCATCGAACGCGCCGCCGGGGCACGGTCGTCGGGGCGCGGCGGACCGCCGGGGCCCGCCCGGGTCGGCGGGGCGCCCGGCGGAGCGTCTCAGATCTGTGGGGCCGGCACCCGCGTGTAGGTGAGGGCGTTGCTCGTGCCGCCCGCCGTCGTGACGGTGACCGGGGTCGAACCGGCCAGGCCCGCCGGGGCGACCGCGGTGACGGTGGTGTCCGACAGGACGTCGAACGCGGCGGGCGTGCCGCCGAACAGGACGGCGACCGTCGTCGTCAGGGAGCCGCCGGTGAGGGTGACGACGGCTCCCGCGCCCGTGGGCCCCTGGGTCGGGGCCAGGGCGATGAGGACGGGGGCGGGCACATAGGTGTAGATGACGGAGTTGCTCGTGCCCCCTGGGGTGGTGACCGTGACCGCCACGGAGCCCGTGCCCGCGGGGGCGACCGCGGTGATGCTCGTCGCCGAGTTGACGACAAAGCTCGTCGCGGGCGTGCCACCGAAGGTGACCGCGGTGGCGCCGGAGAGCCCGGTGCCCGTCAGGGTCACGGACGTACCGCCTGCGGTCGGCCCCTGGCTCGGGGACGCGCTGATGAGGGCGGGGGCGTTGACGTAGTAGAAGAAGACGGGCCCCGATGTGCCGCCTGGGGTGGTGACCGTGACGGCCACGGCGCCGGTGCCCGCGGGGGCGACCGCGGTGATGCTCGTCGCCGAGTTGACGACGAAGCTCGTCGCGGGCGTGCCACCGAAGCTGACGGCCGACGCGCCGGAGAGCCCGGTGCCCGTCAGGGTCACGGACGTGCCGCCCGAGGTGGGGCCCTGGTTGGGCGAGATGCCCGTGAGGGTCGGGGTCGCCGCATAGGTGTAGGGAACGGAGTTGCTGGTGCCCGACGGGTTCCTGACGGTGACGTTGACCGTGCCCGTTCCCGGCGGGACCGTCGCGGTGATCAGGACCGTCGAGTTGACGGTGTAGACGAGGGCGGGGGCCGCGCCGAAGCTGACGCCGGTCACCCCCGTGAAGCCGCTGCCGTTGAGGCTGACGACGTTGCTGCCGGCCGAGGGCCCCACGTTGGGCACGACCGAGCTGAGGACGGGCGCGACGGCGATGACGGCGGTCGGCCGGGCCGTGCCCGCCACGGGGTCGCTGTTTCCCACGGTGTCTCCCAATGTGTTCGAACGCCCTGCGCTGAGGGCGGGGAGGGCGTACGCGGCCACAAGGGCGAGTGACCGCGTACGCCCGGGGCGGGGGTGGCGCCCCGAAGGGCCGCGCCCCGAGGGGGGTCAGATACCCGGACCCGCGACGTAGGTGAAGCCGTCCACCAGGGTGTCGCTCCCGGCGTCGTTGGACACGACGACGTCGACGTCACCGGCGGCGCCCGCGGGCGTGACGGCCGCCACCGAGGTGTCGGAGATCACGGTGAACGGCGCCGGGGTGCCTCCGAAGGTGACCGAGGTGGTGCTGGTGAGGGCGGTGCCGGTGATGGTGACCGCGGTGCCGCCCACGGTCGGGCCCTCGTCGGGGATGATGGTCGTCACGGTCGGCGGCGCGACATAGGTGTACGAGAGGCCGTTGCTGCTGCCACCGGCCGTGGTGACGGTGACGCCCACCGCGCCCGCGGCGCCCGCGGGCGTGACGACCGTGATCTGGCTGTCCGTCACCACCGTGGGCACGGCGGTGTTGGCGCCGAAGGCGACGCTGGTGGCGGTGGAGAGGCCGGTGCCGGTGATGGTCACCGTCTGGCCGCCCGCCGTCGAGCCGGAGGCGGGGCTGAGCGTCTGCTTGAACGGCGGCCCCACGTAGAAGAACGGCACCGGGTTGCTGGTGCCGCCGGGCGTGGTGACGGTGACGCCCACGACCCCGTTCCCCGAGGGGGAGACGGCGGTGACCTGCGTGGGCGAGACATTGGTGACGGAGGTGGCGGACCGGGTGCCGAAGTGCACGGCGGTGGTGCCGCTGAGGTTCGTCCCCGTGATGGTGACGAGCGTTCCCCCGCCACTTGATCCCTGGTTCGGACTGATGGGCATGAGCGATCCCTCCCCGCCCGGGATGTGACGCATCGCCGGGCGTGTTCCAGGTGTTTCCCGTGCGCAGGGATCCCGGCCCTTGGCGACCGGCTCTCGTGCCCACTGGCCAGGTGGCGGCTCGATGGCCCGCGGCGACGGCGAAGGGTGGCTCCCGTTGCCCGCAGCCCGCGTGAATTCGATCGAGAACACACATGCCGGACGGTGTTTTCCCGCCCGTCCATCGAGTCGGTTTCGCCGCTGTCCGAGGATTCTGCGCCCGCCGAAGCGGTTACCCAAGTGACTCATCCGAATAGGCCCGCGGCAAGGTATCTGACGGGAAGTCAGTTAATTGACGGATCACAGAAAGGCCGCATCGGGGCGCGGACGTAGAGGCGCTGAGTCTTTTGGTGGGGTGGGGGGAGCGGCGGATACCGGTGACGTCGCGGAAGTCGAATCCTTGTTCTGGGATGGGGTGGGGGTCTCTATGCGACAGGAAATCGCTCCGATGGTCGCGGAGCGGGGCGCATCACGTCAACTCACCATCCGCCCGCGTGAGTTGTGGAGCGCGGCGACGGGAGCGCCCACTCCGTTGTCCCTTCGCGAACGAGCCGTGCGCCGTCCGTGCGCCCCACCCCAGGCGCACACCTTCCGACCTGCCGCTCCCGGTGTGCGCGGCATGCGCCGGCGTGCGCCCCTCCCCTCGGTCGAGGCTCCGAGTGGCGGGTGGCCGACGAGCTGCTCGCGCGCCCCCATGTGAGCCGCGCGCGAACCCTCCAAGGGTCGGGAAACACGCCAGGAAAAGCAGGCCGTTTGTCCCGGCCGGACGATTCCCTCTGATCCATGCGGGGTGATCGCCGGAGAATCTGCCGGGATTTCCATGGAACGCCGACTAGGGTCACGATCTTGTCCGGCGGGGTGCATCACTCCGCAATGGCTTGACAGGAGTCGTATCAGTGAGGCGTTGGAAAGAATTCACGTCGTGGAAGACGGCCGTCTTCGCGGCACTGGCCGCGGTGCTCGCCTTCGGGACCCCGGCATCAGCCCAGGTGCTTTCCACCACCACGGTCGAGGCGGTGCCCTCGTCGGTGGAGGTCGGGGAGCCGGTGGAGCTGACCGCGACGGTCACCTGCACCGAGGACCCCAGCGGTGGCCTTGGCGTCACCTTCTTCGACGGCGGTGACATCCTCGACACCGTGCCGGTCGGCACCGACGGGGTGGCGACGTACACGGCGACCTTCACCACCGAGGGCACGCACACCATCACGGCCGCCTACAACGGCAACACCGAGTGCGGCGCGTCGAACGACGAGACCACGGTCGTGGTGACCGACCCCCCGGCGCCGCCCGCGCCCCCCAAGCCCGAGTTCTGCCTCCTCATCTGCGGCAGCCTGATCCACTTCTCGGTCGGCGACATCTACAACAACGTCATCGTGCGCTGAGATCGGCTCCGCACGAGCCTCACCCCCGGAACCCCGCGCGGGATCCGGGGGTGAGGTGTCTTCCGGGGCCTCTTCCGGGGCCTCTTCCGAGCCGTTCACCCGCGGCGGTGGGTGAGCCACATGAGGGCGAGGAGAAGGGGGAGGGCCACGCCCGTCAGCGAGGCGGTGCCGGTGACGGCGCCGAGGACGAACTCCATGTCGTGGTGGGCCACCGCCACGTAGTACGCGGCGACCACGACGAGCAGGAGCACATGGCCGCCGACGGCGGTGACGGCGACCTGGCGCAGCAGCTCGGGCCAGCCGCGGCGGTCGGAACGGCGGCGCGGGCCGCCGTTCGGATCGCGGAGCAGGGTGCGGACGCCGATCGCGAGATAGCCCATGACCAGCAGATACGCGGTCAGCATGACCACCAGGTCGAGCACGGGCGACATGCGGCGGCTACTCCCCCGCCGGGTCCCGCAGCAGGAAGTGCCAGCCGCGGATGAACGCGTGCCAGCCGAACCACAGCCACAGCGCGAACAGCACCCAGCGCCCCACCTGGTACCGGGACACGGCGTCGATGGCCTGGCTCAGCGTGGGCACCGAGTCGGTCGGGTGGAGCAGCCCGACGCCCTCCCAGGCGAAGATCGCGGCGAACAGCACCGCCCAGACCAGATAGCCGACGAGCGCGTGGTGCGGCGCTTGTTCCATGGCAGCCATGAGGGCATCGTCCACCACGGGGCCGCCGACACGGCACAGGACAGGGCCGGGCGCCTTCGGTCGGTCAGGCCGGGGTGCGGGTCAGGCCGCTCGGGCCCGGCGCGCCGCCACCGCCAGTCCTCGCGGCTGGTGATCCGCGTGCCGTCGATCCGCGTGAACGGGTCCGGCAGCCGGGGCGTGGACGTCGACGGCGGCTCGGGCACCGGGCAGTCGGCGCCCTCGTCCTCGTCCTCGTCCTCGAGAACGACCTGGGTGGGGGTGGCGGCCCCCTGGGCGGCGGACAACCCTCCGGATCGGCCGCTCAGTCGCCGGGCGCCATGCGGGTACCGGGCGCCGAGCACATGGCCTGGAGGGCGTTGGTCTGCTCGCTGACGACGTCGCCGTGCACGGTCACCCGGCACGTCAGCTCCTCCTGGTCCGCCCCCGCCGAGCCCGTGTCGGCGTCCAGCACGCTCACCTGCGGGGTGGAGCCGGTCTGTTCGGCGAGGCCCGCGGCGAACTCGAGCCGCCAGGGCAGCTCCACGCCCTCCTCGATCCTGATGGTGCCGTCGGCCTCCGTGTAGGAGATGTCGCCCACGCCCGAGGGGGCGTCCACCTCGTAGACGATCGTCACGCCGCCCGCCCCGCCGCCGCCGAACGGGCTCGCGCCGTCGGAGGAGTCGTCGCCCGAGCAACCGGTCGCCGCCGCGGTCACGGCCGCGGCCAGCATCGCGACGGTCACGCACGTTCTCCGGGACATCGGGTCCCCTCCCCGTCTCCACCGGCCCGGCGCCGGAACGGCGCTCATCCTAGAGGCAGTTGGAGCCCGTCCTGCCCCGTGCGGGCATCGGGCGGCGAACGTCCCCGGAGCTCAGCCGGGTGCGGCGACGGCACATCGGTTTGCCGTCGGCCGGTCGGGCCGGATAGGAAGCTCCCATGCTGAGCGGTGGCAAGGTCGGGCTCAGGGCCCGGCACGACGACGACATCCCGATCCTGCGGGCCGAGCTCTACGACGACGTGGTCAACTCCTCGCGGGCCGAAGGGGGGCCATGGCGGCCGATCACGCCGGGGTCGAAGGATCCGCGGCTCGTGGTGGACGACAGGGAGCAGGGGCGCGTCCAGTTCTCCGTGGTGGAGCTGGAGGGCGGCACGCTGGTCGGCACCGCGACGCTGTGGGGCATCGACACCCACAACCGGTGCGCGCACATCGGCCTCGGACTGCTGCCGTCCTCCCGTGGCAAGGGCTATGGCACCGACGTGGTCGCGGTGCTGTGCCACTACGGCTTCGTGGTGCGCGGGCTGCGACGGCTCCAGATCGAGACGCTGGCGGACAACGCCGCGATGCTGCGCTCCGCCGAGCGCAACGGCTTCGTCCGCGAGGGCGTGCTGCGCTCATCGGCCTGGGTGATGGGCGAGTTCCTCGACGAGGTGCTGCTCGGGCTCCTGGCCGAGGAGTGGAAGCCGGACGCGAGGGCATAGGCCCCGTCGGGGCGGAACGACCTCATCAAGGGGCTGGCCGGTGCTGATCGGCACGACGCCCTGGGTCCGCGCCGTCGAGCCGCCGCAGCTCGTCGTCGTCGAGCAGCCGGGAGCGGATGAGGAACCGCACACCCTCGGGCGCCTCGAGCGAGAAGCCGCTGCCCCGGCCCGGCACGACGTCCACCGTGAGATGGGTGTGCCGCCACCGTTCGAACTGGGCGGCCGCCATCCAGAACTCCACGGGGCGCGGAACGCCGGGGATCTCCAGCGTCCCGACCAGCACGTCGGACGCGCCGGTCCTGAACTCCCCGACCGGGAAGCACATCGGCGCGCTGCCGTCGCAGCAGCCTCCCGACTGGTGGAACATCAACGCGCCGTGCGCCAGGCCGAGTCGGCGCAGCAGCTCGGCGGCGGCGGGCGTCACGGCCACCCGCGCGGGGGGCGGCCCGCCGTGCCCGCCCCCCGGCTCGTCCTTCGCGTCCATCAGAACAGGCCCAGGGCCTTCGGCGCGTAGCTGACCAGCAGGTTCTTGGTCTGCTGATAGTGGTCGAGCATCATCTTGTGGTTCTCCCTGCCGATGCCCGACTGCTTGTAGCCGCCGAATGCCGCGTGGGCGGGGTAGGCGTGGTAGCAGTTGGTCCACACGCGCCCGGCCTGGATGGCGCGCCCCGCGCGGTAGGCGGTGGCGCCGTCGCGGGTCCACACGCCCGCGCCGAGGCCGTAGAGGGTGTCGTTGGCGATCTTGACGGCGTCGTCGAAGCCGTCGAAGGACGTGACGGCGACGACAGGGCCGAAGATCTCCTCCTGGAAGACGCGCATCGCGTTGTGGCCCTCGAGAATGGTCGGAAGCACGTAGTACCCGTCGGCCAACTCGCCGTCGAGCCGGGCGCGTTCGCCGCCGATGAGGACCTTGGCGCCCTCCTGCCTGCCGATGTCGAGGTAGGAGAGGATCTTCTCGAGCTGGTCGTTGGACGCCTGGGCGCCGATCATCGTGTCGGTGTCGAGCGGGTGCCCCTGCGCGATCCGCCCGGTGCGCTCCACGGCCGCGTCGAGGAACTCCCGGTAGTGGCCGCTGCCGATGAGCGCGCGCGAGGGGCACGTGCAGACCTCGCCCTGGTTGAGGGCGAAGAGCGTGAAGCCCTCGAGCGCCTTGTCGTAGAAGTCGTCGTGCGCGGCGGAGATGTCGTCGAAGAACAGGTTGGGGCTCTTGCCGCCGAGTTCGAGGGTGACGGGGATGAGGTTCTCGCTCGCGTACTGCATGATCAGGCGGCCCGTGGTGGTCTCCCCCGTGAACGCGACCTTCGCCACCCTGGGGCTGCTGGCCAGCGGCTTGCCCGCCTCGACGCCGAAGCCGTTGACGATGTTGAGCACGCCGGGCGGGATGAGGTCGGCGACCAGGCTCAGCCAGTGGTGGATCGACGCGGGCGTCTGCTCGGCGGGCTTGAGGACGACGGCGTTGCCCGCGGCCAGGGCGGGGGCCAGCTTCCAGGTGGCCATCAGGATCGGGAAGTTCCAGGGGATGATCTGCCCGACGACGCCGAGCGGCTCGTGGAAGTGGTAGGCGACGGTGTCGTCGTCCAGCTCGGCCAGGCTGCCCTCCTGGGCGCGGATGGCCCCGGCGAAGTAGCGGAAGTGGTCGATCGCCAGCGGGATGTCGGCGGCCAGGGTCTCGCGGACCGGCTTGCCGTTGTCCCAGGTCTCCGCGACGGCCAGCTCGGTGAGGTGCTCCTCCATGCGGTCGGCGATCCGGTGGAGCAGCAGGGCGCGTTCGGCCGGTGGGGTGCGCCCCCAGGCGGGCGCCGCCGCGTGCGCCGCGTCGAGCGCCGCCTCGACGTCCTCGGCGGTGCCCCTGGCGACCTCCGTGAACGGCTTGCCCGTCACCGGGCTCGGATTCTCGAAGTACCGGCCGCGCGCCGGTGGTACGTAGGCGCCACCGATCCAGTGGTCATAACGCGCCCGGTACCCCATGAGGGCGCCCTCGGTTCCCGGGTTGGCGTAGCGGGTCATGGCCGTGCCCCTCTCGCTCGTTCCCGCGCTCGCCGCTGAGCGGGGATGGGCGCACCCTAGGGAGCCGAACGTTGCGGCGACGTTGCGGCGGAGGATCCCCCGTCGCCTCCCTCGCGCGACCCGCCGAGGGCCCCTACATTGGGAGCGGGGCGCGCGGCCTGCGGCGCCCCGCACCGGCTCGAACGGCTCGTACGGCTCGTACGGCTCGAACGCGGGGGTCAGCGATGACTGCCGACCACGTGGCGCTGCCGCCGGGAGCGGACCCGGCGGGGCTGCGGCGTGCGGTGGCGAGGGCGCACGAGGAGTTCCTGGTGACCGGCTGCTGGCCCTCGGGTCCGCCGCGCGGCGTGGTGCGCGACTCGTGGCAGCGTTCGCGGAGCCTGGGCGTCGACCCGGACGCGGCCACGCCGCCCGATCCCCTGCCCGAGGCCGAGCTGCGCGGCTACCGGCGCGAGCACCCGCTGGCCGCGGTGCTGCCCGTGATCCGCAGGCTGCTGGTGGAGACGGCGCGCGACGACGACCAGGTCGCGGCCGTGGGCGACGGCGCGGGTCGGCTGCTGTGGGTCGAGGGCTCCCCCTCGCTGCTGACGCGCGCGGAGCGGATCGGCTTCGCCGAGGGCGCCAACTGGGCGGAGCACGCCGCGGGCACCAACGCCCCAGGCACCGCGCTCGCGCTCGGCCAGCCGGTCCAGATCTACGCGAGCGAGCACTTCAGCCGACCCGTTCAGCCGTGGAGCTGCGCGGCCGCGCCGGTGCGCGACCCGGGCAGCGGCGCGGTGCTCGGCGTGCTCGACCTGACCGGCGGCGACCACATCGCCGCGCCCCACGCGCTCTCGCTGGTGCGGGCCACGGTCGCCGCGGTGGAGGCGGAGCTGCGGCTGCTGAGGGTGGGCGGCGGGTCGGCCCGTGCCGCGGTGGACGGGCCCGCGCGGCTCGAGGTCCTCGGGCGCGACCGGGCCGCGTTCGCCTGGGCCGGGGAGCGGGTCGAGCTGAGTCCCCGGCACTCGGAGATCGTGTACCTGCTCTCCCGGCGCCCGCGCGGGCTGACGGCCGAGGCGCTCGAGGCGCTGCTGCGGACGGGCGAGGCGGCGCCGGTGACCGTGCGCGCGGAGATGTCGCGGCTGCGGCGGCTGTTGGGGCCCTTGCTCGCGTCCCGGCCCTACCGGCTGACCGCGCCGGTCGCGGTGGACGCGGACGAGGTGCGGGAGTTGGTCGCCGGGGGCGCGCTACGCCACGCCA
Organism: Streptomyces radicis; assembly: GCF_003626575.1. Classification (GTDB taxonomy): domain Bacteria; phylum Actinomycetota; class Actinomycetes; order Streptomycetales; family Streptomycetaceae; genus Streptomyces; species Streptomyces radicis. The sequence continues at coordinate 19,629 of NZ_RBDY01000025.1, read as the reverse complement.
TGAGCCGCTACCGCGGCCCGCTGCTGCCGCGCTCCGAGGCGCCGGGGGTGGTCGAGGCCCGGGTGGACCTCGAGTGCGCGCTGCGCGCGGTGCTCCGCGAACGGGGCGGCGCCGACCTGCTGGTGGAGTGGACGGCCAGGCCGGAGTACGCCGACGACGTGGAGATGCTTCAGGCCGCGCGCGACGCGCTGCCGCCGGGGTCGCCGCGTGCGCTGATGCTTGACGCGCGGCTGCGGCGGGCGTTGTGGTAGGGCGAGCGCGGCTACGGGCTGGACGTCCTCCCGTTCGCCGTCCGCCGGGTGCTGCTTTCATGGTGGGTGCGGGTCAGTGATGGCACCTACGGGGGAGGGGGCGTCGGGTGTGCGGCCGTCCCTGTCACCGGTCGATTTCGTTGTGGGCCGGGACCGTTCGCCAGCCGGGCGCGGCGGATACCGCTTTGCGGGTGGCCGACTTCTGGGCGGGTGGCCGGGGTGGCGCGCACCCTTCGGGCCTGCCCTGGCCGCCGCTCTCGTCGTTCACCGCGCGCACGTTGAGCTCGGGTAGCGCGCCGGTCCGGGGCGGGGGCGGGCTTCGTTCAGCGGACCCATGGGACTTTATGCCCCGCTTACGCGAGACCGGGTGCTCTTTTGAAACGGCGCACGTTCTGTTCAACACCAAGTGTGCCCCGCGTGAAAAGAGCACCCGCCCCGGCATAAGCCGCGGATAAGCACCGGCCCGCTACTTGCCTCATCGGGACGACGCTCGCTCAGGCGCCTTCTCCTGGCGGAAGATCTACGGGTCTGATCGGGAATGAATGTTCTCCTCGGGGAATGAGGCCGTCAGAAGCTGCGCGACGTCTCCTGACCGGTGACGGAAGATGAAGGGGGCGGGACTCAAAGCCGGTGTAACTGGCATGATCACTGCTCATGGATTCTGGTGGGTGGGGCACTCATGCGGTTGAGTTGGCTGCTGACCATGTGGTCAAGCGGTTCTCCAGTGGGGGTGGCGGGCGTGCTGGGCGTGAATGGCGTGCTCTGATGTTGTTGGCCGCGTATGCGCCCGGGCTGGCTCCTGTCCCTGGCACTGCGGATCTTTCGGCCGAGGAGCCGACAGTTGTGATGTCCCGTCTTGTCGGCGTTCCTCTGCGAGGATCTCCCCTGGCAGCGGAGCAGGTCAGAGCACTGGCTGACGCGGTGAACGAGCTGCATACCGCAGTGCCCGCCGACGTGCTTCGCCAAGTTCCTGTCCGGCCCGGGCAGCAGGGCGATCTCATCGTCCAGCTCAAGGAGTGGGCCGTGACGGTTCGTCCTCGGGTTCACGGCCCGGTGGGGCGGGCCATGGAAGATGGACTGCGGTGGCTGGCCCAGTCGGGGCTGAGTAGCGATGATGGTTCGCGGGTTCTGCCGGTCTTCGGCCCGGGAGATGGTAACCTCGCCAACTATCTCTGGGACGGCTCGCGGGTCCGAGTGGTTGACTTCGAGGACTCGGGCCGTAGTGACCGCGCTTTCGAACTCGCGGAGATCACGGAGCACGTGGGCAGCTGGGTGGAGCACCCGCTCGATGTCCCCGCGTTTCTGGCCTGCTTCGACTTGACCGCGGCCGAGGAAGCACGGCTGCGGGAGTGCCGGCGGCTTCTCGCCCTGGTCTGGCTGTTTCTCCTCGCCTTCGATCAAGAGAACGTCAGAAATCCACCGGGCACCGCGGAGCGGCAGGCTGATCGTCTGTGGCAATTGCTCGCCTGAGCTGCTCAGCGGCGCTCCCGGACCTTGTCATAGAACTCGTTCCTCAGATCCACGTGGCGCTGTGTGAGCGCGTTGCGCGGGAGCTGGGCCTCCTGGGCCAGGGCGACGATCGTCAGGGCTCCGTTGGAATGTTCGGGGGCCCCGGCCAGGATGCGCTCCATGGCGGCGCGGATGCGGCCTGTCGGCGTTGAGGCGAAGGCGGTCGCCAAGGGGATCGGGCAGGCGGCCGGCCCGCTTGTCCAGGGCGTCGGCGTGCTGACGGAGTTGTTCGGCGTGGTGGTCGGTCCGGGCGATGTTCGCGCAGGAGCTGACGCAGCGGTCCAGGCTGGGGCCGGAGATGCCAAGGCCGTCGTCCAGGTCCTCCCGCAGGTCGGTGATGGTGTCGATGGTGGCGCGGGCGGTCTCGACGTCGAGGAGCTTGTGGATGCCGTCACGGCCGCAGGCGGCATTTCCGCGCGAGACGGCGGTGCGGAGATGGCCGTACTGAATGGCCAGGGCCACCAGCCCTCCGGCCGACGGGCGATGTGCCAGGCCAGGGTCCGACGGAAGCGCTCGGTGCCGATAGCGCCGTGCGGGTCGGGCGGAATGACCTCGTGGGCCCGGCCCAGCGCAGTGGCCTCCTTGTGCGCCCACGCCACGAAGTCCTCCATGCGGTCCACCAGGGTGGCCACGCGCAGCGAACCGTTGCCCTTCTGCCTCTTGCCCTTGCCCCAGTAGTGGGCGCGGTGGTCCGGCAGCCCGGCGGCGCCAGGCCCGGGGCGTCAGCCACCGCACATCGCTCCGCTTGGCGTCCTTCGCCTTCCCCGCCGACACTCGGATCACCGTGCCGTCACGGCCGACGATCTCCTTCATCGCCACCGGGTTCTGCGGGCTGAGGTCCCGGCCCTCCGCCCAGGTGTAGAGCCGTGCCAGGGCGGTCAGTTCGCGGTCCCACTGCGCCCCGCTGACCGGGCTCACATTGTCCGGGGCGAAGCGTCGCCAGTCCTCGTAGTCATCCACGTCGTCAGCGACGGCTTGCGTCCACACGAGCCCACAGGAAGTTCAGGCACAGCAGCTCGTCCACCCGATAGTCAGGGGCGAGAAGGATCGGGTCCCCGGACGTGATGCCCACACGCCTCTCGGCCCCGGCCACGTCGTCCCAATCCTCCATGAGCAAGGGACGAACTCCGCCCAAACCTGGTCCCTCCGGTACCCAAACACACGCCAGCCACCCACCACCCTCCCTCCCGTAGGTGCCAGCCCTGACCCGCGCCCACCACGAAAGCAGCAGTCGGCGGACGGCGAGCGGGAGGACGTCCAGCCCGTAACCGCCCCGCAAAGCCAGCGCAGCGCCAACCTCAGCGAACCCGCCCACGCGCCTTCAACGTTGTCGCCGGGAGGGGCGGCGCGGCGAGGGGGGTGCCGTCGTAGCCGGTGACCGTGCCGAAGCGGGTGCCGCTCGCCCAGTCCTCGCGGGCGGCGGCGATCTCGTCGTGGGTGCGCCCGATGAAGTTCCACCACATCACCAGGCGTTCGTCGAACGGGACGCCGCCGAGCAGCATGAACGACGCGTCCGCCGTCGCGCGCACCGGCAACTCCCGGCGACCCGTGCCCAGATAGAGCAGCGAGCCGCGGGGCAGCGGCACGCCGTCCACCTCGGCCTCGCCGTCCATGGCGAGCGCGGCGTACTCGAACTCCTCCTCGACCGGCAGGCGCGCGTCCGTGCCCTCGACCACCGCGATGTCCGCGCCCATCAGCGGCGTGTACACCGTGCCGGGCGAGGTGGCGCCGTCGAGCGAGCCGAGGATCACCGTGGCGCGCAGCCCGCCGCCGCCCGCGATCCCGGGCAGCTCGGCGTGGAACTCGAACGACGGCGCGGTGTGCCGTTGTTCGTCGGGCAGCGCCACCCACAGCTGCGCGCCGTGCAGCAGCGGGGCGTGGGCGTGCGGGCGCGGGGACTCCTCGGAGTGGGAGATGGCGCGGCCCGAGGTCATCAGGCCGAGCTGGCGTGGCCTGATCGTGCGCAGCGAGCCGAGGCTGTCGCGGTGCAGCACCTCGCCCTCGTGCAGCCAGCTCACGGTCTGGAGGCCGATGTGCGGGTGCGGGGGCACCTGCATGCCCGGCTCGTCCGCGATGTCGTCGGGGCCGTAGTGGTCGACGAAGCACCAGGCGCCGACCATGCGGCGCCCCAGCGTCGGCAGCAGCCGCCGCACGACGGTGCTCTCGCCCAGCGGAACCTCACGGCCACGCTGGAGCTCACGGACCGGTCCCGAGGGGGCCGCGGCGCACTCGGCGGCGGCGGGCCTGAGGTCGAGGTTGCTCATACCCCGATCCTGCCTCACTCCGCGGTCCACTCCTCCGACTCGTGGGGGAAGCTGTACACCGCGCCGTCGCCGCCCCCGCTGGTGCGGAACGCGCGGCCGTCGTCGTCGACGCGCAGGGTGCCGCGTTCGTCGCCGCTGCTCCACACCAGCTCGACGTACCACGAGCAGTCGCACGTCGAGGCGGACGCGGAGACGCGCAGGGCCAGCGGCTCGTCGTCGGTGACGGAGTAGGGCAGCCCGGGGTTGCGCAGGGTCTGCCCGCTGTCCCCGTCGAAGCCGTCGACGGGGCGGGCGATGGGGCGGTCCTCGTCCAGGTCCACCGCGAACGCGGCCGGGGTGAGGGCGCCGCCGCAGCCGAGCGACATGTCGAACGCGGGCCAGTCGAGCGGGGCGCTCCGCTCGGTGACGCGGACATGGAGGGACTCGACCACGACGGGGGCGTCGCCCGAGGGGCGGACGGTGGCCTCGACGATCGTGGAGCCGCCGTGCACCGCGCCGAGGCGCTCGGCCCAGGGCTCGGCGTCCTGCTGGATCGGCGGCGGCGGCACCTCGGCCGCGGGCCTGTCGACCAGGTAGCGGTGGCCGCAACCGCCCTCCCACACATGGGACCTGGCCGTCCAGGTGAGCGGGGCCTCGGGGGAACGCGGTGGCTCGTCGGGCGGCGGCGCCTCGGTGTCGCCGCCCGCCGTGCCCTCGGTCGGGGAGTCGTCAGGCGCGTCCTCGGGGCCCTCGTCGCCCTCCTCCGTGGGGGCGGCGTCCCCCTCGGGGCTCGCCTCGGGCGTGGGCCCCTCCTCCCGCGCGCCGTCGTCGGCGGGGGCGCCGCCCGAGGTGCCGCCGTCTGCGGCGGTGGCGCTGCCGTCACGGTGGGTGCCGTCGGACGTGGTGGCGTTCACCAGGGTGGCCACGAGCAGGGCGAGCACGGCGACCCCGGCGACCAGGAGCCACCAGGGGCCGCGGGCGGAACGCCACGAGGAGCGCTCGGGGGCGGTGACCGGGCCGCCGATGTCGAGGGCGGGGGCGTCGCCCGAGCCACCGCCGGACGGGGGCAACGCGTCGGGCTCGGCCGTCCGTTCGGGCTCGGGCAACGCGTCGGGCTCGGCCGACCGTTCGGGCTCGGGCTCGGCGGCGGCCACCGCCACAGGAGCAGCGGGCTCAACGGGCTCCGCCGCCCTGCCTCCCTGCCGGGCCGCCGGGCGCAGCGCCTCGGCGCGCACCCACAGCCGGTGCAGCTCCACCAGCTCGTCCGCCGTCGCCCCGCACAGCCGGGCCAGCCGCTCCACCGGGGCGTAGTCGGCCGGGACCACGGTGCCCGAGCAGTAGCGGTGCAGCGTCGAGGTGCTGGTGTGCAGCCGCCTGGCCAGCGTGCCGAAGCTGTGGCCCGAGCGGTCCTTGAGCTCGCGCAGCCGGGCGGCGAACTCCTCCGCGGCCTGCTTCCCCGTCATGTCTCTTCCATCCCCGTCCCCCCTTCCCTGGCCCTTCCCATGCCCTGCGCGTCCCGCGCGGCCGTTCCAGGAGGGGTTCATCGTCGCACGTCAGCGTAGCCGTGCGCGTTCCCGCGTCCCCGATCGGCACCCAAACGTTGCCCGGGGGACGGGCCCGCCCGCAGGCTGCCTGAGCAGACGCATCCGCACGAACGATCCTTGGGGGGATCAGTGAACCTCGCCGCATCCGGCCGCCGTTACGTGGTGGCCGGTTCCCTGACGGCCGTGTGCCTGCTGGCCGTCGCCTCAGCCCCGACCGCGCGGGCGGCCGCCGAGCCGGTCGGGGACGAGGCGTTCCTCGACGGGGGTGAGATGCCGCCCCACCCCGACGGCTGGTACGCGTACGGGCCTGTCGAGGGGCTGCCCGAGTACCCGGTGTTCTGCTTCGAGGACGAGCTGCCCGCCGAGGGGGCGAGCCACACGTCGTTCTGGACGGAGTTGGACACCAACGGCCTCCAGGTGATCGTGGAGACCGACGACGAGGACGAGGCGGCCGAGTTGGCCACCGCGCTCGAAGCGGCCGCGGCGGACTGCGCGGCCGACTGGCTGCGGGAGAACCCCGGTTCGACCGCGGCGTGGGACGACTACGGGTCGATCGTGGCCGCGGACGGCGGCCACATCTACGGCGTGCACACCGCGCCGCCCCAAGGGGGGCACGGCGTACGGCTGTTCGGCGTCGGGCGGGACGGGACGCGCGTGACGCTCGTCGACTGGGGCCAGATGGGCGACCTGGAGGACGCTCCGATAGGCGATTTCTCGACAACCCTGGCCGCGGCGCTCGGGAAGCTGGGAGCCTGAGCCCGTCACCATCGTTCCGGCGCCTGCCTGTACGGGGGCGGGCAGGCGCCGGATCGGTCACTCGGAAGGCCTCCGGATGTACACGTTTACATCATCCGTTTCAGGGGTTTCACCTGCGATTATCGTCAACCTGACGGCGCTGCAAGGAAATTCGGCGGCAAGCCAAGATCTTTTCATGTAAACGATTGCATTACCTCAGGGATCGGCAGTACGTTCGGCACACTGCCGTGATCGGAGGGTTATGGCCGCCAGCATCATCGACGTCGCACGGCGCGCGGAGGTGTCCACCGCGACCGTCTCCCGCGCACTGCGTGGACTGCCGAACGTCTCGGAGGCCACCCGCGAGCGCGTGCTGCGCGCCGCGGAGGAGCTGAGCTACGCGATCTCCCCGCACGCCTCATCCCTGGCCTCCGGCAGGACCGGCACGGTGGGCGTCGTCCTGCCGTTCGTCAACCGGTGGTTCTACAGCCAGGTCGTCGCGGGCATCGACTCCGTGCTGCGCGCCAACGACCTGGATCTGCTGCTCTACAACCTCGGCGACGAGCGGGTCCACGAGCGTTTCTTCGCCAGGATGCCGTTACGCCGCCGCGTCGACGCGCTGATCGTGCTCAACCTCCCGCTGTCCGCGGCCGAGTGCGAGGCGCTGGTGTCGATGGAGGTGCCGATCGCCGTGCTGGGCACCCGCATTCCCGGCTGCTGGCACGTCTCCATCGACAACGCGGAGGGCACGAGCACGGCCATCCGCCACCTCATCAACCTGGGCCACCGCCGGATCGGTATGATCACCGGCGCACTTGGGGATCCCAGGGGCTTCACCACGCCCATAGTCCGCCAGCACGCCTACCGCACGGTGCTGGCGCAGGCGGGTATCCCGTACGACCCGGATCTCGAGGCCCCGGGGCACTTCGGCATCGAGGAGGGCGCGTCCGCGATGGCGCGGCTCCTGAGCCTGCCGGACCCGCCCACCGCGGTCTTCGCCGAGTCGGACCAGATGGCGTTCGGCGCGCTCCGGACGCTCAACCGCATGGGACTGCGGGCCCCCGACGACGTGTCCGTCGTCGGGTTCGACGACCACGAGACCGCGGAGCTGCTTGATCTCACCACTATTGCCCAACCAGTAGCTCACCAGGGGGAGTTGCTTGCCCGCCAGATTCTGGACGCGCTGTCCGGGGCGAGCGAGGAGCCGACCCGGGTGGTGGTGCCCACACGTCTGATCGTCCGCGGCACCACGGGCGCGGCACGGGCAGCGCGCCCCCGTAAAGATCACTCCTCACCCCGGCCGGGACCTGAACCGGACCAGCACAGCCGCACCAGTGCGCGGTGAGCCGCTCGATCCGCGCATTTTCCAGGGTCAACTCGCAAGAGGAATGGAAGATACGTGCCCCGCACTCGTATTGATGACAACACGGCCGCACCCTGGTGGCGCACTGCCGTCGTGTATCAGGTCTACATCCGCAGCTTCGCCGACGGCAACGGCGACGGCATCGGAGACATCGCCGGACTGCGCGCCAGGATGCCCTATCTGAGGGAGCTCGGCGTCGACGCGGTCTGGATCAATCCGTGGTATCCGTCGCCCATGGCGGACGGTGGCTACGACGTCTCCGACTACCGCGGCATCGACCCGTCGTTCGGCACCCTGGCCGAGGCCGAGGAGATGATCGCCGAGGCGCACGCCCTCGGGATCCGCGTCGTGCTCGACATCGTGCCGAACCACACATCGGACCAGCACCGTTGGTTCGCCGAAGCCCTCGCCTCGGCCCCCGGCTCGCCCGAGCGAGAGCGGTACGTCTTCAGGGACGGCAAGGGCCCCGACGGCTCGTCGCCGCCCAACGACTGGCGCAGCCGCTTCGGTGGGCGCGCCTGGACCCGGATCACCGAGCCGGACGGCACGCCGGGCCAGTGGTACCTGCACCTCTTCGCCGCCGAACAGCCCGACCTCAACTGGAACAGCCGTGAGGTGCGGGCGGAGTTCGAGTCGATCCTGCGGTTCTGGTTCGACCGCGGCGTCGACGGCTTCCGCGTCGACGTGGCGCACGGCCTCGTGAAGAAGCCGGGCCTGCCGGACATCGGCCTGCCCGACGACGCGCTGTTCGACGAGGAGCGGCGGCGGCCCGACCACCCGCACTGGGACGTCGAGAGCGTCCACGAGATCTACCAGACGTGGCGGAAGATCGCGGACTCGTACGCGGACGAGCGGGTGTTCGTCGCCGAGGCGCATGTGCACGAGGATCGGCTGCCGCTGTACGTGCGCCAGGACGAGCTGCACACCGCGTTCAACTTTCCCTTCCTCAAGGCCCCTTGGGAGGCGAAGGAGCTACGCGCGGTGATCGATCAGAGCATCTGCGCGCTCACACCCGTGGGAGCCCCTCCGACCTGGGTGCTCTCCAACCACGACGTGCCCCGGCACGTCACCAGGTACGGCCGCGACTGCACCCGCACGTTGGAGCACGACGTGCGGCCTGGGCCGAGCGACCGGGCGCTGGGCACGCGGCGGGCGCGGGCGGCGGCGCTGCTGACGATGGCGCTGCCGGGCAGCGCCTATGTCTACCAGGGCGAGGAGCTGGGCCTGTGGGAGGTCGAGGACCTGCCAGACGAGTCGTTGCAGGACCCCACCTGGCGGCGTTCGGGCCACACGGTGCGCGGCCGCGACGGCTGCCGGGTGCCGCTGCCGTGGTCGGGCATGGACGCGCCGTTCGGCTTCGGGCCCAAGGGCAGCGAGCCCTGGCTGCCGCAGCCCGCCGAGTGGGCGGGCGCGTCGGCGCAGGCGCAGTCGGGGACGCCGGGGTCGATGCTCGAGCTCTACCGGACGGCGCTGCGGCTGCGGCAGGAGCAGCCGGGGTTCCGGGGTGAGTCGCTGACGTGGCTCGACACCCCGGACGGCGTGCTGGGCTTCGAGCGTTCGCCGGTGCTGCGCTGCCTGGTGAACTTCTCGGCCGACCCGCTGCCGCTCCCGAGGAACTGGGGCGTGCTGCTGGCAAGCGACCGGATCCCGAACGGGACGCTGCCCGTCGACACCACGGTGTGGCTGTGGGGCGGTGGCGCCTCGCGGCGCTGAGGTCCCGCCCCGTCCCCCCGGGTCCCCCGGGTCCCGCTACGGAGCGGCGTAGGCGGCGCGGATCGCGTCCTCGACCGCGGCCTGCGCCGCGGCCCGGTCGAGGCCGAGCCGCCGCGCCCGCTCCGCGTACGCCAGGGCCGCCGCCGCTGCCTCCCGCGCGGCGGCGTCCCCCGCCGCGGCGACGAACGTGCCGTTGCGGCCCCGGGTCTCGACGACGCCGTCGGCCTCGAGGGCGCGATACGCCTTGGCCACGGTGTTCGCGGCCAGGCCGAGGTCGTCCGCGAGGCCGCGGACGGTGGGCAGTCGGTAGCCCACGGGCAGGCGCCCGGATCGCGCCTGGTCGGCGATCTGGGCGCGCAGTTGCTCGTAGGGGGCGGCGGTCGCCGCCGGATCGATGGTGACCTTCACTCCAGCGATTGTGCCGCAGGGGCTCCGAACGTCTGGAACGCGGTACGCCGCGGGACGCGGAAGACCTCGCGGCCCGCCACCCCGTTGAGGATCACGGCGCCTCGGTAGGCGCCGATGCCCAGGTCGGGGGCGGCGGCGCCATGGGTGTGCAGCTCGGCGTTCTGCACCCAGAGCCCGGCGCCGACCTCGGGGGCCGTGGCGATCCTGTGGTCCGCGTCCACGGAGTAACGCCCCTGGTCGTCCCAGGCGATGAGCTTCTCGACCGGGGCCACGCAGTCGGGACGGCGCGCGGCGTAGCCGGTGGCCGCGACGATCGCGCCCGTGGTCAGCGTGGCCGCGTCCCCGGTGTCGGCGTGCGCGGTGGTCAGCCTGATCCCGTCGCCGCCGGGCGCGGGCTCGGCGTCGACCACGGCGGTGGCGGGGAGCAGGGTGACCGGGGGCCGGTCGCCGTCGAGCATGTGGTCGTACAGCTCGCCGTGGATGAGGTCGATGGTCTCGCTGTCGATGCCCTTGTAGAGCTGCCACTGCGAGGCGACGAGCCGGTCGCGGACGTCGGGGGCGAGCCCGTTGAAGTACCGCATGTAGGCGGGGGTGGTGTACTCGAGGACCAGCTTGGAGTAGTCGAGCGGGGCGAAGCCCCACGAGCGGGTCAGCCAGGTGAGGGCCCAGCCCGCGGAGCGCTGGCGGCGCAGCAGGTCGAGGAAGACCTCGGCGCCCGACTGGCCCCCGCCGACCACGGTGATGTCCCGCACCCCGGCCGCGGCCAGGGCGTCGATCCGGTGCAGGAACGTTCCTGAGTGCAGGACGCGGTCGTCGAGCGCGCGCGACGCGGCGGCCAGCGGGGCGGGGAGCACGGGCTCGGTGCCGACGCCGAGGACGACGTTGCGCGCGCGTCGGACGCGGGTCGCGCCGCTGGCGGTGTCGCGCAGGGTCAGCTCCCACAGGTCGCCCGCGGCGTTCCAGTGGAGGGCGTCGACCGAGGTGCCGAAGTGGAGCCCGGGCAGCCGGGCGGCGGCCCACGCGCAGTAGTCGGCGTACTCGCGACGCGGGACGTGGAAGCGCTCGGCGACGTAGAAGGGGTACATCCGGTCGTGCTCGGCCAGGTAGTTGAGGAACGACCAGCGGCTCGTGGGTCTGACCAGGGTGACCAGGTCGGCGAGGAAGCCGACCTGGAGCTTGGCCCAGTCGAACATCAGCCCGGGGTGCCAGTCGTAGGCGGGGCGGCGGTCGTAGGCGGCGTAGGAGAGCCCCTCCACCTCGTCGGCGAGGGCGGAGAGGGAGAGGTTGAACGGGCCGATACCGATGGCGGCCAGGTCGAGGACGGCGTCGGCGCTCTCGTCGGCGCCCTCGTGTGCGTCATGGTCGGCGGTCATGAGGTCTCCTCGCTCATGCCCGCCCGCACGACCGCGGTGAGCAGCTCGTCGATGTCGGTCGTGGTGGCCTGGGGGTTGAGCAGGGTCAGCTTGAGCCGGACCGAGTCCGCGACGTCGGTGCGGCCGACGAGCGCGGTGCCCTCACGCAGCAGGCGGCGGCGCAGCGCGCCGTTGATCTCGTCGATCCCCGCGGGGTCCGCGGCGGCGTCGGCGGCCCGGTGCGGGAGGTAGCGGAACACGACGGTGGTGAGCACGGGATCGGTGGTCAGCTCGAGCCGTGGGTGGGCCTCGACGGTGCGGGCGGCGTGTCCGGCCAGGTCGTGGCACGCGTCGAGCATCGCGCCGATGCCCTCGCGCCCGAGCGCGAGGAAGGTGGCCGCCACCTTGAACGCGTCCGCCCTGCGCGTCGTCTGCAACGAGTGCCCGAGCAGCCCGTCGTAGCCCTCGGCGCCGTCGTCGTCGGGGTTGAGGTAGGCCACCCGCAGCCCGGTGGAGGCGACGAGGTCGCGGCGCTCGCGGACCAGCAGGGCGCTGGCGGCGGCGGGCTGCCAGGCGGTCTTGTGCAGGTCGATCGTGACCGAGTCGGCCGCGTCGAGGCCCGCGAGCAGCGGGCGCAGCCGGTCGGAGAACAGCGCGCCGCCCCCGTAGGCCGCGTCCACGTGCAGCCGCACCCCGTGCCGGGCGGCGACGACGGCGATCTCGGGCAGCGGGTCGATGGAGCCGTAGTCGGTGGTGCCCGCGGTGGCGACCACCGCGATGGGCAGCTCGCCCGCGGCCCTGTTGGCCAGGGAACGGGCCAACTCCGCCGGGATCATGCGGTGTTCGGCGTCGGCGGGCACGGTGCGGACGGCGTCCTCGCCCAGGCCGAGAACGGCGCAGGCGCGGGCGACGGAGAAGTGGGCCAGCTCGGAGCAGTACACCACCGGGGTGACGGTGAGCCCGGTCAGCCCGGCGCCCCTGACGTCGGCCCGGCCGCCGAGCGCGGTGTCGCGGGCGATCAGCAGGGCCTGGAGGTTGGACGCGGTGCCGCCAGGGGTCAGGACGCCGTCGGCCTCGGGCCCGTATCCGGCGAGGTCGGCGAGGGAGCGGATCACGCGGCGTTCTATCTCGACCGCGTAGGGGCCGCTGTCCCAGGTGTCGAGGGAGGGGTTGAAGACCGAGGCGAGGACATCGGCCGCGGCGGCCACGCTCAGCGCGGGGGGCTGGAGGTGGGCGGCGGCCCTGGGGTCGGCGAGGTCGACGGTGTGGGCGGCGAAGGAACGGGCGAGGGCGAGAACGGCGGAACGGCCGCCACCGGTACGGGGCAGCGGACCCTCGGGGAGCTGGGCGTCCACCAGGCGGGACAGCTCGGCGGGGGTGAGGGCGGGCAGCGGGCCGCTGCGGCGGCGCAGGGCGCTCGCGGCCTCCCTGGTCAGCTCGGTGACGAGGCGTCCGACATCGGCGAGACCCGCGGGGTCGGCGGCGAGCAGGTCGGGCTCCAGGAGGGTGGGGGGCGCGGGTACGGGTGGTGCATGACCGGGCATGCTCATGGGTTCTCTGGGTGTCCCTTGTCTCGGTCTCGACTTCGGCTGGTCGGGCGCGGCTGATGGACGGGTGACAATTTAGGTTAGGCATACCTAAGTTTGTCAACCGGGCCCATGCGCCCCGCCGTTCCCCTCGAGGCGCGCCGCGTAACCGACGGCCCCCGCGCCGAAGCGGCGGCGGGCGCGGTCGGCGGCGGCCTCGGCGCGGCGGCGGCGTTCGTCGGCCGGGTCGAGGGAGAGCTGGCGCGTGGCGTGCTCCGCCTCGGTCAGCTGCTCGGCACGCAGCGTCACCGATCTGACCCGGGCCCGCTGGAGGCCGAGCGCGTCGTGCAGCGCGTAGGCGGTCCCGGCCAACGCCGGGGTGTGCGCGGTCGGTTCGGGCAGGGTCCTGCTGCGGGTGGTGGCGGAGCGGTCGGCGTAGCGGACGGTGAGGGTCAGGGCGCGGGCGGTCAGGGCCTCGCCCCGCAGCCGGTACCCGAGGTCGTCGGCGAGGGTGAGCAGGGCGCGGCGCCGGGTGGCCGCGTCCAGCTCGTCATGGCCGAATCTCAGCTCCGCGGACGCCGAACGGGCCGGTGCGCCCGGGATGACCGGCGTGGGGTCGATGCCGTGCGCCAGGGCGTGCACGCGGCGCGCGGGGGCGGCGCCCAGGATGCGCTGGAGGGTGGCGGGCGGCGCGGCGGCGATCAGGGCGACGGTGGTCAGGCCGTAGGAGGACAGCGCGCGGGCCGTGGCCGCGCCGACGCCGTGCAGCGCGTTCGCGGGCCGGTCGCCGAGGAACGCGGCGACCGCGCCCTCCTCGTCCGGCACCTCGAACACCCCGCCCGCGGTGGGGCGTTCGGCCTCCGCGGCCTCAGCGGCCTCCGCGGCCATCCGCGCGAGCAGGGGGTTGGCGGCGACCCCGATGACGCAGTCCGCGCGGTGCAGGGCCAGCGCCCGCACCCGCACCAGCCGGGCGAGCCTGACGGCGTCGCGGCCGAAGTACCGCAGGGCGCCCCCGACATCGGCGAGCGCGGCGTCGGGCGGCAGGGCCTGGACGACGGGGGTGATGCCGTGCAGCAGCCGCAGCAGCTCGGGGTAGGCCTCGATGGCGCGGCGGTCGATGGCGTGGCGGTCGGTGACGTGGCGGTCGAGGAACCGCACGAAGAGCACCCGGCGGCCCGGCGCGTTCCCCCCGGGTGGCCCGTTCATCCCGCGCTCCCCGGGCTCGCGTGCCACAGCTTGCGGGGGGCCTTGGGCGAGTCGCCCGGTGGCCTGAGGTCGGCCCAGGGGTGCAGGGAGTAGCCGGTGGACAGCTCGATCCTGCGGTCCACCGGCTCCCCGCGGCGCTCGTCGCCCCCTTCGTCGCCGCCCCCTTCGCCACCGGCCTCTCCCGCCTCGTCGGCCTCCCCGCCCGCGAGGCGTTCCGCCACGGCGTCGAGGCCGCCGGCGCGGCGGAGCTCGGCCAGCTCGGCGAGGTCCCAGGCGGCGTGGCCGACCACGCTCAGGGTGCGGGGGCCGCGCCGCTGCACCGTGCCGCGCACCAGCAGCAGCCACGCGTGGAAGACGGTGTGGGCGCACGCGGCGTGACTGTCCTCGAAGAACGCCAGGTCGACCAGGCCCGTCGTGTCGTCCAGGGTGACGAAGATCACCCGCTTCCCCGAACGGATCGGCGGCGTCTGGGTCGCCACCTTGGCCCCGGCGACCAGCACGGTCTCGCCGTGCCCGGCCTCGCGCAGGCGACGGGCGGAGAGCGCGCCCAACTCCTCGAGGAACGCGTGGTGATCGGCCAGCAGATGGCGCGAGGTCTCCATGCCGAGCACCCCGAGCTCCGCGCCGAGCCGCTCGTCCGCGTCGAGGTCGGGCAGCCCCGCGGGGGGCGCGGCCTCCTCGCCGTCGAGGGGCAGGGGCGAGCCGCCGAGCGCCCCGGCGCCGCGCCGCTGCCGGTGCAGCTCGGCGATGCGCAGCAGCAGGTCGCGGCGGTTGGCCCCGAACGCGTCCAACGCGCCGACCCGCGCGAGCCGTTCGGCCACCGGGCGGGAGGGGGCGGCCCTGGTCATCAGGTCGTCGAGCGAGGCATAGGGCCGCCCCGCCGCGATCCGCGCCGCCTCGTCCTCGCCGATGCCCCGCACCTCGCCGAGGGCGAGCCGCAGCCCCAACCCGCCGGATTCAGACTCCAGTTCGATTCGATAGGTGGCGTCCGACCGGTTCACGTCGAGCGGCAGCACCGGCACCCCACGCCTCCTGGCGTCGGCGAGCAGCAGCCGCTTGGGGTACATGCCGGGATCGTGCGCGAGCAGCCCCGCGTAGAACGCGGCCGGGTGGTGCGCCTTGAGCCAGGCGGACTGGTAGGTCGGGACGGCGAAGGCGACGGCGTGCGCCTTGCAGAAGCCGAAGCTGCCGAACGCCTCCAGGATCTCCCAGGCGCGGGCGACCGCCTCGGGCGCGTAGCCGCGCGCGGCGCACTCCCTGGTGAACCACTCGCGCACCCGCGGCTGCCGTTCACCGTCCGAGAGCGCGCGCCGCGCCTCGTCGGCCAGCGCGCGGTCGCAGCCGGTCAGCCGGGACAGCACGCCGATGACCTGCTCGTGGAAGATCACCACGCCATGGGTCTCGCTCAGCACCTCCTCCAGGTCGGGATGGGGGTAGCGCGGCGCCCGTCTCCCCCGCCTGGCCTCGATGAAGGGGCGCACCATGTCGGCGCCGACGGGCCCCGGCCTGAACAGCGATATGTCGACGACGAGATCGTGGAAGGTCTCGGGCTGGAGCCTCCCGATGAGGTCGCGCTGGCCCGGCGACTCGATCTGGAAGCAGCCGAGCGTCTCGGCCGAGCGGATCAGGGCGAACGTCGCGGGGTCGTCGGGCGGCACCTGGGCGGGATCCTCCAGGTCGACGCGTTCCCCCGTGACCCGTTCGACCTCGTCGAGCGCGTGCGCCATGGCCGACTGCATCCGCACCCCCAGCACATCGAGCTTGAGCAGCCCGAGGTCCTCGACGTCCTCCTTGTCGAACTGCGCCATGGCGAACCCCTCGCCGCTCGTGGGCACCACGGGCGTGCGCGCGCGCAGCGTCGCGTCGGAGAGCAGGACGCCGCACGGGTGCATGGCGACCCCGCGCGGCAGCCCGTCCAACGCCTCGACCAGGTCCCACATCCGCGGCGGGTGGGCGTCGGGGTCGATGCCGCGCAGCTCGGGCAGCTCGGCGAGCGCGGCGCGCGCGTCCCTGGCCCTGATGTGCGGGAACGCCTTGGCCAGCCGCCCGACCTCGGCCGGGTCGAGGCCGAGCGCCAGGCCGACGTCGCGGACGGCGTGCCGCACCCGGTAGGTCTCGGGCATGGCGACGGTGGCCACGCGCTCCTCCCCGAACCGCTCGAAGATCGCCCGGTACGCCTCGATGCGGCGGGCGGACTCCACGTCGATGTCGATGTCGGGCAGCGCGCCGCGGCGCGGCGAGAGGAACCGCTCCATCAGCAGCCCGTGTTCCACGGGGTCGGCCTGGGCGATGCCGAGCAGGTGGTTCACCAGGGCGCCCGCGCCCGAGCCGCGCGCCGCCACCCGGATCCCCAGGCCGCGGATGTCCTCGACGACCTGGGCGACGGTGAGGAAGTACGAGGCGAAGCCGAGCCGCCGGACGATGTCGAGCTCCTCGTCCAGGCGGGCCCAGCGCTTCGCGTCCCTGTCATGGCCGCGCAGCACCATGCCCGCGGCGCAGCGGGAGCGCAGCACGCGGTCGGCGGTGCGGCCCGCCGCGCCGACCAGCCCGGGCTCGGGGAAGTACACGCCGCCGATGCCCAGGTCGCGGGCGGGGTCGACGCGGCAGGCCGCGGCGGTGCGCTCGGTGAGGTCGAGCAGGCGGTGGGCCGCGGACCGGCGATATCCGGCCGCCTCGGCGATGCGGTGGGCGGCCCGCGCCATGTCGTCGGGGCCCTTGAGCCAGCGCTCGCCGTTGTCCAGGCCGCGGCGCGGATCGAGGGGAACGAGGCGGCGCGCGGCGTCCAGCACGTCGGCGACCCGGCCCTGGCCCGGGTCGGCGTAGCGCACGGCGTTGGCGAGCACCGGGGTCACGCCCTGCTCGACGGCCAGGCCGAGGGCGCGGGCGGCGGTGCGCAGCGGGCCCGCGGCGTCGACCTCGACGCGCAGCGCGTCGCCGAAACGCTCCCGCCAGGGCGCGAGCAGCGCAGCGGCGAGGTCGGGGCGCCCGGCGGCCAGCGCGCGCCCCGGCTCGGACGCGGCGCCGAGCAGCACGACCAGGCCATCGCCCATGGCCTCGGACCAGGGCAGCACGGGGCGTTCGCCGCGCTCCCCCGCGGCGTGGGCCGCGGTGACCAGGTGGCACAGCCGCGCCCAGCCCGCCGCGCCGTCCGCGGCGAGGAAGACGGCGCGCGGCGCGGACTCGTCGGCGTGGGCGCCCCCGCGCACGGGCGTTCGCGGGCGGCGCGCGGGCTCGGGGGCGCGCTGGGGCGCCACGGCGAGATCGACCCCGTACACCGGGCGCACGCCCGCGCGCACGCACGCCTTGCTGAACCGCACCGCCCCGGCGAGGGTGTCGCGGTCGGTCAGCGCCATGGCCTCCATCCCCCGCTCACCGGCCCGCTCGGCCAGCCGCTCGGGGTGCGAGGCGCCGTATCGCATGGAGAACCCGGACGCCACATGCAGGTGTGCGAAGCCCGGCATCCGCACCTCCTGTCACACCCGGCCCCCCTGCCTCGTCGCTGTCCGCCTCCACCATAAACCAGCCATCGAACGTGTGTGCGAATCTGACGAACGAGCAGGTCACACCCGAGAGGCGGCCCCCGCGACCGGCCGAAAAGGAACGGTGGTTCCGGCGTTCACAGCCGCAGGCCGCCCCCCGCCACGGCGCCCCGCACGACGTCCGCCGACTCCCCCGGCGCCTGGCCCGTGGTGTCGATGGCGTGCCGCTCGTAGCGGCCCAGATCGGCGAACTGCGCGTGCATCAGCCGGATCGGCCCCGGATCGGTGAGGGGGTGCCCCGCCCTTGCGGTGCCCCGCGCGATGACCGTCTCCTCGTCGGGCCGCAGCACCGCGTAGTGCAGCCCCACCCCGGCCTCCCGCCCCGCCGCGCGGAAGGGGTCCACGAACCACGGGCCGACGACGCCGTCCACGATCACCCGGTAGCCACCGGCCGCGTATCCCGCCGCCGCCCGCGCGAGCACCCCGATCACGGTCTCGTTCTGCCGCCTGGCCTCCGGCAGGTACGGCGGAACGGCCCCGCGCCGGATGAACGCCCAGAAGTCATCGGTGTGCAGATGGACCCCGGGCCCCGGCCCGTCCTCCGCGAGCAGCCGCGCCACCGTGCTCTTGCCCGCGCCTGGCGGGCCTGTCACCACGATGACCTCTCCCGATGTCGCCATCGGGACAGGTTAGGCTGCCCGGGTGGCACCTCCCAGCGCATCCCGTGACAGCCGGGGCCCCCTCGGCCCCTTCGACCTGATCATCTTCGACTGCGACGGCGTGCTGGTGGACAGCGAGCCCCTCGCCCTGCGCGTCTGCGTGGACCTCGGCGCCGAGCTGGGCTGGCCGCTGACCGAGGAGGAGATCATCCACCGCTTCCTCGGCCGCTCCGAGCGCGCGGTCCGCGGGCAGATCGCCGAACGGCTCGGCGAAGAGGCCGCGAGCCGGTGGGGCGTGTCGTACCGCGAGCGCCTCGACGCCGCGATCGACACGGAGTTGACGGCGGTCGACGGCATCGTCGAGGCGCTGGACGCGATCACCGTCCCGCACTGCATCGCGTCGAGCGGCCTGCACGCCAAGATGCGGCGGACCCTGGGCCGCACGGGGCTCTACGAGCGGTTCGCGGGGCGCGTCTTCAGCGCGAGCGAGGTGGAGCGCGGCAAGCCCGAGCCCGACCTCTTCCTGCACGCCGCGTCCCGGATGGGCGCGGAGCCCGCGCGCTGCGCCGTGGTCGAGGACAGCCAGTACGGCGTCCGCGCGGCCCGCGCGGCCGGAATGCGCTCGTTCGGCTACGCGGGCGGCCTGACCCCTGCCGCGTGGCTCGAGGGCGAGAACACCGTGGTGTTCGACGACATGCGCAAGCTTCCTGGTCTGCTCAACGGCGGCTGAGGACGCCCCCTTCCGCCCGCCGTCGGCCGACCTGGCCCAGGCCGACGCCCGGCCCTCGACGACGATGTCGCGTGGCGCCTATGGCCGCCAGCTGTGCAGTGTCATGTCGACGATGTCCTGGAGCTCGTCGTGCCCGAGGCCGCCTGCGGCCTGGACGGCGATGCCGAACGCCACCGCCATGATGTACCGGGCGAGCCGGACCGGGTCGGCGTCGCGCGGGAGGTCGCCCTCGTCGACGGCGCGCCGGAAGCGCTCCTCGAGGCGCAGGCCCGCGTCGTTCCGCCAGGCGACGAGCACGTCGTGCGCGGGTCGGCCTCCGTCGCTCGCCGCCAGCGCGCCCTGCACCGTCATGCATCCGGAAGGGCGGCCGGAAAGGGTCGTGGTCCGAACCGCTCCGCGAAGGAGCGCCTCGATCACCCCTCGCGCGGTCGGCTCCGCCAGGGCGCGCGTCGCATAGGACGCCGGCCCTTCCTTGTAGCGCTCCAGGGCCTTGCGGAACAGCTGCTCCTTGTTGCCGAAGGCCGCGTACATGCTCGGCTTGGTGATCCCCATGGCACCGGTCAGGTCGGTGAGGCTCGCCCCCTCGTACCCCCGCTCCCAGAACACCCGCATGGCGCGCTCGAGCGCCTCGTCGATGTCGAATTCCCTGGGGCGGCCGATGACAGTGTTCCGGGAATCACCCATGCCGGGATTTTACTCCTCGGTACAGAATCCATACGAAGAACGCGCCCCCGTCGCCCCCTGACCGCCGCCCCGCGCCTCCTCGGAAACCGCCAGGGCAGGCCCTAGTACTACAGGGCTAGATCTTGATCATGGGGTGATGGGAGGCTGGGGCTGTGGCCACGACCCAACGCTGTGATCCAGATCGTTCGTCGGACGCCGTCGGCCCGGCCGATTTAGCTGTCTGGGAC
>NZ_RBDY01000024.1 GCF_003626575.1 Streptomyces radicis | reverse complement strand
TGTTCCGGTGGTCATGGCGGGAGGGAAACGCCCGGTTACATTCCGAACCCGGAAGCTAAGCCTCCCTGCGCCGATGGTACTGCATGGGGGACCGTGTGGGAGAGTAGGACACCGCCGGACAATTCTTGATAGAGGCCCCGCTGGATTATCCAGCGGGGCCTTTTCTTTGTCCCAAGAGTGGGTGAAAATCATTGCGCCCGTGGCACGCCGGTGCGAGCATCTGGCCATGGCGTACACGATCCGGCAGACGCGGCGCGCGGACTGGGAGAAGCTCAGGCGGCTCCGGCTGGCGGCCCTTCAGGATCCGGTGGCGCCCGTCGCGTTCTACGAACCCTACGAAGAGGCCGTGAGGCTCACCCGGGGCGACTGGGAGCGCCGCGCCTCTGGCGGGCGTCAGGTCACGTTCATCGGCGAGACCGAACACGGCGAGTGGGGCGGCATGGTGGGCGCCTATGTCCGGCTGGGCATCGCGTACGTGATCGGCGTCTACATGCTTCCCGAGCACCGTGGCACCGGGCTCGCCCGGCAGCTCATGGAGGCCGCCATCGACTGGGCCGGGGGACACGAAGTGCGGCTGCGCGTCCACCAGAACAACCCGCGGGCCGCCCGTTTCTACGCCTCACTCGGCTTCGAGCCCACCGGCGACCGCGACGCCGATCCCCGCGATCCCGCCCTGCACGCCTATGAGTTGGCGCTCAGAAGCGGCTCGGCTCCACGCCGCTGACCTCGAGCGTGGGCTGCTCGGCCACCAACGCGTCCACCAGCGCGCCGCGCAGCCCCGCCGTCTCCCTCTGATCCCCCACCACGAACAGCGTCGCGCCCTCGCCCGCCAGATTGGCCAGGGCCAGCGTGTCCGCCCGGCCCGCCGCGCACGCCTGGCGGATGTGCAGCTGGTCGAGGCCGTTCAACGCCCGCCCGATCAGCACCAGGGCCGCGTCCCTGCGCACCGGGTGCGACGTCAGCGTGCTCTCGAGCTCCATCGACGCGCCGCCCGCCGCCCGCGGATGGGCGCGCAGCACCTTCGCGGGCTCTCCCGACGACCTGCCGTGCGCCCAACGGTGCACGTGGGTCAGCCCGTTGCCCGAGAGGGCCGCGGCGTGCAGATAGCAGCGCAGCAGCGTCTCGGCCGCCTCCGCGTCCAGGCGGAAGATGGGCTCGGACGGTCTGATGGGTGCCAGGAGCTGACTCGCGCGGCGGCGGGCGACCGCCATGTCGTCGCAGCCGCGCTCGGGCGCCCAGCGCAGCCGGGCCGCGGCGTCCGTCAGGTGCTCGGGGTCGTACACGTGGACGGGCCCCAGCCTGCCGCGTTGCCGCGCGGTGCTGGCGTGCAGCGAGCCGTCCGGGTCCCGCACGATGAGGCCCGCGGGCGCCGCGAGGACCGCCGCCGTCTCGTCGCGCACCGGGTCGGGCGCGGGTGTCGGCGTGGGGGACGGTGTGGGGACCGCCTCCAACGGGGCCGTCTCATGGGCCTGTTCGGGGAGATCCGGCGGGCGGTGGCGTTCCGCCTCGCGGATCGCGCGGCGCGCCCGCCACGTCGCCACGCGGATCGACACCACGAGCACCGCCGAGAACAGCAGCACAAGCTGGACCAGCAGCATCAGCCACAGCATCGCCGCGCTCGGCAGCTGCGCCGGGGGCGCGTCGGGCCATGCGGCCGCGACGTCGCCCGGCGCCGTCAGCAGCGAGCGGATCGCCCGCGCGGTGTGGACGAAGGTGACGCCATCGGGCCATGCCCCGTGGCGCAGCAGCCCGGCCAGGCCCGTCGCCGTCCAGGTGAGGACGCTCGCGCCGACGAGGAAGGCGAGCGAGCCGACCAGCAGGGCGTCGGGCACCCCGCCGCCGTGCCGTTCGGGAGCCGCGGGGTCCCGCGGGGGGCCGCCGCGCGCGTGCCGGTCATACGCCATGACGCCCCGCTACCCGACGCCCTGTCGCTTCTCGAACGACATCACGCGCGCCTCGGTCTCCGCCTCGAACGGGTCCTCCGCCTCCGGCAGCCGCTCCTCGGCCAGGAGCATCGCGGACGACTCCGTCATCGCGCGGTCGGTGAAGACCAGCGGGCGCTCGGCCTCGGTGACCAGGTGCTTGACCACCTGCACATTGCCGTTGACGTCCCAGACCGCCATGCCGGGGGTCAGGGTCGGGATGATCTCGACCGCCCAGCGGGGCAGGCCGAGGACCTGGCCCGTGGATCTGGCCTCGTCGGACTTCTGGGCGTAGATGGTGCGCGTGGAGGCCATCTTGAGGATGGCCGCCGCCTCCCTGGCGGCCGCCCCGTCGACGACGTCGGACAGGTGGTGCACCACCGCGACGAACGACAGGCCGAGGCGGCGGCCGAACTTCAGCAGTCGCTGGAACAGCTGGGCCACCGAAGGGGAGTTGATGATGTGCCATGCCTCCTCGACCAGGAAGATGCGCTTCTTCCGGTCGGGCCTGATCCAGGTGTGCTCGAGCCAGACGCCCACGATGGCCATCAGGATGGGCATCGCGATCGAGTTCCGGTCGATATGGGACAGGTCGAAGACGATGAGGGGCGCGTCCAGATCGATCCCGACCGTGGTCGGGCCGTCGAACATGCCGCGCAGGTCGCCGTCCACCAGGCGGTCGAGGACGAGCGCCACGTCGAGGCCCCAGGCGCGGACGTCCTCGAGCGCGACGTTCATCGCGTCGGCCGCCTCGGGCAGCGGGTGCCGCAGGCGCTCCACGATGTCGGTCAGGATCGGCTGGCGGTCGGTCGTCGTCTGGTGCACATACGCGTGCGCGACCTTGAGCGCGAACCCCGACCGCTCGTCGAGGGAGCGCCCGAGCGCCACCTCGATGATGGTGCGCAGGAGGGCGAGCTGGCCGGTGGTGGTGATCGACGGGTCGAGGGGGTTGAGCCGGACGTTCCGGTCGAGGGTGGCCATCGGGTCGAGCCGGATCGGGGTGATGCCCAGCTCCTGGGCGATCAGGTTCCACTCGCCGACGCCGTCCTCGCCCTGGGCGTCGAGGACCACGACCTGGCGGTCGCGGAACCGGAGCTGCCGCAGCACATAGGTCTTCTCCAGCGCGGACTTGCCGTTGCCCGACTCGCCGAGGACGAGCCAGTGGGGGGCGGGCAGCTGCTGGCCGTAGAGCTGGAACGGGTCGTAGATGTACCCCTTGCCCGAGTACACCTCGCGGCCGATGATCACGCCCGAGTCGCCGAGGCCCGGCGCCGCGGTGGGCAGATAGACGGCCTGCGCCTGGCCCGTCGAGGTGCGCACGGGCAGCCGCGTGGTCTCGGTCCTGCCGAAGAGGAGGCTCGTGAACGCCTCCGTGATGAGGCTCAGCGGATCGCGCGCCGGCATGACGGCACCTCCTGTCCCCTGGGCGTCGGCCGCGCGGGGATCCTCATCGCCTGATCCCCGTCGCGAAGGGCAGTGTGTTGACGAACGCGCGGTGGTGCTCGCGATCGCACCATTCGAGCTTCAGATAAGACTTACCCGCTGAGGCGCGGATCGTGCGCTTGTCCCGGGCGAGTGCCTCGGGGTGGGGCGAGGAGACCGTGATGTAGCCGACGAGGTTGACGCCCGCCGCGCCGGACGCCAGGTCGTCGCCGCGCTGGTCGACGCGGCTGTGCGCGGCGACGTCGCGGGGGTCGACCGTGCGGTTCATCTTGGCGGCGCGGGACGCCTCGGCCTCGTCGTTGGTCTTCTCGGTGAGCATGCGCTCGATGGCGATCTCGGTGGGCTCGAGGTCCATGCAGACCGCGACCGTGCGGATCACGTCGGGGGTGTGAACGAGCAGCGGGGCGAGGAAGTTGACGCCCACCGGGGTCATGGGCCACTCCTTCACCCAGGCCGTGGCGTGGCACCAGGGCTCGCGGGTGCCGGACTCGCGGGTCTTGGCCTGGAGATAGGTGGCCTCGCGCGCGTCCAGCTCGGCGGGCCAGGCGTTGCGCCGCGACATGGCCTGGATGTGGTCGATCGGGTGGTCGGGGTCGTACATGGAGTGGATCAACGAGGCGAGGCGCGCCTCGCCGAGCGGCTGGCGGACCCGGATGTCGGCCTCGGTGAGGCGGGCGCAGATGTCGGTGAGCTCGCGGGCCATGATCACGGCGAGCGCCTCGTCCTGCGACATGCGCTGCCCGCGGCCCCTGCCCTTCCTGGCGGCGCGGGCGATGGTCTGCGCCTCGTGGCCGAGCTCGCGCGAGTGGTGCATGCAGGCGACCAGGTAGGCGCGGTGCTGCTCGCTCGAGGTGGAGACCATGGAAGCCAGCTGCTCGTAGGACTCCTGGATCCAGGCGGGGGCGCCGGTGTCGCCGCGCTCGCGCACGTCGTTGGCGTGGGCGTCGGGGTCGGCGGGGAGGGTGCGGGCGAGCATCTGGAGGCGGGTGACGTGGCCGTCGCCGTTCGCGACGTGCTTGAGGAGCGTGCCGAACCGCTCGACCAGGGCCTCCTGGTCCTCGCTGTCGCGCAGCCCGACGCCCGGGCCCTCGATCTCGATGGCGGCCGTGACGGTCCCGCGGTCGCTGTGCAGGAGCACGGCGAGCTCGTCGGGGCCGAACGCGGCCGCGAGCCAGCGGACGCCGCCCACGCCGGGGGGCGAGCCGACCTCGACCTCGGTGCCGTCGAGGCGGACCCCGGCCTCGGCGGCGCCCGAGCGGTAGGTGGCGCCGCGGCGGTGGGTGCGGCGGAACGAGCGGTTGATCTCGAACCACTTGTAGAACGTGCGGCCCTGGTACGGCATGTAGACCGCGGCGAGGGCGAGGAAAGGGAAGCCGATGAGGCCGACCAGGCGGAGCGTGAGGGTGGGGATGAGGATGCCGCTCATCATGCCGAGGAACGCGCCCGCGACGATGAGGGCGATCTCGCCCGTCTCGCGGTTCCTGCCGACGAGGGCCTGGGGCCTCGACCGCCCGATGAGGTAGGTGCGGCGGCGGCCGAAGGTCTGGGGTGGAACGGTCACCTGCTACCTCCTCGGTTGCCCTGGCTTCCCGAGCGGCCGGTGCCGCCGCCGGGGGACGAAGACGATGATGACCCGGACTGGCCCGAACGGGTACCGTGCGCGGCGACTCCGCCGGCCACGGGGTTGGCCGGGCGGGCGGCGCCGCCGCCACCACCCCCGCCACCCCCTCCGCCGCCGGCGGCCGCGCCGTCGCGGGTGCCATGGGTGCTCATGCCCTGGCGCAGCATCGAGGCGGGGGTGGAGACGGCGGCCTTGGCCGCGCGGCTCGAGGTGTCGTCGCGCATGGCCCGCTGGCTGACGATCTCGTCGCCGAAGCCGGGCACGAAGCGGTAGATCATGGCGGAGGCGAAGATGGCCAGCAGGATGATGGCCAGGCCCGAGATGATCGACGAGACGGCGGTGGGCCCCTCCTCCTCGGCGGTGGTGAGGGCCCCGGCGAGGCCGAGGACGATGACGATGACGGGCTTGATGAGGATGACCGCGATCATGATCCCGGCCCAGTTCCGGATGTGGGACCAGAGGTTCTTGTCGACCAGGCCCGCGTAGACGGCCGTGCCGAGCAGGGCGCCGACGTAGAGCATGGCGGCGCGGATGACCAGCTCGAGGGCCAGGACGCCGGCGGCCAGGATGGAGATCAGGGAGACGACGATCAGCATGATCGGGCCGCCGCCGATGTCCTCGCCCGCCTCGAGGGCGGCGGCGAAGTCGCCGAAGAACGCGTCGGAGTTGTCCCCTGTGCCCACGACGATCGCGTCCGTGACGCCGTCGGTGGCGGAGACCACGACATAGAGGATGAGCGGGGTGAACGCCGAGGCCATGACGGTCAGCCAGAGGAAGCCGATCGCCTCGGTGATGGCGGTGGTCAACGGCACGCCCCTGATGGCCCGTTTGACGATGGCGAGGATCCACAGGATCAGCGTCAGGACGGTGGAGGCGGCGAAGACGACGGCGTACTGGCGGAGGAACGACGTGTTGGTGAAGTCGACCGCGGTGGTCGAATCGACCAGCTCCGACAGCTCGTTGACGATCCAGGCGGCGGCGTCGGCGCAGGCGCGGGCCAGGGAGGACATCGGGTCGAGTGAGGCGCCCGAGCCCGCGCCGCCCCCTCCGTCGCCGTCGCCGGAGTCGGGGTTCCCCTCGCAGTACTCGCGCGCGGTCCCCGAGATGAGGTCGCAGGCGTCGTCGGGGTCTTCCTCCTGCTCCTGGGCCGTGGCGCGGGTGGCCAGGAGCAGGCCGAGCGCCCCGGCGCTCGCGAACGCCGTGCCCAGCGTCGCCAGGCGGATGCGGAGGCTAGCGCGCATACGTGAACCCTCCGTACTGTTCGACGGCTTCGGCGATCTCGTCGGCTCCGGAGACGCGGTCGTCCCCGCCCACCGGGGTGGGGCCCTCGGCCTGCTCGGTGTCGCTGACCTTCCAGTCCCCGTCCTCCCAGACGAGGTCGAAGGTGATCGTGAACCAGCTGGTGCGCACGGGGTTTCTCGACTCGGCGCCCGCCATGCCGAACAGGCCGGTGCACCAGACGGACACCTCGGCGGCGGTCTCGCCGTACTCGACGGTGGAACTGCCCACGGGCATCGTTCTGTTGACGAAGGTCATGCCGGTGGGGGCGACGCCTTCCGGGTCGAGGCCGATGTCTTCGTTCAACTGGGCACTGTAGCCCGAGTCGTAGGAGGCGCGCAGGTCGTCGCGGGTGGCGGACGCGCTGATGCTGTCGACGATGGTGCGGCGTCGCGCCTCGTTGAACATCTCGACGCCGCCGAGCGCCACCGCGTAGTTGGCCGCGGCGCTCTGGGCGCCCTGCTCGGTCTGCGCGTGTCCGGTGGGGATGCCGTTGAACGCGCCGTCCACGGGGCGCTCGCCGGTGGGCGCGGTGGGCCGCGCGTCCTCGCGGTCGCCGCCGTCGTCGCCCGAACTCCCGTCCTCGCGCGACTGGTTGGCGAACACGATGGCGGCGAGGAGGACGACGATCACCGCGACGACGGTGAGGATGGAACGCCCGGGGGAGGCGGCGGGGCGGCGCGAGGGGGGCTCGTCCTGCTCGGGGAGCCGGGTCCTGGTGGGGGAGGGGACACGACCGGTGCGTGTGTCGTCGTAGTCGTCGCCATAGCTCATGTTCGCGGCCCCCTCAGCAGTGCTTGAGTCTATTGCCTCCTCGCACGACGTTAGCGCCCCCGGCTGACGTTCCGCTCGTGCGTGGGGCGGTTGGGGCGTGGGGGTGCGATGGGGGTTGTGGGCGGCGTGGGGTGACGGCGGGTCGGGTGGGCGTGCGGGGGTGCCGACCGGGGTGCCGATGAGTTCCCCGCGGTGGGTCGGTCTTCCTTGCGTGGGGAAGGAGACCGGCGGTGCGGAGTCAACTGTTCGTGATAAAGGGGCCGGTGGCCCGGGAGGACGTGCCCGGGATCTGTGAGCGGCTCACGGCGCACGTGCGCCGCGGCGGCGTCGGGGACGTGACCGTCGACGTGGCGGAGGTCGGCGGCGCGAACGCGGTGACGCTCGAGGTGGTGGCCAGGCTGCGGCTGACGGCCAAGCGCCTCGGGTGCGGGATCCGCTTCGTCAACATGCGGGCGGGATTACCGGGCCTCGTCGGCTGGCTCGGCCTCGGGGAGGTGGGAGGGAAGGCCGAAGAGGGGGAAGAGCCGTGCTGTGTCGAGGAAGGCGTTGATCCCGATGACGTGCCCCCCTGATATCTCTATGACCTGGAGCGCCCACGGGCTGTGCCCGCCCTCCGGGGCGGGGCGGTACTGGCCGAAGGCCGCGCAGCCGTTGGCGGACGTGGGTATCAGCCGGGAGCCGCGGCACTCCTTGCCCTCGCCCACCATCCAGGCCTCGATGTCGGCCGGGCCGCGGAACCAGAGCGCGAACGGCGGCATGGACAGCGTGGCGTCCTCGGCGAGCAGCGCGGTCAGGGCGTCCATGTCGTAGCTCTCGAACGCCTCCAGATACCGGGCGAGCAGCGCCTTGTGGTCGTCGGAGAGTGGCTCGGACGGGTCGGACTCGGTGGCGCCCGTGGCGGCGAGGGTGGCGCGGGCGCGCTGGAGCGCGCTGTTCACCGAGGCGACCGTCGTGTCGAGCAGCTCGGCGACCTCGCCCGCCTTCCACGCCAGGACCTCGCGCAGGATGAGCACGGCCCGCTGCTTGGGCGCGAGGTGCTGGAGGGCGGCGACGAACGCGAGACGCACCGACTCGCGCGCCTCGGCCCGCTCGGCCGGGTCCTGCGGCAGGGCCATGCCGTCGGGCATCGGCTCGATCCACGCCGTCTCGGCCAGCGGCGGGCCGAGGACGGCGGAGGCGTGCGGGGTCGGGGAGGTGAGGTCCATGGGGCGGGCGCGCTTGCTGCTGCCGCTCAGCATGGTCAGGCAGACGTTCGTCGCGATGCGGTAGAGCCAGGAGCGGACGGAGGAGCGGCCCTCGAAGCGGTCGTACGCCCGCCAGGCGCGGACCATCGTGTCCTGCACGGCGTCCTCGGCCTCGAAGGCGGAGCCCAGCATCCGGTAGCAGTACCCGGTGAGCTCCTTCCTGTACCGCTCGAGGCTCTGCTCGACGCCGGGCTCGGCGTCCGGGGCCTGAACGCGGTCATCGACGTGGTCCTCGACGTGGTCATCGACGCGGTCAGGCCGCTGCTCTTCGGTCGCGACGTTGCTGGTCATCGGGGCTCCCCTGGCCGGTCGACGGTCGTTCGGTGCGTGGTGCGGCCAGAGTAACCAGGGCCACTGACAATGCCCCCCTGGCGCGCTGCGGCGCATAAAGTAAGCGGGTACCGCGGTGAGTTCGCAGGGGGTGCGTGTGTGATGCAGGACCGGGTTCTCGACGGCCGGTACCGGCTCGGTCGCCAGCTGGGCGCGGGCGGCAGCGGCACCGTCTGGGAGGCGGTGGACCTCAGGCTCGAGCGCCGGGTCGCCGTCAAGCTCGTCTCCACCTCCACCGTGGGCCGCGACCCCAGGGCGAGGGAGCGCTTCGAGCGGGAGGCCAAGCTGCTCGCGGGCCTTTCGAGCCCGTTCATCGTCACCGTGCACGACGTGGGGGAGGCGCGTTTCGACGGCGAGACGGACGCCGTTCTCTACCTGGTGATGGAGCGGCTGCTCGGCCGCTCGCTCGACCGGCTGCTCGCCGAGCAGCTGCCGCCGCTCGTGGACGTGGCGCGCTGGGGCGAGCACATCTGCCGGGCGCTCGCGGTGGCGCACGAGTCGGGCGTCGTGCACCGCGACCTCAAGCCCGCCAACGTCATGGTCGGGCCCGACGGCTTGGCCCGCGTGCTCGACTTCGGCATCGCCGCGGTGCTCGCCGAGTCGAGCGACCACGCGCGGCTCACGTCCACGGGCGTGGTGATCGGCACCCCCGCCTTCATGTCCCCCGAGCAGATCGAGGGCGGAACGGTCGGGCTGCCGAGCGACCTGTACTCGGCGGGCTGTGTGCTCTACGCGCTGGCGACCGGGCAGCCGCCGTTCGCGGGCGGCTCGCTGTACCAGCTGCTGCGGCAGCAGATGGAGAGCGCGCCCGCGGCGCCGAGCGCGCTGAGGCCCTGGGTGCCGCGGGAGTGGGACGCGCTGATCCTGGGGCTGCTGGCGAAGCGTCCTTCGGACCGGCCGGGGAGCGCGGCCGAGGTCGCCGACCGGCTGCGTGACCTGGCGTCCTCGGTGGTGCGGGAGCCCGCGGCGCCCGTCGCGGCGGCGTTGACGTACCAGCCGACGCGGCTCGACTCGCGCGCCGATCCGCGGGCGGTGCTGCTGGCCAGCTGCACGCGGGGCGGCGGCGGGCGGCTGCCGTTGGCGACCGGGCAGCGGATGCGGCTCGCCGATGTGCTGCCGGGGGCGGCGGCGTTCTCCATAGGGCTCGACTGGGAGGCGCCCGACGGCATGGACGCCGACGCGAGCGCGCTCGTGGTGGGGCGGGACGGGCACGCGCTGTCCGAGGAGCACTTCGTCTTCTACAACAACCCCGCGCCGCCCGGCGTCGGCGTGCGGCTCGGCGGGGACGAGCCCGAGGTGCGGTTCGGCGTGGACCTGCGGAGCCTCCAACCCGAGGCGGACCGTGTGGTGCTGGTGCTCTCGATCCACGACGCGGAGGCCCGCGGCCAGAACCTCGCGGGCGTGCGGCAGCCGCATGTGCGGCTGATCGATCCGTCGAACGACGAGGAGCTGCTGTGCTTCGGCTTCCCCGCGGGGCCGCTGCGGGGCACCGGCATGACGATCGGGGAGCTGGTGCGGGAGGACGACGGGTGGTGGTTCGCGGCGGTGAGCCGGTCGTTCCCCGGAGGGCTCGCGGAGATCGTCGAGGCGCACGGCGTGGCGGTCGAGGCGGAGGCGGGCTGAACGGGCCAGGCCCGGGCGCTACTTGAGCAGCCGGGAGAGGCGGCGGTCGGCGAGCGGCTTGCCGCCGGTCTGGCACGTGGCGCAGTACTGGAGGGCGGAGTCGCGGTAGGACACCTCGCGGATGGTGTCGCCGCACACCGGGCAGGGCTCGCCGGTCCTGCCGTGCACGCGGAGCCCCGTCTTCTTCTCGCGCTTGAGCTGGGCGGCGGCCAGGCCGTGTGAGCGGTCGACGGCGGCGCGCAACGTCTCGGTCATCGCCGCGTGCAGGGCGGCGGCCTCGTCGGGGGTGAGCCGCGCGGCGATCTTGAACGGGGACATGCGCGCCGCGTGCAGGATCTCGTCCGAGTAGGCGTTCCCGATGCCCGCGAGCACGCTCTGGTCGCGCAGCACGCCCTTGATCTGGCGGCTCTCCCCGGCGAGCAGGTCGGCGAACGCGGCGGGCGTGCAGCCGGGGCCGAGGGGGTCGACGCCGAGGCGGGCGATCCCGGGGACCTCACGGGCGGGGTCGTGCACGCAGTACACCGCGAGGCGCTTCTGGGTGCCCGCCTCGGTGAGGTCGAACCCCGCGCCCGCCGGGTCGGCGAGCGCCACGCGCAGCGCGAGCGGGCCCTTGCCGGGCCGGGGCGGCGCGGCGGGCAGGGCGTCCTGCCAGCGCAGCCA
This sequence comes from Streptomyces radicis, assembly GCF_003626575.1. GTDB lineage: Bacteria > Actinomycetota > Actinomycetes > Streptomycetales > Streptomycetaceae > Streptomyces > Streptomyces radicis. The sequence goes on along the minus strand of NZ_RBDY01000024.1, from coordinate 88,637 downwards.
CCCGGCGCGGGCGAGGTGGACGACCAGGTGCAGGTCGGCGTCGGGGGCGGCGAGCTCGATGTCGAGGAACTTGCCGTGCCGCGCGACCCCCGTCACCGTCCGGCCCTGGAGGGCGGCGAGGGGCGGGTTGTAGGTCTTGAGAACGTGGAAGGCGACGGGCAGCACGCGGGCCACCTCGGCGCCGACCAAACGGTCGGTGAGGAACTCACGCAGCGCCTCGACCTCGGGGAGCTCGGGCATGTGTTCATGGTAGGTCGCTCCGCTGGGTGAGCCGCGGCGCTTCGCGCCGGGGTCGGTCTGTGGCGCTTCGCGCCGGACCGGTGGGGTGGTTGCGGTTCGGTGGTCCGGTGGCGCGGGCCTATGGCGCTTCGCGCGGGACCGCTCCGCGGGGTCGCTCCGCTGGGTTGGGCGCGGCGTTTCGCGCCGGGTCGGTCTGTGGCGCTTCGCGCCGGACCGGTGGGGTGGTTGCGGTTCGGTGGTCCGGTGGGTCGGGCCTATGGCGCTTCGCGCCGGACCGCTCCGCGGGGTGGTACGTGGTGCTTTGTGCGGTGGGGGCCCGGTGGTCCGGGCTTGTGGCGCTTCGCGCCGGGGCGCTCTGCGGGGTGGGGTGCGGCGCTCCGCGCCGGGGTTGGTCTGTAGCGCTTGGTGCCGGATCGGTGGGGGTGGTTGCGGTTCGGTGGTCTGGTGGGCCGGGCCTATGGCGCTTCGCGCGGGACCGCTCCGCGGGGTGGGGTGGGGTGGGGCGCTTCGTGCCGGGGTCGGTCTGTGGCGCTTGGTGCCGGACCGGTGGGGTGGTTGCGGTTTGGTGGTTCGGTGGGCCGGGTCCGTGGCGCTTCGCGCCGGACCGCTCCGCGGGGTGGTACGTGGTGCTTCGTGCGGGGTGGCTGCGCTGCGTGGGGTGCGGTGGTGGGGGCCCGGTGGTCCGGGCTTGTGGCGCTTTGTGCCGGGGTCGGTCCGTGGTGCTTCGTGCCGGTCTGGTGGTCCGGGTCTGTGGCGCTTCGCGGGGTGGGGTGCGGTCGTTGGTCCGGCGCGGGGGGGCCTGGCGCTTCGTGCCGGGCTCGCTTCTGGTGCGCCGTGCGGGGGTGGCCGGTCGCGTTCCCGGCCAGGGGGCGCCGTGCCCGGAGCCGTAACGGCTCGCGTCCGCAGGGCTGGGGGGCGGCCCCCGACATCCCCCGCCCGGAGGGTGGTTTCGCCGTGGGTGCGGCTGGGGTCGGGCACCGTGCAACAGGCCGCGTGCCGCTGCGGGCGCCGCCCCGCAGGAGTCTCCCGGCCGCGCGGGGGTCGTATCGGCTTGTGCTCGCGGCGTGGGGGTTCGGGGGCGCCAGCCCTCGGCGAGTCCCGAGTGCCACCGCGGGCGCCGCCCCGCGGGAGTCTCCCGGACGTTGCCCCCCCCGCCCGGAGGGTGGGCCCGTGGGACAGGGGTTCAATTCCGGCCGCCGCTGCGGGGGGCGCTGTCCCTGAGCGTCGCGTTGCCTCGCCCGGAGGGCGGCTTCGCCGTGCAACCGGGGGGTTCGGGGGCGGTAGCCCCCGGGCGTCGACCCCCGCGCCCGGGAGGGCGGGTCCCGGCCGCCCGTAGGGCGGCCTCAGCTTGGTGGGCGGCGAGGCCAGCGCAGCGTCATGGCTGGATCGGGCCGGGGATGTCCGCCCTGCGGGGATCTTCCGCGCGGGATTCTTCCTGTTCGTTCAGGTAGAGGAGGGCCACCGACAGGTCGTCCGTGGTCAGGGGGGCGGTCGGGGTCTCAGGGGGGTTCAGGTTCAGGGCCGAGCCGCCCGCCAGGGACAGGCTCAGGGGGAGGGGCGGGGCCGACTCGGGGGCGAACTGGGCCAGGTCGACCGAGGCGTTGGACAGCACGCCGTTCCTGATGGACAGGCGCGCGGTGACCTCGGCGGCCGGGTCGGTGGGCCCGTTCACCAGGCTCGGGATGCCGAAGCGCGCGCTCTGGTCGTCCAGGAGCGCGAGCAGCGGGCCGACCGCGCGGTGCGCGTCCTCCGCGGGCATGCGGACGTCGATCAGCTCCGCGCCGCGCTCGGCGCCCGCCGGGTGCAGCGACGCGCTGGAGCGCAGCGTGCTCTCCGCGCGGCCCACCGACTCCCACACCGCCGCCTCGTCGAGCAGCGCGCTCGCGTCGGCCAGGGCGCCCGCCGCCGCGGTGGCCGTGTCGGCGGGGACGCCGCCGTGCTCGGCCAGCGTCTCCGCGTACGAGGCGAACGCGAACGGCTCGACCTCCACCCACTCGCCGCGCAGCGCGAGGGACGCCGTGGCCAGGGACTCCGGCAGGTTCGCCGCGTCCTCCTGGAAGTGCTCCGCGCGCGTCACCGCCGCCTCGTCGCCGCCGTAGACGTCCTCCACGACCGCCTCGGCGCCCACCCTGACGTAGGTGCGGCCCGCAAGCTGCTTGACGCCCGCGACGTCGCGCCCGCCGAAGTTGACGGTCATCGCGGCGTTGAGCGGGTCGTCGGCGTCCAGGTCGTTCAGCCGTGACTCGTCGGCCGGATCGCCGACGGACAGGGTGAGTTCGAGGTCGGCCAGGAGCCGCGCCTCGGCCAGCGTCGGCTCCTGGGCGCCCGTCGCCACCAGGTAGGCGTGGATCTCCTCGGGCGTCGCGTCCAGCGTCGCCTCGACGGTGACGCCCTCCCACGACAGGAGCTCGTCGACGGCGTCGGAGATCTCGAGACCGGCCCTGGCGTTCTGCACGACCTGGCAGGCCCCGGCCGTCGTGGCCAGGGCCGCGGCGCCGCCGATGGCGCTCAGCCGCATGAAAAACCGTCGGGTACCGATGGCTTCGCTCCTGCCTGTCCGTGGGGGTGGCCGGGGTGGCTCAGCCTCCAGTGTCCACGGGGCGCGGGGCGGCGCGTGCCCGGGGCGCCGTCTGTGGCCGAGGCGTCACCGTCCGGTAAGCCGCTTGTTAGCCTCGGTGCATGCGCCAGCCATGGATCGTGGGGGTCTCAGGGGCTTCGGGGACACCGTATGCCGCGGCGGTGCTCCGCGCGTTGCTCGATGCGGGGGAGTCCGTCGATCTGGTGGTCAGCAGGGCGGCCAGGCTGACGCTGCTGGACGAGACGGGGATCGCGTTCCGCGACGCGCACTGGGCCGACGACCTGCGGGCGTGGCTCGCGCGGGGCGCGGACGGCAAGCCGGACGCGTTCGCGGGGGAGCTCGGACCGCCGGGGTCCTTGCGGTACTGGTCGGCCGGTGACCTGGCCGCCGGGCCCTCGTCGGGCTCGTACCCGGCCAAGGGCATGCTGATCGTGCCCGCGTCGACCGCGGCCGTCGCGGGGGTGGCGCTCGGGCTCTCCAAGGACCTGTTGCAACGGGCCGCGAGCGTGACCCTCAAGGAGCGCAGGCCGCTCGTGGTGGCCGTGCGGGAGACGCCGCTCGGCGGGCAGACGCTGCGGCAGCTGGTCACGTTGAACGACGCGGGGGCCGTGGTGCTGCCCGCGACGCCCGCGTTCTACGCCGGGGCCACGCACATCCAGGACCTGGTGGACTTCGTCGCGGGCCGCGCGCTGGACGCGGCCGGGGTCGCGCACGCGCTCTACGGGCGGTGGGGGGGAACGCTCGGGGGAGGGCGTTCCGAACGGTGAGGGGACCGTTCGGCCCAGCCATCTTCAGGCCGCCGGGGGCTCATGCCTTAGATTCGTCTGTGCACTGGACCGATGGGGACGAGAAAGGCGCGGCGACGATGGACGCGGTGGACAGGCAGCTCATTCAGGCGTTGCGGGAGAACGGACGTGCCTCGTACGCCGAGTTGGGGCGCCTCGTCGGCCTCTCGGGGCCCAGCGTCACCGACCGCATCAACCGCCTGGAGGCGGCCGGGGTGATCACCGGCTACCGGGCCACGGTGGACGCGCGGTCGCTCGGGCTCGGGGTCACCGCGCTGATCGGGATCTCGCTGTCCGACGCGGTGGACCACGAGGATGTCGCGGCGCGGCTGCGGGAGCTGCCGGAGATCGAGGACTGCTGGTTCATCGCGGGGAACGACTCGTACATGCTCAAGGTCAGGGCGGGCGACGTCGACGGTCTCGAGCGCACGATCAGGCGGCTCTCCGGCACCAAGGGCGTCTCCCGTACCAGGACGACCATCGTGCTGTCGACCAAATGGGAGAACCGGGTCGGCGAACTGCCCGACGACGCACAGGCGTAGGCTCGATCGGGTCGGCGTGACGACGAGGAGGCACGAGGCATGGACGCTGGGCTCAAGCGGGATCTCGAGGAGAAGGTCCTCGCGGGGGAGCGGCTGAGCCGGGAGGACGGCCTCGCGCTCTACGCCTCCGACGACCTGGCGTGGCTCGGCGGGCTCGCCCACGAGGTGCGTGTGCGGAAGAACGGCGACGTCGTCCACTTCAACGTCAACCGCCACCTCAACATGACCAATGTGTGCACGGCTTCGTGCGCCTACTGCTCGTTCCAGCGCAAGCCGGGCGAGAAGGACGCGTACACGATGCGCATCGAGGAGGCCGTCAGGCTGGCCAAGGCCATGGAGGGCGAGGCGCTCACCGAGCTGCACATCGTCAACGGCCTGCACCCGACGCTGCCGTGGCGCTACTACCCGCGTTCGCTGCGCGCCCTCAAGGAGGCGCTGCCCGACACGGTGTCGCTCAAGGCGTTCACCGCGACCGAGATCCACCACTTCGAGACCATTTCAGGGCTGTCCGCGTCGGAGATCCTCGACGAGTTGATCGACGCCGGTCTTGAGTCGCTCACCGGTGGCGGCGCGGAGATCTTCGACTGGGAGGTCCGCCAGCACATCGTCGACCACCGCACCCACTGGGAGGACTGGTCGCGCATCCACCGCCTCGCGCACGAGAAGGGCCTCAGGACCCCGTGCACGATGCTGTACGGGCACATCGAGGAGCACAGGCACCGCGTGGACCACGTGCTGCGGCTGCGCGAGCTCCAGGACGAGACCGGGGGGTTCCAGGTCTTCATCCCCCTGCGCTACCAGCACGACTTCGTGGACATGAAGGACGGCAAGGTCCGCAACCGGCTCCAGGCCCGCACCACGATGGCCACGGGCGCGGAGGCGCTGCGGACGTTCGCCGTCTCCCGGCTGCTGTTCGACAACGTGCCGCACGTCAAGGTCTTCTGGGTCATGCACGGCGTGCAGACCGCGCAGCTCGCGCTCCAGCACGGCGCCGACGACATGGACGGCTCGGTCGTCGAGTACAAGATCACCCATGACGCGGACAACTTCGGCACGCCGGACAAGCTCACCCGCGAGGACCTGCTCGAGCTGATCCGCGACGCCGGGTTCCGCCCGGTCGAGCGCAACACCAGGTACGAGGTGGTCCGCGAGTACCCGGGGCCCGACCCCGACCGCCGCGAGAGCCCGCAGCCGATGCGGGTGTGAGCGGGGCGACACCATGAACGACACGCGCGCCGCCGCCCCGCGCCGCGACCTCGGGCTCCGCTACGTCCTCGACCCCGCCGTCACCCCTGCCCTGGTGGACGGGCTCGCCGCCCTGTGGGCCGACGTGGTCAACGCGGGGGGCGCGGTCGGCTTCCTGCCGACGGTCACGCCCGAGGACGTCAAGGCCGATCTGCGCAAGCACCTCATCGGGATGGCCGAGGGGACCACGCGGCTGCTGATCGGGACGACCGAGCGCGGGCGGCCCGTCGCCACCGCGTTCTTCTCCCTCAACACCCACCGCCTGATGCGGCACTGGGTGTGGCTCAAGACCGTGATGGTCCACCCCGACCTCCAGGGCCGCGGCACCGGCAGGGAGCTGATGGCCGCCGCGTCGGCCGCCGCCCGCTCCCTCGACCCGCGGATCGCCGGGATACGGCTCACGTGCCGGGGTGGCCTGGGGCTCGAGCGGTTCTACGCCGCGTGCGGCTACCGCGAGGTCGGCCGGGTCCCCGGCGCGATCGAGATCGGCGGCGGCGAGCTGCGCGACGACGTCACGATGTGGCTGCCGCTCGCCCCCGCGCCGGGCGCGGCCTGACCCGACCGCCCCGCGGGGCGCGTTGTGCCCTGTGCTTCACTGGAACGGACTTCGGGCACCGAGCAAGGAGGGACCGACATGGCCGGTGGCGGCTTCATCAGCGAGCATCCGACGCTCCGCTACACCGGGATGCGACTCGGCGTTTTCGCGGTCTGCTTCGTCGTCATCGCCGTCCTCGCCTATGTCGGCGTGCTCCCCGAGTCGTTCGGCACCGCGAACCCCCTGTGGCTCGCGCTGCTCTCCATCGTCGTCTCCGCCCCGATCAGCCTGGTGGTGCTGCGGGCGCAGCGCGAGGCGATGTCCCGGCAGGTCGCCGCGGGCGTGGACCGGGCCAAGGGAAGGCTCGCCGCGAACCGCGCCATGGAGGACGACGCGGCCTGATATCCGCGCGTTTCCGGGTGATTCCCCTCACAGTGGCCTGAACGTCCCAGGGCTGGGAATCGTTCTCCAGGGGCGTGTGTTGGGCCCCGAAGAGGTCGCGCTTCGGCCGATGACGCGTCATGTGAGGGGTGCTACCGTGCTGGGCATGTACACAGCAGCCGTGCGCCCCCGCCTGTTCGCGAGCGTTCCGCTCGTGGCGCGCCTGCATGTCGACCTCTGCCGCTGCCTGAGCGCGGCCTGTCGCTGACACACCCGCTCCCCCCCCAGCCGTTCAGCGCTGTCCGCGCGCCCGCTCACACGCCGGCGCGCCCCGTTCGTCCCGCTCCCTCCCGTTCCCTCCCTCCCGACCCATGACCTCTTGACCGGAGTGTGCCCGTGTCCTCGTCCTCCTCGTCCCCGGCCCCGGACCAGGACGCCTCGCCCGCAGCGGCGTCGCGCCCCCGCATATCCCTGCCACCGTTCTGGGCCCAGATACTCCTGGGCCTCGTGCTCGGCGCGCTCCTCGGCTGGATCGCCCGCAACTGGAACGTCGACTGGCTCGGCCGCACGCTCGACGAGATCGGCGGCATCTTCGTCCAGCTCCTCCAACTGGCCGTCGGCCCACTGGTCTTCTTCGCCATCGCGGTGTCGATCACCAACCTCCGCAACGTGGCCAACGCCGCCCGCCTCGCCGCGCACACGCTGCTGTGGTTCCTGGCGACATCGCTCATCGCCGTGGCCATCGGCCTGACCATCGGCCTGCTGACCAACCCGGGCGACGGCACCGGGCTCACCCCCGCCGACGGCGCCCTCCCGCAGAGCGAGGGCTCCTGGCTGGACTTCCTCACCGGGATCGTCCCCACCGACGTGATCTCGCCGTTCGCCAACCTCGAAGTCCTCCAGATCGTCTTCCTCGCCGCCGTCACCGGCGTGGCCGCGCTCCGCCTCGGCGACCGCGCCGCCCCGCTGATCAGCTTCGGCGAGACCGTGCTCGAGCTGCTCCAGAAGGCGCTGTGGTGGGTCATCCGCCTCGCCCCGCTCGGCACGTTGGGCCTGATCGGCCGCTCGATCAACGAGTACGGCTGGGACCTGATCGGCGACTACGCGACGTTCACCGCCGGGGTCTACATCGGCTGCGCGCTGGTGCTGTTCGGCGTCTACCCGCTGCTGCTGCGCTCGGTCGCCGGGCTCAACCCCCTGCGCTTCTTCCGCGGCGCGTGGCCCGCGATCCAGCTGGCGTTCGTCTCCCGCTCATCGGTCGGCACGCTGCCCGTCACGACCAAGGTCACCGAGCGCCTCGGCGTGCCGCGCGAGTACAACTCGTTCGCCGTCCCGCTGGGCGCCACCACCAAGATGGACGGCTGCGCCGCCATCTACCCGGCGCTGGCCGCGATCTTCGTGGCGGAGATCTTCGATGTCAGCCTGGGCGCGCAGGACTACCTGCTGATCGCGTTCGTCTCGGTGATCGGCTCAGCGGCCACCGCGGGCCTGACCGGCGCGACGATCATGACCACGCTGACCCTGTCCACCCTGGGCCTCCCGCTCGAGGGCGTGGGCCTGCTGCTGGCGATCGACCCGATCCTCGACATGATCCGCACGGCGACCAACGTGGCGGGCCAGGCGGTCGTGCCCGTGATCGTCGCGGCGCGCGCGAAGATCCTGGACCTGGAGGCGTACGACAGCGCGACCAGCTTCGAGATCGACGAGGCCGAGGCCGAGACCGCGCCGCAGCGCGAGGAGGCCAAGGCGGCCGCGTAGCGGCGCGGCCCGCCCGCACCACCGCCGATGCCCCGCCCGGATGCTCCCGGCCGGGGCATCGGCGCGTCCGGGGCCGGGGGGGCGTACGGCAGCGCGCGGGGGGCTCGGGCTGCTGACCTGGCCCTCGACGGGCCCGCGTGGGCATCGGGTGAAGGCGCTCGCATGGGGGGAGCACCCCTCGTGCGCCCCATGACCCCCCTGTGTGTCCGTGTGAACCCCCTCGTGAACGTTTCGCGAGTGCCCCCGTTGGCCCTTGACTGGAAGCCTCGACAGGGGGAGGTGCCGATGACATCACCGGACACGCGGGTCGAGCCCGCGGCCCACCGCGTGCGCTCGGTGTCGGTGCTCGCCGACCATCCGGGGGCGGCGTCCGCGGCGCGGCGCGCGGCGCGGCGCGCGCTGGTGGAGTGGGGGCTGGCGCGGCTCGTCGACGATGTGGAGCTGGTCGTCTCGGAGTTGGTGGGCAACGTCGTGCAGCACGCCAAGGGAGTGCCGGGGGAGCGGGTGGCGGTCCTGGCGCTGCGCACGTCGCCGGAGTGGCTGATCGTCGAGGTCTCCGACCAGGACCCCACCCCGCCCACGCTGCCCGCGGCCCAGCTGCCGCTCTCGGACAGCGGGCGCGGCCTGTTCATCGTGCGGGCCCTCGCCGACGCCACGTGGTGGGCGCCGCGCGAGCCCGGCGGCAAGAGCGTGCTGTGCCGCTTCGACCTCGACGCGCGGCTGCCCCACTCCCTCTGACCACCTCCGACTCCCCCTCCGATCCCCTCCGACTCCCCCTGAAACGCGCCCGCATCACGGCTCGGGCGTTTTCCGGTCACGGCGCGGTCTCGGGGATCGGGCGCGAAGTCACCGTCGGCGGCTTTCCGGTGACGTTCCGGCGGATCCGCATGTCAATGGGCTTGTCAGCGGGCAGAATTCGAGGGTTCCCCCACGTCACGCCGCATCGGGAGGCCCCCCTGATGGCACGCACCAGGACCGATGCCCCGGCACCCGCGCCGAGGCTGTTCCGACCCGAGCTCTTCCGCGAGAACGGGGTGGTCACCGGCGCGTTCGTCCCTCAGGCCGCCCCGGCCGTCACCCAGGGCAGCCTGGCGGACCTGCCGTTCATCAACGCCTACGAGGCGCCGGACCAGATCATTCTCAGCCGCCGCAACCGGGACGGCACATGGCGCGATATCACCTGTGCGGAGTTCGCCGCCGAGGTGGTGGCCGTCGCCAAGGGCCTCATCGCGCACGGGCTGCGGCCCGGCGACCGGCTGGCCATCATGTCCCGCACGCGGTACGAGTGGACGCTCCTCGACTTCGCCGCCTGGGCCGCCGGGCTGATCACCGTCCCCCTCTACCCCTCGTCGCCCGCGTGGCAGGTCAGCCGCATGCTGCGCGACTCGGGCGCGCGGGCGTGCGCCGTCGAGGGCGTGGACGAGGCGCGCACGCTCAGCGCGGTGCGCCATGACCTGCCGGGGCTGGAGCACCTGTGGCAGCTGACCGCCATCGCGGGCGACGAACGCGGCCCCATCGGCCAGATCTCCGCCGCGGGCCGCGACGTCTCCGACGCCGCCGTCACCGAGCGGCGCGGCCTGCTCGACCCGTGGCGGGCCGCCACCCTCGTCTACACGCCGGGCACCACGGGCGCGCCCAAGGGCTGTGTCCTCACCCATGGCAACCTCTTCGCCGAGGTGGACAGCGCCCTGGAGGCGCTGGCCCCGGTCTTCACCGCGGACGAGAACGGCTCGCCCCCCGCCACGCTGCTGTTCCTGCCGCTCGCCCACGTGCTCGGGCGCGTGGTCGCGATCGGCTGCCTGCGCGCCCGCGTGCGCCTCGGGCACGCGCCGAGCACCCGCACCGAGGACCTGCTCGCCGACCTGGCGGGCTTCGGGCCGACGTTCCTCTTCGCGATCCCGCACCTGCTGGAGAAGGTGTTCAGCAGCGGGCGGGCCGACGCCGAGCGCTCGGGCAGGGTCGGCGCGTTCGACCGCGCGGCGCGCGTGGCCCGCAGGTTCGGCGCCGCGGAGGAGGCGAGGCGGCATGGCGCGGCGGCGGGGCCCGGGCTCGGGCTGCGGGCGGCGCGCTCGCTCTACGACCCGCTGGTCTACCGGCGGATCAGGGCGGCCCTCGGCGGCAACCTCCGCCATGTGGTCAGCGGGGGCTCGCCGTTGGGGCGGCGCCTCGGCACGTTCTTCGAGGGCGCGGGCGTGTCCGTGCACGAGGGCTACGGCCTCACCGAGACCAGCGCCTCCGTCACCGTCACCCAGCCGGGCGCCCCGCGCCTCGGCACCGTCGGCTGGCCGCTGCCGGGCACCGAGGTGGGCATCGCCGACGACGGCGAGGTGCTGGTGCGCGGCGCCCAGGTGTTCGGCGGGTACTGGGACGCCGACCGGCGCGCGGTCGTCCCCGCGACGGACGCGGAGGGCTGGCTGGCCACGGGCGACCTGGGCGCGCTCGACGACGAAGGCCACCTCACGATCGCCGGGCGCCGCGAGCACATGATCACCACCGCGCGGGGCCTCACCGTGGCGCCTGGCCCGCTCGAGGACGCGGTCCGCTCCCATCCCCTGGTCAGCCACTGCGTGGTCGCGGGCCACCGCCGCCCCTACCTCACGGCGTTGATCACCCTGGACCGCAGGGCGCTCGCGCACTGGCGCGACACCGCCGAGCGCCGCCGCACGCCCCTGGACGAGCTGGTCGACGACCCCGATGTGCTGCGCCAGCTCCAGCGCGCGGTCGACGAGGCCAACGCGCTCGACCCCGCGGCCGAGGGCATCCGCCGCTTCCGGGTCATGCCGCGCGACCTGTCCGAGGCCAGCGGCCACCTCACGCCCTCGCGCGAGCTGCGCAGGGCCGAGGTGATGGACGCCTTCGCGGAAGAGTTCCACGCGCTCTACGCCGAGGAGTAGGGCCCGGGCGGACAACGCCGAGGCCCCCGCCCCTCGAGAGGGGTGGGGGCCTGGCGGTGATCAGGGCCGACGGCCTGTCCGAGCTGGTGGCTTCAGACGACCGTGACGTTCTCTGCCTGGGGGCCCTTGGGCCCCTGGGTGACGTCGAACGTCACGGCCTGGCTCTCCTCAAGAGAGCGGAAACCGGTGGCGTTGATCGCGGAGTAGTGAACGAAGACATCGGGGCCGCCGCCATCCTGGGCGATGAAACCAAAGCCCTTCTCGGCGTTGAACCACTTGACGGTTCCGGTAGCCATAAGCCCTCCTTGGGCCCAAAAAAGGGTCGCCCTGCTCCAGAACCCGCATATGAAGCCTGAAAACGACGAAAGCCCGCGGTCACATGCTCCGCAGGCTCGTACTGCAAGGGAAACCAAACTGCAACTCGTCGCGAGCCTAGCACGGGGGGTGCACCGCTGGAAGGGTGGAGATCACCCGCCAGGATGACCCTTCCCTCGGCGACCCCGCCGCCGGTCAGAGGCGTACCCTCCCAAGCGTGACAACACACCACAGGTCCCGCCCTCGTGTCGGCCACATCCAGTTCCTCAACTGCCTCCCCCTCTACTGGGGCCTGGCCCGCAGCGGCAGCCTGCTGGATCTGGAGCTGACCAAGGACACCCCCGAGCGCCTTGGCGAGCGACTGGTCCGTGGTGAGCTGGACATCGGCCCGGTGTCGCTCGTCGACTACCTGCGCCATGCCGACGAGCTTGTGGCGCTGTCCGACATCGCCGTCGGCTGCGACGGCCCGGTGATGTCCTGCATGATCGTGTCCCAGCGCCCGCTCGCGGACCTCGAAGGGGCGCGTGTCGCGCTGGGCTCCACGTCCCGCACCTCCGTGCGCCTGGCCAGGCTGCTGCTCGACGAGCGCCACGGCGTCGCCCCCTCCTACTTCACGTGCCCCCCCGACCTGGGCGTGATGATGCAGGAGGCCGAGGCCGCCGTGCTGATCGGCGACGCCGCGCTGCGCGCCTCGCTGCACGACGCGCCCCGCCTGGGCCTCGAGGTGCACGACCTGGGCGCGATGTGGAAGGAGTGGACGGGGCTGCCGTTCGTCTTCGCCGTCTGGGGCGTGCGCCGCGACTATCTGGAACGCGAGCCCGAGACCGTGCGCGAGGTGCACGCCGCGTTCCTCGAGTCGCGGGACCTCTCGGTGGCCGAGGCGGGCAAGGTGGCCGAACAGGCCGCCCGCTGGGAGGACTTCGACGCCGAGGTGCTCGAACGCTACTTCACCACGCTGGACTTCCGGCTGGGCGCGCGCCAGCTCGAGGGGATCGCCGAGTTCGCCGACCGCGTCGGCGTGGCCGACCAGGCGGGGCGCGTGCGGCTGCTCGATCCGCCGGGGGCGCGCTGATGGAGCCGCTGACCGCCGACGACCCGGCGCGCGTGGGCGCGTACCGCGTGCTGCGCAGGCTGGGCCAGGGCGGGATGGGCCGGGTGTACCTGGGCCGCAGCGCGGGCGGCAGGACGGTGGCGATCAAGGTCGTGCACGCGCAGATCGCCACGGACGACAGCTTCAGGGCGCGCTTCGCCCATGAGGTCGCCGCGGCGCGGCTGGTCGGCGGCGCGTGGACCGCGCCCGTGCTCGACGCCGACCCGGACGCGCCCGTGCCCTGGGTGGCCACCGGCTATGTCGCGGGCCCCGATCTGCACCGCGCGGTGCGCGTGCACGGCGCCCTGCCGACGGCGACCGTGCGGGCGCTCGGCGCGGGCCTCGGCGAGGCGCTCGCCGCGGTGCACGAACGCGGCCTGGTGCACCGGGACGTCAAGCCGTCCAACGTGCTGCTGTCCCTCGAGGGGCCCCGGCTCATCGACTTCGGCATCGCCAGGGCCTCGGGGGCGACGACCCAGCTGACCGCGACGGGCGTCACGGTCGGCTCGCCCGGCTACATGGCGCCCGAGCAGATCACCGCGGGCGCGGCCGGGCCCGCGACGGACGTGTTCTCGTTCGGCGCGGTGCTGGCGTTCGCCGCGGCGGGGCAGGCGCCGTTCCCCGGCGACATCCCGGCGCAGCTGCTCTACCAGGTGGTGCACGGGGAGCCGCGCCTCGACGCGGTGCCGGGGGAGCTGCGCGACGTGATCGCGGCCTGCCTCGCCAAGGACCCGGCCGCGCGCCCCGCGCCCGCCGAGGTGGCGCGCGCCGTCGCGGGCGAGGGCGGCGCGGAGCCGCTCGTGGCGGCGGGCTGGCTGCCGCGGCCCGTCGTCGAGGAGGTCAGCCGCAGGGCGGTCGAGCTGCTCGACCTGGACGCCGAGGCGCCCCATGACACCCCGCCCACGCCCCGACGCCCGCCCACGTCAGGGGCGTTCGGGCCCGGGCACACGGACGTCGCGGGGCGGGCCGCGCTGCCGACGGCCGACGGGTTCCCCACGCCCGCGCCCACGCCCACGCTCCAACGCCCGCGGCGCCGCCGCTGGCCCGTCGTGCTCGCCGTCGCGGTGGCCGCCGCGGCGCTGGCGACGGGCGGCTGGTTCGCGGGCGTCTTCGACAGCGGCACCGACGACGGCGGCACGAACGGCGGCGGCACCGACGGGGGCGGGGCGAACGGCGGCACCGACGGGGGCGGCGGGCCCGTGGACGGCGACGCGTTGCCCGAGTGGTTCGCCGGGGAGTGGGAGGGCGACACCCAGACGCTCGGCGTGACCAACGCCTCGCTCGGCGTCACGCTGGAGCCCGGCGCGGTCGGGGACAGGATCGGCACCGTCACCTGGACCGACGTGCTGGGCCTGACGACGTGTGTGGACCGCCTGACGCTCACCGAGGTCGCCGATGGCGAGGTGACGTTCGACGCCCTGGTGGACAACGACGCGTCCACCAGCGACGGCGCCAACTGCGAACAGGAGCCGTTCACCGTGGTGCTCGGCCAGCGGGGCGAGGTCCTGCACTACGCGAGCGACTCCTCGGGGAACCTGACCAGTGAGCTGACCCGCACCGGCTGAGAAGCGGTGACGTACGCTGGTTCGCGCCGCTGTGAGAAGGGAATCCGCCGATGGGCTCGATGGGGCGGAGCGCTGAGCTCCGGAGCGTGCTTGACCGTGCCGCCGAGGGCGGCAGGATCAGCGAGGACGAGGCGTTGGAGCTCTACCGCTCCGCGCCGTTGCACGCGCTGGGGCGGGCCGCCGACGCGGCGCGCCGTCGGCGGTACGCCGGGGTCGAGCACATCGCGACGTACATCATCGAGCGCAACATCAACTACACCAACGCCTGTGTGACGGCCTGCAAGTTCTGCGCGTTCTACGCCCCGCCCAAGAGCGAGCAGGTGTGGACCCGGGACCTGGACGACATCCTGCGGCGCTGCGCGGAGACGGTGGAGCTCGGCGGGACCCAGATCATGTTCCAGGGCGGCCACCACCCCGACTACGGCGTGGAGTACTACGAGCGCCACTTCGCCGCGATCAAGCGGGAGTTCCCGCAGCTGGTGATCCACTCACTCGGCGCGTCCGAGGTCGAGCACATGGCGCGGATCTCCGGGGTGAGCGCCGAAGAGGCGATCCGGCGCATCCACGCGGCGGGCCTCGACTCGTTCGCCGGGGCCGGGGCCGAGCTGCTGCCCGCCCGCGCGCGGCAGGCCATCGCGCCGCTGAAGGAGTCGGGCGAGCGCTGGCTCGAGATCATGGAGACCGCGCACCGGCTGGGCGTCGAGTCCACCTCGACGATGCTCATGGGCACGGGGGAGACCAACGCCGAGCGGATCGAGCACCTGCGGATGATCCGCGACGTGCAGGACCGCACGGGCGGCTTCAGGGCGTTCATCCCGTACACCTACCAGCCGGAGAACAACCACCTGAAGGGCCGCACGCACGCGACCCTCTTCGAGTACCTGCGGATCATCGCCGTGGCGCGGCTCTTCCTCGACAACGTCGCGCACATCCAGGGCTCGTGGCTGACCACGGGCAAGGAGGTCGGCCAGCTGTCGCTGCACTACGGCGCGGACGACCTGGGCTCGGTGATGCTGGAGGAGAACGTCGTCTCGTCGGCGGGCGCCAAGCACCGGTCGAACCGCATGGAGCTGCTGCACCTCATCCGCGCGGCGGGACGCGTCCCGGCGCAGCGCGCCACGACGTACGAGCACCTGGTGGTGCACGAGGACCCGGCGCTCGACCCGGTGGACGACCGGGTGGTGTCGCACCTGTCGTCGACGGCGATCGAGGGCGGCACGGCCCACCCCGAGCTGAACCTCATCCAGTCGTAGAGCGAGGCCAGTCGTGGATCCGGGGCCAGTCGTGGATTCGGGGCCGGGGCGACGCCCTCACTCGAAGAGGGCGTTGATCTCCTCGTTGACGTCAGTGAAGGACTCGACCGGCTGCTGCCCCGAGATCACCGCCTCGAACGCCGGGACGAGCAACGACCCTATGGCGCCCGGGTTCTCGGCGATCGGGAAGAGGAACGTCGTGCCGTTCTCGACGTGGTCGGTGAACGCCGTCACGTCCACGCCCTCGTCGGCGTAGCGCTCCTGCGCGATCTCCCATGCCTCGGTGATCGCGGGGAAGACGACGTGGTGCTCGCCGATGACGCGCTGACAGGCGGGCGAGGCCAGGTACTTGACCCACTGCCACGCCTCCTCGGGGTGGTCGGTGCCCGCGAAGATGGAGTCGGCGAGCCCGTTGAACATGCTGGCGCGCTCGCCCGTGGGCCCGATCGGGGTGGGCGCGATGCCCGCCTCGACGTTCTCGAGGCCCAGGTAGGTGCCGGTCATCCAGCTGCCGTCGGTGACCATCGCGGCGTTGCCCGCGGCGAACTGGTCGGCGGACGCGACGCCCTCCTGGGCGGCGAGGCTCGGCATGTAGCCCTTGTCGATGAGGCCCTTGTACCAGGCGATGGTCTCCTGGAACCTCGGGTCGTCGAAGGCGAACTCGGTGCCCCAGGGGTTCTGGTCCGTGGGCTGCCAGCCGTTGGCGGCGGCGTACATGGACCACTGGCCCTGGCCGTGGTTCCAGGTGGGGCTCAGTGACATCCACAGGCCGTAGGTGCGGACGTTGCCCTTGTCGAAGCCGGGCTCGTCGCCGCGCACGCCGTTGGCGTCCACGGTGAGGCGGGCGATGGCGTCCTCGTAGGTGCCGCCGTCCCGGGGGTTCCACTCGAGCGAGGACAGCTCGTCCTGGGTGAGGCCCGCCTCGTCGGCCATGGCCCGGTTGAAGAAGACGCCGATCGCGTCCCAGTCCTTGGGCAGGCCGTACCGGTTGCCGTCCTGGCCGACCCACAGGTCGGCCAGGCCCTCCTCGTAGATGTCCATGGGCAGGTCGTCGCGCTCCACGAACGCGTCGAGCGGCAGCAGCAGATCGCGCGTGACGTACTCGGGGTAGTAGTTGAGGTGGTCGGTGAAGACGTCGGGGGCCGACTCGGAGACCAGGCCGAGGGTGAGCCCCGTCCAGTAGAAGTCCCAGCCGCGCTGCTCGACGCGGATGTCGATGTCGGGGTTGGCCGCCTCGAAGTCGTCGGCGCACTCCTGGTATCCGGGCTGCTGGCTGGCGTCCCACAGCCAGTAGGTGAGGGTCGTGGACCCGCCGTCGGCGGCGCCGGTGCCGCACGCCGTCAGGGTCAGCGCGCCGGCCGTGGCGCACGCCGCCAACGCGCGGGCGCGTCGCAGGGTGTGGGTCATCGCTTCCGCCTCCCGCGGGTCACTTGACGCCGGTGAACTGGATGGAGTCGACGATCTTGCGGCCGAAGACCAGGAAGAGCAGCACGGTCGGGACGGCCGCGACGAGGCTGGCCGCCATGAGCCCGGCCCAGTCGGGTCCGGTCTGCGGCGTCGCGGTGCGGAAGGCGCTGAGCGCGACGGTCAGCACGCGCACGCTCTCGTCCTGGCCGACCAGCTGCGGCCAGAAGTACTCGTTCCAGGCGTTGATGAACGTCAGGATGGCGAGCGTGATCATCGGCGCGGTGGACATCGGCAGGATGATCCGGAAGAAGATCCTGAAGTGGCCCGCCCCGTCGATCATCGCGGCCTCCTCGAGCTCCCGGTTGATGCCGAGGAAGAACTGCCGCAGGAAGAAGACCGCGAAGGGCGTCATGAAGAAGAACGGCGCGACGATGCCCGGGTAGGTGTTGATCAGGTCGAGGTTCTTGATCAGCAGGAAGTTGGGCAGCATCGTGAAGACCGGCGGCACCATGAGCGCGGTCAGAAACGCGAAGAACACCTTGTCGCGGCCCGGCCAGCGCAGCCGGGCGAACGCGTAGGCGGCGAGCGCGCTGAAGAAGACCTGCCCGACGGTGATGAGCGTGGAGACGATCACCGAGTTCCGCAGATACCCCCAGAACGCCATCGACGCGCCCGAGCCGCCCTCGGCCTGGGCCTCCTCGGTGCTCGCGGTGCCGAGCACGCGCTCCAGCGGGCCCCAGGTGAAGTCGACGGGCAGCGGCGAGTCCGGGTCGGTGAACAGCACCCGGTTGTTGGACAGCGCGGTGCGCAGCATCCACAGGAAGGGCGCCAGGGTGATGACGATGAACAGGAACAGCACGATCCAGGCGATCAGGCGTCCCACGCTGTAGCGGCGCCGCCGGGGCGCTCCCGGGCGTTGCCCGGTGTCGTCCCGGCCCGGCTCCGCAGTGGCGGTCTCGGCGACGGCGGTCATCTGTGGCCCCCTTCAGGACTGGTCGGACTCGCCCGCGCGCAGCAGCTTGAGCTGCGCGAAGGCGATCCCGGCGAGGATGAGGAACAGGACCACCGCGATCGCCGAGGCGTAGCCGAAGTCGAAGCTGGTGAACGCCTGGTCGAAGATGTAGTACTGGATGACCCGGGTCGAGTCGACCGGGCCGCCCTGGGTGGTGACGGCGACCGTGTCGAAGATCTGCCAGGAGCCGATGACGGTCAGGACCAGCACGAGCGCGAGGACCGGGCGCAGCAGGGGCAGCGTGATCCTGAAGAAGATCCGCGCCTCGCCCGCGCCGTCGACGGCCGCGGCCTCGTACACGTCGCGGTTGATCGTCTGGAGGCCCGCGAAGATCAGCAGCGCGGTGTAGCCCATGTGGCGCCAGACGTTGACGAGCGCGATCGTGGGCACGGCCCAGTCGGGGTCGCCGAAGAAGCTGATGGCGTCGAACCCGACCCAGCCGAGCGCCTCGTTGACGATGCCGAGGTTGAAGTCGGCCATCCAGTACCAGACGAGGGCGACGACGACGTTGGAGATGAGATAGGGCAGCAGGAGGATGCCGCGGATCACCGTGGAGCGGGTGAGCCGGTGGATGAGGACCGCGAGGCCGAGGGCGACGACGGTCTGTACGCCGATGTTGATGAGGACGTACTTCAGGGTGACCCACAGGGAGTTCCAGAAGACGTCGTCCTCGGCGAGCCTGCGGTAGTTGTCGAGCCCGGAGAACTCGGGGGCGCTCAGCAGGTCGTAGTCGGTGAAGCTCAGATAGAGGCCGCGCAGCGTGGGCCAGGCGTAGAACGCGAGGAAGCCGAGGAGCGCGGGCGCCAGGAAGACGAGGGCGACACCGGTCTCCTTACGGCGCCAGCGCGGGGTCTCGTTGCGTCGGGGTATGCCACCGGCAACCGCCACGAACCGCACCTCCTTGTGCCGACCCGGGTGGGGATGTTGAGTCGTGGGCGGAAATGTTTCCCATCGCTCATCCCGTGTCAAGGCCGTGGGAAGCCGTGGGAAGAGGGCTTTACCTCAGCGTTATCCGGGGTGGTGTCCGAGGTGGTGTCCGAGGTGGTGTCCGGGGTGGGCGTCAGCTCAGGGCGACCGGGAGGCCGCCGAGCAGGCTTTGCGCCGTCGCCCCCGGCAGCTCGCCGATGGACGCGCCGTCGCTGAGCGGGCCCGTGGCCAACTCCGTGGAGAGCGGCGGGAAGTCGGCGACGGCGGTCCCCACGGAGTTGTCGAGCAGGTCGGCCGTGGTGTTGGCCAGCGGGTAGAGGTGGAGGTCGAACGCCGGGCTGATCGCGGCGTCGAGGGAGTCGGCGACCACAGGCAGCGTGGACGCCACGCCCCCCTGGGCGGGCGCCTGCTGGGCGGACGCGGCACCCGCGGTGGCCAGCACGGCGCCGGTGGCCGCCGTCGTGGTGAGGAGGGCACGGGAGAGGTGAGTCATGCCACGCACGGTAGTTGCTCGGGCGCGCGCGGTTCACGCCGGGAGCGGGGATGTCCCCCGAACGGGGCAGCGGGCCATCGGCGAGAATGGCACGGTGACTCGTGCCTCCCTCGACAAGAAGCCCCGCGACGTGGCCGCCATGTTCGACGCCGTGGCGGCGCGTTACGACCTCACCAACGACGTGCTCGCCCTCGGCCAGAACCGCAGGTGGCGCACCGCCGTGGCCCGCGCGGTGGCGGCGCGGCCCGGCGAGCGGGTGCTCGACCTGGCGGCGGGCACGGGCACGTCGTCCCAGCCGTTCGCCGACGCGGGCGCGTTCACCGTGCCGTGCGACTTCAGCCTCGGCATGCTCGCCGAGGGCAAACGCCGCACGCCCTGGCTGCCGTTCACCGCGGGGGACGCCACGCGGCTGCCGTTCGCCGACGGGGTCTTCGACGCCGTCACCATCTCCTTCGGCCTGCGCAACGTCCAGGACACCGGGGCCGCGCTGTGCGAGATGCTGCGCGTCACCGCGCCGGGCGGGCGGCTCGTGGTCTGCGAGTTCAGCCACCCGACGTGGACGCCGTTCCGCACCGCCTACACCGAGTACCTGATGCGCGCGCTGCCCGCCGTCGCGACCCGCGTCTCCAGCAGCCCCGACGCCTATGTCTACCTCGCCGAGTCGATCCGCGCGTGGCCGGACCAGGCCGAGCTCGCGGGCGCGCTCGGCGAGGCGGGCTGGCGCCGCGTGGCCTGGCGCAACCTGTCGGGCGGCATCGTGGCCCTCCACCGCGGGGTCAAGGGCCGCCAGGGTCTGTAGTGAACGTCCCGCCTGCCTTCGTCGGGGGGTTGCGGCGGCTCGGTTTCGCGGTGGGCGCTCCCGGTCCGGGGTGGATGACGCGGTGGCGCGTGGTCCGCGAGGACTTGATCCACACGGCTGCCGTTGCATCAGCCCCGTTCGTGGGTTCCTGCCAGTTTCGTGAGGAGGGTCCTGGAAGTTTCCTCGCTCAGTGACGTGTTCCACATGTCGGTGAATGCCGCGTCGTACTGGGCGATCTCGTTCGGCCGGTCGAGGTAGAGGTCGCCCGTGTACCTGTCGGCGTAGACGGTGGGTGGCTCGGTTTCCTTGCCTTCCCCGTTGAGCGGGAACCGCAGGATGAAGAATGATCCGGAGATCAGGCCCGGGTGGGCCCCGGCGTCCGTGGGGATCACCCGGATGTTCACGTTGTCCAGCGTGGAGACCTCGGCCAGGTGGCGCAGCTGTCCTGCCATGACGGTGCCCGCGCCGACCGGACGGCGCAGCAGCGCTTCGTCCAGCACTACCCGGAGCAAGGGTGGGGCGGTCACCCGGGTGACCAGGCTCTGCCGCGCCATCCTCAGCCGCACCCGGCGCTCGGTCTCCTCCTGGTCCACGTCGGGATGAGCCGCCCGGATGGTGATCCGTGCGTACTCCTCGGTCTGGAACAGCCCGGGCACCAAGTTCCCGCGGTAGATGGACATCTGGGAGGCGGCGCCCTCCAGGCTGTGGAAGACGTCGAAGCCCTCCGGGATGGTGTCGCCGAAGCTGTGCCACCAGCCCCGGGTCTTGCTCTCTCTCGCCAGACCCATCAGCGCCTTGGTGGTCTCCTCCGGCGCTCCGTAGATTCCGCACATGGTCTGGACGTCGTGGCTGCGCGTTGAGGTGAGCCCGGATTCGATCCGCCACATTTTCGCCTCGGACCATTCCAGTTTCTTGGCCGCCAGTTTGAGGGTGAGCCGCGCGTCGGTGCGCAGCTCCCTGAGGTGCCGCCCGAGTTGGCGCCTCGGCACGGTCGACCCGGGCATCGTTTCCCCCATGAGACTCCTTTCCTTGATCAATGTCGTAGTCGTCTCGTTGAACACTGGACGTGGGTGGTGGTCTGGCCGCCCGGGACCAGCCGCCCCGGGCAGGGGGGTTCAGGGGTGGCCGCGCGGCCGTTCGGCCAGGTGCGGCGGGCGGTCGCGTTCGCTCTCGTCGGCGCGTGCCATGGCGTAGAGGCGGCGTACGCAGCGGGGGCAGGCGTAGGCGGGTGCGGTGGCGATGCCGTTGGGCCCTGCGATGGAGACGGGTCCGATCCAGACCACGGGCTGAAGGGTCTCGGGGTCGCAGCCGAGCCAGCAGCGGCCGTTGACCGGCCGGTCGTTGCTGCGGTCGGGGTCGCGGAGGGAGAGGTCGATCGCGCCGTTCACCTTCGGGCGGCCTCTCGCAGCCGCGCCACGGTGGCGCGGGCCTCGTCGTGGGCGGCGTGCCGCTGGTCGGCGTCCAGCGTGCGGTCCTTCGTGCGGGCCACGGCGGCCAGCAGCCGACCGATCGGGGCGGCGAGCACGGGCGACTCGCCCAACGGCGCGAGCGTGGCGACCAGTTCACCGGGAACGATCTCCGGGTACGTCAGCCGCGTCCCGTCGTGGCGCAGCGGGTGGAAGGTGAGCGGGATCAGCCGCTCACGCGCCAGGCAGCGCGCGCACGCGCGATGCGTCCACCCGCCACCCGACCCGGCATGGTGCACCGCCACCACCGTCAACGGCGGCATCGTCGTCCCGCACGACGCGCAGCGCTCCGTCACGACCCACCGCCCGAACCCACGTGGGCGGCGCGGTCGCGCACCCGCTCCCGGCAGCCCGGACACAGATCAAGCGGCATCGCGGGCGGGCAGTCCCGCCCAACGATCACCGTGACCGGCTCGTCGTCGCTCAACGGCGGCGGGGCGGGCTCGGGCGGGGGCGTGCGGGGGGTAGACGCCATGGTTCGGCTCCAGTGACCGTCTCGGTGCTGACGGTCACAGCCTGCCCGCACGCAACAGACGTGGTGTTACCACGCTGGCAACACCACGTCCATTGACATACCGTCACGGAGGCGTTACACGCCGCACCAGGCCGCGTACTCCCTCAACTCATCCGACGGCGCGCGGCGAGCGCGCAGTAGCGTGCCCACCGTCTCGTGCACCCCCGGGTGATACCGCGTTTGCTGCGGCGCCACCTCGCGGGCCGTCACGAGCGACCGCAGCGCCTCGTCGTGCCGTGCCGTCCACGCTTCGGCGCGTGCCCGCGACGCCCAGTACGACGCCGCTCGGGCCTTCGGGTAGTCGTCCGGGAGCCGGAGCGCCTCGGCGACCCTCAGCGCCTCGCCGTGCTCTTCCTGATCGGCAGCCACCGACATCGTGTGGATGGACACGTTCGCGGGGCCGAAGACGAGCCCGTAGTCGTCCAGCTCGCCGGTCTGCTGAGCCAACTCCCCGGCCGCGCCGAGAAGGTCGGAAACTGCTCCGGCGGCCCCGGCGCGGCGGGCGAGGACTGACGCCTCGAGGTACAGCGCCCCACGCACGGCACGGGTCCCGGTGGCGCCGTCGTCGTCCAGGTCGCGCAACGCCTGCCGGACCAGCCGGTATCCCTTGTCGTGCCGGGCACCGTCCCCCAGGAGCCGGGCCCGGTCCCATCGCTCGATCGCGACCTGCCGAGGGTCCCCGGAGTGCGGGGCCGCGGCCGACATGCGACCGAGAGCATGCCGGGCCAGATCGACGAAGCCGAGTCGGCGGGTCGCCACGTAGGTGGTGCGGCCGAGCTCGGCCTGGAGCCAGTACGCGCGCTCACGGTCCCGGCCTGGTCGGTCGTGGAGCAACGTCGCGTGATTGACCTCGCTGATGAGCGCGGGCAGCGCTTCAGCGAGCTCGAACTGCTGGCCCGCCTCGCGCTTGTCGTCGAGTGCGCGCACTTCCGCTTCGAGGATCGACAGCGGCCGGGGTGGCGGGTCGTCCTCGCCGGGGGCGATGTCCCAGTCGTCCAGCGCGCTGGCGATCGGAGAGAGCAGGCCGTCGAGTTGGTCCTGCTGGATCATGTGGATGTACGGCTGGCCGTGCAGAACGGACACGTTGACGCTGAGGGCGCGGGCGATCGCCGCCACGATCGACGGGGAGGCGTAGCGCTTGCCCTTCTCGATACGGGAGATTTGCGCCGCCGAGACATGCGCTCGGGCGCCCAGCTCGCGGAGCGAGTAGCCGCGCAGGAGCCTGATTTCCTCGATCCTCGATCCGACGCCCTCTATGGCTGGCACTGGCCGTGATGGCATGGTGGTGCTCCGGTTGTTGCCGTCCTTGGGGTGACACCTGGACGGTACCCCCGGCGGCAGTCGGGGAACAGCGAGCGGCCCTACCATCACCACTCAGTGACGGAGGGGCCGTTGTGCTGCGGTCCACCGAGGCAGGGCCCGGGGGACGTACTCGCGCGATTCGGCAACGCGGCGAGGCACCGTAGCGATGGGCGCGCCTCCCGGCCTCGTCCCCGACGTCCACGTTGAGGACCGCGTGCGCGAGGTGCGACGAGCGCTCCAGCCTTGGCAGAACGACCGGTGCGTACGGGACTTGGACGACCGGCTGTACAGCTGGGCAACGAAGAACCGGGGGTCCGGCTTGCTGGCGCCCCAGTCGTCGGACGTGCCGATGAGGCGGGCATGCTGAAGCCCTCGGTGTGCTGGGATGGGCACTCCGAGGACGAGAGGCGACCGACGTGCGGTGGAAGAACTTGAGCGAGCACACCGTGTACGAGAACCCGTGGGTTCGGGTCCGGCTCGCCGACGTGGAGCTGCCCGACGGCCGACACCTCGACCACTACCTCCTGCGTCAGCGGCCGGTCGCTCTGGCCACGGCTGTCAACGACCGAAACGAGGTACTGCTGCTGTGGCGACACCGGTTCATCACCGACTCGTGGGGCTGGGAGATCGCCGCTGGCGTGGTCGAGGACAATGAGGACATCCAGGCTGCCGCGGCCAGAGAGATGATCGAGGAAACCGGGTGGCGACCTGCCGGACCGTTGCACCACCTGATCACCGTCGAGCCGTCGAACGGGTTCAGCGACGCTCGCCACCACGTGTACTGGTGCGAAGGGGCTGAGTATGTCGGCGAACCGGCTGACGCGATCGAGTCCGAGCGCCGTGAGTGGGTGCCGCTGGCGGATATACCAACGTTGATCTCCCGAGGGGAGATTCGCGCGGCGAACACCACCGCCGCGCTGCTCCTGCTGCATCACATGCGCTCCGGGTAGAGAGCGTCAGCTGGCGCTCTCCCTCGCTGAACGGCCCCGAGTAGCATCCCCGGGCATGCACCCGGTCAGCTACAGCACTGAGCGTCTGGTCCTGCGAGAGCTGACCGTGGACGACGTGGACGACGTTCACGCGATCTACGGCAACGACCAGGCGACAGCGCACCTCTCGTTCGTCCCGCGCAGCCGCGACCAGGTGGGCCAGATCTGGCCCACCTGGTCGCGGCTGAACTCGTCCGCGCGCTCCTCACGTTCGGGTTCGACTCCCTCGGACCGCACCGGATCTGGGCCGCACGGTCACCCGAGAACGAAGCCTCGCGCCGCGTACTCGACCGCGCCGGGCTCGTCGAAGAGGGCAGGATCCGCCACCACGTGCACGTGCGCGGCGCGTGGCGCGACTCCATCGTCCACTCGATCATCGCCGACGAGTGGACAGCCACCCCGCGGGCATGACGAAGCGGCCCCGCACCCCGCCCGAGACGGTACGAGGGAACGCGCCGCCAGCGCACCACGCGGTAGCGAAGGCCGACGACTCCCGACCCGCTGAACGCCGGGGCGAGCGGCCCCCGACCGGAACCGCCCCTACGAAGATGTGACCCTCCCCGGCCGCCAGGCCGGGGGAGCCGTTGGGCACGCCCTTCGGGCGGACGGCGCTGCTTCACAACAGACCCGAGTCATAGACTCTTCACCGACCCCCGCCCCCTTTCGATTGGGAGAGCCACCGTGGCCGAGACCGCTGATGTCATCGTCGTCGGGGCCGGTCCTGCCGGTTCGGCGACCGCCTTCCACCTCGCCCAGGCCGGGCTCGACGTGGCGCTGCTGGAGAAGACGGCGTTCCCCCGCGAGAAGGTGTGCGGCGACGGGCTGACCCCACGGGCCGTCAAGCAGCTCGTGGCCATGGGGATCGACGTCTCCGAGGAGGCGGGCTGGCTGCGCAACCGGGGGCTGCGGGTCATCGGCGGCGGGCAGCGGCTCCAGCTCGACTGGCCCGAGCTGGCGTCGTACCCCGACTACGGACTGGTCCGCAGGCGCGACGACTTCGATGAGCAGCTGGCCCAGGCCGCGGTCAAGGCGGGCGCGCGGCTGGCCGAGCGCTGCGCCGTCACCGGGCCCGTGCGCGACGAGCGCACCGGCCGCATCACCGGCGTCGAGGCCAGGCTCGGCGACGACAAGAAGCAGGTCACCTACACCGCCCCGGTCGTCATCGCCGCCGACGGCAACTCCTCGCGGCTGTCCCTCGCGATGGGCCGCCACCGCGACGAGCGCCGCCCGATGGGCGTCGCCGTCAGGACGTACTTCACCACCCCGCGCCACGACGACGACTACCTCGAGTCGTGGTTCGAGCTGTGGGACCGGCGCGACGGGCGCGAGCGGCTGCTGCCCGGGTACGGCTGGATCTTCGGCATGGGCGACGGCACGTCCAACGTCGGCCTCGGCGTGCTCAACAGCTCCCCCTCGTTCAAGGAGCTCGACTGGCGCGAGGTCCTCAAGACGTGGTGCGCCTCGATGCCCGAGGAGTGGCAGTTCACGCCGGAGTTCATGACGGGCCCGATCAGGGGCGCGGCGCTGCCCATGGCGTTCAACCGCAAGCCGCACTACGCGCGCGGGCTGATGCTGGTGGGCGACTCGGGCGGGCTGGTCAACCCGTTCAACGGCGAGGGCATCGCGTACGCCATGGAGTCGGGGCGCATCGCGGCCGAGGTCGTCAGCCAGGCGCTGGCCCGCCAGACGCCCGCGCAGCGGGAGTTGGCGCTGCGCGCCTACTCCAAGGTGCTGCGCGACACCTACGGCGGGTACTACTCGCTGGGCCGCGCGTTCGTGCAGCTCATCAGCAACCCCAGGATCATGAGGATCGCCGCCGAGCGCGGGCTGAGCCACCCGGTGCTGATGCGCTTCCTGCTGAAGCTGCTCGCGAACCTGACCGACCCGACCGGCGGCGACGCCATGGACCGGGTCATCAACGGCCTCACGAAGGTGGCCCCGCGCGCCTGACGCGGGGGCGACAACGCCGAAGGGGGCGCCGCGGTGTCGCGGCGCCCCCTTCGTGTGTCCGGCGGCTCATGTCCGGTGCGCGGCTCGGTGGTTGTCCACAGGCTGTGGACAAGCTGTGGGTCGGCGCGTGGCCGACGGGGTGTCAACGGGGCGTGTGGCTACGCGCGTTGCGTCACAGGACGCGCACGGCCCCGGTGGGCGGGTCCCAGTCGAGCGTCTTCTGGACGACGCCGGTGGAGGGGTTCTGGGCGCCGATGAACGTGCCGTCGCCCATGTACACCGCCACGTGGTAGGCGCTGCCAGCGCCGCCCCAGTGGAGAAGGTCGCCGGGCTGGAGGGCGTCGAGCGACACGGGGGTGCCAGCGACCGACTGATCGGCGGCGACGCGCGGCAGCGAGACGCCGACGGTGGCGAACGCGGCCTGCGTCAGGCTCGAGCAGTCCCACGCGTCGGGGCCCGAGGCGCCCATCGCGTACGCGTCGCCCAGCTGGGCGCGGACATAGCTCAGCACGGCGTCGGCGCCCGTGCCGGTGACGGGGGCCTCGTCGGCGGGCGCGGAGAGGGTCTGGGCCTCAGCGGCGGCGGCGCGCTCGCGGGCCTCCTCGGCCTCTTGGGCCTCCTGGGCCAGCCTGGCCTCTTCGGCCTCGCGCGCCTCCTGGGCGCGGCGGTCGGCCTCGGCGCGGCGCTCGGCCGCCGCCTGTCCCGCCTGGGAGGCGGCGCGGCTCTGGGCGCGCTGCCAGTTCTGCCAGTCGGCCTGGGACTCGGCCTGGGTGGCGTAGGCCGCGGTGGCCTGGGTGGCGCGGTCGACGCCCTGGGCGAGGGCCAGGTCGAGCGCGGGCAGCTCACCGGTGGACTCGGTGGGCTTCTCGGCGGCGAGCGCCGGTGAGGTGGAGCCGGTGACGGCGACCGAGCCGACCACGCCGGTGAGCACCCCACCGCGGAGCAGGCCGCCGGTGCGGGACGGGCGAGGTTTTCGGTGCCGACCTCGATAACGAATTGGGGACATGCCGATAACGGCTATCAGTACACGCGCATGATCACAATGATCGTGGTATCGGCCACAGTTGACAGGTGCGCGGCGAGGTTAGGGGCGTTTTGTCCGGAACGCCGTTTCGCGCGGGAGATGATCTTTCGGGTGGATGTCCCGCCGTGTCCTGCGCGTTGTCCGGAATGTCCGCCGTCGGTGCCGGGCTACCACGGGGTCGGGCGTTCGTTCAACGGAGTCCCCGTCAGATGGGTGTGCGACGTGACGCACGTCACGCCCACCACTGCTCCCAGGCCAGCCGCGTGACGAGTCCCGTGACCACCACGAGCAGTACGACGCGCACGAAGCCGCTGCCGCGGCGCAGCGCCATGTGCGCCCCGGCCCAGCCGCCCGCCATGTTGAACGCCGCCATCGGCGCCGCCAGCGCCCACAGCACCGTCCCGTGCGCGGTGAACACCGCCAGCGCGCCGAGGTTTGTGCCCACATTCACGACCTTTGCGGTGGCCGACGCGGTCAGCAGGTTCATGTGGAGGAGCGCCACGAGGGATATGACGAGGAACGTGCCCGTGCCCGGGCCGAGGATGCCGTCGTAGAAGCCGATGCCCACGCCCGCCACGAGCAGCGCGGCCGCGGCCCTGCGGCGTGAGGGGACGCGTTCGGTCGGCGCGGTGCCGAACCGGGGCCGCAGCACCACGAACGCCGCGACCCCCAGCAGCATCACCATGATCAACGGCTGGAGCACGCGCTTGTCCACGGCCGACGCGAGCAGCGCGCCACCCGCCGACGAGGCGAGCGCGAGCGCGCCGAGCCGGAGCGCGAGCCGCCTGTCGAGCGGGGACCTGCGGGCGAACGTCACGGCCGCGATCGATGTCCCGGTCACGGCCACCGCCTTGTTGGTGCCCAGCGCGTAGGTGGGGGACACGTCGGGCAGTCCGATGAGGAGCGCGGGGAGTTGGAGGAGCCCGCCGCCGCCGACGACCGCGTCGATCCAGCCCGCGGCGGCCGCGGCCACGCACAGGGCGATGGCCGTGGTGAGCGTGATGTCTGGCACTGCTGAGCCTGGTCCGAGCCTTGTCTCCACGGCCGAAGTGGATCAACGACCTTGCGTGGTACGTCCCGTCCTGGACACCTTGATCCAGAGGGTGGGTGGGAGAGATCACAGGATTGGTGGGGGGACCCGTGTCGTGGGTCACAGGGGGCGAGGCATAGGATGCCTCTTGCCTTGTGAACTGACTCACATAGCATTGATCTTTCGTGGTTGCAGCAGTCGCCGTCGACTGGAAGGAGCGAGGTGCGGTGAACGCGTATGTTCCCATCCTCGTGCTGGGCGCCCTCGCGGCGGCCTTCGCCGTCTTCTCCGTGGTAACGGCCGCGCTCGTCGGCCCCAAGCGCTACAACCGGGCGAAGCTGTCCGCATACGAGTGCGGCATCGAGCCGACACCCCAGCCGGTGGGCGGGGGGCGGTTCCCCGTCAAGTACTACCTGACGGCGATGCTGTTCATCATCTTCGACATCGAGATCGTCTTTCTCTATCCCTGGGCCGTCCACTTCGACTCGCTCGGGATGTTCGGCTTTGTGCAGATGCTGATTTTTGTCGGCCTCATCGGCGTTGCCTACGCTTATGACTGGCGCCGAGGAGGACTCGAATGGGACTGAGAGAGAGGCAATCCTGATGGGTCTCGAAGAGAAGCTGCCCAGCGGATTTCTGCTCGACACCGTCGAGAACATGGCGGCGCTGGCGCGGAAGTCCTCGGTGTTCCCGGCCACGTTCGGGCTCGCGTGCTGCGCGATCGAGATGATGACCACGGGCGCGGGCCGGTACGACCTGGCCCGCTTCGGCATGGAGGTCTTCCGCGGCTCGCCGCGCCAGGCGGACCTGATGATCGTGGCCGGGCGCGTGAGCCAGAAGATGGCGCCGGTGCTGCGGCAGGTCTACGACCAGATGCCGAACCCCAAGTGGGTCATCTCGATGGGCGTCTGCGCATCGTCGGGCGGAATGTTCAACAATTACTCGATCGTTCAGGGCGTCGACCATGTCGTGCCCGTGGACATCTACCTTCCCGGCTGCCCGCCGCGCCCTGAAATGCTGATGGACGCGATCCTCAAGCTGCACGAGAAGATCCGCGAGGAGAAGCTCGGCGTGAATCGCGAGCAGGCCGCGCGCGAGGCGGAGGAGGCGGCGCTCAAGGCGTTGCCCACGCTGGAGATCAAGGGGCTGCTGCGGTGAGCGGGGTGGTGGCCGCCGGGCGCTCGGGCGCGAAGTTTTCGCTGCGCGGGCTTGGCCGCGTGGGCGGCCCCGAGCGTGCGCCCTCACGCCGGACCCCGTCGGTGGTCGCCGGGTCACCCCCGGCGAGCGTCCGCGCGCTGCGCGGGGTTCGCCGCGTGGGCGGTGGCGTGCTTGTGCCCGTGGGCACGTGCGGGGTTCGCCCTGCGGGTGGCGCCGTTCCGCTGCGCGGGGTTCGCTGCGCTGGCCGTGCCGCGTCTGTGCGTGAGGGTGGCGGCGCGCTTGTGCCTGTGGGCGCGTGTGCGGTTCGCCCTGCGGGCGGCGCCGCTCCGCTGCGCGGGCTTGGCCTTGCGGGCGGTGAGTTGCCCTCGGTGAGCGTCCGCGAGTTCGCGCTGTCGCGCGGGGTTCGCCGCGCGGGTGGCGGCGCGCTTGTGTCTGCGGGCGCGTGTGCGGTTCGCCCTGCGGGCGGCGCCGTTCCGCTGCGCGGGCTTGGCCTTGCGGGTGGCCCCGAGCTTGCGCTCTCGCGCCGCGCTTCGTTGGTGGTCGCCGGGTTGCCTCCGGGGGGCGTTCGCGCGCTGCGCGGGGTTCGTCGCGCGGGCGGTGGCGTGCTTGTGCCCGTGGGCACGTGCGGGGTTCGCCCTGCGGGCGGTGAGTTGTGCCCGGTGGGTGTTCGCGCGTTCGCGCCGCTGCGCGGGCTGAGCCGTGTCAGCGGCGGTGCGCACGTACCCGCGGATGCGTGCGCGGTCCGCCCTGCGGGCGGCAAACTGCGCCGCGCCAGCGGCGTTTCGCCGTGCCGCGGCAGCGGCGCGTTGGTTGTCACCGTCGGCGGTTGTTTCTGTCGTGGTTGCGCCCCTGCGAGGAGGGTTTGCGGGTGAACGAGAACACAAGCGCGAACGAGGTGCCCGCGCAGCGCGGGGATGGCGGGGAGGCCATCGCCGAGCGGCGGGGGATGTTCGGGGCCAACAACGGCTCGGACACCACCGGTTACGGCGGGCTCGTGCGGACTGTGCGGATGCCGGGGGCCACGTCACGGCCTTACGGCGGGTACTTCGACGAGGTCGCCGACGAGCTCGAGGGAGCCCTCGAGGAGCAGGGGATCGACCCGGGCGCCGCGATCGAGAAGACCGTCGTGGACCGGGACGAGCTCACGTTCCACATCGCCCGCGAGCACCTGCCCGCCGTCGCGCGGACGCTGCGGGACGACCCCGCGCTCCGCTTCGAGCTCTGCACCGGCGTGAGCGGCGTGCACAACCCCCAGGACACGGGGCGCGAGCTGCACGCCGTCTACCATCTGCGCTCGCTCACCCACGGGCGGATCATCCGCCTCGAGACCAGCGCGCCCGACGCCGACCCGCACCTGCCGTCGATCGTGGACGTCTACCCGACCAACGACTGGCACGAGCGCGAGGTCTACGACTTCTTCGGGCTCGTCTTCGACGGCCACCCCGCGCTCACGCGGATCATGATGCCCGACGACTGGCAGGGCTTCCCCCAGCGCAAGGACTACCCGCTCGGCGGCATCCCCGTCGAGTACAAGGGCGCCCAGATCCCGGCACCCGACCAGCGGAGGTCGTACAGCTGATGACCACACACGCGACCCGGCCCGCGGGGGCCAGGGAGACCACCGAGGGCACCGTCTACACCGTCACGGGCGGCGACTGGGACGGCATCGCCCAAGAGGTCGCCGAGCGCGGCGACGACGAGAAGATCATCGTCAACATGGGCCCGCAGCACCCCTCCACGCACGGCGTGCTGCGGCTCATCCTCGAGATCGACGGCGAGACGGTCACCGAGGCCAGGGCGGGCATCGGCTACCTGCACACCGGGATCGAGAAGAACCTCGAGTACCGCACGTGGACGCAGGGCACGACGTTCGTCACGCGCATGGACTACCTCACGCCGTTCTTCAACGAGACGGCGTACTGCCTCGGCGTCGAGAAGCTGCTCGGCATCACCGACGACGTGCCCGAGCGGGCCAGCGTCATCCGCGTGCTGCTGATGGAGATCAACCGCCTCTCCTCGCACTTCGTCGCCATCGCCACCGGCGGCATGGAGCTCGGCGCGACCACGGTCATGATCTACGGGTTCCGCGACCGCGAGCTGTGCCTCGACATCTTCGAGCTGATCACCGGCCTGCGGATGAACCACGCGTTCATCCGCCCCGGCGGCCTCGCCCAGGACCTCCCGCCGGGCGCGGTCGACGCGTTGCGCGAGTTCGTCACCAAGATGCGCAAGAACATCGACGAGTACGACAAGCTCTGCACCGGGAACCCCGTCTTCAAGGCCCGCCTCAAGGACGTCGGCCACCTCGACCTCGCGGGCTGCCTCGCGCTCGGCGCCACCGGGCCCATCCTGCGCTCGGCCGGGCTGCCGCACGACCTGCGCAAGACCGACCCGTACTGCGGCTACGAGACCTACGACTTCGAGGTCCCGACCACCGACACGTGCGACTCGTTCGGCAGGTTCGTGCTGCGCCTCGATGAGATGCGGCAGTCGCTGCGCATCGTCGAGCAGTGCATCGACCGCCTGGAGCCGGGGCCCGTCATGGTCGCCGACAAGAAGATCGCCTGGCCCGCGCAGCTCGCCCAGGGCCCCGACGGCATCGGCAACTCGCTCGACCACATCAAGAACATCATGGGCACCTCCATGGAGGCCCTGATCCACCACTTCAAGCTCGTCACCGAGGGGTTCAGGGTCCCGCCTGGCCAGGTCTACACCGCGGTGGAGTCCCCCAAGGGCGAGCTGGGGGTGCACATCGTCAGCGACGGCGGCACCCGGCCCTACCGGGTCCACTTCCGCGACCCCTCCTTCACCAACCTCCAGTCCATGGCGGCGATGTGCGAGGGCGGCATGTTCGCCGACGTCATCGTCGCGGTGGCGTCCATCGACCCCGTGATGGGAGGCGTCGACCGGTGAGCGCCAACGAGACACCGGCCCCCGCGACCGGCCGCGACGTCCAGCTCGGCATGCCGCAGATGCCCGCGCCCGACTACCCCGCCGAGGTGCGGGCCCGTCTCGAGGCCGACGCGGCCGAGGTCGTGGCCCGCTACCCCGACAGCCGCTCCGCGCTGCTGCCGCTGCTGCACCTCGTGCAGTCCGAGGAGGGCCATGTCACCCGCACCGGCGTGCGGTTCTGCGCGGACGTGCTCGGGCTGACCAGCGCCGAGGTGACCGCGGTCGCGACGTTCTACTCGATGTACCGGCGCAAGCCGTCGGGCGACCACCAGGTCGGCGTCTGCACCAACACCCTGTGCGCGGTGCTCGGCGGCGACGCCATCTTCGACGCGCTCAAGGAGCACCTCGGCGTCGGCAACGGGGAGACCACCGCCGACGGCAAGGTCACCCTGGAGCACATCGAGTGCAACGCCGCGTGCGACTTCGCGCCGGTCGTCATGGTCAACTGGGAGTTCTTCGACAACCAGACCGTCGAGTCGGCCAAGCGCCTCGTCGACGACCTGCGCGCGGGCGCCCAGGTCACGCCCACCCGCGGCGCCCCGCTGTGCGACTTCAAGGCCACCGCCCGCGTGCTCGCGGGCTTCCCCGACGAGCGCCCAGGCGCCACCGAGGCCGGTGGCAGCGCCGGGCCCGCCTCGCTGGCCGGGCTCCGGCTGGCCAAGGGCCAGACGGGCCCCGCCACGGTCGTCGCCCCGCGCCACCCCGACATCCCGCAGGACCGGCCGCCCACGACCCACGAGAGCCGCCACGACGCCCCGCAGCCGAGCTCGGCCTCCGACCCGCACCACCCCGCGGGGCCGGTGACCGAGGAGGGTGAGTGATGAACACATCCGTTGACGAGACGAGCCCCGAGAAGCTCCTGACGCCGGTGCTCTCGGCGTTCTGGGACCAGGACAGGTCCTGGACGCTCGATGTGTACCGGGCGAACGGCGGCTATCGCGCCCTTGGCAAGGCCCTGGCCATGCCGCCGGACGATGTGATCGCCTATGTGAAGGACTCGGGCCTGCGCGGCCGCGGCGGCGCGGGCTTCCCCACCGGGATGAAGTGGCAGTTCATCCCGCAGGGCGACAACAAGCCGCACTACCTGGTGGTCAACGCCGACGAGTCCGAGCCGGGCACCTGCAAGGACATCCCGCTGCTGCTGGCGAACCCGCACTCCCTCGTCGAGGGCATCGTGATCGCCTGTCACGCCATCCGCTCCCACCACGCCTTCATCTATCTGCGCGGCGAGGTCGTCCCCGTCCTGCGCCGCCTGCACGCCGCGGTCGCCGAGGCATACGCCGCCGGATACCTCGGCAAGGGCGCCCTCGGCGACGGCGGCGACCTGGACATCACCGTCCATGCGGGCGCGGGCGCGTACATCTGCGGCGAGGAGACCGCGCTGCTCGACTCCCTCGAAGGGCGGCGCGGCCAGCCGAGGCTGCGGCCCCCCTTCCCCGCGGTCGCCGGTCTCTACGCCTGCCCCACCGTGGTGAACAACGTCGAGTCCATCGCCTCGGTTCCCGCGATCATCGACCGCGGCAAGGAGTGGTTCCGCTCGATGGGCAGCGAGAAGTCCCCCGGCTTCACGCTGTACTCGCTCTCAGGACACGTCGCCAGGCCAGGCCAGTACGAGGCCCCGCTCGGCATCACGCTGCGCGAGCTGCTCCAGATGAGCGGCGGCATCCGCCCTGGCCACACCCTCAAGTTCTGGACGCCGGGCGGCTCGTCCACGCCGATGTTCACCGCCGAGCACCTGGACGTTCCCCTCGACTACGAGGGCGTGATGGGCGCCGGGTCCATGCTCGGCACCAAGGCGCTCCAGTGCTTCGACGAGACCACGTGCGTCGTGCGCGCGGTCACGCGGTGGACCGAGTTCTACGCGCACGAGTCCTGCGGCAAGTGCACCCCGTGCCGCGAGGGCACCTACTGGCTCGTCCAGCTGCTGCGCGACATCGAGGCGGGCAAGGGCCTGCTCAGCGACATCGACAAGCTCGCCGACATCGCGGACAACATCAACGGCAAGTCGTTCTGCGCCCTCGGCGACGGCGCGGCGAGCCCCATCTTCTCCTCGCTGAAGTACTTCCGCGACGAGTACGAGCGGCACGTCACCCAGGGCGGCTGCCCGTTCGACCCCGCCAAGTCCACCGCCTGGGCGGACAACGGCACCGGAGCTCACCAGGAGGTGAACGCATGACGGCCAAGGACGCCGGGGACCTGGTGACGCTGACCATCGACGGCATCGAGGTCTCGGTGCCCAAGGGCACCCTGGTCATCCGTGCCGCCGAGCAGCTGGGCATCGAGATCCCGCGGTTCTGCGACCACCCGCTGCTCGACCCCGCGGGTGCCTGTCGGCAGTGCATCGTGGAGGTCGAGGGCCAGCGCAAGCCCATGGCCTCCTGCACCATCACCTGCACCGACGGCATGGTCGTCAAGACGCAGCTCAGCTCGCCCGTCGCCGAGAAGGCGCAGCGCGGCGTGATGGAGCTGCTCCTGATCAACCACCCGCTCGACTGCCCGGTCTGCGACAAGGGCGGCGAGTGCCCCTTGCAGAACCAGGCGATGAGCGCGGGCGACGCGGAGTCCAGGTTCGACGGCGTGAAGCGCACGTTCGACAAGCCCGTGCCGATCTCCACCCAGGTGCTGCTCGACCGCGAGCGCTGCGTGCTGTGCGCGCGGTGCACCCGCTTCTCGAACCAGATCGCGGGCGACCCGATGATCGAGCTGCTCGAACGCGGCGCGCTCCAGCAGGTGGGCACGGGCGAGGGCGACCCGTTCGAGTCGTACTTCTCGGGCAACACCATCCAGATCTGCCCCGTGGGCGCGCTGACCTCGGCCGCCTACCGCTTCCGCTCCCGCCCGTTCGACCTGGTGTCGTCGCCGAGCGTGTGCGAGCACTGCGCGGGCGGCTGCGCCACCCGCACCGACCACAGGCGCGGCAAGGTCATGCGGCGCATGGCGGCCAACGACCCGCGGGTGAACGAGGAGTGGATCTGCGACAAGGGCCGCTTCGCGTTCCGTTACGCCCAGCAGCCCGACCGCCTCACCTCGCCGCTCGTGCGGGACGAGGCGACCGGCGAGCTGGTCCCCGCCAGCTGGCCCGAGGCGCTGCGGATCGCCGCCGCGGGCCTGGCAGGGGCCGCGGGCCGCGACGCGGCCGTGCTCACCGGAGGGCGGCTGACCGTCGAGGACGCCTACGCCTACGCCAAGTTCGCGCGGGTCGCCCTCGGCACCAACGACATCGACTTCCGCGCCAGGCGGCACAGCGCGGAGGAGGCGGCGTTCCTCGCCTCCCGCGTCGCCGGGCACGGCGTCGACCTGGACGGCAACGGCACCACGCACGCCGCCCTTGAGACCGCGCCCGCCGTGCTGCTGGTCGGCTTCGAGTCCGAGGAGGAGGCCCCCGGCGTCTTCCTGCGGCTGCGCAAGGGCCACCGCAAGCACGGCACCCGCGTCTTCTCCGTCGCCACCCACATCACGCGGGGCCTGGCCAAGACGGGCGGCACGCTGCTGCCCGCCGCGCCCGGCACCGAGCCGACGTGGCTCAACGCGCTGGCCGACGGCGAGGGCGTGGGCGGCGGGCTCGACGAGCACGGCAGGGCCGCGGCCGACGCGCTGCGCGCCGAGGGCGCGCTCATCGTCGTCGGCGAGCGGCTCGCGGGCGTGCCGGGGGCCTACACCGCGGCGGTCGCCGCGGCGGCGGCCACCGGGGCGGGCCTGGTGTGGATCCCGCGGCGCTCCGGCGAGCGCGGCGCGATCGAGGCAGGCGCGCTGCCCGGGCTGCTGCCCGGCGGGCGCCCCGAGTCCTCGCGCCAGGCGCGCCAGGAGGTCGCGAACGCCTGGGGCCTCGGCGCGCTGCCCGAGCGGCCCGCGCGGGACACGGGCCGGATCGTGGAGGCCGCCGCGGCGGGTGAGGTGGGCGCGCTGCTGGTCGCGGGCGTGGACATCGACGACCTGCCGGACCCGGCGCTCGCCGCCGCCGCGCTCGACCAGGTCGCCGAGACCGGCTTCCTGGTCAGCCTGGAGCTGCGGCCCACCGAGGTCACCCGGCGCGCCCATGTGGTGCTGCCGGTCGCGGCGGTGGTCGAGAAGGGCGGCACCTTCATCAACTGGGAGGGCCGCGCCCGCTCGTTCGACCCCGCGATCAGGCCCGACCAGATGACCCGCCGCCTCGTGCAGACCGACGCGCGGGCGCTGCACATGCTCGCCGACGCCATGGACGTGCACCTCGGCCTGCCCGATCTGCGCACGATCAGGCGGGAGTTGGACTCGCTCGCCGAGTGGCGCGGCGACCTGCCGCTCGGGCCCACCGGCACCCCCGCCGAGCTGCCGAGCCCCGCCGAGGGCGAGGCCGTGCTGGCCGGGCACCGGCTGCTGCTCGACCGCGGCACGCTCCAGGACGGCGACGAGGCGCTGGCCGGCACCCGGCACGCCGCCGTGGCCAGGCTCTCGCCCGCCACCGCGCGCGAGGCCGGGGTCAAGGACGGCGACCGCGTCGCGGTGACGGGCCCCGCGGGCTCCGTCGCCCTGCCGCTCGCGGTCACCGACGAGATCCCGGACCGCGTCGTCTGGATCCCGCTCAACTCCGTGGGCCGCGGCGCCCATCGCGACCTCGGCACCCTGCCGGGCGGCGTGGTCCGCGTCGCCGCCGAGACGGCCGCCACCGCGGCCGAGGCCGAGAAGACCGAGGAGGTGAACGCGTGATGCCCCTCGCCCAGGAACCGGATCTCTCGATGTTCGGGAACGACCCGTTCTGGCTGATCCTGCTCAAGGCGGTCTTCTGCTTCGCGTTCCTGCTGATCACCGTGCTCATCTGCATCGTGATGGAGCGCAAGGTGCTCGGCTGGATGCAGCTGCGCATCGGGCCCAACCGGCACGGCCCCTGGGGCATGCTCCAGTCGCTCGCCGACGGCGTGAAGCTGATGCTCAAGGAGGACGTGGTCGTCAAGGGCGCCGACAAGGCGCTCTACATCCTGGCGCCCATGCTGGCCACGATCCCCGCGCTGATGGCGATCGCGGTCATCCCGTTCGGGCCCAAGGACGACCCGGTCAGCATCTTCGGCACCCAGACCGTCCTCCAGCTCACCGACCTCCCGGTGGCGCTGCTCTACGTGCTGGCCACCGCGGCCATCGCCGTCTACGGAACGGTCCTCGCGGGCTGGTCGTCCGGCTCGACCTACCCGCTGCTCGGCGGCGTGCGGGCCACGGCGCAGATCATCTCCTACGAGGTCGCGATGGGTCTGTCCTTCGCGGCCGTCTTCCTCTACTCGGGATCGATGTCCACCTCGGCCATCGTCGAGGCGCAGGACGACCGGTGGTTCATGGTCCTGCTGCCGGTGTCGTTCCTCATCTACATGGTGGCGATGATCGGCGAGGCGCACCGCCCGCCGTTCGACATGCCGGAGTCCGAGGGCGACCTGGTCGGCGGGTATCTCACCGAGTACTCGTCGATCAAGTTCGCCTTCTTCATGATGTCCGAGTACATCCACACGGTCACCGTCTCGGCCCTCATGGTCACCCTCTTCCTCGGCGGCTGGCGGGCGCCCGCGCCGCTGAGCTACTGGGAGAGCGCGAACACCGGCTGGTGGCCGATGCTCTGGTTCACCATCAAGCTCGTCGCGGTCATCTTCTTCTTCGTGTGGGTGCGCGCGTCGCTGCCCCGCGTCCGCTACGACCAGTTCATGGTGCTCGGCTGGAAGGTCCTCATCCCCGTCGCGCTGGTGTGGCTCATGCTGGTCGCCGCCGTGCGCGCGATGGAGAACGAGGGCTACGAGTTCCGCGACATCGTGATGTGGGTGCTCGGCGGCGCGCTCGCGCTGCTGCTGATCTCCTTCGTGGTCGACGTCTTCCGCGACCGCTCCGAACAGCGCCGCGAGGAGGCCGAGGCCCAGGAGGGCGAGGCGCCCTTCGACCCGCTCGCGGGCGGCTACCCCGTTCCGCCGCTGCCCGGACAGACCCTGCCGCCGGTGCCGCGTCGGCCCTCGCGGGCCGACCGGGCCACGGCGTCGGTCGCCGCCGACACCCCAGGACCAAGCGAGGCAAGTCCCGAAGGAAGGGAGGGCGACGATGCCTGAGTTCCGCAATCCCGTGGCCGGCTTCGGCGTGACCTTCAAGGCCATGTTCAAGAAGCGGCTCACGGAGCAGTACCCGGAGGAGAAGAAGCCGACGGCGCCCCGCTTCCACGGGCGCCACCAGCTCAACCGCCACCCGGACGGCCTGGAGAAGTGCATCGGCTGCGAGCTGTGCGCCTGGGCCTGTCCGGCCGACGCGATCTATGTGGAGGGCGCGGACAACACCGAGGAGGAGCGCTACTCCCCGGGCGAGCGCTACGGCCGCGTCTACCAGATCAACTACCTGCGCTGCATCCTGTGCGGCCTGTGCGTCGAGGCGTGCCCCACCAGGGCGTTGACCATGACGAACGAGTACGAGCTGGCCGACCGCACCCGCGCCTCCCTCATCTACACCAAGGAGGAGCTGCTGGTCGGCCTCTCCGACGGCATGGTCGACTCGCCGCACGCCCTGTACCCCGGCACGGACGAGCAGTCCTACTACCGGGGCGAGGTCCGCGGCGCCGCGCCGGGCACCGTCAGGCAGCGGGTCACCGGCGAGGGTCAGCCCGCCGACTACGCCGACGATGCCGATGACGCCGACGACGCGGTGCTCGCCGCCACCCGGCTGCACGACCCGGCGGGGGGCCAGGCATGAGCGGCACCCTGGCGGCGCTCGCCGCCGAGACCTCGACCTCGCAGGGCGAGGCCGTGCAGTTCTGGCTGCTCGGCCCGCTCGCGCTGGCCGGCGGGCTCGGCACCGTGCTGATGCGGCGCGCGGTGCACTCCGCGCTCTGCCTGGCCGGGACGATGGTGATCCTGGCGCTGTTCTACCTGGCCAACGGCGCGTACTTCCTCGGCATGGTGCAGATCGTCGTCTACACCGGCGCCGTGATGATGCTGTTCCTCTTCGTGCTGATGCTCGTCGGCGTCAGCGCCACGGACTCGCTCAAGGAGACGCTCACGGGCCAGCGTTGGCTGGCCGCGCTGTGCGGGCTGGGCCTCGGCATCCTGCTGATCGCCGGGATCGGGCAGGTCTCGGTCGGCTCGTTCACCGGCCTTTCCCAGGCGAACTCCGAGGGCAACGTCCAGGGCCTGGCCTCGCTGCTCTTCACGCGCTACGTCGTGGCGTTCGAGGTCACCGGCATCCTGCTGACCATCGCGGCCGTCGGCGCCACCCTGCTGACGCACCGCGAGCGCATCGAGCGGAACAAGACGCAGCGCGAGCAGGCCGAGGAGCGCGTGCGGGGCGGCGTGCAGCTCCCGCCGCTGCCCGCGCCCGGCGTCTACGCCCGCAACAACGCCGTCGACCTGCCGGGCCTGCTGCCCGACGGCACGCCCGCCGAGCTGACGGTCAACGCCACGCTGCGGGGCCGCGGCCAGGTCCGCGAGGTGCACCACGAGTCGGTGCCCGCGGTCAGGGCCCTGGAGTCCCGCGTCGCGCGGTACCACGGTCAGACCTATGTGCCGGGGAACGGCGAGAGCTCCTCGGTCAGCGGCGCGAACGGCGGCACCCGCGCCGCCGTCAACGGCACCACCGCCGTCGCCGACGATGCCGCCGCCGACCACGACAACAACGGTGAAGGCGATGGCGACGAGGCCGGGAAGGACCGTCCGTGAGCCCCGAGAACTACCTCTACCTGGCCGCGCTGCTGTTCACCCTCGGCGCCTGCGGGGTGCTGCTGCGGCGCAACGCGATCGTGGTCTTCATGTGCGTCGAGCTGATGCTGAACGCCGCCAACCTGGCGCTGGTCACGTTCTCCCGGATGCACGGCAACCTGGACGGCCAGATCATGGCGTTCTTCGTGATGGTCGTCGCCGCGGCCGAGGTCGTGGTCGGGCTCGCCATCATCGTCACCGTCTACCGCTCCCGCCACTCGGCCTCGGTCGACGACGCCAGCCTGATGAAGCTGTAAGGGGACGAAACCAGTGGAGTCATTGATCGGACTGCTCATCGGCGCGCCGCTCCTCGGCGCTGCCGTGCTGCTGGTGGGCGGGCGGCGGCTCGACCGCGTGGGGCACCTGCTGGCGACGCTGCTCGCCGCCGTGTCCTTCGTGCTTGCCGTGGTGCTCTTCCTCGACCTGCTGGGCGAGGAGAGCGAGGCGCGCACGCTGCACCAGCACCTGTTCACGTGGGTGCCGGTCGCCGACTTCCAGGCGGACGTGGCGTTCCGGCTCGACCCGCTGTCGATGACCTTTGTGCTGCTGATCACGAGCGTGGGCACGCTGATCCACCTCTACTCGATCGGCTACATGGAGCACGACGAGCGGCGGCGGCGCTTCTTCGCCTACCTGAACCTCTTCCTCGGGGCGATGCTGCTGCTCGTCCTCGCGGACAACTACCTGCTGCTGTACGTCGGCTGGGAGGGCGTGGGCCTCGCGTCGTTCCTGCTGATCGGCTTCTGGCAGCACAAGCCGAGCGCGGCGACGGCGGCCAAGAAGGCGTTCATCGTCAACAGGGTCGGCGACGTCGGCCTGTCGATCGCGATCCTGCTGATGTTCACGACGTTCGGCACGTTCGCCTTCGAGCCCGTCCTCGAGAACGCCTCGGGCGCGAGCGAGGCCACGCTGACCGGCATCGGGCTGATGCTGCTGCTCGCCGCGTGCGGCAAGTCGGCGCAGGTGCCGCTCCAGTCCTGGCTCGGCGACGCGATGGAGGGCCCGACCCCGGTCTCCGCGCTGATCCACGCGGCCACCATGGTGACCGCGGGCGTGTACCTGATCACCCGCTCGGGCGCGGTCTTCGACGCGGCGCCCGACGCGCAGACGGTGGTCGTGGTGGTCGGCGCGGTGACGCTGCTGTTCGGCGCGATCGTCGGGTGCGCGAAGGACGACATCAAGAAGGCGCTGGCCGGTTCGACGATGTCGCAGATCGGCTACATGATGCTGGCCGCCGGGCTCGGCCCGATCGGCTATGTCTTCGCGATCATGCACCTGGTCACCCACGGCTTCTTCAAGGCGGGGCTCTTCCTCGGCGCCGGTTCGGTCATGCACGGCATGAACGACGAGGTGGACATGCGGCGTTACGGCGGGCTGCGCAAGCACATGCCGATCACGTTCGCGACGTTCGGGCTCGCGTATCTGGCCATCATCGGCTTCCCCTACCTGTCCGGCTTCTTCTCCAAGGACGAGATCATCTACGCCGGGTTCAGCAAGGGCGGCACCGAGGGCTGGATCCTGGGCGGCGTCATGCTGCTGGGCGCGGCGCTGACCGCGTACTACATGACCCGGATCATGCTGCTGACGTTCTTCGGCGAGAAGCGGTGGCAGCCGGACGCGAGCGGGCACGAGCCGCACCCGCACGAGTCGCCGCTGACGATGACCATCCCCATGATCATCCTGGCGTTCGGCTCGGTCGGCGCGGGCTTCTTCTTCGACCTGAACGAGAACTTCGTGCACTGGCTCGAGCCCGTCACGGGCCTCGAACACGGCGACTCCCCTGTCGCCCACGGCACGGTCGGCATCGCCGCCACCGCCGTGATGGTGCTCGGCGTGGCCGGGGCCTGGTGGCAGTACGGCCGCCGCCCGGTGCCCGCGGTGGCGCCGCAGGGCCGCTTCCTCACCAGGGCGGCCCGGCGGGACCTGCTCCAGGACGACTTCAACCACGCCGCGTTCGTCCGCCCGGGGAACTACCTGACCCGCGGCCTTGTCTACCTCGACCACAAGCTGGTGGACGGGGTCGTCAACGGCACGGCGGCGGCGTTCGGCGGGGCGTCGGGGCGGCTGCGCCGGGTGCAGAACGGCTTCGCCCGCTCATACGCGGTGTCCATGTTCGGTGGCGCTGTCCTGCTCGTCGCCGCGACCCTGCTGATGCGGGCGGTCTAAGGAGTCTGCCATGTCATTTCCCTTGCTGACGGCCACGGCCCTCACCCCCGCCATCGGCGCGATCGTCACCGCGGCCGTGCCCTCCGCGCGGCGCACCGCGGCCAAGTGGATCGCGCTGGCGTTCTCCCTGGCCACGGTCGGCTTCGCGGCGGCGATCGTGCTGCGCTTCGACACGGACGCGGGCGCCGACCGGTACCAGCTCACCGAATCCCGCAGCTGGATCGAGGACTTCGGGGTCAGGTACGAGCTCGGCGTCGACGGCATCGGCGTGGCGATGATCGCGCTCACGGCGGTGCTGATCCCGTTCCTCATCGGCGCGGGCTGGAACGACGCCGATCCCAAGGAGGACGAGGACGAGGCCCCCGCGTCGCGGCGCTGGCGCCCGACCCAGGGGTTCTTCGCGCTGATCCTGGCCGTCGAGGCGATGGTGGTGCTGTCGTTCGCCGCGACGGACATCTTCCTCTTCTACATCTTCTTCGAAGCCATGCTGATCCCGATGTACTTCCTCATCGGCGGCTTCGGGGACCGGGCGGGCGAGCAGGGCGAGGAGGGCCAGGCGCGGCAACGGTCGTACGCCGCCGTCAAGTTCCTGCTCTACAACCTGGTCGGCGGCCTGGTGATGCTGGCCGCGCTCATCGGCCTCTATGTCGCGACGGCCGACCAGCTCGAGGTCGGCACGTTCTCGCTCCAGGCGATCCTGGAGGCGCGCGGCTCGGGCGAGCTCGACCTGGCGACCTCCACCGAACGCTGGCTGTTCCTCGGCTTCTTCGTGGCGTTCGCCATCAAGGCCCCGCTGTGGCCCGTCCACACGTGGCTGCCCAACGCGATGGGCGAGTCGACCGCGCCGGTGGCCGTGCTGATCACCGCGGTGGTCGACAAGGTCGGCACGTTCGCCATGCTCCGCTTCTGCCTGGGCCTCTTCCCCGAGGCCAGCGAGTGGGCGACGCCCGTGGTGATCACGCTGGCGCTGGTCAGCATCATCTACGGCGCGCTGCTCGCGCTCGGCCAGCGCGACATGAAGCGGCTCATCGCGTACGCGTCGATCAGCCACTTCGGCTTCATCGTGCTGGGCATCTTCGTGATGACCAGCCAGGGCCAGGGCGGCGCGACGCTCTACATGATCAACCACGGCATCGCGACGGCGGCGCTCATGCTGGTCGCGGGCTTCCTGATCTCGCGCCGCGGCTCGCGCCTGATCTCGGACTACGGGGGCGTGCAGAAGACGGCGCCCGTGCTGGCCGGCACGTTCCTCATCGGCGGCCTCGGCACCCTGTCGCTGCCCGGCACCGGGCCGTTCATCTCCGAATTCCTCGTGCTGGTCGGCACGTTCAGCCGGTACGAGGTGGCCGGGATCATCGCGTGCGCGGGCATCGTGCTCGCGGCGCTCTATGTCCTGGTGCTCTACCAGCGGACGATGACGGGCCCCGTGAAGCCGGGCCTGGAGAAGCTGCCCGACCTGCGGGTGCGGGAGCTGGCCGTGGTGGCGCCGCTGATCGCGCTGCTGATCTTCCTCGGCGTCTACCCCCAGCCGCTGACCGACATCGTCAACCCGGCGGTGGAGCACACCCTGTCGGACGTCGACCAGACGGATCCGGCGCCACACCTGGAAGAAGTGGAGGCTGGGCAGTGAGCGACGCACGTGCGGCTGCCCAGCGGCAGGTGTCGGCGATGGCCGCGCCGTGCCGCACGGGCGG
Source organism: Streptomyces radicis (assembly GCF_003626575.1). Lineage (GTDB taxonomy): Bacteria > Actinomycetota > Actinomycetes > Streptomycetales > Streptomycetaceae > Streptomyces > Streptomyces radicis. The sequence continues at coordinate 44,888 of NZ_RBDY01000024.1, read as the reverse complement.
AGAAGCGAACGAAGGAGCGGCAGTATGAATCCCGGGGAGCTTCAGGCTCCGGTCATCGAGTGGGCCGCGCTCTCGCCGAGCCTCATCGTGTTCGGCGCGGCCATCATCGGGGTGCTGATCGAGGCGTTCGCGCCACGCTCCGTGCGGTACACCGCCGAGGTGGTGCTGGGCGCGCTGGCCCTGGTGAGCGCGTTCGCCGCCGTGGTGGTGCTGGCGTCCGACGGGCACGCGACGAGCGAGGCGCAGGTCGCGGGCATGGGGTCGCTGGCCGTCGACGGCCCGGCGCTCTTCCTCCAGGGCGTGATCCTGCTGGTCGGCCTGGTCGGTGTGTTCCTCTTCGCCGAACGCCGCCTCGAACCCGCCGCGCACGGCGCCGCGGTGGACTCGTTCGCCGCGCAGCCCGCGGCTGTGCCCGGCGGGCCCGCCGAGCGCGAGGCCGTCAAGGCGGGGCACACCACGACGGAGATCTTCCCGCTGCTGCTGTTCGCCATCGGCGGCATGCTGCTCTTCCCGATGGCCAACGACCTGCTGGTGCTGTTCATCGCGCTCGAGGTCCTGTCGCTTCCGCTGTACCTGCTGTGCGCGCTGGCCCGCCGCAGGCGGCTGCTGTCGCAGGAGGCCGCGCTCAAGTACTTCCTGCTCGGCGCGTTCGCCTCGGCGTTCCTGCTGTTCGGCATCGCGATGCTCTACGGCTACGCGGGCACCGTCAGCTACTCGGGGATCGCGGACGTCGTCAGCGGCGACCCCGCCTCGGTGAACCCGGGCCTGGCCGCCACCATGGGCAACGACGCGCTGCTGCTGATCGGCGGCGCGATGATCACGATGGGCCTGCTTTTCAAGGTGGGCGCGGTGCCGTTCCACATGTGGACGCCCGACGTCTACCAGGGCGCCCCGACGCCGGTGACCGGCTTCATGGCCGCGGCGACCAAGGTGGCGGCGTTCGGCGCGCTGCTGCGGCTGCTGTATGTCGTGCTGCCTGGGCTGCGGTGGGACTGGGAGCCGGTGCTGTGGGGCGTGGCCATCGCCTCGATGGTGGCGGGCGCGGTCATCGCGATCACACAGACCGATGTCAAGCGGCTGCTCGCGTACTCGTCGATCGCGCACGCGGGCTTCATCCTGGCCGGTGTGGTCGCGGTGACGGAGGACGGCGTGTCCTCGGTGCTGTTCTACCTGGCCGCGTACTCGTTCGTGACGCTGGGCGCGTTCGCCGTGGTGACGCTCGTGCGGGACGCCGGGGGCGAGGCCACGCACCTGTCCAAGTGGGCGGGGCTCGGGCGGCGTTCGCCGCTGCTCGCCGCGGTCTTCGCGCTCTTCCTGCTGGCCTTCGCGGGCATTCCGCTGACGTCGGGGTTCTCGGGGAAGTTCGCGGTGTTCAGGGCGGCGGCCGACGCGGGCGCGATGGGCCTGGTGATCGTGGGCGTGCTGGCCTCGGCGGTGGCGGCGTTCTTCTACGTCCGCGTCATCGTGCTGATGTTCTTCAGCGAGCCCAAGGCGGACGGCCCTTCGGTGGTCATCCCGAGCCCGCTGACGATGTCGGTGGTCGCGCTGGCCGCCGCGGTCACGGTCGTGCTGGGCGTCGCGCCGCAGTTCTTCCTCGATCTGGCGAGCGACGCGGGGATGTTCGTGCGCTGACGCCGTCGTTCACGTCGTCGCGCAGGCCGAAGGGCCGGACCCGAGGGTCCGGCCCTTCGGCCTGCGCCTCCTCGTGGCCGCCCGGGCGCCGCCGCTCGGACGGGCCTCGGACGGGCGAGCGTCATATCGCCCTCGTGAACTCCTCGCTGGTGCCGGAGCCCCAGGTCACCGTGAGCGAGTCCCCGTTGAGGGCCAGGGTTCCCGTCGTCTCGGGGAACGCCTCGTCGCCGTAGACGGAGCAGGTGATGGTGAACGTGTCGCCGCTCAGGCTGCCGTTGCACAGGTCGCCCTCGTAGGCGGTGGTGTCCGTGTAGTTGACGTAGTCGCCGTAGATGTCGAGTCGCGCGTTGTTGCCGTCGGAGGCCGGGGCCTCCCACGAGCCGTCGAAATCGCCGCCCAGGTCGAAGTCGCCGCCCCCGGTGTCTCCGCCCGAGTCGCCTGACGGCGGCGGCACCTCGATGTCGCCCATTCCCTCGGACTCCTCGGACTCCTCGAGCTCGGGGACCTCGGGCACCTCGAGGTCCTCGATGTCCGGCGCCTGGAACGGGCTGCCTTCCTTGTCACCGCCACAGCCGCTGAGCAGCAGTACGGCGGCTGTCGCCGCTGGCACGGCGAGCCGTATGGACCTGCGCATGGTTTCCCCTCGGACGTTGAACTGGTCACGGCAGATTATCCTGAGGGGCTGCGGGGTAGGCAGAAGCGTTACGGCTGTGTGTCATTCGCCACCGGACTGATACCTCTCGTTCCCTCTTCGGGCGCGAACGCGCGCGCCGACGCGCGCGTCATGGCGCGGCCGGGGGAGCGGCGGGCGCGATCGTGCCGATGACCTCGCCGAGGCCGACGCGCGTCCCCGGCTCGGGCCCAGGCGCCCAGGCGGTCAGCTCGACCTCGTCGCCGTCCTGGAGGAACGTCCTGGTGCCGTCCGGCAGTTGGATGGGGTCGCGGCCGCCCCACGTCAGCTCGAGCAGGGAGCCGCGCTGCCGCGCCTCGGGGCCGCTGACGGTGCCCGAGGCATAGAGGTCGCCGGTGCGCAGGGCGGCGCCGTTGACCGTGAGGTGCGCCAACTGCTGGGCGGCCGTCCAGTACATGGCCGCGAACGGGGGCTCGGCGATCAGGTGCCCGTTGAGCCGCACCTCGATCCGCAGGTCGAGCCCGCCCGCGGGGATCCCGCTGTCAGGGCCGTCGTCGAGGTAGGGCAGCAGCGGCTCGTCGCGCGGGGGCGGCGCGACCCTGGCGCCCGCGAGGGCGTCGAGCGGGGTGACCCAGGGGGAGAGCGAGGTGGCGAAGGACTTGCCGAGGAACGGGCCGAGCGGCACGTACTCCCACGCCTGGATGTCGCGCGCGGACCAGTCGTTGAGCAGGCAGACCCCGAAGACGTGGTCGGCGAACGCCCCTTGGGGCACGGGTCGGCCGAGCGGCGAAGGGGTGCCGACGACGAACGCCACCTCGGCCTCGATGTCGAGGCGTCGCGAGGGCCCGAACCCGGGCGCCTCGCCGGGAGCGGAGGGGCGGCGTTGCCCCCGGGGGCGGACGACCGGGGTGCCCGAGACGACGACGGTCCCGGCGCGGCCGTGGTAACCGATCGGCAGGTGCTTCCAGTTGGGCGGCAGCGGGGGTGTGTCGGGGCGGAAGACGCGGCCGACGGTGGTGGCGTGGTGCTCGCTCGCGTAGAAGTCGACGTAGTCGGCCACCGTGAACGGCAGGTGCGGCACCGTCGCGTCGAGCGGCACGAGCAGCGGCTCCGTGACGGCGCGGTGGGCGGGGTCGGTGAGCCATGAGCGCACCTCGGCGCGCACGGCCCGCCAGACCGGGCGCCCGGCGGCCAGCAGCGGGTCGAGCCCGGGCGCGGTCAGCAGCGCGGCGTGCGGGGAGTCGAGCTCGACGGCGGCGGCGCCGATGTCGAGGACGCGGTCCAGATACCGCACCCCGAGCCGTCGTCCCGCGGGGTCGTCGGGCGTGCTGAAGACGCCGTAGGGCAGATTGTCGACACCGAACAGGCTCCCATCGGACATGTCTTCACCCTAGGGGCTGTGCGCGTCCGTTTCCGTGGGACGGCCCTTCGGCTGTGATCCACTTCCGACCGGATACGCTGCCGGGGACCAACGCACGTGAGACAGGGAGAACGCTCGTGACCGTCGTGGGGCCCTTCGGGGTGAGCGTGCGGGACCCGGCCCTGGAAGCCGATGTCCAGGCCGGCCTCTCGGCTGTGGAGGCCGGGCTGGCAGAGGCCACCAAGAGCGATGTCCCTTTCATAACGGAGACGGCCCAGCATCTGGTGCGGGCCGGGGGGAAGCGGTTCAGGCCGCTTCTGCTGCTGCTGGCCGCGCAGTTCGGCGATCCGCACGCCCCGGGGGTGGTGCCGTCGGCCGTGGTGGTGGAGCTGACCCACCTCGCCACGCTGTACCACGACGACATCATGGACGAGGCCGAGATGCGGCGGGGGGTGCCGAGCGCCAACGCCAGGTGGAACAACTCGGTCGCGGTGCTCACCGGCGACTTCCTCTTCTCCCGCGCCTCGACGATAGTGGCCGACCTGGGCCCGGCCGCGGTGCGCATCCAGGCGGAGGCGTTCGAGCGGCTGGTGACGGGTCAGATCCTGGAGACGGCGGGGCCGCGCGAGGGGGAGGACCCCATCTCCCACCACCTGGACGTGATCGCGGGCAAGACGGGCTCGCTCATCGCCGTCGCGGGGCGGATGGGCGCGTTGATGTCCGGCGCCTCGGAGGCGGTGGTGCACGTGCTCGCGCAGTACGGGGAGCGGATCGGGATCGCGTTCCAGCTGGCGGACGACGTGCTCGACATCACGAGCGACGGCGGCGAGTCGGGGAAGACCCCCGGCACCGATCTGCGCGAGGGCGTGGTGACGCTCCCGGTGCTGCGGCTGCGGGAGATGGCCGCGCGGAGCGGCTCGCCCGACGACCTGGCGCTGTGCGAGCTGCTCGGCGGCGATCTGACGGACGACGGGCGGCACGCGGAGGCGCTGGCGGCCCTGCGCGCCCACCCGGCCCTGACGCGGGCGCGGCAGGACGCGCTGTCGTTCGCCGAGCAGGCCAGGCGCACGCTCGAGCCGCTGCCCGACTGCTCGGCGAAGACGGCGCTTGCCGAGCTGTGCGACGCGGTGGCGGACCGCACATCCTGAGGAGACGGAGGGTGAACCCTGTCGTTCGACGGGGTACATCCCCTACGGGATGGCGCCGGTGAAGCGCCTTCCGGTCATCCGCTGGTCGTAGAGGCGGAGACTCCCGTGGGCGGATGCCGGAAAGGCCCCGGGCTGATGCAATTGAGGTGCTGAAGCCGAGTGGAGGGGCATTCGATGGCAGGGAACAGCGCTATCCGCAGGGCGGCCGTGCCCGCGGCGGTCATCGCCGGGATCGCGGCGGTGGGGGCGGGTCTGTGGCCCGCCCTCGCGAGCGACGGGAGTCCGGAGCTGCCGGACATCACGGCCGATGAGCTGCTCGTGCGGGTCGCCGAGTCGGACACGGCCCAGCTCTCGGGCACGGTGCGGGTCGACGCGGATCTGGGGGTGCCCGACCTCGGCGGGATGCTGGACGGCGTGCTGAGCGGCGTCGAGGGCCCCGCCGGGCGGCTCGCGGGGCTGGCGACCGGGGACAGCACGCTCGAGGTGGCCGTCGACGGGCCCGACCGGCAGCGGGTGGGCCTCGAGAGCGGCGGCGAGGAGTTCAGCGTCATCCGCAACGGTGACGAGCTGTGGGCGTACGACTCCGAGGGCGACACCGTGTACCACGCGGAGGTGCCCGAGCACGGGGAGTTGTCGGAGCTCGGCGCGGAGGGCGCGGGGGACGGGGACGCGTGGGCGGCCGGGCTGACCCCGCGGGAGCTGGCCGAGCGGCTGCTCGACCGGGCGGGCGAGCACGCGGAGGTGTCCGTGGACGGCACCGCCCAGGTGGCGGGCCGCGCGGCGTACCAGCTGGTGATCGTTCCGAAGGACGCGGACGCGCCGCTGAGCGAGGCGCGGATATCGGTGGACGGCGAGACGGGGGTGCCGCTCGCGCTGACGGCGGAGGGGCCCGAGGGGCGGGTGCTCGACGTGGCGTTCTCGCAGATCGACTACGCCCAGCCGCCGGGCGCGGTCTTCGAGTTCACGCCGCCGAGCGACGCCGAGGTCGTCGAGGTGAACCCGGAGGCGCCGCTGGGCGGCCTGCTGCCCGACGTCCTGCCCGGCTTCGGGCGGTAGCGCGCGGCGCCGAGCATGCGAAAGGCAGGGCCCGCCGTCGCGGTGGGCCCTGCCTCATGGGGCGTGCGGGTGTCAGTCCGCGATCGTGTCCTGGATCCAGTCCTGGACGAACGGCACGCCCGCGAGGACGTCGGAGCCGACCGCGCAGCCGTCGCCGACGCCGCGGCTCACCGTGCCGACCACCTCCCAGCGGCCGCCGTTCCAGTGCAGGCCCGGCGAGCCGGAGTCGCCGTTGCACAGGCCGCGTTCGGGCTCGGGGCTCACACACAGGTCGCCCTCGGCGATGTCCCACGCGTCGCCGACCACACACGACAGCTCGGGGGCGACCTCGGTGTCGAGCTGGCGCAGCCGGGTCGGGATCTCGGGGCCGCCGGTCTGTGTGTAGCCCCAGCCGAGCAGCCGCAGCTTGGTGCCCACGCCGGGCAGCTCGTCGGCGAGCGCGACGGGCGCCTGGTCGACCGGCCGGTCCAGCTTGACCAGCGCCATGTCCGCGACCTGGAGGGGGTCGCCGGAGAACCACAGCGGGTGGATCACGATCTCCTCGACGAGCGCCTCCTCGCCGCCGCTCATGCGGTCGAGGGAGCCGACGCGCACATCGAACAGGTCCGCGTCCCGCACCTCGCCCGTGGCCCTGTCGCTGAAGCAGTGCGCGGAGGACAGGACCCACTGCGGGGCGATGAGCGAGCCGCCGCAGCGGTGCCGCATCTCGCCGTTGTCGCGCAGCATGTCGATGGTGACGATGAAGGGGTAGGAGCCCCTCGCCTCGTCGCCGCCGACGATGAGCGGGGCCACGGTCTCGCCCGTCTCCCCGCTCCCTTCGGCGTGCGCGGTGCCCTGCACGCCCGCGAGCAGGCTGGCCGCGAGCGCCAGGGCCAGCGTGCCTGCCGAGAGTATGCGACGGCGTGGGCCCAACGATCTCTTGCTCCTCAACGTTCTCTTGCGCATGGAAAGCGTCCTCTTTCTCTTCACACGTGGGGGTGAAAGCGTTTGCCCCCGGGAAAGAGGGTGCAGCGCACGGGAGTTGGTGTCCAACGCGGAGCGACCGAGCTGTTCGTCCGCTGTAGCGGACCTGTAGGGGGTCACATGTGGACCGCCGGGGGTCCTGAGGTCGACGCCGCCGCGGGGACTCCCCTGCGGTAGATGAGGAACGACGCGACCATGCCCGCCACGAAGAACGCCGCCGACCACCAGAACGCCGTGGCGTAGCTCTCGAGCCCGGCCTGGGCCCTGACCACGGGGTCGGTGGGGTCCTTGTCCCGCAGGAAGTCGCTCGCGGCGCCGGCCGCCAGGGTGTTGAGCACGGCGGTGCCGATCGAACCGCCCACCTGCTGCATCGTGTTGACCGTCGCGGAGGCCACGCCCGCGTCCTCGGGGCGGACGCCCGCCGTGGCGAGGTTCATCGCGGGGGCGATCACCAGGCCGATGCCGAGCCCGGCCACGATCGTCGGGGGCATGACGTCGGCGGCGTACCCGCTGTCCAGGTCGAGCGCGGTCAGCCACGCGAGGCCCGCGGCGCCCAGGCCCATGCCCGCGGTGACCAGGACGCGCGGGCCGAGCCGCGGCAGCAGCACCGTGCCGACGAGCGCCGCGCTGACCATGAGACCGCCGATCATCGGCAGGAACGCCAGGCCCGTCTCGATCGGCGAGTACCCGAGCGACAGCTGGAGGTAGTACGTCAGGAAGAGGAAGACGCCGAAAAGACCGACGCCGCTGAGCAGGACGGCGACGAACGACGCGCCACGGTCCCGTTCGAGCAGCACGCGCAGCGGCAGCAGCGGGTGGGCCGACCGCGTCTGCCACCAGCCGAACGCCGCGAGCAGCGCCACGCCCGCGGTCAGGCAGCCCCAGGTCGCGGGGTGGCCCCAGTCGTGGCTCTCGGCGTTGGCGAATCCGTAGACCAGGCCGAACAGGCCCGCCGAGACCAGCACCGTCCCCGGCACGTCGAGCGTCGCCCCCGCCACCCGCCCGGTGCGCGCGAGCAGCGCGGCGCCGCCGAGGAACGCGACGGCGGCGAAGATCAGGTTGACGTAGAGGGTCCATCGCCAGTTCAGCTGCTCGGTCAGCACGCCGCCGAGCAGCAGGCCGATCGCGCCGCCCGCGCCCGCGATGGCGCCGTAGACGCTGAACGCCTTGGCGCGCTCCTTCGCGTCCGTGAACGTCGTGGTGAGCAGCGACAGCGCGGCGGGCGCCAGGAGCGCGCCGAAGACGCCCTGGAGCGCCCTCGCGGTCACCAGCACCTCGAAGCTCGACGCGGCCCCGCCGAGCGCGGACGCGGCGGCGAAGCCGACAAGTCCTGTCAGGAAGGTGACCTTGATGCCGAACAGGTCGGCGATCCTGCCGCCGAGCAGCAGGAGGCTGCCGAAGGCGAGGGCGTAGCTGGTGACGACCCACTGGCGGTCGCCGTCGGAGAAGCCGAGGTCCCCCTGGGCCGATGGCAGGGCGATGTTCACGATGGTGGCGTCGAGGACCACCATCAGCTGGGCGATGCCGATGACACCGAGGATCCACCAGCGGTGGGAGGGACTCGCCCCGCCCGTCGGCCCCTTGGTGGGCTCGATCGGTGGCTGGTCGGGGGCGATCTGGGGCTGAGACATGCGGTCACGCTCCGGTCAACTGTGCAGCAGGGCGGGCAGCAGGGTGCTGTCGAGAAAGCGGAGGAGGTAGTCGGCGTCGGCGTACTCGTCCTCGAAGAGCGGACGGCTCACCACGGTGGCGAAGACCATCTGCGGGAGGAACGCCATCGCCGCGGGGCGCCGGTCGAGCTCGCCGCGCGCTATCGCGCGGTCTATGAACGTCGTGAACTCGTCGATCTCCGGGTCCACCAGCTTCTGCCGCAGCGCGCGCGCCAGCTCGTGGTCGTCGAGCGTCGCGCGGGCGAGCCCGGCGATCAGCGCGGTGTCCTGCTCGGCCTGGTCCGAGACGCGGGTGAACAGCGAGTGCAGGTCCCCGCGGAGCGATCCCGTGTCGATGTCGGCCACGGGCGCGGGCCTGTGCGCCCGCAGCGCCGCGGCGACCAGCTCGTGCTTGCTGTGCCACTGGCGGTAGAGCGTGGCCTTGCCGCACCGGGCGCGCGCCGCGACCGCGTCCATGGTCAGCGCCTCGTAGCCGTGGTCGCGCAGCAGCTCCACGACCGTCGCGAGCACCTCGGCCTCGCGCTCGGCGGTCATCCGCGGGCGGCGGACGGGTGCGGACCCGGTGGGGGTGTGCGTGTCGGCCATGGCGCTGCTCCAGTCATATGGGTGTACTTATTGAACGGAACGGTCTCGTTCCAAAAGTACGCCGCCGACCGGGTGAGACGCAACCGTGGGTCAACGCGGAGTGACGCGTGTCAGTCGCGCACCGCGGCGTCCTCGTGCGCCGGGGCGGGCGTGTGCCGGGGCGGTGTGCCGCCGACTCGGCCACGTGAAGAGGGCCTTGCCCCTACCCTGACAGTGTCGAGCTGATCAGAAGGAGCAAGGCCATGCCCTCCGACGCTAGCCCGGATCCTTACCTTGAGCCGCTGTCCTTCGGCCAGCGCATGGAGGTGCTGCGCAACCGCCGGGGCATGAGTCGCCCCGTCCTGGCCGGGCTCCTGGGCATGTCCCCGTCGTGGGTGAAGCAAGTGGAACGCGGACGCCTGGGTGTCCCCAAGCTCGCCATGATCCTTCGGATCGCCGAAGTGCTGCGCATCCGCGACCTCTCCGAGCTGACAGGCTCCCAGGCCATGGCCACCGACCTGTTCATCGGCCCCGGGCACGCCCGACTCGCCGCCGTTGCCGAGGTCATCAACGCGTTCCCGCTGCGCGCCGAGGACCGGCAGGCGCCCCCGCCCGAGCACCTGGCCGCGCGCCTGTCCCGGGCGTGGGCAGCGCGGCACTCCGCACCCAACCACCGCGACGTCGTAGGCGCGCTGCTGCCCGGCCTGATCCGGGACGCACAGCTCACCGCGAGGCAGGCGGAGACGAGCGCCCAGCGGCGAGCGGCGCAGGCCGTGTTGGCCGAGACGTACAGCCTCAGCCAGTTCTTCCTGGCGTACCAGCCGGAGTCGGCGTTGCTGTGGCGCGTCGCCGAGCGCGGCATGGTCGCCGCGCAGGAATCCGACGACCCGCACGCGATCGGCGTCGCCGCGTGGCTCTTGGCCCAGGCCCACCGTGATGCCGCGCGGTTCGACGCGGCGGATGCCATCACCCACGAGACGCTGCGCTACCTGGAGCCGCTGCTCCCTGACGCCGCCGACGATGTCCTGGCGATCGCGGGGGCGTTGCGGTTCGAGGCCGGGTACACGGCGGCCCGCCGCGGCGACAAGGGCGTCGCCTGGGGCTACTGGGACCAGGCCAGGGCGGCCGCCGACCGGCTGCCCAAGGGCTACTACCACCCCGTCACCAGCTTCTCGCGAGCCGTCATGGGCGCCCACGCGGTGACCATCGCGGTCGAACTCCACGCCGGGGGCGAGTCGGTACGGCAGGCCGCCGCGACGGAGGCGACGACTATCCCGTCCCGGCCGCGCCGCGCCCGGCACCGCATCGAGGAGGCCCGCGGCTACCAGTTGGACGGGCAGGTGGACACAGCGCTCGCGATGCTGGAGCGGGCGCACGAGGCCGCGCCGGAGACGATCCGCTACAACGGCTACGCCAGGCGGATCGTGCTGGAGGAGACGGAGTCCCGGCAGCCCGCGCGCCGTCAGCGCGCCTCCCAACTCGCCGTGCGGCTGGGCATGCTGACGGCCTGAACAGGTGCGCGAGGGGCACAAACTGTGCCCCTCGCTCAGCTCGGGCGCCCCTACGGTCATCACACCCCTGATGACCGAGGAGGGCGTCATGCCTGGACCCACCCCGCTGCCGGAGCCCGCGCCGCCGCCATTGTCCGACGATGAACCGATGACGGTGATTGTCGGGCGGGAGTGCCCGCCCGCGGTGCCGCTTGCTCTGTGTCCGGGCTGCCCGGAGCGGGTGCGCGACCGCGCCGCCCACGTGGGTTCGGGCGGTGTGTCGTGACGGAGCGCTGCGCGTCGTGCGGGACGACGATGCCGCCGTTGACGGTGGTGGCGGTGCACCATGCCGGGTCGGGGGGCGGGTGGACGCATCGCGCGTGCGCGAGCTGCCTGGCGCGTGAACGGCTGATCCCGCTCACCTTCCACCCGCTGCGCCACGACGGGACACGCCTGCCCTATCCGGAGATCGTTCCGGGTGAACTGGTCGCCACGCTCGCGCCGTTGGGCGAGTCGCCCGTGCTGGCCGCCCCGATCGGGCGGCTGCTGGCGGCCGTGGCCCGCACGAGGGACCGCACGCTCGACGCCGACCAGCGGCACGCCGCCCACGACGAGGCCCGCGCCACCGTCGCACAACTGCGGAAGGCCGCCCGACGAGCGAGCCACGCCGTCCGGGAGGCGCGGTGAACGGCGCGATTGATCTCTATCTCCGCGACCCGGACCGAGGCAACGACCAACCCGTCAACGGCCGCTGCTGGCTCGGATGCGACCCCGAGACCCTTCAGCCCGTGGTCTGGATCGGACCCGTCTCCATCGCATCGCCGAACGGCATCGCCACCGCACCCGCCTACGCCTGCCCCCGCTGCGTACGCCGCCTCTACGCCATGGCCCGCGCCGACGAGATCGAACGCGACCGCCCCACCCACCTCGCCGAGCAGCCGCACCACCACCCCTGACCCCTGCCGTCACCCCTGAGGCCGCCCCACCGGAGAAGGCACGGCGGCCCGGGTGGCAGCAGGCCCAAGCCCGCCCGGCCCACGACCGGGCGGACATCCCCGGAGCCGCTTCCTCCTCTGCGCGCCCCGGGGCACCCGCCCGCCCCGTCCTGGTCACGACCGGGGCGGGCGGCCAGTCCTTGTCCATCACGATGACCTTCCGGAGTCCGCCATCTTCTGGCCATTCCTCTTCTGGCCCCCGACCCGGCCCTACCCCTCGCACATCTCCCGGCCCACCCGATGGCGACGCCGCCCGCGGCCGCGGATGTCCACGGCCAGCGGCGTGCACCGTGTCGAGGTCACCACGGCATCGGTCCTCACCGGGGACGTACTGACCATCGGCGAGCGCCACTTCAAGGTCATCACCCGCACCCGCGTCCACGGCGGGATCAGGCTGGGGCTCACCTCGGGCCACCTGTTCGTCATGCCCCACCGCACCACCCTCACCGTCTGGCGCGCCGACCCACCCGGCTTACGGCCCTCCTCCTTCTGGGAGACAGCTCTCCGCCAGCCCACCCGGGCGGAGATCGTTGCCCAGACCGCCGTTGGCTGCGCCCTCGTCATCGTCATCGCCCTGGCGGTGATCGCGCGATGAACCCCACCGGGATGGTGGCGATCGAGATCACCGCCACCACGGTCAGGGTCGGCGACCAACTGGTCGTTGGCGGACGGCCCTACACCGTCTGCGACATGAGCGCGCTCGCCAGCGGCGGCAAGCTGCTGCACTTCCACGGAGGCGAGTCCTTCCACATGGGCTGCTTCACCGTCCTGTGGGCCAGCCGCCACATCTCCCAGCTGCCGGGGTTCATCGCGCCGCGCGCCAGACGTTACGCGGAGACGCGGCGCCAGCGCGCTACCCGATAGCGAAGGGGTAAACGACCCCCAACCCGCTGAGCGCCGGGGCGAGCGGCCACCCCTGATCCCCCCTGCCGCCGTGTGTGAGGTCGCGTCCCGCTGGGGACGGGTGCGGCCCGGACGGCGGCAGGGGCCCACCCCGCGGGCTTGATGCCATGGGAGCGGCATAGATCAAGTCCTCGCCGGGGAGTGACGGGCCTCAGTCGCGCACCGCGGCGTCCTCGTGCGCCGGGGCGGGCGTGTGCCGGGCCACCGTGCGCCGGCGCATGCGGGCCTGGCGCAGGGCGTCCCAGGTCAGCAGGGAGAGCGCGGACCACACCAGCAGGAATCCGGCCCAGCGCTCCGGCGGCATCTCCTCGTGGAAGACCAGCAGGCCCAGCACGAACATCGTCGTCGGGGCGAGGTACTGGAGGAGGCCGAGCGTGGACAGGGGGAGGCGGACGGCCGCAGCGCCGAAGAAGATCAGCGGCAGCGCGGTGGCAAGACCCGTGCTGATCAGCAGGAGCGCGTGGCCCGTTCCCTCGGTGGTGAACGACGAGTCGCCGCGCGCCGAGAGCGCCACGAGGAAGCCGAGGGCGGGCAGGAACTGGAGCGCCGAGTCGGCCGTGAAGCCCTCGAGGCCGTCGAGCCCGGTCCGCTTCTTGACCAGGCCGTAGAGGGCGAAGGTCACGCTCAGGGACAGCGAGACCCAGGGGACCTGGCCGTAGGCGACGCTCATCACCAGCACCGCCGTGCCGCCGATGGCCACGGCCACCCACTGGAGCGGGCGCATCCGCTCCTTCAGCAGGAGGACGCCGATCGCGATGCTGAGGAGGGGGTTGATGAAGTATCCGAGCGAGGCTTCGAGGACGCGGCCCTCGGCGATGGCCCAGATGAAGATCCACCAGTTGACCGCTATGAGCGACGCCGACGTGGCGAGCAGCGCCAGCCGCCTGGGCTGGCGCAGCAGCGGCCTGATCCAGGACCAGCTGCGGGCGGCCAGGAGCAGCAGCACGGCCGTGGGCAGCGACCACACCATGCGGTGGGCCAGCACCTCGGAAGGCCCCGCCGACTCCATCAGCTCCCAGTAGAGCGGCAGCAGGCCCCAGATGCCGAAGCACGCGAAGCCGTACGCGAGACCGGCCCGGCTCGCCGTTCCGCCCCCTGCTGCCATCGCTGCCTCCCGCCGTCGAGCGCCGTCGTGTCGCCGTGCCGGGGGCGTTCCCCCGAGGGTGAGCGCCGCGCGGGCGGGGTGGTATTCCCGGGGTGCTCATTCCCGGGGTGACAGCCCGTCACCCCGGGGGTGCCCCGGTCAGCCCGCGACGGTCCAGGTGTCGTTCCCGGCGAGCAGCGTCGCCAGGTCGCCCTTGCCGCGCTGCTCGACGGCCTGCTCGAGCTGGTCGGCCAACAGGTCCTCGTACGCGGGACGTCGAACGCTGCGGAAGACGCCGATGGGCGTGCGGTGCAGGGTCACCGGGTCGGCCAGGCGCGAGAGGGCGAACGCCGTGGTGGGCGACGCGGCGTGCGCGTCGTGGACGACAAGACCCTCGGTGCCGTGCTCGGCGACGTCCACGACGACCAGGTCGCCGCTCGCCGGGTCGCGGACCACGCCCTTGCCGCCGAGGCCGTCATCGGCCGGGGCGCCGAAGCGGATCGGCTCGCCGTGCTCGAGGCGGATGACGGCCTCCTGGGCGCGCTGTTTGTCCTTGACGGCCTCGAAGGCGCCGTCGTTGAAGATGTTGCAGTTCTGGTAGATCTCCACCAGCGCCGAGCCATGGTGGGCGGCGGCCGCGCGCAGCACGCCCGTCAGGTGCTTGCGGTCGGAGTCGATCGTGCGGGCCACGAACGAGGCCTCGGCGCCCAGCGCGAGCGACAAGGGGTTGAACGGGGTGTCGAGCGAGCCCATCGGCGTGGACTTGGTGATCTTGCCCGGCTCGGACGTCGGGGAGTACTGGCCCTTGGTGAGGCCGTAGATCCGGTTGTTGAACAAGAGGATCTTGAGGTTCACATTGCGGCGCAGGGCGTGGATCAGGTGGTTCCCGCCGATCGACAGGGCGTCGCCGTCGCCCGTGACGACCCACACGGACAGGTCGCGGCGTGCGGCGGCCAGGCCTGTCGCGATGGCCGGGGCGCGGCCGTGGATGGAGTGCATCCCATAGGTGTTCATGTAGTAAGGGAAGCGGGACGAGCAGCCGATGCCGGAGACGAAGACGATGTTCTCCTTGGCCAGGCCGAGCTCGGGCATGAAGCCCTGGACGGCGGCCAGCACGGCGTAGTCGCCGCAGCCAGGGCACCAGCGGACCTCCTGGTCGGACTTGAAGTCCTTGGCGCTCTGCGGCTTCTCCGCGGTGGGAACAAGGGAAAGCGCGGTCCGCGGACCGGTCTTGATGGGCGCCTCAGCGGGCATCGTCCAGGGCCTCCTCGAAAGCGGATGCGAGCTGCTCGGCCTTGAACGGAAGGCCGGTGACCTGGGTCAGGGACCTGATGTCCACCAGGTACTTCGCGCGCAGCAGGGTGGCGAGCTGACCGAGGTTCATCTCGGGGACGACGACCCGGTCGTAGGCGCGCAGCACCTCCCCGAGGTTCTTGGGGAAGGGGTTGAGGCTGCGCAGATGGGTCTGGGCGACGCTGCCGCCCGCCCGGCGGATCCGGCGGACGGCCGCCGTGATCGGACCGTAGGTCGAACCCCAGCCGAGCACCAGGAGCTTGGCGCCCTCGCCGGGCGGCCCCTCGGGGTCGTCCACGACCAGGTCGGGCACGTCGATCCCGTCGATCTTGGCCTGGCGGGTGCGGACCATGTGGTCGTGGTTGGCCGGGTCGTAGCTGATGTTCCCGGTGCCGTCCTGCTTCTCGATGCCGCCGATGCGGTGCTCGAGCCCGGGGGTGCCGGGGACGGCCCAGGGGCGCGCGAGGGTGGCCTCGTCGCGCTTGTAGGGCCAGAAGACCTCGGTGCCGTCGGGCAGCGTGTGGTTCGGCCCGGTGGCGAACCGCACGCGCAGGTCGGGCAGCTCGCCCGTCTCGGGAACGCGCCAGGGCTCCGACCCGTTCGCCAGGTACCCGTCGGAGAGCAGGAACACCGGGGTGCGGTAGGCGAGCGCGATGCGGGCGGCGTCGATCGCCGCGGTGAAGCACTCGGCCGGGGTGGCGGGGGCGACGATCGGCACCGGGGCCTCGCCGTTGCGCCCGTACATCGCCTGGAGCAGGTCGGCCTGCTCGGTCTTGGTGGGCAGCCCGGTGGAGGGGCCGCCGCGCTGGATGTCCACGATGAGCAGCGGCAGCTCGAGGGAGACGGCCAGGCCGATCGTCTCCGACTTGAGCGCGACGCCGGGGCCCGACGTGGTGGTCACGCCGAGCGCCCCGCCGAACGCCGCGCCAAGGGCCGCCCCGATACCGGCGATCTCGTCCTCGGCCTGGAAGGTGCGGACGCCGAAGTTCTTGTGGCGGGACAGCTCGTGCAGCACGTCGGAGGCGGGGGTGATCGGGTAGGAGCCGAGGAAGAGGGGCAGGTCGGCGCACTGCGACGCGGCGATCAGGCCGTAGGCCAGCGCCAGGTTCCCGGAGATGTTCCGGTAGGTGCCCGCGGGGAACGCGGAGGCGGCGGGGGCCACCTCGTAGGAGACGGCGAAGTCCTCGGTGGTCTCGCCGAAGTTCCAGCCGGCGCGGAAGGCCGTGATGTTCGCCTCGGCGAGCTCGGGGCGCTTGGCGAACTTGGACCGCAGGAACCGCTCGGTGTTCGCCGTCGGGCGGTGGTACATCCAGGAGAGCAGGCCCAGCGCGAACATGTTCTTCGAGCGGCCCGCCTCCTTGCGGGTCAGGTCGAAGCCCTTGAGCGCCTCGACCGTGAGCGTGGTCAGCGGCACGCGGTGCACGCTGTACGCGTCGAGGGAGCCGTTCTCCAGGGGGTTCCCGTCGTACCCGACCTTCGCCAGGGCGCGGGTGGTGAACTCGTCGGTGTTCACGATGATCTCGGCGCCGCGCGGCACATCGGCGAGATTCGCCTTGAGGGCGGCGGGGTTCATCGCGACGAGCACGTCGGGGGCGTCACCCGGGGTGAGGATGTCATGGTCCGCGAAGTGCACCTGGAAGGAGGAGACTCCGGGGAGGGTGCCGGCCGGTGCCCGGATTTCCGCGGGGAAGTTCGGCAGCGTCGACAGGTCATTCCCGAGGGACGCGGTCTCGGAGGTGAATCGGTCCCCCGTCAGCTGCATTCCGTCCCCGGAATCCCCCGCGAAGCGGATGATCACCCGGTCCAGGCGCCTGACGTCCTTGCTCCCCAGGTGCGCCTGGTCGACCTCAGTGGTCACTGCTGTAGCCCTCCTTCGAGGCGGCTCTTCACCAGCCATGGTACGCGGGTTAGGCATACCTTCCTGATGGTGATCAGATCATGGACAGCCTGTCAGGGGGGACTACGAATTGAGGTAGGTCAGAACTGCCAGAACCCGCCGGTGATCTGTGTCACTCTGCGCCAAGCCGAGCTTCATAAAGATGTTGCTCACGTGTTTTTCCACCGCGCCGTGACTCACCACGAGTTGGGTGGCGATCGCGGAGTTGGTGCGGCCCTCCGCCATTAGTCCCAGGACTTCCCTTTCCCTGGGGGTGAGTCCGGCCAGGACGTCCTGCTTACGGCTTCGGCCGAGCAGCTGGGCCACGACCTCGGGGTCGAGCGCCGTGCCCCCCGTGGCGACGCGGGCGACCGCCTCGACGAACTCGCTGACGTCCGCGACCCGGTCCTTCAGCAGGTAGCCGACCCCGCGCGACGACCCGGCGATCAGCTCGGTCGCGTACTGCTCCTCGACGTACTGCGACAGGACCAGGACCCCGAGCGCGGGGAAGCGCTCGCGCAGCCGCACCGCCGCCCTGACGCCCTCGTCGGTGTGGGTGGGCGGCATCCGCACATCGGCCACGACCACGTCGGGGAGGGCGCCGCCTTCGGCCAGCCCCGACACCGCGGCGATCAGCGCCTCCCCGTCCCCGACGCCCGCGACGACCTCGTGCCCGCGGTCGTTGAGCAGCCTCGTGAGGCCCTCCCTCAGCAGCACCGAGTCCTCGGCGATGACTACCCGCACGTCCCGTTCCCCGTTCCCCTGATCACGTCGGCGTTCCCCCGGTCACATCGGCGGGATCCCCACCGGCTCCCTGAAGGATCTCACCTCGCCGCGGTCCGGGCAGCCGCGCGATCGCGCCAAGGGAGGGCGGCGGTGATGGTCGTCGGGCCGCCCGCGGGGGACCTGATCGCCAGCAGGCCGTCGACGGCGGCGAGGCGTTCGGCCAGGCCAGCGAGGCCCGAGCCCGCTTCTGCGTCGGCGCCGCCGTGGCCGTCGTCGGTGACCTGCACCATGAGCCGGTCATCGGCCCGCCACACGTCGACGCCCGCGCGCCTGGCGCCGCTGTGCTTGCTGACGTTCTGGAGCAGCTCGGACGTCGTGAAGTACGCGATCCCCTCGATCGCCGCCGCCGGGCGCTCGGCCAGCTCCACCTCGACGGCGACCGGGACGGTGCAGCGGGAGGCGACGGCGGAGAGCGCGGGGCCGAGGCCGCGGTCGGTGAGGATGGCGGGGTGGATGCCGCGGGCGAGGTCGCGGAGCTCCTGGAGGGCGAGCTTGACTTCGCCGTGGGCCTCGTCGACCATGCGGGCGGCGGCCTCGGGGTCCTCGGTGAGCTTCTCCTTGGCGAGGCCGAGGTCCATGGCGAGGGCGACGAGGCGGGCCTGTGCCCCGTCGTGCAGGTCACGCTCGATCCGCCGCAGATCGGCGGCCGAGGTGTCCACCACGACGGTCCTGTCGGTCTCGAGCTGCCGCACGCGGGTCGCGGCGGACGAGGGCCCGAGCAGCGCGGACACCAGCGTCCGCTCCACGGCGGCCAGGGCGCGGATGAGCCACCCGGCCAGGATCATCAGCAGCAGGCCGACGAGGGCGACCAGCGCGTACTCCCACGGCGTGTCCCAGATCCAGCCGCCACCCTCGCCGTCGGTGTCGATGCCGACGCCCGGCTCGTCGGTGTACCGGGTGATCGCCCAGCCCCACAGCGGCAGCGTCAACGCGCCGAGGCCCGCCGCCCACAGCGTGATCACCGCGCAGAACGTCAGGATGCCCCACGGCAGTTGGAGCAGGGCGTACGCGGTCGCGCGCCATGACACGTCGCTGCGCAGCATCGCCTCGGTCCAGGCCAGCAGGCCCCTGCGGCCCTCGCGCGTCCGCAGCGGCTCGGGCTCGGCGACGGTGCAGCCGAGGAAGACCCTGGCCCTGCCCCGCTCGAGCCGCCCGAACAGGCGCAGCAGCAGCAGGACGACCGCGAGCAGCGGCAGCCCGACGAAGGTGATCAGGAGGCCCCCGCTGACCGAGAGCCCGGTGACGGCCACCACGAAGCTCGCGATGCCGAGCGGCAGGTTGAGCAGGAGGTGGGTGCCCTCCCGCCAGGTGCGCGCCCCGAAGGGCAGGCGCAGGACGTTCATCGGGGTGCCCCTTTCGCGCTGGTCGCGCTGGTCGCGCGAGTGGTGCGGCTCCGCCAGGGCAGCTCCGCGGTGATGGTGGTCGGGCCGCCGGGCGGGGAGACGACGACCAGGACGCCGTCGACGGCGGCGAGGCGTTCGGCCAGGCCCGCGAGGCCCGAGCCCGCTTCCGCGTCGGCGCCGCCGTGGCCGTCGTCGGTGACCTGGAGCATCAGGCGTTCCTTCGAACGCCAGCACTCGACGTCCGCGTGCCGGGCGCCGCTGTGCTTGCTGACGTTCTGGAGCAGCTCGGAGACGACGTAGTAGGCGATGCCCTCGATCGCGGGCGCGGGCCTGGTCGGCAGCTCGGCGGTGACCCGCACGGGGACGGTGCAGCGGGAGGCGACGGCGGAGAGCGCGGGGCCGAGGCCGCGGTCGGTGAGGATGGCGGGGTGGATGCCGCGGGCGAGGTCGCGGAGCTCCTGGAGGGCGAGCTTGACTTCGCCGTGGGCCTCGTCGACCATGCGGGCGGCGGCCTCGGGGTCCTCGGTGAGCTTCTCCTTGGCGAGGCCGAGGTCCATGGCGAGGGCGACGAGGCGGGCCTGTGCCCCGTCGTGCAGGTCACGCTCGATCCGCCGCAGATCGGCGCTCGCCGCGTCGGTGACCGTCGCGCGGTCGCTCTCCAGCTCGGCGATGCGCCGCTCCAGCTCGTCCGACGGCGACAACAGGCCCGTCACCAGCGCCCTGTCGACCTGCGTGAACCAGCGGACGACCCACGGAAGCACGGGCCAGAGCGCCGTCGTCATCAGGGCGAACGTCAGCCAGAACGTCACCGTGGACAGCGGCAGCCGCACGACGAAGAACAGTGCGGTGCGCCAGCCCACCGGGTCCTTCAGGGCGGACCACAGCCATGCGAGGAAGCCACCGCCGCGGCCCCGGCGCAGCGCGCTCGGCTCGTCCACGCGCACGTCCAGGAGCGCCCTGGCCCGGGCCCGCTCCCAGGCGCCCATGCGGCGGAGCCCCGACAGGCCGATGGCGAGCACCGGCAGGCCGATCACCGTGAGCGACAGGAACGCCCCCGTCCACAGCCACACGACGACACAGAGGAACGTCGCCAGGGCCAGCGGCCAACTGGACAGCAGATAGCCGATCTCCCGCCATGTCCCGCGGCCGAGTGGCCCCCGGGGCGGCGGCAGCGGCTCGGCCCGCCCCGGCGATGTGCTGCTGGTCATGGGCTCAAGGGTGCCGCCGGCCGAAGGTGGCCGCCATGGGGTGGGTCGGTGAACGACGGTAGGGCTATCCCCACCGGTTCAGGCTGGGCGCGATGGTCACAACGGGCGCGGCACCCCCTAGACTCCCGTGCAGTCGTACCGCACCCGCACCCCCGAACCTGGCCGAACAGCTCCGACGGAGGCCCCCGTGCCCGACTACTTCCACGGCTACGCGGTCGTCGGACTGGTCGCGGTGGTCGGTGTGCTGTTCGTCACGGTCGCGTTCGGCGCCAACGCGCTGCTGCGGCCCACGGTGCCCACCGAGGAGAAGCTGCTCACCTACGAGTGCGGCGTGGACCCCGTGGGCGAGGGCTGGGCGCACACCCAGGTGCGGTACTACGTGTACGCGTTCCTGTATGTGATCTTCGCCGTGGACTCGGTGTTCCTCTTCCCGTGGGCCACGGTGTTCGCCGCCGACGGGTTCGGCGGAACGACGCTGGTGGAGATGTTCGTCTTCCTCGGATTCCTGACCGTCGGACTGCTCTACGCCTGGAAGAAGGGCGTTCTCACATGGACGTGACTGGGACGTGACATGGACGTGAGACCCGTGCGGTCACCCGGGCCCGCGCTGGGGCCGCTGGCCCGGCTCGCTCCCGAGCCGATGAAGGTCGTGCTCAACTGGGGCCGCCGCTACAGCCTGTGGGTGTTCAACTTCGGCCTCGCCTGCTGCGCGATCGAGTTCATCGCGGCCTCGATGGCGCGCCACGACTTCATCAGGCTCGGCGTGATCCCGTTCGCGCCTGGGCCACGGCAGGCCGACCTCATGGTGGTCTCGGGCACGGTCACCGACAAGATGGCGCCCGCGGTCAAACGGCTCTACGAGCAGATGCCGGAGCCCAAGTATGTGATCTCGTTCGGCGCCTGCTCCAACTGCGGTGGCCCCTACTGGGATTCGTACACGGTCACCAAGGGCGTCGACCAGATCATCCCCGTCGACGTCTATGTGCCGGGCTGCCCGCCGCGCCCCGAGGCGCTGCTCCAGGGCGTCCTCACGCTCCAGGAGAAGATCGCGAACGAGTCGGTGCCCGGGCGTTACGCGTCGCCCGCCGCGCTGACCAGCGGGCTCGTCGCCCCCGATGAGGACGCCCGGTGACGGTGGGCTGGCTGCCCGACGAGCCGGGCGAGCTGTTCGGCGAGGGCGCGGAGGCCGCGGAGGCGTACGGCGTGCTGACGGTCGACGTCCCCGCCGCGGCGTGGACCTCGGCCCTCACGGTCGCGCGGGACCGGCTCGGCTGCGCCTTCTTCGACTGGCTGAGCGCGGTGGACGAGCCGGGCACCGGCTTCCTGGTGTGCGCGCACGTGGTGGCCGTCGGCGCCCCGCCGCGCCGCCTGCTGCTGCGGACGACCGTGCCGCACGAGGCGCCCGCGCTGCCGACGGCGACCGGGGTGTACGCGGGCGCGGCGTGGCACGAGCGGGAGACGCACGAGATGTTCGGCGTCGACTTCCCCGGGCACCCCGGGCTGACGCCGCTGCTGCTGCCCGACGCGTTCGAGGGGCATCCGCTGCGCAAGGACTTCGTGCTGGCCTCCCGCGTCGTCAAGGCGTGGCCGGGCGCCAAGGAGCCGGGGGAGTCGGAGCACGGCGGGCCCAAGCGCCGCCAGACGCTGCCGCCCGGCGTGCCGGATCCGAACGAGTGGGGGCCGCTCAAGGGCCAGTTGCCCCCGGCGCCCGCGCGCCGGGCCCGTGCGGCGGGCGCCGGCGCGGGCGCCGAGCGGCGTGCGCCCCGGCGCAACCGCTCGGCGGGCGAGGGCTCGGCGAGTCAACGCGCCCCCCGCGCCCGGGGCGACGCGCCGGATCGCGCCGAGGGCGACGCGCCTGACGAGGGGGGCGAACGCTGATGGACGCGCTCGACGTCGCCGTGCGGGTGCTCGCCGTGCTGATGGCGTTCCTGCTGCTGCCGCTCCTGGTCGGCCAGGGCGAGCACAAGGTGATGGCGCACATGCAGGGCCGCGTCGGCCCCATGCACGCGGGCGGCTTCCATGGCTGGGCCCAACTGGTCGCCGACGGCGTGAAGTTCGCGCAGAAGGAGGACACGGTCCCGGCGGGCGCCGACCGCCGTGTCTTCCAGCTGGCGCCCGCCGTCGCGCTGATCCCCTACCTCGTGGTGCTGATCGCCATCCCGTTCGGGCCCGACGGCATGGTCGGCCAGGTGGTCGACGCCGGGGTGTTCTTCGTGCTGGCCGTTCTCGGCGTCGGGGTGCTCGGCTCGCTCATGGGCGGCTGGGCATCGGCCAACAAGTACTCGCTGCTCGGCGGGTTGCGCACCGCCGCGCAGCTCATGGCGTACGAGCTGCCGCTGCTGCTGTCCGCCGCCTCGGTCGCCATGGCCGCGGGGACCCTGAGCCTGACCGGCATCCTCGACGAGTTCAGCTGGTGGTGGGTGCCCTGGCAGCTGGTGGGCGCGTTCGTCTTCTTCACCGCGGGCCTCGCCGAGCTGCAACGCCCGCCGTTCGACGCGCCGATCGCCGCCGAGGAGATCGTCTTCGGCGCGTACACCGAGTACTCGGGGCTGCGGTTCGCGTTCTTCCTGCTCGCCGAGTACGCGGGCATCGTGGTGCTCTCGGCGCTGACCGCCGTGCTCTTCCTCGGCGGCTGGCACGGGCCCTTCGCCGACCAGCTCGGCTGGCTGTGGACGCTGCTGAAGACCGCCGCGCTGTGCTTCCTGGTGATCTGGGCGCGGGTGGCGTGGCCGCGGCTGCGCGCCGACCAGATCCAGAAGTTCGCCTGGACCGTGCTCGTCCCGCTGGCGCTGGCCCAGATCGCGCTGACCGGAACCCTCAAGGTGGTGATTTGATGAGCCTGGGATCCGGGCTCGCCAAGGGTCTTGCCGTCACCTTCCGCGCGATGACGCGGCGTGCGGTCACCCGGCAGTACCCCGAGCATCAGCCGGAGCTGCCGCCGCGCAGCCGGGGCGTGATCGCGCTGTTCGAGGAGAACTGCACGGTCTGCATGCTGTGCGCCCGCGAGTGCCCCGACTGGTGCATCTACATCGACTCGCACAAGGAGACCCTGCCGCCCGCCGCCCCGGGAGGGCGGGAGCGCAGCAGAAACGTTCTGGACCGGTTCGCCATCGACTTCTCGCTGTGCATGTACTGCGGGATCTGTGTCGAGGTCTGCCCGTTCGACGCCCTTTTCTGGTCGCCGGAATTCGAGTACGCGGAGACCGACATCCATGAGCTGACCCATGAGCGGGACCGGCTGCGGGAGTGGATGTGGACCGTGCCCGAGCCGCCGCCGCTCGACGCGGCGGCCGATGAGCCCAAGGAGGTCGCCGCGGCGCGCAAGGCCGTCGAGCGCGGGGCCGCCGAGCCCAAGGCGGTCGAGCGCCGGACCGTGTCCGGGGAGGGCGCGTGAGCGGCGGCAACGGCTACCTCTCGCCTTCGGGCCAGGAGATCGTCTTCGTCCTGACAGGGCTCGTCATACTCGGCGCCGCGGTGCTGTGCGTCACCAGCAGGCAGCTCGTGCACGCCGCGCTGTGGCTCGTCGTCGCGCTGGGCGGCCTCGCCGTCCAGTACCTGCTGCTGACCGCCGAGTTCGTCGCCTGGGTGCAGGTGCTGATCTACCTGGGCTCGGTCGTCGTGCTGCTGCTGTTCGGGCTGATGCTCACCAAGGCGCCCATCGGCCCCTCGCCCGAGGCGGACGGCCGGAACAGACCGGTCGCGCTGGTCGTCTCCCTCGCCTCGGCCGCGACGCTGGTGACGCTCGTGGTGGACGCGTTCCGCACCGCCTGGATCGACCTGGAGACCCCGCACGGCACGTCGGACCAGATCGGCGACAGCCTCTTCCGCGTGTGGGTGCTGCCCTTCGAGGCGCTGTCCGTGCTGCTGCTCGCGGCGCTGGTCGGCGCCATCGTGCTCTCCAGGCGGCGCGGGAACGCCCAGGGGAACGGGGGTTCCTGATGCATCTCGTCTACCCGGCCGTGCTGTCCGCGCTGCTGTTCAGCGTCGGCGTCTACGGCGTGCTGGCCCGCAGGAACGCCATCCTGCTGCTGATGTCGGTCGAGCTGATGCTGGCCGCCGTGAGCCTCAACCTCGTCGCGTTCGACGTGTGGCTGCGCGACAGCGTCCACTCGGGACAGGTCTTCACGCTCTTCCTGATCGCCCTCTCCGCCGCGGAGATCGGCATCGGGCTCGCCATCGTCCTCCTTGTGTACCGCGACCGTGGCGTCTCCGCGGTGGACCGGCTGACCGGGCTGCGCGAGGGCGGCGGGGGCGGGGGCGACGATCAGGATCCGATCGAGGACGACCGTTCCGTGACCGGGACAGCGACCGAAGCAGCGACAGAAGCAGCGCCCAAGTCAGCGCCCAACTGAGCGAGAAGTGCACGAGGAGTGTTCTTGAACACCACGACAGCGGCCGTTCTCGTTCCGCTGCTGCCCTTCGCCGCGGCGGCGCTCATCCTGCTCGGCGGGCGCCGCGCCCCCGGCTTCGTCAGGCCGCTCGCCGTGCTGCCCACGCTCGCCTCGGCGGCGTTCGCCGTCCTGGTCGCGGTCCGGCAGGACGGCGGCGAGCCCGTCGAGGCGGCCACGCGGCTCGCGCCCACGGGCAACGACGCGCTGCCCATCGAGCTCGCCCTGCACCTCGACGGGTTCGCCGTGCTGGTGGCCGTGCTGGTGGCCGTCGTCGCCTCGTGCGTGCAGATCTACTCCACCGGCTACCTGCGCGACGACCCCCGCTACCCCTCGTACGCCGCGCTGGTCTCCCTCTTCACCGCCGCCATGCTGCTCGTCGTCTACACCGACGACCTGGTGGTGCTGCTCGTCGGCTGGGAGACCATGGGCATCTGCTCCTACTTCCTGGTCGGCCACCACTGGGAGACGCCCGCGGCGCGGGCCGCCTCGATCAAGGCGTTCCTGGTCACCAAGCTGGGCGATGTGCCGTTCGTCATCGGCATCCTGGCGCTCGCCGCCGACGCTCAGACGTTCCGGATCAGCGACATCGCCGCAGGGCTGACCTCCACCCTGTCGCCCACCACGCTCGACCACCCCACGCTGATCGCGCTGCTGCTGCTCGCCGGGGTGGCGGGCAAGTCCGCGCAGGTGCCGCTGCACACGTGGCTGCCCGACGCGATGGCGGGCCCGACGCCGGTCTCCGCGCTGATCCACGCCGCCACGATGGTCGCCGCCGGCGTCTACTTCATCGCCAGGCTGCTGCCCGTCTTCGCGTCGTCGGCCGCCGCGCTCGTGGTCCTCGCGGCCGTCGCCGCGCTCACCATGCTGGGCTCCGCGCTCGCCGCCCTCGCCCAGGACGACATCAAGCGCGTGCTCGCCTACTCGACCATCGGCCAACTCGGCTTCATGACCGGTGCCTTGGCCGTCGCCGACCGCGAGGCGGCGGTGTTCCACCTGCTCACGCACGGCGCGTTCAAGGCGCTGCTCTTCCTGGCCGCCGGCGTGCTGATCCACACCGCGGGCACCGGGTCGCTCGCCGCCATGTCGCGCATGCGCGGGCTCAAGGGCCGTGCGCCCGACGCCTACTGGACGATGACGGTCGGGCTGCTCGCGCTGGCCGCGATACCCCCCTTCTCCGGCTTCTTCTCCAAGGAGGCCGTCATCGGCGCGGCCGAGCACGCCGCGTTCGACCCCGAGCACGGCATCCCCGCCGCCGCGGGCTGGATCGTGCTCACCGCGGGCCTGGCCGCCGCGCTGCTGACCGCCGCCTACGCGGCCAGGCTGTGGCTCGTCGCCTTCCACGACCCGGTCGCCGCCCGCACCGAGCCGGTCCCGCCCGGGCATCAGACGGGCCCCCAACTCTCCGCCGTCCTCTGGCTGTTGGCCGTGCCCACCGTGCTGCTCGGGCTCGGCTACCGGGTGCTGCCCGAGTGGTTCGACGACGGCGACCTCGCCCCGACGCTCACCACCTCGGTGCTGGCCACGGGCGCCGCGCTGCTCGGCGGGGTCGTCACCTACGCCGCCTGGCGCCGCGCCTATGAGGGCGACGGGCCCGTCGACCCCGCGCCCAGCCTGCTCGGGCCGCTGCACGGGCCCGCGGAGGAGGGGTTCCGCCTCGACGCGCTCTACGCGGCGGCGTTCGTGCGGCCCGTGCGCGCCGCGGCGCGACTGGTCCGCTTCCTCGACGCCACCGTCGTCGAGACCTATGTGCGCGGCGCCGCGGGCGCGCCCGGGCTGCTCGGCGCGCTGACCCGGCGCGCGCAGACGGGCAACGTGCAGACCTATCTCAGCGTGATGGCCTCGGGAGCCCTGGTCCTGGCCGTCGCCGCCGTCCTCGCCGCCGGAGACTGACCGATGATCACGCTGAACGACACCACCATGCAGGTGCTTCTCGTCGCGCTCATCGCGCTCCCGCTGCTGGGCGCCGCCGCGGTGCTGCTGCCCCGCGTCCCGGCCTGGGCGGGCGTCGCGGTCACGGGCGCGGTCCTGGCGGGAACGCTCGTCCTCGCGGCCGCGTTCGACCACGACGACCCGGCCGCGGTGCAGGCCGAGAGCGACGTGCCATGGATCCCGGCGCTCGGGGTGCGGCTGCACTTCGGGGTGGACGGGATCTCGCTGCCGCTCGTCGTGCTGACCGCGCTGCTGACGTTCCTGTGCGCGCTGTACACGCTGGTCAGGCCGCCTGAGGGGCCGAGGCCCGCGGCGTTCACCGCGCTGATGCTGCTGCTCGAGGCGGGCACGCTCGCGACGTTCGCCGTGCTCGATCTCGTGCTGTTCTTCCTGGCGTTCGAGATGGTCCTGGTGCCGATGTACTTCCTCATCGCGCGCTGGGGCGGCGCGGGCCGGGAGGCGGCGGCGTGGCGCTTCGTGCTGTTCACGGTGACCGGCTCGGTGGTGATGCTGCTCGGGCTGCTGCTGATCGGCGTGCGCGGCGGAACGTTCGACATGGTGGCGCTCGCCGAGGCCGACGGCGCCGGGCTCAGCCACGCCACCCAGGTCGTCGCCGTGCTGGCCATCGGGCTGGGGCTCGCGGTCAAGACGCCGATGTGGCCGCTGCACAGCTGGCTGCCCGACGCGCACACCGCGGCGCCGACCGCGGGCTCGGTGCTGCTCGCCGGGGTGCTGCTGAAGATGGGCACCTACGGCCTCGTGCGGATCGCCCTGCCGATGGCGCCCGAGGGGATGGAGACGTTCGCCCCCTACCTGGGCGCGTTCGCCGTGACCGGGATCGTCTACGGGTCGCTCGCGTGCCTGGCCCTCGTGCGGCGCGGGGCCGGCGGCGACCTCAAGCGGCTGATCGCGTACTCGTCCGTGGGGCACATGGGCTTCGTCCTGCTCGGCATATCCACGCTGACCGCGACGGGGGTCAACGGCGCGCTCTTCGCGAACGTCGCCCACGGGCTCATCACCGGGCTGCTGTTCTTCCTGGTGGGAGCGCTGAAGGAGCGGACGGGGACCACCGATCTCGACGGGCTCGCGGGGGGCGGGGGAGCGGCGCTGTACGGGCGGACGCCGCGGTTCGGGGGGCTGCTGGCGTTCGCCGCGGTCGCGTCGCTCGGGCTGCCGGGGCTCGCGGGCTTCTGGGGCGAACTCCTCGCGCTGCTCGGCGCGTTCCACCCGGCCGACGGGCTGAGCAGGCCCGCGTTCCTCACCTATACGGCGATCGCGGCGTTCGGCACGTTGCTCACGGCCGCGTATCTGCTGCTCGTGGTGCGGCGCGTGTGTATGGGGGACGCGCCGGGGGAGCGCGCCGGGGGAGTGGAGGGTGCCGGGGGCGCCGGGGACGTCGAGGGCGCGCTTCCCGATCTGCGCGCACATGAGTACGCCGCCTTCGCGCCCCTCGTGGTGCTCACGCTGCTGGCCGGGCTCTGGCCCGCCGTGCTGCTCGACCTGACCGATCCCGCCGTGCAGCACCTCCTGCCGGGAGCCGTCCGATGAACCTCGTCCAGTCCGTCGAGTGGGCCGTCTTCGCCCCGCCCCTGATCGCCGCGGTGGCCGCCGTGGCCGTGCTGGTCACCGACCTCTTCCTGCCCGCCGCGCGCAAGGCGGTCCTCGGGTGGCTCGCGGTGGGCGGCCTCGCGCTCGCCGCGCTCGCGCTGGTGCCGCTGCGCGACGGCGACCGCGCCACGTTCTGCCTGCCGGGCGACGCGGGGCTCTGCTCCTACAGCGCCGACCGTTTCGCCGTGATCGTCCAACTGCTGGTGCTGGCCGGGGCGTTCCTCGCGGCGCTGCTCTCGCTGCCGGGCTCGGGGGAGCGGGACGACGAGGGCGAGGACGGCGAACAGGCGCCGCCAAGCGGGGAGTTCTGGTTCCTGCTGCTCTGCTCCGCGTCGGGCGCCGCGCTGCTGCCCGCGGCGCGCGACCTGGCCACGCTGGTGATCGCCCTCGAGGTGACCACGCTGCCCGCGTACGCCCTGGTGGGGCTGCGGCGGGCGGGGGCGCCCGTGCGGAACGCCGGGCCCGAGGCCGCGCTCAAGTTCTTCCTCGCCTCGATCACCGCGACCGCGGTGGGGCTGCTCGGGATCAGCTTCGTGTACGCGGGCGCGGGCAGCCTCCACCTGGCCGAGATCGCCGAACAGCTGCCCGCGGCCGACCCCGGGCTCGCCACGCTCGCCGAGGCGGGCGTGGTGCTGACGCTGGTCGCGTTCGCGTTCAAGGTGGCGGCGGTGCCGTTCCACTTCTGGGTGCCCGAGACCTATCTCGGCGCCCCGCTGCCGGTCGCCGCGTATCTGTCGGTGGTCGGCAAGACGGCGGGGCTCGCCGGTCTCGCGCTGGTCACCAGCGGGGCGTTCCCCGGCCATGGCGACCTGTGGGGCCCGGCGCTCGCGGTGCTCGCCGGGCTGACCATGACCGCGGGCAACGTCGCGGCCCTGCGCACCGACCCCGAGGCGCCGCACAGCGCGATACGGCTGCTCGCCTGGTCGTCGGTCGGGCAGGCGGGCTATCTGCTGGTGCCGCTCGCCGCCGCCGCGTACACGGACGAGGGCGCGGTGGGCACGGCGGTCGCCTACGCGCTGATGTACGGGGCGGTGAACCTGGGCGCGTTCGCCGTGGCCGCCCATGTGGCGCGGCACGCCAGGGCCCATCGGATCGCGGACTACGGGGGGTTGTGGGCGCGGCAGCCGTTCGCGGCGCTGGCGCTGGCGTTCTTCCTGCTGTGCCTGGCGGGGCTGCCGCCCGGCGTGATCGGGCTGTTCGCCAAGGTCGCGGTCTTCGAGTCGGCGGTCGACGCGGGGCTCGGGGTGCTCGCGGTGGTGATGGCGCTCAACGTGGCCATCGCGCTCTACTACTACCTGCGCTGGACCGCGGTGCTGTTCAGGGCGGAGCCGGGGGGCGCGTCGCGGGTGGGCATGCGCCCCGCGGCGCCGCTGACCGGGGCGATCGCGCTGACCGCGGCCGTCGGCGCGATCCTCTCGGGTGCTCCGCAGATCATCCTCACCTTCGCGTCGGGCACCTTCTTGTAGACGCGGTGTGGCAGGGGTCTGCCTGACCGGGGAACGGATTTCCCTCGTATGGCGTTGTGCACATCGGGAGTGTCCACTGTAAGTGGAGAAACTCCGACATCCGGGTCCATCCGGGTCCATCCGGGCACCCCCCACACTGCGCTACCTGGAGGGCACACCGTGCACCGCCGGCACAACGGACTGAGGACTGCCGCACTGCTGGGCGGCATGTCCGCGCTGATCCTGGTCATCGGCAGCTTCTTCGGCCGGATGGGCCTGATCGTCGCGCTGGTGATCGCGCTCGCGACCAACGGTTACGCCTACTGGAACAGCGACAAGCTCGCCCTCCGCTCCATGCGCGCGCGGCCCGTGAGCGAGTTCGAGGCGCCCGCGTTGTACCGGATGGTCCGCGAGCTGGCCGGGCAGGCCCGCCAGCCCATGCCGCGCCTGTACATCTCGCCGACCGAGGCACCGAACGCCTTCGCCACCGGACGGAACCCCAGGAACGCCGCGGTCTGCTGCACCGAGGGCATCCTCAGGCTGCTCGACGAGCGCGAGCTGCGCGGCGTGATCGGGCACGAGCTGAGCCATGTGTACAACCGGGACATCCTGATCTCGTCGGTCGCGGGCGCGATGGCCTCCGTGATCATGTTCCTGGTGAACTTCGCGTGGTTCATCCCCATCGGGCGCGACGACGACGAGGGCGGGCCCGGGATCTTCGGGATGCTGTTCATCCTGATCCTGGGGCCGATCGCGGCGTCGTTGATCCAGCTGGCGGTGAGCCGCTCGCGCGAGTTCGAGGCGGACGCGTCGGGGGCGCAGCTCACCGGGGACCCGCTGGCGCTCGCGAGCGCGCTGCGGAAGCTGGAGGAGGGCACCCAGCGGCGGCCGCTGCGGCCCGAGCCGCAGCTCGAGACGGCGAGCCACATGATGATCGCGAACCCGTTCCGGCGGGGCGAGGGCCTGGCCCGCATGTTCTCGACGCACCCGCCGATGGCCGAGCGCATCACCCGCCTGGAGCGGATGGCGGGCGGCGGCCGATCCTGAGGCCCGCTGCGGTCCGGTCGCCGGGGGCACCCGGGATCCGCGCGGGGTCACCGTTCGGCCCCGGGGGCGTTCCGGCTCGGTCCCGTGGGATGCGGGATGGCGGTGGGCGCGGTCATGCTTGAGGGGTGAAGACGCTTCTCAATGTGATCTGGCTGATCTTCTCCGGCCTCTGGATAGCCCTGGGCTACGCCCTCGCGGGGATCATCTGCTTCATCCTCATCGTGACCATCCCCTTCGGGATCGCCTGCTTCCGGATCGCCGGGTTCGCGCTCTGGCCGTTCGGGTACCGGGTCACCGAGCGCCATGACGCGGGCGCGGCCTCCGGCATCGGCAACATCATCTGGCTCATCGTCGCCGGGATCTGGCTCGCCATCGGCCACATCCTCGCGGGGATCAGCTTCTGCGTGACGATCATCGGCATTCCGTTCGGGCTGGCCCACTTCAAGATGGTGCCGGTCTCGCTGATGCCGCTCGGGCGCGAGATCGTGCCCACCGCCCAGGCATACCCCAGCTACCGCTGGACGGGTACCTACTGAGAGGCGCGTCCGCCCGCTTTCCCGCCCCTCCCGCGCGGGCGCCCGCTTCCCCGCGGGGGCGCCCGCGCGCCCACATCGGGATGGAACGGTCACTCGAACGGCGGGAGCGCCACGGCCGCCCTCATGGCCGCCGATCCTCGCCTCCTCCCCGCGGTCACCCCGGACGCCGTCTTCGCCGAGCCCGTCCCCGCCCCGGCGGCTGGCACCGTTGGCTGACCGCCTCGGGCGGCGAGGCACTTCGCGTTCATCGATCCGCCGGTGCTCGACGCCCTCGTCGCCGCCCCACCCCGAAGTCCGTTTCCTTCCCCCGCGTTCGGGGCCATCCCATGGCCCCGCCGTTCGTCCCCCCTGCCCTTCCCCTCCCTCCGAGTGGGTGGCCTAGTCGGCGGCGGGCGCGGTGCCCTTCCGCTTCCGTGAGCGTCGCGCGCGCAGTATCCGGAAGCCCTCGTGCAAGACCGCGATGGTCAGCGCCAGGCCAAGGCCGACCGCGACCCCCAGCAGGGGGTTGTCCTCGAAGGCCGTGCCGCCGATGTAGCCGATGCCCGCCGAGTAGACGGCCCAGCTGAGCGCGGCGATCGCGTCGTACCGCGAGAAGTACTTGAGGGGGTACTTCGTGGCCCCCGTCGTCAGGGTCGCCGCCGTGCGGCCACCCGGAATGTACCGGGCGATGATCAGCACCACACCGCCCCGCTTCTTGAGCATCTCGCCCACCTGGTCATAGGCGCGTTGGGTGCGACTGCCCTGCTTCAGGCGGGAATAGATGCGTGTGCCGGATTTCCTGCCTATGTAGTACGAAATGTGATCGCCGGTGAAGGCGCCCAGGGCCGCCACGGCGATGATGAGAAAGAGGTTGGGATTGCCGTTGGGACCGCCGTCCGCCGCGGCGAAGACCCCGAGGGTGACCACCAAGGTCTCACTGGGCACCACGGGAAAGAACCCGTCCAGCTTCGCGACGGCGAAGAGCGCCACATACACCCACGGCGTGGCGACAAAGCCTTCGATCGCCTCGATGATCGCGTTATCCACGAAGCCAAGCCTAGGCAATTACCCTGAGCAGGCGGACCTGCCCTTCGGCAACGGACCGTCTTACTTTCGTCATCTTGTTGTCTCAGAGCCAACCGTTTCTGCGGAACCCCCGGTACAGCAGGGAGCAGGCGGTCAGGATCACGCCGATCACCAGCGGGTAGCCGAACCGCCAGTGCAGCTCGGGCATGTACTGGAAGTTCATCCCGTACACCCCGCACACCATGGTCGGCACGGCGATGATGGCGGCCCACGCGGTGATCTTCCGCATGTCCTCGTTCTGCGCCACCGTCACCTGCGCGAGATTGGCCTGAAGAATCGAGTCGATGAGGAAGTCGTAGCCCGACACCTGGTCGGACACCCGGGTCAGGTGGTCGGAGACGTCCCGGAAATACCGCCTGATGTCCTGGTCGACCATCGGCAGCCCGGCCTCGGTCAGCTGCTGCAACGGCCGGTCGAGCGGCGCCACCGCCCGCTTCAGCTCGAGCAGCTCCCGCTTGAGCTGATAGATCTGCCCCGGGTCGGCCCGCCGCCCCCGGGTGTCCGCGAAGACCGACGCCTCCACCTCGTCGATGTCGTCGCGCACTGCGCCCGCGACGTCGAGGTAGTGGTCCACCACCTGGTCGGCGATCGCGTGGAGCACGGCCGAAGGCCCCTTGGCCAGGTGCTCGGGGTGCGCCTCGAGCTGCTCGCGCAGCGGCCCGAGCGACCCGTGCCCGCCGTGCCGCACGGTCACCACGAAGTCCTTGCCGACGAACACCATGACCTCGCCGGTGTCCACCACCTCGCTGGTCGAGGTCAGCCGGTCGTGCTCGACGTATCTGACCGTCTTGAGCACCATGAACAGCGTCTCGTCATACAGCTCGAGCTTCGGCCGTTGATGCGCGTGGACGGCGTCCTCCACCGCGAGCGGGTGCAGCCCGAACAGCTCGGCCACCCCCGAGAACTCCTCCTCGCCCGGCTCGTGCAGCCCGACCCACACGAAGCCGCCCGGCCGCTTGCGCACATGGGCGATGGCCTCGTCGGGCCCTATCGCGGCGTGCTGGCGCACCCCGTCCCGGTAGATCGCGCAGTTGACGACGGCGTTGCCCAACGGGGAACGCCCCGGGTGCGACAGATCGACCCTGCCCCCCGAAGGACCGTCACCGACGGGGCGGCCGCGCCGCTCCCCCGCCGCCTGGGCGGCCTTACGGAGATTGCGCATGACGGACACGAGGGCTCCGGATCTCGGCGGGGGCTTCAGCGGTAGTTCACGAACTGGACCGCGAAGTCGAAGTCCTTCTCCCGCACCAGCCTCTGGACCTCCTGCAACGCGTCCCTGCTCTTCGAGGTGACCCGCAGCTCGTCACCCTGCACCTGGGCCTTCACACCCTTCGGGCCCTCGTCCCTGATCAGCTTGGCGACCTTCTTGGCATCCTCGGTGGAGATGCCCTCCTTCACGGTGGAGTACAGCCGGTACTCCTTCCCCGACGCCTGCGGCTCCCCCGAATCCAACGCCTTCAGCGAGATCCCGCGCTTGACCAGCTTGGACTGGAAGATGTCGAGCACCGCCTTGGCCCGCTCCTCGGCGTTGGCCCGGATCTCGATCCGCTCGCCCGACCACGCGATCTGCGCGCCGACGCCGCGGAAGTCGTAGCGCTGGGAGATCTCCTTGGCCGCCTGGTTGAGAGCGTTGTCGACCTCCTGCCGGTCGACCTTCGAGACGATGTCGAAACTTGAGTCAGCCATGGTGTGTCAGGCTCCTCACGCGTAGCGAATCGGGCAGGGTCGGCGCACAGCCTAGCCACCCACAACGGCGATCCACCCCGCACAACCCGGTGGCGGACCACCCCCCAGCATCGGGTATCGTTTGGTCCGTTGCCAGGCGGTGTGCCCGAGTGGCCAAAGGGAGCAGACTGTAAATCTGCCGGCTCAGCCTTCCCAGGTTCGAATCCTGGCGCCGCCACCCCGGTGAAACGGCCTCTGATCTGCGAAAACGCAGCCGGGGGCCGTTCTCGTTCAATCGAACACGCCATGGGCGCAATGCGCCCTATGTCCCACTCTGTCCCACCGGATTTCGCGTGCTGACCAGCGCGTGTGGGGTATTCGTGGACAGATCTGGGGCGATGGATCAGGTTCAGACCGGGGTGCCGCTGCGCTCGGCGAGGCGGGCGGCGATCTTGGTGTTGGTGGCGTTGTCGCTGTCGTCGATGAACTTCGCGTACACCCGGAGCAGGACCGCGACGGTGTGCCCGGCCCGTTTGGCGACGGTCTGCGGATCCGCTCCGGCGGCGAGCCAGGCGGACAGGGCGGCCACCCGCAGGTCGTACACCCGCTTCGCCAGTCGCTCCGCCTCCTCCGGCGACAGTGCCTCCTTGCGGGCGCGGGCCCAGACCTGGCCGTAGCCGCTGTCGGGGAGCAGTCCGCCGCGCAGGGTGCGGAAGAGTCGGCCGTCCGGCGCGACGCCGTATGCCTCGATGTGCCAGCGGAGCATGGCCACCAGCTCGGGTGGGATGGGCACCGAGCGCACGGTCTTGCGCGAGCGCTTCTTCAGGCCCCGTCGGTCATGTGCCTGGCCGCTGTCCGTCCATGCCCTTCCGGACCGTGGCCGGGTTTCCTGGAGTCTGAGTCGGCCCCAGCCGCGGCGGGGGAGGGTGCACTGTGAAAGCTTCAGGCCGACCACCTCGGCGGGGCGGGCTCCGGCGTAGTAGACGCAGCCGAGGAACGCCACCAACCGTCGCCCGCGGCTGCCCTGTTGACCCACGGCCCGCAGCTGGGCTCTGACCTGCTCGGGGTTGGGCACGGTCGCCGGGTCCACCTCCTCTTCCACGGGCTCGGGCAGCGACCAGCTCACCCGTGGGATCGGGTTCTCGCTGAGCAGCTCCGACTCCACGGCGAAGACCACGGCGTTGTGGAAGATGGCGCGCTTGCGGCGGATGGACGAGGCGGCGGCGGTGGTGCCGTCCAGCCTTCGTTTCAGCGCGTCAAGTGCCCGGCGTGTGACCACGCGATCGGTCAGGGCGGAGGTGGGGAGCGACTTCCGCTCGAACCAGGAGAGCACGGCCCTGACGTCCTCCGGAGGCTCGGCTCCCCAGCGGTGTTTGTTGAACGCCCAGCTGTAGAGCGCTTGGCGGACCGTTCGTGGGTCGGCCATGCCTCGGGAGTCCTCGACCAGGGCCGGTGTCACGGTGGCCATCGCCTCGGCGAGAGTCCTGCGGGTCGATGCGGGGGAGTCCGGCCACTTCATCTCGATGTAGTTCCGGGCGTGCTCGTACCAGCTCACCTCCCCCTGCTTGCGGAGCTCTGAGAGTGGCAGTCCGGTCGCCTCATCGAAGGCTTCCCCGCGTTGGACGGCGACCATGAGCTGAGCCCGGCGGTTGTCGGCCAGCGTCTTCGTGCGAAATGTCGCTGAGTGGGGCGTGGTCCCAACTTTCCAGCGGACCTCCGCGGACTGTTGCTTCGTCCGCTGACGGACGCTCCAGATCTTGATGTCGAATGTGTGGGACAAAGAGATGTTCTCCCTCCGCGGTGGCGGCACCCGGAGCTACCGGAGGGCCGCTGAGATGTCGTCACACGGTTGTGTCGGCCAAGCCCTCCAGCCATTCGTCCAGGTCGGAGCGAAGGACCCGGATATGGCCGTTGGGCAGCTTGTGGAGCCGGGGCGCTTGTCCTCGGCTGCGCATGCGGGTCGCCCCCGCACCTGCGGGGATGTTCCTGGCGACGCCCCCCGCCCGTGACCAGGGGCGGGGTCGCCCCCGCACCTGCGGGGATGTTCCCCACTACAACGAGGTATGGGGAGACCGAGAGTCGTCGCCCCCGCACCTGCGGGGATGTTCCTCAGATCGGGTGGGAAGATGTCCCGCTTGACGAGTCGCCCCCGCACCCGCAGGGATGTTCCCGGGGCGCTTCATCTCCTGGAGCGGTACCGGCTGTCGCCCCCGCACCTGCGGGTGTTCGCGCCGACTCCAGGGCGGCGTTGGTGAGGTGGGCGTCAGTTCTTCGGTGTCCGTGAGCGTGCCATGCGGGCGGCGAGGCGGCGGGGGGCGTGGTGGACGGCGGTCGCGTAGAGCTTGAAGTGCCGACCGGCGACGCTGCGCGGCCTCCTCCGCCGCAGGTCCTTCATGGCCTGGTCGACGACCTGGTCGACGGACAGCCAGATCCAGTCGGGGATGGTGTCGATGTGGGGAGCGCCGGTGTGGGTGAATCCCGGGCACACCGCGAGGACGCGGACGCCACGGGGGGCGAGGTCCAGGCGCAGGGACTCGCTGAAGTGGATGAGCCACGCCTTGGCCGCGCCATACGTTCCCGCGGGGAGAAGACCGGCGACGGAGGCGACGTTGAGGATCGCGCCATGGCCGCGTGCGGTCATGCCCGGGATGGCGGCGTGGGTGAGCCGCAGGGGGGCGCGGACGAGGAGGTCGAGCATGCGCTCCTCGTCGGCGAGCGCGCCGCGCGGGTAGGGCTGGGGGAGGGCGTGGCCCGCATTGTTGACCAGGATGTCGACGACTGCGGAGCCGAGGTGCTTTTCCACCAGGTCGCATCCCTCCACGGTGGCCAGGTCCGCGCTGATCGTGTCGACATGCACGCCGTAGCGGGACTGGAGCTCGACGGCGGTGCGGTCGAGCCGTGGCTGATCGCGGGCGACGAGGACCAGGTCGTGGCCCTCGGCGGCGAAACGGCGGGCGAAACCCAGGCCGATGCCGGAGGAACCCCCGGTGATCAGAGCGGTGGTCACTGGTGGACCCTCCTTTGTGCGGGCCTCGTTGAGAGGGTCGTGGTTAGATGCCGGTGAGAGCCGGGGTGACGGCCCGCGGTGGTCGCCCGTTCAGGGCCCGCATGACACTGCCGCCCCCGGCTCTTCCGGAGCTGTCGACCGGCAACAGAGGGACGCGCCGCAGAGCGCCAGTCAGTGACCGCCCGGTGATCAGCTTCGTCACCGGCCTGTCGCTGATAGGTACGAGGAGAGCTGTGGCACTGCCGGAGAGTGGCTACTACATCGGGATCGACTGGGGCTCGGCCGAGCACGCCGTATGCGTACTCGACGGAGCCGGCCGGGCGAAGGCCGAGTTCACCATCGCCCACACCGCGGCCGGGTTCGCCGAACTGGCCCGCCGCCTGAGGAAGTTCGGCCAGGCCGAGGAGATCCCCGTAGCGATCGAGCGTCCCGACGGGCGGCTGGTGGACGTACTGCTGGAGGCCGGTCATCCGGTGGTGCCGGTGAAGTCCAACGCCATCAAGGCATGGCGTGACGCCGAGGTCCTCTCTGGCGCGAAGTCCGACCCCGGCGACGCGATGGTGATCGCCGAGTACCTCCGGCTGCGCCACCACAAGCTCAGCGCGGCCCGCCCGTTCTCCCCGCAGACCAAGACCCTGCGCACGGTGGTGCGCACCCGGGACGACGTGGTGCGGCTGCGGGTGATGGCCACCAACATGCTCAACTCGCTGCTGGACGCCTTCTGGCCCGGCGCCAAGGCCGTCTTCGCAGGCGTAGCCCCGGTCACCAAGGCGTCCGGACGCCACCGCGGCGTGTCCTACCGCTGGGCCTGCAACAAACGCCTGCGCACCGCCATGACGACCTTCGCGGGCAACAGCCGCTTCGACAGCCCATGGGCCGCCGACATCTACCGCCGCGCCCGCGACCGGGGCATGGACCATCCCCAAGCCGTCCGCGTCCTGGCCCGAGCATGGATCCGCGTAATCCACCGATGCTGGCTCAACCACCAGCCCTACAACCCCGCCAAACACGGCGGAGCTCAACGACTCACAACCCCACAACCACTCACTCAAGCGGCCTGAGGTTGACACAGGGGGTGTCATGCGGCGTCTCCTTGACTCAGGGCGACTACGGAACGGGCTCGGGGCTCGGCAGAGCGCGGGACATGACGGCCCAGTGGCGGGCCACCGCCAGGAGCAACGCCGCATCGGCCCCGCCCAGGCCCGGCAACGAGCGAGGCTCGCCAGCGGCTTCCCCGGCGAGCTTCGCGCGCCACGCCTGCCCCAGCGCACCGGCCAGGGCCGCGGCTGCCACATCCCCGGCCGGAACGCCGAGCTCCCGAGCACGTTCCGCGGCACGGTCATAAGCGTCCGGAGCAAGATGCGCTTGCAGTGGGAGAACGGCGTCATAGATCTCGATCGTCTGCCGATGCCCCTGCAACGCGAGAGACCCGCGCAACCCGAGCAGCTGACGCAGCCGCGTGGGTCGTGGCGGGGCCAGCACGACCGTGGGAACGGCCGCGGACAGGTCCCGCCACAGGGGCCACAAGGCCCAGACGAGACGGGCCTGTTGAACGATCCGAGCGGCCCCGGTCGCGGTCGGTACCAGCAGGGTGAGAGCCCGGCAGGCGCCATGCACGTTGATGATCACCGCCAACCACGGCAGCGCGTCCGGGATGCGGACGTAGAGGTGGATGAGATGACCGGCCCAGTAGGCGAGCGCCAGCACGCTGCCCAGCGCGAACAGCCGCAGCGACCAGGCCAGATCGCGATCGCAGGTCCGAGCCCCGTACCGCACGCACAGGACCACGACCACCGCGTCGGCGATCAGGTGGGTGACGCAGACGACCAACCAGTAAGCCGTGGAAGGCTCCGGGGGACCACCGGTCGGGGGAATCAAGGGCCCTGAGTAGTCGCCCCGAGCCAGGTCCATGACCAGCAGCAGCACCACGGCGGCGGACAACGCGGAGGCGATGACCAGGCGCGCCCGACGCGGATGAGCCGAATCGACGACGAACAGCAGCATGAGCCCCGCGGCCAGAACCCCGACGACGTTGCGGGACAACGTAACCGCACCGGAATCGCCGGTGACGTCGACAGCCCAGTCGACGACCTCGGGTTGGAAGAGCGTCGTGGCGCTCGCCGCCGTCAGGATGGCGAACCACAAACCACGTTGATGGGACTCTTTCCACGCGGGCCGGGCGCGGACGATCAACGCCGCCCACATCACGACGACGCTCCAGCGACCGACGTGCTCGGCCCACTCAGTAACGCTCATCGCCCCGCACGCCGAACAACGCGCCCAGCCGTCCCAACGCTCCACCCCGAGGCGGCATCCGGCCGCCGCGCATGAGGCTGGCGAGCATCTCGGCCTCCTGCTCCTCCGCACTGGTGTAGCTGGTCCGCATCATCAGGCGTCTGATCAGATGAGGTTGAAGCCCGGTGAGCAGGCCCGCCAGCTCACCGCCCAAGCCTTCCCCCTCGCCGTCGATGTCGCCGAACCCGACGCGGTGGTGGGCCACCAACATGTGGGCGATCTCGTGCAGGATGATGTGCTCCCGGTGCAAGGGGGCAGTCCGGGCCTCGTAGAAGACGAAGTCCGCGTCATCGGTCCCCACCCACAGACCGCATGCCCCCGCATGGGCCACCTGCTGCGGCAACTCCTTCAAGACCAATGGCCGATCCCGCAGGGCCTCCATCCAACGAACAGTCGAATCAAGGGAATACGGCTGAGGGACGCCCAGGTCGTAGAGGATGTTCTGGCAGCGAGCTCGCAAGTGCGCGTATTCGGCTGCTGTCGTCATCCGCCGCTCCGGATCTTCCCCGCGCAGAGGGCATCGGTGGAAAGCCTCACCACTCACGTCACCCCTTCTCTTGCTTCACCCAGCGCTACGCCCGTGTCGACCTGCCCGGCTCCTCATGGGACTTCGAGGACTGGTCATCGTGGGTCGGCGCGTCCGACATGGCGTTCACCACCGCGAGAATCGCCTCCAGATGCGTGTCCGAGAGGCCGTCGGCCCGGGCGGCGAGAGTGCGCACCTTGCCGTTCCCGAGCGCGACGGCGAACTCCATCTGGCGCCGCACCTTCTCGGAAACCTCGGGATCCGTGAAGTAGTCCCGGGTGACACCGAAGAACTCGGCGAGCGTATGCAGATGCTCCCCCGTGACATTCTGCTTCCGCCCGGTCGCCAGCTCCCACAGGTAGGTGCTGGAGAAGGAACGGCCGGTTGCTTGTTCGATCTCTTTGGTCATCTCCTTGTAGCCGGGCCGCCGCCTGTTCCGGTAGTACGCAGAGATGATGGTTTCCAGGCGCTGGGCCAGTGGCGAAGACTCCGGGTCGGTGTCGTGAATATCGCTGACCACGTTCCCGCTCCCTGGTAGACACAACCGCTGACGGCGCCTCGTCATCGCGGACGAGATACCCGCATACCCTTATACAGTCGTCCGCCGGAATCGGCAACGAAATGCCACCTCGACACCCAGTGCGATTTCGAGATGCCGCAGGTCCACACATGAGGACCGGTCGATTTCCGACGGCACCGATCGTTCCTCGCTCTCGACTCGCAGCGGACAGATTGACAGCCTTCCATCCGCTGACTAAGTTTCACGCCACTATGCGATCACCGTCCGTAGCCGACGTGATGTCGAGTCTGTGAAGACCCTCCGCGGCGGAGAACACATTGGAGAACAGGCGTAGTTCGCCACGCAATTCAGGCGATCACGTGAGGGACATGATGGCCGGAGAAGCAAACCAGACCTCAGCGCTATGGCTCGAGACACACAAGGGCACACGAGTCATGATTCCGTTGTCCACCAACGACGACACGATCACGTTCGTCGGATCCTCCGCGTCCGCTGCTCCGAGAGAAGGGCCGGAGGAAGCGGATCAGAGGACTCTCGCCGCCGCTCGCTGGCTGATGCCGAGCCTGCCTTCAGCGCTCGTCGCGGAGGTACTCGGGCTGAGTCATGGCGACGGGTGACCGACCAGCACAGCACCCCGCCGCGAGGGACGGGGCGTCCGGTCAGTCGGCCGCCAGCGCCCCGGTGCGAAGGGCGAAGGAGCGCAGGCCTGGGATGCTTCGCGGTCCGTAGAGGAGGTCGAGGGTGAGGCCGCGCAGGGCGGGACGGCGCAGTTCCTCGGGGGCGGTGCGCTCGATCGTCTGGAGGGCGGCGAACGCCCGTGTGCCGTCGCCGAGTTGGTGCCACATACGGGCGGTGTCGGTGGCGAAACGGGCCACCCGCTCGGTGGTCGGCAGTCGTCCGGAGACCACGCGCCGGACGTACGGGACCCCCTCGTCGGGGGAGCCCAAGGCGTTGTAGGTGCTGATCCGGTACATGGCACACTCCGCCGGGCTGGCCGCGATCGTGAACAGCCCCCCGCGCGCGGGCCCGTCCGGGAGGCGTTCCGCGATCTCCTCGGCCTCGGCGAGCAGGTCGAGCGCGGTGCCGCGCGTCTGTCCGGAGGCCGCGGTATACGCGGCGGTGAGCAGGAGGCAGACGCGAGCGGCGCGCGCCTCGGCCTTGGTCGCGTCGCTTCCGTTCGTCGGCTCGAGCGAGGCGGAGGTGCGCGCGAGGAAGTCGACGGCGGAACGGCTGCGGCCCGCCCGGCGCATCGTGATGGCCAGCACCCGGGCCGCCTCGCCGACC
Source organism: Streptomyces radicis (assembly GCF_003626575.1). GTDB lineage: Bacteria > Actinomycetota > Actinomycetes > Streptomycetales > Streptomycetaceae > Streptomyces > Streptomyces radicis. Next base: position 3,568 of record NZ_RBDY01000024.1, on the reverse strand, counting down.
GGCCGCGGATCACCGCTCGCACGAGCCGCCGTCAAGGCACGGTCGGCGGTGGCCCAGGCCGCTTCCGAGTGCTGCTTGACGGCCAGCTCGGTGGCCAGCACATAGGAGCGGGCGACCACGGCCTGGGCACGCTCGCGTGCTCGCCCCGTGGTCGCGTCGCGGGTCGCCTCGGCGGTGGCGATGAGGCCGGGCAGGGCAGTGCCGAGCGCGGAGTACCTCGCGTCCACGAAGTCCTGGCGGGCGCCGGAGAGCGAGGCATGGAGGTCGGCCAGGCGGGCGGGAGGCACGTCGAGCGGCTCGAACAGGGCCCGTTCCATGGCCGCGGCGGGATCGCCCGTCCCCGGGTCGGCGGCGGCCGAGGCACCGGCGCCCACGGTCAGACCGGCCCCGAGTCCCAGCGCTCCGGCCATCAGGTCGCGACGTCGCACATCGTCCTCCCGGTCGGCTGCCGCCAGCGTAGCCGCCGAGCCCGCTCGATCGGCGTCACGCGGCGGCGGAGTGGCGGACGGCGGCCCGCCGAGCCCGAGACGGGACAGCGGAATGCCGAGGCCGACGGCGACGCGCGTGAGAACGTCGATGCTGGTGACCGCCCTGATGCCGCGCTCGATCTCGCTCACATCGGACTGCGCCAGCCCGACACGTGCGCCGACGGCCGTCTGGCTGGCGCCGGTGTAACGGCGGAAGTGCCGGAACAGCATGCCCACATCCCGCTCGGCCAATGCCCTCCGCACCGCCTCGCGCTCCCACAGATCGCGGGGAATGACCAGCTGCTCCGGATGATTGCGCACGGCGGCTCCCTCGGCCCGGCGTCACGACACCACCACCGTAGAAGCGGCTCCGGCGCACCCGCACCACCGCCCGCGCGCCCCGGTCGCACGACGGTTGACGACAGGGCCGTCCTATAGGGCGCTGGGATGGGTTCGCGCGCCGCGCCGCCGCACGCTGGCAGGTACCGATCGGGCGGTGGACCGCCGTCGGTCCTGAACGTGGGAGGGAAGGGGCGCGAGCGTGCGGAGATGTGACGCGCGGGGGCTTCTGCTGTCGGCGAGCGCGAGTTCGTCGGTGCTGGTGCGGTCGGCGGAGACCTCGGTACTGGAGTGGATCAGACGCTACGTCGGGCCGTGGTGGGCGGCCGTTGAGGAACCGACGGAGGGAGGGACGGGGCCGGTGGTGACCGCCGCACTCGGCGACATCGGCAACGTCACCGCCGGGGGCACGACGACTGGTTGGGCGGAGGCGGGCTACCCCCGGACGCCGACGCGATACCGACGGAACGCCGACGGCACGGTGGTCGCCGTCGCGCCCCGCGACAGGGTCACCTACCGTTGGCGACCCGCCGCGCAGCGGATGGACGTACGGAGCGAGCACGGCCCGGCGCTCGCACGCGCGACAGCGCGCGTAACCCGTGAGATGGTGCGCGCCCAGCTCGTGACGAGTGGCTGGGTGCTCCTGCACGCCTCGGCCGCCGTTCTGGACGGGGAGCGGGCGGTGCTCGCGCTCGGCGGGCGTGGCGCCGGGAAGTCGACGGTGGCGTTGACCCTCGCCTCGCGGGGCGCCCAACTGCTCGGAAACGACCGGGTGTTCGCACGGGCCACGGAGGATGGCGGCGTCGAGCTTGCACCCTGGCCTTCGGGGGCGGCCGTCGGGCTTGGACTGATGCGCGCTTTGGGCTGGGCCGATGTGGCCCGGCGCCGTTGGGCGGCCGGTGCCGAGCCGCATCCCTCGCAGGATCCGCGGGTGACCGCCGCTCTGCTCACCGGGCGGAGTGAGCCGCCGCGTGTCGGCGAGCGAGAGTTGAAGGCGCATGTGCGCCCGGAGGACTTCACCGGCTGGTTCGGGCTGCGCGGTGCCTCGTCGGGCCGTGTCGCGGTGACGCTGTTCCCCCTCGTCCGCCCCGGTGCCGAGCCGCAAGTCGACGACGGGCGCGCGACGGCCCTGACCGACGCGGACTTCATGAGCGGCGCGGTGGAGGACTCCTACCCGGACATCTTCGGCCTGACGGGCGGCGCGAACGCCGGGACCGCCCTGGCTCGCGCCAAGGTCGCCGCGCGCCTGGGTGCGCTACCCACCCGGGCGATCGCCCTGGGCCACGACCACCGGGCGAACGTCGCCTTCCTCGAAGACATCACCACCCACCCGGACGCCGAGGCGGTGGTGCACTGATGCCCGCCGAAGAACGCCGCCTGCTCGCGCTCCACAGCGCCGGACGGCTCCAGCTGGCTGCGGTAGTAACTCACGTTCATTTTCGAATCCTTCGGACCACACAGTACCGGGCCGGGATCAGAGGCGTCCACCACTCGGGGGGAGGAGCCGTGATCAGCATCGCCTTGAATGCGCTCCGCTGGCTTGGCCTCACCCCGGAGGAGATCAACACCGTCGCTCGAGACCGCGCGGAGCGGCGCAGGAAGGGGCAAGCGCGAGCGATCTTGGACAAGTACGAGAAGATCTACGACATCTGATTCACCGGTGCTGACGGGGAAAGGGCCGTTCTTGAGTTAGCTCGGGAGCGGTTGACGAGATCCCGCCGATCTTCATGATCGGTCGGGATCTTTGTCGTTTCCGGGGCTTGTTCGAGGTGGTGTCCGAACGGGAATCGGGTCTGACGCGGTTGCTCGGCGGCCGGTGGCCCGGTGGCGGAGGTGGTTGCGGGTGCGGCAGCCCTGCTGGAGCCGCTTCCAGGCGTGCCGTGGCTGCCTTGGTGGTGCGGGGGCGTCAGGTGCTGGCGCTGCTTTCCGCCCACTGGGGTGGGGAGAGCCCGTTCGGATTCACGGGTGGCGGCACGTGTCCGGGCAGTTCGGCGGTGTCGTCCGGTTCGGCGGTGGCCGTCTGGCCGGTGGTGTTCTGCCAGGCCGACAGGATGTCCAGGTTGATGGTGCAGATCATCAGGGCCAGGAGGATGGTCTGGGCGACGCGGCCGTGAGCGAGCCTTTTCCCGGGGTCGGCGATGTCGATGCTGTGGCCCTTGGCTCTCCCGTTCAAGCCTTCGGTGTTCGCTCGGACGGGCCGGTAGGCGTCGGTCCAGGACGGGTGGAGGTAGTGCCGGTCCTGGCGGTATTTGTCGAGCTTACCGAGATCGCCGGGGTGGATGGTGATCGTGGGCCGCTGGCAGACTCGGGGCAGTTCTTCCTTGGGCTTTGGCCGCAGGCGTTCGGCCTGCGGGATGGGGATGGTGGGCTTTGCCGCGCTGGTAGCGGCGGTGGCTCGTGGGCTGGTGAGGTCCACGACCGTGGGCCGGGGTGCGGGGGTGTGGTGGACGTGGTTGAAGCGGGGGCAGGTCACCGAGGGCGAGGTGCCGGCGGCGGGGCACTGCAGCCGGATCGCGCCTTGTCGCCGACCTGCTCGCAGGCCGGTCCTGGCCCGACATCGCCACCATCGCCCGCCTCGCCGCGTTCACCGGGACGCCGCTGTGGCCGACCGGCTCCGCGATTGACCGGAAAAGGGAACACTGAGGTTTTCTCAGCGGTGGTTATTTCCATGCGTTGTTGAGTGCCAGAGCTGCTTGTGTGATGGCGCCGATGCGGGTGGGGCTGATCGTGACGTGCTGGAGGGTTCGCCAGCGTTGTTTGAG
>NZ_RBDY01000023.1 GCF_003626575.1 Streptomyces radicis | reverse complement strand
CGAACCTGAACCACCCCGGATCCAGCCACGCCTCCCCCGCCGTCTCCTTCACCACCACCAGATACCGCAACGCGTCCTTCGCCGACCGGATCCCACCCGCCGGCTTCACCCCCACACGCCGCCCAGAGACCACCAAGAAATCACGCACCGCCTCCAACATCAGCAGGGTCACCGGCAGCGTCGCCGCCGAAGGCACCTTGCCCGTCGAGGTCTTGATGAAGTCGGCCCCGGCCAGCATCGCAAGCCACGACGCGCGCCGGACGTTGTCATAGGTGACCAGCTCCCCCGTTTCCAGGATCACCTTCAGATGCGCGTCCCCACACGCCTCCCGCACCGCCACGATCTCCTCGAACACCGTCCGGTAGTCCCCCGCGAGAAACGCCCCGCGGTCGATCACCATGTCGATCTCCGTCGCCCCCGCGGCCACCGCCGAGCGCGTGTCGATCAGCTTCGCCTCGAGCGGCGCGCGCCCCGCCGGGAACGCCGTCGCCACCGACGCGACCCCCACCCCGCTGCCCCGCAGCGCGGCCACCGCGGTCGGGACCATGTCGGGATAGACACACACCGCCGCCACCTGCGGAACGCCAGGATCCGACGCGTCGGGATGGAGCGCCTTGGCGCACAACGACCGGACCTTCCCCGGCGTGTCCGCCCCCTCCAACGTCGTCAGATCGATCATCGAAATAGCCAGATCGATCGCGAACGCCTTCGAAGACGCCTTGATCGAACGCGTCGCCAACCCCGCCGCCCGCGCCTCCAACCCCACCGCGTCCACACCCGGCAGACCGTGGAGGTAGGAGCGCCAGGCGGCGCCCGTGGCGCCGGGTCCTGGTGAGAGTGCGATGTCAGGCACGGGAACCCCGCTTCTCGATAGCCATGTTGAGGATGAGCGCGACGACCAGGATGAGCCCTGTGACGACCATCTGGAAGAAGGAGCCGAGGCCCATCAGGTTGCAGAGGTTGCGCAGCACGGAGAGCAGCAGCACGGCCACGAACGTGCCCATGACGCCGCCCCGGCCGCCGAAGAGGTTGGTGCCGCCGAGGACGACGGCCGCGATGGCGTCGAGCTCGAGGCCGTCGAACGCGGTGGGCTGGCCGATGGTGAGCCTGCTGGTCAGCAGCACCCCGGCGAGGGCCGAGAGCATGCCGGAGATCGCGAAGACGGCGGTGATGACGCCGCGCACCGGCAGCCCGGAGAGCCGTGCGGCCTCCTTGTTGCTGCCGACGGCGTAGATGTACTCGCCGAACGTCGTGCCGCGCAGGACGAGGCCCGCCACGATGGCGATGCCGACGAAGATGAGACCGGCGATCGGTATGTAGCCGATGAAGCCGCCGCCGATCAGCTGGAACGTCTCGGAGGTGTCGGCGTTGGCCGGTTCGCCGTCCGTCAGCAGATAGGCGAGGCCGCGGATGGCGGTGAGCCCGGCGAGGGTGGTCATGAACGCGGGCAGCGACAGATAGGCGGAGAGGCCGCCCATGATCGCGCCGAAGCCCGCGCCCGCCGCCAGGCTGATCGCGATGGCGAGCACGAAGTGCATGTCGTTGTCGATCAGCAAGGCGACGGTCATGCCGCCGAACGCCGCGACGCTGCCCACGGACAGGTCGATCCCGGCGGTCAGGATGACCATGGTCATGCCGATGGCGACGATGCCGGTGAGCGCCGACTGCTGGAGCAGGTTCGACATGTTGCGCGTGGTCAGGAACTCGGGCGCGAGCACGGTGGCGACCGCGCACAGCGCCAGGAAGACCAGCACCAGGTTGAACTTGACGATCAGCTCGGCGCCCCGCCGCCCGGCGAGGTTTCTGCGGACCACGCCCTCCTGCCGCTCGTCGGTGGAGGTCGCGGTGGCGGTGGTGGTCATGCGGTCGCTCCTGGGTCGGAGGTGTCGGGGGCGCCCGGCGTCGTTCCCGTGATGACGGCGTGGGCGATGTCGTTCTCCGCGGTGGTGCGGGGGTCGAAGCAGGCGACGTTGCGGCCCTCGTGCAGGACCCACACGCGGTCGGCGTTGGCGGTCAGCTCGTTGAGCTCGCTGCTGGCCAGCAGGACGGCGACGCCGTCGTCGGCCAGGCGGCGGACCTGGCGGTAGAGGTCGGCCTTGGCGCCGACGTCGAGGCCGCGGGTCGGCTCGTCGAGCAGCAGGACCCGCACGCCGCCGCGGGTGATCCACTTGGCGAGGACGACCTTCTGCTGGTTGCCGCCGGAGAGTTGGCCCACGAGCTGCTCGGACGAGGCGTGGCGGACGCCGAGGTCGGCGAGCACGCCCGTGGCGCGGCGCCTTCCGGTGCGGCGGGGGGCCAGCCAGGGCGGGGTGCCCAGGGTGGTGATGCCCGCGTTGCGGCCGACGGAGAGGCCGAGCATGAGGCCCTGCTCCTTGCGGCTCTCCGGCACCAGGGCGATCCCGGCGCGCACGGCGGATGCCGGGCTGCGCAGGGCGAGGTCGCGGCCTTCGAGGCGGGCCGAGACGGTCGCCGACGCGTCGCCGAAGAGGGCCTTGAGCAGGGTGGTGCGGCCCGCGCCGCCGAGCCCGGCGAGGCCGACGATCTCCCCGGCGCGCACGTCGATGTCGCGCACGTCGATGAGGCCCTCGCGGTGCACGCGGCCGATCTCGAGCAGCGGCGGGCCCTCGGGGCGGGGGCGGTGGGTGGTGCGGACCAGCTCGCGGGCCTCGCCGATCATGGCGGCGACCAGCTGGTCGGCGGTGGTGTCCGCGATGTCGCGCACGGCGACGGTGCGGCCGTCGCGCAGCACGGTGGCGCGGTCGCCGATCTCCATCACCTCGTCCATGCGGTGGGAGATGTAGATGACGGAGCGGCCCTCCGCGGTGAGGGAACGGATCAGGTCCAGGACCTTGCGCAGGTCGTTCTCGCCGAGGGTGGCGGAGGGCTCGTCCATGACGATGATCCGCGCGTCGCTGGTGAGCGCCTTGGCGATGGCGGTCAACTGCTGGGCGGCGATGGGGAGCTCGCGAACCTTGGCGGTGACGGGGAAGTCTCCGCCGACGCGTTCGACCGCGGCCCTGGCCAGCTCGGCGCGGCGCCTGCCGCGGACGAGGGGGCCGTAGGAGGGGGTGCGGCCGAGGAGGAGGTTCTGGGCGACCGTGAGGTCGGGTATGAGGTCGAGCTCCTGGTAGATGACCGCGATCCCGGCGGCGAGCCCGGCCTGCGGGTTGGTGATGCGCACCGGCTCGCCGTCCACCAGGATCTCGCCCTCGTCCGGCTGGTAGGAGCCGGAGAGGATCTTCATCAACGTGCTCTTGCCCGCGCCGTTCTCGCCGAGCAGGCAGTGGGTCTCGCCGGGGCGCACGGTCAGCTCGGCGTGGTCGCACGCGAGCGTTCCCGGGAAGCGCTTGACGATGCCGCGCATGGTGAGCCGGGGTATGCCGGTGGGCGGCGCCTCCCGGGGCGCGGTGTCCGTGGTGCTCATGGCGCTCACGACTCCTCGCATGGGTCGGGGTGGAGCAGGTGGTCGGCGGTGTGGTCGTCGGTGACGAGGGTGTTGCACAGCCCGCTGGTCACCACGGCGCGGCACACCGCGTGCTTGGCGGCGCCCGAGACGACGGCGACGGCGACGGGCCGCCCGCGCAGGTCGTCGAGCGGCATGCCCAACGTGCGGGCGTCGAGCGCCGGGTCGACGATCCGCCCCGCGGCGTCGATGAAACGGCCCGCCACGTCCCCCACGGCGCCCGCGTCGGCGAGGCGCCGCAGGTCGGCGGCGTCGAGGTAGCCGGAGCCGACGAGCACCGAGTCGTTCCCTATGCCGCCGGGGCTGAACAGCGCGGTGTCCGCCGCCGACGCCTGGCCGAGCACCTCGGCCACGGCCGCGTCGTCCTCGAGCACCTGCCGCGTGGTCTCCTGCTCCACGATGGCGGGGGCTGGCAGCACGGTGACGGTGCCCTGGCCGAGGTGGGCGATGCGGCTCGCCATGTCCTGCGCGGAGCTGGGCCGCCTGGAGCGGCTGAGGCCGCCGTTTATCTGCACCACGTGCACGCCGTGGGCCCAGCCGGGGGTCAGGGCGCGGGCGAGGTGGTCGAGGGTGCGGCCCCACGAGACGCCGAGGAGGCGGGGCGAGGGGCGCAGCCTCGACAGGTAGTCGGCGCCCGCCTCGGCGACGCGGGCGCGCAGCTCCTCGTCGTTCTCCGTGGCGGCGCGGGCGACCACGACGGCGTCGCGCAGGCCGAACGTCTGGGTGAGCCGCTCCTCCAGGTGGTGCACGCGGGTCTTGGGGTGCACCACCTCGATGCGCACGATCCCGGCGTCGCGGGCCTCGTGGAGCAGGCGACCGACCTTCCAGCGCGTGAAGTGGAGCTGGGCGCCGATCTGTTCCTGGGTGAGGTTGCGCTCGTAGTAGAGGGTCGCGACCTGGTAGAGCAGGGCGTCGTCCGTGGGTCCGCTCATCGGGCGCCTCCTCTCGCGGCGGCGGGCGTGGGGGCGGGGGCGGCCTGGGGCGCCGCGCCCCTGGTGCGCTCGGGCGCGCTCAGGCGGTGGGCGACGGACCTGGTCGCGGCGGTCGCGGCCAGGTAGTCGGCGTAGCCGCGCTCGTGCAGGTCGCGGGTCGCGGGGTCGGGCTCGACCAGCTCGGCCGCGGGCGCGAACCCGGCGGCGGCGTCGGCGAGCGAGTCGGCGCCGCCGTCGATGCCCGCGGCGGCGATCACGGCGCAGGCGCGCAGGGTCAGGTTGTCGCCGCGGACCAGGTGGAGCGGGCGGCCGAGGACGTCGGCGGTGGTGCGCAGCCACAGGGGGTTGTGCCGTATCCCGCCGGAGATGAACACCTCGTCCACCGGGACGCCGCCCGCCACGAACGAGTCGAGCACCTGGCGCGTTCCATAGGCGACGCCCTCGACGGCGGCGCGGTAGACCTCCTCGGGCCTGGTGCCCGCGGTGAGCCCGAGGATCGCGCCGCGCAGCCTGGGGTCGCGCAGCGGGGTGCGGTTGCCCATGAAGTAGTCGAGGACCAGCAGGCCGTGCTCGCCCGGGGGCAGCGCGGTGGCGGAGGCGATCAGCCCTGGCAGCTCGGCGCGGGGGCGGCCGAGGAGCTGCTCGCCTACCCAGGTCAGCACGGATCCCGAGGTGACCTGGCCGCCCTCGACGAGCCAGCGGCCCGCGGTCAGCGCGTCGGGGTAGGGACCCCAGACGGTGGGCGGGAAGACGGGCTCGGCGATCTCGGTGACGAACGCGGTCGACGTGCCGGAGACCACCGAGACGCGCCCGGTGCGGGGGCCGCCCACGGCGAGCAGCGACAGATGGGCGTCGATGCCGCCTGAGGAGACGACGGCCTCGCCCTCGATGCCCAGCTCGGCGCGGGCGGCGGCCGCGACGGGGGCGATCGGGTCGCCCACCGCGACGACGCGCTCGGGGAGCTTGGCGCGCAGGTCGGGAACGCCGAGGTCGGCGTAGAGGTCGTCGGGGAGCCCGGCGCCGAGCGGGTCGTGGTTCCACTTGCAGACGGCGTTCATGCGCGAGGCCGCCCATGTGCCGGTGAGGCGGAACACCAGGTAGTCGACGGCCTCGGTGACGCGGTCCGCGGCGCGGTAGACGTGCGGCTCGTGCCCGGCCAGCCACATGGCCTTGGGGACCAGCCACTCCACGGCGTCGCCGCCGCCCGCGTACCGCAGCACCGGGTGCCCGGTCGCGGCGGTGCGTTCGGACTCGGCGCTGGCCCTCGAGTCCATCCACAGCAGCGCGGGGCGCAGCGGGCGGCCTTCGGCGTCGAGGACCGCGACGGTGGACGCGGTGGTCGCCACGGCGACGCCCGCCACGCGCGGCGACCCGGCGCGTGTGACGGCGGCGCGGGTGGCGTTCACCACGGCGCGCCACCAGTCGTCGGGGTCCTGCTCGGCCCAGCCGGGGTGGGGGTAACGCGTGGGGTAGCCGCTCTGGCCCTCGCCCAGGACCGTGCCGTCACCGGCGTAGAGCGCGACGCGGGCGCTCTCGGTGCCCAGGTCGATGGCGAGGAGGGCCTCGGGTGGGGTCATGGACGTTCTCCCGTGGGCTGGCGGTCTCCGTTGGGCAGGAAGAGCACCTTGGAGCTGAAGACGGACCGCTCGCCGAGCTGGTGCATGAGCCCGGGCAGGGCGTCGAGGCCCAGCTCGTGCGTGATCATGAACTTCCAGTGCAGCCGCCCGTCGCGCATCGCCTGGGCCGCGACACGCCACTCGTCACCCGGGAAGGGGGCGGAGAAGGAGTTCCACGCGCCGTGCAGGGAGACCTCGCGGCGCAGGAAGTTGCCGAACGACGGCTTGGGCAGGACCACGGGGTCGTGCGGTATGCCGATGAAGACGGCGTGGCCGTGCCGGGCGGCCAGGGAAACGGCCTGGTCGGCGGTGGCGGGGACGCCCGCGGACTCCACGATGACGTCGTAGCCCTCGCCCGCGAGCTCTCTCGCGCGCTCGGGCGTGGTGGCGGTGTGGGTGGCGCCCGCCTCGACGGCCATGGCGGCCTTCTGCTCGCTGACGTCGATGGACAGCACCTCGGCCGCGCCCGCGAGGCGCGCCCACTGGATGGCGAACAGGCCGATGGGCCCGGCGCCGATGACGGCGACGCGGTGGCCGGTGCGGAGCTTGGTGCGCCAGATGGCGTGCAGGGCGATCGCGGCCGGGTCGAGCATGGCGGCGGCGCGCGGGTCGAGGTCGGCGGGCAGCACCATCAGGTTCCCCGCGGGCACGGCGACGTACTCGGCGTAGGCGCCCGCGCGGCGGCTGCCGAAGTAGTCGTAGTCCTCGCACAGGCTGAAGTGGCCGCGGGAGCAGGAGGAGCAGCGGCGGCAGGGGATCAGCGGGGGGACGGCGACGAGGTCGCCCTCGGCGACCGTGCCGGCCGCGGCCAGCTCGGAGCCGAGGGCGACCACGTGCCCGGCGAACTCGTGGCCGCAGATCAGCGGCAGGTGGTAGGCGCCGCCTGGCCGCAGCATGCGGTTGAGGTCGGAGCCGCACACGCCGCAGGCGGCCACGCGGACCAGCGCCTCGCCGGGTCCCGGTGTGGGCACGGGCACCTGCTCGACGCGGATGTCCCCTGGGGCGTGCAGGACCGCGGCTCGCATGGTCTCCGACATGGTGGTGTGGTTCCTCTCGTGCGTGGGGTGGTGCTCGGCGACGGGCCGGGCGGGGGTCACTCGGCCGCGGCGAAGGTGGTGTCCGCGGTCAGGTCGGCGGCGTTGTCGGGGTCGACGAGGGCGGTGCCCGCGTCGATGGACTCCTCGACGTCCTCGCCTTCCGCGATGGCGACGGCGGTCTCGACGGCCCTCTCGGCCATGGCGACCGGGTCGTTGAGGGCGGTGGCCAGGTAGGGGCCGCCCTCGGCGATGGCGTCGACGGCCTCCATCAGGCCGTCGACCCCGGCGACCATGACGTCGTCGCGGCCGTTCTCGCGGAGCACCTGGAGGGCGCCAAGGGCCATGTCGTCGTTGTGGGCGTAGACGACCTCGACATCGGGATTGGTCTGGATCAGGTCCTGCATGGCGGTGACCGCCTCGGACCGGATGTAGTTGCAGTAGGGGCCCTCGACGATCTCGATGCCGCCCACGGCGTCGATCGCCTCGTGGAACCCGGCGCTGCGGTCGCGCGCCACGGCGCCGCCCGCGTCGCCCATGATCTCGACGACCTTGCCGCCGTCGTCGCCCATGGCCTCGGCGACGCGCTCGCCGACGATGCGGCCCATCTCCTCGTTGTCCCGGCCGACATAGGAGGTGGCGCCCTCGGGGACGGGCCGGTCAACGGTGACGACCTCGACGCCCGCGGCCTCGGCGGCGGCGAGCCCGGGCCTGACGCCCTGCGGGTCGACGGGGTTGACCAGGAGAACGTCGACACCGCGGGTGATGAGGTCCTGGATGTCGTTGTTCTGCTTGGTGACGTCGCCTCCGGCGTCGGACACGAACAGCTCGGCGCCCGCGGCCTCGGCCGCGTCCTCGGCGCCCCGGCTCAGCTGCACGTAGAACGGCGACTGCTGGGTCGCCTGGCTGAAGCCGATGGTCACCGACCCGTCCCCACCTGACCCACCGCCGTCGTTGTCGTCGCCACCGGGAGTGGTCGAAACGGAACAGGCCGCCATCGCCAAAAGCCCGGATATGGCGAAAGAGGCTCTCAAGCCGTGCTTGATACGCATATGACCCTCCACAAGTCGTCCTGGCGACGGACAGTAGGCAGCGGGAGGGGTCGAAGGCAACGGATGCGGATTTTTTTGCTCACCTGAGCAGAGGCTCGGGCCGCCGGGCCAAGCACGCCGAGAACCGGGCGGGGGTGGGGTGCCCTCCGGGCGGGGGGTGGGGGCCTTCTTTGGGAGACGGGGGGTGGGGCGAGCGGGCTGCCCTCCGGGCGGGAGAACCGGACATTGAGAAACGGGCGGCGGGGGCCGGGCGAGCGGGGTGCCCTCCCGGCGGGAGCATTGGGCATGAGACAACGGGACGTGGCGGCCGGGCAAGTGGCAGAACGCCCGGGCGCGAGGGGGCTGCCCTCCCGGCGGGAAACCGGGGGCCGGGCAAGCGGGGGAACGCTCACGTGCGGGGCCCTACCGGGCGGGGGCGGAAGGCTCTCGGAGACAGGCCACCGAAGGCCGAAGCAAGCGGGCGTCGACCGGCGGGCCCGGATCATCGTGGTCACCGGGGAGGGCGCGCGGACCGTGGTGGAGAGCCAGCGCATCCTGGACTCCCTGCACCGCGAGGCGCACGCCCTGCTCTGACGGGGCGTTCGGGCCGCCCCGGGTCAGGAGCGGCGGGCCAGGACCACGCGGGCTCGGGGGCTGCCGTCGGGGCGGGTGCCGAAGCCGGGGAGCGGCGCGGTGGTCACCGCGAAGCCCGCGCGGGTCAGCTCGGCCCGCACCCGGGAGAGCGGGAACGTCCGGTAGTACATGACGAACGGCGGGCGCCACACGGCGTTCCTGACCCGCATCGCCGCGTCGAAGCCCCACAGCGCCCAGTACGCCCGCGAGCCCACGCGGGGCGGGGCGCCCACGGGGAACGCGAAGAGGCCCCCGGGCCGCAGCGCCCCGTACGCCCGCGCGAACAGCACGGGCCGCTCCTCCGGCAGGAAGTGCCCGAACGCCCCGAAGCTGACCGCCAGATCGAACGACCGGCGGAACGGCAGCGACCTGGCGTCCGCCCGCACCCAGCCCACCGATGGCCCGCCGGGCGGCAGCGTCGCGGGCACCGCGGCCCTGGCCACCCCGAGCATGCCCGCGCTGAAGTCGACGCCGGTCACCTGCCGTTCGCACAGCCCCGCGAGCGCCGCGACGCCCGCGCCCGTGCCGCAGCAGATGTCGAGCCCCGAGGGGAAAGGGCCCAGCGGGCGCAGCGTTTCGGCCACCGCGTCGATGACGGCGTCCGGGGTCCTGAACGGGGTGAGGTCGAACTTGGGCGCGAGCAGGTCGTAGCCGTGCTCGGTGGAGGACAGTGCCTGCACGGCGAGTTCGCGGAGGGAGGGACCCTGCGGAGTGAACACGGAGCTCACAGTAGTCCGTGAACGCCACCCGGGGTTCACCCGTGTGTGGTTGGGTGGCCGGGGACTTGGAGGCGCCGGTGATCTGTCCGCACTGCAACGCGAGCCTGTTGTTCAAGCAGCGCACCGGGCGACGCTGCTCCCTGTGCGGCAAGCGGTTCGCCCTGGAGCCACGGGAGAGCGCGATCCGGCTCAACGACCGGCGCGTGCTCAAGGCCGTCGCGGCGCTCACCGACGAGGGGCGGCTGACCTGCACGGTCACCCAGCTGTGGTGGGCGCTGGCGCACGAGCCCGCGCGGGTGCCCGAAACGCTTCCCTGGCGCACTCCCGTTGCCCACCGCCGCACGCCCCCGCGCCCCCCGCACACGCCCCGGTGGTACACGCGTTGGGGCGCCTTCGGCCTGCTCTCCGGCGTCGCACTGTTGGTGATCGGGGTGCTCCAGGAGAACGGCCTGCTGACCACCGCCGCGGCGGCCGCGTTCGTCTTCGGGGTGGTGATGCGCGGCAGGCGGTGGAAGGGGCGCGCGCTCCGCGTCAGCCTGGCCAAGCGCCCCTGGGCGTCCACCTACACGAAAATGACGCGGGCCACCTTCGGGGCGCAGGTCGTCGCCCCGTGGAGGGCGGTCTATGGGCGGCTGCCCCAGGGGCTCGTCGACGATGACCACGAACCCGCGCGCACGCGGGCGCGCGAGCCGCGTTTCGCGCTGCTGTGTGAGGACGCGACCGTGACCACGTGCCTCGCCGTCAACGGCGCGCCCGAGCGGCACGGGCTCGCGCTCGTCGCGCGCGTGGCCGACGTGCCCGCGGGGCTGCCGGTCGTCGTCCTGCACGACGCGGGCGCGGGCGGCGTTCTCCACCCCACGCGGGTGCGCGACGCGCTGCCGGGGCGGCTTGTGGTCGACGCGGGGCTGCCGCCGCGCGCGGTCATGGACCGGCGCGGCGCGGCGGTGACACGGGCGGTCCCACCGGGGGCGAGCACCCTGCGGCTGCTGCGGGGCCTCGGGACGCTCGACGACGCGGAGCGGCGGTGGCTGGCCGGTGGGTGGCGCTCGCCGCTCGCCGCCCTGCCGCCCAAGGTGCTGCTCGCCGGGGTGGAACGGGCGGTCGCCGAGGCGGAGGCGGCGCTCGGCGGGCGCGGCCCCTCGGGGACGCGGTCCTCCGACCTGGGGTTCCTCGACTGGCCCCCGCCGCCGGTCACCGCAGCCGGGCCGTGACCGTCTTGGGCCGCTGGTACTCGTCGAGCGCGAGCACGCTCAGGTCCGTGCCCTGACCCGAGGCGCCGCGCCCGCCGTGCGGCAGCTCGGGGGTCTGCACGAGGTGGCAGTTGAGCCACGCCTCGCCCGCGTCGAGGCGGCCCGCCAGGTCGAGCCCGGTCGCCAGGTCGCGCGTCCAGACGCTTCCCGCCAGCGCCTGCGGAACGCCGTTCGCCAGGGCCAGCGCCTCCTCGACGCCCGCCGCGCGCTGCACGGTCAGCAGCGGGCCGAAGACCTCGTCGACCACGGCGGGGTCGTCGGGCGGCACGTCGGCGAGCAGCGTCGCGGGCCGCCAGTGCCCCTCGCGCTCCCTCGGACCCGGGGCCATGCGGGCGGCGCGCCGGACGCGGGCGGCCGACGCGCCGACGATGCGGTCCCAACGGGCGGCCTGGTCCGCGTTGTTGAGCGGCCCGAAGTCGCGGCCCGCGTGGCGGCGGGCCAAGGCGGCGGTCAGCCGGGCGACGGCGGTGGCGTAGTTCTCGGGGAGGGTGATGACGCGCGCGGGCGCGGCGCAGCTCTGCCCGGCGTTGTAGGTGACCGCGGCGGCGAGGTCGTCCCAGGTGTGCTCGGGGGCGTCGGGCAGGACGAGCGCCGGGCCGTTGCCGCCGAGTTCCAGGCTGACGCGGCGGGTCCCCGCGGCCGCCGCGACCCGGGCGCCCGCGGCGGCGCTCCCGGTGAACGCCACCATGTCAACGGGCGCCGCCACCAGCAGGCGCCCTGTCTCGCGGTCGCCTGGCAGCGCCACGAGCACCCCGGCGCCCAGCGCGTCGGCGGCGTGCTCGGCCAGCAGCGTGGCCGAGTCGGGGGTGGTCTCCGCGGGCTTGAGCACCACGGTGTTCCCCGCGGCCAGGGCGGGGGCGCAGCGCCAGGCGGCCATCATCAGCGGGTAGTTCCATGGAACGATCGCGGCGACGGTGCCGAGCGGCTCCCAGCGGACCCAGCTCTCGTGGCCCTCGACCAGGCGCCCTGCGGCGGGCGCCGTGCGCGCCCTCGCGGCCCCGGCGTAGAAGCGCAGCAGCTCGGCCGCCCCCGCCACCTCGGACTCCGCCTCGGCGCTCGGCTTCCCCGTGCCCGCGCGCTCGCGTTCGACGTAGTCGGCGGCGTGCGCGTCGACCAGCGACGCCAGCCGGTCAAGGCGCCTGGCGCGCTCCCCCGGGGTGTGCGCGCGCCACGCCGCGGCCGCCTCCCTGGCCGCGGCGACGGCGGCCCCGGTCTCGCGCTCGCGCCCGAGGACCGAGGTGCCGCGCGGGCGACCGGTGCGGGGGTCGGTCAGGGTGAGGGCGGGCGCGTGCGGCCCACGCGGGTCGGCCTTGGGTGCGTTCATCAGGGCTCCTGGGATCCTGAGGTGCTCATGTCCCTCAAGTCGGTGGCAGGTCGTGGGCGCGCAGCCACAGCTCAAGGGTCAGCAGCAGCCACACCTTGGAGCCGTGGCGCGGCAGCAGCGTTCCCCGGCGGCGGGTCCACTCGCGCACGGTGGCGGCGCGGAACAGGCCGCGGGCGCGCGCCTCGCGGCCGAGCAGCAGCTCGGCCGACAGGTCGCGCAGCGGCCCTTCGAGCCAGCGCTGCACGGGGACGCGCATGCCGCTCTTGGGGCGGTCCACCACGGTGTCGGGCAGCAGGTCGCGCACGGCCTCCTTGAGGACCCACTTCTCGACCGCGCCGCTGAGCTTGAGGCGCGGCGGGGTGGCGAACGCGTGGTCGATGACGCGGTGGTCGAACAGCGGGGCGCGGCCCTGGAGTTGGCGGGAGGCGGTGAGGCGTTCGACCTTGGTGAGGATGTGATGGGCGCCCTTGGTGCGGAGGTTGCAGTGCAGCAGCTGGTTGAGCAGGGCGTTCATGCGCCCCGGGCGCAGATAGGGGGCGACGAGGCGGCGCGGATGCGGCGCCTCGGCCAGCGCCTCGGCGGCCTCGGGCGTCAGCAGGCGCGGCAGGTCGGTGTAGCACTTGCGGTACGACCTGAGGTACGCCTCGGCGCGCGCGTCGCCGTCGCCGAGGGGGCCCACGGGGTCCGGGACGATCGCCGGGTCGGCGGGGTCGGCGGCGCGGTGCATCTCGAACACGAGCATCGGGAGGTTCTTGGGGCCGCCGAAGACCGGGTCGCCGCCCTCGCCGTTGAGGACGACGCGCAGCCCTTCGTCGGCCGCCGCCTCGGCGAGCATGAGGTTGGGCACGGTCAACGGGTCGCCCACCGGGGCGTCGAGGAGCGCGACCGTCTCGGCCAGCCGCTCGGCGACGGTGCGGCCCGGGACGGTCAGCACGCGGTGGCGGGTGTGGCAGTGGGCGGCGACCAGGCCCGAGTAGCCGAGCTCGTTGGGGAGTTCGGCCCCGAAGCTGATGGAGTAGGTGTGCACGGGGTGGGCGTGCCGCTTGGCGGCGATGGCCGTGACCAGGGAGCTGTCGATGCCGCCCGAGAGCAGCACGCCGACCGGCTCGGCCTCGGGCAGGCGGCAGGCGACGGCCTCATCGAGCAGGGCGCGCAGGCCCAGGACATGGGGCTCGGGGTCGTCGGCCGCGCGCCCCGAGGGGGGCGTCAGGCGCTCCTCCGGCTCCCAGTAGCTCTCATCGGTGGTCGAGCCGTCCGCGGCCAGCCGCAGCACGCGCCCGGGGAGCGCCTCGTGGACGCCGGTCAACAGCGTTTCGTCGCCCGGGAGATAGGCGAACGTGAGGAACGAGCGGACCGCGGCGAGGTTCAGGCCCGTGGCGAGCGCGGGCCAGCGGCGCAGCGCGCGGAGCGAGGTGGCGGCGGCCCAGCAGCCGTCCGCGCGGGCGTAGAAGGCGGTGCGCGCGCCCGCGTGGTCGCGGATCACCACCAGGTCGCCGCCCTCGACCACGAGCAGCGCGAACATGCCGTTCGCGGCGCGCAGCCCCGCCGCGCCGAGCCGCGCCCAGCAGCGCAGCAGCAGCTCGCCGTCCGCGCAGCCCGGCGGTGCCGGGGCCCCGGCGGCGGCGAGCGCGGCGCGCAGCTCGGCGGCGTTGTGCAGCGTGACCTCGCCCACGGCGGCGCGGCCCTCGGCGGTGAACGGGCCCGTGGCGTGGCCGGGTTCGCCGTCGAGCAGCGCGAGGGCCGAGCCATCCGGGGGCACGGTGGCGCCCATCGCGACGAGGTGGTCGCGCAGGCGGTCGGGCGGCGCTTCGCCCGCGCAGGCGCAGCAGCGGGGCATCAGCCGAAGTCCTCCGACCAGTCGGCGTCGGACGTGCCGGTCCAGGCGTCGACGACCAGCACGGCCCCGACGCCGCCGACGCCGCGTTCACCCCGCTCGCCGCGCTCCTCGGCGCGGTACTTGCGGCGCAGCCGCTCCTCCTCGTCGGGGGTGAGGCGGGTGGGCGGCAGCAGCCCGGGGCCGAGGGCGCCGGGGCCGCGCCCCGCGCGCAGCCGGGCGCCGGGGCCGGTGGCGGCGGCGGCGCGGTTGACGGTGACGCGGGCGCCCCCGTCCCACACGGTGCGGCCGTAGCCGATGTCGCGGCCGTACTCGACGCGGCCTTCGTCGTGGGTCCGCTTGACGAGCCGGTCGCCCAGCGGCTCGTCCGTGCCGGAGCCGCCCCGGTCGTCGCGCCAGCGCACGGACCCGTCGGGCGCGCGCGTGCGCCACTCACTGCGGCCTTCGTCGTAACGGCGGTGCACGGTGCCGTCGGCGAGCAGTTCGTCGGTGTAGGCGATCTCGCGGGGTCGCTTCGCCATGTCCATGGATCGGGTCCTCGGTGTCCTGGAAGTGCTCGGGCGGCTCGGGGAGTTGAGGTGGTCGTCGGCGGCGGAGCGGTCGGCGCGTGGGTCGGGGTCGGCGCGGGGGTCGGGTCACCGCGCGGGCCAGGTGAGGAAGCCGGTGTCGCGCGGGGCCTCCACTCCCCCGGGGGCGGCGCCCGGCGGTGGCGCGCCGCCGTCGCGCACCAGCCGGTGGAGGGTGCGCAGCAGATGGGCGGGGTTGACCGCGGCGACCTCGGCGTACCGGCCGCGCGCGAGCCAGCGCAGCTCGCGCCGGTCGAGCGACGCGGCGGGCAGCGCGGGCCCGGTGGCCCGGCCGCGGGTGAGGTGCAGGGACGCCGCGTGCCGCGGGGTGAGGCCGAGGGCGGCCACGCGGGGTGCGTCGGGGCCGAGTTGGGCCCTGACACGCCCCGGGAGCGCGGTGCCCTGGGCGCTGGCGTCGTGCAGCACGTGGACGACCGCGTCGGGGACGCGGCCGAGCGCGGCGGTCAGCCGGGGGTCCAACGGCAGGTCGTCGGCGGCGAGTACGGGGCAGGCTGCCTCCAGGTGCCAGTCGTTGGCCAGGAGCATGCGGGCGATGGCCGGGTCCTGGCACACCAGCAGCCGCGGCAACCCGTAGTCGTACAGGTCGGGTTCGGCGGGCGCGCCGCGTCTCGGCCGCCGGTGCGGGGGCGCGGCGAGCAGCCCCGGAACGTCGCCGAGCCGCCCGAGCGCGGCGGCGAACCGCCCGTGGCACAGCGGCGGCGCGAGCGTGAACGGCAGCCGCCGCGGCAGGAGATGGGCGGGCAGGAGAACGCGGCACAGCTCGAAGTAGAGCTGCCGCTCCGTGAACTTGAGGTCCCCTGGCGCGGCGGCTCGCGCGGCGGCGACGCGCAGGGCACGTTCGAGCAACCCCGACCTCACGGACACCCCCCTCGGGAACAGCCGGGCCACCGCGGGCTGGTCCCCGGCGGCGACCACACCGTTACGGCGGCGCGAGAAGCGCGTGAACGGCCCCCCGCGGTCAGGAGGTCGGCCCCGGCGCTCAACGGGGG
Organism: Streptomyces radicis; assembly: GCF_003626575.1. GTDB lineage: Bacteria > Actinomycetota > Actinomycetes > Streptomycetales > Streptomycetaceae > Streptomyces > Streptomyces radicis. The sequence continues at coordinate 91,355 of NZ_RBDY01000023.1, read as the reverse complement.
CGCTCCAGCGTCGTGGCCAGGTCGCGCAGGCGCGCGGCGAGGCGTTCGCGGATCCGAAGCGCCCCAGGGCCCGCGCCGCCCTCGCGCCCCAGGGAGCGCAGGGCGGCGGCCAGCGGGCCGAACTCCGGTGCGGCGGCGGCCCGTTGCTCCGCGTCGCGGGCGGTGATGGCGTAGTCGTCGTGGTCGATGCCATAGCCGGTGTTGGCGGCGAGGATGTGCAACGGGCGGCGGCCCCGGTTCCCGAACGAGTGCGGCATCAGCTCGGGTATGCGGATCATCAGCCCCGGCGGCAGCGCGATCGAGGCCGCCCGGCCCTGCGCGGCGTCCCACAGGCCGCACTCCGCGTGCCCGAGGCTGAGGACGATGTGCTCGCCGCCGTGCGCGTGGGGCGTGAACGCGCTGCGCGGGGCGACGACTCCGAGCTTGTAGGTGGCGTTGGACGGGCGCCCAGGGGACGTGGCCGCGTCGCCGACCAGGTAGTGCGCGAACTGGCCCTCGTCGATGAAGCGCCGCATGCCGTCGGGCGGGCCGAGCTCCCTGGCCCCCTCGCGGTCGGCGACCAGGGCCCGCCCGTCCGCGCCCAGGGCGTACAGCCTTACCCCCTCGGGCAGTTGAGGGCAGAGTCTGGCCAGGTGGGTGAGCCGCCGCGGGCTGGTCCCACCGGAGCGGTCGACCACCCGTGCCCCCTCGGTGCGCTGTGCCTGACCGCCACAATAGCCGCCCGGGGCGCCCACGCCGAGATCGTCTCGGCCCCGCCGCCACTTGGCGGCGAGCGGCGCGGGCAACGCCCCGGGGCGGCAAGGGAGTTGGGGGTGACGTCGGGCTGGGGCCCGATCAGCCGATGCGGTCGCGGATCCAGACGCCCGCCTCCTTGAGGGCGCCGGGGTCGGCCCAGTTGCCGCTCGAGCACGTGCCGGTCTCGAAGACGGCCCCGGTGCGGAAGTCGTCGGAGTAGTTCCAGTTGGTCCAGCTGATGTTCTTCTCCGCGAGCAGGTCGAGGTAGCGCTGGGCGGACGCGAAGTCGTCGGGCCCGTCGCCCGTGTACTCCTGGGTGCCGAACTCCGTGACGAACATCGGCAGTTGGTCGGCCGCCCGGCTGAGCGCCGCCAGGTAGGCGTCCTGGTGCGAGGCCGCGTAGAAGTGGAAGGTGTACATGATGTTGTCGGCGTTCACGGGGTCGGCCACCACCTCCGACTCGTCGGAGCCCTCCGAGACGCCGAGCGAGGACCAGGCGCGGGTGCCGACGAGGACGACCGCGTCGGGGTCGCCCGCGCGGACCACGGGGACCATCTCCTCGGCATAGCTCTTGATGCTCGACCACGGAACGCCGCTCGGCTCGTTGGCGATCTCGTAGAGCAGGTTGTCCTGGTCGCCGTGGCGGGCGGTGATGTCCGTGAAGAACCGCTTGGCCAGGTCGGTGTTGGCGTTGGGGTCGCCCGGGCTCAGCATGTGCCAGTCCACGATGACGTACATGCCGCGCTCGGTGGCCTGGTCGATGATCCGGCTCGCGAGGTCGGTGAAGTACTCGGGATCGGTCTCGTAGCCGTCCTCCTGGACATAGGTGGACACGCGCAGCACGTCGGCGCCCCAGTCGTTCGCGAGCACGTCGAGCGAGGCGGGGGTGACACAGTGCTCGAACCACTGGGTGCCATGGGTGCTCATGCCCCGCAGCTGAACGGGCTGCCCGTTCTCGCCGCACAGGGTGGTCCCGCACACCTCGAGGGCGCCGTACTGGGCCAGCGGGCTCACCTCGGCGGCGGCCTGGGCCGCTCCGGGCGTGGCGGCGGTGGCGGGTGCGGTGGCGGCGGGCGCGGTCGGGGCGGTGACCGCGGTGGCCGCGCACACGGCCAGCAGTCCCGCGGCCGCGAGCAGGGCGCGACGGCGGCGGGATGGGCGGGCGGACAGGGGTGTCGCCATGGCCGTCCTCTCGTTCGCCAGGGGCATGACACCCCTGGGTGGGGGCGAGTGGGTGGGGGTGCAGGGGTCGCTGTGACCGTAGAAGGGGCCTGACGCGGGGTCAAGAGGTCCACACCACTGGAGTGGAGATCCGGAACCGGGCCGGGCGGCGCGAAGGCCGCCCGGCGTCCGGGCCGTTGGGGCGCGGCGGTCCGTCCGTCAGCGCGGGGTGGCGGGCGCGGGCGCCGCCTCGGGCTCGGGCGCGGACTCCGCGTCCGACCTCGTGTCCGGCTCCGTCCCCGGCTCCGTCCCCGGCTCAGCGACGCGCCGCACCGTCCACGGCAGGTGGGCCCCGATCGGGAGGCACAGGAGGAGCAACGCCCCCCACATCACCAGGACGAAGCTCCACAGGCCCATGACCAGGCCGATCCCCAGGTGGAGCGCGAAGCCGCCCGCGAGGAGCAGGCGCCTGGCCCGCGGCGGCATCAGCAGAGAGATCGCGAGCGCGAACTCGATCACCAGGGGCGACCAGGTGAGCAGGGCCAGGGACGGACTCCACCCGACGAGCGGCCCGAGCAGCGGCGCCAGCCAGTCCGCGGCGCCGAAGGCCACGTCGTTCCCCCAGTAGTACATGGCGGTGCCGTCCGCCCACTCCTGGTGGCTGAGCTTGGCGATGCTGGACTGGAAGTAGATCCCGGCGACCTGGAGTTGGGCGGCCAGGGTGAACGCCACGGCCGCCGTGACCGCCCACGCGCGGGCGCCCCCGGCCTCGCGGTGACGCGCGGCCGCTCCATCCGGGAGCCGTTGCCAGTGCGAACGTCGGGGATCGGCCAGGGTCACCGGGATCAGCAGGAGCGTCAGGACGACCGCGACCTGGTCGCCGCCGTCGGGGATGGAGATGCCGTTGTGGACGCTGAACGCCACGTACCAGTGCGCGACGCCCGTCCAGCGGGGCCGCCAGCCCGAGGCGACGAGCAGCAGCACCGCGACGCACAGCCAGCGCGCGAGGCCGAGCTGCCCGTCGGGCGCCACGCAGAACGCGCCAGCCCGCTGGATGCCGTCGCAGTAGGGCGCGGGGTCGCGGCCCACGACGTGGCTGAACAGCGTTCCCGTGCCGCTGAAGGCGAGCGTGCCCGCGGTGCCGAGCGCGATCAGGGTGCGGGCCAGGCCGTAGACGGTGCCCCAGGGCAGCGCGGCGCGCACGGTCGGGGCCTGGCCGGTGGTCTGGGCCGTGCTCTGGGCCTGGGTAGAGGTCTTGGCCGGGTCCTGGGCCGGAGGCTGTCGTTCGCTCATGCCGGGCACTCCACGTCGATCCTCAGCACGCGCTCCGCGCGGTGGGTGTCGTCGACCAGGTCGCGCCAGGCCCATGGCTGGGGTTCGAGCGCGATCACGAAGAGGTCCCCGCACAGGGTGGGCGAGGGCACGCCGTTGACGACGGGCCGCGCGGGCAGGGACGGGTCGGCGCACGCCTCGACCTCGGTGGTCGGGCAGTCCCGCCAGGCGTCGAGCGGGAACTCCGCCAGTAGGAGCGCGTATTCGGTACCTTGGGTCCTCGACTGCCGGTCGAACCCGAACGCGTTGTGCGGGGACGAGTGCGGGGTGAGCGAGGCCATGACGACGTCGCCCGTCTCGTCGAGCCGGTGGATCTGGAAGGACGGGTCCCGCGGTGACTTGGTGAAGAACGCCCATCCCTGGGGGAAGACCCTGGGCGCCTGCGCGCGCAACTCCTGGCCCGCGCCCGGCAGGCGCAGGGCCGACTGGGGCAGCTGCGCGTGGATCCCGTAGAGGGCGAGAAGGGCGATCACGGCGCCGACGGCGAGCGACCTGGCGCGGGAGAGCGGCAGCTCCGCGGCGGCCGTGGAGGCGCGGACGACGGCGAACTTTCCTGGTGTGCTGATCCTCAACTGGACTCCTTGCGCTCCCTGCGCTCCGTGGACGACTCGACGAGAGGCGACCGCGCGGGCCGGGGTGAGGCCGGTGCGGGGCGGGCTGCCTCCCCGCCCCGCACCGGCCGGTCACGAGGACCGCGCGGTGGGCGTCAGAGCTGGAGCGCCGAGGTCACCTGGGCGATCGCGGCCTCCTGGCTGAGCCCGTCGGTCCCGCCCGCGGGCGCTGACCAGAACCAGTTCGCGGCCACGACGAAGTTCACCGCCGCGGCGACGACGGCGGCGTTGGCGACGCCGGCCACGTTGACGGCCGCGACGACGCTCACCACGTAGATGCAGGTGGCGCCGCCGTCGATCTCCGTCTTCTCGATCTCCAGGGCCTCCAGGTCCTCCTGGGAGGCCAGGAGCGCGGCCTCGACGCGCTCCGGCGCGCCGGAGCGCAGCTCGGCCGAGAACGACGCGAAGTAGGCCGCGTCATCGCTCTCCAGCAGGTCCAGGACCGCCGCGCCCCCGGCGAGGGCCTCCTCGGTGTTGTTCTCGGCGTAGAAGTCGCCGACGGCCGAGAAGAGTTCGCCGTCGCGCTCGGCGAGCGCCTTGGCCGTCCCGCCCTGCCCGAAGAAGATCGCCCGGAACAGCTCGCGCCCGTCCTCGGCGGAGCCCGGCGCGAACGCCGTCCTGACGGCCGCCGCCTGGGCGGTGCCCGAGCCGCCGCCGACGGCGTAGGCCGTCGAGGCGCCACCGGCGACGATCGCGACGGCCGCGATCACGGCGGCCGTTCTGGAAGGCTTTCTCAAAGAACTCACTCCCTCATTCGGTGAAGCCCGGCCGAAGTAACCGCGCAGCCCGCGTCCAACGGACCGCACGCCCGTTATCGGGAAAACAGATGGAAGTCTTCGACCAAGCCCCTGATGGTCGCCAGGAGATTAGCAACAGGGCCTCGGCTGAATTCCGCGAATAAGCGGAACATTACAATCAGCAATGCGCGCAACTCGGACATTGGCCGACGAAGAGGAAGCGACGGCGTTCCCTCGCCCGAGAGGGCGGGTGACGAACGTCACTACAACCCCTCTCCGTTACATCCGCGCCACAGGAGAAGCGCGGCCACTTCACCCTGAGCCCGCCGCCCCTTCACCAACTCCCCTTGAACGGGCGGCACTTCGCAGGTGAGCGCGCCGCGAGGTGACGACGCGCGGCCCGTTGGCCGCCGTTGACCGCCGACCGGAGCCGGGCGACACGGAATCCGCATTCCGGAACGGCGGGCCCTGGAAAGCCAGCCGCTTTCCCCGCGGAAATGCCGCCCGGATTCCGCGACGCCGTTCACGAGCGCATTCGTTCCCTGCGCACATCGGGGCATTCCCTGGCGATATCGCGCCGTGCATCGGACCAGGCGGGGTCGGGCGGCGATGCGGCGCGTGGGCGGCTTCCCCGCGCGGGGAGCGGGAACGCGCCGACGCCCCGCCGCGCGGGCGCGCTACGGGGCGTCGGGGGCCGAACGAAGGTGGGGCCGGGATCAGGAGTCGACCCAGCCATGGGAGTGGGCGAGCTGGATCAGCCGCTGCCGGATCGCCAGGATCTGCTCGGAGGTGGCGGTCGGAGCGGCGCGCAGCAGGGCCTCGGTGATCTCCTCGACGAACTCCCGGGCCGACAGCACGTCACACAGGTCGTCGCCGGGGACGCCGGAGGAGCCGCGCGACGGCGGGGACACGTGCCGGTCGGCGCCCTCCTGGAGCCGCACATTGCTGGCCTTGAGCCCTCGGTCCCCCTCCTCGACGTCGAACGTCACCAGCATCCCTGGACCGAGGAGCCGCTTGTCGAACTCCAGGTCGTTCACATGGATGAAGACGTCCTCGCCCCCCGTGTCGGGCGCGACGAACCCATAGCCTCGGAGCTCGTCGAACCGCACTACCTTGCCCGTGACCATCACACACATCCAATCCCAGCCAACGCATGAACCCACATGCCGGCTTCGGGCGCCAGGGCGGCCTCGCCGGCGGGCCCATCATCTCACCCGCGGGGGCATGGGGCCCCGACCCGGGTCAGGGCACCCCGCACAGGCGCAGCACCGCGGTGGTGGCCGCCGCGGCGATGACGACGAGCGGGAAGGGCGTGCGCCGCAGGGCGAGCGCTCCCCCGGCGAGCACGCCCGCGGGACGGGCCCACCCGGCGAACGCGGCGCCCTCGGTGGCGGATCCGTCGGCGAGGGACGCGGTGGCGACGAGCGCGACCAGCAGCACGGCCGCCGCCACGCCGAGGCGCCAGTGGGTGCGCTCGCCGATGCGCAGCCGGTCCCCGAGCGCGGGGCCCGCGAGGCGGAACGCGAAGGTCCCGGCGGCGAGCAACAGGATGGCGTAGAGGGGCATCAGGGGGCTCCCGGCAGAGGCTCGCGCGCCGGTCGGGGGGGTATGAGGGGGCCGCGCCCGGCCACGAGCACCCCCAACAGCGCGCAGAGCACGGGCAGTCCGGGCGGCAGGAACGGCGTCGCGGCGACCGCCACGGCGGCGCCGACGAGGGCGGCGCGGCGGGTCGCCCGGTCGGCGAGCGAGGGCAGCACCAGGGCGAGCAGCACCACGGGGAAGGCGGCGTCGAGGCCGAGCGCCCCGGTGTCCTCGATGCCACCGCCGACGAGGGCGCCGATGAGCACCGCGCCGTTCCATGAGACGAACAGCGCGACGCCGCTCACCCAGTACGCCGCGCGGCGCGCGCCAGGCTCCCGCTGCCTGAGGGCGAACGCGACCGCCTCGTCGGTCATCAGGTGCGCGCCGACCAGCCGCGTGCGTATGCGCCCGCCGCGCCCGCCGAAGAGGTCGGCGACCGCGAACCCGAAGGGCAGCAGCCTGGCGTTGAGCACGAGGGCGGCGAGCACGGCGGCGAGCACGCCGCCCCCGGAGAGCACGACGGCCACCGCGGCGAACTGCGCGGCCCCGGCGAAGACCACGAGCGACATCACCACGGGCACCCAGGGCGGCAGGCCGCCCGAGACGGCGATGGCGCCGAAGGAGGCGGCCACGAGGGCGTCGGCACAGCAGACCAGCGCGATGTCGCGCAGGGTGGTGCGGTCAAGTGTTCGGCAGAACGAACGCATGACCGGTATAGTGAACCCCAAGGTGCCCGTTCGTCAAGCCGAACGGGTGGACGTCTGGAGCGAACACATGGGTACGGGGAACGGACCGGCCGATCCGGCCGAGCGGCCCGCGAGCGGGCTCATCACGCTGATCGCGACCGCCATCCGACGGGAGCGGGAGGGCGCGGGGCTCTCGCTGACCGAGCTGGCCAGGCGCGCGGGCATCGCCAAGTCGACACTCTCGCAGCTGGAGTCGGGCAGCGGCAATCCGAGCGTCGAGACGCTGTGGGCCCTCGGGGTGGCGCTCGGGGTGCCGTTCAGCAGGCTGGTCGACCCGCCGAGGCCGCGCATACGCGTGGTCAGGCGCGGCGAGGGCCCGGTGACGCACTCGGATCAGGCGGACTACTCGGCGGCGCTGCTGGCCGCGGGGGCCACGCACACGCGGCGCGACCTCTACCGGATCGACGCGAGCCCCGGGCGGCCCCGCCTCTCGGAGCCGCACCTGCCGGGGACCACGGAGCATGTCGTGCTCTGCACGGGCCGGGCGCTCGCCGGGCCGACGGAGGAGCCGGTCGAGCTCGACCCCGGCGACTACGTCGCCTACCCGGGGGACGCCCCGCACCTCTTCGAGGCCCTGGCGCCCGACACCACGGCGGTGATCGTGACGGACCACATCTGACCGACCCGTTCGGCCGCCGCCCCCGACGCGGCCTTGGCAACGGGCGCGGGCGCTCGGCACACTCGCGCTGTCAGGAGCATGCCCGATGGCATGCCCACCACCTCAGGCCGGAGGACACCATGACACCCCCACACCCCGCCCCAGGACCCGGCAGACGCGGGGCCCGCTGGGCCAGGCCCCTGGCGGCCGCCGCGTGCGCGCTCGCCCTCGCCGCCGCCGTCGCGCCGGGCGCGACGGCCCACCAGGCGGACGCCGCACCGGAGTTCGGCCCCGAGCGACTCGCCGCCGCGAGCGAGGCCGTGCGCGCCGCCGACGTCCCCGGCACCGCGTGGACGGTGGACGCCGCGACCGGCAGCGTGCTGGTCACCGCCGACTCGACGGTGTCGCCCGAGGAGATCGACCGGATCGAGCGGAGCGCGGGCGAGCTGGCCGGGGCGCTCACGTTCGAGCGCGCGCCGGGCGAGCTGCGCCCCCTGCTGGCCGGTGGCGAGGCCATCTTCACCGCGGGCGCGCGCTGCACCGCGGGGTTCAACTCCGCGGCGGGCGGCGCCGAGTTCGTCATCACCGCCGGGCACTGCACAAGCCTCGGGGGCACGTGGTACGCCGACCCGTCGGGCACCACGACCATAGGACCCACCGCGGGCTCCAGCTTCCCCGGCAACGACTACGGCGTCATCCGGCACGCCAACGCCTCGCTGCCGCGCCCCGGTTCGGTGATATGCAACGGCGAGGAGATCGACATCGTCGGCGCGCGGAACCCCACGGTCGGCGACGTGCTCTGGATCGCGAGCCCCACCGGCTGCACGAGCGGCACGGTCACCGCGCTCAACCAGTCGGTGAACTACGGCGGGGGCGACGTGGTCAGCGGCCTCGCCCGGTCCACGGCCTGCTCCGAGCCGGGCAGCAGCGGCAGCCCCGTGTTCACCCTGGACGGATACGCCGTCGGCATCGTCTCGGGCGGCTCGGGGAGCTGCTCGTCGGGTGGCACCACGTACGTCCAGCCGATCCTCGAGGTCCTGAACGCCTATGGGCTGACGCTCACCTGACGACCCGATGCGCCGCCGGGGACGTCCCGCGATGTCCCTGGCGGGCGCGGCGCCGACCGGATTACGCTTTCGTTCGGCGCCGCGGGCGCCCATCACACGGGGGAGTCGACACATGCGCGCACGCACGGCCGTCCTGGTGGCCGTCCCTGTCACGACGGCGGCGCTCCTGCTGAGCGGCTGCGAGACGCAGCCCGAGCGGGACCGCACCGAGATCAGCACGTTCACCGACGAGCACGGCCGGGCCTGCACCGCCGCGGTCGTCACCGAGTCCGACGACGGCGACCAGGAGGTCCAGGCGCTGGACTGCGCGTACCCCCCGCAGGGGCGCGAGCCGGGCCCGGACTCCTGGAACCCCCTGCCACGTTGACGGCGGACACGGCCGCCGCGCCCCAAGGGGCGGACGGGCGGCGGCCGTTCATTTATTGCGCCGTTCTGTCGCGGATTTGCGCACGGTGGGTGGACGAGGCACGGAGCCGCTCATAGTCTCTGGGCGCTCGGGCAAGACCCCCACCGCCCCTTACCCCCGTAAGGACGTGAGCTCGTGACCCCCCGTCCCACCCCGTCGTCATCCCCGCCGTCCTCGTCCCCGCCGTCGGCCACGCGGCGCGCCGAGGTGAGCCGACGCCGCCTGCTGGCCCTCGGCGCGGGCGCCGCCACCGCGGGCATCGCCTGGAACGCCATCGGCTCGGCACCGTCCGCCGCCGCACAGCCCCCGCCCGCCAACTACGACGTCCACTTCTTCTACTACCCCTGGTACGGCACCCCCGAGGTGTCGGGCGGCTGGCGCCACTGGCAGCAGGGCGGCTTCGAGCCTCCCGAGGCCATCGGCGCCGACTTCTACCCCGCGCTCGGCCCGTACGACGCGGGCGACCCCGCCGTCGTCGACCAGCACATGGCCTGGGTGCGCAGGGCGGGCGTCGGCGTGGTCGCCACCACTTGGTGGGGCCAGGGCGGCTTCGAGGACCGGCAGGTGCCGGTGCTGCTCGACGCCGCGGCCGCGCACGGCGTGCGCGTCGCCTGGCACCTGGAGCCCTACGGCGGGCGGACCGCGGCCTCGACCGTCGCGGACATCCGGTACATCGACGCCACCTATGGCGCGCACCCGGCGTTCCACCGCGACGCGGGCCATGGCGACCGGCCGGTGTTCTACGTCTTCAACAGCCTCTCGATCGCCGACTGGTCGCCCCTGTCCGCGGTCGCCCAGGACGCCATCGTCCTGACCCAGACCACCGACATCTCGAAGGCCACCCACTTCGGCGGCCTCTACAACTACACCAACTTCGGCGACATGACCGGCTGGCAGGGCATCGCCGACTGGTGCCGCGCCAACGGCCGGATCTGGGCGCCCTCGATCAGCCCCAGCTATCTGGACGACCGGGCCGTCCCGGGCAACACGACGCCGGAGCTGCCCCACAACGACGGCGAGACGTACGACCAGCAGTGGTCGGGCGCGCTGGCCCCGGAGAACGGCGGGCTGCCCGACTGGGTGTCGATCACATCGTTCAACGAGTGGCACGAGGGCTCGATGGTGGAGCCGGTCTCCTCCGCCCCGCCCGCAGGCCACGGCTACAAGACCTTCGAGGGCGCCTACGGCACCACGGGCGCCGCTTCGGAGACCGCGTATCTGGATCGCACGGCCCTCTGGGCCGCGCGGTTCGCGGCGGCCCGCGCCGAGGGCCGCCGCTGACCGCACCGGCACCGGTGTGAACGGCCCTCGGCCCGGGGGCCGTTCACACCGGGACGCGGGCTCAGGCCCAGGGGTCGAACGGGATGCCCGAGGGCTTCGCGCGCTCCAGGTGGCTGCCGAGCGTGTCGTCCTTCAGGCCGAGGACCGCGCTGCCGAAGTCGGCCTGGCTGAGCCGGTCGCGGTAGTCGGAGGGGAAGCCGTTCCAGCCGACCAGGTCGGGGAACTGCCAGCTGCCGTAGTGGTTCTCCGGCGGCTCGTCGTTGCCGTTGGCGAGCCGGAACGCATGCGTGCTCAGGCCGTCCTTGTGGTAGACGATCTTGGGGTGCGTGCCGTCGAAGAGCACCGAGGACCGCGGGTGGATGTCGAAGCCGCCGTGCGCCGAGGTCGCGACATACTGGACCTCGTCGTTCCGCACCCAGACCACCACATGCTCCCAGTCGTGCCGGTGGCCGATGGCGCCGGGGCCCAGGGTGGCCTGGTCCTTCTCGAAGTAGAGGCCGTAGATGATCGCGCACCAGCCGTTGTTGCACTTCTCGCGCGCGTAGCCGTTGGTGTTGTCGAGGTCCCACTGGTCGCGGCACTGGCCGTTGACGTCGCCGCCGAGGGCGAGACCGGGGGCGATGGTGCCGTCGGCGCCGATGGCCGGGGTGGGGTAGCAGCCGTCCCCGTCATAGTCGTAGGCGGGCTGGAAGGTCTGCTCCAGGCCGCTGGCGTTGGCGGGCAGTGCCTGCGGCGGGTCCGCGAGGGCGGTCCCGGGGAAGCCGATGAGCAGCGCGGCCGCGGCGCATCCGACGACCGACATCCGGCCGAGCCGCCTGCGCCGCGAGGGCGCGGCCGACAGTCTGAGGTTCACGACGGTGTCCTCCTGGGTCGGCCCCGGCGTGGGCCGACGGGTTGTGGGGGGGAGACGTCCTCCGAGACGGAGAACCAGGACGGAGAAACTAGCCGGTGACGTTATCCCAAGCCCCTTGCCCTGGTTAAGGGTTGGCGAACGTCTCCCCCCACACGACCCCACACGACCCCGCACGCGGCGGGCGCCACGCGCTACCGCAACGTGATCACATTGCCCGTGATCAGGGATGCCTCGTCCGAGGCCAGGAAGGCGATCACCTCGGCGACCTCCTCGGGGGCCGCGACATGGAAGTGCGTCGCGCTCGACGCCACGAACTCCCTGACCTCGTCCGTGACCCAGCCCGTGTCGGTCACGGGCGGCAGCACGACGTTGGCCGTGATGCCGAGGTCGCCGAGCTCGAACGCCGCGGACATCGTGTAGTTGTTCTGCGCGGCCTTCGCCGCGCCGTAGGACACCTCGCTGGGAAAGCCCATGTCGCTCCCGGACGTCAGGCCGATGACGCGGCCCCAACGGGCGCCGCGCGCCCGGCTCCTGCGGGCCAGCTCGCCGATCAGGAGGGCGGGGGACATCGCGTCCACCGCGAACTGGCGCGACCACGTCTCCGCCGACACCGGCCGCATCGGGCGGCCGAGCGCGTCGACCGCGTCGGGGGTGAAGGTGTCCTGGACCCAGCCGGAGGCGTTGTTGACGAGGATGTCGACCGGGCCGAGCCGCTCCTCGGCCGCGTCGAAGAGGGCCGCCGCCGACGCCGGGTCGGTCAGGTCCGCCTCGAACGCCGCCGCCCTGCCGCCCGCGCGCCTGATCTCCTCGGCGACCGCCTCGCCGTCGGCCGCGCGGGCCTCGGCGTATCGCTCGCCCTGCTCCGCCTCCTCGGGGTCGCGCAGGCGCAGATACGCGCACAGGACGGCGACGCCGCGCACGGCGAGCGCCCTGGCCGTCGCGGCGCCGATGCCCTGATTCGCGCCCGTGACGATGGCGACATGGTCGCTCACCGTGGTGGCCTGTGGTGGTGATGGGGTGTCAGTCATGCCCCACTGTCTAGCAAACGCGCCCGCTCAGCGACAGTCGCAGCCCGACGCCGCGGGCGAGGACAGCGCCGGGGGCACGCCCGCGAGGCGGCACACGGCGATGTAGAGCAGCAACGGGTGCGTGTAGGGCGTCACGTCGTCGTCGGGCCAGTGGATCAGCCGGGGCACCAGCCTCGACAGACGGCTCCTGCGCAGCGGCCCGGGGCGGCACGCGCCCGGCCAGTACCGCGCGGTCGAGGGCCACGTCAGGCCGACCTGCGACTCGGAGGGCACCACCCACCACCACTGGAACCCCGTCGCGAACACCGCGCCCGCGCGCGGCAGGCTCGTCATGATCGAGCGCCCGTGCTCCTCGGAGACGCCCACCGCGTCACCGGGTCTTCCGTCGGGCATGGTGACCGGCAGATACAGATGGGAGCTGACACGTGGTGGGGTGCTGACTCGTGGTCGATCCATGCTGGCGTCCCGTCAAGGGCGCCGGAGCGCGACCGTCCGGACCGACCGGCGGGCGCCGTCGGCGGGGTCGGCCACGCACCAGGCGGTGCTGAGAAGTGGCCCGGGTGAAGGGGACCACGGCACGGCGAACCGATCCTGCACCGATACCGGCTCGCCGCGGCCGAGGGGTCGCGACCGGGCAGGGCCGGAGGGAGGCGCCGTGGCGGGAAAAGCCATGCTGCCGCCTTTCGTCTGGCCGATGAGCCGCGCACCCGTTCACTCAGGTGAAACGCGTCACTTCACTATGTCACTGCCAAGTTCAGGTCGCAACAGGAACTTTGAGAATTGCAGGGTGCGGGATGCGGAGTAGCCGTGGCATCGGGACGGGACACGCACGCGTGCGCCGTTCCGGTTACCGTGCGTGGCCGGGGCGGGCCCCCGGCGTCTACTGTGCCCATGGCCGCAACGCCCCCGACGCGCCCAGGCGCGGTCCCCGACGCGATCCCGCCGATGCTGGCCATCGACGCCGAACTCCCCACCGGCGCATGGGCGTACGAGTACAAGTGGGACGGATACCGCGCCTGCGTCCGCGTCGCCCGCGACGGCACCACGCGGCTGACCAGTCGCAACGGCAACGACCTCACCGCCACCTACCCCGAGCTCGACGATCCGCCGGGGCGGGCGCTGCGCGGCAGGGCCGCCGTTCTCGACGGCGAGATCGTGGCGCTCGACGAGGCGGGGCGCCCGGACTTCGGGCTGCTCCAACGCCGCCGCCGACGCGGCCGCGAGGGCGGCGGCTCACCCGTCACCTACTTCGTGTTCGACGTCCTGCTGCTCGACCGGGACACCCTGCTCGACGAGCCGTACGAGCGGCGGCGCGCGGTCCTCGAGGAGTTGGCGGCCGAGGTGGAGGGGCCGGACGCGGCGGCGCGGCTGGCGTTCCCGCCGAGCTACTCGGGACCCGACGCGCGCCCCGACGAGCTCTTGGGGGTGGCCCAACAGCACGGCCTCGAGGGGCTGATGGCCAAGCGGCTCGACTCGCCCTACCAGCCGGGCCGCCGCTCCAAGCTCTGGATCAAGAAGCCGCTGATCAGGACGCAGGAGGCGATCATCGGCGGCTGGCAGCCGGGCGAGGGGCGCCGCGGGGGAACGCTGGGGTCGCTGCTGCTCGGGGCGTTCGACGAGGGCGGCGCGCTCCGTTACCTCGGCCATGTCGGCACGGGGTTCCGCGCGGCGGCGCTCGGGGACCTCATGGCCCGGCTCGCCCCGCTGACCCGCCCCACCAGCCCCTTCGCCGACCCGGTCCCCCGCCCGCACGCCCGCACCGCGCGCTGGGTGGAGCCGCGGCTCGTCGGCGAGGTGGCGTTCCGCAGCTGGACGCGGGACCGGCGGCTGCGCCAGTCGTCATGGCGGGGGCTGCGGCCCGACAAGGACCCGGAGGAGATCGTGGTCGAGCGGCCCTGACCGGCCCCCAGCGCGCCGCCGGGCGGGGCTGAGCCGACGGTCTTGTGGTTGCCGAGGTCCAGACAGACATGGACGTGCGGCAGCGCGCGCGGCTCGACGATGGCGACCACGGGGTTGATGGGAGCGCTTCCAAGGTGGCGGCGGGGAACGGGGAAGGAAAGACTCGGGGCATGGAACTCACGGAGCGGGCCCAGGCGATCGAGGCGGCACGGGCGCTGGTGCGGGAGGACCGGCGCGCGGTCCTCGGCCTCGCGGGGGCGCCAGGGGCGGGGAAGTCCACGCTGGCGCGCGCGGTGGTGGACGCGCTGGGCGAGGCGGCGGCGTATGTGCCGCTCGACGGCTTCCACCTGTCCAACGCGCAGCTGGATCGGCTCGGCCTGCGGGACCGCAAGGGGTCGGAGCCGAGCTTCGACGTGTGGGGGTACGCGGCGCTGCTGCGGCGGCTGGCGCGGGACGACGGGCGGGATGTGTACGTCCCCGACTTCGACCGCGACCTCGACGAGCCGGTGGCCGCCAGCCACCGGGTGGCGCCGGGGGCGCGGCTGATCGTGACCGAGGGGAACTATCTCGCGTGCGACCTCCCCGGCTGGCGCGAGGCGCGGGCGCTGATGGACCGGCTGTGGTACGTGGACGCGCCGCCCGATGTGCGGGACGCGCGGCTGATGCGGCGCCATGTGGCGCATGGCCGCACGGAGTTCGCGTCCCGTGCGTGGATCGATGCGAACGATGCGCCCAACGCCGGGCTTGTCGAGGGGGTGGTGGTGGGGTGTGATGCGTGGGTTCGTCTTGGGGGTGGTGGGGTGGGGTAGGGCGCGGGTCGTTCGGGTGGGGCGGCTAATGGCTGGACGTCCTCCCGCCCGCCGTCTGCCGGTTGGTCGGGTTCGTGGTGGGTGCGGGTCAGGGCTTGCACCTACGGGGGAGGGGGCGTCGGGTGACCGGCCGCCCCGGTAAACGGTCGGTCTCGTCGCTGGCCTGGACCGTTCGCCGAACGGGCGCAGCCGCGAAGGGTTTGCGGGCGGCCGTTTTCCCGGTGGTCGGCTGAGGTGGCGCGCACCCTTCGGGCCTGCCCTGGCCGCCCGAAGCGTTTTCAATCCTGATGTCCGTTGAGCTCAGGTAGCGCGCCGTCTCGGCGGTGCGGCGTTTATGTGGTGCTTATGCCGGGTCGGGGTCTCTTTTCAAACGAGGCACGTTTTGTTCAACACAAAGTGTGCGCCGTTTCAGAAGAGACCCCGACCCCGGGTAAGCGGCGGATAAAGAACCGGCCCGCTACCTCAGCTCAACGTGCGCGCGGTGAACGACGAGAGCGGCGGCCAGGGCAGGCCCGAAGGGTGCGCGCCACCCCGGCCGACCACGCGGAAGTCGGCCATCCGCAAACCGGTATCCGCTGCGCCCGGCTGGCGAACGGTCGCAGCCCACAACGAGACCGACCGGTGACAGAGACGGCCGCACACCCGACGCCCCCTCCCCCGTAGGTGCCAGCTCTTACCCGCACCCACAACGAAAGCAGCACTCGGCCGACGGCGAGCGGGAGGACGTCCAGCCCGTAGCCGCCGTCGCCCTCATCCCCCATCCACCGATCGGCTGATGCCGGGACGAGCGACTTGGCCGATGTGACGACAGCGGGCCCGGCCGCACGCTGACCCCATGGCAATCATCGAAGTGGCCGGGCTGCGCAAGGCGTACGGGGGCCGCCCCGTCGTCGACGGGGTGTCGTTCTCCGTCGACGACGGAGAGATCTTCGGGATCCTCGGCCCCAACGGCGCGGGGAAGACCACCACCGTCGAGTGCGTCTCGGGGCTGCGGGTGGCCGACGAGGGGCGGGTCAGGGTGGCGGGGCTCGACCCCGTGGCCGAGCGTGAGGCGTTGACCCGCGTGGTCGGGGTGCAGCTGCAACGCAGCGAGGTGCAGGAGAAGCTCACCGTGCGCGAGGCGTTGGAGCTGTATGCCGCCTTCTACGAACGGCCCGCCGACTGGCGGGAGTTGGTGGAGGAGTTGGGTCTTGCCGACCGGATCGGGGCGCGGTTCGGGAAGCTGTCGGGCGGGCAGCGGCAGCGGCTGTTCATCGCGCTCGCGCTCATCGGGCGGCCCCGCGTGGTGGTGCTCGACGAGCTGACCACCGGGCTCGATCCGCGCGGGCGGCGGAACACGTGGCGGCTGATCGAGCGCGTGCGCGACTCGGGTGTGACGGTCGTGCTGGTCACACACTTCATGGAGGAGGCGCGGCACCTGTGCGACCGGGTGGCGCTGATCGACGGGGGCCGGATCACCGCGCTCGACACCCCGGTGGGGCTGATCGGGCGGGCGGCGGGGTCGACGGTGATGTCGTTCGTGCCGTCGGGGCCGTTGCCCGAAGGGGAGTTGGCCGCGCTGCCGGGCGCGACGGACGTGGCGCGCAAGGACGGCCGCGTGACGGTGCGCGGGAGCGAGGAGACCGTGAACGCCGCGATGGCGCTGATCGCCCGGCGCGGGCTCACCGCAGGGCGGCTGCGCGTGGAGAGCGCGTCGCTCGACGACGCCTATCTCGACCTGACGGAGGGGGACAGGCCATGACCGCCACGACCGTCGTGCTGAGGACGGAGGCGCGCCTGTTCGCGCGGGAGCCCGGCGCGCTCTTCTGGATCGTCGCCTTTCCCGCGCTGCTGCTGACCGCGCTCGGCCTGGTGCCCGCGTTCCGCGAGGTCGACGAGGAGCTCGACGGGCTGCGGGTGGTCGACCTCTATGTGCCGATCGCCGTGCTGCTCGCCATGATCATGGCGGGGGTGCAGTCGATGCCGGTGGTGCTCAGCGGGTACCGGGAGCGCGGCATCCTGCGGCGCCTGTCCGCCACGCCCGCGCGCCCCTCGTCGCTGCTGGCCGCGCAGCTCGCGGTGCACGGGGGCGCGGTGCTGGTCGCGGTGGCGCTCACGCTGGCCGTCGGGTGGCTGGCGTTCGACGTCGAACCGGCCGGGCAGCCGGTGGGCTACGGACTCGCCGTGCTGCTCGCGGCGTTCACGTCGCTCGCGCTCGGCGGGATGATCGCCGCGCTCACGCCGAGCGCCAAGGCAGCGCAGACCCTGGGGCTGGTCATCTTCTTTCCCGCGATGTTCAGCGCGGGCGTCTATGTGCCGGTGAGCACGATGCCGGGGCTGCTCGGGGACGTGGTGGAGCTGACGCCGTTCGGGGCCTCGGCCGCGGCGCTCGACCGGGCGGCCGCCGGGAACTGGCCGCACGGCCTCGACGTGGCGGTCACCGGGGTGTGGGGGCTGCTGTTCCTCGGGGTGGCGGCCCGTTGGTTCCGGTGGGAGTAGGGCGCGGCATGCTGGGGGGCATGGAGGGGACGGAAGGCACGCCCGCGGGGCGCGACGGCGTCGACCGGTGGTGGCGGCGCTTCTTCCGCCATGGCCCCCATGCGCTGCTGGGCCTGGGCACGGCGCTGTCGGCGGCGTCGAGCGAGGCGCTGATGACGACGGGCGACAGATGGGCGGCGGTGCCGCTGCTCGCCGCGGCCGTGGCGTTGCAACGCTGGTGGTGGCGGACGTCGGACGACCCGGCGGCGCCCTCCCCCGCGGGGCGGCTGTACTACGCGCTGCGGACGGGGTTGGCGTTCGCGCTGTCCTGGCTGAACCCGTTCTTCGCGATCTACGGCCTGATCGGCTACTTCGACGGGGCCCACATCCTGAGCGGGCGGTGGTTGTGGGTCGGGTTCGGGGCGACGGCGGTGACGATGGCGGGGTCGCAGTCCGGCGGGCTGCCGCCCCAGGAGGCGACGCAGTGGGTGGTGTTCGGCGCGCTGTTCGCGCTGCACGTCTCGCTCACGACGATCTTCGGAACGCTGGGGCTGCGGGAGGAGGAGCGTTCCAGGGCCAAGGCGGCCACGATCGAGGCGCTCGGGCGGGCCAACGCCCGGCTCGAACAGGCCCTCGCGGAGAACGCGGGGCTGCACGCCCAGCTCCTCGTGCAGGCCAGGGAGGCGGGGGTGCAGGACGAGCGGAACCGACTGGCCGCCGAGATCCACGACACCATCGCCCAGGGGCTCGCCGGGGTCGTCACCCAGCTCCAGGCGGCGCAGGACACGCCGGACCGGGACGCGGCGCGCGCCCATGTGGCGCGGGCGGCCGCGCTGGCGCGCGAGAGCCTCGGGGAGGCGCGCCGCTCGGTGCGGGACCTCGGCCCGGCCGCGCTCGAACACGACGCGCTGCCCGAGGCGTTGCGGAAGATCGCCGCGGTGAGCGCGCGGGCGGCCGGGACGCCGGTGGAGTTCACGGTGACCGGCGCGGTCGAGCCGCTGCACGACGAGATCGAGGCGACGCTGCTGCGCATCGCGCAGGAGGCCCTGGCCAACGCCGGGCGGCACGCGGGCGCGAGCCGGATCGGGGTGACCCTGTCGTACATGGAGGACGAGGTGACGCTGGACGTGCGGGACGACGGGCGCGGCTTCGACGTCGCCGCGCTGCCGCAACGGGCGGGCGGCGGCGGGGGGTTCGGGCTCGGCGGGATGCGGGCGAGGGCGGAGCGGGTCGCGGGCAGCGTGGACGTCGAGTCGGAGCCGGGCCAGGGCACGGCGGTGTCGGCGCGGCTGCCCGTGGTGCCGGTGGCGGCGGGGGCGCGCCATGGCTGAGGCGGAGGGCGGGCGGGTGATCACGCTGCTGATCGTGGACGACCACCCCGTGGTGCGGGACGGGCTGCGCGGCATGTTCGCGGCGTCGCCCGGGTTCGCGGTGCTCGGCGAGGCGGCGGACGGGGTGGAGGGGGTGCGGCTCGCGGTGGCGCTCGACCCGGACGTGGTGCTGATGGACCTGCGGATGCCGGGCGGCGGCGGGGTGGCGGCGATCAGGGAGCTCGGCCGGTCGGGGGTGCGGGCGCGGGTACTCGTGCTGACGACGTATGACACGGACTCCGACACGCTGCCCGCGATCGAGGCGGGGGCGACCGGCTACCTGCTGAAGGACGCGCCGCGCGACGAGCTGTTCACGGCGGTGCGGGCGGCGGCCGACGGGAGAACGGTCCTCTCCCCCGCCGTCGCGTCACGCCTGGTCTCCCGCGTGCGGGGCCCGCGGAACGAGCCGCTGAGCGCGCGTGAACGCGAGGTGCTGAGGCTGGTCGCCAAGGGCACGTCCAACCGCAGGATCGCCGCGGAGCTGTTCATCAGCGAGGCAACGGTGAAGACGCACCTGGCGCACGTGTTCGCGAAGCTCGGCGCCAACGACCGCGCGGCGGCGGTGGCGGCGGCGTACGACAGAGGAATCCTCGGCTGAGGCCCCGGGCGTTGCCCGGGCAGCACCGCTCAGGCGCGGGCCCGGGGGCCCTCCGGCCCCCCGGGGCGGGTCCGCCCCCTGCGAGCGAGGGCACCTCGCGACACCGGCCCCGGACAACGAACGGGCCCCTCGGAAGGCCGCCGGACAACGCCCGGGCCCCGCAACCCCGCACCAACTCCGCCCCGACCACCGGACAGCCCGCCACTCCGCACCAGCCCCGGGACGGGCCCCCGCGCAGCCGAGCCAGGGCCCGGGGCCCGCCGAAGGCGACCGGACAACGTCCGGTGCTCGCGGCAGCGCCAACTCCGCCCCGACCACCCGGACCGCCCGACGGCAGGTCGCCGCTCCGCACCGACCCCAACGCCGAAGGCCAAGGTGCCGGACCGCGTCCGGGAGACCTCGCCGGAGGCGACGGAGCGGCGGAGCCGCGGAACGGCGGGCGCGGGGCGCGGGGTGCGCCAGCACCCCGCACCCACCCCATCGCAAGGCACGGCGAGACGTGGCGTGGCTGGGGTCACAGCGACCGTAGCGTTCTGCTTTGGGGCGCGTTTAGCCGCGCGGCATAGAGTCGGTGCATGACGGTCGTGACTGATGAGGGGCTCCCGCTGGCCGCCGAGTTCCCCGAGGCCACCCGCGAGCAGTGGCAGCGCCTCGTGGCCGGGGTGTTGCGCAAGGCGGGCAAGGGTGAGCTGGCGGGGCGCGCGGTCGAGGACGCGCTGGCGACGCGGCTGGAGGACGGGCTCGTCACCCGGCCGCTGTACACCGCGGAGGACGCGGTGGACGACCCGGGATTCCCCGGCTTCCCGCCGTTCGTGCGCGGGGGCGGGGCCGCGGGGACCGCGGTCTCGGGGTGGGACGTGCGGCAGCGGCACACGGACCCCGATCCGGTGCGGACCAACGAGGCGGTGCTCGCCGATCTCGAGGGGGGCGCCACGTCGGTGTGGCTGACGGTCGGCGCGGGGGGCGTTCCCGTGGCCGACCTCGGCAGGGCGCTCGACGGCGTGCTGTTCGACCTGGCGCCCGTCGTGCTCGACGCGGGCGCCGAGACGGAGGCGGCGGCGCGGGAGCTGATCGCGCTGTTCGCGGCGCGTGGCGTCGCGCCCCAGGACGCGCTCGGCCACCTGGGCGCCGACCCGCTGGGCCTCGCGGCCCGCACGGGCGACACGTCGGACCTCGCCGAACGCTCCGCCGCCGCGGCCGAGTCGGCCGCCCGGTACCACCGGGAGCTGCCCAGGGTGACGGCGCTGACCGTCGACGCGCTGCCGTACCACGAGGCGGGCGGCTCGGCGGCGCAGGAGCTCGGCTGCTCGCTGGCCACCGGCGTCGCCTATCTGCGGGACCTCACCGCGGCCGGGCTGCCGGTGGACGCGGCGTGCGCGCTGCTGGAGTTCAGGTACGCGGCCACCGCCGACCAGTTCCTGACGATCGCCAAGCTGCGGGCCGCGCGGCGGCTGTGGGCGCGGGTCGCGGAGGTCTGCGGGGTGGCGCCCGCCGGGCGGGCGCAGCGGCAGCACGCGGTGACGTCGCCCGTGATGATGGCCCGCCGCGACCCGTGGGTGAACATGCTGCGCACCACCGTGGCCTGCCTGGCCGCGGGGACGGGTGGCGCGGACGCGGTGACGGTGCTGCCGTTCGACGACGAGCTCGGCCTGCCCGACGCGTTCGCGCGGCGCGTGGCCCGTAACACCTCGGCCGTGCTGATGGAGGAGTCGCACCTGGCGCGGGTCATCGACCCCGCGGGCGGCTCGTGGTACGTGGAGCGGCTGACGCACGATCTGAGCCAGGCGGCGTGGGCGTGGTTCCAGGAGATCGAGGGGGCGGGCGGCCAGGCCGCCGCGCTCGGCTCGGGCCTGGTGGCCGCGCGGCTCTCCGACACGTGGGAACGGCGTTCGGCGCGGCTCGCGACCCGCCGCGAACCGGTCACCGGCGTCAGCGAGTTCCCCGAGCCCGAGCAGGCGCCCGTGGTGCGCGAGCCCGCGCCGAGGCCGCCGGGCGGCGGGCTGCCTCGGGTGCGCAGGGACGAGGCGTACGAGGCGCTGCGGGCGCGCACCGACGCGCACCTGGCGGCGACGGGCGCGCGGCCGAGGGTGTTCCTCGCGGCGCTCGGCTCCCCCGCGGCGCACACGGCGCGCGCGACGTTCGCCGCGAACCTCTTCAAGGCGGCGGGCATCGAGCCGGTGCACGAGCCGGTGACGGTGGACGCCGCGTCGGCGGCCGAGGCGCTCGCGGCCAGCGGGGCCACGGTGGCGTGCCTGGTCTCGAGCGACGCGCTGTACGCCGAGCGGGCCGAGGCGGTCGCCAGGGCGCTGACCTCGGGCGGCGCGAGCCGGGTGTTCCTCGCGGGTCGGCCTGGGGACGCGCGGGAAGCCTATGAGAAGTCCGGTATCGACACGTTCGTCTTCGCGGGCTGCGACGCGGTCGCCGTCCTCACCTCCGTCCTCGACCACCTGGGAGTGGCGTGATGCAGATCCCCGACTTCGCGGGCATCGGCCTGGGCCCCGCGACCACCGAAGGCACGGCGGAGCAGTGGCGTTCCGCCGTGAAGGAGGGCGCGGGCCGCAGTGTCGAGGACCTGCTGTGGGAGACGCCCGAGGGCATCTCGGTCAAGCCGCTGTACACGGCGGAGGACCTGGAGGGCCTCGACTTCCTCGGCACCTACCCGGGCGTGGCGCCGTATCTGCGTGGCCCCTACCCGACGATGTATGTGAACCAGCCGTGGACCATCCGGCAGTACGCGGGCTTCTCGACGGCCGAGGAGTCCAACGCGTTCTACCGCAGGAATCTGGCGGCGGGGCAGAAGGGCCTGTCGGTGGCGTTCGACCTGCCGACGCACCGCGGCTACGACAGCGACCACCCGCGGGTGACGGGCGACGTCGGCATGGCGGGCGTGGCGATCGACTCCATCTACGACATGCGGCAGCTGTTCGACGGGATCCCGCTCGACCGGATGTCGGTGTCGATGACGATGAACGGCGCGGTGCTGCCTGTGCTCGCGCTGTACATCGTCGCGGCCGAGGAGCAGGGGGTGCCGCCGGAGAAGCTGGCGGGGACCATCCAGAACGACATCCTCAAGGAGTTCATGGTCCGCAACACCTACATCTATCCGCCGCGGCCCTCGATGCGGATCATCTCCGACATCTTCGCGTTCACGTCGCAGCGGATGCCGCGGTACAACTCGATCTCGATCTCCGGGTACCACATCCAGGAGGCGGGGGCGACGGCCGACCTCGAGCTGGCGTACACGCTGGCCGACGGCGTGGAGTATCTGCGGGCGGGCCTGGACGCGGGGCTCTCGGTGGACGCGTTCGCGCCGCGCCTTTCGTTCTTCTGGGCGATCGGGATGAACTTCTTCATGGAGATCGCCAAGCTGCGCGCCGCCCGGCTGCTGTGGGCCAAGCTGGTGCGGCAGTTCGGCCCCGAGAACCCCAAGTCGCTGTCGTTGCGCACCCATTCGCAGACCTCGGGCTGGTCGCTGACGGCGCAGGACGTGTTCAACAACGTCACCCGCACGTGCGTCGAGGCGATGGCCGCCACCCAGGGGCACACGCAGTCGCTGCACACCAACGCGCTCGACGAGGCGCTCGCGCTGCCGACGGACTTCTCGGCGCGCATCGCGCGGAACACCCAGATCCTGCTCCAGCAGGAGTCGGGCACCACGCGCGTGATCGACCCGTGGGGCGGCAGCGCCTATGTGGAGCGGCTCACGCACGACCTGGCGCGGCGGGCCTGGCAGCACATCGAGGAGGTCGAGGCGGCGGGCGGCATGGCCGCGGCGATCGACGCGGGGCTGCCCAAGATGCGGGTCGAGGAGGCGGCGGCCAGGACGCAGGCGCGCATCGACTCGGGCCGCCAGCCGGTCATCGGCGTCAACACGCGGCGCGTCGACGCCGACGAGCAGATCGAGGTCCGCGCGGTCGACAACTCCGCGGTCCGCGCCCAGCAGGTCGAGAAGCTGCGGCGGCTGCGCGACGAGCGCGACGACGAGGCGTGCCGCTCGGCGCTCGCCGCGCTGACGGCCGCCGCGGGGGACGCCTCGGGGCGCGGCGGCCTCGAGGGCAACCTCCTGGCCCTCGCCGTGTCGGCGGCGCGCGCCAAGGCCACCGTGGGCGAGATCTCGGACGCGCTCGAGAACGTCTTCGGGCGCCACTCGGCGCAGATCCGTACCATCACCGGGGTGTACAGGGAGGAAGCGAAAGAGGCGCCGAGTGTGGACAGGACCAGGCGTCTGGTGGCCGCGTTCGCCGAGGCCGAGGGGCGGCGCCCGAGGATCCTGGTGGCCAAGATGGGCCAGGACGGGCACGACCGCGGCCAGAAGGTGATCGCGTCGGCCTTCGCCGACCTGGGCTTCGACGTGGACGTCGGCCCGCTGTTCCAGACCCCGGCCGAGGTCGCGCGGCAGGCGGTGGAGGCGGATGTGCACGTGGTCGGCGTCTCGTCGCTGGCCGCCGGGCACCTGACGCTGGTGCCCGCGCTGCGCGAGCAGCTGGCCGAGGCGGGCCGCGACGACATCGTGATCGTGGTCGGCGGGGTGATCCCGCCCGCGGACGTGGCGACGCTGCACGAGATGGGCGCCGCCGCGGTCTTCCCCCCTGGCACGGTCATCCCCGACGCCGCGCACGACCTGCTGATCACCGTGGCGGCGGCGTTGGGCCACGAGCTGTAACGGCGCGGCGCGGGGATGGTGTCAGGGAGGAACGCGTCCGAGGAGCCGAGGGTGCCGCGCGGAATCGACATCGACGCCTATGCCAAGGGCGTCCTGGAAGGGTCACGGGCCCATGTGGCCAGGGCCATCACGCTGGTGGAGTCCACCAGGGCCGACCACCGGGAGCTGGCCCAGCGGCTGCTGCTCGACCTGCTGCCGCACGCGGGGCAGTCGCGGCGGATCGGGATCAGCGGGGTGCCGGGCGTGGGCAAGTCCACGTTCATCGACGCCTTCGGCTCGATGCTGACGGGGCTCGGGCACCGGGTGGCGGTACTCGCCGTCGACCCCTCGTCCACCAGGACCGGCGGATCGATCCTGGGCGACAAGACCCGCATGGAGCGGCTGGCCGTCGACCCGGCGGCGTTCGTCCGGCCCTCCCCGAGCGCGGGGACGCTCGGCGGGGTGGCGCGGGCGACGCGCGAGAGCGTCGTGGTGATGGAGGCGGCGGGGTACGACGTGGTGCTGGTGGAGACCGTGGGCGTGGGCCAGTCGGAGACGGCCGTGGCGGGCATGGTCGACTCGTTCCTGCTGCTGAGCCTGGCGCGCACCGGGGACCAGCTCCAGGGCATCAAGAAGGGCGTGCTCGAGCTGGCCGACGTCATCGCCGTCAACAAGGCGGACGGCGAGCACCTCCAGGGCGCCAAGGCGGCGGCGCGGGAGCTGGCCGGGGCGCTGCGGATGATGCACCCGGCCGAGGAGGGCTGGACGGTGCCGGTGCTGACGTGCAGCGCGCTGACATCCGCGGGGCTCGACACGGTGTGGGAGCGCTTGGAGAAGCACCGGGCGACGCTGGACGCGTCGGGGCGGCTGGCCGCCAAGCGGCGCGAGCAGCAGGTGGACTGGATGTGGTCGATGGTGCGCGACCACGTGCTCGGCGCCCTGGAGCGGCACCCGGGGGTGGCGGAGCTCGCGCCCGTGGTGGCGGAGCGGGTCAGGGAGGGCAGGCTGACGGCGACGCTGGCGGCGGAGAAGCTGATCGAGGCGTTCCTCGGCGAGCGGTGAGGCGTTGGGGTATCAGCCGTCGAGAACGGCGGCGGGTCCGCGTTCCGCGCGGACAAAGGCAGGGAACTCCCCCGGACCGCACCGGACTTCGCGCCAGCCGGGGCCGCTGAGCGGCGGGCAGCCGAGCAGCGGGGTCCAGTCGCCTTCCGGCACCCACAGGGCGCGGTGGCCGCCCGGCTCGAGGACGGGCGCGACCAGCACGTCGGGCCCGAAGAGGTACTGGAGGTCGGCGTCGCGCGCGGCCCTGTCGCCCGGGTAGGCCAGCGGCATCGGCCGCATGAGCGGCGGCCCTTCGGCGGACGCGCGCGCGATGTAGGAGCGCATCCGGTGGCGCAGCCGACAGGCGGCGACGGCCGCGCCGCGCGCGGGCTCGGGGTAGGCGGTGGGCTCGCGGCGGCCCGTGCCGTGGAAGCGCATGATCGGGGAGAACGCCGCCCACTGCGCCCAGCGGCCGTACAGCTCGGGCTCCACGTCGGCGGGGACCCGGTAGGGCTCCATGGTCCTCCGCAGCCGCCCGGCGAGCGCGTAGGAGTCGGGGGTCCAGTAGCCGCCCGCGTCATAGGTGACCACGCCGACGCCCGAGAGCGCCATGGAGAGCACGGCCCGCAGGGTGGAGACCATGCCGCCCCATGTGGAGGGCAGGTCGCCCGCCCAGTGCGCGGGGTCGCGCTGCGAACCGGCCGTGCCCGAGCGGGAGATGGCGAGGAAGTCGCCGTCGCGCGCGGCCAGGCCCGCCTCGCTGATGGCGTCCTGGTAGATCAGCCCGTAGCTGTTGCGGCGCTCCCAGCCGAGCGTGCCGTCGGCGAAGACGGCCTCCTCGGGGATCTCCTCGCCGAAGTCGGCGAGGAACGCCGCGTTCCCCTCCTCCTCCAGGGTGTGGGCGACGCGTCGGCCCCACCAGGCGCGGGCGGCGGCGTCGGTGAAGTCGATGACGAACGTGTCGGGGTTGTCGGCGGTGGGCACGGGCGCCCCCTGCCCGTCGGTGACGAGGAAGCCGCGGTCGGCGAGGTCGTCGGCGAGGGGGGTGCCGCGTTTGACGTACGGGTTGATCCACAGGCTGGTGCGCACGCCGCGCTCGGCCAGGGCGCGGGCCCAGCCCCTGGGGAAACGGGCGCGGTCGGGCGCGGTGCTCCAGGCGGCGTCGTCGAGGACGGACTCGGAGAGCCACTCGTCGACGTGGATGACGTCCACGGGGCAGCCCGCCTCGTGCAACTCGTCGACGGTGGCGACCACTTCGTCCGCGGTGAAGTAGGAGGAGCGGCTCATCCAGACGCCGAAGGCCCACGCGGGCAGGTCGCGGGGGCGGCCCGTGAGGGCCTGGTAGCGGTCGAGGATCTCGGTGGCGGTGCCCGAGAGCAGGAAGAGGTCGAGGCTGCGGGAGCCGATCGCGACCTCGGCGGCCTCGGAGTGGGTGGCGCCCAGGTCGGCCTCGACCGAGCCGCCGGTGTGGGCGAACAGGCCCCAGCCCGCGTCCGACCAGATCAGCGGCACGTTGAGATAGGCGGAGTCGCGGCCCGCGGCCCTGCTCTCCTCGGTGTTGCGCAGCCTGCGGTGCCTGCCGCGCAGGTTGATGCCCTGGTAGCTCTCGCCGCCGCCGTAGACGGCCGCGTCGGGCGCGAGGTGGATGGTCTCCACCCAGCGGCCCACGGGGTGGCCCGGCGATGGCGGCTCGTATCCGGCGCTGAACGGCACGGTGTCGGCCGCCGGGTCGGCGAACCGCTCGTACGCGCCGAACCGCAGCCCCTGCCCGCCGCGCCACGTGGCGCGCACGCCAGGCCCGGTGATCTCGACGCCGCCGGGGACGGCGACGACGCGGGCGGGGCGGGTGGCCACCGGGGTCATCACGGGCGAGCCGTCGTCGGACGTGGCGTCGGGGCCCTCCTGGCGCAGCCGCAGCACCCCGGTGACGGGGATCGTGCACGCGAACCGCACCGCGCGCCCCGAGGCGAGGGTGACCCGCAGACACGCGCCGTCGGTGGCGTCGGGGTCGGGCTCGACCGCCGCGTAGGGGTCCGTCCGTGGCGTCGTGTCGCTCACCGCGCGTCACCTCCCTCGGGTGTCCCTCGCGTGTCCCCCGTGTGTCGCTTGAGCCGCCCGAGTACCCGCCGCTGGCCTGCGGAAACGGGCCACGCGCCCTCAAGGCGCCGGGGGCGCGCGCCGATGAGACGTGAGGGGTTCCTTCGAACGGCGGACCGTCGCGCGCATGGCCGCCGCCGGGGTGGGAACCTCCAGGAGTCGCCGGCCACGCGCGTGTCCCAGATCCGGAACAGGGGTGATTCGGTGTTCGAGGTGCTGCTTCTCCTGGTGGCCCTGCTGCTCACGCTGGCCTGCGCGGTGTTCGTGGCGGCCGAGTTCTCGCTGACGACGGTGGAGCGAGGCGATCTCGAACGGGCCGCCGCCGCGGGCGAGCCCGGCGCGAGCGGCGCGCTGCGGGCGGCGCGGGCGCTGACGTTCCAGCTGTCGGGGGCGCAGCTCGGCATCACGGTGACCTCGCTGGTGATCGGCATGCTGGCCGAGCCGTCGTTCGCGGTGCTGCTGCGCGGCCCGCTCGAGGCGGCCGGGCTGCCCGAGGGCCTCGCGTCCTCGCTCGCGGTGGGGCTCGGCGTCGCCGCGTCGACGGTGGTGCTGATGGTGATCGGGGAGCTGGTCCCGAAGAACTGGGCGATCTCGCGGCCGCTGCGGGTGGCGCGGGCGGTGGCGGGTCCGCAGCGGGCGTTCACCGCGGCGTTCGCCCCGTTCATCCGGCACCTGAACGAGACGGCGAACCGGCTGGTGCGGCTCGTCGGCCTCGAGCCCACGGAGGAGCTGGCCTCGGCCCGCACCCCGCAGGAGCTCATCGCGCTGGCCCGGCACTCGGCCGAGGAGGGGGTGCTGCCTTCGGACTCGGCGGAGCTGTTCGTGCGCACCCTGCACCTGGGCGAGCTGACCACGGAGAACGTGATGACGCCGCGCGTGGACGTGCACGCCCTGCGCAACACCGCGACGGCCGCCGACGCGGCCAATCTGACGCTGGCCACGGGCCTGTCCCGGTTCCCGGTGTACGACGCGGGGCTCGACGACGTGATCGGCGTCGTGCACATCAAGGACGTGCTGGCCCTCGACGAGGCGGAACGCTCCACCACGACCGTGGAGCGGCTGGCGAGCCCGCCCGTGCTCGTGCCGGACAGCCTGCCCGTCGACCGGCTCCTCGAGCGGCTGCGGGAGCGGCACTCGATGGCGGTGGTGGTGGACGAGTACGGCGGAACGGCGGGCGTCGTGACGTTGGAGGACATCGTCGAGGAGGTGGTCGGCGAGGTGCGCGACGAGCACGACCCCGAGGAGGGCCCGGGGCTTGCCCGCACGGGTCCCGGCACCTGGGAGGCGGACGGCGGCGTGCGCCTCGACCAGCTGGCCGCCCTGGGGATGCCGGTGCCCGACGGGCCCTACGAGACGGCCGCGGGGCTGCTCGCCAACCGGCTGGCCCGGATCCCGGCCACCGGGGACCATGTGACGATCGACGGCTGGCGGCTGACCGTGATGTTCACGGCGAGGCACCGCGCCGAGCGGGTGCGGATCGCCGCGCCCGCCGAGGGGCTTCAGGCGCCATGACGGCGCTGCAACTGGCGCTCGGCGCGCTGACACTGGTGACCAACGCGTTCTTCGTGGCCGCCGAGTTCGCCCTGATCTCGGTGCGCAGGGACCAGGTCGAGCCGCGCGCGGAGGCGGGCGAGCGCGGGGCGCGCACCGTGCTGTGGGCGCTGCGGCACCTGTCGCCGATGATGGCGACCGCGCAGCTCGGCATCACCGCGTCGTCGCTGGTGCTCGGCGCGGTGGCGGAGCCGGGCGTCGCGCACGTGCTCGAGCCGCTGTTCGACGCGATGGGTGTGCCGGGCGGGGTGGTGCACCCGATCTCGTTCGCCATCGCCCTGTCCCTGGCGACCTATCTGCACATGCTGGTCGGCGAGATGGTGCCCAAGAACATCGCGCTGGCCGCGCCCGACCGGGCCGCGCTGCTGCTCGGGCCGCCGCTGGTGGCGGTGACGCGGGCGCTGCGGCCCGTGGTGTTCGCGATCAACGCGGCGGCGAACGGGCTGCTGCGGCTGATCCGGGTGGAGACCAGGGACGAGGTGGCGTCGGTGTTCACGGACGACGAGCTGGCGCGGCTCGTGCAGGACTCGAGCGACGCGGGGCTGCTGGAGGCGCGGGAGAGCAGGCGGCTGCGGGACGCGCTGGAGCTGGGCAGCAGGACGGTCGCGGAGATCGTCGTCCCGCTGAGCCGCATGGTGGCGGTGGACCACCGGGTGACGCCGCGGCGCCTCGAACGGGTGTCGGCGGAGTCGGGCTACTCGCGCTTCCCCGTGACCGGGCCCGGGTCGACCGTGCTCGGCTTCCTGCATGTGAAGGACGCGCTCGGCGCGGCGGCGCGGGACCGGCCGTTCCCGCGCGAGGCGCTGCACCCGGTGGTGCGGGTGCGGCCCGACACGCCGCTCGACGACGCGCTCACGACGATGCGCGCGGCCGTGACGCACCTGGCCGCGGTCACCAGCGCCCGGGGCAGGCTGCTCGGCTTCGTCACGATGGAGGACGTGCTGGAGGAGCTGGTGGGCCCGGCGGCGAACGCCCGCTGAGCGCGCCACGGGGCGAACGCCGCTCACCGGCGGGGGCGTCCACCGTTCCGCCGGGGCCCCGCGTCCCGTGGGAACCCGTTGTTCTTGTTCCGCTCGCCCTCGGCCTGGGACGGGGGCCGTCTGGGGTGCGGCTGCCCGCGGTGCCTGGGCTCGGTCTGGTCGTCGTTCTCGCGTTCGCCCTCGGCCTGCGAGGGGTCCTGGTCACTCATGCCCCGCGGGTATCCGGGAGCGGCGAACACAAACGGCCCGCGGGCCGCATGGACCGGTGGTCGCCGGGTACGTGGATCAGGCCGCGGCGGCCAGCGGCGCGGGCGCCTGGGCCGCTGGCGCCTTGGGCGCGTTGGTCGCCTTGGTCAGGGACACCGCCGGGGTGGCGGGGGTTGTGCGGCGGCTGTGGACCAGGAGTCCCGCGCCCGCCGCGGTGGCGATGACAAGGCCGCCGACGACCAGGGCCGCCCTGGCTCCGGCCAGCTCCATCAGCAGGCCGATGGCGGGCGGGCCGATCAGGCCCCAGCCGGTGGACAGGCTGCGCCAGACGCCGAGCACGCGCCCTCGCATGTGCGCGGGCGGGTCGGTCTGGAGCACGGTGGTGCCCGCGGTGTCGGACACCGACTCGACCACGGCCATGGGGATGACCAGGGCGATCAGCAGCGCCAGCGTCGGGGTCAGGCCCGCGGCGATCTGGAGGACCGCGCCGATCCCGGCCAGCGCGGCGACCATGCGGACCGAGGGCCGCTGGAGCACACCGGCGAGCAGGGCGCCCACGATGCCGCCGACGGCCAGGGCGGTGGAGACGGTGCCGAACGCGCCCGCTCCGGCCGCCAGCGGACCGGTCACCAGCACGGCGAGGGTCAGGGCGTAGTTCCGGCCGAAGACCGCGCCGAGCCCGGTGATCGCGGCGAGCGCGACCAGCCGGGGGCGGCGCATGAAGTACCGCAGCCCCTCGCGCGCGGTGCCGTCGGAGCCCTCGGGCTCGGCCTCGGCCGTCTTCTCGGCCGTCTTCTCGGCGGGCTTCTCGGCGGTCACGGGGCGGGCGCCGGGCTCGCCGCTCTTGTCGATCAGCCTCAGGAACGGGATCACGCTCGCCACGAAGGCGAAGGACAGGCCGTTGGCGACGAACGCCGCCGCGGGGCCGAAGGCGACCATGGCGACACCGGCGAGGGCCGTTCCGGCGAGGCGGCCGACGCTGTGCACGGCGGAGCCGAGCGCGATGGCCGAGGGGACGTCCTTCGTGGGCACCAGGTCGTTGCCCAGCAGGGCGGTGGCCGGGGCGTCCACGGTGGCGATCACGCCGGTGACGGCCGCGAGGGTCAGCAGCGCGGGCACGGAGAGCGCGCCGAACGCCACGAGGCCCGCGGTCACGAGCGCGACCGTGCCGAGCCCGGCCTGGCTGAGCGTGGCCGTGCGCTTACGGGGCCAGCGGTCCACCGCGGCGCCGCCGAGCAGGCCGAGGAGCAGCCCAGGGCCCGCCTGGACGGCCAGCGAGAGACCGGTCATGGCGGCGGACCCGGTGACCTGGAGGACCAGGAGGTTCTGCACGGTCAGCTGCATCCAGGTACCGGCGTTGGAGACGAGGTTCGCCGCCGACCACCAGCGCATGCTGGGGGTCCGCAGCGAACGCCACGGGCTGCGCGAGCCTGTCGTCAGGGCCGCGGGCGAGAGCCGCGGCAGCGAGGGAACGAGACGCGAGGCAGGAGAGGCCATGGGAGGAAGGGAGGGGGTCGGGGGTCGGCGCGGAAGGCGCGCGCCGGACGACGTGGCCCACCATGGCAAACGCGGCGAACCCCCGGAAGACCAAGATCGTCCCGGGCCCCGGGGTGACGCCAGGATCCCTTGCCCCGTCCGGCGTCCACGCGGTGCGTGGAATGGGTCACACGCCCTCGGCGGCGACCGCGAGCGCCACGACCGCCAGGGTGGCGCAGCCGAGCAGCGTGCAGAGGGCCACGGCGAGCAGCCGCACGCGGAGGCGGCGGTAGCGCTCGCCGTACTCGGCCTCGAGGGCCGCGCAGCGCTCGGCGACGCCGGTGAGCACGCGGCGGGCGAGCCTGACGCGCTCCTCGGCGTAGCGCTCGGCGATGTCGGCGCGCTGCTCCTCGGTCAGCCAGGTGAGCCCGGCGGCGAACGACGCGCCCTCGGTGCGGGCGTTGGACAGCTCGGCCTGCCACAGCAGATAGCCCTCGATCTTGGCGATGCCGAGGGCGGCCTCGCGCCGGGTGGGGGTCGCGGTCATGTCAGCGACCCTCGCTCTCGCCGCCGTCGGGGCCCGGCGCGTGGTCCGGCGCCTCGGTGACGTACCGACGGTCCCTGTGCCGTGCGTGGTCGGTCCTGATGATGTCCGGGTGGTGCAGGTCGAACGCGGGCGACTCGGAGCGGATCCGGGGCAGCGCCACGAAGTTGTGGCGGGGCGGCGGGCACGAGGTGGCCCACTCGAGGGAGCGGCCGTAGCCCCAGGGGTCGTCGCCGTGGTTCTTCGGGGCGTTGCGGTGGGTGTGCCAGACGTTGTAGAGGAACGGCAGCGTCGAGAGGCCGAGGAGGAACGCGCCGATGGTGGAGATCATGTTGAGCGTGGTGAACCCGTCGGCGGCGAGGTAGTCGGCGTAGCGGCGCGGCATGCCCTCGGCGCCGAGCCAGTGGTGGACGAGGAACGTTCCGTGGAATCCGACGAAGAGCGTCCAGAAATGGATCCTCCCGAGGCGCTCGTCCAGCATTCTCCCGGTGAACTTGGCCCACCAGAAATAGAATCCCGCGAACATCGCGAACACCACGGTCCCGAAGACCACATAGTGGAAGTGGGCCACCACGAAATAGGTGTCGGTGACATGGAAGTCGAGCGGCGGTGACGCGAGCAGGACGCCGGTGAGGCCGCCGAAGAGAAACGTCACAAGAAAGCCGATCGCCCACAGCATGGGCGTCTCGAAGCTGAGCGAGCCTTTCCACATCGTGCCGATCCAGTTGAAGAATTTGACGCCCGTGGGCACGGCGATGAGAAACGAGAGCAGCGAGAAGAACGGCAGCAGCACCGCGCCCGTGGCGAACATGTGGTGCGCCCACACCATCATCGAGAGCCCCGTGATCGCGATCGTCGCGGCGACCAGGCCGATGTAGCCGAAGATCGGCTTGCGGGAGAAGACCGGCAGCACCTCGGTGACGATCCCGAAGAACGGCAGCGCGATGATGTAGACCTCGGGGTGCCCAAAGAACCAGAAGAGGTGCTGCCACAGCAGGGCGCCGCCGTTGGCCGGGTCGAAGACATGGGCGCCGAAGATCCGGTCGGCGCCGAGGGCGAAGAGCGCGGCGGCGAACACGGGGAACGCCATCAGCACGAGCACGCTGGTCAGCAGGACGTTCCAGGTGAAGATCGGCATCCGGAACATCGTCATGCCGGGGGCGCGCATGCAGACGATGGACGTGATGAAGTTGACCGCGCCGAAGATCGTTCCGAAGCCGGAGAGCGCGAGGCCCATGACCCACAGGTTCGGGCCGTGCCCGGGCGCGTAGCGCTCGTCGGTCAGCGGGCTGTAGGCGAACCAGCCGAAGCTGGCGGCCCCCTCGGGCAGCAGGAGCGCGCCGACGACCATGATCGCGCCGAAGAGGTAGAACCAGTACGCCAGGGCGTTGAGCCGCGGGAACGCCACGTCGGGGGCGCCGATCTGCAACGGCATGATCCAGTTGGCGAACCCGGCGAACAGCGGCGTCGCGAACAGCAGCATCATGATCGTGCCATGGATCGTGAACGCCTGGTTGTACTGCTCGGCGGAGATGATCTGCATGCCGGGCCTGGCCAGTTCGGCCCGCATCACCATCGCGAGCAGGCCACCGACGCAGAAGAAGAAGAACGCCGTGGTCAGGTAGAGCGAGCCGATCTGCTTGTGGTCGGTGGTGGTGAGCCACGACACCAGGATCTGCCCCGGCGTCCTGGGCGCCGGAGCGTCCTCCTCAGGGCGCGTTTCGGTGAGGGTCGCCATGAACGGTCCTTTCGTGGGTCGCGCCCGTTTGTACCGCCGGGGGGACGCGATGCCCTGGTTTGACTCGTTCGTGGGCGTGTGCGAACGCGCAGGTGGCGCTCGGCCGTTGGCGCCGTTGATCAGGGACCGCTCAACGGCTTCTCACCGAGACCCGCCAGGGGCCTCGCCGGGGGCCTCGACCGATGACTCCACGACGCGGGCGAGATTGCGCAGCATGAGGCGGTGGCGCAGCTGGAGCGCCGCCTCGAACAGGGGGTTGTGCAGGTGCCGGATCGCGCCGGTGAGGGGGTGTTCGTCCACGGTGACCAGGGTGGCGTCCCGGCCCCATGGCAGGACCTCGATGGCGATGCGCGCGGTGCCCGCGGGGCGGCTCCGCGCCTCGAGCTCGATGCGGCGGCCCGGCTCGTGGAAGCGGACGACGGTGCGGCCCCGCGCGCTCAGCGGGCCGAGCCTGACGACATAGCGGATGGCCGAGCCGACCGCGGGCCAGTCGTCGTCGAGCGGCGCGGAGTCATGGGTGCCGACGACCCAGTCGGCGAAGCGGCGGCCGTCGCACAGGACGGCCCAGACCGCGGGCGGCGGGCGCCGGATCAGGATCGGCCGGACCGCCATCGCGGCCTCCTCGGCGGGGCGAGGCCCGCGAGCGGGAGCCTGGCGCGCAGCGCGGCGCGGGCGGCGTTCGCCCCGCACGCGCCGTGCACGCCACCACCGGGGTGGGCCGACGACGACGCCAGGTACAGGCCTGCGACGGGGGTGGCGGGGCGCCCGGTGCCCGGGACCGGGCGGAAGATCAACTGCTGGTGCACCGCGGCCGTTCCGCCGTTGACCGCGCCCCCGTGGAGGCTGCGGTTGTGCCGCTCGAGGTCGCCGGGGGCCATGATCCGGCGGGCGGCGATGGCGTCGCGGAAGCCGGGCGCGTAGCGCTCGACCTCGGCCTCGAGCCGGTCGGCCAGCGCCTCGGGCGGCGCGGGGGCGGCGTTGCCGCGCGGCAGATGGGTGTACGCCCAGGCCGACTCGGTGCCCTCGGGGGAACGACTCGGGTCGGACGTCGTCATCTGGCCGAGGACGACGCAGGGCCGCTCGGGCGGGGTGCCGGTGACCAGGTCGGCGGCGTAACGCGTCAGGTGGTCGACGCTGTCGGCCAGGTGGACGGTGCCCGCGGCGCCCGCCTGGGGCGAGGCCCACGGGATGGGCCGGGTCAGCGCCCAGTCGACCTTGAGCGTCGGGTGGTCCCACTGGAAGCGGCGCACATCGGCGCGCAGCCGGTCGGGCAGGTGCTCCCAGCCGACCAGGCCGCCGTAGAGCGCGGGCGCGGGAACGTCGGCCAGCACGGCGCGCCCGGCGCGGATCGGCTCGCCGTCCGCGGTGGTGACGCCGAGGCAGCGGCCTTCGCGGACGACGATCCGGGACACGGGCGCGGAGCAGCGCAACTCGCCGCCGCGGTCGGCCAGTCGGCGGACGAGCGCGTCGGTCAGCGCGGCGGCGCCGCCGACGGGCACGGGCCAGCCGTGGCGTTGCCCGAGCATCACGAGCAGCCAGCCGAACAGGCCGCTGCCCGCGGACTCGGGCAGGAAGTCGGCGTGCAGGCCGCAGCCGGTGAGCAGCAGCGGGGCGCCGTCCCCCGCGAACTCCTCCTCGCCGAGCCGCCGCGCGGGCAGCGTCAGCATCCGCAGCAGCCGCAGGCCGCCCGCCGCCCTGAGCCCGGGCAGCAGCGCGGCCAGGCGGCGCACGGGCGGGAAGGGGCCGAGCAACGCGCCCAGCAGCCCGGGGTCGAGCCGGTCCCAGCGCGCGAGCAGCCGCAGATACGCCTCGCCGTCGCCGGGCGCGAACCCCTCGAGGCTCATGGCCGTGCGCTCCTGGTCGCGGTGCAGGACCGCGCAGCGCCCCTCGGGCGTGGGGTGGGCCAGCACGGCGGGGGCGTGGCTCCAGGTGACGCCCCAGCGTTCGAGGTCGAGGGCGCGCAGCGCGGGGGACGCGACGGCCAGCGGGTAGAACGCGCTGAACAGGTCGTGCACATAGTCGGGGTGCACGCCCCTGTCGCTGCGCACCGCGCCGCCTGGCTCGTCCTCCGCCTCCAGGACCAGGACGCGCCAGCCCGCGTCGGCCAGGACGTTGGCCGCGGTCAGGCCGTTGGGCCCGGCGCCGATCACGACCGCGTCATGGGCCCTGCCCCGGGTCATGGCCTGCCTCCCCCGTCGTGGGCGCCGAGCTCTTCGCCGAGCTCTTCGACGAGCGCGGCGACGGCGGCGCGGGCGGAGTGCCGCGGGGCCCAGCCGAGGACGCGGCGGGCGCGGGCGGTGTCCATCAGCGGCAGGGTCCGCACGGAGTCGAGGGTGTGCGCCGACGTGGGCACCAGGCGCAGCGCGAAGGCGGCGGCCAGGGCGGCGCGCGCGGCCCGCGCGGGGACGCGGACGCGGCGGGCGCCGGTCAGCTCGGCGAGCAACGCGGCGTCCACGGGCGGGTCGGCCGCCACGTTGAACGCCCCGCGCGCGCCCTGGTCGAGCGCGGCGCGGCGGAACGCGTCGGCCGCGTCGTCGGTGTGCACGGTCTGGAAGCGCAGCCCCGGCACATCGGGCAGGACGCGCAGCGGGCCAGGTGGCAGCCGCCGGGGCGCCAAAGGTCCGGCGAAGCGCCGCCGTTGACCGTGCGCCCCTGCGCCGTGCAGCGCGATGGCGGGGCGGACGCGGGCGACCCTGACCTCGGGATGGCGGCGTTCGAACGCGTCGAGGAGCCGCTCGGCGTACGCCTTCTCCCTCGGATAGGCCGCGGCGGGCCAGCCATGGGTGGGCCAACGCTCGTCCACCGCACGGTCCTTGGGCCCGGGGGCGTAGGCCATCACCGACGAGGCGTGCACCAGCGCGGGAACGCCGGCGGCGGCGGCCGCCTCGAACACCCGGTCGCTGCCGATGACGTTGGTGCGCCATGTGGCGGCGGGGTCGCGCGCGGGCGGGGACAGCGAGGCCAGATGGACCACGGCGTCGGCGCCCGCGAAGAGGCCCGCGAGGTCGGGCTCGGCGGTGACGTCGGCGCGGGCGAAGCGCACCCGTCCCGGCGCCGGGTCATCGCCGGGGTCCCGTGGGTGCCGGGAGAGACCGACGACCGTGCCGACGCGCGGGTCGGCGGCGAGCCCGCGCACCACCGCGGGGCCAAGCGCGCCCGTCGCCCCGGTGACCACGACGCGCAGCGCCGCGGATTCGGTGTGCATGGCCATGCTCGCTCCCGGCGCTTTCCGTGGAAGGGTGGGAAATCCGGGGCCGGGTATCCGCCCTGGGCCCTGAGAAACGTGCCGTTCCGCCGATCACCGCGCGGCGGCCGGGGCGGCGGCCGGGCATACCCGGGAATGGTGGGGGTGAATCCGCTCGAGATGTGCGTGACCCGGACAGCAGGCAGACTTGTCGGAACGGCCTCTTCCCGTGGCGAGCAGAGCGGCACGCCCACCCTCACCTGGGAGAGCAGAATGAATACACCCGCGCATTCCCGCAAGACCCGCAAGAATCGCCATCCGCACGACGACGCACCGGACACCAGCTGGCAATTCAAGCGCATCGCGGAATTGCCGCCCTGCCCCGAGCGCGAGGAGCTGTGCCGGGATGTGATCTGCGCCTGGATTCCCATGGCGGACCGGCTCGCCCGCACCTTCAGGGACCGCGGCGAGGCGCTCGAGGACCTGGAGCAGGTGGCCGCGCTGGGTCTGGTGAAGGCCGTGCACCGCTATGACCCGAGCCGGGGACGCCCGTTCGAGAGCTACGCCGTGCCGACGATCGTCGGCGAGGTGAAGCGGCACTTCCGCGACCACATGTGGGGGCTGCACGTGCCCCGGCGCACGCAGGAGCTGCGCAACCGGGTCAGGGCGGCCATCAGGCAGCTGAGCTTCCGCCTGGACGACCGTGGCCCGAGCGTCGAGCAGATCGCGGGCCACTGCGGGCTCACCGAGGAGGAGGTCAAGACCGGGCTCGAGGCGCTGGAGAGC
This sequence comes from Streptomyces radicis, assembly GCF_003626575.1. Classification (GTDB taxonomy): domain Bacteria; phylum Actinomycetota; class Actinomycetes; order Streptomycetales; family Streptomycetaceae; genus Streptomyces; species Streptomyces radicis. Next base: position 53,840 of record NZ_RBDY01000023.1, on the reverse strand, counting down.
TACAGCACCCTGTCGTTGAACGCCGAACTGCCGGGCGCCGACGGCGACTACTCGCTGCTCGACACCCTCGGCGCGCACGAGCCCGGGTTCGACCGGGTGGTGGACAGGGAGGCGGTCAAGAGCCCGCTGCGGGCGCTGCCCGAGCGGGAGCGGCAGATCCTGTACCTGCGGTTCTTCCACGGGATGACGCAGAGCCGCATCGCGCGACAGCTCGGGATCTCGCAGATGCATGTGTCGCGGCTGCTGAGCCGGGCCTGTGAGCGGATCAGGGCCGAGGTGGAGGACGTCGAGGCGGGCCGCGCGGCCTGATGCCGCGCGGCCTGATCCCGGCGCGTTCGGGCAGAAGAGGGGGGACGGGGGCTTTCGTCGGCCGGACGTCGGCCGGAAGGAGGCGGCGCGCGATGCGTCTTGGACCACTCAAGCGGCCCCTGGTCGCGCTCGGCGTGGCCCGCGTGGTGTGGCGGGCGGTGCAGCGGTACAGGGCCCACAAGCGCGGCACTCCGTCGCGTTGACCGCTCACGCGGCGGTCAGGTCAAGGCCAGCGAGAGACGGTCGGGCCCTTCCCTCCACAGCGTGTGCCCGCCGCGTGGGTCCACGCTGAGGCCGTAGCGGCCGGGGCCGGGGCGTCCGGCCCTGAACCAGGGAACGAGGAGTGCGCGGCGTTCGGCCCACAGGTCCCTGGGGCCGCCGGTGGTGACCTCGGCGACGGCACCGGCGCCGTCGGGAACGACGCGTGCCCACGATGCGGTGGGCGGGTGGACGAGGCCGTGCGTGGTCTTCTCCCCGTCGCGCAGGGTCATGCCAAGGACACCGTGGTGGACCAGGACCACCTCCATGGCACGGGTGAGGGCGAGGGCACGGTAGAAGTCCGCCGCTTCCTCGCGGGCGACGGGGAGGGGTTCCACGCGGGTGCGCCCCGGGGTGCGGACGATGAGGGCGCTGTACCGGCCCGCGGTGGCGGCCACGTGGTCGGCGACGGGACGGGCGGGCATGAATCCGGCCTCTTCGGGGAGGTAACGACCCGTGGCGCCGCCGTCCTCCCGGGTGACCAGACGGACGATGCCGGCACCGATATTGGCGACGATGACCGCGCCGGGGCGGAGCTGGTCAAGCCAGGCGCGCGGGATGCGGTGGACGCCGCAGGTGGCCAGGATGCCGTCGTAGGGGCCGCTGCCGGGATGACCGGCGGTGCCGTCCCCGGTGATGATCTCCGGCTCGTACCCGATGCGGCGGAGCTTTTCGCGTGCCGCCTCGGTGAGCACCGGGTCGATGTCCACACTCACCACGCGCTCGGCACCCAGGCGGTGGCACAGCAGCGCGGTGTTGTAGCCGGTCCCCGTGCCGATCTCCAGCACCCGGTCACCGTCGTTCACCGTGAAGGCCTCGAGCATCCGAGCCATCAGCGACGGCTGGCTCGAGCTGCTGATGGCGGTGCCAGCCGCGTCACGAAGGGTGATCAGGGAGTCGTCGCTGTACACGGTGGCCCAGAAGTCGGGGTCGGCCGCGGTGCAGTCCCGCAGCCCTCGGGGGGTGCGGATGGAGAAGGCCGGGGCGAAGACCTCTCGCGGCACGGCGGCGAAGGCCGCCTGCCATCCGGGGGTGCGCAGGGCGCCGCTGGTGGTCAGCGTGTGGGCCAGGTCGGCGCGTGCTTCCTCGGCGGTGAGCGGGCTCATGCGGGGGTGTTCCCTTCCAGTTCGTCGGCGATGGCGTGCGTGATGGGGTCGCGCAGAGCGGGGATGAAGCCGTACTGGCCGTTGGGGTTGATGTCCACAAGGAACCAGTCGTCGGTCCGGTCAACGAGGAAGTCGCGGGCCAGGTAGCGCAGGCGAGACGGTAAGTCGCCGATCTCGCACGAGGACTTCATGAAGGAGCTGGAGGCCAACGAGTGAGCCGCGTGCAGTGGGACACCGCCGAGCAGCCGACGCGTTGCTCGACATATCGAGCACATCGGCCGCGGCAATACCCCGTGACCTGCGGACGTGTCACTCGTCTCGAAGGTCTGGCACTGTCCCTTGGTACTGTCCGCCCCAACGCCGCGGACGTTCCGTCACCGCGTTGGGGCAGACCGGTGGAACGCTATGCGCTCAGCTTCGCGAGGAAGTCACCGTTCGCGCCGAGATCGTGGTGTGGCCGAACGTCACGTTGCAGGTACTACCCTTCTCAGTCGGGGCTTACCGCGGTGGACCCTTCCCTTTCAAGGTCTACCGGTTCCCCGAGCCGTCCGAGATGCAGGTCGTGTTGCTGGAGAACCACGTCAGTCATACGTACCTCGAAGACCCGAGCGATATCGGGTTCTACGCAGATGTCTTCAACCACCTGCGAGCAACGGCTCTGGGCGAGTTGGAGAGCAAGACCCTCATCGAGGGGATCATCGCAGAAGCAAGCGCAGAGAGAGACCGAGGGTGATGCAGGCAAACCAGTCCGGTTGGTTCAAGAGCAGCTCCAGCGCACAGAACGGTGACTGTGCCGAAGCGCGTCGCCGCGCTGACGGCGGCATGGACCTCCGGGACTCCAAGGACGCAGGCAGCCCGGTCCTGACCTTCGATCGAAGCGACTGGGCGGCATTCACCACGGCTGTCAAGGACGGCTCCTTCGAGAGTCGTTGACTGCGCCCGAGACGTTGGTCCCGTGCCACCGGAACGCGGCACGGGCCACTGGTGTGCCTGCATGAATCCCCCGGCGCCGGCCGGGTCAGTGCCGTTGATCGGCCTGGTCGTCGGGGCGGCTCGACAGGTACTCCTGGAGCTTCGACTTCAGCCCCTTGCGCACCACGTCGGCGCGGTCCCGGTCGCCCCTGAGGAGCGCCTTCGCCAGGGACTCCAGCTGCTCCCACGTGGCCTGCGGCGGGATCGGGGGAACGGACGGGTCGGTGAGGAACTCCACCACCGCGGGCCCGGGGGCCGAGAGCGCCTCGCGCCAGGCCGCCTCGACGTCCTCGGGGCGCTCCACCCGGATCCCCGTCAGGCCGAGGGAGCGGGCGAACGCGGCGTAGGGGACGTCGGGCAGCTCCTGGGACGGCAGGAACTGCGGGGCGCCGGTCATGGCGCGCATCTCCCAGGTGACCTGGTTGAGGTCGCGGTTGTTCCAGACGCCGACCGTCAGGTGGGGGTTGTCCCACGCGTGCCGGTACTTGGCGGCGGTGATCAGCTCGTTCATGCCGTTCATCTGCATCGCGCCGTCGCCGACCAGCGCCACGGCGGGGCGCTCGGGGTGGGCGAACTTGGCGCCGATCGCGTAAGGCACGGCGCAGCCCATGCTGGCCAACGTGCCGGAGACCGAGCCGCGCATCGTGCCGCGCATCCGGATGTGGCGGGCGTACCACGTGGTGACCGAAGCGGAGTCCACGGTGAGGATCGCGTCATCGGGCAGCAGCGGGTCGAGCGCGTGCGCGACGTACTGGGGGTTGATCGGGTCGGCGGAGACCAGCTCGGCCTGGCGGGCGAGGGTGTCGTGCCAGCGCTCCATGGACGCGGCGATGCCCGCGAGGCGTTCGCGGGCGCCCTCCTTGGGGTGGATGAGCGGCAGGAGCCGTTCGAGGGTCGCGCGGGCGTCGCCGACCAGGTTGACCTCGAACGGGTACCGCATGCCGATCAGCCCCGGGTCCACATCGATCTGCACGGCCCGCGCCGTGCCGTACTCAGGGAGGAACCGGCTGTAGGGAAAGCTGGAGCCGATGACCACGAGGGTGTCGCAGCCCTCCATCAGGTCCTGCGAGGGGCGGGTGCCCAACAGCCCGACGCCGCCCGTGACATACGGCAGCGTGTCGGGCAGCGCGTCCTTGCCGAGGAGCGCCTTGGCGACGCCCGCGCCGACCGTCTCGGCCAGCTGCTCCACCTCGGGCCCCGCCGTCGCCGCGCCCTGGCCGACGAGGATGGCCACGTCGGTGCCCTCGTTGATGACGTCGGCGGCGCGGGCCAGGGCGTCGTCGGTGGGCGTGGTGGTCCAGGCGCCCAGGTCGAGGCTCGAGGGGACCATCGTGGCGGCGTGGTCGGGGGGCACGTGGTCGAGGACCTGCACATCGGCGGGGACGATCAGCACGGCGGGGGCGCGCCGTGACAGGGCGGTGCGGATGGCGCGGTCCAGGACGTTGGGCAGCTGCTCGGGGACGGTGACGGTCTCCCGGTAGGCGGCCACGTCGGCGAACAGCGCGTGCAGGTCCACCTCCTGCTGGTACGCGCCGCCCAGGGCGCCGCGGCTGGTCTGGCCGACGACGGCGAGCACGGGTACGTGGTCGAGCGCGGCGTCGTAGAGGCCGTTGAGCAGGTGGATCGCGCCGGGGCCCGAGGTGGCGACGCACACGCCGAGACCCCGGCCGAACTTGGCGTGCCCCACGGCCTCGAACGCCGCCATCTCCTCGTGCCTCGCCTGGATGAAACGGGGCTGGTCGGCGGCTCGGCCCCAGGCGGCGAGCAGTCCGTTGATCCCGTCGCCCGGGTAGCCGTAGACGGTCTCGACGCCCCAGGCGCGCAGTCGGCTCAGCAGATGATCGGCGACCGTCTCGGTGTGGCTCACATCATTTCCCTTTCAACGGAAGCGGGCGGGCCGGGCCGGGTAACCCCGTGGCGGCGCCGGGAAACCCCGCGCGGTCAGGCGCGCCGCCCTACGCCGGTGGCCACCTCGGCGAGCCGACCGCCCGGCGGCTCGGGGCGGAGCGGCGGGGTGTCGAGCCCTGTGCGGTGGCGCAGGCCGTGGACGAGGTCGGCGAGGGCGTCGCGCGCGTCGCGGCGCGGGGTCCAGCCGAGCTCTTCCTCGGCGCGCGTGCGGTCCATGAGCGGCAGGCGCACCAGCGCGTCGAACAGCCCGGGCGCGGCGGGCGCGAGCCGCGCGCCCCACGCGGCGGCGAGCGCGGCGCGCAGGAGTGGACGCGGCACCCGCACCGTTCGGGCGCCGAACATGTCGGCGAGCAGCGCCGGGTCGACGACGGGGTCGGCGGTGAGGTTGAACGCCCCACGCACCGGGCGGTGCACGGCCAGCCGGTACGCCTCGGCCGCGTCGGCGGTGTGCAGCACCTGGAAACGCAGCCCCGGCGCGTCGGGAACGACGGGGGTGCGGCCCGGGCGGACCAGTGGCGCGGGGAGGAGCGGGCCGAGGAAGAGGCGGCGCTGCCCGGACGCGGCGTGCCGCGCGAAGAGGAAGCCGGGGCGCATCCGCACCACGCGGATGCCGGGGTGCTCGAGCTCGAAGGCGTCGAGCATCCGCTCGACATACGCCTTCTCGCGGGTGTACGAGGCGGTGGGCCAGCCATGGGTGGGCCAGCTCTCGTCCACGAGGCGGTCCTTGGGGCCCGGCGCGTAGGCGCCGACGGACGAGGCGCAGATCAGCGCGGGAACGCCGGACGCGGCGGCCGCGGCGAGCACCTCGTCGGTGCCGAGGACGTTGGTGCGCCACGTCGTCAGCGGGTCGCGCGCGGGCTGGATCATCCAGGCCAGGTGGATCACGGCGTCGGCCTCGGCGAAGTGGGCGGCGAGCGCGTCGCGTGCGGCGCCCGCGTGTCCGATGTCCACGGCGGCCCAAGTGGTCTTCTCCATGGACCAGTCGGGGACGCGGCGGGCGATGCCGACGACCGAGGTGACCCGCGGGTCGCCCGCGAGGGCGCGGACGACGGCGCTGCCGACGTTGCCGGTGGCGCCGACGACCACCACGCGCCTGCCGTCGTCGGGGCTGCTTTCGCTGGCGGCTGTCATCGGGGCTTCCCTTCGGGCGTGGGGGGCGGCCAGGGGCGGGTACCCTGCCGGGCCTTACGCCACACAATGCGGCATTTGTGGGCGTTTCATCTGATATGCCGCGGGTACCTGGGGACGGTCGCTGACGGTCGCCGACCGAAGCTGACCGAAGCCGACCGAAGCTGGGGCCGACCGACGTTGATCGGAAGTCGACCGGAAGTTGACCGGAGGAGATGTCATGCGTTTTCGACACGCCGTCGTCACCGGCGGGGCCGGGTTCCTCGGCTCGCACCTGTGCACCGCGCTGCTCGACCGGGGAGCGGCCGTCACCTGCATCGACGACCTGAGCACGGCCGACCCACGGCATGTCGACCACCTCCGCGACCGGCAGGGCTTCTCGCTCATCGAGGCCGACGTGTGCGACCCGTTCGACGTGGCGCGCCCGGCCGACCTGGTGCTGCACTTCGCGTCGCCCGCGTCGCCCGCCGACTATCTGAGGCTGCCGATCCACACGCTGGAGACCGGCAGCCTCGGCACGCGCAACGCCCTCGCGCTCGCCAGGCGGCACGGCGCGCGGTGCGTGCTGGCCTCGACGTCCGAGGTGTACGGCGACCCGAAGGAGCATCCGCAGAACGAGGAGTACTGGGGGCATGTCAACCCGGTCGGGCCGCGCAGCGTATACGACGAGGCCAAGCGCTTCGGCGAGGCGCTGACGGCGGCCGAGGCCGCGGTGCACGGGACGGACACCGGGATCGTGCGGCTCTTCAACACCTATGGCCCCCGGATGCGCGGGCACGACGGGCGGGCGGTGCCGACGTTCGTCCGGCAGGCGCTCGACGGGGAGCCGCTGACGGTGACGGGTGACGGGCACCAGACGCGTTCGCTCACCTATGTGGACGACACGGTGCGCGGCGTGCTGGCGATGGCGGAGTCCGACCTGCGCGGCCCGGTCAACATCGGTAATCCAGCGGAGATTTCCATGCTGGATCTGGCACATCTGGTCATCCGGCTAGCGGGTTCGGACTCGACGGTGCGGTTGATCGAGCGGCCCGTGGACGATCCGACGGTGCGGTGCCCCGACATCGCGCTGGCGCGCGGCAAGTTGCAGTGGGAGCCGCGCGTGCCGCCCGACGAGGGGCTGGCGCGCACGATCGCGTGGTACCGGGAGCGGGCGGCGGCCGCGGCGCGCTGAGGTACTTCCCGGGGCTTCTCAAGGCTTTTCAGGGCCCGGGCTTTTCAGGGCCCGGGTTTTCAGGGGGCGACAACCGACCGGTGTGCGCGGAGGGTTCATGCGAGTTCTAGGTATCAACGCCCTGTTCCACGACCCCTCGGCGGCGCTCGTCGTCGACGGGCGCGTGCTGGCCGCCGCCGAGGAGGAGCGTTTCTCCCGGCGCAAGCACGGCAAGCGGCCCGTGCCGTTCTCCGCGTGGGAGCTGCCCGAGCGCTCGGCCGCCTGGTGTCTCGGGCAGGCCGGTCTACGGCCCGAGGACCTCGACGCGGTCGTCTACTCGTTCGACCCGACGCTCGCCAGGCCCGCCGAGGCCATGGGCCTCGACGACCCGTGGGACGAGCTGCGGCTCACCTACGCGAGGGAGGCGCCGCGCTTCCTCGCGACCGCCCTGCCCGGGCTCGACCCGGACATCGTGCGCTTCGTGCCGCACCACATGGCGCACGCGGCGTCGTCCGCGTTCGCCGCGCCCTCGGCCGACACCTCGTCGGTGCTCGTGCTCGACGGGCGCGGCGAGTCGGCATCGCACCTGGCGGCGCGCCGGGTCGGCGACCACCTTGAGCCGCTCACCGGCCAGGCGCTGCCGCACTCGCTCGGCCTGGTCTACGAGGAGTTGACGGAGCACCTGGGCTTTCTGCGCTCGAGCGACGAGTACAAGGTGATGGCGCTCGCCTCCTACGGCACGCCGCGCTTCGCGCCCGAGCTGCGGCGCCATGTGTACCCGACCGGCGACGGGGGGTTCCACGCCATGGGCGTGCCATGGGCGGAGCTGACCCCGCCGAGGGACGGCGAGAAGGCGTGGACGCAGGACCACGCGGACCTGGCGGCCAGCGCGCAGACGGTGCTCGAGGAGACGCTGCTCGACCTGGTGCGCTGGCTGCACGGCCGCACCCACGACGAGACGCTGACGATGGCGGGCGGCGTCGCGCTCAACTGCGTCGCCAACGCGCGGATCGCCCGCGAGGGCCCGTTCTCCCGCGTGTGGGTGCAGCCCGCGGCCGGTGACGCGGGCACCGCGCTCGGCGGCGCGCTGCTGCACGCGGCGGTGGAGGACACGGCGCCGACGGTGCCGCCGCGCGGCGCCGACCTGGGGCGCGGCTGGTCGGACGCGGAGATCGAGGCGTGGCTCAAGACGGCGGCCGTGCCGTTCGAGCGCCCGCAGGACGTGGCGGTCGCGGTGGCGGAGGCGCTGTCGGAGAACGCCGTGGTGGCGTGGTTCCAGGGCAGGTCCGAGTTCGGCCCGCGGGCCCTCGGCCACCGTTCGCTGCTCGCGCACCCCGGCAGGTCGGGCAACCTGGAGCGGCTCAACGACATCAAGGGGCGCGAGCAGTTCAGGCCCGTGGCGCCGATGGTGCTCGCGGGGCGGGCCGCCGATGTGTTCGACGGCCAACTGCCCAGCCCCTACATGCTGTTCGTGCACGAGGTGCGGCCCGCGTGGCGCGAGAGGATCCCGGCCGTGGTGCACGTGGACGGCACGGCCCGCGTGCAGACGGTCGACCCGGCGAACGAGCCGCTCGTGGCGCGGATGCTGGCCCGCTTCGAGGAGCGCACGGGCCTGCCGGTGGTCGTCAACACGAGCCTCAACACCGCGGGCCGCCCCATGGTGGACGACCCGAGGGACGCGCTCGAGTGCTTCGGCTCGGCGCCCGTGGACGTGCTGGCGATCGGCCCGTTCCTGGTGCGCAGGGCCGCGTTCTTCGCCAGCGGCGGCGGGGGCGCGAACGGCGGGGGCAGGTCGTGAACGAGGAGGCGGGCGCGGTCGCGTACGCGGTGGTGATCCCCACGCTCGGGCGCCCCAGCCTCGGCCGCGTGCTGACGGCGCTCGCCGCGGGCGAGGGGCCGCGCCCCGCCCGCGTCGTGCTGGTGGACGACCGCCCGCCCGACGACCCCAACCCCCTGCCCGCCGCGGTGCCCGCCGCGCTGCGCGACCTGGTGGAGATCGTGCCGGGCCGGGGCGCCGGGCCTGCCGCCGCGCGGAACACCGGCTGGCGGCGTTCGCCCGAGCCATGGATCGCGTTCCTCGACGACGACGTGGTGCCGGGGCCCGACTGGGCGGCGGCGCTGGCCGGTGACCTGGCGGCGGCCGACCCCGACATCGCGGGCGTGCAGGCCAGGATCACCGTGCCGCTGCCGCTCGACCGGGCCCCAACGGACTGGGAGCGCTCCACCGCGGGGCTCGCCACGGCGCGCTGGATCACCGCCGACATGGCCTACCGCAGGGCGGCCCTTGAATCGGTGGGCGGCTTCGACGAGCGGTTCCCGAGGGCGTTCCGCGAGGACGCCGATCTGGCGCTGCGCGTGCTGGCCAAGGGCTGGATCCTGGCCGTGGGCGAGCGGCGCACCCAGCACCCCGTGCGCCCCGCGGACGCGTGGGTGTCGGTGCGCCAGCAGGCGGGCAACGCGGACGACGTGCTCATGCGGCGGCTGCACGGCCCCGACTGGTGGGCGCGCGCCGACGCGCCCCGTGGGCGGCTCGCGCGCCACGCGGCGATCACGGCCGCGGGCCTGGCCGCGCTGGGCGCGGCGGCTCTCGGGCGGCGCGGGGCGGCGGCGGCGCTCGGCGCGCTGTGGCTCGTGGGCACGGGGGAGTTCGCGGCGGCGCGCGTGCTGCCGGGGCCGCGCACGAAGGAGGAGGTGCGCCGGATGCTGACCACCAGCGCCCTGATCCCGCCGATGGCGGTGGCCCACTGGCTGGCCGGGCACGTGCGGCACCGCTCGGTGGTGAGCGAGCGCGAGGCGGCGGCCGAGGCACAGGCGCAGGCCGAGGCGGACGCGCGGGCGCGCGCGAGGCCGGACGGGCGGGCGAGCGATCGCGCCGAGGGATATATCCCGTTTGATTCCGCTATTTCGGGCAACTCAGACGCTTATGAGTAGCGCCTCGATACCCACGAGCAGGAGACCGCCCGCGGGGTCTCCCCCCGGCGGGCCCTGGATGCTGCCGCCGTGGCCCGGCGGCCGCCCCGCGCGGCCGACCGGGAGGGGCCCCGACGCGGTGCTGTTCGACCGCGACGGCACGCTGATCGAGGACGTCCCCTACAACGCGGACCCCGAGCTGGTGCGCCCCCTTCCCGGCGCCAGGGAGGCGCTCGACCTGCTGCGCGCGCGGAACGTCGCGGTGGGCGTCGTCAGCAACCAGTCGGGCGCGGCCCGCGGCCGCTTCACCCGCTTCGGGATCGAGGCCGTGCGGCGGCGCATGGAGGCGTTGCTCGGCCCGTTCGACGTCTGGGCGATCTGCCCCCACGCCGCCTGGCAGGGCTGCCAGTGCCGCAAGCCCGCGCCAGGGCTCGTCTACGCCGCCTGCGGGCGGCTCGGCGTCTCGCCGCGCCGCTCGGCCGTGATCGGCGACATCGGCACCGACATGGCCGCGGCCCACGCGGCGGGCGCGCGCGGCGTGCTCGTGCCGACGCCCGTCACCCGGCGCGCCGAGATCGCCGCGGCGCGCGAGTGCGCCCCCGACCTGCTGAGCGCGGTGCGCGCCGTGCTCGCCACCCCCGAGGGGCGCCCGTCATGAGCCACCCGCCCCCGACCACGCCACCGACCCGGCCCCCGACCAGGCCCCACGCGCCCCGCACGCTGGTCGTGCGGCTCGACAGCGCGGGCGACGTGCTGCTCGCGGGGCCCGCGATCCGCGCGGTCGCGGCGGGCTCCGCGGGGACGACGCTGCTGTGCGGCCCACGCGGCGAGGCGGCGGGGCGGCTGCTGCCCGGGGTCGACGACCTGGTCACGCACGACGCGCCCTGGGTCAGCCTCTCTCCGCCCCCGGTCGAGCGCGGTGCGGTGGACGCGCTCGTGGAACGGCTGGCCGCGGGCCGGTTCGACCGGGCGCTGATCCTGGCGTCGTTCCACCAGAGCCCGCTGCCCACCGCGCTGCTGCTCAAGATGGCGGGCGTGCCCTGGGTCGGCGCGGACAGCGAGTACTACCCGGGCTCGCTGCTCGACCTGCGCCACCGGCGCGCGCCCTACCGGCACGAGGCGGCGGCGGCCCTGGAGCTGGCCGAGGCGGCCGGGTTCGCCCTGCCGCCGGGCGACGACGGCGCGCTCGAGATCACTGGGCACCCGGACACCAGCGCGCTCGCGGGCGACGAGCCCTATGTCGTGGTGCACCCGGGCGCGGCCGTGCCCGCCCGCACGTGGTCGCCGCCGCGCGCCGCGCGGGCCGTCGAGGCGCTGGCCGAGGCGGGCCACCGCGTCGTGGTCACCGGCAGCCCCGGCGAGGAGGCGCTGACCCGGCGCGTCGCGGGGACGCACGCGACCGACCTGGGCGGGCGCACCGAACTGCCCGAGCTGGCAGGGGTGTTGGCCCGCGCCCGGGTGGTCGTGGCGGGCAACACGGGCCCCGCGCACCTGGCGGCGGCCGTGCGCACCCCGATCGTCAGCCTGTTCTCGCCGGTGGTCAGCGCCGACCGGTGGCTGCCCTACCGCGTGCCGCACCTGCGCCTCGGCAGGCAGGACACGGCGTGCGCGGGCACCAGGGCACGGCTGTGCCCGGTGGCGGGCCACCCGTGCCTCGACTCGATCACCGACGAGGAGGTCGTCAGCGCCGTCGAGGCGCTGACGGTCGCACGGCCCGGGGCGCGGAAGGCACGGTCCGCCGAACGGTCCACCGAGCGGAGGGCGGCAGCATGAACATCCTGATCTGGCACGTCCACGGCTCCTGGACCACGGCGTTCGTCCAGGGCAGCCACTCCTACCTGGTGCCGGTCCTGCCCGACCGCGGCCCCGACGGGCTCGGCAGGGCGCGGACCTACCACTGGCCCTCGTCCGTCACCGAGCTGACGCCCGACGAGCTGCGCGAGGCGCCCGTCGACCTGGTGGTCCTCCAGCGCCCGCACGAGGAGGAGCTCGCGGCGCGGTGGCTCGGCGGGCGGCGCCCCGGCCGCGACGTGCCCGCGATCTACCTGGAGCACAACGCGCCCATCGGGGACATCCCCGACACCCGGCACCCGTGCGCCGACCGTGACGACCTGCTGCTCGTCCATGTCACCCACTTCAACCGGCTGTTCTGGGACAGCGGCACCACCGCCACCGCGGTCGTCGAGCACGGCGTGGTGGATCCAGGGCACCGCTGGACCGGCGAGCTCGAACGCGCCGCCGTCGTGGTCAACGAGCCCGTGCGCCGCGGCCGCACCACCGGCACCGACCTGCTGCCGCTGCTCGCCGGGTCGGCGCCGCTCGACGTGTTCGGGATGCGCACCGAGGGCCTGGCCAGGCGGCTGCGCGTGCCGTGGGACCGCTGCCGCGGCTACGAGCTCGCGCAGGCGCGGCTGCACGACGAGCTGGCCAGGCGGCGCCTCTATCTGCACCCGGTGCGCTGGACCTCGCTCGGCCTCTCGCTGATCGAGGCGATGCACCTGGGCATGCCGATCGTCGCCCTGTCCACCACCGAGGTCGCCGACGCGGTCCCCGAGGAGGCCGGGGTGCTCTCCACCCGCCCCGAGGTGCTGGCGCGGGCCGCCGTCCGCTATCTGCGCGACCCCGACGCGGCGGCGGAGGCGGGCCGCGCCGCGCGCCACGCGGCGCTCGAGCGCTACGGCCTGAAGAGGTTCCTCGACGACTGGGACCTGCTGATGGAGGAGGTGATCCGCTGTTGACTTCCTCTCCCGCCTCATGGCGGGGGGTTCCAGCGGTCGCCCGCTGGGGTTCCTGCTTCATCGACGACTGCCCTGTCCGGGAGGACTCCCGTTGAGGTCTTACACCGTCTCCACAGGCCGCTGCCGCCAGCCCGGCGGCCAGGACGTTGCGTGCCGCGTTCACCTCACGGTCGTGCACCGCGCCGCACTCGCACGTCCACGTCCGGACGTTCAGCGGCAGTTTCTCGCGGACCGTGCCGCAGGCCCCGCACAGCCTGGAGCTGGGGAACCATCGGTCGATCACCACGAGTTCACGCCCGTACCAGGCGCACTTGTACTCCAGCATGGAGCGCAGTTCCGTCCAGGCCGCGTCCGAGATGGCGCGCGCGAGACGGCCGTTCCTCAGCAGGTTACGGACGGCTCCGCCTTCCCCTGCCTTGCTCCACAGGAGCTTCGTTTCCTCCCCGGCCCGAAGGCCGGAGCATCCACGAAGGAGACCAGATGAAGCACCCCACGAGGAGGGGGGAACGCGGCGGGCGCGACGGGCTGCGCATCGCCCTCGTCTCCGAGCACGCGAGCCCGCTCGCCGCGCTGGGCGGCGAGGACGCGGGCGGCCAGAACGTGCACGTGGCACAGCTGGCGGCCGAGCTCGCCGACCGCGGCAACACCGTGACCGTCTACACCCGCCGCGACGACCCCGCCCTGCCCACCGTGGCGCGGCTGCGCGACGGCGTGGCGGTCCGCCATGTCACCGCGGGCCCGGCCACGGCCGTGCCGAAGGACCGGCTGCTGCCGTTCATGCCGGAGTTCGGAACGGTGCTCCAGCGGGAGTGGACGACGGACCCGCCCGACGTCGTGCACTCGCACTTCTGGATGTCCGGGGTCGCCACCCTCCAGGCCGCCCGGCGCCTCTCCCTGCCGTTCGCGCACACGTTCCACGCGCTCGGCACGGTGAAGCGCCGCCACCAGGGCAGCGCCGACACCAGCCCGGCCGACCGGGTCACCTGGGAGCGCTACATCGGCCTGAGCTGCGACAGGACCGTGGCCACATGCCGCGACGAGGTCGAGGAGCTGGCCGCGCTCGGGCTGCCCGCCGACCGGATCAGGGTGGTGCCCTGCGGCGTCGACCCCACCCGTTTCACCCCCGAGGGACCGGCCGAGCCGCGCGGCGAACTCCCCTACCGGCTGCTCCAGTTGGGCCGCCTGGTGCCGCGCAAGGGCGCCGAGGTGTCGCTGGCGGCGCTGGCCAAGATCCCCGATGCCGAGCTGGTGATCGCGGGCGGCCCGCGCGCCGGGCGCCTGGAGAACGACCCCGAGGTGCGGCGGCTGCGCCGGGCGGCCGACGCGCTCGGCGTGGCCGACCGGGTCCGTTTCACCGGCGGCCTCGCGCGCGCCGACGTGCCGGTGCTGCTGCGCGGCTCCGACCTGGTGCTGTGCCCCGCGGACTACGAGCCGTTCGGCATCGTGCCGCTCGAGGCCATGGCGTGCGGCGTGCCCGTGGTGGCGAGCGCGGTCGGCGGGATGCGCGACACGGTCGCCGACCCGGCCACCGGGCGCCTCGTGCCGCCGGGCGACCCGGCCGCGCTCGCGGACGCGGTCACCGCGCTGCTGGCCTCGCCCGACGAGCGCGCCGCCAGGGGTGCGGCGGGGCGGCGGCGGGTGCTGACCCGTTACTGCTGGGCGGCCGTGGCCGCGGGCACCGAGGAGGTCTACCGCGAGATCAGCAGCCGCAGCCCGGCGCAGGTCAGCGGCGCCTGAGGCCCGACCCCGTTCCGCCCGACCCCCGTTCCGCCCAGGCCCCTTCAGGAGGACCCGCCCATGGACGCACCGCGCACCGACGCATCGCACACCGCCCGCGAGCACTGCGCGGCGCTCACGGACGCGCTGCGCCGCTACGAGGCCGAAGGTCTTGACGAGACCGTCGCCTGGGGCCGTCACCTGGCGGACGTCCTGCCGCGCGGCGGGCGCCTGCTCGCGGCGGGCAACGGCGGAAGCGCCGCCCAGGCGCAGCATCTGACGGCCGAGCTCGTGGGGCGTTACGCGGCCGACCGCCGCCCGTTCTCCGCGATCGCGCTGCACGCCGAGACCTCGAGCGTCACCGCGATCGGCAACGACTACGGGTTCGACGAGGTCTACGCGCGCCAGGTCGCCGCGCACGGCAGGCCGGGCGACGTCCTGGTGCTCATGTCCACCTCGGGCCGCAGCGACAACCTGCTGGGCGCGGGCACCGCGGCCCGCGCCGCCGGGCTGCGGGTGTGGGCGATGACCGGGCCCACGCCCAACCCGCTGGCCGCGGCGGCGGACGCGGCCGTCAGCGTGGACGCGCCCACGGCGGCCACCGTGCAGGAGGCGCACCTGCTCGCGCTCCATGTGCTGTGCGAGGCGTTCGACGCGGCGCTCGCCGAGCCCGCCGCGATCGAGACGCCGATGCCCGCGGCGCTGCCCCGGGGGGAGACGCCATGACGCACGGAGGCAGGGGTGTCAGCGGTGTCGACGGTGTCAGGGGCAAGCCGCTCGTCGTCGTCGGCGACGTGCTGCTCGACGAGGACGTGGAGGGCGACGCCACGCGGCTGGCGCCCGACGCGCCGGTGCCGGTCGTCGAGGTGGCGGGGCGGCGTTCGCGCCCCGGCGGCGCCGGGGTGGCCGCCGCGCTGGCCGCGCGGGACGGGCGCGAGGTCGTGCTGGTCGCCGCGCTCGGCGGCGACCCGGCGAGCGACGCGGTGCGGTCGATGCTGCCGCCCGGCGTGCGCCTGGCCGAGCTGCCGCTCGACGGAACGCTCCCGGTGAAGTCCCGTGTGCTGGCCGGGGGTCGGCCCGTGGTGCGGATGGACCGGGGCGGCGGAACGCCTGGCCCGGCCGGGCCCACGGTGCGGCGCGCGCTCGCGGAGGCGGGCGCGATCCTGGTGGCGGACTACGGGCAGGGCACGGTCGCCGCCGTGCGCGGGGCGCTCGCCGAGGCGGCCAGGCGCGTGCCCGTGGTGTGGGACCCCCATCCGCGCGGGCGCGCGCCGGTGCCGTCGACGCGCCTGGTCACGCCCAACGAGCGCGAGGCCCGGCTGTTCTGCGGCGCGGAAGGCGGCGAGGGGGACACGCTCAGGGCGCACAGCAGGCGCGGGGCGCTGCTCGCCGAGCGCTGGGGCGCGGCGGCGGTCGCGGTGACCCTGGGCTGCCGGGGCGCGGTGCTGGCCCGCGCCCACTGCGACGACCCGCTCTACGTTCCCCTGGCGAAGGAGCACGACGGCGACCCGTGCGGCGCGGGCGACTGTTTCGCGGCGACGGCCGCGTGCGTCCTGGCCGACGGCGGGCTGCCGCCCGAGGCGGTCGGCCTGGCCACCGAGGCGGCGGCCACGTTCGTCGGCCTGGGCGGCATGGCGTCGCTCGGCGCCGGGGAGGGGCCGACCGTGGGCGGCGAGCCCGCCGCGCCGCGGGCGGGCGGCGACCCGTTCGCGCTGGTGGAGGCGGTGCGCGCCGGGGGCGGCACGGTCGTCGCGGCCGGTGGCTGCTTCGACCTGCTGCACGCGGGGCACGTGCAGTTCCTCCAGGACGCGCGCCGCACGGGCGACTGCCTCATCGTGTGCGTCAACTCCGACGCTTCCGTGCGGCGGTTGAAGGGCCAGGGGCGCCCGTTCAACCCGGCGGCCGACCGCATCAGGGTGCTCGCGGGCCTCGGCTGCGTGGACGCGGTCGCGGCGTTCGACGAGGACACCCCCGAGGCGCTGCTGCGGCGGCTGCGGCCCGACGTGTGGGTCAAGGGCGGCGACTACAGCGTGCGCGACCTGCCCGAGGCGGCGGCGCTGCGCGAGTGGGGCGGGCAGACGCTCGTCCTGCCCTATCTGGACGGCCGGTCCACGACGGAGCTGGCGCGGCGCGCGGCGTTCAGGGTGCCATGAGCGGGGCGCGCGCCGGGCGCGTGCTTGCCCTGCGGGCGCTGGGTCTCGGCGACCTGCTGACGGCCGTTCCCGCGTTGCGCGCCCTGCGGCGCGCGTACCCGGAGCACGGGATCGCGCTGGCCGCGCCCGCCTGGCTCGCCGAGGCGGTCACGGCCACGGGCGCGGTCGACGAGCTGGTGCCCGTGGGCGGCGCGGGCCGCGCGGTGCCCGAGCGCGTCCCGTGGTCGGGGCGCGCGCCCACCGTGGCGGTCGACCTGCACGGCAACGGGCCCGAGAGCTTCGCGGTGCTGTGCGCGCTGCGCCCCGGGCGGGTGTTCGGCTACGCGGACGGCGGGGGCCCCCGTTGGGTGGCCGACGAGCACGAACGCGCCCGCTGGTGCCGCCTGGTGGAGTGGTACGGCGTCCCCGCCGACCCGTCGGACCTGCGGATCGCGCCGCCCGAGGGCGTGCGCTCCCCCGCGCCCGGCGCGGTGGTGCTCCACCCCGGCGCGGACGCGGGCGCGCGGCGCTGGCCGGGGGCGCGTTTCGGCGAGGTGGGGCGCGCGCTGGTGGACGCGGGCGAGCGGGTGGTGGTGACCGGTGGCCCTGACGAGGGCGACCTGGCGGCGTCGGTGGCCGAGGCGGCGGGCCTGCCGCCATCGGCGGTCCTCGCCGGGCCCGCGGCGCTGCCGTTCCCGCGCCTCGCGGCGCTGGTGGCGGGGGCGCGGGCCGTGGTGGTCGGGGACACGGGCGTCTCGCACCTGGCGACGGCGCTGGGCACCCCTTCGGTCACGCTGTTCGGCCCGGTCTCCCCCGCGCTCTGGGGCCCACCGCCCGACCCACGGCACATCGCGCTGTGGCACGGCCCCCCGAGCGGCGACCCACACGCCCCGGCCCCGGACGCACGCCTCCTGGGAATCCACCCGAACGAGGTCATCGCTGCGCTGGCCCGCGCGTTTCCCCTGCGGGGAGCGCGTTCCCCTGCGGGGAGCTGAGCCGCGTCCCACGCGGTGGTGACCTGGTGCTGCCGGTGGGCTGCGCGTACGTTTTTGCGGCCCGCGTTTCCCCCGCGGAGAGCGCATTCCCCTGCGGGGAGCTGAGCCGCGTCCCACGCAGTGGTGAGCTGGTGCTGTCTGCGGGCTGCACGTACGTTTTTGCGGCCCGCGTTTCCCCTGCGGGGTGCACATTCCCCTGCGGGGGGCTGGCGTGCAGTGGCAGGTAACACAGGCCCCCGCAGGGCCCATTCCCACACGGTCGGTGCGCAGTCCCCCGCAGGGAGCTGGCGCGCTGTCGCAGGCGACGCGGGCCCCCACGAGGGGCCGTTTCCCACGCGTGGCGTGCGGAGTTGCCTGTCGCGGTGGTGCGCGCGTTCCGCTGCCGCGGAGGGGTGCGGGGGGTTCCCCGCGGAGCGGACCGCGCGTTCGCGCTGCGGAGTTGCCTGTCGCGGGCACCAGCACGCAGGCAACTCCGCGCGGCGCGCACACCGCCCACCGGCAGCACCAGCGCACCACAGTGGCAACGCCTCAGCCCTCCGCAGGGGGGCAAGCTCCCCGCAGGGAAACAGGCCGCAAAACGCACGCGCAGCCAATCGACGGCACCAGCCCACCACCACGGCGGCAACGGACCCGCCCCCCGCGCGTTCGCTTCCCGCAGGGAAACCAGCTGACCACGCCGTCACCCCCACGCGACACCCGCTGGCGGCGCCCGCATACCCGCCTCCCGTAGGGAGGCACCCCGCACACCACCACGAGACGGACCCGCCCCCGGCGGGGGATCAGCTCCCCGCAGGGGACCCCGCACCACGCAAGCGACTCCCCACGCCGCGCGAAGCGCGCACCGCCCACTGGCAGCCCCCACGGCGGCAACGGACCCGCCTCCCTCAGGCGAACCACACCACCCGCCCAAGCGCACCAGCCCCCCGCAGGGGAACCCGCCCAGCCCACCGGCAACACCAACCCACCACAGTGGGAACCCATCCACCCCCCGCAGGGGAACGCGCGGCACCCGCCCAAGCGCACCAGCCCCCCGCAGGGGAACCCGCGCGCCACCGCGCGGAAACGGCTCAGCCCCCCGCAGGGGGGTGGCATGGGCAGGCGCATGGCTCGACGCGGACGCCGTAGACGTCGGGGTGGGCCATGGTCGGGGTGGTGCCGTGGCGGCACCCGGGGTGCTGGCCGATGCCGCACTCGACGGATCGGTAGGGGCGGGTCAGGGCGCGGTGCCCGGCCAACTCGTCGTTCAACGCCGCGCGCAGCAGCGGCGGATCGGTCAGCGGGCCCTGCGGCGGGCTGGCCCACCACAGCGCGGCGGTGGCGGGGGCGTCGGCGGCGGGGACGAGCAACGTCCGCCCCGCGGCGGCCACACCGACCCCGGGCAGCGCCCAGCCGACCGCCCCGCCCGAGGGGACGAGCCACCAGTGCTGCCCTGCCCGCTGGTCGCCCACCACGGGGCCGACGGCGCCGCCGAGGCGGGCGAACGCGCCGATGCTGACCACGCAGGGCACGCGCACGGCGTCGAACCAACGCCCGCACGGCACACGGCGGATCTCCTCCGCGGCGGCGGGCAACCACTCGGGGGCCGCGGGGTTCGTTGCACGAGGGTCCGACACGGGGGCGCCTCCCATGGGCGTGAGAGGGGTGCTTGAGTCATCACCCTGAGTAAACCGGCTGGCACCGGAAAGGTGCTTGCACACTCGTTGCACAAAGTGACCACATGAGTCGTCTGTGTCAGTGCCACCATGGTGGCATGACCTCGCATCAGATCGCGCCGGGGACCCACTTGGCGAAGCTCCGTGCCGCGCGCGGCATGTCACAGGTGGGCCTCGCGCGCAAGGCGAACATCTCGGTGTCCCTGCTGTCCAAGATCGAGGTGGGCAGCCGGACGCTCACCCCGGCCGCCGCCGCGGCGCTCGGCAGAGCCATGGGACTCACGATGGACGAGGTGCTCGGCAAGGCGCCCGTCGCGGCGGCCGAGGCCGAGTCGCTGCGCGATCTGCGCGGCGCCATGCGCGACTTCGACCTGCCGGGAGCGGTGGCCGTCGAGCCCGCCGAGGTCGC
Organism: Streptomyces radicis; assembly: GCF_003626575.1. Classification (GTDB taxonomy): domain Bacteria; phylum Actinomycetota; class Actinomycetes; order Streptomycetales; family Streptomycetaceae; genus Streptomyces; species Streptomyces radicis. Next base: position 34,454 of record NZ_RBDY01000023.1, on the reverse strand, counting down.
CGCGGACCTGCGGCGGGTCAGCGAGCTGCGCGACGCCGTGGAGTTGACCCGGCTCACCGGCATACTGCCGCCCCTGCTGCGCAAGGTGACGGCCCACGCGCACGACGCCCACACCACCGAGGCGTGGGCGGCGCTCGCCGAGACCTACTCGGCCGTCTACTGGCTGGCCGCGCGGCACCGTTGGATGGACCTGGCCGAGGTCGCGGTGGCGCGGCAGCGGTGGGCGGCCGAGCAGCGGGCCGACCCGCTCGTCCAGGCGATCGCGGACCGGGACAGGGCGGGGACGTATCTCAACTTCGGGGACTGCGAGGGCGGTCTGACCGTGATCGACCGCGCCATCGGCGCCGCGGAGGAGCGGCTGACGGGCGAGCGGCGCGCGATCGCCACCGGGATCCTGCACCTGCGCGGCATGACGCTGGCGGGGCGGCTGCCGGACAAGCGGGAGGCCGAGCGGCAGGCGGACAAGCACATCCAGTACGCGCGGCGGCTGTGCGCGTCGTTCCCCGACGACTTCCGCGTCCACGGGCTGACGTTCGGGCCGCGCAACGCCCTGACCCACGAGATGGCCACGCTCGTCGACCTCAAGAAGCCCAAGAAGGCGCTCGCCCTCACAGGGGACCTCGCCACCGCGCTCGCGGGCCTGCCCCCGACGCGGCTCGCGCCCAGCTTCATCGCCCAGGCCCGCGCCCAGCTCGACACCGGCGACGCGGGCGCCGCCCTCGAGAGCCTCGCGAGGGCGCACCGGATCGCCCCCCAGATGGTGCGGATCCACCCCATGGCCCTCGAGGTGCTGCGCGTCGTCGACTCGCTGCACAAGCGCAGCAATCCCCTGCTCAACAGGCTCCGCACGGTCATCGGCCCCTTGCCCGCCCCCTGAGGGGGACGGCGTCACCCCACATAACGCCGGGCCGTCGAGGCGCGTTGGGCCGTCTCGAGCGTGCGCAGCCGCGCCTCGACGGGCGGCGGGACGGGGTCGCGGGAGCGCAGGATCCACGGAAGACCCGCGGCCGCGCGGAGCAGGGCTCCGGCCGTGGCGCGGTCGCGGGGGACGGTGCGCAGCAGGTGCGCGGTGCGGCGCAGGGCCGGGCGGGCCGGGCGGCGCAGCCAGGTGAACCAGAGCGTGTTCCTGATGCCGTCCGCCCTGCGGCGCGTGGCGTCGCGCACCGCCGACGGCGCGTGGTGGATCGTCAGGCTCTCGTCGAACATCAGCCACCAACCGCGCGCCATCAGGTCGGCGGCGAGCAGCTCCTCCTCGCCGCCGAGCCACAGCCGCCGCGAGAAGCCGCCCGCCGCCCGGAACGCGTCCGTGCGCAGCACCGTGGCCGCGGCGAGGAACGAGCCGAGCGCGGGTCCAGGCAGCCACCCGGGCCGCGGCAGGGGCGAGGAGCGCAGCTCGGCGACGATCGGGTCCTCCTCTCCCCCGGGCTCCACGAGGATCCGCGCGGTCACCGCGCCGACGGCCGGGTGCGCGTCGAGCAGGTCGGCGGCGGCGGCGAGCGAGCCGGGGTCCCACCACGTGTCGTCGTCGCAGAAGGCGACATAGGGCGAGGTGACCTCGCGCAGGGCGAGGTTGCGGCCGACCGCGCCCAGGTTGGCCCCCGGGGTCAGCACGCGGACCTCGGGGTGCGCGGCGGCCACGGCGTCGGCCGTGCCGTCGGTCGAGCCGTTGTCGGTGACGAGCACGCGGGGGCGCTCGGGGAGCGCCGCGAGCCGGTCGAGGGTGTGCAGCAGCTCGGCCCTGCGGTCGCGGGTGATGATCACCACGGAGACGCGGTCATCCGGCGGCATGGCTCAGCTCCAGGCGTTCGAGTCGTCGGACATCGGCCTCCACGTCGTCGGGCAGCGTGCGGCGGCCGCGCCAGGCCGCGGGCAGCCGCGGCACCAGCTGGCCGAGGGCGCGCCGCGCCGCGCGGTCGCCTGGTGCCTCGCGGGCCAGCCGCCACGTGTCGCGCAGCGCGACGGGAAGGGGGCGGCGCAGCCACGACGTGAGGACCTCGTTGCGGCGGACCAGCGTGGACCGGCGGGCGCGGGGGTCGGTCGACGGGTGGTGGACGGCGGTGACGCGGGGCGCGTAGCAGACGTCCCAGCCCGCGGCGGCGAGGTCGTAGGCGAGCAGGGTCTCCTCGGCGCCGAAGAACAGCAGCGGGTGGTAGCCGCCGACGTCGAGGAACGCCGAGCGGCGGGCGACGGCGGCGCAGCCGAGGAAGCCGAGCACGGGCGGGCCCGGCAGGTCGGGGCGGCGGGTGAGCGGGGAGCCCGCGAGCACGGCGTTGAGCGGGTCGGGGGCGCGCCGCGGGCCGACCTCGGTCCTGGCGGCGACCAGGCCGATCCCGGGGTTGGCCTCCATCAGCTCGGCGGCGGCGGCCAGCGCGCCCGGTTCCCACCAGGAGTCGTCGTCGCTGAAGGCGATGTAGCGCGCGGGCAGGGACCGCACGCCGTCGTTGCGCGCCAGCGCGCCCCTGTTGCGGGGCAGGGCGAGCACCTGGACGCCGGGGAAGCGCTCGGCGAGCAGCGCGGGCGTGCCGTCGGACGAGGCGTTGTCCACGACGAGGACGGGTGGGCGCTCCGGCAGGGACGTCAGCCGGTCCAGCGTGGTGACCAGGCTGGACGCGCGATTGCGGGTGGCGATCACCACCCCCACCAGAGGTGTGGACACGGGCGCCGAGTGCCCCGCGGCGATGGGTCCAAACGGGCGCAACGCGGGCCCGCCGCCGTTTCGCCCCCGGGGGCCAGGGGACTCGGCCCTGATGACGAGCGACGGCGCGGGCGATGGCGCGAGCGATGGCGGGAGAACGCTGCTGACCGGCTGGTTCAGCCTGGTGGACGGCGAGGTGACGGCGGGGGACGTGCTGGCCCTCGACCGGGTGCGGCACGTGCTCGACGAGGCGGGGATGCGCTACGACGTGGCGTGGAGCCCGCGCTTCGAGCCGCGCGGGCGGGCCATCGACGACATCAGGCCCGAGGACTACGGGCTGCTGGTGTTCGTGTGCGGGCCCGTGCACGGGCCGCGGATCGCGGAGCTGCACGAGCGGTTCGCGCACTGCCGCAGGGTGGCCGTGGGGGTCTCGGCGATCGACCGCGGTGACCCCGCGTTGACGGGATTCCACGAGGTGCTCGCGCGGGACGGGACGAGCGGCCAGCCCACCAGGGACCTGTCGCTGCGCGCGCCGCGCGGGGCCGCGACGCCCGTGGTCGGGGTGCTGCTGACATCGGGGCAGCGCGAGTACGGGGACGCGCGGCTGCACGACGTGGTGGCCGCGTCGGTGCGGGACTGGCTCGCGGGCAAGGACTGCGCGCCCGTGGTGCTCGAGAGCCGCCTCGACTCGCGGGACGGGCTGCTGTGCGGGACGGCCGAGCAGTTCCAGTCGGTGGTCGAACGGCTCGACGCGGTCGTGACGGACCGGCTGCACGGCCTCGTGCTGGCGCTGCGCGGCGGCGTCCCCGCCATCGCGATCGACCCCGTGCGCGGCGGGGCCAAGGTCTCGGCGCAGGCCAGGGCGTGCCGGTGGCCCGCGCTCGTGCCGGGGGAACGCGTCGACGCGCGGCGGCTCGACGTGTGGCTCACCTGGTGCCTCGACCGGGGCCGGGTGGCGGCGCGGCGGCGTAGGGACGAGCTGATCGGGGCACCCGATCGCGCCGACGAACTGGTGGCCGCGCTGCGCGCCCCCGACGCTGGAGGGATGAGCAGCGCCGCGCCAGGGGTCGGCTCGTGAGGCCGCCGCGTGCCCACGCACCGGAGCGCCGCACCGGAGCCCAGGGAACCGGAGCACAGGAAGGGGAGTCACCCATGCCGGACGACGAAGCCTCCGCCAAGCGGGAGCAGTTGGAGCCGTCGCGCGACCACCAGGACGAGGGACCACTGACGACGGCCTCGGGCACCCCGGTCGACGACACGGACAACTCACTGCGGGTCTCGGAGCGCGGCCCGACCCTGCTCGAGGACTTCCACTTCCGCGAGAAGGTCACCCACTTCGACCACGAGCGCATACCCGAGCGCGTGGTGCACGCGCGGGGCGCGGGGGCGTACGGGCGCTTCAGGCCCTATGAGTCGCTCACCGAGTACACCAAGGCGGACTTCCTCCAGGACCCGGCGCGCGAGACGCCGGTGTTCGTGCGGTTCTCGACGGTCGCGGGCTCGCGCGGCTCGGCCGACACGGTGCGGGACGTGCGCGGCTTCGCCACCAAGTTCTACACGCGCGAGGGCAATTACGACCTGGTGGGCAACAACTTTCCGGTGTTCTTCATCCAGGACGCCGTCAAGTTCCCCGACTTCGTGCACGCGGTGAAGCCCGAGCCGCACCACGAGATGCCGCAGGCGGCGTCCGCGCACGACACGTTCTGGGACTTCTGCTCGCTCCAGCCCGAGTCGATGCACACGGTGATGTGGCTGATGTCCGACCGGGCGATCCCGCGCAGCTACCGGATGATGCAGGGCTTCGGGGTGCACACGTTCCGGCTGGTCAACGCGGCGGGGCGGGGCACGTTCGTCAAGTTCCACTGGCGTCCCACGCTGGGCGCGCACTCGCTCGTGTGGGAGGAGGCGCAGGCGATCGCGGGCAAGGACCCGGACTTCAACCGCCGTGACCTGTGGGAGTCCATCGAGCAGGGCGACTTCCCCGAGTACGAGCTGTGCCTCCAACTGGTGCCCGAGGAGGATGAGTTCAGGTTCGACTTCGACCTGCTCGACGCGACGAAGCTGATCCCCGAGGAGACGGTGCCGCTCCTGCCGGTCGGGCGGATGATCCTGGACCGCAACCCCGACAACTTCTTCGCCGAGACCGAGCAGGTGGCGTTCCACACGGCCCATGTGGTGCCGGGCATCGACTTCACCAACGATCCGCTGCTCCAGGGCCGCAACTTCTCCTATCTCGACACCCAGCTGATCCGGCTCGGCGGCCCCAACTTCCAGCAGATACCGGTGAACCGGCCCGTGTCCACCGTGACCACGACGCAGCGGGACGGCTACGGCCAGCAGCGGATCGACGTGGGGCGCACGAGCTACACGCCCAACTCCCTCTCCGGCGGCTGCCCCGCGCTCGCCGCGCCCGACGCGGGCGCGTACGCGCACCACCAGGAGCGCGTGGACGGCGCGACGATCAAGAAGCGGAGCGACAGCTTCGCCGACCACCACGGCCAGGCGACGCTCTTCTGGAACAGCATGGCCGACTGGGAGAAGGACCACATCGTCGCCGCCTACCGCTTCGAGCTGGGCAAGGTGACGTTCGCCGAGGTGCGCGAGCGGACCGTGGACCAGCTCAACCACATCGACCACACGCTGGCCACGCGCGTCGCCGAGGGCATCGGGGTGCCGCCGCCCAAGGAGCCGGCGGTCGCCAACCACGGGCGGACCTCGCCCGCGCTGAGCCTGGCCAACAGCCCCACCGGCTCGATCGCCACGCGCCGCGTCGCCATCCTGGCGGCGGACGGCGTGGACGCGGCCCATGTCGAGGCGCTGCGCGACGCGCTCGCGGGCGGCGGCGCGATCCCCGAGGTGCTGGCGGCCAGGGACGGCGAGGTGCGCTCGGCCGAGGGCCCATCGGGAACGGAGCCGGTGACGGTGGACCGCGCGATGAGCACCATGGCGTCGGTCCTGTACGACGCGGTGTGCGTGCCGGGGGGCGTCGAGAGCGTGCGGGCGCTGGGCGACGACGGGTCGGCGCGGCACTATGTCGCCGAGGCGTTCAAGCACGGCAAGCCGATCGCGGCGCTCGGCGAGGGCGTCGAGCTGCTGCGCGCGCTCGCGCTGCCAGGGGTGCGGCTCGCGACCGAAGGGGCGGGCGAGGGTGAGGACGGCGACGGGGGCCCCGGCGACGGCGTGGTGGACGAGCGGGGCGTGGTGACCGGGGCCGAGGGCGTCGACGTCTCGACGGTGATCACGGCGTTCGCCGACGCGATCGCCTGCCACCGGCACTGGGACCGGGACACCGACCGCACCGCGGCCTGAGGACCTGAGACCTGAGGACCTGAGGACCTGAGGGACAGGAGAACGGGCCCGGCCGTGGCGGCCGGGCCCTTTCCCGCGCCCGCCCGCCCCTCTTCCGGGAAGCGACGGGCGGGCGGCGGGGCTCTCCTTGCCCTGCGCTTACCCGCCGACGCCGCCCCCATACGGGCGTGCGCGGGCGTGCGGTGATGTACGCCGGCGCCTCAGCCCGGCGTACGCGCCAGCTCGGGCGACGCCGTGTCCAGCGGGACCGAGCCCGAGCGGACCATGCCCAACTGCACGGCCTGCCGGGGCTGGACGGCCTCGAGCAGCCAGTCGGTGGCGACCCTGACGCGGTTCGCGGGCATCGACATCAGGTGGTAGCCGCGGGTCACCGCGCCCGCGAGCGGGCCCGAGAGCGGGATGTGGAACGGGTTGGCCGCGCCCTGGATCCCGCCGAGGTCGACGGCGAAGCCGCGGTCGTGGTGCTCGTAGGGGCGGCGTTCGGCCACGCCCAGGTGGGCGGCGACGTTGCGGGCGACCGTCCTGCCCTGCCGCCAGGCGTGCTGCGCGGTCATCGCCGTGAACTGCCCCGGCTGCGTCACATCGGGCACCGCGGCGGCGTCGCCGCACGCGAACACCTCGGGGTGGCCCGGCACGTTGAGATACGGGTCGACGACGAGGCGGCCGCGCTCCGTGGGCAGCCCGACGTCCGACACCAGCGGGTCGGGGCGCACGCCCACGCACCAGATGAGGCAGCGGGTCGGGACGGCCTCGCCGTTCTGGAGGACCACCCCGCCGTGGGTGGCTTCCTTGACCGAGAGCTCCGTGCGCACGTCGACGCCGCGCGCCCGCAGGACGCGGTCGGCGGTGCGGGAGAGGCGTTCGTCCAGCTCGGGCAGGACCCGGGGCGCCACGTCGAGCAGCATCCAGCGCGGCTCGACCGGGTGGCCACCGGCCCTGCGGGTGCGGCGCGCGAGCGTGTCCGCGAAGATCTTGCCGTGCGCGGCGACCTCGGTTCCGGTGTAGCCCGCGCCGACCACGACGAACGTCGAACGCGCCCTGCGCTCCTCCTCGTCCTCCGCGTAGGAGGCCAGCTCGAGCTGCCGGACGATGTGGTCCCGCAGGTACAGCGCCTCGGGCAGGCCGCGGAAGCCACGCGCGTGCTCGGCCACGCCGGGGATGGGCAGCAGCCTGCTGACCGAGCCGACGGACAGGATCAGCGAGTCGTACCCGATGTCGGCCTCCCGGCCCTCGGGGTCGGTGTAGCGCACGCGGCGCCCTTCGAGGTCGACGTCGCTCGCCTCGCCCAGCACCAGCCGGACGTGCGGCAGCGTGCCGGTCAGCGAGACGGTGACGCGGCGCGGCTCCAGGATCCCCGCGGCGACCTGCGGGAGCAGCGGCAGGTACAGGAAGTAGTCGGTGGGGTTGAGGAGCACGATCTCCGCGTTCTTCCTCAGCCTGCGGGAGAGCGTGCGCGCGGCCTGGTACCCGGCGAAGCCCGCTCCGACGATCACGATCCGGGTCCGGCTCATGGGTTCGCACCTTTCGCTTGGGACCTTCTCGATTCGGACAGGGTGGGGAACGGCGAGTACCCCCGGACGGCCGAGTGATGCGGCACGTGTGATGCGGCCTTGTGATGCGGCCAGGTGCCGCGGCCGGGATCAGCGGGCGAGCGCCGCCTTCAGGCCCGCGCCCTTGGTGGCCACCACGCGCTCGGCCAGGTCGGCGAGCCTGCTGTTGGTGCGCTGCGACTGCCGGCGCAGCAGGTCGAACGCGGCGTCGGCGTCGCAGCCGAGAACGTGCATGAGGATGCCGCACGCCTGGTCGATGACGGGGCGGGAGCGCAGGGCGGTGTCCAGCTGGTCCACCTCGGTGAGGGCGCGTTCGTAGGCGCGGTCGCGCGCGATCGTGCGGGTGGCGAGGTCGCCGATCAGGGTGGCCACGATCCGGGTCCTCGCGTCCATCAGCCCGGGGCGGAAGCCACACAGCGTGACGGTCACGGTCAGCTCGTGGTGGCGGAAGGGGAGCGTGACGCTGGAACGCACGCCCCGTTCGAGCGCCAGCGCGCGGTACGCGGGCCAGCGCCGTTCGGCCAGCAGGTCGTCGGCGCCCGCGGGCTCGCCGGTGCGCATCGCGGTGGGCACGGGTCCTTCGCCCGCCTCGGCCTGCACGTCGAGCAGCGGGGCGAGGTCGGGGTGGGTCACCGCGGTCGAGGTCTCGAAGGGCGGCTCGTCGCCCCCGCCGAGGGTGGCCGCCGCGCCGCACGTGCCCGGCGCGCACAGGGCGGCCTCCTCGGCGAGCCTGACCAGCGAGCGGGCCGATACATCCACGGGCTGTTCGAGCGTGGCGTTCGACATGAGGATCGCCTGCCCGCAGAGATTTTCACCAAAACGGCCACCAGTGCGATGAGCCGATCGGGCGCCCCATAGAGTTCCCCCATGGCCGAGGCGGACGATTTTGGCGCGGAGCTCACCGAATTCCGCAATCGCGTGGCCGAGTTGCGCGCCACCCGTGCCCTGCCGGGGGGCATCCGCACGGCCAACCTGGACGCCGCCCTCTTCGAGCTCCAGTACGTCTCCGACGTGCTGTGGCCGCGCTACGAGCAGCTGGCCGCGAGCGCGCGGCGGGCGGCGGGGCCCGCCGACCAGAGGGAGCAGCAGGTGCTTCGCGCGGTCTTCCAGCGGCTGCCCCTCCCGGTCCTGCTGCTTGACCGGGACGGCGTGGTCAGCCGCCTCAACTTCGCCGCCAGTCAGCTGTTCGGCCTGCGCGCGGGCTACGCCGCGGGCCGCTCGATCACCGCGTCGCTCGCCCACGAGGAGCGGGCCGCGTTCCGTGGACAGGTGGCCGCGGTGGCCCGGCACGAGGGCAGTCGCAGCCTCTCCGTCGAACTGATGCGCGGCATAGCGGGGGGTGACCAGGGCCCGGTGCGGCTTTGGGTGACGCTGACCGCCGTGCGGCCCCCTGGGCACCGGCGCACCTCGGTGCTCGCCGTGTGCCAGCCCGCGGGCGGGCCAGGGCACATCGGGTCGGCGGACGAGCCCGAGGCTCCGCCGCGTCCTGGGCCCGATCCCGGCGAGGTCAGCAGCCATGTGGCGCTGATGGACCTGCTCGACGACATGGCCGCCACGCTGCTCGACGAGGGGAACGCCCCCGACTCCCCGCTCCTTCGCGCGGCGCGCCTGCTGCACGGCAGGTTCGCGGACTGGGTGCTCGCCGACCGCGCCGCGCCCGGCGGCGGCCCGCTGCGCCGCGTCGCCGTGCTGGCCCCCGACGAGGGCCCAGGGGCCGAGCACGCCGCCGCGATCGCCGCCCGCGACCCGGCCGAGGCGCCGCTGATCGGCGAGGCGGCCAGGGCGGGCGGCCAGGCCCTGCGCGTGCGCCCCGAGGACCCGTACGCGCTGGGCGAGGCCGAGGACGGCGTTCCGCTGCTCGCGCTCACCGAGGCGTCGTCGCTCCTGTGCGTGCCGCTGGCGCTGCCGTCGGGGGCGGTGCTCGGGGTGCTCACGTTGCTCCGGGTCGGCGGCCGCCCGGCCTTCGAGCTGGCCGAGGCGAGCGCGGCGGAGCGGATGTCTCGTCATGTCGCGCTCGCGCTGCGTGCCTCCTGACCACATGGGGCAGCCCGCCCCACACCAGGCAGGTGAGGGCGAACGCGCCGACGCCCGCCACGATCGCGGGCCCGCGGCCCAGCACCACGTCCACCACGAGGGTCAGGGCGCCGGTGAGGGCCAGGCCGAGGAAGCCGAGGCCGATCGTGGCCAGGCGCGACGACACATCGACGATCTCCCGCTTGGCGCCGCGCCGGAACAGCGCGCGGTGCAGCGCCGCGGGGGCCGTGAACATCACGGTGGCGATCATCGCGAGCACGAGCGTGGTGATGTATATGGCCTTCTGGGCCCCGTCGACGTCCTCGAAGCGCTCGGTGAACGCCAGGGTCAACAGGAAGGCGAACAGCACCTGCACGCCCGTCTGCGTCACCCGCAGCTCTTGCAGCAGCTCCTGGAAGTTGCGGTCGTCGCGCTCGGGCGGGGTCTCGTTCCGCTCGCGTTTCGGGGGCATCCCGCGCATCTCGTCATCCTGCACCGCCCGCCTCCACCTCTTGCCGAAGGCGCGAGCACGTGCGGGTGAGCAGGCGGGAGACATGCATCTGGGAGATGCCGATCCGCTCGGCGATGCCGCTCTGCGTCATGCCGCGGAAGAAGCGCAGGTAGAGGATCTGCTGTTCGCGTTCGGGAAGCTGGCGCAGCCGGGTGCGGACGGCCTCGCGGTCCACGACGCGGTCGTACCCCGGCTCGGTGCGGCCGAGGGTGTCGAGCAGCGAGTAGCCCCCGTCCTGGGTGCCCGACAGCTCGGCGTCCAGGGAGAGAACGGTGTAGCTGTTGAGGGCTTCGAGGCCGTCCTTGGCCTCCTTGGGCGTCATGTTCGCGCGCTCGGCGATCTCCTCGACGCCCGGGCCGCGGCCGTCCGGGGTGGTGCTCAGCTCGTTGCGGGCGACGCGCACCCGGTTGCGCAGCTCCTGCACGCGGCGCGGCACGTGCATGCCCCACAGGTGGTCGCGGAAGTGGCGCTTGATCTCGCCGACGATGGTGGGCACGGCGTAGCTCTCGAACGCGGTGCCGAGCGACGGGTCGTAGCGGGTGACGGCCTTGACCAGGCCGAGGTAGGCCACCTGCTCCAGGTCCTCCAGGCTCTCGCCGCGGTTGCGGTACTGCCGGGCGAGCCGGGTGGCCATCGGCATCCAGGCCCGGACGACCCGCTCGCGCAGCGCGTTCTTCTCGCGGCCCGTCGGCATCTCGGCAAGGCGCAGGAACGCCGCCCTGGTGTCGGGCGCGTCGTGGTGCGGATGCTTGCGGCCTGACCTCTTCACAGGGGTGGCGGGCATCGGTCGGCTCCCTTCTTCGCGGATGTCGTCCCGCCGCGGGAGCACATGGACGGAAGCCGCACACGCCGGGGGGCTCGAGGCCGCTCCCGCGGGTGTGCCTGCTGTCCGAAGCACGAGGATCGCGTGCCCGGCCCCGGGGGGCGCAAACGGAAAAGTCGCGAACAATCGGACCCTGACACGTCCTCGGCGATCTTTTCGTGCGCGACGTCTGTACATTCGCGCCCGCACGGTCCAACTTCGTCGGATGCAGGCCGAGCCCGCGAAGGAGCGGGCAGCCCGACCCGGAGGTGGATCCGTGACAACCAGCGAGAGCAGGCCAGGGACCCGGACGGACGTGGAGAAGGCGCTCCTTGGGCACGCGACCTATCGCAGCCTCGGCGAGCAACGGCTCTCCCCAGCGGAGGAGCGTTTCGAGAAGGGCCGCAGAACGACCGGGCTGTGGCTGGCCCCGCTGGTGGCGCTCGTCTTCCTCGCGCTGCCCCTCGACATGGCGGCCACGCAGCAGACGCTGGCCGGGATCCTGCTCGGCGTGGTGGTGCTGTGGGTGACCGAGCCGGTGCCGATCCCGGTGGGTGGCCTGATCGGGGTCGGGGCGGTGGTGCTCTTCGGGGTGGTGGGGCCCGACGAGGCGCTCGCGCCGTTCGGCTCGTCGACGATCTTCACCTTTATCGGGGCGTTCATCCTCGCCCAGGCGATGCTCAAGCACGGCCTGGCGCGGCGTTTCGCGTTCCGCATCCTGTCGCTGCCCGGCGTGGGGCGGTCGACGGCGCGGGTGATCGTGGCGTTCGGCGCGATCACGTGCCTGCTCTCGGCGTTCGTCTCCAACACCGCGACCGTCGCGATGCTGCTGCCCACGGCGCTCGGCATACTCACGGTCATAGCCAAGCTGATGCAGGACCGCGGCCTGGTCGCCGAGGACTTCGACCCGACGCGGCTGCGGGTGGGCGCGGCGCTCGTGCTGATGCTCGCCTACGGGGCGTCCGTGGGCGGCCTGTTGACCCCGGTGGGCTCGCCGCCGAACCTGATCGGGCGCGGCCTGATCGAGGAGGCGACGGGCGAGCGGATCTCGTTCGCCCAGTGGGTGGGCATGGCGTTGCCGATCTGCGCGCTGATGTTCGTCGTGCTCGCGCTCGTGCTGCTCCTGCTCAACCGCCCGGAGATCCGCCGCATCGACGGCATCGAGGAGTATGTGGCGCGGCAGCGGGCGGAGTTGGGGTCGCTCTCGCGCGCCGAGTGGAACACGCTGATCGCGTTCTTCGTCACCGTCGTCCTGTGGATCACCCCGGGCATCGTGGGCCTGGTCGCCGGGACGGAGTCGTCGGTGTACGAGACGGTCGGCGCGCGCCTCGACGAGGGCATCGTGGCGGCGCTCGGCGCGTCGCTGCTCTTCCTGCTGCCGACGAACTGGGCCCGCAGGGAGACCACGCTCAACTGGAGCGACGCCGCCAAGATCGACTGGGGCACGATCCTGCTGTTCGGCACGGGCATCATCTTCGGGTCGCTGCTCGCCTCGACGGGCCTGGCGGAGACGATCGGCACGGAGGCCAACGACGCGCTCGGCCTCTCCAGCCTGTTCGCGCTCACGGCGTTCTCGGCGATCCTGGCGATCGTCGTCTCGGAGACCACGAGCAACACGGCGTCGGCCGCGGTCGTGGTGCCCATCATCATCCCGATCGCGGCGGCGGCCGACGTCGATCCGATGGTCCCGGCGATGGCGGCGACGTTCGCGGCGTCGTTCGGCTTCATGCTGCCGGTCTCGACGCCGCAGAACGCCATCGCGTACGGCTCGGGCGTCGTCCCCATCACCACGATGATCCGCTCCGGCTTCTCCTTCGACGTCCTCGGCTGCCTGCTGATCATCCTCGGCATGCCGCTCGTGGTCGGGATGGTCGGGCTGACCTGACCCAACGCGGGCCCAACCCGCCCTCGCGCGCCGCACGTTGGCGTTCCCCCGGCGTCGGCCCCGCCGAGGGTCTACGGTGGGGTCGGGGCGGGGGGTCCGGGTGGATCAGGGGAGAATCCGGGAGGACGACGATGGCTGTGACCGGTGACGACTGCCCGGGACCGCACCGGCAGTGCCAGGCGTGCACGGGGCAGCGGGTCGAGTTCCGCGAGACGCTGTATGTCCCTTCGACCGGCAGGGCGGCGGGCGTGGCCGCGCCCCACCGCTGCTGGCACTGCAAGGGCCGCGGCTACTACTGCCAGGCGGAGCACCGCTGCACGCCGCCCCACGAGTGAACTCCCGCCGTCCGCACGGCGTTCGGCGGGGGCCTCCGGCGGACACGACGGCGGCCGGGTGAACGCCGGAGGTCGGCACCGAGCGGACGCCGCCCGGGAGCCGGACCTCTCGCGGGTGGGGGCGCGGCCAGCGCATCAGCGCGTCAGCGCGTCAGCTCGGCCGCGTGGGGGTCCCAGTCGTCGGGGAGGGGCTCCGGGGCCGTGAACGCCGCGCCGCCGGGCGCCGGGGTGGCGACCTCCTCGAACGCACCGCGTTCGCCCGAGGCCGCGATCGCCGCCATCACCCCCAGGACGTGCAGCCCCAACGCGCCCGACGCGCGGTGGGGCTGACCCGTGCGCAGCGCGCGGGCCATCTCGAGGACGCCGAGGCCCCGGCCCACCGTCGATCCGGAGACGGGGAATTCGCGCCAGTCGGCGTCGGCGTTGCCGCGCAGCAGCAGCGGGCCGCGGAAGGTGTTGGGGTCGGGGACGCCCAGCGTCCCCTCGCTGCCGATCACCTCGAACTGGATGCGCGGCACGGCGGAGTCGAAGCTGAAGACGGACGTGGCGCGCGGCCCCGAGGCGAATTCGATGAGCGCGCTCACATGCGTCGGCACGTCGACGGGGAACGTCTGGCCCGCCTTGGGCCCCGAGCCCGTGGTCCGGGTCGCGCGGGCTTGGGCCGCCGTGGCCGCGACGCGCGCGATGGGCCCCAACAGGGCGACCAGGGACGTCACATAGTAGGGGCCGATGTCGAACAGCGGTCCCGCGCCCGGCTGGTAGAAGAACGCCGGGTCCGGGTGCCAGCCCTCGGGGCCCAGGCTCTGCACCGCGGTGGCCGCGGCTATCGGGGTGCCGATGTGCCCGGCGCGTATCGCCCGCAGCGCGGACTGGAGCCCGGCGCCGAGGAACGTGTCGGGCGCGCTGCCCACCAGCAGGCCGCGTCCGGCCGCCTCGGCGAGGATCCGCCCGCCGTCCTCCGTGGTGGTGGCGAGCGGCTTCTCGCCGTAGACGTGCTTGCCCGCGCGCAGCGCGGCGATGGCCACGTCGGCGTGGGCGGCGGGCACGGTGAGGTTGACGACGATCTCCACCTCGGGGACCGCGAGCACCGTGTCCAGGTCGCCCGCCACGGGAACGCCGTGCTCGGCCGCCGCCGCGGTGGCGCGCGCGGTGTCGAGGTCGGCGACGCCGATGACCCGGACGTCGGGGAACGCGCCGAGCGTGCGCAGGTATTCGCCGCTGATCACGCCCGCGCCGACGACGGCGACGCCGACGGGGCCCGAGCCGGTGCCGGTGGCGGGGGCGGGGGGCGTCGTGGGGGCGGTACTCATGCGGCCACCAGCCCCGAGACATGCGCGTGGCTGGCCGCGAGCGCGTCGAACAGGTCGGTGGCGCACGAGTCCAGCTCGATGACGGGGATCACCGGCGGGGCCTGCGGCGGCGTCGCGGCGACGGCCGCGGCCAGGATCTCGCGGGTCGGCATCACGCCCTCGCCCACCGCCACATGGGGCGCGTCGCTGTCGGTCAACGGCCCGTCCTTGACGTGCAGGAGCTCGGTGCGCAGCCCCAACCGCCCGAGCAGCGCGGGGACATCGGCGCCGCCGAGCGCGGCCCAGTAGGTGTCGACCTCGAGGAAGACGTCGGGCGCGAGCCCGTCGGCGAGCAGCTCGATGGCGTGCCGCCCCTCGAAGACGGGCTCGAACTCCCACCAGTGATTGTGGTATCCGAGGCTGAGGCCGTGCCGTTGGACGTCCTGGTTGACGATGTTGAGCCGGTCGACGGCGCGTTCGATGCCGTCCTCGGTGGTGAAGTCCTCGGCGGGGATGCCCGCGGGGATGATGACGCGGTCGGCGCCCAGGGTGGCGACCGCGTCCAGGATCGGGCCGGGGTCCTCCGCGTCGAGCAGGACGCGGGCGTGCGGGGAGATGACGCGCAGCCCCAGGTCGTCGACGACGCGGCGGAAGCCCTCGGGATCGTCGGTGGGGTCGAAGGGCTCGACGTAGCTGAAGCCGATGTCGGCGATGCGGCGGAGGGTCGCGTCCCGGTCGGCGGCAAGCGCCTCACGGACCGTGTAGAGCTGAACGCCCAATGCGGGGGCCATGGTTGAGCTGCCTTCCCTGAGGTCCTGTCATTCAGGCCAGAGAGGAAGATAAGCCGCGTTATTCACCCGTGGCAACGCCCCTGCGGCACTCATCGCCATCGTCTTCCCCACCACCCCCACCCCCAAGCCCGCTGCGCGTTCCGGAACGGCGGCGGAGGGCGGCGGGCCGCCGGGCGCGGCCCCCGAGGGCGCCGCGCCGTTTCGCATGCTGGAATGGCATGCGAATTCATATGGTGTTCGCATGTGGTCGCATTCCCTGGATGACCTGGCAGGTAGGCCGTCGGAGCATGACGCGGCATTGCGGGGATATTGCCCGGCG
This sequence comes from Streptomyces radicis, assembly GCF_003626575.1. Taxonomy (GTDB): domain Bacteria; phylum Actinomycetota; class Actinomycetes; order Streptomycetales; family Streptomycetaceae; genus Streptomyces; species Streptomyces radicis. The sequence goes on along the minus strand of NZ_RBDY01000023.1, from coordinate 19,015 downwards.
CCGCACACCGAGCGCCGCGATTCTTGACCCCGCCTCCGGGCCGTCGCTACGTTCCCCTTATGCGAAGACTGCTGCGGTTCACCCGGCGCCGCGCCGTGGACCACATGCGCGTCGCCACCGCGATCTGTCGCTGATCCCCCTTTCCCCGCCCCCACCCTCCCCTGCCGCGCGCCGGGTGTTTTCCCCTGCGCCTTTCTCCCTTGCCCCGCCCCTTTACCCGCAGCGTTTCCCTCCCCGCTTTCCCACCCCGCTTTCCCAAGACTTCCCACCCCATTTTCCTCCAGGGATGAAGCATGCCCAGAAATATCCGGAGCCGCCTCGGCGCCGCGCTTCTCGCCCTCGCGCTCCTCCCCGCCCTGGCCAGCTGCGCCGAAGACGACGAAGCGTCCGCGAGCGCCGCCGAGTTGGCCGATGTGCCGATCCCCGAGGACGTGGATCCCGACACGACCCTGACCATCGGCGCCCCCGAGAGCGAGGTGGCGCTCAAGCTCTCGGGGCTCGTCGACGAGCTGCCCTTCCGCGTCGAGTGGGCCAACCTCAGCGGCGGCCCCGAGTGCTCGGAGGCGTTCCGCGCCGGGTCGCTCGACGTGTGCTCCGCGGCCGAGATCCCCGCGATCCACGCCCGTTGGACGGACCTCGACACCCGGCTGGTGGCCGCGGTCTTCCGCGAGGACCCGATCGCCAACCCGCTGTACGAGATCGGCGTCGCCCCCGGCGCGGACATCGAGACCCTGGAGGACCTGCGCGGCAAGCGCATCGCGTTCAGCCCGGGCCAGGCCCAGGGCACCCTGGTGCTGCGCGTCCTCCAGGAGGCCGGGCTGACCCCGGAGGACGTCGAGCTGGTCGAGATGCCGAGCACCGGCGACGTCTACCCCACCGCGCTCGGCAGCGGGCAGGTGGACGCCGCGCCCATCGCCGGGGTCAACATCCGCCGCTACACCGACCGTTACGGCTCCGAGGGCGCCACCACCATCGCCCATGGGCTGCGGGACGACCCCACCCATCTGTGGGTGCCGGCCACCGCCGTCGAGGACCCCGAGAAGGCGGCCGCCATACGGGAGTTCATCGAGCTGTGGGCGCTCGCCGAGGTCTGGGTGGACGAGCACCCCGATGAGTGGATCGAGGGCTGGTACATCGAGGACCAGGGGCTGTCGCGCGACGACGGCGAGTACCTGGTCGAGCAGGCCGGGCGCTCCGACCTGCCCGCCGACTGGTCCGATGCCATCGAACGCCACCAGCAGACCATCGACCTGCTCGCCGAGGAGACCGGCAACGAGCCGTTCGACGCGGAGGAGTTGTACGACCGGCGCTTCGAGTCGGTCGCCGCCGACGCGTTGGGAGGCGCGTCATGACGACCACGGCGGACTCGGCCACCTCGACGCCGGGGAAGGAGACCGCACCACCGCCGCCCGGGAACGCCGGGTCGCCGCCGCGCGCGAGGCGGCGGCTCGGCCCAGGCCGCCCCATCCCGTTCTCGTGGGCCATCGGCCCGCTGCTGCTGCTCGCCGTCTGGTCGATCGGCTCGGCCACCGGCTGGATCGACGAGCGCAACCTGTCGGCGCCCTGGCAGGTGGTGACCACCGCCCAGGACCTGATCGAGCGGGGCCGCCTCCAGGACGACCTGTGGGCCTCCGCCCAACGCGCCCTGCTCGGGCTGGCGTTCGGCATCGCCGTCGGCCTCGTGCTGGCCGTGCTCGCCGGGCTGAGCCGGATCGGCGAGGGCGTCATCGACGGGCCCGTGCAGATCAAGCGGTCCATCCCGTCGCTCGCGCTGATCCCGCTGCTCATCCTGTGGTTCGGGATCGGCGAGTCGATGAAGGTCATCACCATCGCGCTCGGCGTGCTCGTGCCCATCTACATCCACACGCACAACGGCCTGCGCACCATCGACAGCCGCTATGTCGAGCTGGCCGAGACCGTGCGGCTGAGCCGCACGGCGTTCCTGCGGCACGTGGTGCTGCCCGGCGCGCTGCCCGGCTTCCTGCTCGGCCTGCGCTTCGCGGTGACCTCCGCGTGGCTCTCGCTCGTCGTGGTCGAGCAGGTCAACGCCACCGACGGCATCGGCTACATGATGGAGCTGGCCCGCACCTACGGACAGACCGATGTGATCATCGTGGGCCTGGTGGTCTACGGGCTGCTCGGTCTTGCGTCGGACGGACTCGTGCGGCTCGTGCAGAGGAGGGCGTTGTCATGGCGACGCACGCTGGCGGACTGACCCTCGGCGGCCTGGTCAGGGCGTTCGGCGAGCGCCGGGTCCTGGACGGGCTCGATCTGACCATCGCCCCCGGCGAGTTCGTGGCGCTGATCGGCCGCAGCGGCTCGGGCAAGAGCACCCTGCTGCGCGTGCTCGCGGGCATCGACCACGAGGTCACGTCGTTCGAGCGGCTGAACGCCCCCGGCAAGGTCTCCGTCGTCTTCCAGGACGCCAGGCTGCTGCCCTGGAAGCGCGTTCTCGACAATGTGATCCTGGGGCTCACCGGGCCCGACGCGCGGGAGCGCGGCAGGACCGCGCTCGACGAGGTGGGCCTCGCGGGCCGCGAACGCGCCTGGCCCGTCGAGCTGTCGGGCGGCGAGCAGCAACGCGTCGCGCTGGCCCGCTCGTTGGTCCGCGACCCCGAACTCCTGCTGGCGGACGAGCCGTTCGGCGCCCTCGACGCGCTGACCCGGCTGCGGATGCACGCGCTGCTGCGGCGGCTGTGCGAGCGGCACAGGCCCGCGGTGCTGCTGGTCACCCACGACGTGGACGAGGCCATCGCGCTCGCCGACCGGGTCGCGGTGCTCGAGGACGGCAGGATCGCCGCCGACCTGCCCGTCGACCTGCCCACGCCCCGCACCCCTGGCAGCCCCGCCTACGCGGACCTGCGCGACCGGCTGCTGACGCTGCTCGGTGTGGACACCGGCGAGTTGGCGCTGGCGACCGACGACCGCGCCACCGAGAGGCGCGCCACCGAGGGGGAAGAACGATGAGCCGCCGGCAGCTCCGGCTGAACCTCTTCATCTACCCGGGCGGCCACCACGAGGCCGCCTGGCGCTACCGCGGGTCCGCGCCCGAGCGGCTGCTCGACATCGACTACTACCGTGACCTGGCCGTCAGGGCCGAGCAGGTGACGTTCGACGGCGTCTTCTTCGCCGACGGGCCCGCGCTCGCCGACAACGTGCGCTACGCGAGCCGGTTCCGCCTCGAACCCCTGACCTGGCTCTCGGCGCTGGCCACCGCCACGTCCCGCATCGGGTTGATCGCCACCGCCTCCACCACCTACAGCGAGCCCTACAACCTGGCCCGGCTCCTCGCGTCCCTCGACCACATCAGCCATGGCCGCGCGGGCTGGAACATCGTCACGACAGGCGCCCCGCAGGCCGCCCGCAACTTCGGCCTCGACGCCCACCCGGTGCACGCCGAACGGTACGACCGCGCGCGGGAGTTCCTGGAGGTGGTGACCCGCCTCTGGGACAGCTGGGAGGACGAGGCGCTGGTGGCGGACCAGGCCTCGGGGCTCTTCGCCGACACCGATCTGATCCACCCGATCGAGCACACCGGGCGCCATCTCTCGGTGCATGGCCCGTTGAACCTGCCTCGTTCACCGCAGGGCAGGCCCGTCTATGTGCAGGCGGGCTCGTCCGAGGACGGGCGGGGGTTCGCCGCCCGGTACGCGGAGGCGGTGTTCACCGCGCACCAGACCCTCGCCGACGGGCAGGACTTCTACGCCGACCTCAAGAAGCGGGTCGCCGCCGCGGGCCGCGACCCCGACCAGGTGCTGATCCTGCCGGGCATCAGCCCGTTCATCGGCTCGACCGAGGCCGAGGCGAGGGCGCTGCACGACGAGTTCAACGAGCTGACGCAGCCCGAGTACAGCCTGGCGATGCTGCGGCGCGTCCTCGGACTCGACCTCACCCAGGAGCAGTTGGACGGCCCGGTACCGCTCGAGCTGGTCGAGCGGGAGGGCGAGCGCGGCAACGGCAGCCGCTTCCATGTCATCCTCGGCATCGTCGAACGCGAACAGCCCACCGTGCGGCAGCTGTTGCACAAGCTCGCGGGCGCCCGAGGCCACCGCGTGGTCACCGGCACGCCCGAGCAGGTCGCCGACCAGATCCAGGAGTGGTTCGAGAACGGCGCGGCGGACGGCTTCAACGTCATGCCCCCGTGGCTGACCGGCGGCTTCGACCTGTTCGCCGACCACGTGGTCCCGATCCTGCGCCGACGCGGCCTGTTCCGCACCGCGTACACGGGCACGACCCTGCGCGACCACTACGGCCTGCCACGCCCCCGCAGCACGTTCTCCCCCGCGGGAAGCCAGCACGACACCTGAGGCGGGCCCCCTCCCGGCCGTCGGCGGGCTCAAGGTCGTCGGCGGGCGGTGTCGTTCGTGGCGGGGGTCCGGTGGGCCCCCGCCACGTGTGGTCAGGCGGCCGGTGTGGCGATCAGTGCCGCGCGGTCGAGGGCGGCCGAGAACTGTTCGAGGACCTGGTCGAGGGGCCCGGCCGCGGCCGGGTCCACGGTCACCGCGCCGTCCTGCTCCACCGTGATGTGGCGGTCGAGCACGAACCACCCCTGGGTGATGTGGGAGGCGCCCATGGAGGAGAGCACGGGCCGCAGCGCGTAGTCGATGGCCAGCACATGGGCGTTGGTGCCGCCCGTGGCCAGCGGCAGGACCGTCTTGTCGGCAAGCGCGAACTGCGGCAGCAGGTCGAGCAGCGACTTCAGCAGCCCGGAGTAGGCCGCCTTGTAGACGGGCGTGCCGATGACCACGCCGTCGGCGCTGTCTATCAGCCGGGCCACGTCGACGATGGCCGGGTGGGAGACATCGGCGCCGGTCAGGGCGCCCGAGGGCAGGCTCCGCACATCGAGCGGCTTGACGTCGTGCCCGCGCGCGGCGAGCTTCGCGTCGAGGTGGCGCAGCAGGCGCGCGGTGCGTGAGGTCGGGGACGGGCTGCCGGAGATGGACAGGACAAGGGCCATGGGACACCTCGGAGTTGTTCGGCGGAACGGGGCGGCGTGGGGGCGGGGGCGGCGGATCAGGCCGGGACCAGCTGCGGGCGGGTGGCGACATCGGCCGGGGGGACCCACTGACCGCGTTCGGCGAGCAGCGGCAGAACGCCCTCCCCGAACCAGTACGCCGCCTCCAGGTGCGGATAGCCGGAGAGGACGAACTCCTCGATGCCCAGGGCCTGGTACTCGGAGATGAGGTCGGCCACCTCCGCGTGGCTGCCGACCAGGGCGGTGCCCGCGCCGCCGCGGACCAGGCCGATGCCCGCCCACAGGCCGGGGTGGATCTCCAGGGCGTCCCTGCTGCCGCCGTGCAGGGCCAGCATGCGGCGTTGCCCCTCGGACTCGCTCGCGCCAAGACGTTCCTGGGCGGCCTTGATCGTCTCGGGGTCGAGCCCTTCGAGCAGCCGCGCCGCCTCGGCCCATGCCTCCTGGGACGTGTCGCGGTTGATGACGTGCAGCCGGATGCCGAACCGCGGCGCGCGGCCCGCCTCTTCGGCCAGGCGCCGCACCGCGCCGATCTTCTCCGCGACCTGCGCGGGCGGCTCGCCCCACGTCAGATAGACGTCGGCGTGGCGGGCGGCCACGCGGAGCGCGGCGGGCGACGAGCCGCCGAAGTAGACGGCGGGCGCGGGCTCAGGCAGCCGGGTGAGGGCCGCGCCCTCGACCCGCAGGTGCTCGCCCGCGAGGTCGACGGTCTCGCCGCGCCACAGGGCGCGGACGATGTGCAGGAACTCGCCGGTGCGGGCGTAGCGTGTGTCCTTGTCGAGGAAGTCGCCGTAGGCGCGCTGCTCGCGGCTCTCGCCGCCGGTCACCACGTTGAGCAGCAGCCGCCCGCCGGTCTGCCGCTGGTAGGTGGAGGCCATCTGCGCGGCGAAGGTGGGGGAGAGCAGCCCGGGGCGGAACGCCACGAGGAACTTGAGGCGTTCGGTGTGCTGACTGATCATCGCGGTGGTCAGCCAGGCGTCCTCGCACCAGGCCCCGGTGGGGGTGAGCACGCCGGAGAAGCCCACCTGCTCGGCGGCGCGGGCGATCTGCCCGAGGTAGGCGACGGTGGGTGGCCGATGGTGGCCGCCGGCCGCCGTGACCGCGGCCCCGTGGCCGCCGCCGACGACGTGGCGGCTGTCTCCGTTGGTGGGCAGGAACCAGTGGAAGGTGAGGGACATGGTTCTCCGTTCGTGAACGCCACGGAGCGCGGCGAGTCGGACGTCGTGCCCGGGGAGGAACGGGGGCTGGGACGCGCTCGAACAGCGGGAGCAGGGAGAGGGCGGCGCCACACGGGCGGCGACGCGGGGCGACCGGGGGAGACGGCGCGCGGACACGGTGCGCGCGGGGGGACGGCGCGCGGCGCGGGGCCCGTCAGGGGACGGGCGGCAGGGGTGAGGTCAGGCGCAACAGATCGCGGCGGCGACGCGGAGGAGGTCCACGCAGCGGCGGCGGGTCAGATTCCGTGCACCAGGCATGCTTCGATGCAAGCACGGCGCCGCAGGGGCGTCAACGCCCACCCGGCATACGAGACGGCGGGCGGGACGGTATGCGCGACGGGAGGCGCGACGGTGGGCGCCGAAAGCGTTGGCGGCGTGCGGCGGCGGTCGGCGAGGATGGCGGGCAACGGCTCACGGGCGGTCGCCGTGCCAGGAGCGCCACAGCGCCGCGTAGGCGCCGCCGAGGGACACCAACTCGTCGTGGGTGCCGATCTCCATGAGGCGCCCCTCGGCCATCAGCGCCACCCGGTCGGCGTCGTGCGCGGTGTGCAGGCGGTGGGCGATGGCGATGACGGTCCTGCCGCGCAGCACGGCGGCCAGCGCGCGTTCGGTGTGGCGGGCGGTTCGCGGGTCGAGCATCGCGGTGGCCTCGTCGAGGACCACGGTGTGCGGGTCGGCCAACACCACACGGGCGAGGGCGAGTTGCTGGGCCTGGGCGGCGTCGGGGCGGTGGCCTTCCGGGCCGAGCGGGGTGTCGAGGCCCCGGGGCAGCTCGCCCGCCCAGTCGGCGCCGACGGCCGCGAGCGCCGCGGTCAGCTCGTCATCGGCGGCGGAGGGCGCGGCGAGCAGGAGGTTGTCGCGGACGGTGCCGAGGAAGACATGGTGCTCCTGGGTGACCAACACGACCTGCCGCCGCAGCCGTTCGGGGTCGAGGTCGGCGAGGGCAACGCCCCCGGCCGTCACCGACCCGGCGTGCGGCGCTTCGACGCCGGCGAGCAGCCTGCTCAGGGTGGTCTTGCCCGCGCCCGAAGGGCCGACGACGGCGAGCCGTTCGCCGGGCCGCACGGTCAGGTCCACGCCGCGCAGCACATCGTCGCCGCCGGGGTAGGCGTAGTGGACGCCGCTGACCTCGATCCGGTCGCCCGCGGGCTCGGGCGCCGGGTGCCCGGGCGCGCGCACCGCCCCGGCCAGCCCCTCGACCCGGGCGAACGAGGCGCCGCTCGACTGGAGTTGCTCCAGCCACATCATGAGGGTGTCCAACGGCTGGGCGAGCTGCCGCAGATAGAGCGCGGCGGCCACCACGGCCCCGAGCGTCAGCCGCCCGTCGTCGAGCAGGGCGCCGCCGACCAGCAGCACCGCGACCACGGGGACGGTGTGGGAGACATCGAGCGACGGGAACAGGACGCTGCGCAGGAACAGCGTGCGGACGCGGGTGCGGCGGCACTCGGCGATCGCCGCGCGGCTCGCGGCCAGGCGCCCCTCGCGCAGCCCGAACGCCTCGACGGTGCGGGCCCCTTGGGCGGTGGTCGCGAGCAGATCCGCCAGCGCGGCGTTGGCGGCGCCCTCGGCCAGATAGGCGGCGCGGGCGCGGCGCAGATACCAGCGCACGGCGAACGACAGCCCGGCCAGCCCGGTGAGCCCGCACAGGCCGAGCAGCGGGTCGATGGCGAAGACCGCGCCGAAGACGAACAGCGCCTGGAGCGCGGCGATCAGCACCTCGGGCGCGGCGTCGCGCAGCGCGGTGCCGACCGCCGCGACATCGGTGGTGCCGCGCGTGGTGAGATCGCCCGTGCCCGCGCGCTCGACGGTGGCGGGCGGCAGCGCCAGGGCGCGTTCGACGAAGCCCTCCCTGATCCGGGCCAGGGTGCGCTCGCCGAAGCGGTGGCCGACCAGCCGCGCCCAGCGCGTCAGCAGCAGCTGCGCCAGCGCGAACACCACGATGGCCAGGGCGAGTCGGTCCACGGTGTCGGGCCCCGCGCCCGCCCTGACCTCGTCGATGACGCGGCCGAGGAGCCAGGGGCCGACCAGGCCCGCGGCGGCGGCCAGCGCGTTGAGCAGCAGCATCGCGGTGAACGCGCCCCGGTCCGCGCGGATCAGCCGGGCTGCGGCGCGGCGGACGGCGGGGCGCTCGGCGACGGGCAGCGGGCGCTCGGTCACGACGGCGCCCCGTTCCCGTTCCCGCCGTTCCCGTTCCCGTCGTCCTCGCCGTCCTCACCGCGGGAGATCAGGCGCCGGTAGCCCGGCTGGTGGGCGAGCAGGTCGCGATGGCGGCCCGACGCGACGACCCGGCCCGCCCGCAGATAGTGCACGGTGTCGGCGCGGTCGAGCAGCAGCGGCGACGTCGTGGCCACGACGGTGGCCCGGCCCGCGCGCGCCTCGCGCAGCCGGGCGGCGATGGCCGCCTCGGTGTGGGCGTCCACGGCCGAGGTGGGCTCGACGGCCAGCAGCACCTCGGGGTCCGCGGCCAACGCCCGTGCGAGCCGGACGCGTTGGCGCTGGCCGCCGGAGAGGTCGCGGCCCCCCGCGTCGACGGGCGAGTCGAGCCCGGCGGGCAGGGCGCGGACGACGTCCTGGGCCAGGGCGGCGCGCACGGCCTCGGCGACGGGACCTTCGGCGGCGGCGCGGCCCGCTATCACCTCGCGCAGCGGCCCGGCGAACAGCGCGGCGTCGTGATCCGCGACCAGGATCCGCTCCCTTATACGCGGCGGGTCGATCTCCGCCAGGGGTGTGCCGCCCCACAGGGCCGCCGAGTCCGTGAACCGCCCGAGCCGGTCGACAACGGCCGCCGCGTCCCTGGGGCGTTCGGCGACCAACGCCACATAGCCGTAGACCGCGACGAGTTCGCCGACGCTCAGCGTCCCCTCCGCGGCCATGCGGGCGGCCAGCCAGGTGACCACCGCGAGGAACAGCGTGGGCAGCCCGGTGGCCAGCGCCTGGATCCAGCTGGTGACCGCGCCGACCCGGTACCCCTCGCCGCGCAGCGCGTCCGACTCGCGCCGATGGCGTTCGGCCCAGGCGTCCTTGCCGCCGAGCCCGCTCAGCACCCGCAGCCCGCCGACGATGTCGACGACGCGCGCGGCCAGCCCGCTCTGCCGCTCGCGGTAGTCGGTCTCCGCGCCCTGGAGGCGCCCGAGCAGCGGCCCGACGAGCACCACGAGCAGCGGAACGCCGAGCAGCACGACGGCCGCGATCGCGGGGGAGATCGACAACAGCAGGGCGGCGACGGCGAGATACGACAGCACGGAGCCCACGCCTGGCCCGGTGATGGTCAACGCGTTGGCCAGCGCGAACACATCGCCCATCCCGATCGTGACGACCTCGCCCGCGGTGACCCGCCGTGGCAGCGCCGCGCCGAGTCGCGTGGCGTGCTCAACGACGGCGCGCGCGGTGCGGAACGCCGCGTCCATCCGCACCCGGGTCATCGTGCGGTGGCGGGCGATGGCCAGCCAGGCGTTGAGCGCCCCGGTGGCGAGCAGCGCGGCGGCCCACCCGGCCAGGGCCGTTCCGTCGCCGCGTTCGAGGCCCTCGTCGATGGCGCGCGACAGCAGCCAGGGCGGCAGGGCCAGGCACAGCATCCAGACGGTGCCGAGCGTGGCCCCCGCGGCGACGCGGCGCGGCTGGCTGGTCACCAGCCACCACAGATAACGGGCGGGGCCGCGGCGGTCGGGGGTCTCCTCCGCCGTCATCAGGACCGGGCCCCCCTCCGCTGCGCCTCGGAGGGGAAGCCTAACGACCCGCCATGCGGTCGAACTGGGCGGCCTGGATCTCGTACAGCTCGCGGAAGTGGCCCTCGGGCAGCTCCAACAGCTCGCGTGGCGTGCCCGATTCGACGAGGTGGCCCCGGTCGAGCACATGGACGAGGTCGGCGTGGCGCACGGACGCCATGCGGTGGGTGATGAGGATGACGGTCTGCCCGCCCTCGGCCAGCTCGCGGATCTGGTCGAACACCCGCTGCTCCTCGCGGGCGTCGAGGGCCGCGGTGGGCTCGTCGACGATGAGGACGGGGGCGCCGCGGTAGTGGGCGCGGGCGATGCCGAGCCGCTGCCACTGGCCGCCGCTGAGCTGGTGGCCGCCCTGGTAGCCGCGGGCCAGCAGGGTGTCCCAGCCGCGCGGGAGGTCCTTGATCACCGCGTCGGCGCCCGCCTGCTGGGCCGCGGCGTGCAGGCGGTCGTCGTCGATGGGGGCGTTGGGGTCGCCGATGGCCACGTTGACGCGGGCGGTGAAGCGCCAGCGGTTGAAGTCCTGGGCGACCATGGCGATGCGCGCGAACACCTGGTGCCGGTCGGCCTGGCACGTGGGAACGCCGTCCCAGCTGACGCGCCCGCCCTCCGGGAGGTAGAGCCCGGCGAGCAGCTTGACCAGGGTGGACTTGCCCGAGCCGTTCTCCCCGACCAGCGCGGTGATCCGCCCGGTCGGGATGGTGAGCGAGACGTCGGCGAGCGCGGGGGGCGCGTCCGGGTCGGTGCCGGGGTAGCGGAAGGTGACCCGCTCGAACGTGATGCGGCGCGGGCGCGGCGGAACGGGCCGACCGCCGGTCGGGATGGCCCAGTCGGCGGCCTGCACGCACAGCCGGTCGAGGTCGCCGACGAACAGGCTCTCGTCGTACAGGTTGTTGATCGCCTGCACCATGCCGCTCAGGCTCGACGACCCGGTGCGGATGGCGAGCACGGCGGTGCCCGCGACCGACATCGCCATCGTGCCGCTCCAGGCGAGCGCGCCCAGGGTGAGATAGGTGGCCGCGCCCGCGAGCCCCGTCCACGCGGCGGCCCACAGACCGGTGCGGGCGTCGAGGCGGGCCAGGCGGGTCTGCTCGGCCTCCGAGCTGGCGGACATGTTGCGGAAGTGCTTGAGCAGGAACGGGCCCACCTGGTGGACGCGGATCTCGGACGCCGTCTCGGTGGCGGTCAGCTCGGAGCTGAGGACCCGCCCGGCGCGCGAGTGCTGCACCCAGGTGCGGAAGCTCTGGTAGCGGCGGCGGGTGGTGACCAGCGTTCCCCACATGCGCGGGACGGTCATCAGGGCGAGCAGCGGCAGCAGCACGGGGTGCAGCACGGTCAGCACGCTCGCGGCGGCGACCAGGGAGAGCAGGGCGTTGATGACGCGCGTGCAGTAGTCGATCATGCGGCGCGCGGCGGTCGCGCCGTACTGGGCGGTGTCGAGCAGCCGGTGGAACTGGTCGTCCTCGATCGCCGCCAGCTCCACGCGCGAGGCACGCGCCAAGTACCGCTCGGTGGCGACCCGTTCGACCTTGGGCTCGAGGCGCCCCGAGCCATAGGTGGAGGCGGCGGCGAGCAGCGCGCCGAGCACCGCGGCGACCGCGACGAGCACGAGCGACGGCAGCGCCTCGCGCAGCCGGTCGGCCGCGCCGCCGTCGGCGAGCACGGCGGCGAGCACGGCGTTGACCGCGACCAGGCCGACGGCCTGGACGACGCCGCGGCCGATCTCCGCGGCGGCGACCAGGCGCAGCGCGGCCCGGTCGGCGTCGCGCGCGAGGCGGACGGTGGTGAGGACGAGCGGGGGCAGCGTGCGGACCATCGACCACAGGCTGAGCCGGGTGAAGGCGCCGTCGTGGCTGCTCCAGCCGGTGTCGTAGAGGAGGGGGCCGCCGAAGAGGAGGTGCTCCGACGGGGACGTGCCGGGCGATGAGGGGGTCTTCACGGGGACCTCACGGGAGTCAGGCCGGGTGGGGGACGTGGGACGCGCCACCCTGGTCGGCCGCCGGGCCGCGCGCCGGGGGCTCGCGCGGGGAGATGTCGAAGAGGTCGGCGCCCAACGGGTCGGCGCCGAGGGCGGGTCGGGCATGGACATCGGCGAACGGGTCGGGCGGGGCATCGGGGTGGGGCTCGGGGGCGAAGAGCGACGCGGGGTCCCAGCCCCGGTCCCCTGGGAACGCGGCCCTGCCGTCGTCCTCGGTCCCCAGGAGGTTCCACAGGTCGTCGGGGGTCCCCTCGGCGGCCCCCTCGACGGCCTCGACGGCCTCGTGGGCCCACCCGGCGGCGCCTTCGGCGGCCTTCCCCGCGGCCCGCTCGGCGGCCCGCTCAGCGAAGGGGCCACCGGCGACGGCGATCGGCTCGCGCGCCGTCGCGTCGAGGTGGTGGAGCCGCCGCCTGGTCTCGTCGAGCTCCGCCGTCACGCGCCGCAGGAGGCAGCGGAGTCTCTGCTCGTGGTCCATCGGTGGGCACCCCTCGAACTCGACGTGGTGAAACGGCTGTCGGCACCCGCACCAGCCCGTGGAACAGCGCGGGCAACGCTCCCTCGACGGCCCGCGCCCGCAGCGCGCCCGGGTCGAGCCGCAGCGGAACGGTCACCGCGTCGGGCGCGGTGAGCGCGGCGTCCATCAGCGCGAGCCCCTCGTGACAGGCGAGCGGCAGCGCCCCCTCGCCCGCCCCTGGCGGCCGCCAGGCGATCGACACGGCGGGCAGGCCGAGGGCCCTGCGGCGCTCGGCCAGCGCGTCGAGGGCGGCGCCGGCGGCGGCGTGGGGGGCCGCTCCCCGGCCGCCGAGGATCCCGGCGGGCGACGAGAACAGCACGAACGCCGACAGGTCCATGCCGCGGGTCAGCTCGTGCAGCCGGGCGGCGGCCAGGGCCGTGGGCCGCAGCGCCCGCGCCAGCCGCTCGGGCGCGAGCGAGGCGACCGCTCCCCCGCTCTCGGGCGCACCGGCGCAGTGCACCACGCCGGTGAGCGGTCGGTCGGCGAGCAGCGCCCGCAGCGCGGCCCGTTCGCCCACGTCGCACAGGGCGGCGCGGACGGTGGCGCCCCGCCCGGCCAGCGCGGCGACCACATCGCCAGGCACGCCCCTGCGGCCGACCAGCAGCAGATCGGTCACGCCGTGCGCGGCGACCAGGTGGCGGGCCACCAGGCGGCCCAACGCGCCCCCCGCGCCGGTCACCAGCACCGTGCCGGGCCCGAACACCGGGCCGGTGCGGGGCACTTCGGCGACCCGCTCGGCCCTCACCAGGCGGGGAACGAGCAACCGGCCGCCGCGCACGGCCAGCTGGGGCTCGCCGCTGGCCAGCGCCGCGCCCAGGTCCTCATCGGGGTCGGCGTCCACGAGCACCAGGCGGCCCGGATGCTCCGACTGCGCCGCCCGCACCAGCCCCCACACGGCCGCCTGCGCCGGATCCGGCGACTCACCCGGCAGCGCCACCCCGCCGCGGGTCACCACGGCCAGGCGGCCCTCGCCCCGCTCGCCGTCGGCCAGCCACGCCCGCACAAGCCCGAGCGCCCACAGCGCGCCCGCGAGGACGTCGCCCCCGCGCCGTCGGGCGTCCCGGCGCGCCACGACGTCGCACCCACCGGGCCCGGGCCAGGGGGGCGGCAACGCCTGCCAGTCCACCCGGTGCGGCGCCGGGCCCGAGGCGGCGCGGTCCGCGGCCAGGGCGGCGGCCGACAGCGGGCGCAGCACCAGCGCCCCGACCTCCACCACCGGCCGGTCGGCGCCGTCCACCGCCACGAGCGACACCGCGTCGGCCCCCACCCGCGCCAGCCGCACGCGCAGCGCCCGCGCCCCAGGGCGCCACACCCGCACGCCCGAGGCCGCGCACGGCACGCGCGCCCGCCCCTCGTCCGCGAGCAGGCCCCCGGCGCCGACCGCGTGCAGGGCGGCGTCGAGCAACGCCGGGTGCACGCCGAACCCTTGGGCCTCGATGCCGTCGGGGAGCGACACCTCGGCCCACGCCTCGCCCTCCGCGGCCCACGCCGCGCGCAGCCCATGGAACGCGGGCCCGTGCACCAGGCCGAGCGCCGCGAGGCGGACCCGGTGGGCGCCCGGATCCACGGGCACGGCCCCGGGCGGCGGCCCACCGCCGAGCCCGGCCGCCCGCGCGTCCCCGCCTCGCGACGCGCGGCCCGCCGCGTGCCGCGTCCACGGGGCGTCGGGACCGGCGCTCTCCCGGCGGGACGAGACGGTGACCGCCCTGCGCCCCTCCGCGTCCTCGGCGCCCACGGCGACCCGCAGCTGGAGCGCGCCCCACTCGGGAACGGGGACCGGCCGCTCGAACACCACCGCGTCGAGGCGGTCGCAGCCCGCCTCCCTGGCGCCGCCCGCCGCCAGGTCGAGCAGCGCGGTGGCCGGGAGGAGCACCGCGCCGAGCACCAGGTGATCACCCAGCCATGGCTGCTCGGCCAGGGAGAGCCGCGCGGTGCGCACCACACCGCCCCACCGCCGCGGTCGGCTGGTCCGCGGCCATGGGCGTGCCGCGGACCACGGGGGCGCGTCCCCGCCCGGCCGGTCCGCGCCGGGCGGCGGCTCGTCCGAGCGTATGGCGGCCATCACGTTCTCACTCATCTCAGCGCTCCAACACCCCGTCGAACGAGCGGCGATCGATGCCGGATCGACCCGGCGGTCTGCGAAGTGGTCGGCGGAATCGGCACGGCGCGACACCCCGTGGTCGCGGCGCGGGGGGATGGGCGAGCGGCGAGCGAGCGGTGGGCCTCCCCACCGGGCCCTATCTCAGCGCAATCGTCGCGCTACGCACAGCTCACGCGGGAGCTTTTCGGACAATCCTCCGCATCGGCGTTTACGGGGCGAACGAGCCCGGTGACGCTCGGTGTTCACCCGACCTCGACCTGGCACACAGGGCGCCCACGCGCGGCCACCCGCACCGTTGGCGTTGCCGATCGGCCACGGAAAGTGACCGGATCCCGCCAGGAAGAAACGTTCAGCCACCGTTTCCGCCAACCCCCTTCGAGTGAACGCCCCTTGGCGCGCGTTGACGCGCGTGGCCCCCGAGCAGGGTCTGACGCCCCTGTCCCTCCCGAGGGGGCGCGTATTACGGTCGGCGCATGCTGACATCCGGCGCCTCCGCGCACAATTGGGCAGGAAACATCACGTTCAGGGCCGAACGGCTGCACCAACCCGCCTCGCTCGACGAGCTGCGGCGCGTCGTCGCGGGCGCCGAGCGCGTGCGGACGCTGGGGAGCGGCCACTCGTTCAACCGCATCGCCGACACCGAAGGCGACCTCGTGCGGGTGGACGGCCTGCCGCGCCGCGTGGAGATCGCCCCGGACGGCGCGCGCGTCACCGTGAGCGCCGGTCTGCGCTACGCCGAGGTCGCGTCCGCGCTGCACGCCGCCGGGCGCGCGCTGGCCAACATGGCCTCGCTCCCCCACATCTCCGTCGCCGGATCGGTCGCCACCGGGACCCATGGCTCCGGCAACGCCAGGAAACCGCTCTCCTCGGCCGTCTCCGCCGTCGAACTCGTGAGCCCCGAGGGGGATCTGCTCACCCTGACCCGCGACGCCGACCCCGACCGCTTCCCCGGCGCGGTGGTGAACCTCGGCGCGCTCGGCGTGGTCACGGCGCTCACCCTGGACATCGAGCCCTCCTACGAGGTGGCGCAGTGGCTGTACACGGGGGTGCCGCTCGACGCGCTCTCGGCCCGTTTCGACGAGATCAGCGGCGCGGCGTACAGCGTCAGCACGTTCACCGACTGGCACAGCGGCCTCGGCACCGTATGGCTCAAGCGCCGCGTCGACCAGGAAGGGCCGGGGCACCCCGGCGACGACTGGCTCGGCGGGACGCCCGTGGGGGAGCCATGGCACCCGATCCCCGGCATGCCCGCGCACCACTGCACCGAACAGCTCGGCGTGCCGGGGCCCTGGCACGCCCGACTGCCGCACTTCCGCATGGAGTTCACGCCGAGCAGGGGCGAGGAGCTCCAGTCGGAGCTGCTGCTGCCGCGCGCCGCCGCACCGGCCGCGTTCGCCGCGCTGCGGGAGCTCGGGGCGGCGTTCGCGCCGGTGCTCCAGACCTCCGAGGTGCGCACCGTCGCAGGCGACGACCAGTGGCTGAGCCCGGCGTACGGGCGGGACTCGGTCGCCCTGCACTTCACATGGACACCCGACGCCCCGGCCGTGCGGCCCGTGATCGCCGCGATCGAGGAGCGGCTGCTGCCGCTGGGCGCGCGCCCCCACTGGGGCAAGGTCACCACGGCGTCGCCCGCGGCCGTGGTGGCGGCCTACGAGCGGTTCGGGGACTTCGCCGAGCTGCTCAAGGCCCATGACCCGGGCGGCCGTTTCCGCAACGCGTTCGTCGACGACCTGCTTGCGGCCCGCTGACCCCGACCCCCCGCGGGGCGGGGCCGTTCCTCGCGAACGGCCCCGCCCTCACACGGCGGCTTCCGGGGTTCGACGCTCAGGCGAGGGCGCAGAGCCCGCCGCCGAGCGTGAACTCGGCGGGCTCGGCGTTGCTCCCGCCCTTGTCCGCGATGAAGCCCACGGTCACCGAGCCGCCCGGCGCGATGACGCGGGTGTAGGAGGCGGGCGTGACGGTGACCGCGCCGCCGTTCTGCGCGGCGGTGCCGCCCCACATGGTGGTGACGCGCTGGCCGTCGGCGAACGAGAAGGCCAGCGTCCAGTCCGTGATCGGCGATGAGCCGGTGTTGCCGATGACGATCTCGCCCTGGAATCCGCCGGACCACTCCCCCACGACCCGGTAGCCGACCGAGCAGGCCGCGGGCGTTCCGGCGCCGCCTTCCGTGGTGACCTGGACGGTGGCGGAGCGCGGCGAACGGTTCCCGGCCGCGTCCCTGGCGTAGACCGCGAACGCGTAGGCCGTGTCGGCGCTCAGGCCCGTGACGGTCACCGAGGTGCCGGTGCTCGTGGCCACCTGCGTCTCGGCGCCGCCGCCGACGCGGACGATCTCGTAGCGGGCGACGCCGACGTTGTCGCTCGCGGCGGGCCAGGAGAGGCGCACGGAGCCGCCGGTGACGTCGGACGCGGTCGGCGTCCCCGGCGCGGTCGGCGCCTCGTTGTCAACGGGGCCGCCACCGCCGAAGATCGTGGCCTCTTCCGACGTTTCGCCTATGCCGTCGGGCCCGTTGAGGAACCGCTCGCCCCAGGGCGTCAACGAGGCCGGGTCGAAGCCGTTGACCATGTCAAGGTACTCCACACCACCGCTGTTCCCGCTCCAGGACCAGCCGATGTAACCAAGCCCCAACTCCCGCGTCACGGACATGATCGCGTCCTCGTCCGGATTCCCGTCGGAATGATCGTGCCCGAACTCACCCACCAGAATCGGCAGCCCGGCGTCGACAAAGCCCGTCAGATACGAACGCACCGTGGACTCCGCGCTGAAGACCCCGTACATGTGGATGGAGAACACCAGATTCCCCGTCGGATCGGCGTCATACACCTCCCGCGCCGTGTCCCGCATCGTGAACGACCAGTCCTGACCCCAGTTCGGCGCGTCCACCAGCAACGTGTGCTCGAAACCCCCACCCCGCAACGTCGCCACCGCGTCGATCGTCGCCCGTGTCCACTCCGCGTAACCCGTGTTCCCGTACGGCTCGTTACCGATGTTCACCACGACGTAGTCCTCCTGGCCCACCACCGCGCTCCGCACACTCAGCCAGTACTCCGCCGCACGCTCCAGCGACACCGCGGCCGACGCCTCCGGATACCCCGTCGTGTCATGCACCTCGAGCACACAGATCAACCGGTTCGCCTTGCACTCCGCCACGATCCCCGACAACTCGGCCGCCGACGTCTCCGCCCACTGATCACCACTGGAGAGCACCACCCGCACGGAGTTGGCACCCTCCGCCTTGATCGCCGCCAACGACTCCGACGTCTCCCCCGCGTACCAGGCATGCGGATGATTCACCCCACGAAGCACCAGATCACTCCCCGTCGACTCCACCAACCGACCACCCTGCACGGTCAAACCGGTGGCGGCGGGAACAACGGGCCCCTCGGCCCTGGCGACCTGCCCGAGCCCGATCAGGCTGACCAACACGGCGAGCGTCGCGCCGAGGACGAACACGAGCGGATGTGCGCGTAGCGCTTTCATGGCGGCTCCATGGAAGAGATGTATTGGCACGTTGCAATTTTTTGGGAGCGCTCCCATAGATGCACCGGTGGCGTGGGTCGTCAAGGGGTCGCGCGCGCTTGGGGCGTTGACTCGCCAGGGGGCGGCTGTCACGTTCGGTAGCCTCGGTGCGGTCGCGGTGCGCCGTCCCGAGTCAGCGGAGGAACAGATGGCCGATCACATCACGGTGTTGACGACAACGGACAGCAGGGAGGCGGCCCAGGCCCTCGCCCGCTCGGCCGTCGAGGCCCGCGTGGCGGCGTGCGCCCAGATCGACGGGCCGATCACGAGCGTCTACCGGTGGGAGGGCGCGGTCCGGACCGAGGAGGAGTGGCGCGTCCTCTACAAGACACCGGCGTCGAAGTACCCCGCCCTCGAGGCGCACATCAAGAGCGTGCACACGTATGACACCCCGGAGATCATCGCGGCGGAGATCGCCCTGGGGAGCGGGGAGTACCTGGCGTGGCTGGACAGCGAGACGGGGATGGACTGAGCGCGGCTACGGAGGGTCCGGTGGTGTTCGCCGTCTGCCGCTGTTTCTGTTTCGTGGTGGGTGCGGGTCAGGGCTGGCACCTACGGGAGGGAGGGTGGTGGGTGGCGGTCGTCCCGGTCACCGGTCTGTACGTCGGCGGGTTGCGACCGTTCGCCGAACGGGCGCGGCCGCGACCGTACTTGGCGGCCGTCTTCCCGGGGGTCGGCTGAGGTGGCGCGCACCCTTCGGGCCTGCCCTGGCCGCCCGAAGCGTTTTCATCCCGCGCGCACGATGAGCTGATGTAGCGCGCCGGTGCTTATCTGCGGCTTATGCCGGGGCAGGTGCTCTTTTGAAACGGCGCACGTTCTGTTCAACACAAAGTGTGCCCCGTTTCAGAAGAGGCCCCGTCCTCGCGTAAGCTTGTTCTTTTTCTTCTGGCCTCGAACGGTGTCCCGAACGTGGTCACTCACCTGGGCATTCGCCTGACATGAGGGCGGCCTTCGTCTGATCCTGTGCTCCGTCACGAGGAGAACCAGTCGAAGGC
>NZ_RBDY01000022.1 GCF_003626575.1 Streptomyces radicis | reverse complement strand
GCACGACGAAGCTCCTGGTCGAGCGAGTGATCTTGGTCGTGAACTCATCTACCAGGAGCTTCACCTCTGTCCGGACCCCACCCCCACCCCAACGCCGGCCCGCACCAGCCAGGTTGGAAAACGCTCACGGCCGGTGTCCAGGCTGAGGCCGGGACCTTTAGGACGGCCTGGTGGATGGCGTCGGTGATGGTCATGCCGACCGAGTACGACAGCCACCTTCCACGCTGGGCGAGTCAGGCGACGAACTCGTGGGTGCCGCCGCCGGAGTCGGTGCGGATCAGCGTCTGCCGTCCGCGCCGCAGCCGCTTCGGCAGCTGGGCCAGAGCCAGTCTGGTGGCCCCGGTGTGGTCGGCGGCGGTGTTGGAGCCGGCGTTGCCGGGCCGCAGCAGGCCCACGACCGGCTCGCCGGACCCGCCGCGGCCGTGGTCGACGAACCCCGTCAGCGGGTGGTGGCCGAACGTCTTCTTCCAGGTCGCGGCAGCGTCCTGCTTCTCGGAGGGCGCCAGGACCAGGACGCCGCGAGCACCGATCGCCCCGACAGGGTCAGCACCCAGTGGTTCACCAGCTCGATCGACGAGGTCACGGTCGAGCAGGAGGGCCCGGTGCGCGCCGTCGTCAAGGTCGAGGGCAAGCACAGGAAGGACCGCCGCGCGTGGCTGCCCTTCACGGTCCGCTTCTACCTCTACGCGGGCTCCGACGCGGTCCGCATGGTGCACACGTTCGTCTACGACGGCGACACGGAGCGGGACTTCGTCAACGGCCTCGGCGTGCGGTTCGACGTTCCGATGCGCGACGAGCCCTACGACCGGCACATCCGGTTCGCCGGGCAGGGCGAGGGCGTGCTGGCCGAGGCCGTGCGCGGCCTGAGCGGGCTGCGCCGTGACCCGGGCGAGGCCGTGCGCGCGGCCCAGCGCGCGGGGCAGGCGACGCCGGACCCCAGCACCTGGGACCAGCGGGTCACCACGCGCCTGGCGTACATACCGTCGTTCGGCGACTACAGCCTGCACCAGCTGAACGCGCAGGGCTTCGAGATCCACAAGCGGACCGAGCGCGGACACTCTTGGCCGCGCGCCGACGGCGGGCGGCGCGCGCGAGGGCTCGCCTATGTGGGGTCGCCCAGCGGGGGACTCGCGTTCGGCATGCGGAACTTCTGGCAGCTGCACCCCACCGAGCTCGAGATCACCGGGGCCGCCACGGACACCGCGCAGGCGACGGTGTGGATGTGGTCCCCGCGCGCCGGGTCGATGGACCTGCGCTTCTACCACGACGGCCTGGGCCAGGACACGTTCGAGGAGCAGCTGGAGGGCCTTGAGATCACCTACGAGGACTACGAGCCGGAGTTCGGGACCCCCTACGGGGTGGTGCGGACGACGGAGCTGGCCTTCTGGGCTCTTGAGGCGACCCCCACGGCCGAGCGCTTCTCCGCGCTCGCCGACGCCGTCGCCGCCCCGCCGCTCCTGGCGAGCGGCCCGGAACACCACCACAGCGCCGGGGTGTTCGGCTCCTGGGCCCCGGTGGACCGCTCCGACGCGGCGAAGGAGCGGCTCGAGGACAACCTCGCGTTCATGCACAGCCACTATGTCGAGGAGGTCGACCAGCGTTCCTGGTACGGCTTCTGGGACTACGGCGACGTCATGCACGACTACGACGGCACCCGCCACAGGTGGCCCTACGACGTCGGCGGCTACGCGTGGGACAACTCCGAGCTGTCCACGGACCTGTGGCTGTGGTACCACTACCTGCGCACCGGGGACGCGACGGCGTTCCGCTTCGCCGAGGCCATGACGCGCCACACCGGCGAGGTGGACATGTACCACCTGGGCGAGTGGAAGGGCCTCGGCACGCACCACGGCGTGCAGCACTGGGGCGACAGCGCCAAGCAGGTGCGGATCAGCAACGCGGGATACCGGCGCTTCTACTACTTCCTCACCGCCGACGAGCGGGTCGGCGACGTGCTCCACGAACTCATCGACGCCGACCGGTCGTTCCTGGTGCTCGACCCGGGGCGCAAGCTGGCCGACGAGCCGTTCGACCCGGATCCCGCGGCGCTCCCCCTCGGCAAGAGCACCGACTGGGGCGCGCTGGCCCTGGCCTGGCTGACGGAGTGGGAGCGAGGCGGCGACGAGATCGCCCACACCAAGCTGATCAACGGCGCCACCACCATCGCCGCGCTGCCCAACGCGTGGGCCCAGGGCGGCAATGTCACCTACAACCTGGAGAACGGCCGCTTCACCGGCCCGTCCGAGCCGAGCGTCAGCATCGGCAGCCTCAGCTCGGTGTTCGGGCTCATGGAGCTGATGACCGAGCTGCTCCAGCTGATCGACGACGAGCAGGTCCACGCCCAGTGGATCAGGTTCTGCCGCCTCTACAACTCCACCGCGGACCAGCAGCGCGAGGAGACCGGATCGTCATGGGGCAGCCTCAACCTGCGCCAGGCGTACTCACGGGCCATCGCCTACGCGGCCGTGCGGCTCGACGACGACGCGCTCGCCGCCCGCGCCTGGCAGGAGCTGCGCACCGGCCACGCGGGCTACCCCGAGAACCACCCCTTCACGGCCGAGCGCGTCGAGGGGACCGCTGTGCTCAACCCCGTCAACGAGGCCCGGCTCTCCACCAACGCCAGCGCCCAGTACGGCCTCGCCGTCATCCAGTGCCTTGCGCTCGTCGGCGACCACATCTGACGGCGCGCGCCCCCCGGCAGCGCGCCCCCGACCGCGGGGGAGGTCCCCAGGCGCCAGCTGTTCGTCCGGGCCCGCCCGGTCGTCCGCGCCTCAGCCGGGCTCCTCGCCTGGCTCCTCCCCGGCGCCGTCCCTCAGGAGCCCCACATACTCGTCGGCCCACGCCTCGATCGTCTCCCGGTCCCACAGGTCGGCCGAGTACTCCACGGCGCCCGTCAGGGTGTCCCCGGCCGGGGTGAGCACCATGATGAACTCCGCCCTTGACGCGGCCGGGGCGATGTCCTCGACCACGGTGGTCACCCCCGGCAGGTCGATCCCGGTGTCGAGCGAGCTCTCGTAGGCGAGGCCGAACGGCAGGGCGTCCGGCATGTTCACGCCCCTGCGTTCCCGCATGGCGGGGGCCACCTGGCGCGGCGGCATGGCGTGCTCCATCCCCGCCACGACCGAGCGGGCGACCCGGTCGGTCAGCCCGGCGAACGAACCCGCGCGGGCGTCGCGCACCCGCAGCGCGAAGCCGGTGGCCGTGCAGCCCACCAGCGACTCGAACGCGCGGCTCTCCCTGCCCGCGTACGAGATGTTCAGCAGCACGTCCGCCTGCTCCGCCTTCTCGGCGAGCATCCGGCCGAGCGCCGCCGCGGTCACCACGAAGGGCGTGGTCGCCCGTCGGACGGCCAGCCGTTCCACCGCCGAGCGGACCTCGGCGGGCACGGTGAACGCGACGACCCCGCCCCGGCCGCTCAGCGCCTCAGGCCTGGGCCGGTCGACGGGCAGGTCGGCCGTGAAGGGCGCGTCCGCCAACTCCTCGAGCCAGTGGTCCGTTCGGCGCGGACCCGTCGCCCTCGCGTGCTCGGCCTGCCAGCGCGCGTACTCCACCTGTTGCGGAGGCTCGGACGGCAGCCCGTGGTCCGTCCCGTCGACCGCCGCGCGGTAGAGCGCGGAGAGCTCCTTCAGCAGCACCGTCAGGGCCCACCCGTCGCACGTGCAGTGGTGCGTCACCAGCAGCAGCACCCACGTGTCGGCGGCCACGCGCAGCAGGCGGAGGGCGAGAACGTCCCCCTCGAACGGGTCGAGCGGCCTGTCCGCCGCCTCCAGGGCGAGTCGGTCCACCCGCGCCGCCCGCTCCGCCTCCGGCAGCGAGGTGAGGTCGTCGACGGGCAGGTCGACGGGGCGGGGCTCCAGGACCTCCTGCCGCCACGAGCCGGTGTCCTCCCTCACCAGGCGGGTGCGCAACGACTCATGGCGCGCCGTCAGCTCGCGAAGCGCGGTGCCGAGGGCCTCGGTGTCGAGACCGCCGGAGAAGGTGATCCGCAGGGCCACGTTGAAGACCTGGGGCTCGGCGTGCCGGAGGTGCAGGGACGCGAAGCGGGTCTGCTGCTCGGTGGCCGGGCCCCGGCGCACCACGTTCACCGACCCGGCGCTCCCCGACCCGGCGCCGGTCAGATACTCCGTCACCGCCCTGAGCGTGGGCTCCTGGTACAGCCGCGAGAGCGGATACTCGACGCCCCACTCCTCGCGGAAACGATTCACCAGCCTCATCGCGGTGATCGAGTGCCCGCCCAGATGGAAGAGGGAGGCGTCGGGGTCGACATCCCGGGGGGCGAGATCGAGCTCGGCCGCCCACAGCTCGCGCAGCCGAGCGCCCCGCGCGGAGGCGGCAGCGGCCTCGGTGGCAGCGGCTCCCGTGGCAGCGGCCTCGTCCGGCGCGACCCTGAGACCGGCCCGTGGGAGCCGCGCCCGGTCCAGCTTGCCGTTGGCCGTCAGCGGAAGCTCGCCGAGGACGCTCCAGGCGCGCGGCACCATGTACTCGGGCAGCCGGTCGCTCAGTTCGCGGGCCAGCCGGGCCGCCAGGGCCCGCTGTTGCCGCGCGTCGTCGCCGACGGGCGCTATGGGGACCACATGGGCGTCGAGTACGGTCTCGCCGCTCTCCCCGCGACGGCCCACGACGGCCGCCCGGCGCACCCCGTCCAGGCGGCCCAGCGTCTGGGCCACCTCCTCCGGCTCCACCCGGAATCCCCGGATCTTCACCTGGTCGTCGGCGCGGCCCACGAACGCGAGCCGCCCTTCGGCGGTCCAGCGCACCAGGTCGCCCGTGCGGTAGTGAGGGCCATCGGGACCGTCCCCCGGCGCGTTCATGAACCGCTCCGCCGTGAGGTCGGGCCGGTGCAGATAGCCCGCCGCCACCCCGGGCCCCGACACCAGCAACTCGCCCACGGCGCCGACGCGCACGGGCTTGTCCGACTCGTCCACCACGCGCAGCCGCACGTTGGCGACCGGGCGGCCGAGCGCGATCAGGTCATCGGCGTCGCCCGCGGCGGAACGGTGGGTCAGGGGCGGCGGCACCGTTCCCGCGACGCACAGCACCGTCACCTCGGTCGGACCGTAGATGTTCACCGTCTCGTACGGGGCCTCGGGCCGGGGCCGCACCCGTAGCTGCTCCCCGCCCAACAGCAGGTGCCGCAACGGTGGTTGCTCCGCCGCGGGCAGCCTGAGCAGCTGCTCGCCCAGCGCCGTGGGCAGGATGCTGAAGGCGATGTCCCGGTCCGCGTACCACCGGGCCAGCGCGAGCGGGTCCTTGCGGACCGCCTCGTCGGCCACCACGACCGTGCCGCCCGCCGTCAGCGCGGGCCAGATCTCCAGCAGGGTCGCGTCGAAGCCCTGGCCGCACACCGCCGCGCTCCGGTCCCCGCCGCCGAAGGCGAAGCGCCCGTGATGCCACCCGCAGAGGTCGACCAGACCCCGGTGTGTGAGCACGACGCCCTTGGGAACGCCGGTGCTGCCCGACGTGTAGACGACACAGGCCGGTGACCCGCCGCTCGCGTCGGACGCCGCCCCCGCGCCTCCCCCGGGGGCGGCCGCGTCCGGCCCGACGACGGCCACCGAAGGGGGCAGCCGCAGCACCTCGGCCTCGGCCAGGTCGCTGATCACCGCGCGGGCGCGGCTCTCGGCGATCACCTGGGCGGCGCGGGCGGCGCCGAGGGACGGGTCGAGCGGCACATAGGCACAGCCCGCCTTCCACACCGCGAGCAACGCCACGACCAGGTCGGCCGAGCGGGGCAGCCACACCGCCACCGCCTGACCCGGGGCACCCCCGGGGTGGTGCGCCAGGAGCGCGGCGGCGAGCCGTTCGGCGCGCTCGTCCAGCTCCCCGTACGTCAGCACGGCGCCCCCGGCCACCACGGCGGGGTGCCCTGGCCGCTCCGCCGCCCGCCGCGCGACCCAGGCGTGGACGGTGGTGTCCGCGACCTGGCGCACCGGGCCCCGCTCCCAGCGTTCCGGCACCTCGTCGCCCTCCGCCACCGCGGGGGCGAGCGAGGAGAGCGGGGTCAGGGGCGCGGCGGTGGCGGCGTCGAGCACGTCGCGGAAGACCGCGAAGAACCCGTCGACGGTGCCAGGGTCGAACAGGTCCGCGTTGTACTCCAGATGACAGCGGATCCCGTCGGGCAGGTCGGTGAAGTAGACCGTCAGATCGGTCAGCGCCTTGTCGGGGCCCGCGTCCAGGGGGGTGGCCTCGATGTCGGGGAGGTCGAAGCAGAACGGCTCCTCCGACTGGAACTCCGCACACGTCTGGAAGACCGGGGTCCGGTCCGTCCCGCGCGGCGGCGCCAGCGCCCGCACCACCCGCTCGAACGGCGTCCCCGCGTGGTCATAGGCGTCGAGCGCGACACCGCGCACCCGCCCGAGCAGCGTCGCGAACCCGGGATCGCCCGAGAGATCGACCCGCAGCGCGAGGGTGTTGACGAAGAAGCCGACCAGGTCATCCGCCCGCCGCGGTCGCTCCGACACCGGTACGCCGACGATCACGTCCTCCTGCCCCGTGACCCGCCGCAGCATCGCCGCCCAGCCGGCCACCAGGGTCATGAACAGCGTGGCGCGGTGGCCCCGCCCCACCTCCCTGACCCGCTCGGACAGCTCGGGGTCGAGGAAGTGGAAGGCCGCGCGGCCTTCCGACGTCATCCGCGCGGGCCTGGGGCGGTCGGTGGGCAGCGCGAGGACCGGCAGGTCACCGCCGAGCGTGCGCGTCCAGTGGGCCAGGTCGCGCGCGGTGTCCGAGCCGTCGTCGGCCGCGCGCCGCTCCCGCGCGTAGTCGGCGTAGCTCCACGTGAGGGCGGGCAGCTCGGCCCGCGTGCCGTCGCGTTCAGCCCGGTAGAGCGCGGAGAGGTCCCGGCTGAGGACGGCGGCGGACGCCGCGTCGACGACGATGTGGTGGAAGGACATCACCAGCACGTGTTCGGCGGCTCCCGTGCGCACGAGGCGGCTGACGAACAGCGGGCCGCGCGCCAGGTCGAAGCGACGGGCGCTCTCCGCCGCCAGCACGTCGAGGACGGCCGCCTCGGGGCGCCCCGAGCCGTCCACCACGTCGAAGTCGGGCTCGCCCGTGTCGGTCGCGCGCTGGACGGCCGACTCACCCGCGGGCAGGAAGACCGTGCGCAGCCCTTCGTGGCGGGCGACGAGTCGGCGCAGTGCCGCCCGCAGCGCGCAGGTGTCGAGCGGGCCGCGCAGCCGGATCGCCTTCACCTCGTTGTAGGCGGTGCGTCCGGGGAGCAGCCGCTCGAGGAACCAGATCCGTTCCTGGCCAGGTGACAGGGGCGCGGCCGACGACGGCTCGGGCGCGCGGCGGCTTCGGTGCCGCCGCCGCAGGGCGTCCAACCGGGGCAGTCCCGCGCGCAGTTGCTCGGGTGTCACACCGAAGTCGACCAGTGCGACGATCTCGTCGGCGCCCGCGTCGGCCACCGCGTCCGCCACCGGCAGGACCGAGTCCACGTCGCCGATCAGGGCGCGCTGGTCGCAGTAGCGGCCGTAGGCCCGCCGGAACAGCACCTCCAGGTCGTCCTCGCCGAGGGACCGCGGATCGGTGCCGAGACCCAGGCTGTTGGCGACGCCGCTGAACAAGGCGAGGGACGCCCGCATGTAACGGGCCATCGGCGCGAACGCCTCGGCGCGGGCCGTCTCGTGGTCCTCGCCCAGATAGGTGTGCAGCAGGACGGCCACCCGCCCGGCGTCCGGATCGAGCCCGTGCCGCGCCCTCGCCTTCCGGTAGCGCGCGATGTTGTCCCTGAGCCGGTCGATGTCCTGGGTCATCAGGTTGGTGACGATCCCCAGGTCATGCCGGGCGGCGAGCTCGTAGGACTCGGGGTTGGCGACCACCGCCGTGTAGAGGGGCGGTGCCTGCTGGACGGGGCGCGGGAAGAGCCGGATCTCCCGCTCGCCGTCCCCGGTCGCGCGGCGCAGCGCGTCGCCCCGCCACAGGGTCCGCACCTGGTCGAGCAGGTCGTACATCTCCTGTCTGTGCCGTCCGAATCGGTCGGGGAAGAAGACGAAGTCATCGGCGTTCCAGCCGCTGGCGACGCCGAGGCCGACCCGTCCGCCGGAGAGGTTGTCCGCCATGGACCACTCCTCCGCCACCCGGACCGGGTCGTGCAGCGGGAGCACCACCGAGCCCGCGTTGAGACGGATGCGCTCGGTCTCCCTGGCCAGGGCGGCGGCCAGCACGACGGGGTTGGGGAAGAGTCCGCCGAACGAGTTGAAGTGGCGCTCGGGCATCCACAGCGACCCGAAGCCGTGCGCGTCCGCGAACCTGGCGGCCTCCATGAGGAGTTCGTAACGTCCCTCCCTCGGGCCCGCCCCTTCGTCGGGACGGTCGCCGTCCTCGGGGTAGTCGCCGAAGAAGTAGAGCCCGAAGTCGGCGCGGCGCGCGGTGCCGGTCACGGGCGTCGGCGCGGGCGTCGGCGCGGGTGTCGGGCTGGGCGTGGCGGCGGGCGTGGGCGTCGGGCCGGGGGTACTTCGGGCGACGGGGGCCGTTCGGGGGGCCGTTCGGGCGGGAAAGAATCCGGCCTCCCTGAGCTCCCTCAGCGACCCCCGGACGGCCTCGGCCACGTGCTCGATGTCGCCGTCCGTGTGCGCGGTGGACAGGAAGAAGTTGCGCCATTCCCAGACGTGCACCCCGCGCAGCATCAGGTGGTAGTAGAGCAGCTCCATGTCGGCGTGGTGCTCGAAGCGGAACTGGGAGCCGAACCACCGTATGCGCAGGGGGAACTCCTCGGCCTCGAAGAAGGCGTCGAGCCCGGTGGCCAGCTCCGTCGTGCGGGCGTTGAGCCGCTCCTGGAGCCCGGGGCCCTGCTCCTTGAGACGCGTGAGCACGGCGCGGGCCGCCGTCATCGACACCGGGTGCTGAAGGTAGGTGCCGCCGAAGAAGGTGGTGTCGACGGGCGGGGCGCTGTCGTCGCCGTAGGTCCAGTACCCGCCGTCGACCCCGTCCATGATGTCGGCGCGGCCCGCGATCGCGCCGATCGGGAACCCCCCGCCGATGAGCTTGCCGTAGGTGGCGAGGTCGGGGGTGACGCCGTAGAGCTCCTGGGCGCCCCTGAGGGCCGACCGGAATCCGGTCAGCATCTCGTCGAACAACAGAACGATGCCGTGGCGGCTGGTCACATCACGGAGGCGGCGCACGAATTCCACCGGCCTGAGCGACGGATCGCGGCTCTGCACCGGCTCGACGACGACCGCGGCGATCCGCCCGGCGTCCCGTTCGATCGCGTGCAGCGCCTCCTCACTGCCATAGCTGAGCACGCTCAGCTCGGCGACGGCGCTGTGCGGGACGCCCCGGGAGACGGGCACCGTTCGCGCCGCGGCACCGCGGCCCGCGACGCGGCCGAGCACCTGGTCGGCATGGCCGTGGTAGGCGCCCTGGAAGGTGACGATCCGGTCGCGGCCCGTGGCGGCGCGGGCGAGGCGGATCGCCGCCGCGTTCGCCTCCGTGCCGGAGTTGGCGAAGGCCACCCGTTCGAGACCGGTCAGCTCGGCCAGCAGCTCGGCGGCCTCGCCGGTCTCGACGCTCCTGGGGCCGAGGCGGATGCCCCGGGAGAGGTGCTCGTTCACGGCCTCCCTGACGAAGTCGGGATCGTGGCCGAAGAGCAGCACCCCGAAGCCCATGGTGATGTCGGTGTAGACGTTTCCGTCGATGTCCTCGATCCTGGCCCCGGCCGCCCGCTCGGCCGCCACCGGATAGAGCATCTCCTTGGTCGATCTGCGGAAGCCGACCACGGCCCTGCTGTCGGCGAGCCGACGCCGGTGGCGTTGCGCGAGCCGCTTGGACGCGGCGGTCCGCGAGGTGTAACGGCGCACGAGGTCGTCGAGGTGCTCCCGCTGGGTGCGGGGCGAGGTGGCGCGGACCATCCCGCTCCCCGGGGCGATCTCCACCCGCGGGCCGTGCGCCGTGGGCCGTTCGGCCTCGGGGTCGGTGGAGGGCGCGGGACGCGCGGCGTCCAGCTGCTCGGTGATGCGCCGGGTGAGCCCGGCCATGGCCGCCAGGTCCCGGTCAAGGGCGCGGGTGAGGCTCTCCTGGTCGGTCACCGCTCCACCCCCTCGTCGGGCCCGGCCGGGGTCCCGGCGTTCCGCAGGGCGAGCAGCTGGGTGAGCTGGGTCAGCTGGGTCAGCATCTGGAGCTGGATCTGCGACAACTGCTGAACGCGGACGGCCAGGTCCTGAAGCTCCTGCCGGGTGGCGAATCCGGCGGCGTCGGCGGGCGGTGTCGGCGGCGCGGGCGGCGGATCCGTGACGGGCGGGTCGGCGACGGGCGGGGCCGCGGGGCTCGGGTCGGTGGCGACCGACGGCGGTGCGCCCTGGGGCAGCCTGCTGGCGATGAGCTCGGCCAGGAGGCGCGGGGTGCCCGTCTCGTCGAACAGCTCACGCATCGTCACCCCGACGCCGTGGTCCTGCTCGATCTCCCGGAGCACATTGATCATGAGGAGGGAGTCGGCGCCGAGATCGAAGAACGAGGCGTCCACGGGCACCGAGGCGGGGTCCTCACCCAGGCTCCGGGAGAGCACCCGCAGGACGCCGTCCAGTATGTGCCCGTCGGCGCGCCCGTCGACGTGCCCGTTCCTCGCCGCCGGTCCCGCCTCCGCCGCCGGTCCGGTCCGCCCGAGCGGTGTGGTCCTCGGGGTGTCCGTCGTTCTCGTGCCGTTCGTGGTCATGGTGCGTTCCTCTTTCGCCGGGACGGGGGGTGCCGGGGGAGCGGGGGGCCGGGGTGGGGGGCCGATCCAGTGGGGCCTGTGCTGGAAGCGGTAGCCGGGCAGGGGGACGCGCCGCCCTCCGGTGCCCGCGAGGAACGCCTCCCAGCGGACGTCGGCGCCCGCGCGGTGCAGCGCGACCGCCGCGTCGTAGAGCGCGGCCCGGCCGCTGCCGCGGCGCAGGGACGGGACCGCCCGCACGTCGCCCAGGGCACGGCGGGCCAGGGCGCTGAGCGTGGCGTGCGGCCCGATCTCGAGCAGCACGTCGGGCCGTTGACCCGCGCAGGAACGCAGCGCCTCGTCGTAGCGCACCGGCTCGCGCGCGTGGCGCACCAGGTGGTGCCGGTCCGGGATCCAGCCGGGAGGGCGCGTCAGGCCGTCGACGGCGCTGATGAAGGGGATGCGCACCGGGGCGAACGGCGTGGCGTCCAGCGCCGTGCCGAACGCGTCGAGCATCGGCTCCACCTGCGCGGTGTGGAAGGCCCGGTCCACCGCGAGGCGTTCGTGCGGCAGTCCCAGCTCGTCGAGCCGGGCGCACATCCGGTCCACGTCCGCCACGGGCCCGGCGAGGACCTGGGAGCCCGCGCCGTTGGTCGCGGCGAGCTCCACGCCGGGCTCCCCCGCGGCGAGCTCGAGGGCGGCGTCCCTGGCCAGCGCCACCGCCACCATGGCGCCGGGGGGAGAGAGCTCAGCCGTCAACCGCCCCCTGCGGGTGACGAGTCGCAGGCCGTCCGCGAGGGAGAGGGACCCGGCCGCGTGGAGCGCCGCATACTCACCGACGCTGTGCCCGGTCACGGCCGACGGGGTGATCCCCGCCTCCGCCCACAGCCGGACCAGGGCGCACTGAAGGGCGAAGAGCGCCGGCTGACCGGTCTCGGTGGGCCAGGGCGCACGATCGGCCCCGCCCGCCAGCAGGTCGGCCAGCAGGGGCTCGCCGGTGATCAGGAGATGCTGTTCCTCGCAGGCGTCGAGCACCTCACGCACCACGGGGAACCGCCCGTACAGCTCCGCCGCCGCTCCGGCGCGGAGGGCGCCCTGCCCGGTGAACTGGAAGAGCGTCCTCGCGGTCCCGTCCTCCGGTACGGCCGCCGAAGGAGGGTCGGGGTCGGAGAGCCAGGCGTCGAGCGCGTCGGCGAGCGCCGCCGGTGTGCCGCCGCGCACGGCGATCCGGTGGCGGCCGTGGGAACGGCCGAGGGCGGCGGTCGTGACCAGGTCCGCCAGCGGCAGATCGTTCCGCACCCGCAGGACGTCCCGCAGCGAGCGGGCGTTGGCGACCAGCGCCTCCCGGCAGGTCGCCGAGACCAGGAGCACATCGGGCGGGGCGGCCGTGGCGGCGCGGGGCAGGGGCGCGGGCGCCGCCTCGAGGACCAGATGCACGTTCGTGCCGCCGACCCCGAGCGACGTGAGCCCCGCCCGCCGGGGCGTCCCTCCCTCGGGCCACGCCCGTGGCGAGCGGGGAACGTAGAACGGGCTGTCGTCCAGCTCCAGCAGAGGATTGCGCTCCTCGAAGCCGGCGATCGGCGGGATGACGCCGCGCTCGAGCACCAGCAGCGTCTTGATCAGCCCGGCCACGCCCGACGCCACGTCGAGGTGGCCGATGTTGGCCTTGACGGCCCCCAGGGCGCAGTAGCCGCTGCGGTCGGTGTCCTCGCGGAACGCGGCACGGGCCCCCTCGAGCTCGATGGGGTCGCCCTTGCGGGTGCCGGTGCCGTGGGTCTCGAGATAGCCGATCGTGTCGGCCGTCACCCCCGCGTGGTCCAACGCCCTGCGGATCGCGATCCGTTGCCCCCGCGCGCTGGGCGCGGAGTACGCCTTCTTGCCCGCGCCGTCGTTGCCGATGCCCCACCCCCTGATGACGCCGTGCACGGTGTCGCCGTCCGCGAGCGCGCGGCTCAGCCGCTTCAGCACCACGGCGGCCACGCCGGTGCCCCCGACGGTTCCGTCCGCGGCCGCGTCGAACGCCCTGAGCCGACCGGACTTCGAGAGGATCGAGCCCTTGACGTAGTGGTGGCCGAGGACCTGCGGCACATGGACGGCCGCCGCGCCGGCGAGGGCGATGTCGCAGTCGCCCATGAGCAGCGACTGGGCGGCCAGCTGCACTCCCACCAGCGAACTCGAGCACGCCGTCTGCACGTTGACGGCCGGACCGGTCAGATCGAGGCGGTAGGCGACCCTGGTGGCGTTGAAGTCGGTGAAGTTGCCCACCAGCACCTGGAATCCGGCCAGCCAGTCGGCGACGGTCTCGCTCGGCAGAACGTTTCCGAGCAGGTACGACCGCAAGGTGTACAGGTGGTATCCGGCGCTGGCGAAGACCCCGATCCGGCTGCCGTCCCGCTCGTCGGGGTATCCGGCGTTCTCCAGGGCGTGCTGGGCGCACTCGAGGAACAGCCGCTGCTGGGGGTCGGTCAGCGCGGCCTCTCGGGCGCTCATCCCGAAGTGCCGGGCGTCGAAGCCCGCGATGTCGTCGAGGAGCGCGGAGACGCCGACGAAGTCGTCGCGCCGGTACAGCTCCTCCGGCACCCCGGCCGCGCGCAGCTCGGCGTCCGTGAAGCGGGTGAAGCGGTCCTCGCCGCCGTGGACGACGCGCCACAGGTCCTCGGGGGTGTCGGCCCCCGGCAGCCGGAACGCCGTCCCGATCACCGCTATCCGCGGGTCGTCCGTCCGCGGGTCGCCGCCGCCCATCAGCCGTGCCCTTCCCGCACGGCGCCGTCACCCTTCTCCGACGGCCTCGGTCTCTCCCTCTCCTCCGGGAGGCCCGGTCCCCCCGGGCGGTCGGGGACCCGGCGCACCACCAGCACGATCAGCAGGGCGAGCGAGAGGGCGATGGCGAGGCCGTGCAGGGAGGCGACCACCGTCAGCGGCGAGAAGGACTCGAGCAGCGAACCGCTGACCAGCATCCCGAGCCCGAATCCGGCGTTCTCGGCCGAGGCGGAGAGCCCGAAGAGGCGTCCGCGCTGCTCGTCGGGAACGGCTTGGAGCCTGGACACGTAGACCACCTCGGTGACGCCGTCCGCCGCCCCGGCGACGAGGGCCACGACGAGCGTGGGCGCGACGGGCAGCCCGCTGAACACGACGATGAACGCCGCGGACATGACGCAGGCGCCGATGGCGAAGGCCCGCTCGCCCAGGGCGCGCCCGCCCCTGGTGGTCCAACGGGTGAGCACCTGCTGGGCGATGATGTTCCCGGCCGCCCATGTCGCCCAGAACTGGCTGATGAAGGTGGCCGGATGGTCCGGGTCGAGCAGGCTGGAGTGGACCGGCAGCGCCACGTTGTGGGAGGACGACCCCAGGCCGTCCACGGCCCTCAGCGCGATCATCGCCATCAGCACCGGCGCGGTGGCCAGCAGCAGCCGGACGGACCACCGCGTGGCGCCGTCCGGGTCGTCCCCGGCGCCCTCCCTCCCCTTGGCCAGGGACTTCGTGCGGATCGGCAGCGCCAGCAGGATCGAGGAGGACACCAGGAACGTCGCCGCGTCCAGGACGAACGCCGTCGTGTAGCCGAGCTGTGCCACCACGACGCCCGCCGATGAGAAGCCCGCGATCATGGCGAGTGAACGCCCCGTGACCAGCCAGCTGTTGGCGCGCGCCCGGTGCTCGAACCCCACGATCTCGGGGATGCTGCTGCGCAGGGCCACCTGGGAGAGCGTCGAGCAGCTCCCGGTGACCACCGCCAGGCCGTACAGCAGGGCGACCCGGCTCGCTTCGGGGGCCAGCGTCAGCGTCAGGAGCGCCACGGCCTGGCAGAGGTCGGCCCCGACGATCAGCCGCTTGCGGTCGTACGCCGAGACGAGGCGCCCGCTGACGACACCGGCCGCCACGCTCGTGCCCAGCCGCACGGCCATGAAGAGCCCGGCGGCCAGCGCGCTCTCCGTGACGTCGTAGACGAAGACGTTCAGCGCCACCATGTTGAGATAACTGCCGTACGCGGATATGCCGTTGCCGAGCACAAGCAGCCGGAAGTGCTTCATGCACCACCCTTCCCTGGACGGCAGGGGAGGTGCGCACCGGTCGCCGCCGCCCCCTCCGAACCCATCACGCCGGACCGGTCGCCCGACGCCCCTTACGCACCGCGGAGTTCACCGCACCCCTTGTGTACCTGCCAACTCCGTCATGCACTGCCCGCCCGCCGTCGGCTTCACACCAGCCGAACGACGATTGCGGCGGTGCGCACAGGGGTGGAGGAGTCCGGGGCCGCCCGGTCCCCGGGGGCGGTCGCGAAGCGAGAAGCCGGAAGCGCGCGGGCCGGAATGACGAAAAGGCCCGCCAGCGGGGGAAACTTCCCCCGCTGGCGGGCCTCGCACCGTGTCGGGACGGCGGGATTTGAACCCACGACCCCTTGACCCCCAGTCAAGTGCGCTACCAAACTGCGCCACGTCCCGGTGCCCGGCTGATCAGGGGCTTTGACCCCCGTTCCGTGCACATGAACCATACCGCATCCGGGGGTGTGCTCGCTCAGCGGCGGGGGGTCGGGGGGAGGTGCTCGCCGACCGGGGTGCGGTGCCACCACCTGCCGGTCTCCCGGCGCTCGCGCCACGTCGTGAAGCGGTACCGGTACAGGCGGGCGCGGACGTGGGTGGGCGGGTGGTCGGGGAAGGGGTTCACGCGCAGCAGGCGGAGGGTGGCGCGGTCGCCGGCGAGCAGGCGTTGGACCAGGGCGCGCAGCCAGGGCTGGGGGCGGTGCGGCGCCAGCGCGGCGAACCACATCATCCAGTCGAGGCGCAGATGGAACGGCGCGAACTGCCGGGGCAGCCGTGCGACGTCCCCCGGCTTGCCGTGGAACGCGTACTCCCGCCATCGCGCGCCCTCGTCGGGGTCGGGGGCGTCCGTGCCCTCGAGCACGATCTCCATCCGCTGGCGGGTGACGCTGCCGAAGGCGCCGTAGGTGTTGACCAGGTGCAGGCTGTTGTAGGAGCGGTTCATCTGCTGGCGCGGGGAGAGGAGGTTCCGCACGGGCCGGTGGCTGAGCACGGCCACGAGCGCCGCGGCCGCCAGGACCGTGATCGTGAACCACGCGGGCGCGTCCGGCTGGTCGGCGGGCGGGGCGGGCAGCGGGAGGTGGCGGGCGGCCAGGGCGCCGTCCACGGCGGCGACGGCGAGGATCATGGTCAGCCAGTTGAGCCACGCGAAGTTCCCCGAGGCGACGAGCCACAGCTGCGTGACCATCACCACGGCCGCCGCCCAGGTCGCCACGGGCTGCGGCGCGAAGAGCGCGAACGGGACGATCAGCTGCGCGACGTGGTTCGCCGCGGCCTCCACCCGGTGCAGCGGGCGCGGCAGGTGGTGGAAGAACCAGCTCAGCGGCCCCGGCATCGGCTGCGTCTCGTGGTGGTGGTAGAGACATGTCAGCCTCCGCCAGCACGGGTCGCCGCGCCACTTGATCAGGCCCGCGCCCAACTCGACGCGGAAGACCAGCCAGATCATCAGGTAGAGGCCGACGGTCGGCGGGGCGATCGTGTCGTTGCCGAGGAAGATCGCCAGGAAGCCCGCCTCGAGCAGCAGCGACTCCCAGCCGAAGCCGTACCAGGTCTGGCCGATGTTGACGATGGACAGATAGAGCGCCCACAGCACCGCCCACAGCGCCATCGACACGGGCAGCGGAACGGCGTCGGCGGCGCCGCCCGCCACCGCGGCGGCCAGCGCGGCGCCCAGCCCCGCGACGGCGGTGAACAGCCGGTCGGAGTAACGCCATTGGAAGACGCTGGGCGCGTGGCGGAACGGCACGGCGCGCACGAACGCCGGGGCGGGCGTGAGGCCGCGCTCCCCGGCCAGCGCGCGGAACTCCCGCAGGGCCGCGAGAAAGGCCACCAGGTAGACGACGGCGAGGCCGCGTTGCAGCACCAGACGGCTCAGCCAGGCGTCGGGGGCGGCGATCCAGTCCATGGTCCCCATGCCTACCACCGCGGGGCTCGGGGGCGCGGCAACGCCCGTTGACCTGGCGCGCGGCGCCACGTAGCTTCTCCGGCGGAAAACGCTTGCCGGGCTGCCGAGGGTCGCCCCCGAACCGTGAGGAGAGGCCCCGTGCCCCTGACCGACATGCCGCTGCGCGCCCTGCGGGAGTACGACTCGGGCGTGGCCGCGCCCGAGGACTTCGACGCGTTCTGGGCCGAGACGCTCGGCACCGCGCGCGCCGCGGGCGCGGAGCCCGCCACCTACCGCCCCGTGACCGACAGCAGGCTGGCGACCGTCGAGGTCTTCGACGTGCGGTTCCCGGGCTGGGGCGCCCAGCCCGTCGCCGCCTGGCTGCTGCTGCCGCGCGGCGTCGAACGCCCGCTGCCCGCCGTGGTGACGTACCAGGGGTACAGCGGCGGGCGCGGTCTGCCCACCGAGCACCTGCTGTGGAGCGCGGCGGGCTACGCGCATCTCGTGGTGGACAGCAGGGGCCAGGGCCATGACACCCCCGACCCCGACCCGGTGCCGACCTCGCAGTGGGTGCGCGGCTTCATGACCCGGGGGATCGACGACCCGCGTGATCACTACTATCGCCGCCTCATCACCGACTGTGTGCGGGCCGTTGACGCCATACGTGAGCACCCGGCGGTCGATCCGGCGCGGGTGATCGTCGCGGGTGGCAGCCAGGGCGGCGGCCTGTCGCTCGCCGTGGCCGGGCTCGCGGGGGACGCGGTGGCCGCGGTGGCGGCCGACGTGCCGTTCCTGTGCGACTTCCGGCGGGGCGCCGACACGGCGGGGGAGGGCCCCTACCTCGAGCTCGTGCAGTACCTGGGGAGCCACAAGAGGGCGGACCCGGCCGGGGTGTTCGCGACGTTGAACTACTTCGACGGGCAGCACTTCGCCGCCAGGGCGACCGCCCCCGCGCACGTGAGCGTGGCGCTCATGGACCCGGTGTGCCCGCCCTCCACGGTGTTCGCGGCGTACAACCGCTACGCGGGCGAGAAGGCCCTGACCATCTGGGAGTTCGGCGACCACGCCGGTGGCCGGGGCACCCAGCCGGTCAGGCACCTGGAGTGGCTGGCGGCACGGGGGCTCGCCGGGTAGCCGCGCCCTGGCGGCACCAGGCGTTCGCCTGTGCGCCACCCGGGAGCCCTGGACAGCGGCCATCACCCTTGATGTTTAATTGCGTCTAGTTCGCAATAACGTCTTATATTCATCAGGGGTGTGCCATGAAGGGCCGGACGTCGAGGACAGGGATCGCGGCGGCGGCGGTGGCCACGCTGCTGGCCGCCGCCTGCTCCGCGCCCAGTGAGGACGGCCGGGGAGACGGCGGGGGAGAAGGCGGCGGTGGCGAGGGCGACTCCCTCGTCATCGGCATCGCCAACGAGCCCGACACCCTCAGCCCGTTGCTCGGCTACGGCAAGGACGGCAACTCCAAGATCTTCGACGGGCTGCTCAGGCACGACGAGGACCTGGAGCTCCGGCCCGCGCTCGCCACCGCGCTGCCCGAGGTCAGCGACGACGGGCTCACCTACACGTTCGGCCTCCGCGACGACGTGGAGTTCAGCGACGGGAGCCCGTTCACCGCGCGGGACGTCGTCTTCACCTACGAGACGATCCTCGACGACGGCACCAACAACGCCGCCAAGGGCGACCTCGACGCCGTCGAGAGCGTCACCGCCGAGGGCGACCACACCGTCGTCTTCACCCTCTCCCACCCCTACGCCCCGTTCGCCGACCGCACCGTCCTGCCGATCGCGTCGGCCGAGGCGGCGGGCGGCCAGGACGTCAACACGGGCCCTTACAACACCGAGCCGATCGGCACGGGCCCCTATGTCGTCACCGGCTGGACCCGCGGCGAGCGCATCACCCTCGAGGCCAACCCCGACCACTGGGGCGGCGAGCCCGAGGTGCGGCGGCTGACCATGGCCGTCATCCCCGACGACGACGTGCGTGCCACCCGGCTGCGCTCGGGCGACCTGGACGCCGCCGTCCTGCCGCCCAACCTTGCCGCCACGTTCGAGGGCGAGGACGGCCTGGTGACCCACCACGCCGAGAGCGCCGACTTCCGCGCCGTCACCCTGCCGTCCGACCACCCCGTCACCGGCGACCGCGACATCCGCCGCGCCCTCGACCTCGCCGCCGACCGCGAGCTGATGGTCGATTCGATCCTCCAGGGCGCGGGACACGTCGCCCATGGCCCGATCCCCACGGTCAGCCCGTGGTTCGCCGAGGGCACCGAACGCGCCCACGACCCCGAGGGGGCCGCCGAGCTGCTCGACGCGGCGGGCTGGGCGCCCGGCGACGACGGCGTCAGGGCCAAGGACGGCCAACGCGCCTCGTTCACCCTGTGGTACCCGGCGGGCGACCGGCTCAGGCAGGAGCACGCCCTGGCCTACGCGGGCGACGCCGAGGAGATCGGCGTCGACATCACCGTCGAGTCGGGGCCCTGGGAGGTCATCGACGAGCGCATGGCCGAGGACGCCGTCCTCTCCGGCGGTGGCAGCCCGGCCGACCCCGACTTCGACCTCTACACCCTGCTGCACTCCTCCCTCGCGGGCGACGGCTACAACAACATGGGCCACTACCGGAACCCGGCCGTCGACGAGGAGTTGGAGAACGGCAGGCGCGCCGCCGACCAGGCCGAGCGCGAGGCCGCGTACGACGCCGTGCAGCGCGAGCTGGCCGACGACCCCGGCTACACCTTCCTCACCCACATCGACCACGTCTATGTGATGGCCGACCGCTGGGACGGCGTCAGCACCCAGATCGAGCCGCACGACCACGGTCTTGGCCATGGCCCCTGGTGGAACGTCGAGGACTGGCGAGCCCGGCCGTGACCGCGACCGCCCCCGACGTTCACACGGACCGCGCCCGCCGCGCCGCCCGGCTGCCCTGGGCCGCCATGGCCAGGCTCGTGGGGCGGCGGCTGCTTGCCGCCGTGCCGGTGCTCGCGCTGGTCACCCTCGGGATGTTCGCGGTGGCCGCGGCCTCGCCGTTCGACCCGGTGCGCCGGTACATCGGCGACGGCGGCGCGGGGACCTCCCAGGAAACGCTCGACGCGCTGCGGCGGAACCTCAGCGCCGACGGCACCTTTGTCGAGCAGTGGTGGACGTGGCTGCGCTCGGCCGCCGCCGGAGACCTCGGCCAGTCGCTCGCCCTGCGCCAGCCGGTCGGCCAGGTCATCGGCGAACGCGTCGGCTGGAGCCTGCTGTTGTGCTCGGTCGCCTTCGTGGTGGCCGTGCTGCTCGGCACCTCGCTCGGGGTGCTCGCCGCGCGCCGGGCGGGCGGCGCGTTCGACCGCGTCGTCACCGCGCTCAGCTACACGCTCCAGGCCGCGCCGCCGTTCTGGCTCGCGCTCCTGGCCATCTGGCTGTTCGCGCTGCGGCTCGACGTGCTGCCCGCCGGCGGGCTCACCGGGAGCGGCGGCGGATCCGCCGTCGACGCGGGCTCCCTGGTCCGCCACCTCACCCTGCCCGCCGCCGTGCTCGCGGTCTCGCAGCTGCCGTGGTTCGTGCTCTACACGCGCCAGGGCGTGCTCGACGCGCTCGGCGAGGACCCCGTGCGCGGCGCGCGCGCCCGCGGCCTGAGCGAGCGCACCGTGCTCATCGGCCACGCCCTGCGCTCGGGGCTGCTGCCGGTCCTCACCCTGATCGGCACCCGCGTCCCCGAGCTGATCACCGGAGCCCTGCTGGTCGAGACCGTCTTCAGCTGGCCCGGCATCGCCTCCGCGACCGTCCGCGCCGCGACCGCGACCGACTTCCCGCTGCTCGCCGCGCTGACCGTGCTCTCCGCGCTCGCGGTCCTCGCGGGCAACCTCATCGCCGACCTCCTCTACGGACTCGCCGACCCCCGGGTCGACCACGACGAGATGTGACCGCGGAAACGCCCATGAACCAGCCCGCCGCCCCTCCCACAGCCGTCGAAGCCGGGCCCTGGCACGCCCCGCGCCGGGTCCGCCGCTCCACGCGCGCCGCGCGCGTGGCGTTCTCCGCGGCGCTCGTCGCCCTCGCCGCGCTCGCCGTGCTCCTGGTCCCGCCGCTCTTCCCGCTCGACCAGCAGGCCGTCGACCTGACCGCCAAGCTCGAACCCCCGTCCGGCGCCCACCCGTTCGGCACCGACGAGGTCGGCCGCGACGTGCTGCTGCGCAGCGTCTACGGCCTGCGCGTGTCCCTCGTCGTCGGGCTGGTCGCGGCGCTGGCCGCCAGCGGCATCGGCCTGCTGGTCGGCTGCGCCGCAGGGGCGGTGGGCGGGAGGTTCGACCGCCTCGTCATGCGGCTCGTCGACACGTTCACCGCCGTGCCGCACCTGCTGATGGGGATCTTCATCGTGGCGATGTTCCGGCCCGGCGTGTGGCCGGTGATCGCCTCCGTCGGGCTGACCCACTGGGTCTCCACCGCGCGCATCGTCCGCGCCGAGGTGCTGTCGCTGCGCTCACGCCCGTTCGTCGACGCGGCCATATCCGGCGGCGCCTCACGGCTGCGCGTCGCGGTGCGCCACCTGGTCCCCGCCGTGCTGCCGCAGGCCGGTCTCGCCGCCGTGCTCATGGTGCCGCACGCCATCTGGCACGAGTCGGCGCTGTCGTACCTCGGCCTCGGCATCCCGGCCCACGAGGCCAGCCTGGGCACGATGATCAACGGCGCCCGCGGCTCCCTGGTGACCGGCGAGTGGTGGCCCACGCTCTTCCCCGGCCTCCTCATCGTCGTCCCCACCCTCGCCATCGCCGGACTCGCCGGAGCCTGGCGCGAACGCATCAACCCCCGCCGTCGATCGGAGCTGGTCCTGTGAGCCGGACGCCCAGCCAACCGCGGGAGGACCCGCCGCAGGGCCGACCCCTGCTGTCCGTACGGGAGTTGTCCGTGCGGTTCCTCATGCCGGGCGGGCGCCCCGTCGCCGCCGTCACCGACGTCTCCTTCGACCTGCGCCCCGGCGAGTGCCTGGCCCTGGTGGGCGAGAGCGGCTGCGGCAAGTCCGTCCTCGCCTCCGCGCTGCTCGGCCTGCTGCCGGGCAACGCCCGCACCAGGGGCGCCGCGCTGATCGACACCGGGGAGGGGCCGCTCGACCTGCTGACCGCCGATGAGGCCACGCTGGCGCGCACCGTTCGGGGCCGCCGCGCCGGGCTCATCCCGCAGAGCCCCGCCGCCCACCTCACGCCGGTGCGCACCGTCCGCTCCCACCTGGCGGAGACCGTGCGCGCCCTGCGCGGCACCCCGCGCCGGGAGCTGCGCGCCGCCGCCGAGGCCGCCGCCGCGCGGGCCGCGTTCCCCGCCGACCACCTCGACCGCCACCCGCACCAGCTCTCCGGCGGCCTCGCCCAGCGCGCCGCCACCGCGCTCGCGCTGGTCGCCGACGCGCCCCTGCTCATCGCCGACGAGCCCACCACCGGACTCGACCGCGACCTGGTGGACCGCACGGTCGGCGAGCTGCGCCGCCACGCCGACGAGGGCCATGGCCTGCTGGTCATCACCCACGACCTGGCCGCCGCCGAGCGCGTCGCCGACCGGGTCGCCGTGATGTACGCGGGCCGCGTCGTCGAACTCGCCGCCGCCGACGCCTTCTTCGGCCACCCCGGCCCCCGCCACCCCTATGCCGCGGGCCTGCTCGACGCCCTCCCCGAACGCTCCTTCACCCCCATCCCCGGGCTGCCGCCCGAGCTGGACGCCCTGCCCGACGGGTGCGCGTTCGCCCCCCGCTGCGACCGCGCGACCGAACGGTGCGCCAGCCTGCCCGCCCTCGCCGACGGCGTCGCCTGCCACCACGCGCGGGAGGCCGCCGATGCTTGAGCTCGACCGCGTCACCGCGGGCTACGACCGCGGCGTCCCCGTCGTCGCCGATCTCTCCCTCGCCGTCGGCGAAGGCGAGGCCGTCGGGCTGCTCGGCCCGAGCGGCTGCGGCAAGTCCACCCTCGCCCGGGTGGCGGCCCTGCTGCACCGCCCCTGGGCCGGGACCGTCCGCCTGGCGGGCGAGCCCGTCACCGGCTTCCGCTTCCGCGCGCCCCGCGCCGAACGGACGCGGGTGGGCGTGGTGTTCCAGCAGCCCAGGCTCGCCGCCGACCCCCGGCTGACGCTGGGCGACCTGATCGCCGAGCCCGCCCGCGCCACCGGGCGCGGCGCGGAGCTCGCCGACCGCGCCGCCCGGCTGGCCGACGACATCGGCCTCACCCCCGCGCTGCTCGGCCGCCGCCCCCACGAGGTGAGCGACGGACAGCTGCAACGGGCCTGCCTGGCACGGGCGTTGCTGCTGCGCCCCGGCCTGCTGATCTGCGACGAGATGACCGCGATGCTGGACGCCTCGACCACCGCCGCGCTCGCCGCCGTCGTCGAGGAGTACCGCCGCGAGCACGGCGCCGCCCTGCTCGCCGTCGGCCACGACCGGGTCCTGCTGCGGCGCTGGTGCGACCGGGTGCTCGACTTCCCGACCGGGCGGTGACCCGCGCCGCGCCGCTGGCTACGGTGACCCGCATGACCATCCGCGTGCTCCTCGTCGACGACGACCCCCTGGTCCGCTCCGGGCTGCGGCTCATGCTCTCCGCCGCGCCCGACCTGGAGATCGTCGGCGAGGCCGCGGACGGCGCCGAGGTGCCCGCGCTGGTGGAACGCCACGCCCCCGGCGTGGTGTTGATGGACATCCGCATGCCCGGCATGGACGGCCTGACCGCCACCGAGCGGCTGCGCGCCCTGCCCGATCCGCCCGAGGTGCTGGTCCTGACGACGTTCAACGCCGACGAGCACGTGCTGCGGGCGCTGCGGGCCGGGGCCGCGGGGTTCGTCCTCAAGGACACCCCGCCCGGCGAGATCGTCGCGTCCGTGCGCCGCGTCGCCGAGGGCGACCCCGTCCTGTCGCCCGCCGTCACCCAGCGGCTGATCGCGCACGTCACCGGCGCGGGCCTGGACGCCCGCCGCGCCAGGCGGCGCCTCGCGGCGCTGGGCGAGCGGGAGCGCGAGGTCGCCGTCGCGATCGGCCAGGGCAAGTCCAACGCCGAGATCGCCGCGGCGCTCTACATGAGCGTTCCGACCGTCAAGACGCATGTCTCGCGGATCCTGGCCAAGCTGGAGCTCAACAACCGCGTCCAGATCGCCCTGCTCGCCCATGACGCGCGGCTGGCCGAAGGCGACTGAGGACACGACCTAGGGCCTGTCTGACAATCCCCGGCGGGCTCGCGACGACTGGCATCCCGCCTGGCTGCGTTGCCGAATCGCGCGAGTACGGCTGAGTACGAGCTGCGATCCGGCGCCTTGCCAGGCGGGCGCCATCCGCCGCTCGCTGATCCACCGGAAATTACCAGACAGGCCCTAGCCGAGCGAGCGGTAGAACGCCAGATGGCGCCGCGCGGCCTCCTCCCACGTGTGCCGGGCGGCCAGCTCACGGCCCGCGGCGCGGCGTTCGGGGTCGTCGTCGCGCAGGGCCAGGGCGAGCGCGGCGGCGAGGTCATCGGGGGTGGCCGCGAAGCGGGCGGCGTGGCCGAACACCTCGCGCAGCACGGGCAGTTCACGCACCACCAGCGGCACGCCCGCGGCCAGCGCCTCCATCGCGGCCAGGCCGAAGCCCTCCTTGACCGAGGGGAAGGCGAACGCGTCGGCCGCGGCCACCAGGGCGGGCAGCTCGTCCTCGGCGACCGGGCCGAGCACGACGGGGTCGACGCCGAGCTCGGCGGCCCTGGCCTCCCAACGCGCCCGGTAGTCGCGGTAGTCGAACAGCGTCTCGCCCCCGGCGATCACCAGCCGCGTCCCCGGATGCCGGGCGCGCAGCAGGGCGTGGGCCTCGAGCAGGTCGAGGGAGCCCTTGCGCGGCTCGATGCCCCCGACGGTCAGCACATAGCGGCCGAGCCGCGCCCGCCACCGCTCCCTGGCGGCGGGGTCGGGGTCGGCGAAGCGCTCGGAGGCCACCCCGTTGGGGATGACCTCGGCCGTGAGGCCCCATCCCGCGGCCAGCTCGTCGGCGACGGCGCGGGAGACGCAGATGTGCGCGTGGGGCTCGGTGAGGGCGCGCTCGTGGCAGGCGGCCAGCTCGGGCGTC
This sequence comes from Streptomyces radicis, assembly GCF_003626575.1. Lineage (GTDB taxonomy): Bacteria > Actinomycetota > Actinomycetes > Streptomycetales > Streptomycetaceae > Streptomyces > Streptomyces radicis. The sequence goes on along the minus strand of NZ_RBDY01000022.1, from coordinate 87,447 downwards.
GTGAAGTGGTCGAGGTGGTGCACCGTGCGGACGCAGCGGCCCACGGCGTTGGCGCTGATGCAGTCCTGGGCGTGCACGACCGTGTAGGGGCGCGGGTCGAACGCCTCGCGCAGGGTGGCGATCGAGCGCAGGACGCGCTCGCCGACCGTCTCGTCGGGCGGCCCCTCGGGGAAGGGCACGATCCGCTGCGCGACCGAGGGGTGCACGTCGCGGAAGAACGCGCGGTCCCCGCCGCGGCCCAGCGTCCACACGGTGACGTCCGCGCCCGCCGCGGCGAGGGCCTCGGCGAGCGCGAGCGTGTGCACGACACCGCCGCGGGGCTTGGTGGAGTAGCTGAGCAGGGCGATCCTCACGAAGGGCCCTCCCGGTAGGCGGCGGGGCGGCGTTCCCCGAGGTGGCGCAGGACGCGGCGGGCGCGGTCGATCTCGGCGGCGATGTCGAGCTCGGCCACGGCAAGGCCCGCCTTGGACCACGTGCGCGCCAGGATGTCGCCGCCGGGGCCTACCACCTTGGCCTGGCCGAGGAAGCGCATCCCGCCCATGGCGCCGGTCTGGTTGGAGGACGCGAGCACCACCTGGTTCTCGGCGGCGCGCGCCTGGTCGTAGAGGTCGAACAGCTTGGCCTGGCGGTCCTGGGCCATGCGCGGGGCGCGGTTGGTGATGCTGGTCGGCCACGCGGACAGGCAGGCGAGCACCTCGGCGCCGTCGAGGGCGAGGCTGCGGGCCGACTCGGGGAACGTCTTGTCGTAGTCGATGAGCATCCCGACCCGTCCGACGGGCGTGTCGAACGCGTCGAACCGGTCGCCCGGCGCGTAGGCGGCGACCTCGCCCGCCGGGAGGTGCACCTTGCGGTGGCGGCCGAGGACGCCGTCGCCGCTGACGCAGACGGCGGCGTTGTACCGCTCGTCGCCGCCGTCCTCGCAGTAGCCGACGCACACCACCATCTCGGCCGCCAACCGGGCGACCTGGAGGAGCAGCGGGTCGTCGGGCTTGAGCGCGGGCGGCAGCGCCTCGGGGTCGGGGTGGCGCAGGTCGGCCAGGTAGCCGCCGAGCGCGGCGTCGGGCAGCACGAGCAGCCCGGCGCCCGCGGCCCTGGCGTCCTTGATCAGCTGGCCGACCCGCGCGAGGTCGAACTCCAGGTCGCGGCCGAAGTGGGCGGCGGCGGCCGCGATCCGGACCGTGGTCATGTGCGAGCAGCTCCCGCGTAGGTGTAGGCGTCGGGGCGTCGGTCGCGTAGGTGCCCCATGGCGCGGCGCGCGGTCATCAGGGCGCGGGCGACGTCGAGTTCGGCGATGGCCAGCCCTGGGCCGACCCCGGTGTCGGCGAGGACGTCCCCGCCGGGGTCGACGACCTTGGCGCTGCCGACGAAGCGTAGCGAGCCGAACGTGCCCGACTGGTTGGCGGACACCCAGACGATCTGGTTCTCCAGGGCGCGGGCCCGGTCGAACAGGTCGAAACGGCGCTTCCACCGGTCATCGGCGAGGTCGCTCGCGGCGTTGGTGCGGGACCCCGGCCAGGCGGAGACGACCACGCCGATCTCCGCGCCGTCGAGCGCGAGCGCCCTGGCGGACTCGGGGAACGCCTTGTCGTAGCAGATCATCATCCCGATCCGCCCTACCGGGGTGTCGAACGCGTGGAAGCGGTCGCCCGACGCGTAGCTGGCGTTCTCCCCGAGGGGCTGGTGCACCTTGCGGTGGTTGCCGAGCACCCCGTCGCCCGTGACGCACACGACGCTGTTGTAGCGGGCGTCGCCGTCCGCCTCGCAGTACCCGGCCACGAGCGTCATCTCGCCCGCGAGGGCGGCGAGTCGGCGGATCTCGGGCCCGTCGAGCGCGAGGGCGGGCGGGCCCGCGTCCGCCTCGGTGTCGCCCTCGGTCTCGCCCTCGGCTCCGCCTTCGAGGCTCAGCAGATAGCCGCCGAGGCACGCCTCGGGCAGCGCCAGGAGGCGCACGCCCTCGCCCCTCGCCTCCTTGACGAGGCGTTCGACGGTGGCGAAGCCCTCCTCGATGTCGCGGCCGAACTCGGCCGACGCGGCGGCCATCCGCAGGGTGCTCATGCCGTCCCACCTTTGTGAGCGGGTCCCATTCCGGTGACCGACCCGGCGACCGCTTCCGTGATCTCTCCGTCGGGCCAGCGCAGCCCGACCCCCTGGCCCTCCGTCAGCTCCCCGCACACCGCGCCCGTGGCGGGCCCGGCGGGCGGCGCGGGGGCGCCGGGCCCGTCGGCGGTGAGCATCGCGAAGCCCGGGAAGCACGTCAGCCAGTCGCCCACCGTCGCCGCCCCAGGCCGGGGCACGGCGGACACGTCGAGCAGGGCGCGGCAGCCGCTCGCCTCGGCGAGCATGCCGAGCGTCCCTGCGATGCCCGCCATCGACACGTCCTTGGCGGCGGCGGGCCGCGCCGCGGCCACCGCCCCCGTCATGGCGCGCAGCTCCGCCGCGCGGCGGTGGCTCGTCGAGTCCCACTGGCGGCCCTGGTAGCCGGGGCGCCAGCCGCCCGCGAGGTCCGCGGTGAGCCGCACCGCGTGCCCGGGGCGCCCGCCGCCGCCGGGCACCGGGCGCTCGGCGCGGCCGAGCGCGGTCACGGAGAGCGCGGCGGGGACGCCGAGCTGGGTGTGCCCGCCGAGGACCGGGACGCCGTAAGCGGCCGAGGCGTTCCGCAGCCCGCCCAGCACGCGGGCGGCGTGCGCGGCGTCGCGGGCCCCGATGGCGTCGAGCAGGCCGAGGGGCGAAGCGCCCATCGCGGCCAGGTCGTTGACGTTCACCAGGACCGCGCACCAGCCCGCCCATGCCGGGTCGCGCTCGACCATGGACGGCACGATGGCGTCGCACGCGGCGATCACGTCGGTGCCGGGCACGGGCGCGCCGTCGTCGCCGACGTGCCCGGGGCCGCCGAGGGCGAACGGCGCCGCGTCGCGCCCCGAGCCCGCCAGCGCCGCGAGCAGGGGGCCGAGCGGCGCCTTGGTGGCCGCGGCCTGCCCGGCGATCCGCGCGATCGGCCAGCGCATCAGGACGTGCGGGACCCCGGCGACTGCGGCCTCGCGCACCCGCCGCCAGCCGAGGCGCCTGAACAGCGGCTCGGCGGCGACCTGGACCGTGGCGTCGAAGCGCAGCGCGCCCTCGGCCTCGGCCCGGGCGCACGCGGCCCTCACCAGCGCCGCGCCGACGCCGAGCGCGCCCCTGGCGCCCGGGGCGACGACCAGGCGGCTCCCCGCCCACCAGCCGATGTCGGGCCCGCCGCCGACGGGGCCGAGCCGCACCCCGCCGACCACCGCGCCGCTCGCCCGGTCGCGGGCGATCAGCACCACGGTGCGCGGGTCGGCGTCGCGCTCGTCGAGGTCATGACCCTCGAACAGGCCCTGCTCCCGCACGAACGCGTCCCGCCGCAGCCGTCGGTGGGCCGCCGACTCGGCCGCGCCCTCGGCCTGTTCGATGTGGAACGCCGGCTCGCGCGCCAGGGTGCTGCGGTCGCCGAGCAGCGCCAGGATGTCGGGCGGCCGGTCGGTGGCGGGCGATGCCGGGGACACGGGCGCCGCGGGCGAGCCGTCGAGCTGTTCGAACGTCACCGTGCTCACCCGCCCGCCGTCCTCAGCACGCTGCACGCCCCGCAGGCCGCACAGCCCGCGCCCTGGTCGGCGCCGCTCATCCCGGCCGCGCGCAGCCGCGCGGCGACGGCCTCGGTGACGCGCCGCAGCACCTCGGCGCTCGGCGCGCCGACCCCGTCGCGGGCCGCGAGCGTGCCGCGCATCGGGCGGAAGGGCACGACGAAGGGGTAGACGCCCCGGTCGATCAACCGGCCCGCGCCCGCGACGAGTTCGTCGGGGTCCTCGCCAAGGCCGACCAGCAGGTAGGTGGAGACGCGGTTGCGCCCGAAGACGCGGACCGCCTCGTCCCACGCCGCCTCGTAATCGGCCATCGGCACGGTCGACTTGCCGGGCATCCAGCGGCGGCGCACGGCGTCGTCGAGGGACTCGACATGGATGCCGATGGCAGTGGCCCCCGCCTCGCGCAGCGCGCCGATCCAGGACAGGTCGCCCGGCGGCTCGCACTGCACCTGGATCGGCAGCCCAGGCACCGCCGCCAGAACGGCGCGCACCGACCGCGCCAGCGCGCGGGCGCCCCGGTCGGGGCCCGCCGTGGTGCCCGTCGTCATCACCAGCTGCCGCACCCCGTCGAGCCGCACGGCCGCCTCGGCGACCTCGGCCAGCTGGGCCGGGGTCTTGGCGGCGACCGTCGCGCCCGAGCGCAGGGACTCCTCGATCGTGCAGAAGCGGCAGCGTTCCGCCTCCGCGTAGCGGACGCACGTCTGGACGACGGTCGTCGCGAGCACGTCGGCGCCGTGCAGCCGGGCGATGTGCTCGTAAGGGACGCCGTCCTCGGTCGTCAGGTCGTAGAACCTCGGGCGGCGCACGGGGGTCAGGGTGAGCCCGGTGTCCTGCTCGCCGAGCCACACCCGCCCGTCGCGCACCCGGTAGGGGCTGTCGGGGTTGGTGGGCAGGGCGGCGTTGGCACCGTCGATACGGACGTGTCCGTCGTCGCTCGGCCCCGCGCCGTCGGGTCGCCGCACGGGGGCGTCCGACGCCACGCCGTGCAGGGCGAGTTCGGCGCGCGTCATGATCCGCACATCCACCGTCGTGTTCGTCGTTCCGGTGCCAACGCTCATGCCGCCCGCCTTACAGCTGGTAGGTCGAGTTGATGATGGCGCCCTTGCGCGCGTAGTGGATCAGCGCGTCCTGGACGTCGAGGGGGTGGGTCGGGATCACGCCCTCGATCAGGTCCTCCTCGCGGGCGCCGTGCAGGGACAGGCCGAAGCGGCAGCAGTAGACCTTGCCGCCCTCGGCGATGAATGTCTTGAGCTGGTTGTTGATGTTGTGCTCGCCGGGGAACGCGGAGTTGCCCGTGGTCGGGAAGCCGCGCGTGGCCAGGCAGTTGAGGGAGCCAGGCCCGTAGAAGTAGATGGCCGTCTCGAAGCCCTTGCGCAGCGCGCGCGTGGCCTGGAGGACGGCGACGAAGGACACGGACGACTCGTGGGCGATGCCGTGCACCAGGGTGAAGTAGGTCTCGCCGTCCTCGGCCTGGTAGTCGGGGAAGACCTTCGTCGCCCCGTAGATGCTCGAGCCCTCGGGCAGCGAGGGGTGCGGGATCTCGGTGAGGGACTTCTGCTCGACCTCGGTCAGCTCGACGGTCTCGGGCATGGCGATCTCCTTCGTTGCGAACGGGGTTGGGTGGTCGGAGGGTCTGTCAGTCGTAGAGCGCCGCGAAGGTGTCGCGGAAGACGCGCGCGGCCAGCTCGGAGCCGCCGACCGCGGCGGTCATCCGGGCGTGCTCGCCCGCGAAGTCGCCCCAGGGCTGGTCGCTGGCGAACAGCACGCGGTCGTGGCCGACGCCGCGGCGCTCGATCTCCCGGGCCAGCCAGTGCGGGGCGAAGCCGATGGCCCAGGAGAGGTCGGTGTAGACGCGCTTGCCGGACGCGATCCAGTCGAAGAACCGCGCGCCGACGAGCTTGATGTGGCCGCTCATCCCGCCGCCGAAGTGCACGAGGTGGACGGGAACGCGGTCGGCGTACCACTCGACCAGGTGGCCCACCTCGTCGATGTCGGACGCGGCGCCAGGCGACGTGTGGACGTGCACCACCAGCCCGTGCCGCTCCGCCGCGGCGAAGATCCGGTCGAGCGGCGGGCGGCAGGCCGGGTCGGAGGCGCGCCCGCCCAGCAGGAAGCTGAGCTTGAGCGCGCGCACGCCCCGTTCGCCCGCGAGCGCGAGCGCCGCCGCGGTGCGCTCGGCGTCCTCGGGGCGCGGGGAGACCCACAGACCGGCCCTGACCCGGTCGTGGGACCCCGCGGCCTCGACCGCCAACTCGTTGAAGGAGAACGCGACATCGGGGTCGGGAACGCCATAGTTGGGGATGACGAGGGCCCGCTCGGTGCCCTCGGCGTCGAGGTCGGCGACCAGCTGCTTCACCGTGGCGCGGGCGGTGACGTCCGGGTGGACGGGCGGGCCGCCGTAGAAGGGGTACGCGGGCAGCACGCCGATGTGGCGGTGCGCGTCGAAGACCATGGCACTCCTCCTCTCAGCCCAGCGGAAGGGCGGCGGTCAGCTCGGTGGGCGCGCCGGTCAGGGCGCCGCACACGTCGGCGAGGCGCCGCGAGGCGTCGATGTGCCGGGCGAGGAACGCCGCGTCACGGCCCACCCCCTCGAACCGCCCCGAGCCCCACGCGTACTGCCACGGCAGCCCGAGGAACGAGAGCCCCGGGCAGCTGGTGACGCCGCGCCGGTGCATCGGATAGCCGCGCCCGTCGAAGACCGGTATCCCGATCCACCGGTGGTCGCGGGTGAAGCCGGTGCACCAGATGACGGAGGTGATCCCCTCATCGGCCAGGTCGAGGGCGCGCGGCGGCGCATCCGGCCGCCACACGGGGACATAACGCGCCTCGCGCGGGGCGTCGATGCCCTCGCGCGCGATGTACGCGTCGATGGCGTCCTTGATGCCGTCGGCCACCGCGTCGGCCCGGTCCAGGTTGGCCTCGAGGTCGTCGGCGAACTCCAGCCCGCCGCCCTCGATCCCGGTCAGCCGCCCGTACAGCCGCATCCCCTCCCGCGCGAAGGCCCGCAGGTCGATGTCCCGGCCGCCGTCCCTGCCGGTGACATAGTGGTTGACCCGCATCCGCACGGCGGACGCGTCGTCGAACGCGTCGATGCCCCTGGCGTAGTGCCCCATCGCGTCCAGCCACGCCACGCAGTCCCGGCCCCGGTAGAACCGCGCCACGCGGGGCGCGCCGCCCACGGCCAGGTGGACCCGCCGCCCCGCCAGGTGCAGGTCCTCCGCGATCTGGCACCCCGACTGCCCGGTGCCCACCACCAGCACGCCGCCCGCCGGGAGCCGGTCGGCGTTGCGGTAACGGGACGAGTGCAGCTGCTCGACGCCGACGGGCAGCCGCTCGGCCATCCGCGGCACGGCGGGCGCGTGGTAGGGGCCCGTGGCCACCACCACCTGGTCGGCGGTGAAGTCGCCCGCGCTCGTGGCCAGTTCGAAGGTGCCGCCCGCGCCCTTGCGCAGCCCGGTGACGCGGACGCCCGCCACGAGCGGGGGCCGCAGGAAGGCGACGTACTCCTCCAGGTGGCGGACGATCTCCTCGCGCACCATGAACCCGTCGGGATCGTCGCCCGCGTAGGGGAAGCCGGGCAGTCGGCACTGCCAGTTCGGGGTGACCAGGCAGAAGGAGTCCCAACGGCGCTCGCGCCACTCGTGCCCGACCCGGTGCGCCTCGACCACCACGTGGTCGATGCCGCGCTCGCGCAGGTGGTAGCTCATCGAGAGACCGGCCTGGCCGCCCCCGACGATCGCCACCGCGTGGTGGGACCCGGCGAGGCGCGGGCTCATCGCGGGCTCCCGTCGGCGATGTCCAGGGTCGTTCTGCCGCGCTCGACGAAGTCCGCGACGTCGTCGGGCCGGCGCACAGGGAAGTGGAGCTCGGGCATGGGTCCTCCTGTGAGGCGCCGGGGCCGCCGTTCCTCGCCGCCGCTCGTGTGAACCACTTCAGCCAGGGCCCGTTACCGATCCACGTCATCCGGAGTAAAGCCGCGTTACGAACTCCTCACGGCGGGTGCGAGGGAATCCTCCGCGCTCTTCGGCGTTGCACCTGACATGGACGACACGACGGCACGGCTCGCCTCGGTGCGCTGGTCGGTCCTCGACCGCGCCCTCACCCGCCGCGGACAGGCCCCCGCCGACGCGCTGCGCGGCACGGTCCGCTTCGCGCGGCAGGTCGAGGATCTCGGCTACCACCGCTTCTGGGTGGCCGAGCACCATGGCGTGCCCGGCGTCGCGGGCTCGGCGCCCACCGTGCTCGCCGCCGCCGTGGCCGCGGCCACCGACCGCGTCAGGGTCGGCACCGGGGGCGTCATGCTGCCCAACCACAGGCCGCTGGTCGTCGCCGAGCAGTTCGGCGTGCTGGCCTCGCTCTTCCCCGACCGCGTCGACATGGGCCTCGGCCGCTCGGTGGGCTTCACTGGCCCCGTGCGCGAGGCGCTGGGCGTCGACAAGGACGCCGCGGACCGCTTCGGCGAGCAGCTGACCGAGCTGCTCGGCTACTTCGACGGCCGGGCCCCGATCGGCGCGCCACCGGCGACCGGGCTCCATGTGCCCGCCTTCGTGCTCGCGGTGGGGGCGGGCGCGGAGATCGCCGCCGCCCACGGGCTGCCGCTCGTCATGGCCCAGCTGAGCGGCCAACCGGGCGGCGAGGACCGGATGCTGACGGCGATCGACCGCTACCGTGCCACCTTCCGCCCCTCAGCGCAGGCCGAGCGACCGTATGTGATCCTCGCGGTCAACGCCGCCGTCGCCGACACCGCCGAACGCGCCCGGCTGCTCCAGGTCCCCGAGGCATGGGCGACCGCGTGGTCCCGCACCCGCGGCGTCTTCCCGCCCCTCGACCCGCCCGAAGAGATCCTGACCCGCGCGATGACCGGGCGCGAGCGCCGGTACTTCGACGAGGCCCGCGCCGGTCAGCTGCACGGCGACGAGGAGACGATGGCCACCACCCTGGCCCGGCTGATCGACCGCACCGGCGTTCAGGAGCTGCTGCTGACCCTCAGCTCCCACGACGCCGCCGCCCGCCTCGACTCCACCCGGCGGCTGGCCCGCCTCGCGGGACTCGCGGCGCCCGTCGGCTGAGCCACGGACGCCGCTCGCCGCCCCGCTCAGATCGGCACGATGCCCCGCGCGATGCCCAGCTCCACCAGGTCCTGGGGCCGCAGCCGCAGCTGCTCCGCCGTCTCCCGCACCGCCTCGGGACCGCGCTTGAGGATGGCGACCGCGAGCTCGGGGGCGACCACCGAGTAGTAGCTGTCCGGCGTCACCCACGTGTGCCCCGGCGACGTCAGCGCCACCGCGCCGCCCGAGCCGCCCTCCCCGACGAGCAGCGTGGTCACCGGGATCCGGCAGCCCGCCACCGCGGTGATGGCCTCGGCGATGGCCGCCCCCACCCCGTCACGCTCCGCCTCGGCGCCGTTGGCCGCGCCCGGCGTGTCCACCAGCGTCAGCACCGGGATCGACAGGCGGTCCGCGAGCAGCACCAGGCGCGTCGCCGCCCTGAACCCCGCGGGCGTCGTCGCCGTGCCGCCCTGCGCGACATAGGCGACGCTCTTCCCTTCCCGCTGCCCGAACCCGCACGCGATGCCGGGATCAAGACTGGCCAGGGGGGCGCGCAGCGCGAAGTGCGCCCGCACATACGCCTCGGCGCGCGGTCGTTCCGCGTCGCGCGCCCGCTGGACGGCCTGCCAGCCGGTGTCGGGCAGCGGCACGGCCCGCAGCGCCCTGGGCGGCGGAACGGGCCCGGTGGCGGGCCGCGTCAGCAGCGCGAGCCAGCGCGCCACCGCCCGCCCCACCTCGTCGGCCGACACGATCTCGTCGACCTGCCCCACCGCGAGCTGGCCCTCCGCCGTGTACGCCGCGGGGTCCGCGTCCGGCGGCCTGATCCGGGACCCGGCGAAGCCGATCTGCGCCCCCGGCAGCGCCACCCGCACATCCGCGCCCGCCCCGAGCGTCGCCCAGCCGCCGCCCGTGACGGGCCCGGCCAGCACCGCGATGTGCGGCAGCCCTGCGGCCCGCAGCCGCACCATCTGCCGGGCGATGCGCTGGAGTTGGGTGAGCGCGTACATGCCCTCCTGCATCCGGCTGCCGCCGCTCGCGATGAGCGACACGACGGGCAGCGACAGGTCGCGGGCGGTGATGAACGCGTTCTCGATGCGCTCGCCCGTCTCCTCGCCGATCGAGCCCCCGAGGAAGCCGAACTCGAACGCGATCAGCACCGCCTCCGTGCCACCCGACTCGCCGATCCCGCAGACCACCGCCTCGGTCTCGCCGGTGCGCTTCCTGGCCCGCGCCCTGGCGTCGTCGTACCCGGACCAGCCGAGCGGGCCGCCTGGGGTCGAGGCGGCCCGGCCCGGCAGCTCGGTGAAGACGGGGGCGACGGCGGCGATCAGCTCCCTCGCCGTGGCGCCGTCCCCCGGCACGCCGCTCATGTCAGCTCCCGCTTGAGGACCTTGCCCATGTCGTTGCGCGGAAGGGCCGTGAGGAAGCGCACCTCGCGGGGCCGCTTGTGGGTGGCCAGCTGCCCCGCGACATGGTCGGTCAGCTCCTGGGGGCTCGGGCCGCTCCCCGCGTCGCGCGGCACGATCCACGCGATGATCCGCTCGCCCAGGTCGGGGTCGGGCGCGGCCGTCACGGCGGCCTCGGCGACCCCGGGGTGGGTCAGCAGGACGTTCTCGATCTCCCCGGCGCCGATCTTGTAGCCGCCGCTCTTGATGATGTCCGTCGACTTGCGGCCCACGATCCGGTAGCTCCCCGCGGGGTCGCGCGTCGCCATGTCCCCGGTGCGGAACCACCCGCCGTCGAACGCCTCGGCGGTGGCGTCGGGGCGGTTCAGGTACTCGGTGAACAGGTTCGGCCCGCGCACCTGGATCTCGCCCACCGTCTCGCCGTCGCTCGCGGTCAGCTCCGCGCCCGCGTCGTCGACGAGCCGGACGTCGACGCCAGGCAGCGGCACCCCGACCGTGCCCGTCGCCGGCGGGCCGTCGGCGCGCACGCTGGTGTTCATGAGCGTCTCGGTCATGCCGTACCGCTCGATGACCCGCCGCCCGGTGAACGCCAGGATCCGCTCGTGGTCGGGCAACGGCAGCGGCGCCGAGCCCGACACCAGCAGCCGCGCCCCGGCGAGCGCCGCCGCCAGCCGCTCGTCGGAGCCCCCGGCCTCGGCCAGCCTGTGGTACATCGTCGGCACCCCGAACAGCATCGTGCCGTCCCCCACCAGCGCGTCGGCCACGCCTTCAGGGGAGAAACGGCCCAGGTGGTGGACGGTTCCGCCGCGGCGCAGCGGACCCAGCACGCCGAGCACGAGACCGTGCACGTGGAACAGCGGCAGCCCGTGGACCACCACGTCTGCCTCGGTCCACTCCCAGGCGTCGGCCAGCGCGTCCAGGGTGGTGGCCAGGGCGCGGCGCGAGAGGACCACGCCCTTGGGCGGGCCCGTGGTGCCCGACGTGTAGACGATCAGCGCGGCGCTCTCGGCTTCGATCCCGTCGCCCGCGTCCCCCGCGTCGGCCGCCGCGCCCGGGTCGGCGCCCGCGTCGACGTCGAGCCTGGGCAGGGCGGCCAGCGGCTCGGGCAGCGCCGCGCCGACCGGGGCGAGCACCAGGGACGGCGCGCTGTCGCCGATGATGTGCGCCAACTCGCTCGCCCCGATCTTGGGGTTCACGGGCACCAGGGCCACCCCCGCGAGCAGCGCGGCGACGGCGGCCACGGCCGTCTCGCCCGTGGGGGTGGCCCACACGGCGACGCGTCGGTGGCCGCCGAGCCGACGGCCGAGGTCACCGGCCGTGCGGCGCAGTGCGTCATAGCTGAGTATCTGGTCACCGAAGCGCAGCGCGGGCTTGGCCGAAGCGCTTGCCAGGGCCGGAAACAGAGGGCTCATTCGCATCATGCTAGAGGCTGCGCCCCACGGGGCGGCGGCTCATTCGGCGGCCCCGGCCCGTGGGAAGAACGCCTGGTACGCCTCCGTACCGTCGCCCAGGCCGTGGGCGAACGGGTCGTCGAAGTACCAGACCAGGAACAGCAGGAACGCGATCAGCGCGCTGAACAGGCCAGCGAGCACCATCTCACGGCCCGAGCGCTGGATCTGGAGCGCGAAGATCATCCCGACGGAGACCACGCCACCGACGATCAGCCCGAGCCAGACGACCGGCGGCATCGTCGGCTCGGCGCTGTCCCCGCGCCCCACCCTGGCCTCGTCCACCGCGGCGACCTGGTCGATCATGCCCTGGAACGCCTGCACCTCGCGCACGGTCTCCGGCTCGCGCGCCAGCACGGTGTCCCGCAGCTGCCCGAGCAGCGAGTCGCCGCGTTCGGTCAGGTCGTCGTGGTCGAGCATGTGGTCCCACTCCGTGTCCACGGTGTGGTCGACATAGGTGGCGAGGCTGGCGCGGATGTCGTCCCGCGCGTCCTCGGGGAAGACCTCGGCGAGCACGTCCACCTCGTGGAGCGCCTGGGCCTCCTGCCGCACCCAGTCGTCTGCGGCGCCCTGGGCCTCCCAGACCCCGGCGATCGCCAGGCCGAGCACGATGGCGTACACCACGCCGATCATCATCGTCATGTACTCGATGACGTCGGGCGTCTCCGAGGGGTCGTCCTCATGGCCGACGCGGCGCTGGCGCACCACCGCGACAAGGATGACCAGGGCACAGGTCGCCACGACGGCGATGAGCAGCACGAGCCATTCGGACAACGGGACCTCCTAGCCGGCACCGGAACGGGAGCCGGGGCGGGAACGGGGACGGAGCGCGGCGGCGGCCAGCACCGCGGGGGCGACGACCAGCAGCGTGCGGCTGACGAGCGAGCCGCCGGGGTCGGGCGGGTCGTCGTCCACGGCGCTCGGCACCGCCGCGGGCAGCGGCGAGGGCGAAGGGGGCGGCGCCGCCTCGGGTGTGGGGGAGGGCGAGGGCGACGGCTCGTCGGGTGGCTCGGGTGTGGGGGAGGGGTCCGGCTCCGGCGCCCGGGGTGGTGGGGCGGGCGCCGGAGCCGGGGCTGGAGGCGGCTCCTCCTCTTCGGGGGTCGGCCGCGGCTCGGGCGACGGGCTCGGCACCGGCGGCGGTGAGGGCACCGGCGGTGGGCTCGGCACGGGAGGCGGCGTCGGCACCGGAGGCGGGGTCGGCTCGGGCGGCGTGGGAACGGGCGGCGACGGGGGGCAGTGCCACCACCAGCAGGGATGTGGCGGATGGGGCGGTGGCCACGGCCAGTCGGGGATCCCGTGCGCGGGCACCCCCCGGGCCGAGCCCCCCGCGACCAGGGTCAGCAGGAGCGTGGCACAGGCGGCACCGGCCGCCACCCGGCGTGCGCGCTGCGTCGTCTTCACGGGGCGATATTTGCGCCCGCGCCACCCCCGACATGAGGACTCGGACCGTATTTCGCCGGATCTGATGAAAAACAGTCCGGAGAGGATTGGGAGGCGTCGGGAGTGGCGTATTCTCAGCGCCTCAAGGCCGGTGGGCCCTGGTCGCGGGATCCGTGCTCAGACGGCGTTGACCAGCCGCAGAGATACGCGGTCAGCTCCGCCGACCGCTCGTACATCGTGTCCGTGAACCACTCGGGCCGGTCGACCCAGCCCTCGTGCTCGATGCCGATGGAGCGGGTGTTGTGGTCCCAGTCGCCCGCGTGCCAGCCGATGTCGGCGTCGCGAAGGCACTGGGCGACGCGCCCGTCGGCGGCGACGACGTAGTGGGCCGACACCTCACGGGCGCGGTCGGCGAAGACGCCGATGGTGTCCCGGTACGTCTCCTGCGCGACATGGATGACCACATGGTCGATGGGGTGGCTCCAAGGGCGCCGCGCCGACGTGTAGTTGGACGGGTGCGCCGGGGCCCACTCGGCGCCGGGGAAGCCGTCGGGGAACGGGCGCGCCCGCGCCGTTCCGCGAGGTCGGCGGCGCACCGGCGGCCGAGGCGGTCATCGTCGCCCCGGTGACGAGCACCGCGCCACCGCCGCGCAACAGGGCGTGGCGGGTGGGCGAGAACGGCGGGTGAGGGGAGGCATGCCTCATGCTGACGCCCCGTCGGCCGCGCCGCCAAGTCCGGTCGCCGTCCAACGCGCCCCCGCGGCACGGCCCCTGACCAGCTCGCCGGGGCGGTCGAGCGCGGCGCGCACCGCGGACATGGCGGCGCCCAGCAGGGGGCCGTCGGGGCCGAGGGGCGAAGCGGTCACCGGCACGGGGGAGTTGCGGCCGCCCGCCGCCACGGACGTGCGGCGGGCCAGCTCACGGGAGACCGGCGGCAGCAGCCAGGGCGCGAGCCTGGCCAGCGCGCCACCGATGACCACCTGCCGGGGGTCGAGCAGGTTGACGGCGCCCGACAGCGCGATGCCCAGCGCGGTGCCCGCCTGCCGCACGGCCCGCAACGCCGTCGGCTCGCCCGCCTCGCAGCGCGCGCTGAGCGCGCCCATCCGCACGCCCGGGCCCGGCTCGAGCCCCGCGGCGCGCAGCACGGCCTCGGCGCCCGCGTAGGTCTCGAGGCAGCCCTGGCCCCCGCACGAGCAGGGGCGGCCCCTGGGGTGCACCGGCAGGTGGCCGAGCTCGCCCGCGAAGCCGTGGGCGCCCCGCAGGAGTTCGCCGTCGACGACGAGGGCGGCGCCGATGCCGATCTCGGCGGAGACGTGCACGAAGCTGTCGGCGCCGGGGAGCCGGTCGCGCCCCGGGGTGCCGTGGTGCGCGGACCACAGCTCGGCGAGCGCGCCCAGGTTGGCCTCGTTCTCCACCGCGACAGGGCCGAGGTCGACGGGGAGCAGCCCCGCGAGGTCGACGCCGTGCCAGCCGAGGTTGGGGGCGCGCAGCACCGTCGCGGTGTCCCGCGCGACGAGCCCGGGGACGGCCACGGTCAGGCCCGCGGGCGAGAGCCCCGCCTGGGCGGCCTCGGCGGTCGCCCGCCGCAGCATCTCGCCGACCAGGGCGAGGACTTCGGCCGGGTCGCTGCCCTGGCCCCGGCTCACGTGCTCGAGCCGGACGCGGACGTCGCCGCGCAGGTCCATGACGCAGACCGCGAGGTGGTCGACGCCGATCTCGGCGCCGAGGCCGCAGGGGCCGCGGTCGGCGAGCAGCAGCTCGGTGCCGGGGCGGCCCACGGATCCCGACCGCCCCGGTCCGCGTTCCACCAGCAGCCCGCCGCGCAGCAGCTCGTCGACCAGGGTGGAGACCGCGGCCCTGGTCAGCCCGATCCTGGCGGCCACGGCGGCGCGGGAGAGCGGCCCCTCGGCCAGGGTGTGCAGCACCCGGGAGAGGTTCCGCTGGCGCATCTCCGCCTGGGACGCGGGGGCGGGCCTGACCATGACGCCCCTCAGCGCTGCCGCAGCAGCGCGTCGGCGTGGTGGAGCGTGGCGTCGAGGCGGGCGAGCGCGTCGTCGTCCCGTTCGACCGCGCCGTGGCTCGGGCCCGCGGTGGTCTCCCAGTCGCGGGCGACCGCTGCCGGGTCGCGGCCGAGGAGCAGCCCCGCGGCCTGGGCGGCGGCGCCCAGGGCGACCAGCTCGTCGGCGACCGGGACCTTCACCGGGCGGCCCGAGAGGCGGCGCACGGTCTCGCGCCACGCGGTGCCACGGGCGCCGCCGCCGATCAGCAGGATCGGCTCCGAGGTGTCCGCGGTGTCGTCGAGCACCGAGTCGAGGGCGCGCAGCAGGGCGAACACCGCGCCGTCGTAGGCGGCCTGGAGCAGCTGCCCGCGGGTGGTCCCGTGCCGCAGCCCGTGCACGAGGCCCGACGCGTACGGCAGGTCGGGCGTCCGCTCGCCGTCGAGGAACGGCAGCACCACGGCCGAGCCGCCGGGCTCGACGGCCTCGCGGTCCAGGCCGACCAGCGCGGCGAAACGGTCGACGGCCTGCGTGCAGTTCAGGGTGCAGGCCAGCGGCAGCCAGTCGTTCCGCGCGTCGGCGAAGCCCGCGACGATGCCGCTCGCGTCGGTGGCCCGCCGCTCGGAGACGGCGTAGACGGTGCCCGATGTGCCCAGGCTGAGCACCGGGCGGCCGGGGCCGAGGCCGAGGCCGAGCGCCCCGGCCATGTTGTCGCCCGTGCCCCCCGCGACCAGGATCCCCTCCGGCAGCGGCAGCCCGGCCGCGACCGTCCCCGCGGCCTCGCCCGAGGCCACCACGCGGGGCAACAGGGCCGGGTCGAGGCCGACATGGGACAGGATCGCCTCGTCGTAGCTCTCGGTGTCGGACGACCACCAGCCGCTTCCCGAGGCGTCGCCCCGGTCGGTCGTGCCGCCGGTCACGCCCTGCCCGGTGAGCCGCCCCGTCAGGTAGTCGTGCGGGAGGCGGACGGCCCGGGTGGCGGCGGCGGCCTCCGGCTCGTTCTCCCGCAGCCAGGCCCACTTGGTCACGGTGAACGACGGCGCGGGGACGCTCCCCGTCCGCTCGGCCCACACCCCAGGCCCGCCCAACTCCTCGATCAGCCGGTCGCGTTGCGGCGCGGAGCGGGTGTCGTTCCACAGCAGGGCGTTGCGCACGGGACGGCCTTCCGCGCCGAGGGCCACCAGGCCGTGCTGCTGGCCCGCCACCGAGACGGCGGCGGCCTGCCGTGCGACCGGGCCGCACTGCTCGACGGCCTCGACGAGCGCCGACCACCACTGCTCGGGGTCGCTGTCGTGCTCGGCGGTCACCACGTGCGGGGCCTGCCCGCGCGCCACCACGGCGCCGGTCGCGGTGTCCACGACCAGGACTTTCGTGGACTGCGTGGAGCTGTCCACGCCGATGACGAGGGGTCCATCCGGTGCGGCCATGGGCGCGGTCCTCTCTGCGGGTGGTGCGCTGCGTTCGGGGGGCTTCCCCAAGGGGCTCGTGCATACTAATTTGTCAACGGCCATGACGAAATACGGGCCACCACGAAATACTGGGAGCCGAGGAGCAGCCATGTCATACCAGCCCACTCCCGCGGACAAGTTCACCTTCGGTCTGTGGACCGTCGGCTGGCAGGGCCGCGACCCGTTCGGTGACGCCACCCGCCCCGCCCTCGACCCGGTGGAGTCGGTCACCCGTCTCTCGGAGCTCGGCGCCCACGGCGTCACCTTCCACGACGACGACCTGATCCCGTTCGGCGCCTCGGAGAGCGAGCGCGACGGCCACATCAAGCGCTTCAGGCAGGCCCTTGACGCCACCGGCATGGTCGTTCCCATGGCCACCACCAACCTCTTCACCCACCCGGTCTTCAAGGACGGCGCCTTCACGGCCAACGACCGCGACGTCCGCAGGTACGCCATCCGCAAGACCATGCGGAACATCGACCTGGCCGCCGAGCTCGGCGCGCAGACCTATGTGGCCTGGGGCGGCCGCGAGGGCGCCGAGTCGGGGGGCGCCAAGGATGTGCGCGCCGCCCTCGACCGGTTCAAGGAGGCGTTCGACCTGCTGGCCGACTACGTCACCAGCCAGGGCTACGCGCTGCGCTTCGCCCTCGAGCCCAAGCCGAACGAGCCGCGCGGCGACATCCTGCTGCCCACCGTCGGGCATGCCCTCGCCTTCATCGAACGCCTGGAGCGCCCCGAGCTGTTCGGCGTCAACCCCGAGGTCGGCCACGAGCAGATGGCCGGGCTCAACTTCCCGCACGGCATCGCCCAGGCGCTGTGGGCGGGGAAGCTCTTCCACATCGACCTCAACGGGCAGAACGGCATCAAGTACGACCAGGACCTGCGCTTCGGCGCCGGTGACCTGCGCTCGGCGTTCTGGCTGGTCGACCTGCTGGAGACGGCCGGGTACGAGGGCTCGCGGCACTTCGACTTCAAGCCGCCGCGCACCGAGGACATCGACGGCGTGTGGGCCTCCGCCGCCGGCTGCATGCGGAACTATCTGATCCTCAAGGAGCGCGCCGCCGCCTTCCGCGCCGACCCGGCCGTGCGGGAGGCGCTGCGCGCCTCGCGCCTCGACGAGCTGGCCGCGCCGACCCTGGAGCCCGGCGAGACCGCGGCGGCGCTGCTCGCGGACCGCTCGGCGTTCGAGGACTTCGACCCGGACGTCGCGGGCCGGCGCGCCATGGCGTTCGAGGCCCTGGACCAGCTGGCGATGGATCACCTCCTCGGCGTCCGCCCGTGAATCGGTGACTGGCGTCGGCCGCCGCCGCGGCGGCCGGTCGTCGCGGGCCGGTCGACGACCGCCCGGCCATGGCCAGGCGCCCCCGGCCGCCTCGCGCGGCCGGGGGCGCCCCGTGTCACGCGGCGCGTGAGCGGCGGCGGGCCGTCATCAGCGCCAGTCCCGCCACGATGAGGGCCACCCCGGCCCACGCGAGCCCGCCGAGCCGCTCGCCGACCACCACGACCCCGAGCGCCGCGGCCACCACCGGCTCGAACAGCGAAAGCGTGGTCGCCGTGCTCGCCGACACCCGGGCGAGGCCCGCGCCGAACAGCGCATACGCCAGCCACATCGGCACCACCGCCAGATAGGCGACGACGGCCACGCCGCGCGGCTCGCCCACCAGCGGCCCGCCCGTCGCCATCAGCACCGGCAGCAGCACCGTCGCGGCCAGCCCGAACAGCACGCCCATCGACGCCCGCGACGAGTGCCCGCGCCGGATGAGGCGGGCCCCGGCACAGGCGTAGGCCGCGTAGGAGGCCCCGGTCAGCAGACCGAGCGCCACACCGGCCGCCATCCGGTCGCCGCCCCCGTCGACGGGCCCGCCCGCGACCAGCGCGAGGCAGCCCGCGCCCGCGCAGGCCGTCGCCCCGAGCC
This sequence comes from Streptomyces radicis, assembly GCF_003626575.1. Lineage (GTDB taxonomy): Bacteria > Actinomycetota > Actinomycetes > Streptomycetales > Streptomycetaceae > Streptomyces > Streptomyces radicis. Next base: position 69,203 of record NZ_RBDY01000022.1, on the reverse strand, counting down.
AGCGGCCCGTCAACCGGGCGCCGTCAAGGGTGCGTTCGAGCAGCGCGGCCACGACGGGCGCGCTGCCGATGGAGACCACCGTGCCCACCGCGACGCCCGCCCAGGCCATCGAGGTGTAGAAGGCCAGCGGGTAGACGACGACGCACAGCGCGCCGAGCAGCGCGCAGCGCAGCGCCTCGGCGCCGCCCCGCAGCACGGCGAGCGCGGAGCGCCCCGCCGTGGCGAAGGTGAGAAGCCCGCCGACGCCCATGGTGGCGGCGCCTATCGACAGCGCGGACGCCGCCTCGGGCGCGAGGTGCGCGGCCGTGCCCGTGGTGCCCCACAGCGTGGCGGCGGCCAGCACGAGGGGCGCCCCTCCCACGGGGGAGAGGGTGGGCGAGGGCAGGGGTGAGGACAGGGAAGAAGAAGACATGCGGGACGTCCTGCTCCGTTGAGTTCCGGGGGAAGAGGGCTCAGCGGGAGGGCGCGCCAGGGTGGGGCCCCGGCTCACCGCGTGGCGGGAGCGGGCCCGTTGCCGTCAGGTCGTGGAAGACCGGCGAAGCGCGGACGTCGCGCCGCGCGCCCTCAGCGGGCGACCGGCGGCGGGGTGACGGTATGCCAGTAGGACGGTCCCATGAGCGGCAGCATAGCCCAGGCGGGCGATCAGCCGCCGGGGGAGCACCAGGAGCGCAGCAGCCGCGCCAGCTCGGTCGGCCGCTCCTCGTGCAGGAAGTGCCCCGCGCCCTCCCAGAGGACGACGCGGGAGCGCGGATGCGCGGGTAGGGAGCGTTCCCAGGCGGCCGCGGCGGCGGAGGAGTGCACGGCGAGCGTCGGGCAGCGCCGCCGCCGCAGATACACCTCGGCCGCCGAGCGCAGCCCGAACGCCCCCCGCGCCAGATACATCCCCTCCCGATAACGGGCCAGGACCCCGGGATCCATCGCGGCCAGCAGGCCCTCGTGCCTGCGGCGCAGCGCGGGCGGCGTGGCCTCGGCGAACTTGTCGGCCAGCGCCCTGACCGCCCACGCCGTGCCCTCCCGCAGCAGCGCCTCCTGCTCCGCCGCCGCCCGGGCCGCCGCGTCGGCGCCGTCGCCGCCGTACCCGGTGGCCAGCGTCACCACCGAGTGGACCAGGCGCGGGTGCTCCACGGCGAGCGCGCCCGCGACCTGCCCGCCCATCGAGTGGCCGACCGCGATCACCGGGCCCGTGCCCAGGTCCCGCAGCCACGCGGCGAGATCGGCCGCCACCTCGCGGGGCGCGCAGCGGTCGGGCCGGTCAGGCGTGCCGCCGTGCCCCGGCAGGTCGGGCACGAGCAGCCGGTGGTGGGGGCTCAGCAGGGGCAGCAGCGCGGCCCAGTCCTCGCCGTCGCAGCTCCAGCCGTGCAGCAGCAGCAACGGCGCCCCACCGCCGGGGGGCGTGCCGGTGTCCACCGCGGCGGGCCGGAAAACGTCGGGCACGGTCAAGCTCTCGCTCCTCACGCCGACTGCCTCGGGGTCCGCGATCGGCTCGCCCCGCGACGATTCTGCCCGGTGCCTCACCTGCGGCCGCGGCCGACCGAGGCGAGCGCGCCCTCGAGGGCGAACGTCGCGGCGCCGAGGCTCACGGGGTTGACCCGGATCGGGCTGAGCACGATCTCCGTGCTCTCCAACGGGCGGCTCAGCGCGTGCCGGGCCACCGCCGCGCGGGCCTCGTCGAGCAGCGGGGTGCCGAGCGCCCTGGCCACCCAGCCGGTCAGGATGATCACTTCGGGGTCGAGCAGGTTGACCAGATCGGCGAGCGCCGCGCCCAGATAGCCGCCGGTCTCCGCGAACACCCGCGCCGCCACCGGGTCGCCCGCGCCGTGCGCGCGGGCCAGCCGGTCCACGGTGGCCGTCTGGTCCTCCTCGCTCAGCAACGGGCTCCCCGCGTCGATCTCGCGCAGCGTCCGCATGATGCCGGGGGCGCCGACATAGCTCTCGACGCAGCCGTGCCGCCCGCAGTGGCAGGGCCGCCCGTCGAGCACCAGCTGGGTGTGGCCCCACTCGCCCGCGCTGTTGGACGCGCCCCGGTGCAGCGCGCCGCCCAGCGCGAGCCCGGCGCCCACGCCCGTCCCGAGGTTGACCACCACGGCGTCCTCGTGGCCGCTGGCCGCGCCGAACCACAGCTCGGCGACCAGGCAGGCCCGCATGGGGTTGTCCAGATAGAGCGGCGACGGCACCTCGCCGGAGAGGAGGTCGAGCAACGGGACGTCGTGCCAGCCCCAGTTCGCCGCGTAGACCGAGACGCCGCCCTCCCGGTCCACCATCCCCGGCATGCTGATGCCCGCGCCGAGCAGCGGCCCGCGGGTCGCCGCCCCGGCGGTGGCGGCGCGCACGGCGCCGCCGATGCGGCGGACCAGCGCGGCCGGGGCGTGGTCGCGCGGGTACAGCTCCTCATGGGCGCGGGCCAGGGTGCGTAACGTGAGGTCCACGACCTCGACATGGACATAGGTCTCGGCGACGTCCACGCCGATCAACGCGCCCCCCTCGGGGTTCACCGCGAGGAGCCCGCGGGGGCGCCCGCCGCCCGAGTCCTCGAACCCGGCGTCCACCAGCATCCGTTGGTCGAGCAGCTCGCCGACCAGGGTCGCCACCGTGGCCGGGCTCAACCCCGTCGCCTCGGCGAGGCGGGGCCTGGAGGCGGGGGAGTCGGCGATGGCCTGGCGCAGCACGCGGTAACGGTTCGCCGTGCGGATGTCCCGTGAGGTCGTCCGCACGTCACTCGCCGCCGTCGTCCTTGCCCTTCCTGCGGAACCAGCGGCGCTTGCGCCGCCGCGCCGGCCGCTCGCCGCGCCGTCCGCCGCCATGTATCCAGCCCGCGGGCGGGTCGTCGGAGCGCCAGGGCTGCGGGGCGGGGCCCCCGTCCTTCCAGCGCTCCCTCAGCATGCGGGTCCGCGCGGTGGGCTCCCGCACCTCGGCGTCCCGCACGAAGCTCTCGTCCAGCACGACGTCGTCCCACTCGTCGCGCTCGGGGCCGTCCTGCCCCTTCGGCTCGGTCCCCACGGGCCTGCCCCCTCCGTCTTCCGTCGGCGCGCACACTCCGTCCCAAGGTGAACGCCGCGGGGGCCGTGGTGGTTCCACGTCCCCCGCGGCCGAAGCCGGCGAGCGGCGGGAGACTACGAGGACGTCTCCGAGGCGTTCGCCGCGGCCTCCTCCTTCTCCCGCTCCTTGCGGCTGGCCCGCAGGCTGGTGATCGTCGTCACCACGAGCACGAGGCAGATCACGCCGAGCGAGACCGGCGTGCTGATCTCCGGCACATGCACCCCGGACTCGTGCAGCGCGTGCAGCACCAGCTTCACGCCGATGAAGCCCAGGATGATCGACAGGCCGTAGGAGAGGTGCACCAGCTTCTTCAGCAGCCCGCCGATCAGGAAGTACAGCTGCCGCAGGCCCATCAGCGCGAAGGCGTTGGCGGTGAAGACGATGTACGGGTCCTCGGTCAGGCCGTAGATGGCGGGGATCGAGTCGAGCGCGAAGAGGATGTCGGTGCTGCCGATGGCCAGCATCACGATCAGCATCGGGGTGATCAGCCGACGGCCGTTCTCCTTGATCACCAGCTTGGTGCCGTGGTACCGGTCGGCGGTCGGGAAGCGCTTCTCGACCATCTTCAGGAAGCGGTTCTCCTCGTACTCGTCCTCCTCGTCGGACTGCGCCTCCTTGATCAACTTCCAGGCGGTCCAGATGAGGAACGCGCCAAAGATGTAGAACACCCAGGAGAACGACGCGATCAGCGCCGCGCCCGCCGCGATGAACAGGCCGCGCAGCACCAGCGCGATCAGCACACCCACCAGCAGCACCCGCGACTGGTACTTCGCGGGAACGGCGAACTTGGTCATGATCAGCACGAACACGAAGAGGTTGTCCACACTGAGCGACTTCTCCGTGACATAGCCGGCGAAGAACTCACCGCTGGGCGTGCCACCTTCGAAGATCAACAGGCCGATGCCGAACATCACGGCCAGGGCGACCCAGATGGCGGACCATGTACCGGCCTCCTTGAGCGACACTTCGTGGGGCTTGCGCCCGAAGAAGAAGTCGACGGCGATCAGTGCGCAGAGCACCGCCACCGTGAGTAGCCACATGGTCAACGAGACGTCCACTGTTCCTCCGGTCATCCGACGTGTGTCACGGGAATTGCCTTGGCGCGGCGTGGAGGGCGGGCGCTATGGTCCCCCTCCATGACCGCTTCCACCAGCGCGCACCCACGATTCGCCGCCGCCCTCGCGGAACGAGGGCTCGACGGCACGGAGATGCGCGCCTTCTCCGAGGCGACCCGTACCGCGGCACAGGCGGCCCAGGCGCTCGGGTGCAAGCTTAATCAAATAGTAAAGTCGCTGGTGTTCGAGGCGGATAAGGAACCGATTCTGGTCCTGATGAACGGCGCGTCCCGGGTGGACACCGAGCTGGTCCGCCGCGAGCTGGGCGCCGCCAGGGTCCGCCGCGTCGACGCCGACACCGTGCGCGCGGTCACCGGGTACGCGATCGGCGGGGTGCCGCCGTTCGGCCATGTCACCGCCCTGCGTACCCTGGCCGACCGCGGGCTGCTGGCCCACGACACGGTCTGGGCCGCCGCGGGCACCGCCCACACGGTGTTCCCGCTCCCCCCTGCCACCCTGATCGCCCACGCCGGGGCCGTTCCCGCGGACGTGGCCGAACACGGGGAGTGACCCCGGGGCGCGAGCGGAAAACCGGATGCCGGGGCTCCCGCCCCGCGGGCGCCGTCGCCTCGGGCGGGGCGCTCTGCCACGCGCTCGTCGTCCCCCGACTCGGCTATCTCATCGACCGCTTCGGCCAGCGCCTGGTGCTGCGCCTGCTGGCGCTCGGATTCGGCGCCGCGGGCACGCTGTTCGCCGTCGCCGCCCGGCTCGACGCCCTGGGGCGCGCGCGGTGGAGCCATCTCGCGGGCGGCGACCCCGGCGGGACGCTGCTGACGACGTGCGGGGCACCGGCACCCGCGCCATGGCCGTGCCGGGCCTGCGGCTGATGTGCGCGGTGTACGTGTGCACTGCGGCGATGTTCGCGGGCTGGGAGCTGAGCACCCTGGCGTTCATCGAGGAGTTCGGCTCGCCCTGGCAGGTCGGCGCCGTCATGGCCACCTACGCGCTCGGCGGCGCCACCGGCGGCCTGTGGTCGGCGCGCGCGAGTGGTCGATGCCGCTCGACCGCCGTTTCCTGCTGGCCATCGTGGGCTGGCTGGGGACCTACTCGTTCTTCTCGGGGCTGCTGATCGCGCCCACCATCATCGCCGGGTACAGCCTGGTCAGGCAGGGCGTGCCCGCGGAGTCGCTGACCGAGGGGATGGCCTGGCTCGTGATCGAGGCCCACGGGGCGCGCTGGGGCTACGCGTTCACGCTGGCGTGCGGCGGCGGCGCGCTGGTCGTCGGTGCCCTCGGAACGCGCCTGCTGCGACAGCTCGCCGCCCCCCGGCTCGACCGCGCCGCCTGAACGACCGGCCCCGCGGAGGCCGTTCGGACCCTTGCGCTCACCCCTTCGTGCTCAGACCCTCGTGGCGTCAAGCGGCAGATCCGCCCACACCACATGGCCTGGCTCGGCCTCCCTGGGCCGCACGCCCCACACCTTCGCCAGGGCGCACACGAGCAGGAGGCCTCGGCCGCCCTCCTCGTCGTCCCCGGCCTGGCGCGGCGCCTGCCGGGGGCCCAGCCCGTCGCTCGCGACCGCGACCCGGAGCAGCGGCCCCAGGATCCGCAGCTCGCAGCCGACGCTCTCGCTCTCGGTGTGCCGCAGCGCGTTGGTGACCAGCTCGGAGATCACCAACTGGGCGTTGTCACACGCCTCCACGGGCGCGCGCCACTGCTTCAGCTGCCGGCGCGTGAGACGACGCGCCTCCGCGGCCGACGTGTCCACGGCGGGCAGCCTGAACCGCAGATGCCCGTGCGTCAGCACGGCGGACGCGGGCCGCGTCATGGGCTGAGCGTGCGAGGAGGAAGCCACGACACCACTGTGCTGGGTGGCCGTCTCATCCGGCAAGAGCCAACCTGCAAATTACAGAATCACCGATGCAGCCTGTCGCGGCCGCTGACGTCATGGCAGACTCCTCGGTGAAGGCGGCGGTCGAGGGGGTGACGGTGGCAGGAGGACAGGTGAGCGGCGCGGCCACCGTCCTGCGGCTCGTCCTGGGACGGCGTCTCCAGGACCTGAGGGACGCCGCCGGGATCTCCTTCGAGGAGGCCGGCAGGGCCCTCGATGTGACACATGCCACGATCCGGCGGATGGAGAAGGCTCAAGTCGGGCTCAAGGTGCCCTATGTGGAGAAGCTCCTCCACATCTACGGGGTCACCGACCCGCAGGAGGTCGACGCCTTCCTCGACCTCGTCCGCGAGGCCAACAGGCCCGGCTGGTGGCACCGTTACCGCGACGTCCTGCCCGACTGGTTCTCCGCGTTCGTCAGCCTCGAGGCCGAGGCCGACCAGATCCGCGCGTACGAGCCGCACTACGTCCCCGGGCTCCTCCAGACCGAGGCGTACGCCGCCGCCGTCCTGCGCGCCGGGATGCCGCACGCGCACGCGAACGAGATCGACAGGCTCGTGGCGCTGCGCCTCGCCCGCCAGGAGCTGCTGGCCCGCAAGCAGCCGCCGCTGCTCTGGGTCGTGCTCGACGAGACCGTGCTCCGCAGGCCCATCGGCCGCCCCACCGTGATGCGCGCGCAGATCACCCACCTGATCGACTCCGTGGCGTCGGCGCCGCACGTCAGACTCCAGATCATGCCGTTCTCCGCCGGGCTGCACCCGGCGATGTACGGGCCGTTCCACCTCTTCCGCTTCCCGCTCGCCGAGCTCTCCGACGTCGTCTGCGCGGAGAGCCTCGTCGGCGCCGCCTACTTCGACCAGCGTGACGATGTGTCGACCTTCAGGGAGGCACTTGACCGCATGTGCGCGCAGGCCGCGCCCGTACACCGCACCGAGGCCATCCTCAGTGGGATTCGTAAGGAGATCTGAGCCATGGATCGCGTCTACAACGGCATGCCCGCCACGCAGTTGGGCGTGGAGGGCTGGCGGAAGCCCTGGAGCGGGGGGAACGGCGGCAGCTGCATCGAGGCGATGCGGCTGCACGACGGCAGGGTGGCGCTCCGTCAGTCGACGGACCCCGACGGGCCCGCGTTGATCTGCACGGTCCACGAGATCCAGCACTTCATCCAGGGGGTCAAGTCGGGCGAGGCGGACTTCCTCCTCGCCAGGTCAGGGGGGACCGGCACGGTGCCCGTCCACGGGGGGACGGACACCGTGCCGGTAGGTCACGGACACAGAGACGGAGCAGGGTGTGAGTGAAGAGGGCTTCTCGGCCGATCAGATCGACACGAGCAGGGCGCACCCGGCGCGGATGTACGACTACTACCTCGGCGGTCAGGACAACTACGAGGTGGACAGGGCCGCGGCCGAGCGCGTCATCGAGCTGCTCCCCGACATCAGGCTCGCCGCCAGGGAGAACCGGAGCTTCATGCACCGGGCGACCCAGGCCATCGCCCGGCGCGGCATACGCCAGATCATCGATGTCGGCACGGGCATACCCACCTCGCCCAACACCCATGAGATCGCCCGCGCGATCGACCCCGAGGTGCGCGTCGCCTATGTCGACAACGACCCGATCGTCAGCACCTACGCGGGAGCCAAGCTCGTCAACGACGGGAACGCCGCGTTCGCCCTCGCCGACCTGCGCGACCCCAAGGCCGTCATCGAACACCCGGCGATCGCCGACCTGATCGACTTCGAGCAGCCTGTGGCCCTTCTGCTGGTCGCGATCCTGCACTTCATCGACGACTCCGCCGACCCCAAGGGCCTGGTCCAGGCGCTCACCGAGCCGCTGGCGCCCGGGAGTTGCCTCGTGCTCAGCCATGGCACCCGTGACCTCCACCCGCCCGAGCGGCTGGCCGCCGTCGGCGAGGTCTACCGGGGCTCCACCTCGACGCTGACGCTGCGGAGCAGGGCGGAGATCCTGTCGTTCTTCGACGGCTTCGACCTGATCGACCCGCCGGGGCTGGTGCAGCCGCCGTTCTGGGCGCCCGAGGCGCCGGTGCCCGACGACCCGATGCTGCGCGGCCTCGGCTTCTACTGCGCGGTCGGCGTCAAGCGCTGAGGAACGCTCGCCGTTCGGGCGGCCGGGGGGCCGCCCGAACGGCGTCCCTCACGCCCCCTTCACCTCGGAGAACGCCAGCGAGAAGCGGGCCGGGGCGGCGTTCAGGTGGTACTGGGGCAGCGGGCCAGGGCCGCAGGACTGGCTGCCGATGCCGTGCTGGGCGTGGTCGAGGGTGACCCACACGGTGTCGCCCGGCACCAGGTCGGGCGTGTGCTCGGCGGCGTGCAGCTGCCCGCTGGTCCAGCGCCGTGCCGTCAGCCAGAACGGCTCGGGATCCGCGGTCACCCGCAGGCCCGTGCCGCCGTCCGTGCGGAGCTCGGCCCAACGGACGTCCGCTCGGGCGCCGTTCTCCTGGGGCCGGACATAGGGCGTCTGCATCGCGTCCACCGGGAGCTCGTAGCGGCCGAGTGCCGAGGCGGCGCGGGTGTCGGGGTATGCCTCGCCTGGCCCGCCGCCGAACCAGGTGACCTGCCCGAACGTGGCGGGCAGGCCGAGCAGCAGGCCGAGGCGCGGCAGCGGGCAGGGCCAGTCGCCCTGGGGGGTGACCGTGACGGTCAGCCGCAGCTCGTCCTCGGTCGCCGTCCAGCGGTAGTCGGTGAGCAGCCCCAGATCGCTCGCGGCGGGGGCGACCCTGGTGCGCACGGTCAGCGACGCGCCGTCGGCGTCCACGGCGTCGACGCGGTGGCGCATCCGGTGCAGGCCGATCTCCTGCCAGCGCACGCCGTGCCGCGCGTCGGACTGCCAGGGCGCGCCGAGGTCGTTGTCGGTCGGCGCGCGCCACACGTCGAGGCGCGGGGGCGCGTCGATGGCCAGGCCGCCGAGCCGGGTGAGGGCGCCGGACGCGGGGTCGAAGACGCCGGGGCCGAGCGCGATGCCCTCATCGGCGCGGGCCGGGGCGACGAGCGCGCCCGTGCCGCGCCGCCGCTCGGGGGGCGTCGCGGTGCCGGGGACCGGCAGCTGGCCCCAGGCGACGAGGTGGCCCTCGGCGGCCCAGGGCAGGGTCCTGGCCAGCGTCGCGCGCACGGTCCACACGGCCTCGCCCGACAGGTCGCTCTCGGGGTGCTCGGGGAGCGCGAGCTCGGCGGACGCGCCGGGCGCGAGCGCCGGTACCTTCAACTCCCCCTCGGCGACGTGTTCGCCTTCGATGGCGTAGGTCCAGGTGAAGGTGAGGTGGGAGAGGTCGGTGAAGTCGTGGCCGTTGGTGAGGGTGACCGTGCCGTTCGCCGGGTCGCCGGTGATGTGGACGGGCTCGATGACCTTCTTGTACTCGACGAGCCCGGGGGAGGGGGTGCGGTCGGGGAAGAGAAGGCCGTCGCAGACGAAGTTGCCGTCGTGGAGTTCCTCGCCGAAGTCGCCGCCGTAGGCGAAGTAGGTCTTTCCGTCCTCGGTCCGCTTGGGCAGGCCGTGGTCGATCCACTCCCAGACGAAGCCGCCCTGGAGGCGCTCATGGGTCTCGAACAGCCGCTGGTAATCGCTGAGTCCGCCGGGTCCGTTGCCCATGGCGTGGGCGTACTCGCACAGGATGAACGGGAGCGCGCGCCGGCGCGCGTCCGCCCGCGGGTCGGGCAGGGGCTCCTCGGCGCGCCGCCCGATCAGCTCGACCTCGGCGTGCGAGGCGTACATCCGCGAGTAGAAGTCGCTGTCGGGGTACGCGCGGTCGTTCTCGTAGTGCACGGCGCGTGAGGGGTCGCGTTCGCGGATCCACGCGCTCATCACGCCGAGTCCTGGGCCGGAGCCGCACTCGTTGCCCAGGGACCAGATGACGACCGAGGGGTGGTTCTTGTCGCGCTCGACCATGCGCCGGGCGCGGTCCAGCAGGGCGGGGGTGAAGCGGTCGTCGGCCACGGGGTTGCCGCGCCAGTCCTCCAGCTCGCAGAAGCCGTGGGTCTCCAGGTCGCACTCGTCGATGACCCACAGGCCGAGCTCGTCGCAGAGGTCGAGGAAGGCGGGGTGCGGGGGGTAGTGGCTGGTGCGGACGGCGTTGATGTTGTGCTGTTTCATCAGGAGGATGTCGCGCCGCATGGTCTCCAGGTCGAGGGCGCGGCCGGTCTCCGGGTGGAACTCGTGGCGGTTGACGCCGCGGAAGAGGACGCGGCGGCCGTTGGCCTTGAAGAGGCCGTCCTCGAGGGTGAGGGTGCGGAAGCCGACGCGCAGGGGGATGCGTTCGCCCTCGGTGGCCAGCTCGGCCTGGTAGAGGCGTGGGGTCTCGGCGGTCCAGGGCTCGACGGGCAGGGAGCGTTCCTCGCCGGTGGGCAGGTCAAGGCCGAGTTCGGGGACGGTGACCCGGCCGCCGGGGACGCAGTCGACGCGGAGGGTGCCCTGGCCTGTGGTGTGGTCGTATCCGGCGTGCACGAAGAAGTCGGCGGCGGCCTGCTCGGGGCGGTGCAGGAGGGTCACGTCGCGGAAGATGCCGGGCAGCCACCACATGTCCTGGTCCTCGAGGTAGCTGCCGGCGGACCACTGGTGGACGCGGACGGCCAGGACGTTGCCCTCGCGGCGCAGGAGGTCGCCGACGGCGAACTCGTGGGGCAGGCGGCTGCCTTGGAACGTGCCGAGCTCGCGGCCGTTGAGCCAGACGCGGGCGCAGGACTCCACGCCGTCGAAGCGCAGGACGGCCTCGCCGTCGGTGGGCCACCGCTCGGGCAGGTCGAAGACGCGGCGGTGGTCCCCCGTGGGGTTCTCGGTCGGGACGCGGGGCGGGTCGATCGGGAAGGGGTAGCGGACGTTGGTGTAGGCGGGCGCGCCATGGCCCTGGAGGACCCAGTGGCCCGGCACGGTGACCTCCTGCCAGTCCGTGGTGTCGGCCCCGTCCTGGGTGAAGGCGGTGTCGGCGCCCTCGGCGGTGGCGGACAGGCGGAACGCCCAGGGGCCGTCGAGGGAGAGCCGGGCGGCGTCGGAAGTGGCGTACCAGGCGCGGGCGGGCAGCGTCCCGCTGCCGGGGGACGGGTCCTCGTAGTAGGGGAGCCGGGCGTCCTCGGGCCGGGTGTCCATGGATCTCCTCTGGCGTGCGGGAGCGAGCGGGGGCTTCTTCGATGTTGATATCTGTGCCCCGTTGTTCGATCACGCTAGATCGGTACGCGGCTTCGGACAACCCCTTCTGAAAGCCGAGGGCGCGACGGGGGGGGGGGGGCCGACACCTCGTCCGCGCCCCGTCGTTCTCGTTCATGAATCCGTAACGCTCTTGGCATGGACATAACTTGCCGGGGGTAAGGCGCCCTTTGCATCACCAGTCCCCCCAACCTCAACGGGAGAATCCATGAAGCTGCGCCGCTCCTTGGCGCTGGCCGCCACCGCGGCCGTCGCCATCGGCGTGTCCGCCCTCGGCCCCGCGTCGGCAACGGCCCAGGAGGCCGCCGCCGTCGACTATGTGGCCCTGGGCGATTCCTACTCCTCCGGCGTCGGTGCCGGAAGCTACGACGAGGCGAGCGGCGACTGCCGCCGCAGCACCGTCGCCTACCCGGAGCTCTGGGCCGCGGCGAACGCCCCCACATCGTTCGCCTTCCCCGCCTGCTCCGGCGCGACCACCGCCGACGTCCTCGACAGCCAGCTCGGGTCGCTCGACGCGGCGACCACCCTCGTCAGCATCAGCATCGGCGGCAACGACGCCGGGTTCGCCGACGTGATGACGACCTGTGTGCTCCAGGGCACCGACGCCTGCCTGTCCGCGGTGGGCACCGCCACGTCGTTCATCGACGCCGAACTGCCCGGGCGGCTGGACACCGTATACGGCGCGATCAGCGGCGGTGCCCCCAACGCCCAGGTGGTCGTGCTCGGTTACCCGCGCATCTACCAGCTCGACGGCGACTGCGCCTTCGGCATCAGCGAGGAGTCACGGGCCGCCATCAACAGCGCCGCGGACGCGCTGCACGACGTCACCAGCGCGGCGGCGGCGGGCCACGGCTTCGCGTACGGCGACGTGCGGCCCGCGTTCACCGGGCACGAGATCTGCTCGGGCGACGAGTGGCTCAACAGCACGACGCTGCCGGTCGTCGACTCCTACCACCCCAACGCCGCCGGGCAGTCGGGCGGTTACTACGCGGTGATGGAGTCGCTGGCCTGACATCGCCTCACTCCGGGGGCTCCTGAGCCTTCGGCGTCTTCGGTGGGCCCGCCGTCGGCCCGGCCGCCCGTGCGGCGGCCAGGGCCGCGGCGGGGTCCGCCTCCCCGGGCCCCGCGGGCCACCAGCGCCCGCCGTCCCTCGTGAACGGCCACCACAGGCCGTCCGCCGCGCAGCGCAGCTGCGCCCCCTCGCCCACGACGGTCCAGCGGTTGCCGGTGGCCCGCAGGGCGGGGCGCGCGTCGGCGGCCGTCCAGGCGTCGGTCAGCTGCGCGCGGGCGCGCGCCGACGCGGGCGCGGCCTCCTCGTCCCACGCCGCGAGCCCCGCGGGGCCGCCCACCTCCCACGCGCGCACCGCCGTCGCGAACTCCCGTGCCCCGCGCCCCCGGGCGCGCGCCAGGCGCGCCGCGATCCCGCCCGGCGGCCGACCCGTCGCCACCATCCTGACCGCGTCATCGGCCTCGGTCAGCGGCGCGGCGGGCGTCGTCGTCGCATGCCGCGGCGCCAGCGCCTCGGCCAGCATCCGCGCGGCCCGCCGCGCGGCGTCCGCCACCAGGAACTCCAGCGCCTCGACGTCGAGTCCGGGCGCGGGCGGGGTGCCGCCGCGCAGCGCGGGCCCGGTGCCTGGCTCGGTGACCAGCGGCGGGGGAGGCGGCAACGGCGGCGCCGCGCGCCGCCCGTACACCTCGGCCGCCGGCTCGCCCGCGGGCGCCCGCCCATGCGCGGGCGCGCGACCAGGCGCGTGAGCCCCTTCCGCGCGCGCCGCGCTGCGCCGTTGCAACTCCTCGGTCAACTCCCGCTCCGCGCGCCCCCGCAGGAGCAGCAACAGGAACGGGTCGGCGTCCAGCAGCCGCGCCACGTGATAGCACACGGCCGCCGTGTGCGTGCAGTGGTCCCACTCGCCGCACTCGCACTCGGGGTCGAGGTCGCCCACCCCGGGCAGCAGGTCGACGCCGGCCAGCTCCGCGTCCTCCACGAGCCGCGGCGGCATCTCCCGGTCGAGCAGCGCGGCGATGTGCCCGGCCTCCGCGGTCGCCGCGTCGAGCAGCCGGTCCCACTCGGGCGCCGAAAGCCGCCGCAGCAGCACGTCCGCGCGCAGCCGGGTGCCGTCAGCCTGCCGCACCACGGCGGTCAGCCGCCCGGGCCGCACCGAGACGGCGCCGACCGCGCCCGCCCTCGCGTGCCTGCGGCCCTGCCTGAGCCGTTCGCCCTCGAGCGCGCTGTCCTCGAGGGCCTTGAGCCAGCTCCGCCCCCACCACGTGGTGGCGAACCCACGGCCGCGCGCGGGCGGCAGGGCCTCGAAGACCAGCTCGTCCTCGGCGTTCCCGCCGACCGTTCCGCCCACCGTTCCGCTCATCGCTCGCTCCCCAGGCGCTCGGCCCCGCGCAGCGTCACGAGGTCGGCGAGCTCGGCGTCGGACAGCTCGGTGAGGGCGGACTCACCCGAGCCCAGCACCGAGTCGGCGAGGGCGCGCTTCCGTTCAAGGAGCGTTGCGATCCGATCCTCGATCGTGCCCTCGGCGATCAGCCGGTGCACCTGAACGGGCCGGTCCTGACCGATGCGATACGCGCGGTCGGTGGCCTGGGCCTCGACGGCGGGGTTCCACCAGCGGTCGAAGTGGACCACGTGCTCGGCGCGGGTGAGGTTGAGCCCGGTGCCCGCCGCCTTGAGCGACAGCAGGAACACCGGCACCTCACCGGCGGAGAACGCCCTGACCATCTCATCGCGCCGCGCCACCGGCGTCCCGCCGTGCAGCAGCAGGGTGGCCACGCCCCGGTCGGTCAGGTGCGCCTCGAGCAGCCGCGCCATCCGCACGTACTGCGTGAACACCAGCACGCTCGCGCCCTCGGCCAGGATCGCGTCGAGCAGCTCGTCGAACAGCTCGAGCTTGCCCGAACGGCCGCCGAGCCGCGGCCCTTCGCGCTCCTCGCCGCGCTTCCCCGGCGCGGAGTGCTCCTCCTTGAGGTGCTCCTCCTTGAGGTACTGCGCCGGGTGGTTGCAGATCTGCTTGAGCGACGTGAGGAGCCCGAGCACCCGGCCGCGGCGCGCGACCCCGTCCGCCTCGGCGACGGCGGCGAGGCCCTCGCGCACCGCGGCCTCGTAGAGCCCCGCCTGCTCCACGGTGAGCGCGACCGCCAGGTCCGTCTCGGTCTTGGGCGGCAGCTCGGGCGCGATGCCGGGGTCGGACTTGCGGCGGCGCAGCAGGAACGGGCGGATCAGCCGGGACAGCCGCTCGGCCGCGGCGGGGTCGGTGCCGCCCTCGACGGCGTCGGCCCAGCGCGCGCGGAAGTCGGGGAGGCGTCCGAGCAGCCCGGGGGTGGTCCAGTCGAGGACTGACCACAGCTCCGAGAGGTTGTTCTCGACGGGGGTGCCGGTGAGCGCCACGCGCGCCCTTCCTTGGATCGTCCGCAGCTGCCTCGCGGTGGCGGAGAACGGATTCTTCACGTGCTGCGCCTCGTCGGCCACCACCAGGCCCCAGTCCGCGGCCGAGGCCAGCAGGGCGGCGTCGCGGCGCATCGTTCCATAGGTGGTCAGCACGAACTCGCCCTCGGCGAGGTCGGCCAGGTCCCGCGCCGCGCCGTGGTGGCGGCGCACGGGGGTGCCGGGCGCGAACGCCCCGATCTCGCGCTGCCAGTTGCCGAGCAGCGAGGCCGGGCAGACCACGAGCGTCGGCCCCGCGGTGGCGGGCGCGGCCTGCCGGTGCAGGTGGAGCGCGATCAGGGTGATCGTCTTGCCGAGGCCCATGTCGTCCGCCAGGCAGCCGCCGAGGCCGAGGGAGGCCATGCGGTGCAGCCAGGTGAGGCCGCGCAGCTGGTAGTCGCGCAGCGTGGCGTTCAACGCGGCGGGCTGGGCGACCGGTTCGGGCTCGGGCGCCTCGGGGTCGGCCAGCCGGTCCCGGAGGGCGCGCAGCCAGCCCGTCGTGGTGACCTCGACGCGCTCGCCCTCGACCTCGGCGGCGCCGGTGAGGGCGGCACCGAGCGCGTCGAGCGCCGTCAGCTTGCCGTCCTGCCGGTCGAGCGCGCGGCGCACCTCGTCGGGCGCCACCAGGACCCACTGGTCGCGCAGCCTGACCACGGGTCGCCCGGCCTCGGCGATCCGGTCGAGGTCCGCGCGGCTCAGCTCGGCGCCGCCGAGCGCGAAGCGCCAGTTGAAGCCGAGCAGTGCGCCGGGGGAGAGCAGCGAGGGCAACGCCGACCCTGGCCGTTCCGCCCGCCGCTCGTCGCCGCCGACCTCGGCCCGCGCGGTCAGTCCGCGGATCAGCTCCCTGGGCCAGTGCACCTGGACGCCCGCCGCGCCGAGCGCACGGGCGACCGGGGCGCCGAGCAGCTCGCCGATCTCCTCGTCGGCCAGCTCGACCGCGTCGGGGACGGCGGCGGAGAGCAGGGGCGTCAGCGGCTCCCACGCCGCCGCCGCGCGGCGCAGCGCCAGCAGCGCGTCGGCGCGGGCGCGCGGCCCGAAGGCGTCCGCCGCGGGCGAGCCGCCCGACCACACGTCGGCGGCGTCGGCGAGGACGGCGGGGTCGCCGAGGCTGTGCAGCTGGACCACGGCGCGGAACACCGGCGCGGGGCCGCCGAGCCCCCCGACCTCGACGCGCAGCGAGACGCGGACCCCCGCGTCGTGCCCTGCGGCCACCGCCTGGGCCCAGGGCCGCTGCCGCGGCAGCCGCTGTGGCGCCCTCGCGGCGAAGGCGGGGCCGTCCGCGGCGAGCGCGGCGGCCGGGGTGCGCGGCAGTCCGTCGGCGACGGCGTCGAGGAACGCGCGCAGCAGCGCGGCGGCGGCCGGAAGCAGCGGCCCGCCGTCCTCGCCGGGCTCGGGCAGGGGAACGGCCCTGGCGTGCGGGGGCATGGCGTCGGCGAGGGCGCGCAGCCGCTCGGCGTCGGCGGCGTCCAGGGGGCCGAGCCGCCAGGCGTCGTGGTCGGCCGCGCTGAGCCCGGGCAGGAGCCGTCCGCGCGCGGCGAGTTGGAGGGCGAGCACGGCGGCGGCGCCCCAGTGGGCCGCGGCGGCGTCGGCCCCCGACCCCGCGGCGCGGGCCCGGGTCAGCACGGGCAGCGCCTCGGCCACGGGGAGGGCGACGGCGGGCACGGTCCGCGTGGTGACGGGGCGGGCGGCGGCGCCGGGGTGGTCAGGGTCGTCGGGACGGTCCGGGTCGTCCGGGTCGGGGAGCGCGACGGTCAGCTCCTCGTTCGGCTCCTCGCCCGGCACGGGTGGTGCGCCGTCGGGGCGCCAGAAGGCGACGCGGGAGGCGCGGGGCGGGTCGGCCGGGAGGAAGACGGCGGCGCAGCCGCCGAGGGCGGCGAGACGGGCGGGGGCGTTCGGGCTCGTGGGCACGGCTCTGACGCGCTCCTCAAACTTGACTAGCCAGGGGCGGCGGCCGAGGATACCTCAGGAGGGGGGCGTTCCGGAAATGGTGGTGAGGAAGTGGGGCCAATGGGCACATTTTTAGGGGGGCTGAGTACACCCCCAAGTCGGGTGCTGCGGCCATGGCGCAGCCGGGGGCGCGCTTTCTAGGTTTCAGGGGACGGATCCACCGACCCATCCCGGAGAGACCATGCCCCAGGCTTCAGCCGATGTCGCCGTTACCGCTCCTCCGCGCCAACGGGACAAGCCCGCGGACGAATTCTCCCCGCTCCTACGGGAGATAAAGGGGCAATCCCTCCTTCACCGGCGCTTTGGCTGGTACACGGCGGGTATCGTGTTCAACTCCGTGGTGCTCGCCGCGCTCGTGGTCGGGATCCTGCTGGTCGGCGACTCGTGGTGGAACCTCCTGCTGGCCGTTCCGCTGGCGCTGTTCTCGACGCGCACGGCGTTCTTCGGCCATGACGCGGGCCACTCCCAGATCGCCTCGACGCGGCG
This sequence comes from Streptomyces radicis, assembly GCF_003626575.1. Classification (GTDB taxonomy): domain Bacteria; phylum Actinomycetota; class Actinomycetes; order Streptomycetales; family Streptomycetaceae; genus Streptomyces; species Streptomyces radicis. Next base: position 52,208 of record NZ_RBDY01000022.1, on the reverse strand, counting down.
CACGAACCGCCTGCTCGGCCTGTGGCACGGCAATCTCCTGCTCGGCATGAGCTCCGCGTGGTGGAACGACAAGCACAACCGGCACCACGCCAACCCGAACCACGTCGACAAGGACCCCGACGTCGGCGAGGGCGTCCTGGTCTGGACGCAGATGCAGGCCGAGAAGCGCGAGGGCGTCTACCGCTGGCTCACCCGCAACCAGGCGTGGCTGTTCTTCCCGCTGCTGCTCCTCGAGGGCTTCGCGCTGAAGGTCGCCAGCTTCCGCATGGTCTTCTCCAGGGAGGGCTGGGAGCGCCAGGGCCGCGCCCGCGCCACGGAGATCACGCTGCTCGCCGTGAACCTCGTCGCGTACGTCACGCTGCTCGCCGTCGCCATGTCGCCCGGCAAGGCCGTGCTGTTCGCGCTGATCCACCACATGCTCTTCGGGCTCCACCTCGGCTGCGTCTTCGCGCCCAACCACAAGGGCATGGAGATGCCCGACCCGGACGCCGAGCAGCGCTGGGGCCACCTGCGGCGCCAGGTCCTCACGTCGCGCAACGTCCGCGGCGGCTTCGTCACCGACTGGATGATGGGCGGGCTCAACTACCAGATCGAGCACCACCTCTTCCCCAACATGCCGCGCCCGAACCTGCGGCATGCCCGGCCCACGGTCCAGCGCTACTGCGAGGAGAACGGCCTGTCCTACGCCGAGACCGGGCTCGTCGACTCCTACCGCCAGGCGCTGCGCCACATGTACGACGTGGGCGAGCCGCTGCGGCAGGACTGAGGCGCGAGCGGGGCGCGGCAGGGGCGACCGCGAGATCGACAGGGGGCGACAGGGGGCGACACGGGGGGAGGACCGGCGGTCCGGGTCGGGGATCCGCCGGGACGATTCACCACGGAACGGAATCGCGGGGGCGGACGTTCATTCATCGGGCGGCGCCCCTGCCGCCCTACAGGAGGAGGTGTCGACCATGTCCCGTGGTGCGAAGATCGCCGTCGGCGGGGTGGCCGTTGGCCTGGTGCTGTGGATCCTGACGAACTTCTGGATCGCGGCCCTGGTGATGCTCGGCGTCCCGGCGGCGGCCTATCTCCTGCTCGACCCCGCCCAGCGAAGGCGGCTGCGACGGGTCGGGCGCAAGGAGCTCGGTCGCTGATTTTTCCGGGGGGCCGCGCCCTCATGTTCGACCCGGTGGCTCAGCTCACCGGATGAAACGGTACCGTCCCTTCCGGATAGCGGTACCGCACAGGTGGTTGCCCACAGCCTCTTCCTGGGGAAGGCTGACACAGCAGTCGCCTTACGAGAAGGGGGAGCTGGGGATGGCACTGAGCACCACGCTTGACTGGCTGCTGGACGATCTGGCGCAACGGCTGCCGCGTGTGCGGCACGTTCTGCTGCTGTCGAGCGACGGATTGGTCACGTCGGTGAGTCGAGGGCTCAAGCGCAGCAGCGCCGAGCACCTGGCCGCCGTCGCCTCGGGGCTGCACAGCCTTGCCAAGGGGGTCGGGGAGCACTTCAAGGCCGGGGACGTCCGGCAGACCATGATCGAGTTCGACGACGGCGTCCTCTTCGTCACGGCCGCGGGAGACGGCAGCTGCCTGTGCGTGCTGGCCGGCGCCGACGCGGACATCGGGCAGGTCGGCTATGAGATGACCCTCCTGGTGAACAAGGTGGGCGAGCACATGGGACTGGCGGCCAGGGACCTCTCCTGATCGCTCCCCGCGAGCACTTTCCGTGAGAGTTGACTACGGAGGGTTGCGAAGGGCGGGATCTCGTGGCACTCTGATTACTGACAGTGATCAGGGCTGCTTCGGGAGGATCCCATGTCCGCGTCTCACGCCACCACCGCGACGACGACCATGACGACCGCGACGACCGCGCAGACGGCCGCGCATCAGGTCGCGACGACCGCGACCGCCCGGCGTCAGGGCGAGTCCGTCGCCGTCCGCCGGGCGGCCCAGGAGCTGGGCCTGCGCCCCGCCGAGCTCGACGCCGCCGTCCGGCTCGGCCAGGTGGTCACGGTGGGCTCCCGCATCCCCTGGCGCCGCCAGGTGCCGCGCTCCGAGCTCGACAGGCTCCGCTCGGACGACGGCTTCCCCGCCGCCCTCAGGGAGCGCTCCCTCCTGGTGAACGCGACGGCCGGCGCCCGGCTGATGGGCATCGCGCCAGGCCGCCTCGCCCGGCTGGCCCGCTGCGGCTGCTTCAGCCCGGTCGACGTCCGGCTGAATCGCCACCGGGTGATCGTCTGGCGGTATGTCGCGGCCGAGTTGAAGACCTTCGCCCGCGAGTCCCCCGCGCTGCTCAGCGGGCCCGTCCCCGACGAGATGCGACGCGCGCTGGCGGCCGGGAGGGATGTCCGCCCACGCCGCTGGCGGCACCGCCGCACCGCACAGCTGGTCCGGCAGGCCACGACCGCCTGGCAGCGGGCGGCCGCCTTCGCCGCCGTCCTCGAGCCACCCACCCTGGCGTTCGACGTCCCTGACCCTGGCGAGCGCGCCCTGCTGTGCCGCCTCCGCCCACCACTGATCGACCCGCCGCTGGCCGCCGAGCACGCCGATGTCGTCGGCGCGTTGCTCACCGCGAGCGATCCCGAGGAGGCCCGCGCCTATCGCACGCGGCTGCGCGCCGCCCTGGCCGAGGCGCGCGAGGGATGAGCGCCGCGCCTCACAGCTGGCCGACGTCGACGACCTTGAGCACCGCGCGGCCCTCCGCGTCGGACGCGGTCAGATCGACCTCGGCCGAGATGCCCCAGTCGTGGTCCCCCGCGGGATCCGCGAAGGTCTGCCGCACCCGCCACAGGCCGTCCTCGGGGCGCTCCTCGATCCGGAGGAGCCGCGGGCCACGCGCGTCGGGCCCCGTGCCCAGCTCGTCGTACTCCTGCCAGTAGGCGTCCATCGCCTCCGCCCAGGCGTCGGCGTCCCAGCCGGACTCGCCGTCGAGCTCGCCCAGCTCGTCGACCCGGTCGAGGGCGGCCAGCTCCACCCGGCGGAAGAGCGCGTTGCGCACCAGCACCCTGAAGGCGCGCGCGTTGGCCGTCACCGGCCGCACCTGATCGGCGCGGTCCTGTGCCTCGGTGGCGTCCTCCGTCTCCGGGTTCGCCAGCTGCTCCCACTCGTCGAGCAGGCTGGAGTCGACCTGGCGGACCAGCTCGCCCAGCCAGGCGGTGATGTCCTGGAAGTCCTCCGACTTGAGATCCTCCGGCACCGTGTGCTCCAACGCCTTGTAGGCGCTCGCCAGATAGCGCAGCACGATGCCCTCGGTACGCGCCAGCTCGTAGTACGAGACGAGCTCCGAGAACGTCATCGCCCGCTCGTACATGTCCCGGACCACCGACTTGGGGGAGAGAGGATGATCACCCACCCAGGGATGGCTCTTGCGGTAGAGACCGAACGCGTGGAACAGCAGCTCGTCCAGCGGACGGGGGTGGCTGATGTCCATCAGCCGCTCCATCCGCTCCTCGTACTCCACGCCCTCCGCCTTCATCGCGGCGACGGCCTCGCCACGCGCCTTGTTCTGCTGGGCGGCCAGGATCTGCCGCGGATCGTCGAGCGTGGACTCCACCACCGAGACCATGTCCAGCGCATAGGAAGGAGAGGCGGGATCGAGCAGCTCGAACGCCGCGAGGGCGAACGTCGACAGCGGCTGGTTGAGGGCGAAGTCGGCCTGGAGATCGACCGTCAGCCGCACGATGCGGCCCTGGCTGTCCGGCTCGTCGAGTCGCTCGACGATGCCGCCGTCGAGCAGCGAGCGATAGATGGCGATGGCCCGCCTGATGTGGCGCAGCTGCTGCCTGCGCGGCTCGTGGTTGTCCTCGAGCAGCCGCCGCATGGCGTCGAAGGCGTTGCCCGGGCGGGCGATGATGGACAGCAGCATCGTGTGCGTCACGCGGAAGCGCGACGTCAGCTGCTCGGGCTCGGCGCCGATGAGCCGCTGGAAGGTCTCCTCGCCCCAGTTGACGAAGCCCTCGGGCGGCTTCTTCCGCACCACCTTCCGCCGCTTCTTGGGATCGTCACCGGCCTTCGCCAGCGCCTTCTCGTTCTCCACCACATGGTCGGGCGCCTGTGCCACCACGAACCCGGACGTGTCGAAGCCCGCCCGCCCCGCCCGCCCCGCGATCTGGTGGAACTCCCGCGCGCGCAGCACCCGCACCCGGCTCCCGTCATACTTGCTGAGCGCGGTGAACAGCACGGTTCTGATGGGCACGTTGACGCCGACGCCCAGGGTGTCGGTGCCGCAGATCACCTTCAGCAGCCCGGCCTGCGCCAGCTTCTCCACCAGCCGCCGGTACTTCGGCAGCATCCCCGCGTGATGCACCCCGATGCCGTGTCTGACATAGCGGCTGAGGTTCCGGCCGAAGCGCGTGGTGAAGCGGAAGTTCCCGATGAGGGCGGCGATCTCGTCCTTCTCCTGCCGCGTGCACATGTTGATGCTCATCAGGGCCTGCGCGCGCTCGACCGCCTGCGCCTGGGTGAAGTGCACGATGTACACCGGCGATTGACGGGTCTCGAGCAGCTCCGTCAGCGTCTCGGTCAGCGCCGTCGTACGGTACTCGTAGCTCAGCGGCACCGGGCGGGTGGCGGAGCGCACCACCGTCGTCGGCCGCCCCGTGCGACGCGTCAGATCCTCCTCGAAGCGCGCCACATCGCCCAGCGTCGCGGACATGAGCACGAACTGCGCCTGTGGCAGCTCGAGCAGCGGGATCTGCCACGCCCAGCCCCGGTCGGGCTCGGCGTAGAAGTGGAACTCATCCATCACCACCTGGCCGATGTCCGCCTGTGCCCCGTCCCGCAGCGCGATCGACGCCAGCACCTCCGCGGTGCAGCAGATCACCGGGGCGTCCGCGTTGACCGAAGCGTCACCGGTGAGCATCCCGACGTTCTCCGTGCCGAACAGCTTGCACAGATCGAAGAACTTCTCGGAGACCAGGGCCTTGATCGGCGCCGTGTAGAACGTCACCTCGTCCCGGGCCAGCGCGGCGAAGTGCGCGCCCGCCGCCACCAGGGACTTGCCCGACCCTGTGGGCGTGGACAGGATGACGTTCGCGCCCGAGACCACCTCGATCAGCGCCTCCTCCTGAGCGGGATACAGGGAGATTCCCCGCTCGGCCGCCCACGACGCGAAGGCGTCGAAAAGGGCATCGGGGTCGCTGTCCGTCGGCATCTGATCGATGAGGGTCACCGCTCCATACTGCCCGCTGCCACCGCCTCCACGGGAGCCGCCCCGACATCCGAAGATCGCCGGAGGCTACGCTGTGCGGCCGACGGACACTCAACAGCGTTGCGAGAACGGGGCGGAGCCATGATGGGACCGGCGCACTCACTGTCCGGAGCGATGGCCTGGTTGGGCGTGGGCGCGGCCGCCGCCGCACTGGACAGCCCCATGCCATGGCAGGTGCTCCTCGCCGGGGCGCTGATCTGCGCCGGGGCGGCGCTCGCCCCGGATCTTGATCACAAGTCGGCCACGATCTCCCGGGCGTTCGGGCCTGTCTCGAGGTTGCTGGCCGGGTTGATCGACAAGCTCTCCGAGACCGTCTACAACGCCACCCGCGGACGGCGCGACCGGCGCCGCACCGGGGGGCACCGCACCCTGACCCACACCTGGATATGGGCCGTCATGCTGGGTGCCGGATTCTCCTTCGCCGCGGTCGCCTGGGGCCGTTGGGCGGTCCTGGTGACGCTGTTCATCCACATGGTGCTCGCCGTCGAGGGCCTGCTGTGGCGCATGGCCCGGGTCTCCAGCGACGTCCTGGTGTGGATGCTCGGCGCCACCAGCGCCTGGCTGCTCGCCGACTTCCTCGACCGGCCGGGGAACGGCTCGGACTGGCTGTTCGAGGGCGAGCCCTACCTGTGGATCGGGTTGCCCATCGTGCTGGGATCGATCGTCCACACGCTGGGCGACGCCATCACGGTCTCCGGCTGCCCGATGTTCTGGCCCCTCTCGATAGCGGGCCGCCGCTGGTACCCGGCGGGGCCGCCCCGGTTCATGCGCTTCCGCGCGGGGGCCTGGGTGGAGAGCAGGGTGCTGATGCCCGCCTTCATGCTGATAGGCGCGGCCAGCGGCGTGGGGGCCGTCGTGCTCGCGGCCTGACCACGCCGCCGACCGAGCCGGTGGCGGGGAAGCGGCGCGTCAGCCGTGCCAGGAGCGCCACAGCGCCGCGTAGGCGCCGTCCGCCGCCACCAGCTCGTCATGGCTGCCCAGCTCGCTGATGCGGCCGTCCTCGACCACCGCGATCACATCGGCGTCGTGCGCCGTGTGCAGCCGGTGGGCGATGGCGATCACCGTTCTGCCCTCGAGCACCCGCGCCAGCGAGCGCTCCAGGTGACGGGCCGCCCGCGGGTCGAGCAGCGACGTCGCCTCGTCGAGCACCAGCGTGTGGGGATCCGCGAGCACCAGCCGGGCCAGCGCGATCTGCTGGGCCTGCGCCGGGGACACGCTCAGCGCACCGGAGCCGACCTCGCTGTCGAGACCGTCGGGCAGATCACGCGCCCAGTCGTCCGCGTCGACCGCCGCCAGCGCCGCCCACAGCTCCGCGTCGGTGGCGCCCGGCGCGGCCAGCAGGAGATTGTCGCGCAGCGGCCCGACGAACACGTGGTGCTCCTGGTTCACCAGCGCCACCTGCTCCCTGACCCGCTCGGCCGCCATCCCCGCGAGCCGCGCCCCGCCCAGCGTCACCTCGCCGGTGCGCGGGGCGTAGATCCCCGCCAGCAGCCGCCCCAGCGTCGACTTGCCCGCGCCCGAGGGCCCGACCAGCGCCATCCGCGTGCCGGGCGCCACATCGAGGGACACCTCGTGCAGCACGTCCCGGCCCGCCAGGTAGCCGAAGTGCACCTGTTCGGCCGTCAGCTCGCGGCCATCGGGCGACAGCGACGCGTCGCCCGCGTCGTCCTCCACCTCCCGCACGCCCACCAGACGCGCCAGCGACACCTGGGCGACCTGGAGCTCGTCCAGCCACCGCAGGATCATCCCGACCGGCTCGACCAGCATCTGGGACAGCAGCGCCCCGGTGGTCAGCTGGCCCACCGTCATCCACCCCTGGAGGACGAACGAGCCGCCGATCAGCAGCACGCCGCTGAGGATGAGCGCGTGGTAGACGTTGATGGCCGGGATCAGGATCGACCGCAGCCAGAGCGTGTACCGCTCCCAGGCCGTCCACTCCTTCACCCGCCGGTCCGAGAGCCGGACCCGCTGCCCCTCGAGCCGGTGCGCCTCGATCGTCCGCCCGGCGTCCACCGTCTCCGCGAGCGCCGCGGCCACCGCCGCGTAGCCCGCCGCCTCCGACCGGTATCCGGCACCCGCCCGCCGGAAGTACCACCGGCAGACGACGTACATCGGCGGGACGGCGATCAGCACGGCGAGGCCGAGCGCGGGCGCCGTGACCACGATGCCGCCGAGCAGCAGCCCCGCCCACACCACGGCGATGGACATCTGCGGCACGGCCTCGCGCATCGCCTTGGCCAGCCGGTCCACATCCGTGTTGACCCGGGCCAGCAGGTCGCCCGTCCCGGCCCGTTCCAGCACGCCGGGGGGCAGGCCCACCGAGCGGACCAGGAAGTCCTCCCGCAGATCGGCCAGCATCCGCTCGCCGAGCACGGCCCCGCGCAGCCGCACCATCCGTACGAAGAACGCCTGCACCACGAGCGCCGCGGCGAACAGGGCTATCGTGCGGCCGATGTCCAGGTCCCGCTCCCCGTCGGCCAGGTCCTGGACCACACCGCCCAGCAGATAGGGGCCCACCATCGAGGCGCCCACCGCCACGGCGTTGATCACCATGAGCGTCGTGAAGCCCCGCCGGTGCCGCCGCAGCAGCTCCCGCGCATAGGTGCGCACGGTCTCACGCCCGGCCACCGGCAGGGTGGTCGCGTGCTCCGTGGACGCCGGGTCGTACTCCGGCGGCCTGACGCCGATCATGCGGTCTCCTCGGCCAGATAGGCGGGTTCGGGCTCCCGGGTGATGACGGCCCGGTAGCCGGGGACGGTGCGCAGCAGCTCCCGGTGGGGAGCGGTGGCGACCACGGCGCCCTCGTGCACGAAGGCCACCTGGTCCGCCATGTCGAGCAGCAGCGGGCTCGACGTGAACACCACCGTGGTCCGCCCGGCCCGCAGCGCGCCGAGGCCCGCGGCGATCCTGGCCTCTGTGTGCGAGTCCACGGCCGACGTCGGCTCGTCGAGCACCAAGACCTCGGGGTCGGTGATCAGGGACCTGGCCAGCGCGAGCCGTTGCCGCTGCCCTCCGGAGAGCGAACGCCCCCGCTCGGTGATCCGGGTCCGCATCGGGTCACCGCTGCCGTCCGTCGACGCCTGCGCGAGCGCCGTCAGCACGTCGTGGCACTGCGCGGTGCGCAGCGCCTCGCCCGGGGACACCCGCCCGGTGGACGGAACGGCCAGCAGCTCGTCCAACGTCCCGGAGAGCAGCACCGGGTCCTTGTCCTGTACCAGAACGGCGGTTCTCGCGGCGGCGAGCGGCACCTCGTTCAACGGAACGCCGCCGAGCTGCGCCGAGGGCTGCCCCTCCCCGTGCGGCGGATGGCCGCCGAGGCGCTCGGCCAGCCGCTCGGCGAGGTTCGGGTCGCCGCACACCACCGCGGTCAGCAGCCCTCTGCCCACGTGCAGCCCCGTGGCCGGGTCGCGCAGGTCGCCGGTCAACGGCGCGTCGAGCGCCGTCACCGCGCCACCCGGCCGCTCCCTGCGCAGCCCGAGCACCCGCACCGCCCGCTTGGCCGAGGGCCGCGAGAAGGTGAACGCCATGGCCGTCTCCTGGAACAGCCGCAGCGGGAACAGCAGAAAGGTCACCGCCCCGTAGACGGTGACCAACTCGCCCGCGGTGATGTCCCCGTCGAGCGCCAGCCGGGTGCCCTGCCAGACGATCGCGATCATCAGCAGCCCCGGCATCACCACCTGGAGCGCGTCGATCAGCGACCACATGCGGGCGTTGTGCACGGAGGCCGCGCGCACCTCCTGCGAGGCGCGCCGGTAGCGGTCGAGGAACAGCTCCTCGCCGCCGATGCCCCGCAGCACCCGCAGCCCGGCCACCGTGTCGGACGCCAGCTCGGTGGCCCGCCCCGACCTCGCGCGCTCGCGGTCGGCGCGCCGGGTGGCGGCGGGCAGCAGGGGCCAGACGGTCAGCACCACGGCGGCCACGCCGCCGAGCACCAGGAGCCCGAGCCCGGGTTCGAAGACGATCAGGCCCGTACAGACGGCGAGCGCCACGATCACGGCCGCGGCGAAACGGGAGAACGTCTCGACGAACCAGCCGATCTTCTCCACGTCACCGGTCGACACCTTGACGACCTCGCCCGCGGCCACCTGGCGGGTCAGCACCCCGCCGAGCTCGGCCGTGCGGCGGGCGAGCAGCTGCTGGACGCGGGCCGCCGCGGTGATCCAGTTGGTCACCGCGGCGCGGTGCAGCATCGTGTCGGCGAAGGTCATGACGACCGTGATGATCAGCATGAACAGCCCGGTCAGGGCGAGACGGCCGCCCGAGCCGTCCACGGCGGCCTGGATGGCCAGGCCCATGGTGACCGGCAGCCCCGCGATGGCCGCCATGTGCAGGGTGCCCCAGCCCATGGCCTTCAGCTGGCCACCGAGCTGCTGGCGGAACAGCCAGAGGAGGAAGCGGAATCCGGACCGTACGTCGGGGTCGCCGGGGTCGGAATACGGAAGGTCGCGAATCTGCATGACATCCCAGAGTCAGTGCGGGAGAAGGCGGACAACCTGCCAAGAGTCGGGGTCATCCATGCCGAATTTCAACGGGTTTTCCCCCCACCCGAACAGAACGCGTCATCTCTCGCAACCCTTCTGACCTGCCCCGCGGCCGAGGACCGCGCCCCCATCCCGCGGGCGAACGCGTGTCCGAAAAGTGATGCCTGGTCGAGCCCGAGGCGCACGCCCTCCTCATGGAAAACGTTCGTCCGTGGGGCCCGCCCGAGCCGTCGACGATCTGCTGAGCCGCCCTCAGGTGGCGGGGATCCAGCTCCGCGACGTCCTTCCGCGCCCGGTGCCGCCGCCCGCGTCCTGAGCGGTCCCGGAGTTCAACCAACGAAGCCGGGAGGGCCGTTGACCGGCGCAGACGGCGCCGTTCCCGTTCACTTCCCTGAGCCCGGACGGGCCCTGGAGAGGCACGCGGGGGTTTCCCCGTTTGAAAAAGGAATGCGCCGGGTGTTGACGGGAGGGTGACGCCCTTCCACTATGAGGGTCATTACCGCCGGGTGGGAGCGCTCCCATTGGTCGCGCGGGGCGACGCTTCCGCCCGGTGGTGGTTCTCGTGCCGACGACAAGGATCGAGAAGGGCCGCGAAGATGCCACCCCCCCACGTGTTGACCACCGCGTGCCAGGTCGCCTGGCGCGGTGGCCTGTCGCCCGGATGTGACGGCCGGGCGGGGCCGGACGAGCAGGAGCCGACCGAGTCGACGGCCGGGCCGGCCGATCGGCGCGGCGAGGATCGCCGTCCGCTGCTCCGCGAGTGGATTCAGGAAGTCAACGACCTCAGTGCGTTCAACCGGCGCAGCCGGGGAACAGGTCTGTGAACTGACGGCGCTCGCCGTCGAGTTGTCAGCTCTCGTCGAACGAACGCGACCCCCGCTGCCCGCCGATGGTGCGAGCCGCTCCGGACCCCCTGCGGGAGGGGGTGTCCGGTGGGTGAGCGGGTGCCGCCCGCGACGCCGCTGTGAGGGACGAACAGGGGCGAAGCGGACTCCCGCCCCGGATGACCGTGCCGACGGGTCGTGAAGTCATCCGGGGCGGGTGTGGCGGCCTCGAATGCTCCGCCTTCGAGGCCGGAAGCTTCGGGTATTGACGAGTGCATGGCTAGTCCGGACCATGTAGGCTGCCGCCGCCGGGTGGGAGCGCTCCCAGTTCGACTGTCGACCACCCATCCGGGGTGGCCCCCGACAGTCACCACCCGGCGGCGGTTCCCGCGTGGTCGACACCCATCGAGAAGGGCCTCTCGAATGTCAACCACCGCACAACCACCGCCACCGAAAGCAGGCAGACGGACGCGTCCTCGCCGTCGGCCGCGGGTCCTCGCCTCGGGACTCGCCGCGGCCGCGGTCACGGGCGCGTTACTGGTACCCCTCACGACCAGCGGCGCGCACGCCGCCGCACCGGCGCAGGCACCGGCGCGGGCGCCGGTCCAGGCACCGGCGTTCAACTACGCCGAGGCGCTCCAGAAGTCGATGTTCTTCTACGAGGCGCAGCGCTCGGGCCCCCTGCCCGACGACAACCGCGTCTCCTGGCGCGGCGACTCCGCCCTCGACGACGGCGCCGACGTCGGCCTCGACCTCACCGGGGGCTGGTACGACGCGGGCGACCACGTGAAGTTCGGCCTGCCGATGGCCGCATCCGCCACGATGCTCGCCTGGGGCGGCCTCGCCGCCCGCGAAGGCTACGAGCGCGCGGGCCAGTGGGAGCACCTGAAGGACAACCTCCGCTGGGTCAACGACTACTTCATCCGCGCCCACCCCGAGCCCGATGTCCTCTACGCGCAGGTCGGCGACGGCAACGAGGACCACCGCTGGTGGGGCCCGGCCGAGGTCATGCGGATGGAGCGCCCCGCCCACCGCGTGGACGCCGACTGCCCCGGCTCGGACATCGCGGGGGAGACGGCCGCCGCCATGGCGTCCTCCTCGCTGCTGTTCGCCGAGGACGACCCGGACTACGCGGCCACGCTGGTGCGGCACGCGGAGGAGCTGTACGCGTTCGCCGACACCCACCGCGGCGACTACTCCGACTGCGTCCCGGCGGGCGACTTCTACCGCTCGTGGTCGGGCCACCAGGACGAGCTGGTCTGGGGCGCCTACTGGCTCTACAAGGCCACGGGCGACACCGCCTACCTGGCGAAGGCCGAGGCCGAGTACCAGCTCCTCGGCACCGAGCCGCAGACGAGCACGCGCGGCTACCGCTGGACCATCGCCTGGGACAACAAGCAGTACGGCGCCTACGCGCTGCTCGCGATGGAGACCGGCGACCCCGTGTACATGGCCGACGCGGCCCGCTGGCTCGACTACTGGACCACCGGCGTGAACGGCCAGCGCGTGCCCTACTCGCCCGGCGGCCAGGCGGTCCTCGACACCTGGGGCTCGCTGCGCTACGCGGCCAACACGTCGTTCGTCGCCCTGGTCTACGCGGACTGGCTCGAGGCGACCGACCCGGACGCGGCGCTGCGCTACCGGGAGTTCGGCGAGCGGCAGATCGACTACGCACTCGGCGACAACCCCCGCTCGTCCAGCTATGTGGTCGGCTTCGGCGAGAACCCCCCGCGGAACCCCCACCATCGCACCGCGCACGGCTCATGGACCGACCAGCTCACCGAGCCGGTCGAGACCCGGCACGTGCTGTACGGCGCGCTCGTCGGCGGCCCGGGCTCGGCGAACGACCAGTACACCGACAGCCGCCAGGACTATGTGGCCAACGAGGTGGCCACCGACTACAACGCCGCGTTCTCCGGCGCCCTGGCCCATCTGACGGCCCGCCACGGCGGAACGCCGCTCGCCGACTTCCCGCCCGAGGAGGAGCCGGACGGCGCCGAGCTGTCCGTGGAGGGCGCGCGCAACGCGACGGGCGCCACGCTCACCGAGATCAAGTCGATCATCCGCAACCGCTCCGCGTGGCCGGCGCGGGCGCTGGACGGGGCGACCCTACGCTACTGGTTCACCCTCGACCCGGGCGTCGACCCGTCCTCGATCGAGGTGACCACCCACTACACCGAGTGCCCCGAGGCGGCCGCGGGCGTGCACCAGGCGTCCGGCGACCTCTACTACGCCGAGCTCGACTGCTCGGGACGGCTCATCCACCCCGGCGGCCAGTCCCAGCACCGCGCCGAGGTGCAGTTCCGCGTGGACGGCGGCGTCGGCTGGGACCCGGCGAACGACTGGTCCCACCAGGGCATCGGCGACACGCTCGCCGCCGCCGACCACATCACCCTGTACGACAACGGCACGCTCGTCTGGGGCACCGAGCCCCAGGCCTTCGCCGACGACCGGATCGCCACCTCGGAGGGAGTGCAGTCATGACTGCTCAGGAGTCTTCACTGACGGCCGGGGCGCGTCCCGGCACCCCGAAGGTCGGCCCGGTCGCAGGGGCCGGTGCCACCCCGGCGGACAAGGCGCTCGCCGCGCTGCGCATCGCCACGGGGATCGTCTTCCTGTGGGCCTTCCTCGACAAGGCGTTCGGCTTCGGCTATGCCACGTCCTCGGAGAACGCCTGGATCAACGGCGGCCAGCCCGCGGCGGGTTACCTCGGCAGCGTCGCCGGCGGCCCGATGGAGTCCACGTACAACGCGTGGGCCGGGGACGTGTGGGTGGACTGGATGTACATGGCGGGGATGCTGGGCCTCGGCCTGGCCCTGGTCGCGGGCATCGGCCTGCGGGTGACGGCCGTGGCGGGGACGCTGATGATGCTGTTCCTGTGGGCCGGGGAGTTCCCGCCCGCCAAGCACCTGTCGGACGGCACGCCCACGATGTCGGCGAACCCCGCGGTGGACCACCACGTCGTCTACGCCGTCGCCATGATCGTCGTCGCCGCCTGCTCGGCAGGGCGCGTCTGGGGCCTGGGCCGCGCCTGGGAGCGGCTGCCGCTGGTGCGCCGCTTCCCCTGGCTCCGGTGATCCGGAGCGCCGCATGACCGCGGGTGCGCGGGGGGTGGGTGATGGCCTCCCCGCGCACCCGCTCTCAATGCCGCCCGCGTACTCGCGGGTTCTCGTGTCGTGCGTCAGGCGCGCACGGGGTGCCGGGCCGTCAGAACTGCACGTCCGAGCAGGCGTAGAACGCGTTGCCCGTGTCGGCGACGTCCCACACGGCCAGGATCAGGTGCTTGCCCGACTTGCCGCTGGGGATGGTGCCCGTGTGGCTCTCGGTGGCATCCGGCTGCGCGCCGTTCTTCGACACGGTCAGGAACGGCTGCGACTCCAGGTGCGAACGCCGCAGGGGCTCGTTCGGGTCGTAGCTGTCGTTGGTGATGTAGTAGCGGAAGTCCGTGGTGCTGTGGCGGGCCGTGATGTTCCAGCTGAACGTGTACTGCTGGCCGCCGGTGAGCTGCGTGGCGGGCCACGCGCCGCCGCGCGGGTCGTCCAGCTGGGAGAACCGGGAGTTGCCGCCGGCGCAGATCGCGCCGTCGGCGGGGCCCGCGGCGGGGAAGCCCTTGGGCCCCTCGACGCTCTGCGGCTCCCACTGGATGCCGCCGCAGTCGGTGACCGTGCCCTGGGCGCAGTGGCTCTGTCGGCTCTGGGCCGTCGTCGTGTATCCGTGGGCGTTGGCCGTGCCACTGGTGCCGAGCACCGTGACGGCCGTCAGTCCCGCGCCTATGAGGGCGGCTGAGATCCTTTTGCGCATGCTTCTCTCCGGAAGGTCGTGGGGGGTTGCGCTCTGTGCCGCTGCGGTCTAGACCAAATCCGACGGTACTGCCCGTGAAAAGTCATGTCCAGACCAATGAACGTTCCGGAAATCGATATCTCCCCGGTCTCTCCCGGCTCTTGGTTTCACTCGGCACATCTGGGTACTCGTCAGATTCCGCATCGCGGAAGACAGGCCGACGACAGCCCGACGACAGAACGACGACAGACCGACGCAAGAACACCGACGAGCGAGCCGAGGAGCGAGGCATGGACACCATGGAACGGGAGACGGCGACGCGCGAGCGGATCTTCGACGAGGTACACATCGGCAAGGGCGTCCGCCCCCTCGCGCAGCACGGCCAAGTGACGGTGGCCCACGGCCAGGTGACCCTGCTGGGCTCGGACCGCCGACGGATCGCCGGAGCGCCCCTGAGCCGGGTCGAGGCATCGAAGGTGCGGTTCACGGGCGGCAAGACGCTCGCCCTGCGGATCGACGGCACCAGGTACAACGTGTCGCCCGGGTGGGGCGACCGGTCGGGGCGCTTCCTGCGCCCTGGCCCGGGACACCCCGAGGACGTCGAACGCGCGGCCGACGAGCTGCTGCGCCTGATCCAGTCCGGGGGCGCCGCCGCCTGAGGGGCGGCGGCGCGTTGCCTCACTCCTTGACTGACCCCGCGTTCGCCCCGCGCACGAAGTGCCGCTGGAAGGCGAAGAACAGCACGGCGACCGGGATCGTGGCGAGCGCCGCGGCGGCCAGCTTGAGCGGATACTGCGTGCCGCTGCCCAGCCCACCGGCGACGAACCGCGCGAGACCCGTGGTCAGCGTCTCGTACTGGCTCGACTGCGTGGACACGAGGAAGTGCGTGAACTCGTTCCACGACCCCTGGAACGACATGATGGTCAGGGTGATCAGCGCGGGCCGCGCCATCGGCAGCACCACCGACCAGTAGGTCCGCAGGACGCCTGCCCCGTCGATCCGGGCGGCCTCCTCGACCTCACGGGGGATCGACTCGAAGAACTGCTTCATGATGAAGATCCCCGCCGCGTCCACCAGCAGCGGAATCACCATCCCCGCGTAGGTGTCGAACATCCCGAAGGTGTTGAGCACCAGGAACCGCGGGATCAGCAGCACCACGTTGGGCACCGCCATGACGGCGAGCAGCAGCACGAACAGCACCCGGCGCCCGCGGAACGGCAGCCGCGCGAGCGCGTAGCCCGCCAGCGAGTCGAACACCACGCGGCCCGTGGTGACCAGCACGGTCACCAGGGCCGAGTTCCCGAGCCAGCGCATGAACGGCACGCTGTCGCCCGCCTCGCTCAGGCCGAAAAGCCGCTCGTAGGCGGCCGTGCTCGGCGGCGATGGCCAGAGCGCCAGCGGGTTCGCCGCCGCGTCCGGGTCCGTCTTGAAGCTGGTCACGGCCTGGAGCACGAACGGCAGGATGTACAGCAGCGCGAGGCAGCCCACGAGCGTGTACCCGAGCACGCGCCACGGCGCGGGGAAGCGGCCGACCGCGGGGGAGCCGCGCCGGGAGCGCTCCTCGGCGCGCAGCTCGCGCCTGGTGGGGGCGGTCGTCGTCATCGCGTCCTCCCGAAGCGCGCGTTCCGCTCGCGCAGCAGCCAGCGCTGCACCCCGGTGCAGACCAGGATGATCCCGAACAGTACGAACGCGATCGCCGCGCCCTGGCCGTAGTCGGCCTCCCCGAAGCCGGACTGGTAGGAGAGGTACGCGGGCGTGAGCGTCGTGTTGCCAGGGGCGCCCTGACCCATGATGTAGACCATGTCGAACACCTGCCAGCTGCCGATCAGCGCCAGGGTGAGCACCAGGAAGAGCACCGGGCGCAGGGCGGGCAGGATGACGTGCCACAGCAGCTCGCGGCGGCTCACGCCGTCGAGCGCCGCCGCCTCCTCCAGCTCCTGCGGCACGTTCTGGAGCGCGGCGAGGAAGATCAGCATGAACGTTCCCGAGCTGGTCCAGATCAGCAGGAACAGCAGCGTGCACATCGCCACCGAGGGCCCGGACAGCCACTCGAACCAGGTCAGCCCGAGGAAGCCCTGCTCGGCCAGGAACCCGCTCGGCCGGTCGGGATCGACCAGGCCGATGGCGCCGAGGACGACCCACACCACCCCGCGGGCGTCGGCGAACCAGTTAGGCCCCTCGATCCCCACCCACGACAGCAGGCTGTTGACCGCGCCGCTGCCCTGGAAGAGGAAGAGGAACACCGTCGAGACGGCGATCGCGCTGGTCACCGAGGGGAAGTAGAACGTGGTGCGCAGCAGCCCGCGGCCGCGTATCAGCCGCTGGTTGACGATGAGCGCGAGGCCGAGGGACAGCGCGGTCGCCACCGGGACGTAGATCAGCACGAAGTAGGCGTTGTTGCGCAGCGACGTGGCGAACAGCGTCCGGTCGAGGCCGTCCTCGACGAAAAGCTCCCGGTAGTTGTCCAGGCCGACGAAGTCCGCCCGGCCGCCGGTGAACGGGTTCGACTGGCCGTCCCACTCCAGCAGGCTGACCCACAGCGCCATCAGGATCGGCAGCAGCAGGAACAGCCCGAGCAGGAGGGTGGCGGGGCTGACGAACAGCCAGCCCCACAGGGCCCGCCGGTCCCCGCGCGGCACGGCGCCGCGCGGGGACCGGCGGAGAGCCGCCGTCGGGATCACCGGTTCTCCTCGAGCGCGGCCTCACCGTAGCGCTGGAGGTCGGACAGCATGTCGCGCGGCTCGGCGGTGCGCAGCGACTCCAGGTCCGTGTTGAACTGCGCGAGCACCCGGTCGAATCCCCGCAGCGTGACAGGACCCTGGACCCAGTCGCCGCTCGCGCCCCACGCCTCGTCCTCGGGGTGGTCGGCGAGGTACTCGTCGGCCGCGCTCTGCCGGGACGGGATCGCGCCGAACGCGTCACCCATCGCGATCTGCTGCTCGGCCTGGGTCAGGAACTCCACCAGCTCCACGGCGGTGTCCCGCCTGGGGCTGTCCTGGGCGACGCCCCAGCAGTTGGTGAACGCCAGGGTGCCCGGGCCCGCGGGGCCCTCGGGCAGCGGCACCACCGCGTACCCGACGTCCGGGTAGTCGGCCTCCATGGCGCCGGCCAGCCAGCTGCCCTCGATCGTCATGGCGGCCCGGCCCTCGCCGAACGCCTCACCCGCCCAGCCCGCGTCCACGTCGGTGGCGTACCTGAGCGAGCCGTCGCCGAGCATGCCCCGCACGAAGTCCAGGGCCTCGGCGTTCTCCTCGGAGTCGGCCGTCACCTCGGTCTGGTCCGCGTTGGTGACCCAGCCGCCCGCCTGCTTCATGAACGCGCCGAGCCGCTGGTACTCGTTGCTGGTCACCAGGCCCGTGACATCGCCCTGGGTCAGCTCGGCCGCGACGGACGACAGCTGCTCCCAGGTGGCGGGGTAGTCCTCCTCGGTGAGCCCGGCCTCCTGCCACAGCGCCGTGTTGACGACGAGGGCGAGCGAGGAGGTGTCCTTCGGCACACACACCAGCTCCCCGTCGTGCGTGAACGACTGGCTCAGCGTCGGCGAGAAGTCCTCCACGTCGGATATCAGGTCGCCATAGGGGTAGAGCGAGCCGCCCTGCGCGTAGTTGGCGAACTGGCTTGAGTCCACGTAGAAGACGTCAGGGGGGTTGCCGCCCGCGAGCGCCTGGCCGAGCTGCTGGTTCATGTCCTGGGCCACCTCGACGGTGACCGTGTTGCCCGACTCCTCCTCGTACGCCGCGGCGGCGGCCTCGACGGCCCCGGTCTCGGCCTCGCCCGAGGTGGCGATCAGGACGGTGAGGCTCTGGCTGCCCTCGGTGTCCTCCTGCGCGGTGTCCTCGTCCTCACCGAAGCTGGATGAGCAGGCCGTGGCGGCGAGCAGGGCTATGCCACACGCGGTGGCGGTCAGGGTTCTCCTGGTGTGCATGGGATGTCGTTCCTCCAAGGAAGGCGTGTCAACGCGGGCTGTGCGACTCATCGGTTGCCCGGCTGTCGGGAACGCGGGGGGCCGCGGTCCGTGGGGCTGTGGCGTGTGGGGGTGCCGTGCTGTCGCGGGGGACGAGCGAGGGGGTGAGCAGCAGGTTCTCGGCGGCTCGTGAGGGATCGGCGATGCGGGCGAGCAGCAGCCGGACGCACTCGCGCCCGACGGCCGTCATCGGCTGGTCGACGCTGGTGAGGCTGGGGGAGACCAGGGCGGCGGCGGGGGAGTCGTCGAACCCCACGACCGACACGTCGTCGCCCGGGCTCTGGCCGCGCTCGCGCAGCGCGCGATAGCAGCCCATGGCCAGGGTGTCGCTCGCGGCCACCACGGCGGTCACGCCCGAGTCGAGCAACGGGCCCACGGCGGCGGCCGCCGGGGTCACCTCGTCCTCGCTCGCGGCCCGCCGCCCGCGCACGGTCAGCCCGTGCCGGCGCATGGCGTCCCGCCAGCCACCGGCCCGGTCGTCGCCCGCGCCCGAGCCGCGCGGCCAGCCGAGGAACCCGATGCGGCTGTGGCCCAGTTCGACGAGGTGGTCCACCGCGGCGGCCGTGCCGCGGGCGCCGTCGACGTCGACCCAGTCCCCTATCTGACGCCCGGACCACGGCCGACCGAACGCGGCGAAGGGCACACCGTGCCTTTCCAGCCACGCCTGACGGGGGTCGCCCCTGTGGGTGTCGCTGAGGACGAAGCCGTCGACGCTGTAGGTGTCGAGCAGCTCGCGGTAGGCGTCCATCGGCTCGGGGGCGTTCGGCGGGGGAGAGGCGAACAGCAGGACGCGGTGCCCCGCCTCCTCCGCGGTCTGGGACAGCGCGTGCAGGAAGCGGTCCATGACCGGCGTCGAACGGTCCACGTCGACCGGCTGGATGCCATAGCCGATCAGGCGGCTCGATTTGGTGCGCAGCGTCTGGGCCGCGCGGTGCGGCCGGTACCCCATGGCGTCGATGGCCTGGCGCACCCGCGCCAGCGTGTCGGGGCGCAGCAGCTCGGGCGCGTTGATCGCGTTGGACACCGTCTGGGGGGAGACGCCGGCCCGGCGCGCGACCATGGCGAGCGTCACACCGCCCCCCTTCTCCGGCGGGCGCCCGTGCGCTGTGCCCATGGGGTCTCTCCAGGTGTCGAGATGCCGAACTGCTGCTTGCCGATTGGAGCGTTCAAATAGCGTTGCCAGCATCCTGAAGTGCATCTACATTCTTTGGAACGCTCCAATGGCTCAAAAGATTGGTGTCCCCGCTCATGAGTGTCAAGTCCCCGGACGGAAGTCGACCGGTGGAGAGCGACGCGGAGCCCACCGCGGGCCTCCAGCCGTTCCTGCACGACGCCTGCGTCACGCTGTACGCGCCGAGCTTCGCCGTCTCCCGCCCCGACGGGCAGCTGAGCCGGGGCGCCGACGGCTTCTACCATGGCGACAGGCGCGCCCTGTCGCGGCTCGAAGTGGCCGTCGAGGGCGTGGAGTTGGCATCGGTGGGCGGCGGGGTCCAGGGCGCCGACCACGCCGTCTTCCGTTCGGTGCTTCGCGGGGTCGCCGAGGCCACGCCCGACCCGGCCGTCACCCTGATACGGACCCGCGCCATCGCCCCTGGGCGGCTCACCGAGCGCCTCGACGTGATCAACTCGGGGGCGCTGCCCGCCGAGGTCACGCTGACCGTCGCGGCCGAGACCGACATGGCGCCCATGGAGCGCGTCAAGTCGGGCGGG
The DNA here is from genome assembly GCF_003626575.1 of Streptomyces radicis. GTDB lineage: Bacteria > Actinomycetota > Actinomycetes > Streptomycetales > Streptomycetaceae > Streptomyces > Streptomyces radicis. Next base: position 32,252 of record NZ_RBDY01000022.1, on the reverse strand, counting down.
GTCTCGCGCCCCGTGTTCGGGGAGGTCGCGCTCGGCACCCTCGCCTGGAGCGGCCCCGACCTCGCCCTGCGGCTGACCGCGTCGCCCGCGCCCGACGCGCCCACCCCCGCCGCCCCGCTGCGCTGGACGATCGCGCTGGCCCCTGGCGAGCGCTGGAGCACCGAACTCTCGTGCGTCGCCCAGGAGTCCACGCCCCCGCTGTTCCCGCCCGTCGCCCCGGGCGGCGCCCCATGGCGGCGGCCCCGGCTGGTCAGCGCCGACCGCCGTTTCGACCGCTGGGTGGACCAGTCCCACGACGACCTCGAACGGCTCCTGCTGGCCGACCCCGAGCGCCCTTCCGACCTCTTCGTGGCCGCGGGGGCCCCCTGGTACGCCACGCTGTTCGGCCGCGACGCGCTGTGGGCCGCCCGTATGCTGCTGCCGCTCGGCACGTCGCTCGCGGCCGGTACCCTGCGCACCCTGGCCCGCCGCCAGGGCACGAGCCACGACCCGGAGACGCAGGAGCAGCCGGGCAAGATCCTGCACGAGGTGCGCCACGCCCAGGGGGACAGGCAGGGCCCGGGATTCGCGCTCCCGCCGCGGTACTTCGGCACCGTCGACGCCACCCCGCTGTGGGTGTGCCTGCTCCACGACGCCTGGCGCTGGGGCCTTCCCCCCGAGGAGGTCGAGGCGCTGCTGCCGCACGCCGAGGCGGCCCTCGGCTGGATGCGGGACCACGCCGACGCGGACGGCGACGGCTTCCTCGAGTATGTCGACACGACGGGCCGCGGCCTGGCCAACCAGGGCTGGAAGGACTCGGGCGACGGCATCCGCTTCCGCGACGGCAGCCAGGCCGAGGCGCCGATCGCCCTGTGCGAGGTGCAGGCCTACGCCTATGAGGCGGCCCAGGGCGCGGCCGCGCTGCTGCGGGCGTTCGAAAGACCCGGCGCCGACCGCTGGGAGGAGTGGGCCGAACACCTCAAGTCCCGCTTCAGGGAACGCTTCTGGGTGGAGGACGCGCAGGGCCCCTACCCCGCGGTCGCGCTCGACGGCGAGAAGCGGCCCGTCGACTCCGTCACCTCGGGCTTCGGGCACCTCCTCGGCACGGGGCTGCTCGACCCCGAGGAGAGCGCCCTGCTGGCCCGCCGCCTCGCGGGCCCCGACCTGGACGCGGGCTTCGGTCTTCGCACCCTGAGCGCCGCGTCGGGCGGCTTCAACCCCCTCGGCTACCACACCGGTTCGATCTGGCCGCACGACACGGCCATCGCGGTGCACGGCCTGGCCAGGGCGGGCTTCCCCGACACCGCGGCGTCGCTGGCCACCGGGCTGATCCGCGCCTCGGACTCCTTCGGCGCCCGGCTGCCCGAGCTGTTCGCGGGCTATGGCGCGGACGAGAGCCGCCACCCCGCGCCCTACCCGGCCTCGTGTCACCCCCAGGCGTGGGCCGCCGCGTCGTCCGTGCACGTGCTGCGGTCGCTGCTCGGCCTCGAGGCCGACGCCCCGGGCGGCACCCTGACCGTCGCCGCCCGCCTCGGCCACGACCTGGCGCCGCTGCGCCTGACCGGCCTCGCGGTGGGGGGCGCCCCGCTGTCGCTCGCCGTCCGCCCCGACGGCACGGTCGACGTCGAGGCCCCGGCCGGGATCGCCGTGCACCGGGCGCGGGCGGACGCCGTTCGCGGGACCTGAACCGCCCCGAACGGAGCCGAACCAGCCGCGTCCCCAGGGGAGACCGCGTCGCCCGGAGGCTTCGTCGACGAGGCGGTCAGGGTCGGCGCGCCGGTGCGCCGCCCGGGCGCCGGGAGCTCACGCCGCGCGCGTGGCGATGCCCGGGTAGGAGAGGACCAGGGCCGAGGAGTCGTAGACCAGGCGGCAGGCGAAGTCGAACGCCGGGGCGTGGTAGTCGAATCGCACCCTGTCGCCCTCGTCGGCGACGCGGACATAGGTCTGTTCGAGGCGCTCGACGGAGAGGTCGACCGCGCGGACACAGGCGGCGGGGGCCGCCGTCGCCACGCCCGGGCGCGGGTCCACGCGGTGCACGGGCAGGGTGTTGGTCATCGCTGAGGACTCGAGGTCCACGTCGAGGCAGCCGTCGAGGTGCGGCGCCCGGTGGCCGTCGACCAGCCAGTGGCCGTCGCCGTCCGCCCGCAGCTCCGTCGCGCGCGTCCCCGCCGCGGTGCGGTGCGCGACGCGGGCCCGGCTCGTGCGCCAGTCGTGGTCCACCTCGACGGTGTACTCGACGGCCCAGGTGATCCCCTCCTCGACGGCCGTGGTGCACCCTTCGAGCACGAAGCCGCCGCCCCGCGAGGTGAAGAAGGACACCTCGAATCCGGAACGCGCCTCCTGGTGCAGCCAGGCCGCGGTGGCGGGCGGCGGGGCGAAGCTCATGGGGGCCTCCTCGGAGCGGCACCGGCGCCGCGTGCCAGGACATTCTGACGCCCGGCACCGACAACGCCCCACAAGCGCACCACCCCCGCCAGGTCACCGCGCCCCGGTCAACGCGCCGCGACAGCGGCGCTCAGCAGGCCGAGCGCTCCGCGCGCAGCTCCAGGTCGACGGGGAGGTCCGTGCGCCGCTTCACCCGCAACTTCCTGAAGACCTTGGTCAGATGCTGCTCCACGGTGCTCACCGTGATGTGCAGCTTCCCCGAGATCTCGCGATTGGTGTAGCCCAACGACGCCAGCGCCGCCACCCTGCGCTCGGACAGGGTCAGCACCTCGCCGCCGCCCGCGCCCGTGGCGGGCTCGGGCCGCGCGGGCGGCCGCACCGGCGGGCCCGGCTCGGCCGGTGGCGTCCACGCCTCGGCGTCGTCCGCGACCACGACCAGCGGCTTCTCGGGCCGCGCCGCCGCCTCGTCGGCCGTCGTCGGCTGCGCCTGGCACTCCTTCGTCAGCCGCCTGGCCCGGCGCGAGATCATCCGCGCCTTGCCGAAGTCCCCGAGCGAGTGGTGCACCCGGCTGAGGTCCGCGAGCGCCTGCGCCAGCGTCATCCGGTCGCCGCGCGCCTGGAGGACCTCGACGGACTCCTTGAGCATCCGCAGCCGCGCCCTGTGGTTGGCCGTGGCCGCGAGCACGCGCAGCGAGTACCCGTAGGTGCGCGACGTGCGGGAGCCCGACCTGGCGATCTGGTCCTTGGCGAGCTGCTGGGCCCGCTCCTGCTCCCCGAGCCGCAGATACACCTCGGCCAGGTCGCTGCGCCACGGCACGAACGCGGGGGCGTCGATGCCCCACGCGGTCATCAGGTCGCCGCAGTACCTGAAGTTGGCGAGCGCCGCCTGCAACTGGTCGGTCGCCAGGTAGTAACGGCCCCTGGCCCGCAGATACGAGAGCCCGTAGCGCGTCTGGAACATCACCTCGGGCACCGGCTCCCTGAGGTACTTGCGGGCGCTGTCGAAGTCGCCCATGGACGTGGCCACTTCGAGCAGGATGCCGACCGGCACCCCGACGGCCACGCCCCAGCCCCTGACGCCGATCAGCCGCAGCGCCCCGAGCGCCTGCCGCTCCGCCTCGGCCAGCTCGCCGTTGCGCACGGATATCTCGGCGCGGCAACACGACAGGACCGCCTGCCACCAGGTCACCTTGCGGGCGTCGGCCTCGTCGAGCAGGGAGTCGCACCAGCGCGCCGCCATCGGCAGCTGCTCGGTGTAGATGAGCGTCTGGAGCGCCGAACAGACCGCCTCGAGCGTGTGGTCGGAGAGCGCCGTGGTCTGGAGGATCTGCTCGGCGACCCGGGTCAGGCGGCCGTCCTCGTCCCTGCCCTGGCCGAGGACCGCGCGCAGCACGGCCGCGGCCTGCGCCTGCTGCCCGGGCGGCGACGCGGTGGCCCGACCCGGGGCGGCGGCCCCGCCCGTCGCGCCCGCCCCGCAGGTCGCGGGCTGCGCGGCGGCCTCGGTCTCGGGCGGCAGCAGCTGGGGGCAGTCGTGCTTGAGCCAGTGCCGGGTGGAGGCCAGCGGCTCGGTGGGCTGCCCGGCCTCGCCTGTCCTCAGGTGCGGCAGCCGCTCGATCAGCTCGGTGGCGTCCTGTGTGCGGCCGTGCCACATGACCGAGCGCAGCAGCGCCGCGGTCTGCGCCGTGTCCAGGTGGCCCTCGCGCTGCGCCTCGAACAGCGGCGGCAGGTGCCGTGCCGCGGCCTCGGGGTTGCTGCGCCACTCGATGCGGGTGAGCAGCATCCGCAGCGCGGCCCGCTGCCTGGCGACCGTGCACATCGACAGGGCGAACTCGGCGTAGCGCAGCGCCGCTTGCTCGTCGTCCTCGGCGAGCGCCCTCTCGGCCGCCCGCTGGAGCTCGGCGATCGCCCAGTCGGCCTCCACCTGTCGCGCGGCCACCAGGTGGTCGGCGACGTCGGTGACACCGCCCGCGCCGTCGTGCAGCAGCCGGGCCGCGCGCGTGTGCAGGCGCGTCAGCTGGTGCTGGTCGAGGGCGTCGTAGATGGCGGAGCGGATCTGTGAGTGGCGGAAGCGCCCGCCCTCCACCAGGCCCACCGAGCGCAACGCCTGGAGCGCGCGGGCCACCGACTTGGGCTCGCGGTCGAGCAGCTCGGCGACCCGGTCGGCCGACCCCGTGGTGTCGAGCACCGCCATCGCCCTGGCCACGTCGAGCGTCTCGGGTGCGCTGCGGTGCAGACAGGTGAGAACGGCCTGGCCGAAGCTCTCGCCCATGGCGTAGCCGCCGACCTGGCCCGGCAGCCCGACGGAGTCGGTGTAGTCCTCGATGAGCGCCCTGACCAGCAGTTGGTTGCCCCCGGTCGCGTGGTGCGTCTCCCTCGCCAGGGTCCAGGCGGCGGGCTGGCCCAGGTGCTGGGCCAGCATCTCGGCCACGCCGTCGACGCTCAGCGGCGTCAGCCGGAATCGCCGGAATCGCGTCTGCCGCACCAGCTCGATCCGGAACGCCGGGTGCACGGACCACACGCACGCGGCCTCGGTGAGCACCAGCATCACGCGGGCCGACCGCATGCGCTTCACCAGGCGCAGCAGGGACTCCATCGAGGACTCGTCGGCGTGGTGGACGTCGTCGACGCACAGCAACAAGGGCTCGCGCTCGGACAGCTCGAGCACGCGCGCGGTGAGCGCCTGGAGCGCCTTCGGGCCGACCCGCGGGGCCGCCAGGCCCTCGGCGAGGTCGGCCGGCAGGTCGAGCGGCTCGACCAGCTGCCTCAACACCCCGAACGGCACCGCGGTGTCGGCGCTGGTCGCGGTGGCGCACAGCACGTGGCCCCCGCCGTCAGCGCACGCGTCCGAGAACGCGTGCAGGAGCTCCGTCTTCCCGCTCGCCACCGCCCCGCTGATGAGGGCGATCCTGCCGTGTCCTCGATTGGTCTCCGCGAACAGTTCGTTCAGCAGTTTCAACTCATAGTCACGTTCTACCAACGCCACCGACGACGCCTTTCCCCGTTTTTCAGCATCCCACCATGAACAGCGCCGACAGACGTTATTCGAAATCGCGCTGTACGATGGCCGGCCGGCGTCCTGATCACATGATGGTCACGTTCATGTGATTGGTCGGACGGGATTCCCCTTGGCCGAGCTTAATTCTCACACTAGCCGCGCCCGATCCCCCTGTAAACCCTTACTCACGCTGCGCAGGCACCCCTACCGGGTTGTCTAGGGGTGTCGCCCGTGCTAACGGCCGCGTCGCGCCGCATGGGTCTGAACCAATTCACCGCGCGGTGAATTGGGCACAGCGAAACCGACATTCCGGGGGTGGGTCGATCGAACGGGGCGAACCCCTGAGCTGCGGCAGCTTGGTATCTGGGCGAATGTCCGGTGTGCGAGGAACGGCCCGCCCCCGGCCGCCCGCCCGCGTTACCCCCGCCCTCGGCCCGATGCGGGCGCCCTCCCTGTGCTCATCACCGCCAGTGGTTGGACGAATAACGGTGAAGGCCGCTCGCGCGATGCCGCTCCGTGGTGCCCTGCCATCGGTTCCGCCCCCCTGTATGCAGGCCCCGGTAGGGGGTCCTAGGGGGTGCCGACGCGGCCGTCGCGTTCAGTACGCTGGCTCTCATTCCACGCCTGTATTCCCGGGTCATTCGGGGGCCGAAGAGCATGGAAAGCCATTCCTCTCCGCATCTCTTGAAGCGCCTCGAATGCGGTGGGCCGCGGAAAGAAGCGGAATGAAACCGCGCCGAATTCATCGCCGACCGGCATTGCACCCGCCAAGACCAGGGCCCGCCCGCACGCCGACAGGAAGCTGTGACATGTCCCCTCCACTGGCCACGTCCCGAGCCGGCGGATCCGCCCTCAGGCCGCGCCTCGACCCCGCCATCGCCGCGCGCTTCGCCGCGTCGGCCGCCACCGCGGAGGGCGCGGACCTGCGCACCGAGGACGTCGCGGGCTGGCTGGCCGAACGGGCCCGCGCCCACCGTTTCCGCGTCGACCGCGTCCCGTTCGCCGAGCTCGACGGCTGGTCCTTCGAGGAGGGCACGGGCAACCTCAGGCACCGGAGCGGCGGCTTCTTCTCCGTCGAGGGCGTCCGGGTCAGCAAGGACACAGGCCTGTACCGGGAGTGGCAGCAGCCCATCATCTGCCAGCCCGAGGTGGGGATCCTCGGCATCCTGGTCAAGGAGTTCGACGGCGTTCTGCACTGCCTGATGCAGGCCAAGATGGAGCCGGGGAACGTCAACCTGCTCCAGCTCTCCCCGACCGTGCAGGCCACCAGGAGCAACTACCGGCGCGTCCACAAGGGCGCGAGCGTGAAGTATCTCGACTTCTTCACCGACCCGGGGCGCGCCCGTGTCCTGGTGGACTCGATGCAGTCCGAGCACGGCTCGTGGTTCTACCGCAAGAGCAACCGCAACATCATCGTCGAGGCGCTCGGCGACGTCCCGGCCGACGACGACTACCGCTGGCTGACGTTCGGTCAGGTGGCCGAGCTGCTGCACCGGGACAACGTCATCAACATGGACTTCCGCACCGTGCTGGCCTGCGCGCCGCTGCCGGACGCGGACGGCGCCGCGCTGCACGCGGACGCGGAGCTGCGGTCGTGGATCACCGAGGCCCGCAGCCGCCGCGAGGTGCGCTCCGAGTTGCTGCCGCTGGACCACGTCGACGGCTGGAAGCGCGGCGAGCGCTCGATCGACCACGAGGCGGGCCGCTACTTCAGCGTCGTGGGCGTCTCCGTCGAGGCGGGCAACCGCGAGGTGACCGGCTGGTCCCAGCCGCTGCTCAAGCCGCACGGCCTCGGCATCACGGCGTTCCTGACCCGGCGCTTCGACGGCGTGCTGCACGTCCTCACCCACGCCAGGGCCGAGGCGGGCCTCCAGAGCCCCGCCGAGTTCAGCCCCACGGTCCAGTCGACGCCGTCCAACCACGCCCACCACCCGCCCGAGGACCGGCCCCCTTTCCTCGACGAGGTGCTGGCCGCGGAGCCGGGGCGTGTCTGGTACGAAGCCGTCCACTCCGAGGAGGGCGGCCGCTTCCTCGACGCCGAGAGCCGCTACCTGCTCGTTCACGCCGACGAGGGCGGCGACCCGCCGCCCGACTCCGAGTACCGCTGGGTGACCCCGGCCCAGCTCACGTCGCTCGTCCAGTACGGGCACTATGTCAACGTCGAGGCCAGGACGTTGCTCGCGTGCCTCAACGCCGCCATCGCCCTGGGCAAGGGCACCCCCTGACCCACGTGCGGGCCGTCATCGCCAGGCGATGACGGCCCGCACGGCGGCGCGTGTCCGGCTCAGTGCGCGACGGCCGCGACCCGTTCGCGCAGCGGCTCCCACCAGGCCCTGTTCTCGCGGTACCACGCGACGGTGTGCGCGAGCCCGGTCTCGAAGGTGTGCAGGGGCCGCCACCCCAGCTCGCCCCTGGCCTTGGCCGAGTCCACCGAGTACCGCAGGTCGTGGCCCTTGCGGTCGGCGACGAAGCGCACCCGGTCCCACCGCGCGCCGCACGCGTCGAGCAGGCGCTCGGTGAGCTGCCGGTTGGTCAGCTCGGTGCCGCCGCCCACGTTGTAGACCTCCCCAGGGCGCCCGTCGCGCAGCACCGCGAAGAGCGCCCGGCAGTGGTCCTCCACGTGCAGCCAGTCCCGCACGTTGCTCCCGTCGCCGTACAGCGGCACATCGCCGCCGGTCAGCAGCCGGGTGGTGAACAGCGGGACGACCTTCTCGGGGAACTGGTAGGGGCCGTAGTTGTTCGAGCAGCGGGTGACCCTGACGTCAAGGCCGTGCGTGCGGTGGTAGGCGAGCGCGATCAGGTCGGACGACGCCTTCGACGCGGAGTAGGGGGAGTTGGGCAGCAGGGGGTGATCCTCGGTCCACGACCCCTCGGCGAGCGACCCGTACACCTCGTCGGTCGAGACATGCAGGAACGTCCCCGTGCCGTGCCGCAGCGCCGCGTCGAGCAGCGTCTGCGTGCCGCCCACATTGGTGCTGACGAACGCCGCCGCCCCCGCGATGGAACGGTCCACGTGCGACTCGGCGGCGAAGTGCACCACCGCGTCGTGCCCGGGCGTCAGCGCGTCGACGAGGGCCGCGTCGCGTATGTCGCCGTGCGCGAACGTGAGGCGCCCATCGCCCTCGACCGGCGCCAGATTCTCCCGGTTCCCCGCGTAGGTGAGCGAGTCGAGCACGGTGACGGCGGTGGCCGACAGGGGGTCGTCCGCCCCCAGGGCCATGCGCACGAAGCACGACCCGATGAAGCCGGCGCCGCCGGTGACGAGGACTTTCATCTGGTCTCTTTCGTGGATACTCCAGCCTTCAGGCCGGGGAGGAAACGAGGCTCCTGCGGGGCAGGGCAGGGGAAGGCGAATCGCCGCCAGGGCGATTCGGCGTCCACGGCCACCGGTCGACACCCTTGGCTCACATGGGAGTTGATAGGGTGTGAGGCGTGGCGCGGCAGGTCAAGCGGGCGTTCAGGTACCGCTTCTATCCCACGGGCGCGCAGGCGGCGGAGTTGTCGCGGACGTTCGGCTGTGTGCGCCTGGTGTACAACAAGGCGCTGGAGGAACGCACGCGCGCCTGGTACGGCGAGCAGCGGCGGGTCTCCTACGTGGAGTCGTCGGCGATGCTGACCGGATGGAAGAAGACCGAGGGACTGGCGTTCCTGACGGAGGTGTCCTGCGTCCCGCTCCAGCAGGCGTTGCGTCACCTTCAGACGGCCTTCACCAGCTTCTTCGCCAGGCGGGCCGGGTACCCGCGCTACAAGTCGCGGAAGAGGTCGAGGGCGTCGGCCGAGTACACCCGGAGCGCCTTCACGTGGCGTGATGGGCGGCTGATGCTGGCGAAGATGTCCGGGCCGCTGGACATCCGCTGGTCGCGTCCGCTGCCCCAGGGGGCGGAGCCGTCCACCGTGACCGTCTCCCGTGACGCGGCGGGCCGCTGGTTCGTGTCCCTGCTGTGCGAGGACACCGTCACCGAGGCCCCCGCCACGGGCGCGGCGGTCGGCATCGACGCGGGCATCACGTCCCTGGTGACCCTGTCCACCGGGGAGAAGATCACCAACCCCCGGCACGAGCGGCGTGACCGCGTGCGCCTGGCCCGCGCACAGCGCCAGCTGTCCCGCAAGGCGAAGGGCTCGAACAACCGCGAGAAGGCCCGCCGCAAGGTGGCCCGGGTTCACGCCCGGATCGCCGACCGGCGCCGGGACTTCCTCCACAAACTCACCACTCGGCTCGTCCGTGAGAACCAAACGGTCGTGATCGAGGACCTCTCCGTCCGCAACCTGCTGAAGAACGGCCGTCTCGCGCGCGCCATCTCGGACGCGGCCTGGACGGAACTGCGCTCCATGCTGGAGTACAAGTGCGCCTGGTACGGGCGTGAACTCGTGGTGATCGACAGATGGTTCCCCAGCTCCAAGCTGTGCGGGGCCTGCGGCACGGTCCGCGAGAAACTGCCGCTGAACGTCCGGACATGGACGTGTGACTGCGGCGCGGTGCACGACCGTGACGTGAACGCGGCACGCACCATCCTGGCCGCCGGGCTGGCGGCAGCAGCCTGTGGAGACGGTGTAAGACCTCAACGGGAGTCCTCCCGGACACGGCAGTCGTCGATGAAACAGGAACCCCAGCGGGCGACCGCTGGAACCCCCCGCCTTTAGACGGGGGAGGAAGTCAAGGGGTGATCTGCACCTTACTGTGGTCTCCGAGGATGAAGCGGTGCGCCCTCGGCGTGCGGCCCGCGCGCGTGAGCTGCACCATCCTGCCGATCAACGACGCCTCGATGCGCCCCACCCCCTCGATCGACGCGCCCTCGAGCACGATGGAGAACTCGATCTCGCTGCCGTCGATCACGCAGTTGTCGGCGACCGACGTGGAAGGGCCGATGTAGGAGCCGGTCACCGTGGTGCCCGCGCCGATCACCGCGGGGCCCACGATCCGCGACTGGGAGACCACGGCGCCCGGCTCGATGCGCACCCGCCCGATGATCTCCGTCTCGGCGTCCACGGTGCCCCGCATGCACGGCTCCACCGTCTCCAGGACCGAGCGGTTGACCTCGAGCATGTCGGTGACGTTGCCCGTGTCCTTCCAGTAGCCGGTGATCGTCGTCGAACGCACCGTGCGGCCCTGGTCGATGAGCCACTGGATCGCGTCCACGATCTCCAACTCGCCGCGCGCCGACGGGGAGATGGCCCTGACCGCGTCGTGCACGGCCGGGGTGAACAGGTAGACGCCGACCAGCGCCAAGTCGCTCGCGGGCTTCTCCGGCTTCTCCTCCAGGCGCACCACGCGGCCGCTGTCGTCCAGTTCCGCCACCCCGAAGACCCGCGGGTCGTCGACGTGGGTGAGCAGGATGTCGGCGTCGGGGCGGCGCTCGTGGAACTCGCGTACCACGTCGTTGATGCCGCCGACGATGAAGTTGTCCCCCAGGTACATCACGAAGTCGTCGTCGGCCAGGTACTCGCGCGCCACGAGCACCGCGTGCGCGAGGCCGAGCGGGCGGTCCTGCGGGATGTAGGTGACCTCGGCGCCGAAGTCGCCGCCGTCGCCGACCGCGGCGCGGATCTCCGCGGCGGTGTCCCCGACGATGATGCCGATGTCCGTGATGCCCGCGTCGACCAGCGACTCGATGCCGTAGAACAGCACCGGCTTGTTGGCCACCGGGACGAGTTGCTTGGCGGCGGTGTGCGTGATCGGCCGCAGCCTGCTGCCGGTACCGCCTGCGAGTACGAGTGCTTTCATACTGGTTCTGCCCTTGCCCTGCCTCGACCCCCGTGGAAGCGAACGGGGCGTACGCGCCTTCGCCGTGACGGGGGAGGGACACGGCCTGCGCCGTGCCGCGTGGAACGCTGAGCCATACGCGAAGCTACGTGGGCGCCATCGCCGGGCGAAAGCCCCTAATGCCCGCGCCCCGGCTCCCGAGGCACCGCCCACCACAAGGACAGTGGGTCATAGGGGTTCCACAGCGGACGGGGGTCGGCTACTCTCCCCGCCGCCCCGGGGGCCGAATCCGCGCGAACTCGCCCGTGTCCAAGGCCGTGAGTCCAAGGGTTTGAGACGCCCGCGCCCCCTGTTCGGACGCCCCCCGCAGGGGTGCGTAGGGGGTTGTTGCGCTCGTCGGCGCGGTCGGAGACTGGCGCGGTAATCGTGGCTGGGACCGGCCGTTCCGGCTGGTGAGAGGCCGGCACACAGGATGCGAAGGCGGCATTGGCGTGGCGGACGAGGCGAAGCTCAGGGACTACCTGAAGTGGGTCACCACCGATCTCCAGCAGACGCGGCAACGGCTGCGTGAGGCCGAGAGCCGCGCGACGGAGCCGATCGCGATCGTCGGCATGGGCTGCCGTTACCCCGGTGGCGTCGACTCGCCCGAGGCCCTGTGGGAGCTGCTCGCCCGCGGCGGTGACGCCGTCTCGGGCTTCCCCGCCGATCGCGGCTGGGACGTGGAGGGCCTCTACGACCCCGACCCCGACGTCCCCGGGACCAGCTATGTCAGGGAGGGCGGCTTCCTCGACGCCGCCGGGGCGTTCGACCCCGGCTTCTTCGGGATCTCCCCGCGCGAGGCGCTCGCCATGGACCCGCAGCAGCGGCTGCTGCTCGAGACCGCGTGGGAGGCCGTCGAACGCGCCGGGATCGACCCGTCGTCGCTGCGCGGCAGCCAGACCGGCGTCTTCGCCGGCGCCTCGCCCTCCGGCTACGGCGCCGGGGTGTTCAACGCCCCCGCGGGCGTCGAGGAGTACGCCATGACGGGCAGCGCGGTCTCGGTGATCGCGGGCCGCGTCGCCTACGCCCTCGGCCTCGAGGGCCCCACCGCCACCGTGGACACCGCGTGCTCGTCGTCGCTCGTCGCCTTGCACATGGCGTGCCAGGCGCTCCGCCAGGGCGAGTGCTCCCTCGCGCTCGCCGGCGGCGTCACCGTGATGGTCACGCCGGGCGCGTTCACCGGGTTCAGCCGCCAGCGCGGTCTCGCGCCCGACGGCCGCTGCAAGTCGTTCGCCGCCGCGGCCGACGGCACCGCGTGGGGCGAGGGCGTCGGCGTCCTGCTGGTGGAACGCCTCTCCGACGCCCACCGCCTCGGCCACCCGGTCCTGGCCGTGGTGCGCGGCTCCGCCATCAACTCCGACGGCGCGTCCAACGGCCTCACCGCCCCCAACGGGCCCGCCCAGCAGCGGGTGATCCACCAGGCGCTCGCCCAGGCCAGGCTCTCTCCCGCCGACATCGACGCCGTCGAGGCGCACGGCACCGGCACCGTGCTCGGCGACCCCATCGAGGCCCAGGCCGTCATCGCCGCCTACGGGCAGCACCGCGAGCGGCCCCTGCGCCTCGGCTCGGCCAAGTCCAACCTCACCCACACCCAGGCCGCCGCCGGGGTCGCGGGCGTCATCAAGATGGTCATGGCCCTCCGCCACGAGCTGCTGCCCAGGACCCTCCACCTGGACGAGCCGACCCCGAAGGTCGACTGGGCCGCGGGTCGGGTCGCCCTGCTCGCCGAGGCCGAGCCCTGGCCCGCCGACCCCGAACGTCCCCGCAGGGCCGGGATCTCCTCCTTCGGCGTGAGCGGCACCAACGCCCACACCATCATCGAGGAGGCCCCCGCCGCCCCCGAGCGCGAGACGCCCAGGTCGGCCGCCGCCCTGCCCGCCGTGCCGGTGGCGCTCTCGGGCCGCACCGGGCGCGCCCTGGCCGACCAGGCGACGCGCGTGCTCGAACACCTCAACGCCCACCCCGAACTCCCGCTCGCCGACGTGGCGTTGGCCAGCACCACCGCAAGGGCCGCGCTCGAGCACCGCGCCGTCGCCGTCGTCCCCGACCGCGCCGCCCTCCTCGCCGCGCTGCGCCACCTCGCCGACCACCCCGCGCCCGACGGCGGCACAGGGCTCACCGTCCACGACATCGCCACACCCGAGGGCGAAGCCCCCGCGGCCCTGGCCGTCGGCACCACCGAGCCGGGGCGGCTGGCGTTCCTCTTCTCCGGCCAGGGCAGCCAGCGCCTCGGGATGGGCCGCGCGCTGTGCGCGACGTTCCCCGCCTACGCCGAGGCGTTCGACGCCGTGTGCGCCCGCTTCGGACTGCCCGTGCGCGAGGCCGTGTTCGGCGCCGACGACGCCCTGCTCGACCGGACCGAGTACGCCCAGCCCGCCCTGTTCGCCGTCGAGGTCGCGCTCTTCCGGCTCGTGGAGTCCTGGGGCCTGCGCCCCGACCTGCTCGCCGGCCACTCCATCGGCGAGATCGCCGCCGCCCATGTCGCCGGGGTGCTCTCCCTCGACGACGCCTGCGCCCTGGTCGCCGCGCGCGGCCGACTCATGGGCGAGCTGCCGCCGGGCGGCGCGATGGTCGCCGTGCGCGCCGCCGAGTCCGACGTCGCGCCGCTGCTCGCCGAGGCGGGGGACGTCGACATCGCCGCCGTCAACGGCCCCGCCTCCGTCGTCATCTCGGGTGACGAGACGGCCGTCCTCGCCCTCGCCCGGCGGTGGAAGCACAAGCGGCTGCGCGTCAGCCACGCGTTCCACTCGCGCCTGATGGACCCGATGCTCGACGAGTTCCGCGCGGTCGCCGAGTCGCTGACCTACCACCAGGCCCTGATCCCCGTCGCCGGGCTGCCCGAACGGGTCGACGCCCGGCACTGGGTCGGGCACGTCCGCGACGCCGTCCGCTTCCACGACTCGCTGCGGTGGCTGCGCGCCGAGGGCGCCACCGCGTTCCTCGAGATCGGCCCCGACTCCGCCCTCGCCACCCTGGCCGACGGCACCCCCCTGCTGCGCTCGGGACACCACGAGGTCGCCACCGCGCTCCTCGGCGTGGGCGCCCTGGCCACCCGCGGCTTCGCCCCCGACTGGCGCGCGGTTCTGGCCGGGACCGGCGCCCGCCCCGCGGACCTGCCCACCTACGCGTTCCAGCGCGAGCACTACTGGCTGTGCGCCGACGCGCTGCCGCCCGGCGACCCCGCCGCCATCGGCCTCACCCACCCCAACCACCCGCTGCTCGGCGCCGCCGTCGAGCTGCCGGACGCCGACGGCTACCTCTTCACCGGGCGCCTGGCCGCCGAGAACCTCCCCTGGGCCGCCGGGCACCGCGCCGGGGACCACGCCGTGCTGCCCGGCAGCGCCTTCCTCGAACTCGCCGTCCGCGCCGGGGACGAGGTCGGCTGCGCCCGCGTCGAAGACCTCACGCTCACCGCGCCGCTCGCCCTCCCCGACGGCGGCGGCGTCGCCCTCCAGGTCACCGTCGGCGCCCCCGGCGAGGCGGGCACCCGCCCGCTGAGCATCCACTCCCGCCGCGAGAACAGCGGCGACGAGTGGACCCGCAACGCCACCGGCATTCTCGCCCCCACCGCGGGCGAGCCCGTGTCCCTCACCGCCTGGCCCCCGCCCGGCGCCCGCCCCGAAGGCCCTGGCCGCTGGCGCGACGGCACCCACACCTACGCCGAGGCCGAGCTGCCCGAGGGCCACGCCGCCGACGACTTCCTGCTGCACCCGGCGCTGCTGCCCGCCGCGCTCCGCGAGGAGCGCGGCGCCTGGTCGTGGTCGGGCGCGTCCGTCTTCGCCACGGGCGCCACCTCCGTCCGCGTCCGCGTCACCGCGCTCGCCGACGACGCCGTGGCCCTGGCCGTCGCCGACGCCGAGGGCGCGCCCGTCGCCTCCGTCGAGCGGCTGACCCTCCGCCACCTCGACGCCACGGCCGTCCCCGGCGGCCACCACCCCTCGCTGTTCCGGGTCGAGTGGGCGCCCCTCGCCCTGCCCGACAGCGCCGCGGACGCCCATGAAGCGGACGCCCACGACGACGCCGCGGTCAGGGTCGTCGAGGTCGCCCCCGCGCCCCCCGGTGGCACGGGCGCCGATGTGGTGGCCCATGTGCACGCCGAGGTGGCCCGCGCGCTGGCCGTCCTGAAGGACCAGGACGCCGAACGCCTCGTCTTCCGCCTCACCCCGGGCGACCTCGCGGGGGCGGCCGTCGCGGGCCTGGTCCGCTCCGCCCAGACCGAGGACCCGGGCCGCCACGTCCTGGTCGAGGCCGAGCCCGGCGCCCGGCTGCCCGCCGGGGCGCTCGCCGGTGGCGAGCCCCAACTCGCCCTGCGCGAAGGCCGCGTCGAGGTCCCCCGGCTCACCCGCGTGCCCGCCGCCGCCCCGCGGCCGCCCGCGCTCGACGGCACCGTGCTGCTCACCGGCGCGTCGGGACGGCTCGGCGGCCTGCTCGCCGCGCACCTCGCCCGCCACCACGGCACCCGCGCGCTCGTCCTCGCCAGCCGCCGCGGCACCCTCCCCGAGGGGCTCGCGGCCGAGCTGGCCGAGCTCGGCGTCACCGTCCACGCCGCCGCGTGCGACGTCGCCGACCGCGCCGCGCTCGCCCGGCTGCTCGCCGAGGTCCGCGTCGACGCCGTCGTCCATGTCGCGGGCGTCCTCGACGACGGCGTGGTCGCGTCGTTGACGCCCGAACGCGTCAGCGCCGTCCTTCGCCCCAAGGTGGACGCCGCCTGGCACCTGCACGAGCTGACCGCGGACCTCGACCTGTCGGCGTTCGTGGTGTTCTCGTCGGCCGCGGGCGTGTTCGGCGGCGCGGGCCAGGCGGGTTACGCCGCCGCCAACTCCTTCCTCGACGCGCTGATGGCCCACCGCCGCGAGCGCGGCCTGCCGGGGCAGTCGCTGGCCTGGGGCCTGTGGGAGCGGGGCGGCATGGCCGACGGCCTCGACGAGGCCGACCTCGCCCGCATGGCCCGCGCCGGGGTCGACGCCCTGCCCGTCGCCGAAGGCCTCGCGCTGTTCGACACGGCCATCGGCGTCGACGCCCCCGTGCTGCTGCCCATGCGCCTTGACACCCACCGGCTCACCGCGGGATCCGTCGCCCCGCTGCTGCGCACGCTCGTCACCGGCACCGCGCGCCGCGTCGCCGCCGACCGCACCTCGGGCCTGTCGCTCGACGGGCTCTCGCCCGCCGAGGCCGACCGCGTGCTCGTCGACCTGGTCCGCACCCGCGTCGCCGCGGTCCTCTCCTACGCGGGCCCCGACGCGGTCTCCCCGCGCCGGGCGTTCGGCGACCTCGGCTTCGACTCGCTGACCGCGGTCGAGCTGCGCAACCAGATCACCGCCGCCACCGGGCTGCGGCTGCCCGCCACCCTGATCTACGACCACCCGACGCCCGTCGCCCTGGCCGAGCACCTGCGCTCCGAGATCATCGGCGCGGACGCCGACCCGGACCACGGCCACGGGCACAGGGCCGCCGCCGTCGCGCCCGTGGACGACGACCCGATCGCGATCGTGGCCATGAGCTGCCGCTTCCCCGGCGGCGTCAGGAACCCCGAGGACTTCTGGGACCTGCTGGCCGCGGGCAAGGACGCGGTCGGCGACTTCCCCGACGACCGCGCCTGGGACATCGACTCCCTCTACGACCCGGACTCCGAACGGGCGGGCACCAGCTATGTGCGGGCCGGTGGATTCCTCTACGACGCGACGGAGTTCGACCCGGCGTTCTTCGGGATCTCCCCGCGCGAGGCGCTGGCCACCGACCCCCAGCAGCGGCTGCTGCTCGAGACCACGTGGGAGGCGTTCGAACGCGCGGGGATCGACCCCGAGACCCTGCGCGGCAGCCGCACCGGCGTCTTCGCCGGGACCAACGGGCAGCACTACGCCCCGCTGCTGTGGAGCTCGCCCACCGAGGGCATCGAGGGCTACCTGGGCACCGGCAACGCCGCCGCCGTGCTCTCGGGCCGGGTCGCCTACACCTTCGGCCTCGAGGGGCCCGCGGTCACCGTCGACACCGCGTGCTCCTCGTCGCTCGTGGCCATGCACTGGGCCGCCCACGCGCTGCGCCAGGGCGAGTGCACGCTGGCCGTCGCGGGCGGCGTCACCGTGATGTCGACGCCCGGCGCGTTCGTCGAGTTCAGCCACCAGCGCGGTCTCGCGCCCGACGGCCGTTGCAAGGCGTTCGCCGCCGCCGCCGACGGCACGGGCTGGGGCGAGGGCGCGGGCGTCGTGCTGCTCGAACGCCTCTCCGACGCGCGCCGCAACGGCCACCCGGTCCTCGCGGTGCTGCGTGGCTCGGCGGTCAACCAGGACGGCGCGTCCAACGGACTGACCGCCCCCAACGGCCCCTCGCAGCAGCGCGTCATCCGGCAGGCGCTGGCCAACGCGGGCCTCGCCGCCGCCGACGTGGCCGCGGTCGAGGCCCATGGCACGGGAACGACGCTGGGCGACCCCATCGAGGCCCAGGCGCTCCTCGCCACCTACGGCCGAGGCCGGGACGCCGAACACCCGCTGTGGCTCGGCTCGGTGAAGTCCAACATCGGCCACACCCAGGCCGCCGCGGGTGTCGCCGGGGTCATCAAGATGGTGATGGCGATGCGCCACGGCGTTCTGCCGCCCACCCTGCACGTCGACGAGCCGTCCCCGCACGTGGACTGGTCGGCGGGCGAGGTCAGGCTCCTGACCGAGGCGAGGCCGTGGGGCGAGGGGCCGCGCCGCGCGGGCGTGTCGTCGTTCGGCGTCAGCGGCACCAACGCGCACACCATCATCGAGCACGTCCCGCAGCACGTCCCGCAGCACGTCCCCCAGCGCCTTCCCGAGGACGCGACCGCGGCGGGCGAGGACCCGCGGCCCCCCGCGCCCCCCGTGCTGCCCTGGGTCATCTCCGCCCGCTCGCCGAAGGCGCTCGCCGACCAGGCGCGGCTGCTGGCCGAGCACACGGGCGAGCACGACCCGGCCGACATCGCCTCCTCGCTCGTGACCACCCGGGGGCGGATGGCGCACCGCGCCGTCGTGCTCGGCGCCGACCGGCCCGAACTCCTCGACGGGCTACGGGCGTTGGCCGACGGCACGCCCGGCGCGCCCGGGGCGATCAGCGGCGAGGTCAGGCAGGAGGCGCGGCTCGCCCTGCTGTTCTCCGGGCAGGGGAGTCAACGCCTGGGCATGGGCCGGGAGTTGTACGACGCGTTCCCCCGGTACGCGGAGGCGTTCGACGCGGTGTGCGGCCGCTTCGAACTGCCCCTGCGCGACGTGGTGTTCGGCGAGGACGCCGCGACCCTCGACCGCACCGAGTACACGCAGGCCGCGCTGTTCGCGGTCGAGGTGGCGCTGTTCCGGCTGGTCGAATCCTGGGGCGTCACACCGGAGTTCCTCGCGGGCCACTCGATCGGCGAGATCGCCGCCTCGCACATCGCCGGGGTGCTCTCCCTCGACGACGCCTGCACGCTGGTCGCCGCCCGCGGCCGCCTGATGCAGGCCCTGCCGCCCGGCGGGGCCATGGTCGCCGTCCGCGCCGCCGAGTCGGAGGTGCTGCCGCTGCTCGCCGCGGGAACGGACATCGCCGCGGTCAACGGCCCCGAGTCCGTGGTCCTCTCGGGCGACGAGGAGGCCGTGCTGACCCTGGCCACGCTGTGGAAGCACAAGCGGCTCACCGTCAGCCACGCGTTCCACTCCCACCGCATGGACCCCATGCTCGACGACTTCCGCAAGGTCGCCGAGACGCTGACCTACCACCGCGCGCGCATCCCCGTCGCGGGACAGCCGGAGACCGTGGAGGCCGCCTACTGGGTGCGGCACGTGCGCGACGCCGTCCGCTTCCACGACGCCGTCGAGTCCCTGCGCGACCTGGGCGCCACCGACTTCCTCGAGCTCGGCCCCGACGCCGCCCTGACCGCCATGGGCGAGGACTTCGTGCCCACCCTGCGCTCCGGCAGGCCCGAGGCCCGCGCGCTGCTCGCCGGGCTCGCCCGCGTCCACACCCGCGGCGTCGCCGTCGACTGGGCCTCGCTCACCCCGGGCGCCCGCCGCGTCGACCTGCCCACCTACCCGTTCCAGCGCCAGCGCTACTGGCCCCAGCCGCTCCCCGCGACCGGCGGCGATGTGACGACCATCGGCCTCGAACCGGCCGACCACCCGCTGCTCGGCGCCGCCGTTCCCGTGGCCGACGACGACGGATGCCTCCTCACCGGGCGCCTCTCGCTGCGCACCCACCCCTGGCTCGCCGACCACGCCGTCTCCGACACGGTCCTGCTGCCCGGCACCGCCATGCTCGAACTCGCCCTGCGCGCCGGGGAACACGTCGGCTGCGACCGGGTCGACGAGCTGACCCTCGAGGCGCCGCTCGTGCTGCCAGAGCGCGGCGGCGTCGCCCTCCAGGTCTCCGTCGGCGCCCCCATGGACGGCAGGCGTCCCATCGCGCTCTACTCGCAGACCGACCGCGGCGGTTGGGCCGACGAGGAGTGGACCCGCAACGCCAGCGGCTTCCTCGCCACGGGCACCGCCACGGCCGCCCCCGACACCGGGGCCTGGCCGCCGCCCGCCGCCGAGCCCGTGGACGTCGAAGGGCTCTATCCCGGGCTCGCCGCCGCGGGCTTCGGCTACGGTCCCGTCTTCCGAGGGCTGCGCGCCGCGTGGCGCCGCGACGACGAGGTGTTCGCCGAGGTCGCCCTGGAGCAGCGCGCCCAGGGCGACGCCGCCAGGTTCGGCCTGCACCCCGCGCTCCTCGACGCCGCCCTGCACGCCGTGAGCCTCGGCACCCTGCTCGAGGACACCGGGCAGGGCAGGCTCCCGTTCTCCTGGAACGGCGTCACCCTGCACGCCACGGGCGCCCGCACCCTCCGCGTCAGGCTCTCGCCCGCCGGGCCCGACACCGTGCGCCTGGCCGTCACCGACGGCGCGGGACAGCCCGTCGCCTCCGTCGACTCCCTGGTGATGCGACCCGTCGCCCCCGAGGCGCTGCGCGCCGCCCGCGCCTCCTACCACGAGTCCCTGTTCCGCCTCGACTGGGCGCCGCTGCCGCCCGGCGCGGGCGCGCCCGTGGGCTGCGCCGTCATCGGCACCCAAGGCCCCGGCCTCGACGGCCTTGGCCCCTCCGCCCCCGACCTGGCGTCCCTGGCCACCGTGCCCGAGGCCGTGCTCGTTCCCGGCGTCGGCGGCACGCCCCGCGAGGCGACGCACCGCGCCCTGGCCGTCGTTCAGGAGTGGCTCGCCGACGAGCGCTTCGCCGACCGCCGTCTCGTCGTCGTCACCCGCGGCGCGGTCGAGCCGCACGACGGCGGGCCGACCGACCTCGCCCACGCCGCCGCCTGGGGCCTGGTGCGCAGCGCCCAGTCCGAGCACCCGGGCCGCATCGCCCTGGTCGACATCGGCGACGAGGACGCGGCGACCGCGCTGCGGGCCGCCCTGCCGCTGACCGCGACCGAGCCCCAGCTCGCGCTGCGCGGCGGCACCGCCTACGCCCCGCGCTTCGCCCGCGTCGCCGAGGCAGGCGATGACCACACCGACCACACCCCCGACTTCGGCGGGCGCGTCCTGATCACCGGCGCCTCGGGCACCCTCGGCGGACTGCTGGCCCGCCACCTGGTCGCCCGGCACGGCGCCCGCGACCTCGTGCTGGTCAGCCGCCGCGGCCCCGAGGCCCCCGGCATGGCCCGACTCGCCGACGAGCTGGCCGCGTCGGGCGCCACCGTGACCGTGCGGGCCTGCGACGTCGCCGACCGGGACGCCGCCGCGGCCCTCATCGCCGAGCTGCCGCCCACCGCGGTCCTGCACACCGCGGGCGTGCTCGACGACGGCGTCGTCACCGCCCTCACCCCCGAGCGGCTCGACACCGTCCTGCGCCCCAAGGCCGACGCGGTCACGCACCTGCACGAGCTGACCGCGCACCTGGACCTCACGGCGTTCGTCGTGTTCTCGTCCGTCGCCGGAACGTTCGGCGGCGCGGGCCAGGGCAGCTACGCCGCCGCCAACGCCCACCTCGACGCCCTGGCCTGGCGGCGCCACGCCGACGGGCTGCCCGCGCTCTCCCTCGCGTGGGGCCTGTGGGCGGGCGGCGGCATGGGCAGCGGCCTCGACGCCGCCGACCTGGACCGCATGACGCGCGCCGGGGTCGCGGCCCTGTCGCCCGACGAGGGCCTCGCCCTGTTCGACGCCGCGCTGGCCGACGGCGCCCCCGTGCTGATGCCGATGCGGCTCGACCTCGCCGCCCTGCGCGCCCACGGACATGTCGCGCCCCTGCTGCGCGGCCTCGTCAAGTCCAGGGCGCGCAGGGCGCGCGAGGCCGACGCGGGCGCCGCCGACTCGCTCAAGCAGCGCATCGCCGGGCTGCCGGAGTCCGAGCGCGAACAGGCCCTGCTCGACCTGGTGTGCGCGTGCGCCGCCGGGATCCTCGGGCACGCGGGGGCCGAAGCGATCGACGAGGCCCAGCCGTTCACCGACCTGGGGTTCGACTCGCTCACCGCGGTCGAGCTCCGCAACCAGCTCAGCGCGGGCACAGGGCTGCGGCTGCCCGCCACCCTCGTCTTCGACTACCCCACGCCCCGTGCCCTCGCCGCCCAGCTGCGCGGCGAGATCCTGCTCGACGGCGTGCCGAAGGTGGTGCCTGGGCTGTCCGAGCTCGACCGCCTCGAAGCGGCCCTGGCCGGAGCGGCCCTCGACGACGAGGCCCGCTCCGCCATCGACGCCCGACTGCGGGACTTCCTCGGCCGGTGGAACGCCGCCCAGGCCAGGGAGCACACCGACGTCGAGGTGGAGTCCGCCGACGCGGACGAGCTGTTCGACCTGATCGACAAAGAACTGGGACTTTCCTGACCCGGCGACGGGCCAGAACTGTGGTTGAGGAGTGGGTTGGTGGCGGACGAGGGCAAGTTGCTCGACTACCTCAAGCGGGTCACGGCTGATCTGCGGCAGGCGCGCCGGCGCCTGGAGGAAGCCGACGCCAGGGACAACGAGCCCATCGCGATCGTCGGCATGAGCTGCCGCTACCCCGGCGGCATCCGCACCCCGGAGGACCTCTGGGAGCTGGTGTCGGCCGGGGGCGACGGCGTGTCCGCGTTCCCGACCGACCGCGGCTGGGACACCAGGGCGCTCACCGACGAGGGCTACACGGGCGAGGGCGGATTCCTCTACGACGCTGCCGACTTCGACCCCGCGTTCTTCGGGATCTCCCCGCGCGAGGCGCTCGCCATGGACCCGCAGCAGCGGCTCCTCCTCGAGGTCTCGTGGGAGGCGTTCGAACAGGCGGGGATCGACCCCACCACCGCGCGCGGCAGCCGCACCGGCGTCTTCGCGGGTGTCATGTATCACGACTACCTGGCCCGCCTGGTCGACGTCCCCGAGGGCGTCGGGCAGCACCTCGGCAACGGCAACGCCTACAGCGTCGCCTCGGGCCGCGTCGCCTACACCATGGGACTCGAGGGCCCAGCCGTCACGATCGACACGGCCTGCTCGTCGTCGCTCGTCGCCCTGCACCTGGCCGCCCAGGCGCTCCGCAAGCGCGAGTGCGACCTCGCCCTCGCGGGCGGCGTCACCGTCATGGCGACCCCCGGACCGTTCCTCGACTTCGGCCAGCAGCGCGGCCTGGCCCGCGACGGCCGCTGCAAGTCGTTCGCCGCCGAGGCGGACGGCGTCGGCTGGGGCGAGGGCGCGGGCATGCTGCTGGTGGAGCGCCTCTCCGACGCCCAGGCCAAGGGCCACCGCGTCCTCGCCGTCGTCCGCGGCTCGGCCGTCAACCAGGACGGCGCGTCCAACGGACTGACCGCCCCCAACGGCCCCTCGCAGCAGCGCGTCATCCGCCAGGCCCTCGAGTCCGCCCGCCTCACCACCGGGCAGATCGACATCGTCGAGGCCCATGGCACCGGAACGACGCTCGGCGACCCCATCGAGGCCCAGGCGCTGCTCGCCACCTACGGCCAGGACCGCGACGAGCCGCTGTGGCTCGGCTCGTTCAAGTCCAACGTCGGCCACACGCAGGCCGCGGCGGGCGTCGGCGGCGTCATCAAGATGGTCATGGCCATGCGCCACGGCGTCATGCCCCGCACCCTCCACAGCGAGGACCCCTCCCCGCACATCGACTGGTCCGCGGGGAACGTCAAGCTCCTCCAGCGGGAACGCCCCTGGCCCGTGACCGGCAGGCCCCGCCTCGCCGCCGTCTCCTCCTTCGGGATCAGCGGCACCAATGTGCACACCATCCTGGAGCAGGCCCCCGAGCCCGCCCCCGCCGAAAACGCCGATGAGTCCCAGGGCACTTCGGGCCCCCGCCCCGCCGAGGTGGTGTGGCCGCTGTCCGCGCGGGACGCCGCCGCCCTGCGCGCCAAGGCCGACCAGCTGCGCTCGTTCGTCGCCGACCACCCCGACCTCGACCCCGTCGACCTCGCCCACGCCCTCGCCACCACCCGCGCCGCGCTCGACCACCGCGCGGTGCTCTCGGGGCGCGCCCTCGCCGACCTCACCGCGGGGCTCGACGCGCTCGACACCGCCGTCACCGGCGGCAAGCTGGCGTTCCTCTTCACCGGCCAGGGCAGCCAGCGCCCCGGCATGGGCCGCGACCTGTACGACGCCCACCCCGTCTACGCCGAGGCGTTCGACGAGGTGTGCCAGCGGTTCGAACTCCCCGTCCGCGACGTCGTGTTCGGCACCGACGCCACGCTGCTCGAACGCACCGAGTACGCCCAGCCCGCCCTCTTCGCCGTCGAGGTCGCGCTCCACCGCCTCTTCGCCTCCTGGGGCGTGCGCCCCCACTTCGTCATGGGCCACTCGATCGGCGAGATCGCCGCCGCCCATGTCGCCGGGGTGCTGTCGCTCGACGACGCGTGCACGCTGGTCGCCGCGCGCGGCCGCCTGATGGGCGCGCTGCCCGAGGGCGGCGCGATGGTCGCCGTCCAGGCGCCCGAGTCCGAGGTGCTGCCGCTGCTGAGCGAGGGGGTTGATCTGGCAACGGTCAACGGCCCCTCGTCCGTCGTGCTCTCGGGCGACGAGGAAGCCGTGCTGGCCCTGGCGGAGCGCTGGGAGCACAAGCGGCTGCGGGTGAGCCACGCGTTCCACTCGCACCTGATGGACCCCATGCTGGAGGAGTTCCGCCGCGTCGCCGAGGGCCTGACCTACGCCGCCCCGCGCGTCCCGCTGATCTCCAACGTCACGGGACAGCCCGTCACCGCCGACGCCGACCACTGGGTGCGGCACGCCCGCGACGCCGTCCGCTTCCTCGACGGCATGCGCTGGCTCGAGGAACGCGGCGTCACCTCCTACCTCGAACTCGGCCCCGGCGGCGTGCTGTCCGCCCTCGGCCAGGAGTGCGTCACCGAGGGCAGGTTCACCGCCGCGCTGCGCGAGGACCGCTCGCCCGTGGCCGCCCTCGCCCGCGTCCACGCCGAGGGCGCGCCCGTCGACTGGCCCGCGTTCCTGGGCGCGGCCGCCCGCCCGGCCGAGCGCGTCGACCTGCCGCTCTACCCGTTCCAGCGCACGCGCTACTGGCTCGAACCGCCCGCCACCTGGGTCGGCGACATCGGCGCCGCTGGCCTGACCGCCGCCGACCACCCGCTGCTCGGCGCCACCGTCGCGCTCGCCGACGCCGAGGGCTCCCTCCTCACCGGGCGCCTCTCCCTGTTGTCCCACCCCTGGCTCGCCGACCACGCCATCGGCGGCACCGCCCTGCTGCCCGGCGCCGCCATGGTGGAGCTGGCCATCCGCGCGGGCGACCAGGTCGGCTGCGACCTCGTCGACGAGCTCACCCTCGAAACGCCCCTGGCGCTGCCCGCGTCCGGCGCGGTCGTGGTGCAGGTCGCGGTCGGCCCGCCCGACCCGGCCGGGCGACGCCCGCTGACGCTGCACTCCCGCCCCGAGGGCACCGACGACGCCTGGATCCGGCACGCCTCAGGCACCCTCGCCACCGGCGCGCCCACCGGCGACCACCTCGCCGAGTGGCCGCCCACGGGCGCCGAGGCCGTCGACATCGAAGGGCACTACGACGCACTCGCCGACGGCGGGTTCGGCTACGGCCCCTCCTTCCGCGGCCTGCGCGCGGCCTGGCGGCGCGGCGACGAGGTGTTCGCCGACCTCGCCATCGACCTCCCCACCGCGGGCTTCGGACTGCACCCCGCGCTGCTCGACTCCGCGCTGCACGCCATCGGACTCGGCGCGTTCCTCGGCGACGGCGCCCACCTGCCGTTCTCGTGGTCCGGCGTCTCCCTCGCCGCCACCGGCGCCACCGCCGCCCGCGTCCGCCTCGCCCCGGCGGGGAACGGCGCCATCGCCCTCACCCTCGCCGACGCCACCGGCGCCCCCCTGGCCTCGGTCGACGCGCTCGTCCTGCGCCCCCTGACGGACCGCACCGCGCAACCTCCCGCCGCCGACGCCCTGTTCGCCCTCGACTGGGCCCCCGTCCGGCTCAGCGTCGGCACCATCGATACCCCGGGCACCCCCGGCACCTGGCACACCCTCGCGCCCGGAGCGGCGGCCGAGCCCGTGGACGCGGCGGACCCCGCCGACGCCATCCTCATCCCCGTCCCCCCGCACGACTCGCCCGTCGCGGGCGCCCACGCCGAGACCGCCCGCGCCCTGCGCCTCCTCCAGTCCGAACGCCTCAACGCCACCCGCCTGGTCTTCCTCGTCACCCCCGGCGACCTCACCGGCGCCGCCGTCTCCGGCCTCGTGCGCGCCGCCCAGGCCGAGGAGCCGGGCCGCCTCACGGTGATCGAGGGCACCGAGGACGAGGCGACACCCGAGCTGCTCGCCGCGATCCTGGCCTCGGGCGAGCCCCATGTCGCCCTCCGCGACGGCCAGGTCCTCGCCCCGCGCCTGACCCGCGCCCGCGAAACGGCCGACCCGAGCGGCGCGTCGTTCACCGGCACCGTCCTGGTCACCGGCGCCTCCGGCTCCCTCGGCGCCCTGGTGGCCCGCCACCTCGTCACCGCCCATGGCGTCACCGACCTGCTGCTGGTCAGCAGACGCGGCACCATAGCCGAAGGACTCGGGGACGAGCTCACCGCGCTCGGCGCCGAACGCGTCACCGTCGCCGCCTGCGACGTCGCCGACCGCGACGCCCTCGCCACCCTGCTCAACGCCCACCCCGTGGACGCCGTCGTCCACACCGCGGGAGTCCTCGACGACGGCGTGGTCGCGTCGTTGACGCCGGAGCGCGTCAGCGCCGTCCTGCGCCCCAAGGCCGACGCCGTCTGGAACCTCCACGAGCTGACCCGCGACCGCGACCTGTCCGCGTTCGTCGTCTTCTCCTCGGCCGCGGGCGTCTTCGGCAACGCGGGCCAGGCCAACTACACGGCCGCCAACGCCTTCCTCGACGCGCTCGCCCGCCACCGCCGCGAACTGGGCCTGCCCGCCCAGGCGTTGGCGTGGGGGCTGTGGGATCGGGCCGGGATGTCCGACGCCCTTGACGGCGGCGACCTCGGCCGCATCACCCGCTCCGGCGTCGGCGCGCTCACCCCCACCGAGGGCCTCGCCCTCCTCGACACCGCCCTGGGCAGGGACGACGCCGTCCTCGTCCCCATGGCCCTCGACCTGGCCAGGCTCCGCGCCGAGGCCGCCTCGGGCGCCCCGCTCTCGCCGCTCTTCCGCGGCCTGGTCCGCACCCGCGTCCGCCGCGTCGTCACCGATGTCACCGGCGCCGTCGGCGTCTCAGGACTCGCCGGGCTCTCCCCGGCTGACCAGCTCAAGGAGCTCCTCGCCCTCGTCCGCGCCCAGGTCGCCGCCGTGCTGGCCTACGCCTCGCCCGACGACGTGGAGGCGGGCCGCGCCTTCGGCGACCTCGGCTTCGACTCGCTCACCGCCGTCGAGCTCCGCAACCGCGTCTCCGCCGCCGCCGGAATCCGGCTGCCCGCCACGCTCGTCTTCGACTACCCCACGCCCACCGCGCTGGCCCGCCACCTCCGCGACGAACTCACCGGCGGCGACGACCCGGCGCTCCCGGCCCCCACCGCGACCGCGCCGACGGACGAGCCCATCGCCATCGTCGGCATGGCCTGCCGCTTCCCCGGCGGCGTCAGGTCCCCCGAGGACCTATGGCGGCTCCTCACCGAGGGCGGCGACGCCATCTCCGAGTTCCCCGCCGACCGCGGCTGGGACGTCGAGCGGCTGTATCACCCCGACCCGGACCACCCGGGCACCAGCTATACGCGCGAGGGCGGATTCCTGCATGACGCGGGGGAGTTCGACCCGGCGTTCTTCGGGATCCCGCCCCGCGAGGCCATGGCGATCGACCCACAGCAGCGGCTGCTGCTCGAGGCGTCGTGGGAGGCGTTCGAACGCGCCGGGATCGACCCCGCGGCGCTGCGGGGAAGCCGCACCGGCGTCTTCGCGGGCGTCATGTACCACGACTACGCCGCGCTGCTGGAGAACACCCGCGACAACGTCGAGGGCTCCGTCGGCTCGGGCGGCACCGGCAGCATCGCCTCAGGGCGCGTCTCCTACACCTTCGGCCTCGAAGGCCCCGCGGTGACCGTCGACACGGCGTGCTCGTCGTCGCTTGTCGCCCTGCACCTCGCCGCCCAGGCGCTGCGCCAGGGCGACTGCTCGCTTGCGTTGGCGGGTGGGGTGACGGTGATGGCGACGCCGGGGACGTTCGTCGGTTTCAGTCGTCAGCGGGGGTTGTCGGCCGATGGGCGGTGCAAGGCGTTCTCGGATGCGGCGGATGGTGTGGGGTGGGGTGAGGGTGTGGGGATGCTGCTGGTGGAGCGGCTTTCGGACGCCCGGCGGCTTGGTCATCCGGTGGTGGCGGTGGTGCGCGGCTCTGCGGTGAACCAGGATGGCGCGTCGAATGGTCTGACCGCGCCGAATGGTCCTTCTCAGCAGCGGGTGATCCGGCAGGCGTTGGCGTCGGCTGGTCTGTCGGCGTCCGATGTGGATGTGGTGGAGGGGCATGGCACGGGGACGTCGTTGGGTGATCCGATCGAGGCTCAGGCGTTGTTGGCGACGTATGGGCAGGGCCGCTCCGTGGGGCGTCCTTTGTGGTTGGGGTCGGTGAAGTCGAACATCGGTCATACGCAGGCCGCCGCCGGGGTGGCGGGTGTGATCAAGATGGTGATGGCGATGCGGCATGGGGTGTTGCCGCGTTCGCTGCACGCTGATGCTCCGTCGTCGCATGTCGACTGGTCGGCGGGCGCGGTGGAGTTGCTGGCGCAGGCGCGTCCTTGGGACGCGACGCGGCCGCGCCGGGCGGGTATCTCCTCGTTCGGGATCAGTGGCACCAACGCCCACACCATCATCGAAGAGGCCCCCGCCGCCGAGGAGCCGGAGCCCGAACGGGTTGAGCCCCCGCTGATCCCCCTCGTCGTGTCCGGCGCGACCCCGGCCGCCCTGCGCGAGCAGGCCGCGCGCCTGGCCCATGTGGACGCGCCACTGCTCGATATGGCCTACTCCACCGCGACTTCCCGCGCCGCCCTCGAACACCGCGCGATCGTGACCGTCTCCAGCCGCGACGAGCTGGTCGAAGAGCTCACCGCCCTTGCCGAGGACCGCTCCACGGCCACCAGGGGCGTTCGCTCCAGCGGGCGCCTGGCGTTCCTGTTCTCCGGGCAGGGGAGCCAACGCCTGGGCATGGGCCGGGAGTTGTACGGGGCGTTCCCGGTGTATGCGGAGGCGTTCGACGCGGTGTGCGAGCGCTTCGAACTCCCCGTCAAGGATGTGGTGTTCGGCGAGGACGCGGACCTGCTCAACCGGACCGAGTACACGCAGATCGCGCTGTTCGCGGTCGAGGTCGCTCTCTATCGCCTGATCGAATCGTGGGGCGTCAAGCCGGACTTCCTCGCCGGTCACTCGATCGGCGAGATCGCCGCCGCGCATGTCGCGGGAGTGCTGTCCCTTGACGACGCGTGCACGCTGGTCGCCGCGCGTGGTCATCTGATGGGGGCGCTGCCCGAGGGCGGCGCGATGGTGGCGGTCCAGGCGCCCGAGTCCGAGGTGCTGCCGCTCCTCACCGACGGCATGGACATCGCGGCGGTCAACGGCCCCGACTCCGTTGTCCTTTCGGGCGACGAGCAGGCCGTGGTCGAGCTGGCCCGGCGCTGGAAGCACAAGCGCCTACGCGTCAGCCACGCGTTCCACTCGCACCTGATGGACCCGATGCTGGATGAATTCCGGTCGGTGGCCGAGTCGTTGACCTTCCACCCGGCCCAACTGCCCATCGCGGGCCAGCCGGGGACCGTCGACGCCGAGTACTGGGTGCGGCACGTCCGCGACGCCGTCCGTTTCCACGACGCCACCGAGTGGCTGCGCGCCGAGGGTGTCACCACGTGGCTCGAGGTCGGCCCCGATGGCGTGCTGTCCGCCATGGCCGACGGCGTGCCCCTGCTCCGCTCCGGGCGCTCCGACGTCCGGACGCTGCTCAACGCGGTGGCGCACGCGTTCGTCCACGGTGCCCCCGTTGACTGGTCGGCGTTCTTCGCCGGAACGGGTGCCCAACGCGTCGACCTGCCGACCTATGCCTTTCAGCACCAGCGGTTCTGGCCCCGCGCTTCGGGGTGGACGGGCAGTGTGACCGCCATCGGCATGGGGGCCACCGACCACCCGCTGCTGAGCGCGGCCACCAGCCTGGCCAGCGGCGAAGCGGTGCTGTTCACCGGCCGCGTCTCCGTCGAGACACACCCCTGGCTGGCCGATCACATGATCTCGGGAACCGCTCTCCTGCCGGGCGCCGCCATGGTGGAGCTCGCCGTCCGCGCGGGTGACCAGGTGGGCTGTGACCTGGTCGATGAGCTGACCCTCGAGGCGCCGCTCGTCCTCCCGGAGCGCGGCGGCGTCGCCGTCCAGGTCGTCGTCGACACGCCCGACGCGTCGGGGCGCCGGACCCTCGGGCTGTACTCCCGCCCCGAGGACGACGAGGTGTGGACGCGGCATGCGAGTGGCGTGCTGGCGTCGTCGTCCGGTGGGGTGGCGGGTGAGGGGTTGGTCGAGTGGCCTCCTTCGGGTGCGGTGGCGGTTGAGCTGGGTGGGTTCTACGAGGGTTTGGAGTATGGTCCGGCGTTTCGGGGGTTGCGGGCGGCGTGGCGTCGTGGGGATGAGGTGTTCGCCGAGGTCGCCGTCGATGAGGCGGCGGGCTTCGGGTTGCATCCGGTGCTCCTCGACTCCGCCCTGCACGCCATCGGCCTCGGCGACTACTTCTCCGACACCGGGCGTCTGCCGTTCGCCTGGTCGGGCGTCTCGCTCGCGGCCTCCGGTGCCGCCGCCCTCCGGGTGCGCATCGCCCCGGCAGGACCCGACGCGGTGGCCCTGACCCTGGCCGACACCGAGGGCCTTCCGGTCGCCACCGTCGGCTCCGTCGTTCTGCGCCGACTCACGGCCGAGATCGCGCCGCGCGGACACCACGAGTCGCTGTTCGCCCTCGACTTGACCCCCCTGACCCTGGACGTCCCGGCGACGTCCGAGGCCGCCACCGCCGAGATCACACACATCGAGCCCGGCCACCCGATCGAGTCCACGCATGCGGAGGTGGTGCGTGTGGTGGGGTTGTTGCGGGGGGAGCGTTCGGGTCCTTTGGCTGTGGTGGTGCGGCCTGGGGATCTGGTGGGTGCCGCGGTGGCGGGTCTGGTGCGTTCGGCGTGGTCGGAGGAGCCGGGGCGTTTTCTGTTGGTCGAGGGTTCGCCTGATGAGGTGTCGGCGGAGCTCGTCGCGGGTGCGTTGGCGGCGGGTGAGGGTCATGTCGTGGTGCGAGACGGGGAGTTGTCCGTTCCCCGCCTGACCCGCGTTCCGATCGGCGGCGAGCCGACCGAGCCCTTCCGCCCCGACGACCGCATCCTGATCACCGGCGCCAATGGCGCGTTGGGCGGCCTCGTCGCCCGGCACCTCTTCTTCACGCATGGCGTCCGGCACCTCGTTCTCGCCAGCAGGCGCGGCGGCGCCGACCCGGTGGCCGTCCGGCTGCGCACCGAGCTGGCCGACGCGGGCGCCGATGTCTCCCTGGTGGTCTGCGATGTCGCGGACCGCGCCGCGCTGGCCGACGTCCTCGCGAGGTTCCGTGGTCTCACCGGCGTCATCCACACGGCGGGTGTGCTGGACGACGGTGTGGTGGCGTCGTTGACGCCGGAGCGGGTCAGCGCCGTGCTGCGCCCGAAGGTGGACGGCGCCTGGAACCTGCACGAGCTGACCGCCGAACGGCCCCTGCGCCACTTCATCCTCTTCTCCTCGGCCGCGGGCGTCTTCGGCAACGCGGGTCAGGGCAACTACGCGGCGGCCAACGCGTTCCTCGACGCGCTCGCCCGCCACCGTCGTGAACTCGGCTTGCCTGCCCAGTCGTTGGCGTGGGGGCAGTGGGCCACGGGTATGACGGGCCGGAACACCGGTGAGGCGTTGCCCGATGACGAGGGCCTGCGGCTGTTCGACACCGCCCTCGGCATCGACAACGCCGTCCTCGTGCCGATGCGTCTCGATCTGGCCGCGCTGCGCGGGGCCGAGGTGGCGCCGGTGCTGCGCGGCCTGGTGCGCGGACCCGTGCGGCGCAGCGTTCGCGCGTCGGCCGCCGCGAGCGGGGTCCTCGGACGGCTGGAGACGCTGTCGGCGGCCGACCGCCACCGCGCCCTGCTCGACATCGTCCGCACGGAGGTCGCGGCGGTCCTGGGGCACGCGGGTCCGGCGGATGTGGATCCCGAACGGGCTTTCACCGACCTGGGTTTTGACTCGTTGAGCGCGTTGGAGCTGCGGAACCGCCTCAACGCGGCGACCGGCCTGCGCCTGCCCTCCACCCTTGTCTTCGACTACCCGACCGCCCTTGCGCTGGTCGACCAGCTGCTTGAGCAACTCTTCGGCGCCGCCGAGGAGTTGGCGAGCGCCCCGGTCGCCGTCGTGGACGACGAGCCGATCGCGATCGTGGGGATGGCGTGTCGTTTCCCGGGGGGCGTGGCGTCGCCCGAGGAGCTGTGGCGGCTCGTCGCCGAGGAGACCGACGCGATCACCGGCTTCCCTGCCGATCGTGGTTGGGATGTCGAGCGGCTGTATCACCCTGACCCGGACCACCCGGGCACCAGCTATACGCGCGAGGGCGGATTCCTGCATGACGCGGGGGAGTTCGACCCCGACTTCTTCGGGATGTCACCGAGGGAGGCCATCGGAACGGACCCGCAGCAGCGGTTGTTGCTCGAGGCGTCGTGGGAGGCGTTCGAGCGTGCGGGGATTGATCCTTCGGGGTTGCGGGGGAGTCGTACGGGTGTGTTCGCGGGGGTGATGTATCACGATTATGCGC
>NZ_RBDY01000021.1 GCF_003626575.1 Streptomyces radicis | reverse complement strand
ACCGGAGCCGTGGAACCCGGCGCCCACCCGACGCGACAACCGGGCCATCACCCTGCCCGCCACCAACCCGAACAACCGAAACGGCCCGGCGGGCAAACCGACGGACCGTCACGAAAGATCGAGGCTAGCGTCATCGGCGCCCTCAACGTCGGCGTGACCGGTGTGCTCCATGGCTTTGCGAGCCTCGATGGCCACCAGGTCGGGACTCATGGCACCGACCGTGAGGACAGTTGTCATTCCGGCGACGACGGCTTCGGCGGGCAACTGCCGGTGCAGCAACAGCACTTCGATCAACAGCCGGGTGCCCTCGCGGTCCCCGCATTTGGCCTTGGCCGCCACCCAGAACGCCTCGTGAGTCTTGGTAAAGGTGCCCTCGGCCCTCGCCTGGGCGAGGGCCGAGGCGCCGGCGAACGCTCCGGGGCGGACAAGCAGGATCTCCAGGTAATGGTCGAGGATGTCGTGAGCGGAGTAACGACGCGTCAGTCTGGGGTGACGGGCCACGACTCTGCGGCCGTCGTAGATCCACAGCTCGTTCGCCCGCAGCTTCACTCGCACCTTGGTGCCGATGAACTTGGCGGGCACCGAGTAGTAGCTCTGGCGAACGGTGATCCTGCCATTGCGCTGGACCTGCGGTGTCAGGTCGATCCCGCAGTCATAGCCGTCAGCGGGCAGCGGGCGAAGAAGCTCGCGTTCCTGCTCGAAATCGAAACCGATCGAGGTCGGACGGCCATGGATATGCCGAGCATCCTCAGCCAGATCGATCGCGGTCAGACGCTCGTTCAGTTCCGCCAGCAACTCGGCAGCGGGCGGAGGGACCAGATGCTTGCGGCGGAACCGGCCACCCTCATGCTCGACCCCGCCCTTCTCATGAGCGCCTTTCTCCCCGGGAGTGCAATAGAGCGCCGAGAAGCCGTACCACGACTTGAAAGCGGCCCACCGGGCCGTCTCGGTGCGCGAGCGCCCGAACAACACCTGCTTGACCGCAGGCTTGAGGTTGTCGTAACGGATGTGGACCGTGGGCACCCCGCCGAGCACCTCGAACGCCTCGACATGGCCCTCGAAGAACGCCTCCTGCGAGGCGGTGGCATAGACCCGGTGCACTGCCTTGCCGGAGTACGACATCCGCAGCGTGAACAGCACGCACTTGCGACGCTGTCCCGCCAGGTCCAGCCACACGTCCGCGAAGTCGACCTCAGCCTCCTCGCCGGGCTGCTTGGTCTGCGGGACCGTCCCCTCCAGATGACGGCGTCCCTGCTTCGCCTCCAACACCAGCTCCGGGCGGCGCTTTGCTACGTAGTCCCGGACCGTGGTGTACGCGGCCAACTCGAAATCGTGCTCGGCCGCGAGCCGTTCCAGGACCCTGCTGATCGTGTGCTTCTGCTTCTTCGGAGCCGACAGGTCCTCACGCAACATCGCGTCGATGAAGCCCTTCACCGGCTCCAGCACGCTCTTCCTGGGCGGCGGCTTCTTCCGCTTCGCCGGCACCGGATGGGCCAAAGCCTTCGCCACCGTATTCCGCGACACCTTGTACCGCTGAGCCAGGGTCCGCCCCGACACCGTCGGATCCAGCCGACGATCCCGACGGATCCGCTCAAAGATCCACTCACGCGACCTGTACACACGGGCTCCTGACACGACCGTGATCAACAAGCACAGCGTGAGCCGCCAAACAGTCCAAAGCACCGATTACGCCATCAGCGGCATGTCACATACCCGACCCCAGGGGTGGCTCCCGTCCTCACCGCCCGACCCAGCTGCCCCGAACATCCCGCCCTACTGGCTCCCATTCACCCCGATAGAAACACGTTCGGGTACTCGAAGGCGATGAGGTTGTCGGGGAGGGTGGCGGACACCTGGATGAGCGCGGCAAGGCCGAGCGGGCCGCCGCTGACCCCGTGCGGGTGACGCGGGGGAGGTGCCGCCCCCGGGGCGCCGTGGGTGAGCGTTCCGCCCGTGGATAGTGAGGGGCCCGGCGATCACGAAGCCGTCGCCGCGGGCCACCACCGCACGAAGCAGGAGGAGACACCCATGCGCGGAGTTGTGATGCACGCCCCGGGCGATGTCCGTGTCGAGGAGCGTGGGGATCCGGCGATCCTCGAGCCCACGGACGCGCTCATCCGCGTTTCCGCGACCACGATCTGCGGGTCCGACCTGTGGCCGTACCGGGGCGTCGAGGAGGTCCACGACGCCCCGATGGGTCATGAGTACGTGGGCGTCGTCGAGGAGGTCGGCGCCGATGTGCGCACGGTGAAGGTCGGCGACTTCGTGGTCGGGTCGTTCTGGGCGTCGGACAACACGTGCGAGATCTGCCGGGCCGGGTACCAGTCGCACTGTGTGCGCAGGGTGCCCATGGGCTCGCTCGGCACCCAGGCGCCGCTGGCCAGGGTCCCGCTGGCGGACGGCACGCTGGTCGCCACCCCCGGCATGCCGGACGAGGACCTGATCCCTTCGCTCCTGGCGGCCTCGGATGTGCTGGGCACGGGCTGGTTCGCCGCCGAGGCCGCGGGGGCGGGCCCCGGCAGGACGGTCGTCGTGGTCGGTGACGGCGCGGTCGGCCTGCTCGCGATCCTCGCGGCCGGGCGGCTCGGCGCCCAACGGGTCATCGCGATGAGCCGCCACGCCGACCGCCGGGCCCTGGCGCGGACCTTCGGCGCGACGGACGTCGTGGGGGAGCGCGGCGACGAGGGCGTGGCCAGGGTCAAGGAGCTCACGGACGGGCTCGGGGCCCCCTGCGTGGTCGAGGCGGTCGGCACGCAGGAGTCGATGATGCAGGCCATCCGCTCCACGCGCCCCGGCGGGCACGTCGGCTATGTGGGCGTGGGGCACGGCGTTTCCCTGCCGGGGATGGAGCTGTTCTTCTCGGGTGTGCACCTGCACGGCGGCCCGGCCCCGGTGCGGCGGTTCCTGCCCGATCTGATCCGGCTGATCTGGGACCGCGAGATCGACCCGGGCACGGTCTTCGACCTCACCCTGCCGTTGGAGCGCGCCGCCGAGGGCTACCGGGCCATGGACGAACGCCGCGCCGTCAAGGTGCTGCTCACCGTCTGAGTCGGCGGCGTACCCCTGACACCCCGTCGCGCGGTCCGGCTACGGTGCCTCGTCCGTTGCCCCGGCCGCGTCGGGGTAGGCGGCGAGCGCCTCGGCGGCGGACGCGACGATCGCGGGGACGCGGGCCTCGTCGACCCCGAGGAGCCGCAGGGAGCCGCGCACCACGGAGGCGGCGTAGGCGGGCCTGCTCCCCTCGTCGCCCCACTGGCGCTGCGACACGGCCGCCTCCACCAGGGCGAAGACGAGGTCGAGGTCGCGCGCCAGGGCGTCCGCGCGGTCGGGCGGGTGCAGGGCGTCGAGGACCGCGCGGCCGAATCGGCGATAGGTGTCGCGCAGGCTCGTCCGGGCCGCGTGGGCGGGCGCGAAGTCGTCGGGGACCAGCCCGGGCAGGCGGTGGAGGACATGGAGGTCGAGCCGGTCACGCAGCAGGGTGTCCAGGTCGTGGCGGATGAGCGCGCACAGCCTGACCTCGGGCGTGAGGTCCCGCGCGTCGAGCCACCGCGCGAGGGCCAGCGCGGGCGTGACGGTGCTGGACAGCAGGGCGGCGAGGATCGCCCGCTTGTCGGCGAAGTGGTAGTACAGGGTCGCCTGTTTGATGCCGACGGAGTCGGCGATCTGCCGCGTGCTCGTCGCCTCGTAGCCGCGCGCGCCGAACAGCGCCGACGCCGCCTTGAGGATCTCCTCGCGCGTGCTCAGACCGTTATGCCGCTTGGGGGCGGCGCGCGGGCGTCCGGGGCCGCGGCGCGCGCCCGGGGCCTGCTCGGCCTGCGGCATGGTCCCTCCCTCCGGGTCGCCGACGGCGCGTGGGCACCGCGTCGGCGCGGTCACCGTACCAGAGGCCGCCCGGGTTTCTGTCGTTGACAGAATTTACGCCCCGGTCATTCTCGGCCTCGCCTCCCCGGGTTAGGTTCCTGTCAGTGACAGGAACCAGGCCCGAGCGAGAGGACCCCTTCTCATGAACGTTGTCGGCAACGCCGTGCTGATCGTCGTGGACATCCAGGGCGGCGGTGCGGAGGTGCCCGCGCCCGGCACCGGGATCCCGCACATGCCGGGCCGCGGCGAACGCGCGCCGCGGCAACGCCGGCTCGTCGACCGCGCGCGGGAGCGGGGCGTTCCCGTCGTGTGGATCCAGGAGGTGCACAAGCCGAACCTCGTCGACATCGGGCGCGAGCTCGACGGCTCCGAGGGGCCGCACTGCGTCGAGGGGCGCCCCGAGACGGAGCTCGCGGCGGGGCTCAGGCCGCGGCCCGACGAGTTCCACATCCGCAAGCGCCGTTACTCGGCCTTCTTCGGCACCGAGTTGGAGATCGTGCTCAAGGCGTACAAGGCGGGGACGGTGATCCTCATCGGCGGCCTGACGGACGTCTGCGTGCACTACACCGCCGTCGACGCCCACCAGCACGACTACCGGGTCCGGGTGGTCACCGACTGCGTCGCGGGCTCCACCCGGGAGGCCCACGACGCCGCGCTGCGGGCGATCCACTACCTGCAAAGGGACGCGCTCGTCGAACAGGCCGACGTGCTCGGCTGGTTGGCCACCGCGCCCGCCAACCCCGAGGTCGCGCTGGCCGACCGCACCCACCTCGCCGCGCGCCCCGCCTGAGCGGCCCTCAGGACGTCATGGCACATGGGCGCAGATGGTCTCGGCCCAGGTCAGAAGGCTGGAGGGCACGCCGGGCCGCGGGCTCGGGTGGTCGGTCGCGGGCACCGTCGGCATGTCGGTGACGCGGGCGCCCCCCTGCGCGCGGGCGGCCCGGGTCGTGGCCGTGGTGGCCGCCGGTGGGGCGGCGGGGTCCGGTCGTGAGGCGGGTTCGGCCATGGTCATCTCGCGCGGAGGTTTTTCTTTCGGTCGATCGACAGAATTGGACGCCCGCCGCGTCTCGGGGGCGTGAGCCAGGCGTTGAACGGGCGTCTCGGCGGTGCCCCGGTCCGCCCCCGGTTGGCTGGATCCAAGGCTGATCGTTTCGGATTCGCTAGGCTTTCCTGGCGGTTGCACGCGCCGCGATGGAGTTCCGCGCTCACGGGAGCCGCCGCCGTGCGCCGTTCCATTCCGGATGGATTCCAGCTGGATTCCAGGTGAGTTGAAGGGAGCGAGTCCGCGGATGTCCGACACCGCTGGCCTGAACGTCGAGGCCAAGAACGGTCATGCGCTCGTCGACGACCTCGCAGGCCGCATTCGCGGTCGGATCATGTCGGGCGAGATCGCCATCGGCGCCCAGCTGCGCCAGGCGGAGCTCGCCGCCGACTTCGGCGTCAGCAGGACGCCGGTGCGCGAGGCGTTGCGTCAGTTGCAGAGCGGCGGCCTCATCGAGGTGCTGCCCAATCGCGGCGCGGTCGTGCGGGTCCCGGCGCCCTGGGAGGTGCGCGAGGCCTACGAGGTGCGCGCGGAGCTCGAGGCGCTCGCCGCCGCGCGGGCGGTCAGCCGGATCACCGGCGAGCAGATGGAGGAGCTGCGCCGCGTCAATCAGGAGATGTACGACCACTCCGTCGCCGAGAGCAGGGGCGAGCCGGTCGGCCTCCCGGTCAGCCAGGGGGACAACGACCGCTTCCACACCCTGATCGCCGACATCTCGGGCAACGCCCGTCTCGCC
Organism: Streptomyces radicis; assembly: GCF_003626575.1. Lineage (GTDB taxonomy): Bacteria > Actinomycetota > Actinomycetes > Streptomycetales > Streptomycetaceae > Streptomyces > Streptomyces radicis. Next base: position 107,085 of record NZ_RBDY01000021.1, on the reverse strand, counting down.
AAGGTCGTCAACGACGTCAACGAGACCTTTCCGCGCAATGTCTCGGCCCAGCTCATCGTCAGCGACACGCGCCATCGCGACGAGAACTTCCGCGAACACGAGCGCATCGTGGCCGCCCTCGCCGCGGGGGACGCCGAGGCCGCGGCGGCCGAGATGCGCGAGCACGTCGTGAAGGCGGGCGAGCAGCTGGCCGAGTGGTACGAGAAGCGCTCGTCGACGGTCTTCCGCGGCGGAGCGGGAGCGCAGTAACGCCTCGCGGCACGCTCGGGTGGGCGCCCGCCCTCGGGCGGGCGGGGCCCGGCGTGGCCGCGGCCCGCCGTCCTCGTCGCCGCCGCCGTGCGGTCCTTCGGTGCCCCACCCGTTCCGTGCATGCTTCCGTGGCCAGGTTGGATCCAAGCATGTTAGTTTTGGATCCCCACGGAAGGGTGATGAGAGATGGATTCGATCGAGGCGGTACCTGTCACCTCCCCAGGCACGGGGACGGAGACAGATGTCGCCGCCGAGCGCGCGCGCACCGTCGGCGCGGGTCTGTCGCACCACTTCAACGCCGCGGGCTCCGCGTTGCCCTCGCACGGCGTCATGGCTGCCGTCGTTGACCATCTGCGTCTCGAGGAGCGGTACGGCGGCTACGAGGCCGCGGCGGTGGCCCGCGAGCGGACCGAGGACGTCTACGCCGCGGCCGCCGAGCTCATCGGCGTGGGGGCCCATGAGATCGCCCTGTTCGACAGCGCGTCGACGGGCCTGCGGGTCCTCCTCGACGCGCTCAGGCCGGGGCGCGGCGCGCGCGTCATCGCGTCGAGCACGACCTATGTCAGCCACGCGCTGCACCTCATGACGATGGCCAGGGAGCGCGGCCTCGACCTGGTCGTCGCGCCCGTCGACCACCGGAGGAGGGTCGACCTCGACGCGCTCGACGCGCTGCTCGCGGACGAGCGGCCCTCGATCCTCACGGTCTCGCACATCCCCACGTCCTCGGGGCTCGTCGAGCCCGCCGAGGGCATCGGCGAGATCGCCAGGCGCCACCGGGCCACCTACATCCTCGACGCGACGCAGTCCGTGGGGCACCTGAACGTCGACGTGGGGGCCATCGGCTGCGACGCGCTCGTGACGACGGGCCGCAAGTTCCTGCGCGGCCCTCGCGGCACCGGCTTCGCCTATGTCAGCGAGTCGCTGTTCGAGCGGATGACGCCGACCGCCCCCGATGTGCGCGGGGCCCGTTGGGTGTCGGCGTCCGGCTGGGAGCTCAGCCAGGACGCGCGGCGGTTCGAGTCGTGGGAGAGCGCCGTCGCCGCGCGCCTCGGCCTCGGGGCCGCGCTGCGCGAGGCCATCGCCCGCTCGCCCGAGCGCACCGAGCGGTGGCTGCGCGGACGCGCCGGGCTGCTGCGCTCCGCGCTCGCGGACATCCCGGGGGTGACGATCGCCGACCCCGAGGGCGCCGTGTCCGCGATCGTGACCTTTGTCGTCGACGGGGTGGAGTGCCGCGCGGTGGTGGAGGCGCTCGCCGCCAGGAACGTCCGCGTCGTCTCGGTGCCCGCGACGCACGGCCAGTGGGACCTCGGCGCGCGGGCGCTGCCCTCGGTCGTCCGGGCGTCGGTCCACGTCTACAACGACGAGGCCGACCTCGGCGCGCTCGTCGACGCCGTCCGGGCGGTCGCCGCGGGGCGCGGCGGGGAGGCGCACGGATGACCGGGCGCCCCGACGACGCGGACGTCGTCGTCATCGGACTTGGCGTGCACGGCAGCGCCGCCGCGGCGAGCCTGGCGCGCCGGGGGCGCCGCGTGATCGCGCTCGACCGCTTCGGGCCTGGACACCACCGGGGGTCCTCGCACGGCCGTACCCGCATGATCCGCCGCGCCTACCCCCACCCCGTGTGGAACGGCCTTGTCGACCGCGCGTTCGCGGCCTGGGCCGCCCTCGAGGCGGAGTCCGGCGAGCGGCTCGTGCGCCGCACGGGCGGGCTCTTCGCGCACCGCGGCACATCGCGGCTCCAGGGCCCCGGGTGCGTGGCCGTCGACGACCGGGGCGAGCTGGCCCGCCGCATGCCGGGACTCGCCGTGCCCGAGGGCTACCGGGCGGTCCACGACCCCGGCGCCGGTGTCATCGAGGCCGCGAGCGCGCTCGCGGCGCTGCGCGGGGCGGCGCTCGCCCACGGCGCGGAGCTGCGGCACGGCGCGCGGGTGCGCGGCTGGGAGCCGAAGGGCGCGGGCGTCCGCGTCGCGACCGACGACGGAGTGCTGACGGCGGCCCGCCTGGTGATCGCGGCCGGTCCGTGGTCGGGCGCGCTCGTGCCGTCGCTCGCGCCCCTGTTCGAGGTGTGGCGCATCCTCACGGTGACCGTGCGGGCGGGCCAGCCGGTCGGGATGCCGCCGCGCCTCGGCGCCTTCTCCGTCGACCGTCCCGAAGGCCTGCTCTTCGGCGTTCCCGATGCCCTGGGGAACGGCGTGAAGATCGGCGTCGACGCGGGGCCCAGCTGGGACCCCGAGGAGCCGCCCGCCCCGCCGAGCCCGCGGGAGATCGCGGAGCTGCGCGAGCTCCTCGCCTCCTGTGTGCCGGGCCTCGACACGACGCCGGTCGAGGCCGTCGCGTGCCTCTACACGATGACGGAGGACAGGCGTTTCGTCATCGGCCCGCTCGCCGACGCCCCCGGGGTCGTGGTCGTGGCGGCCTGCTCGGGGCACGGCTTCAAGTTCGGGCCCGCCCTCGGCGACGCGGTCGCCGACCTGTGCGACGGCGTTCCGCGCCCCGACCTGGACTTCGTCTCGACGGCCCGGCGGGGGCTCTGACATGGCCCTCGCCCTCGCCGCCCCGCACCGCGACGCCGTCGCCGCGGGCGAGCGCGCCGTCGCGGCGGGCGGCAACGCGATCGACGCCGCCCTCGCCGCCGCGGTCATGCTCACCGTCGTCTACCCGCACCAGTGCGCGCTCGGCGGGGACCTCGTCGCCCTGGTCCGCTCGCCCGATGGCGCGACGACCGCGGTCGTCGCGGCGGGCACGGCGCCCCGCGCGATCGACCGCGCGTCGGCCACGTGGGCCGCCGTGCCGCGCCAAGGCGCGCACGCGGTGACCGTGCCGGGGATCGTCGCCGGATGGCTCGAACTGGCCCGCCTGGGAAGCCGCTTGCCGCTCGGCGCGGCGTTCGGCGACGCCGCGGGCGTGGCCGATGACGGCACCCCGGTGAGCGCGGGCCTCGAACGCGCGCTCCGCGCCCGCCGCGCCGCGGTCCTGGCCGACCCGGGCCTCCGCGCGGTGTTCGCGCCCGGCGGGGAGCCACTGGCGCGTGGGGCGCTGCTGCGCCAGCCCGCGCTCGGGGCGACGCTGCGGCGGCTCGCCGCCGATCCGCGCGACGCCTATGAGGGCGACACCGCGCGGGCGTTGGTCGGGACGCTGCGCGCGCGGGGCGGCGCGCACACGCTCGCGGACTTCGCCGACTACCGACCCGAGACGTCCCCCGCGGTGACGCGCGAGGTCGCCGGAGGCGCCTGGTCCGTCGCGCCGCCGCCCTCCGTGGGTCCCGTGCTCATCGGCGTCGCACGCGCCGCGGCGCATGCGGGAGGCGAACCCGCACCCGCGCGCGTGCTCGAGGCCAGCCTGCTCGGCGTCGCCGCCAGGGCCGCGCACCTGGGCGACCCGCGCTCGGGCGGCGCCGACCTCGAGGCCCTGCTGCGGCTCGACGCGGCGCCCGCCGCGGGGCGGGCAGAGCCGCGCGCCGCGGGCGACACCGTGGCGGTGGCGGCGGCCGACGACGCCGGTTGGGGCGTCACGATCGTGCAGAGCGTCTTCCAGAGCTTCGGCGCCGGGCTGCTCGACCCCGGGACCGGGGTCGTGCTGCACAACCGCGGCGCGGCGTTCAGCCTCGACCCCGCGTCGCCCGCCCGCCTCGCGCCGGGGGCGCGGCCCCCGCACACGCTGTGTCCCGTCATCGTCCACTCGGCCGCGACCACGGTCGTCGCGGGCTGCCAGGGCGGGCGGGCCCAGCCCTGGATCCTGGCCCAGCTCGTCCCCGCGATGACGGACGCGGCCCGGCCGCTGGCCGACATCCTGGCCCGTCCGCGCTGGGTGGTCGGCGACGTCGACCTCGGCCACGCCGAGCTCACCCTCGCCGCCGAGCCCGGGGTCGGCGCCGAGGTCACCGCTGCGGCGCGGGCGGCGGGGCTGCCCGTGGCCCGCCTCCCCGCCCGGGCCGACGCCGCGGGCCACGTCCAGGTCGTGCGGCGGCGCACGGGACCCGCGGGTCCCGCGCTCGAAGGGGCGAGCGACCCCCGTGCCGACGGCGCGAGCGCCGTCGTCCCGCCCCGCGTACGCCACCCCGAGGAGGAGAAATGACCACGACACGTCGGTGGAGCGACCCGCTCGACCCCGAGGAGATCGGCGGCGTCGTCGCCCTTGTCCGGCGGGACGAGCGCATCGGCGCCCGTCCCCGCTTCTGGGGGATGGCCGTCGAGGAGGGGCTCGCCCGCGGCCTCGCGCCGGGCCAGGGCCGCCCGGCGCGGCTCGTCGTCATGAACCCCGACGCGCACGAGGCGTGGGAGGTCACCGCGTGGACGGCCGGTTCCGACCGGCCCGCGTCCCTGGTGGCGTGGCGGCCCGTCGACGCCAAGCGGCCCGGCGTCTCGTCCGAGGAGGCGCGCCTGGTCGCGCGGGCGGCCCGCGAGCACCCGCTGCTGAAGGAGGCCCTGGCCAGGCGCGGGATCCACGACACCTCGCTGGTGTGGGTCGACCCGGAGTCGATCACGGGCTTCGAGCCCGAGGACCTGAAGGACAGGCGGCTCAGCTGGGGCACCGTGTGGCACCGCGAGTCGGAGGACGACAACGGCTACGCGCGCCCGGTCGCGGGCCTCGTGCCCATCGTGGACCTCGAGACGCTCGACGTCGTCCGCGTCGAGGACCACGGCGTGCTTCCTGTGCCGGGCGAGACCGGTGCCTACCGCTCGGGCACGTGGGGCGCGGACCGCGAGGTCGCGCCGTTGGAGATCACCCAGCCCGCCGGCCCCGGCTTCACCGTGGAGGGGCACGAGGTCACGTGGCAGAACTGGTCGTTCCGCGTCGGCTTCACCCACCGCGAGGGGCTGGTGCTGCACGAGCTCACCTATCGCGACGGCGACGCGGTGCGGCCCGTGCTGCGGCGCGCCGCCGTCAACGAGATGTATGTGCCCTACCTCGACTCCGACCCGACGGCCTATCGCAAGAACTTCTTCGACTGGGGCGAGTACGGCGCGGGACCGCTCACCGCGTCGCTCGAGCTGGGCTGCGACTGCCTGGGGGAGATCCACTACTTCGACGCGCACGTGCTCGACGGCCTCGGCGAGGTGAAGACGATCAGCAACGGCGTCTGCCTGCACGAGGAGGACTTCTCCGTCCTCTGGAAGCACGTCAACACGCGGACGGGCGAGGCCGATGTGCGCCGCTCGCGGCGGCTCGTCATCTCGTTCTTCGCGACGGTCGCGAACTACGACTACGGCTTCTACTGGTCCCTCTACCAGGACGGCTCGATCGAGCTGGAGGTCAAGCTCACGGGGATCCTCTCGGTGTCGGGCGTCGCCGAGGGCGCGCCGCCGCCGTTCGGGCGCCTGGTGGGCCCCGGCGTCCAGGCGCCCACGCACCAGCACTACTTCGCGATCCGCCTGGACACGGCGGTCGACGGCCCGCTCAACCGCCTTGTCGAGGTGCACGCCGAGACGGAGGAGGACGAGGCGCTCAACCCCTACGGCAACGCGTGCCGCATGGTGCCGACCGTCATCCCGTCCGAGCGGGCCGCCGCCCGCGTCAACGACCCGTCGCGCGCCGTGCACTGGCGCGTCGAGAGCGCGGAGCGCGTCAACCGGTTCGGGGACCCCACCGCGTTCCGGCTCGCGCTGCCGAACACCACGCGCCTGTTCGCGCGGCCCGGCAGCGTCGTCGAGCGCAAGGCGCCGTTCGTGGCGAAGCACCTGTGGGCGACGGCGTACGACCCGGCCGAGCGGTTCATCGCGGGGGAGTACCCCAATCAGGCGCCGCTCGGTGAGGAGGGCATCGCGGCGTGGCAGCGCGCCGACCGCCCCCTCGACGGTGCCCAGCTCGTCCTGTGGCCCGTCATCGCCTCGCACCACTACGCGCGCCCCGAGGACTGGCCGATCATGCCCGTGCAGCGCATCGGGCTGCGGCTCGAACCCGACGGGTTCTTCGACCGCAATCCGTCGCTCGACGTCCCGCCGTCGCCCCCGTCGGAGCGCTGCCACGCCGCGCCGGGACCGGCCACCGAGGGCGCGACGTCCTGCTCATGCCACGGGAACACGCGGGTAACGCCCCCGTGATGGCCTGCGTCTCCCGGGCGGCGTGCCCGGCGAGGCCCTCGACACGCAAGTATTGGATCCAATAGCATTCAAATCGGATACCTGATCCGGTGGTCGGAAGCGAGGGAGTCGCGCGGCATGCTGAAGCAGGAAGACAACGACAAGATCACCCGCTCGGGCCCCGGCACGCCGCTCGGCGCGCTGCTCCGCTCCTACTGGCAGCCCGCCGCGCTCGCCTCGGAGATGCCCGCCGAGCGCCCCGTCAAGGCGATCAGGCTGCTCGGCGAGGATCTCGTGCTGTTCAGGAGGCGCGAGGGCTGGGGGCTGATCAGCCGGTTCTGCGCCCACCGGGGCGTCGACCTGTCCTTCGGGCGGCTCGAGGACGACGGCATCCGCTGCCTCTACCACGGCTGGCTCTACGACGGCGAAGGGCGCTGTGTCGAGCAGCCGGCCGAGCCCGAGCACAGCCGGTTCCTCGGCAAGGTCAGGATCGCCAACTACCCGTGCGTCGAGCGGAACGGGATCGTCTTCGCCTACCTCGGCGCGGGCGACCCGCCGCCCTTCCCGCACTACGACTGCTTCGTCGCCCCCGAGGAGTTCACGTTCGCCTTCAAGGGCCTGTGGGAGTGCAACTGGCTCCAGGGCCTCGAGGGCGGCATCGACCCGAGCCATGTCTCGTTTCTCCACCGCTTCATCCAGGAGGACCCGCGCGAGGTCTACGGCCAGCAGTTCAGCGAGGAGGTCGCGGGCACGGGCCGGAAGCTCTCGACGCTCGTCGGCGAGAACCACCGCCCCGACATCGAGGTGGAGAGCGCCGACCACGGCCTGCGCGTCTTCGCGCTGCGGCAGCTGACCGAGGACATCAAGCACGTCCGGGTGACGAACCTGCTCTTCCCCAACGCCTTCGTCGTGCCGTTCGGCAACTCCAAGGTCTTCACCCAGTGGCACGTGCCGATCGACGACGAGAACCACCACTGGTTCATGATCTGGTACGACTTCGCCGAGCGGACCGACCAGGAGACGCTGCTCCGCCAGCGCCTCGAGGGCGTGAGCCTCCCCGACTACCGCCCCCTGCGGAACCGGGACAACGACTGGGGCTTCGACGCGCGGGAGCAGCGCGAGCTGACCTACACCGGGATGGGCCTCGACATCAACGTCCACGACCAGTGGGCGGTCGAGAGCATGGGGCGCGTCCAGGACCGCACCGTCGAGCGCCTCGGCGCCTCCGACCGCGCCGTCACCGCCAACCGGCGCCTGCTGCTGCGCGCCATCGACGCGTTCGCGGCGGGCGGCGTGACGCCCGCGCGCCCCGTCAGCGAGGAGCAGGCGGCGGCCCTCACCGGACCGCTCGCCGTCGACACGATCGCCGCCAACGACGTGTGGCAGACCCGGTGGATCGAGCGCGAGCGCGAGCGCCGACGCGACTCACCCTGGGCCTCGGGCACCGAGCGGGCCGAGGTCCCGGCCGATGCGTGAGCGCAACGCGGACGAGCGCCCGGTCGCGGCGGCGGGCGGAGGCGCCTCCGCCCGGCCGTTGCTCGGGGAGGACCGGGGCGGTTTCATCGACCGGCACGACCTGTGGAGCGAGGCGCAGTACGCGGCCGCGGGACAGATGCGCCGCGTCATCGACGAGCTCGGCATCGAGATGGTGCGCTTCTCGTTCGTCGACCAGCACGGCATCCTGCGCGGCAAGACCCTCACCCGCGCCGCGGTGCCCGCGGCGCTGCGCTCCGGCGTCACGGCGCCCAGCTCGCTGCTGCTGAAGGACACCTCGGGCCTTTCGGTCTTCGCGGTCTTCGCCGCCGACACCGGCGTGGGCGTCGGCGGCTTCGGCGGCGCGGGCGACATCGTGCTCGTCCCCGACCCGACGACGTTCCGCGTCCTGCCGTGGACCGAGCGCACCGCGACGCTCCTGTGCGACGTGCGCTTCCCCGACGGCGCCCCCGTCCCGTTCTGCACGCGCTCGATCCTGCGCGACGGACTCGCGGCGCTCGCCGCCCGCGGCTACGGCATGACGGTGGGCGCCGAGCTGGAGTTCCACGTGTTCCGCGCCGTGGACGCCGGGGTCGGCCCCGAGCAGGTCGGCGGCCCGGGGCGGCCTGGCGCCGCGCCCGCCGCCCTGCCCACGACGCGCGGCGCGCAGCTGCTCCACGACGAGGGCCTCGACGCGATGCAGCCGCTCGTCGACGCCCTCTACCGCGGGCTGACGCTGCTCGACCTGCCGCTGCGCTCGATCGAGTTGGAGTTCGGGCCGAGCCAGTTCGAGCTGACGATGGAGGCCGGTGACGCCGCCGACATCGCCGACGCGGTCGTCCTGTGCCGCACGGCCGTGCGCCGCATCAGCGCGGGGCTCGGCTATCACGCGACGTTCATGTCGAGGCCGCAGGGCGCCGATGGCGCGTCGACCGGGTGGCACCTGCACCAGTCGCTCCACGAGCTCGCGACGGGCGTCGGCGCGTTCGTCCCCGACGCGCCGGGCGCCACGCTCTCGCCCCTCGGGGCCCGCTATCTCGCCGGGCTGCTCGACCACGCGCTCGCCGCGGCGGCGTTCACCACGCCCACCGTGAACGGCTACAAGCGCTACCAGCCGTACTCCCTCGCGCCCGACCGGGTCACGTGGGGCATCGACAACAAGGGCGCCATGATCCGCGCCGTCGGCGGCCCCGGCGACCCCGCGACGCGCCTCGAGAACCGCTCGGGGGAGCCCGCGGCGAACCCGTACCTGTACATCACGTCCCAGCTCGTCAGCGGGATGGACGGGATCGACCGCGGTCTCGTCCCCCCGGCCCCGACGACCACGCCCTACGCCGAGGACGCCGAGCGCCTGCCGACCGACCTCGGCGCGGCCGTCGACGCCCTCGGCGGCGACGCGGCCTTCAGGGCGGCGCTCGGCGACACGGTCGTGGAGTGGTACGCCACGATCAAACGCGCCGAGTTCGACCGGTATCTGCGCCATGTCTCCGACTGGGAGCAGCGCGAGTACTTCGGGATCTTCTGAGCCGGAGCCCCGGGGAAGGATGCTCATGACCATCAGGACCGCCGTGACGGCGCTGCCCGACTACGAGCCGTTCCTGCGCGGGGGCGAGTGGGTCGCCCTGGGCGACCGCGAGGCCCGCGCCGTCGTCGACCCGGCCACCGAGGAGGTGCTCACCACGGTCGCCCAGGCGACCGAGGCCGATGTCGACGCGGCCGTCGCGGTCGCGGTGGCGGCGCACGAGGACCGCCGCTGGCGCGGGCTCGCCCCCGGCGAACGGGCGCGGATCCTGCACCGCGTCGCCGACCTGATCGAGGACGACCTGGAGGATCTCGCGATCCTCGAGACGCGCGACAACGGCAAGCCCGTCGAGCGCTCGCGCGCCGACACGGCCAGCGCGGCGCGCACGTTCCGCCACTTCGCGGGGGCGCCGTCGCGCCTTGGCGGCACCGTCGTCCCGATCGACGGCGGCGGAGGCCACCACGCCTACACCGTCCTCGAGCCCGTGGGCCCGGTCGCCGTCGTCCTGCCGTGGAACTTCCCGCTCATGACGGCGGCGTTCAAGCTCGCCCCCGCCCTCGCGGCGGGGTGCACGGTGGTCGCCAAGCCCGCCGAGGACACGCCCCTCACGCTGCTGCGCCTCGCGCGGATCCTGCTGGCCGCGGGCGTCCCCGACGGCACCGTGAGCGTCCTCACGGGCGACGGCCTGGTCGGCGCCGCGCTCACCCGCCACCCCGGCATCGCCAAGGTGTCGTTCACGGGATCGACGGAGGTCGGGCGCGCCGTCGCACACGCCGCCGCCGACGGCTTCACACGCCTCACGCTCGAACTCGGCGGCAAGAGCCCGAACATCGTCTTCGCCGACGCCGACCTCGACGCCGCCGTCGTGACGGCGATGCGGGCGTCGTTCGGGCACTCGGGGCAGATGTGCACGGCGGGCAGCCGCCTGCTCGTGCAGCGGTCCGTCGCCGACGAGATGACGCGCCGCCTGGTCGACGCCGTCGCGGCGGTGCCGGTCGGCGACGGCCTCGCGGGCGGCGTCACCGTCGGCCCGCTGGTGTCGGAGGCGCAGCGCGCGCGGGTCATGGGATACATCAGGAAGGGCGTCGACGAGGGCGCGACCCTGGCGGTCGGCGGAGGGACGCGCGGCCCTGGCTTCTATGTCGAGCCCACCCTCTTCACCGGGGTGACGAACGACATGACCATCGCGCGCGACGAGATCTTCGGGCCCGTGGTGGGGGTCATCCCCTTCGACGACGAGGACGACGCGATCCGGATCGCCAACGACACCGCCTACGGCCTCGCAGCGGGCGTCTGGACCCGCGACCTGTCCAGGGCGCACCGGATGGCGGCGGCGCTCCGCGCGGGAACGGTCTGGGTGAACACCTACAACGTGTTCGACCCGGCCCTCTCCTTCGGCGGCGTCGGCGCGTCGGGCCTGGGGCGCGACCTCGGGGACGAGGGGCTGCGCGGCTTCTGCGAGCCCAAGAGCGTCGTCATGGCGATCCAGGCGAGCTGACAGGAGAGGACGAGGATGGTCGACACGGTCCAGAGCGTCACGGGCCCCCTGCTCCCCGAGCAGCTCGGGGTCACGCTGACGCATGAGCACATCTTCATCAACATGACGAGGACGACCCCACAGGACGGCTACCTCAACGTGTGGGCGGAGGCGGAGGCCGAGCTCGGTCTCTTCACCGCGGCCGGGGGCTCGACGTTGATCGAGGTGACCAACGGCGAGCTGAGCGACTACGCGGCGCCCGTCGGCTGGAGCCAGGACCCGCGCGACATGCAGCAGAACCCCAGGACGGGGTCGCGCTCGGTCGCCAACGTCCTGGCCACCAAGGCGATGGCCGAGGCGACCGGGGTGCAGGTCATCCTCGGCACGGGCCACTACTACGACACGTATCTCGACAAGCGCTGGTTCGACCGCAACGCGACCAACACCATCGCGGACTTCCTCATCGCCGACCTGCTCGACGAGATCCCCGGCACGGGCGTGCGCGCGGGCGTCATCGGCGAGGTCGCGTCGGACCTCTCGCACATCACGGCCGTCGAGGAGCGCTCGTTCCGCGCCGCCGCCCGGGCGAGCCGCGAGACCGGCGCCCTGGTCAGCACCCACGCCGCGTCGTTCCCCACCGGCCTGGCGCAGCTGGAGATCATGCGCGAGGAGGGCGTCGACCCAGGGCGCGTGGTGATCGGCCACGCCGACACGGTCAAGAGCGTCGACTACTCGCTCGAGCTGGCGCGGCGCGGCGCGTTCGTCCAGTTCGACTGCCTCATGACGTGCCGCATCGGCGGCAACCTGATCTCGCACCAGATCGACCGGCGGCTCTCCTATCTGAGGACGCTCATCGAGAAGGGCCACCAGGACCGGATCCTGCTCTCGCAGGACGTCTGCCAGCGCTCGCACACGCGCGCCCTCGGCGGCCCCGGATACACGTTCCTCTTCGAGGAGTTCAGGGCGCTCGCCGCGAACGCGGGCATCGACCCCGAGGTGCTCGACAGCATCCACACCGCCAATCCCCGCCGCGCGATCTTCGGACAGTGAGCCCATGCCCGTACACACCGTGCTCGGACCGATCGCGCCCGAGCGACTCGGCCCGACGTCGATGCACGAGCACCTGCTGAGCGACCTGAGCCTGTGGGCGAAGCCGCCGCGGGAGCTGCCGCCGCCCGGCGTGCCGATGGGCCCCGAACTCGCGGCCTACCTGCGCTGGAACGCCCTGTCACTGCCGCGGAACCTGGTGCTCGACGACCCGGACGTCGCCGCGGCCGAGCTCCGGCACGCGCGCGACGCCGGCGCGTCCGCCGTCGTCGAGCTCACGCTCGAGGGCATGGGCCGACGCGTCGACGAGCTCCCGGAGATCTCGCGCCGCGCGGGCGTCCACGTGTGCGTCGGCGCGGGCTTCTACGTGGAGGAGACGATGCCCCCGCACGTGCGCGGGGCGGGCGTGGACGAGCTCACCGAGATCCTGGTGGCGCAGCTGACGGACGGCGTCGGCGCGAGCGGCATCAAGCCCGCGCTGCTCGGCGAGATCGGCACGAGCTGGCCGATCACCCCGGCCGAGTGGCGGCTGGTGCGGGCGGCGGGCCGGGCCGGGGCGCGCACGGGCGCCGCGGTCTACGCGCACCTGTCCTTCCGCGGCGCGGGCGGCACCGCCGTCCTGGCCGCGCTCCTCGACGAGGGGATGCCCGCGGACCGGGTCGTCATCGGCCACCTCGACGAGCGCTGGGACCGCGGATACCACCGCGAGATCGCGCAGGCGGGCGCCGTGCTCGGCTATGACACGTTCGGCTCGGACTTCCACTACGGCTCGCCCGCGCTGCGGAACCCCACGGACGCCGAACGGCTCCAGATGGTCGAGTGGCTCCTGAGCGAGGGGTTCGGCTCCCGGCTGATCATCGGCGCCGACGTCTGGACGCAGGCCAACCTCCACCGCAACGGCGGCAACGGCTACGACCACCTCTTCCGCCGCATCGCCCCGGCCATCACCGACCTGGCGGGCGGCGACACCACCGTGGTCGACACCATCCTCGTCCACCACCCCCGACGCCTCCTGGACCGCCCATGACCACCGCGACATCCGCGACATCTGTGACCACCGCGCCAGCCACCGCCCACGGGGACACGGGCGCGCTGCCCGATGAGGCCCAGTACGTCGTCGTCGGCGGCGGCACCTCGGGCAACGTCGTCGCCGCCCGGCTCGCCGAGGCGGGCCTCGATGTGCTCGTCCTCGAGGCGGGCCCCGACTTCGGGCCCGAGGGCGGTGCCGCCTGGCCCGCCGACCTCGTCGACGCGACGCGCCTCGGGCGTTCGCACGACTGGGGCTACGACTCCGGCGACGCCTACCCGTGGACCGTCGGCTTCGAGCGCGCCCGCGCGATCGGCGGCTGCTCCGACGTCAACGGCTGCACCCAGACCTGGGGGCACCGGCGCGACTACGACGCGTGGGCCGAGGCCGGGCTGACCGGGTGGTCGGCCGACGACCTGCTGCCGCTGTTCGCCGAGGGCACCCGGCGGATGCGCGTGCGCACCTACCGGGCCGACGAGCTCACCCCGTGGCAGCGCGCCTGGTACGACGCCGCGCCCGCCGTCGGGATGCCGCGGCTCACCGATCTCAACGACCTCGACGAGTCCGCGGGGTTCGCCCCCGAGGCCGTCAACATCGTGGACGGCGTCCGCGTCAACACCGCCTTCGCCTACCTCGACCCCGTGCGCCCGCTGCCGAACATCCGGATCGTCGGCGACGCCCTCGTCGACCGCGTGCTGGTGAAGAACGGGCGGGCCACCGGCGTCGTGGTCAGGCACCGGGGCGACGCGGTCACCGTGCGGGCCGGGACGGTCGTGCTCGCGGGCGGCGCCTACAACTCGCCGACGATCCTGCTGCGTTCGGGCATCGGCCCCTACGCGCGGCTCGCGGTCCTCGACATCCCGCTCGTGCGGCACCTGCCCGGCGTCGGCGAGAACCTGCACGACCAGCCGTTCCTGCTGATGAGCTGGGCGGGCTCCGACGAGATGACCGCCGCGATGGAACGGGCCCGCGCGGCGGGCTGGTGCCCCGACGAGCAGGCGATGGGCAAGGCGGCGTCGAGCTTCGAGACGGAGGCGTTCGACCTGCACTTCCTGCCGTACAGCCCGACCCACCTGATCGAGCGCAAGCGCTGGAGCGTGGGCGTCTCCGCGCTCCAGCCGCGCTCCCGCGGGTCCGTGCGGCTGCGCGACGCCGACCCCGAGGCGAAGCCCGTCATCGACCACCGCTTCCTGGCCGACCCCGGGGGCGTCGACGTCGCGGTGCTCGCGGAGGGCGCCGCGATCCTGCGGGACCTCGCGGCGGACCGGCGCCTCGCGCCCCTGGTCGGCGCGGAGATCCACCCGGGCCCAACGACGTTCGACCGGGACGCGCTCGTCGCGCACCTGTACCGCAACCCCGACAACTACTGGCACCCCGTCGGCACCTGCCGGATGGGCACCGCCGACGACGCCCTGTCCGTCGTGGACGAGCGGGCGCGGGTGCACGGCATCGAGGGGCTGCGGATCGCGGACTGCTCGATCATGCCGAACGTTCCCCGCGCGACGACGGCGATGCCCGCGGTCGTGATGGGCGAGAAGGTCGCCGGGCTGCTGCTCGAGGAGGCGGGCGCGGTGCCGCGCGACGAGTCGGCCCGCCCGTCGGCGACGGCGGGGTGAGGGCCGCGATGGCGCTGTCGATCCAGGACGCCGAGATCCTGCGGACGCGGGTGCGGGCGCTCGTGACCGCCGAGCTCGTCGAGCGCGCCCGCGCCGCGCCCGCCCCGCCCTACGACCCCGACATCGCCGAGGTGCTGGACTTCGTGCGCCGCAACCCCGATCCGGACCTGCCCAGATACGCGATCGTGCGGTGCCACGACGGGTTCGCGATCGCCGCCCGCGCCGCGGTCAGGGGACGGCCGCCTGAGCTCGTCGACGCGCGGCGCCACCCCGACAGGGGCGCGGCCGAGCACGCCGTCCTCGAACGCCGCCTGCGGGACCTGGGGCTCGACTGGTGAGCCGCCGCGCACGGCGGCGAGCGACCACCGCACAACGGAGGAAGGTTCGACCATGACGTCACCCACCTGGCTGGCGCCGAATCCGACGCTGGTCGGCACGCGGCACTCGGTCTCGTCCGGGCACCATCTGGCCTCGGCCGCGGCGTTCGCGATCCTCGAGGCGGGCGGCAACGCGGTCGACGCGGGCGTTTGCGCGGGCATGGCGCTGGCCGTGCTGCACGCCGACGAGGTCAACTTCGCGGGGGTCGCGCCCCTCATGATCCGCCTCGCCGACGGCACCGCCGTGAGCCTCGACGGGCTCGGCGTCTGGCCACGGCGCCTGCCCGCCGACCTGTTCATGTCCGAGCACGGCGGCACCATCCCCGTCGGCGTCCTGCGCACGGTCGTCCCCGCCGCGCCCGACGCCTGGATCACGGCGCTGCGCGACCACGGCACGATGACCTTTGCCCGGGTCGCGGCCGCCGCGGTGCGCCTCGCGCGGGACGGCTTCCCCGTCTTCCCGCTGCTCGCCGACGGCATCGCCAAGCGGCAGGCGGGCTACCTGAGGTGGGCGGCGAACGCGGCGATCTACCTGCCGGGCGGCCGCCCCCCTCGGGTGGGGGAGCGCTTCGTCCAGGCCGACCTCGCCCGCACGATCCAGACCATGATCGACGCCGAGGAGCGCGCGGGCGGCGACCGCGTCACCGGCCTCGAGGCCGCCCGCGCGGCGTTCTACGAGGGCGAGATCGCCGACCGCATCGTGGCCTGGCACGAGGCGAACGGCGGCTATCTGCGCCATGACGACCTCGCGGAGTTCCGCTCGCGCCGCGAACCCGTCGTCGAGACCCGCTGGCGCGACTTCACCCTGCTGACGTGCGGCGCCTGGTGCCAGGGGCCGATCCTCGCCGAGGCGTTGCTCATCCTGGAGCGCCACGGCATCGACGGCCTCGCGCACAACAGCGCCGCCTACGCGCACACGGTCGTCGAGGCGCTCAAGGGCGTCTTCGCCGATCGCGAACACCACTTCGGCGACCCGGAGTTCGTCGACGTTCCGCTCGACAGGCTGCTGGGCGACGAGCACGTCGCCGCACGCGCCGCGGCGATCGACCCCGAGCGCGCCTTCGCGGGCCTGCCGCCCGCGCTCTTCGGCGCGTCCCAGCCGCTGCCCGAAGCGATCAGCGCCGACGAGGTGCGCCACATCGGCGAGGGCGGCACGAGCTATGTGTGCGTCGTCGACCGCTGGGGCAACGCCTTCTCCGCGACGCCCTCCGACGGCGCTTCGACCTCGCCCGTCATCCCTGGCACCGGGATCGTGCCCTCGCTGCGGGGCCTCCAGTCGCGGCCCGACCCCGCCCACCCCGCGGGCGTCGCGCCGGGCAAGCGGCCACGCCTGACGCCCAACCCCGCGATCGCGGTGCGCGACGACGGCAGCGTGCTGTCGTTCGGCTGCCCAGGCGGCGACATGCAGGTGCAGGCGATGCTCCAGGTCTTCCTCAACGCCTTCCACTTCGGCATGGAGTTGCAGGAGGCCGTCAACGCGCCGCGCTTCTCGACATGGAGCTTCCCGAACTCGTTCGCCCCCTTCGACTACCTCGCGGCGCACGTCTTCCTCGAGGACCGGTTCGACCCCGCCGTCCACGCCGAGCTGGCGCGGCGGGGGCACGATGTGCGGCGCTGGCCCGCCTTCACCAGGGACGCGGCGGCCGTCGAGGCGATCTACCTGGACGCCCGTACGGGGTTCCTCGCGTCCGCCGCCGATCCGCGGCAGCCCGCCCAGGCGGTGGTCGCGTGAGCGCCGCGCCCGTCGTCCACATCGCGCCCGTCGTCACGATGGACCCGCGCAGGCCGCGCGCCTCGGCGCTCGCGGTCGCGGCCGGTCGCGTCGTCGCCGTCGGGAGCGTCGACGAGGTGCGCGCCGCGGTGCCTCCCGGCACGCCCGAGCACCCGCACGACGGCGTGATCCTGCCCGGCCTCATCGACGCGCACCTGCACATGCAGCGGGGCGGCCTGAAGGCGCTCGCCCACCTGGCGGCCGACGCGGACGCCGACGCGTACGCCGAGGCGATGCGGCGCACATCGGGCCAGGAGACATGGCCGGGCGGCGAGCCCACGCTCGACCAGCGGGTCGCCGGGCTGCGCCGCGTGCAGCCGCTGCTGCACGCGCTCGGCTTCACCGGCGTCGTGGATCCCGCGGTGACGATCGACGAGATGCGCGGCTACCAGGAGGCGCACCGCGTCGGCGCGTTGACGATGCGCACGGTGGCGATGCCCTACCTCGAGCCCGGCTCGGCCGAGACACCGGACATCGACGCCGTGATCGGCCACCTGGTGGGCACGGGCGTCTCGACCGGCTTCGGCGACGACGCGCTGCGGATCGGCCCCATCAAGATCTATGTCGACGGCGAGGGGCTGCGCGGCCAGGCGCTGCTCCACGAGCCCTGGGACGACTCCGGCTACCGCGGGCTGCGGCGGATGGCGGACGACGACCTCGCCCGGCTGGTGCGCTTCTGCGCCGAGCGCGGCTGGGGCGTCGGCGCGCACGCGGTGGGCGGCGCGGCCATCGAGGCCGTGACGCGGGAGTTCGCCGCCGCGGGCGCGGCGGTGCGCGAGCGGCGTTTCCAGCTCATCCACGCCTACCTCGAGCCACGCCGGGACGACCTGGTGACGGCGGCGCGGTGCGGGGTCGTGGCCTCGGTGCAGCCCTCGATCATCTGGCACAACGGCCGCGGGCTGCGGGAGCGCCTCGGGGACCGCGCCGAGCGCGCCAACCCCGTGCGCAGCTGGATCGACGCCGGGGCCGTCGTGGCGTTCGGCTCCGACGGCCCGTTCTTCGCGTTCGACCCGCGCCTGCTGATGTGGCAGGCGGTCACCCGGCGCGTCGACGGCTCGGACGTGCCGCTCAGCCTCGACGAGGCGATCACGGTGGAGGAGGCGCTGGCCGCGTACACCGTCGGCGCCGCCCACGCCAGCCTCGCCGACGGGAGGCGGGGCGTGCTGCGCGGCGGCGCGCTCGCGGACTGGACCCTGTGGTCGGCGGACCCGTCGGCCGTCGGGGCGGACGGGCTGCGCGCCCTGCGCGTGCTGCGCACGGAGGTCGGCGGGCGCACGGTGTTCTCGGCGGCGGGCCCGGCCGGGGCGGGTGACGCGCGATGACGGGCTCGGCGGCGAACACCGTCACGGGCGTCACGGGCGGCCTTCCCCTGCACCGTTGGCCCGCGCGCGAGCTCGCCGCCGCGATCGCCCGCCGCGAGCTGTCGGCGGTCGAGGTGATGCGGCACCACCTCGCGCGCGTCGACGAGATCGACGAGGGCGTCGATGGGCTGCGCGCGATCGTCGCGCGGGTGCCCGGGTCCACGGCGCTGCGCATGGCGGCGGACGCCGACCTGGCCGTCGCGCGCGGCGACGACCTCGGCCCGCTGCACGGCCTGCCGACCGCCGTCAAGGACCTCATGGACGTCGCGGGGCTGCCGACGACGCATGGCTCCGCCGCCTACCGCGACGCGCGCCCCGCGACCCGCGACAGCGTGCTCGCCGAGCGCCTGCGCGCGTCCGGCGCGCTCATCGTGGGGAAGACGAACACCCCGGAGTTCGGCCTCGGCACGCTGACCTTCAACTCCGTGCGCGGCACGACCCGCAACCCCTGGGACCCCGCCCGGCACGCGGGCGGCAGCAGCGGGGGCGCGGCCGCCGCGCTCGCCGCGGGGCTGCTGCCGATCGCCGACGGCTCCGACAGCGGCGGCAGCATCCGTTTCCCGGCCGCGTTCTGCAACGTCGTGGGGCTGCGGCCCACGCCGGGGACGGTGCCGAGCGGTCGCCCTGGCGACGCGTGGAACCCCCACGTCGTGCTCGGCCCGATGGCGCGCGACTCCAGGGACGCGGCGCTGCTGCTCTCCGGCATCGTGGGCCGCGACCCGCGCTGGCCGCTGTCCTGGGTGGACGATCCCGCCGCCTTCGGCCGCGTGGCCGACCTCGACGCCGACCTCGACCCGGCCCGGCTGCGCATCGCCTGGAGCCCCGACGTCGGCGGGCTGCCGATCGCCCCCGACGTGCGCGCGGTCCACGCCGAGGCGCGCCGGGCGCTCGAGGCCGCGGGCGTCACCGTCGTCGACGTCGAGCCCGACCTCGCGGGCGCGGACGCGTGCTGGGAGGCCATCGAGCTGTTCGGCTTCGGCGCCGACGGCGGGCCCCACGCGGGCCGTGCGGGCCTGCGCGACGACTACCTCCGCAACGTCGCCGAGGGCCGCCGTATCCCGGCGGACGCGCTCGCGAGCGCGCTGGCCAGGCGGACGGAGCTGTTCCGCGCCACGGCCGCCGTGCTCGACGACGTGGACGCCGTCGCCTACCCGGCGACGCCCGTGGTCGCGCCGCCGTCCGACGTGGAGTGGGTCGAGGAGATCGACGGCGTGCGCCTCGGGCGTTACTTCGCGTGGCAGCGCACGGCCTGTCGGCTGACCGTCACCGGGCACCCCGTGCTGACGACGCCCGCGGGCTTCACCCCCGAAGGGCTGCCCGTCGGGATGCAGCTCGTGGGGCCGTCGCGCGAGGACGCGCGCCTGCTCGCGATCGGCGCGGCCGTCGAAGCCGTCCTCGGCCATGTCCGCGCCGCGCCGGGCTCCGTCGTTCCGCGAACCGGCAACGTTCCCGCAACATGAACGGAACCCGTCGGGATCCTGTAGTCCATACTTTGGATCCAATATCGGTGAGCTCGGAGGTAGGTCCCATGCATGCACCCTTCACACGACCACCCCTCACACGCCCCTTCACACGACGCCGACGCCGCGGGGCCGCGGGCGTCGCCGTCGCCGCGGCGCTGGTGCTGCTGGCCGGATGTGCCGAGGAGTCGGGGGCGGGCGACGACGCGTCCGGGCTCAGCGGGGAGATCATCTGGTCCGACTTCGGCGGTCCCACCAACGAGGCCCGCCAGGAGATCTATTTCGCCCCGTTCACGGAGGACACCGGCGTCGACGTCGTCTCCGTCGTGGTCAACGACGCCATGCAGGAGGAGATGATCTCCGGCGGGCCCGGCGACTACGACGCGACGCATGTCGGGCTCGACCTGGTGTACGCCAACATGGACACGCTCGTGCAGATCCCCGAGGAGTACCAGGACGAGGCGCTGCCCGAGAACATCCGCGCGTACGCGTTCGGCACGTTCTACGTCGGCCACGCCCAGGGCTACCTCACCGACACCTTCCCCGACGGCGGCCCCGAGACCTGGGCGGACTTCTGGGACGTCGAGACCTACCCGGGCAAGCGCGCCTGGCCAGGCACCCCGGGAAGCTACGACAGCTCGTGCGAGATCGCGCTGCTCGCCGACGGCGTCGCGCCCGACCAGCTGTACCCGCTCGACTTCGAACGCTGCTCGGCGAAGCTCGACGAGCTGCGCCCCGACATGGTCTTCTACACGTCGTACCCGGAGATCCAGCAGCTGCTCGTCTCGGGCACCGCGGCCATCGCCATGGGGCCCAGCGGCCAGTTCTCGGCCCTGCGCAACGCGGGCCAGGACGTCACCGTCTCCTGGGAGCAGGCGGTCGTGTCGCCCAACGTCATCGCCATCCCCAAGGAAGCGCCCAACGCCGAGAACATCCTCGCGCTCACCGAGTACTTCCACGACCCCGAGCGGCAGGCGGAGTTCGCCGGGCTGACCCACTACGGGCCCGGCAACCCCGAGGCGTACGAGTTCATCCCCGAGGACGTCCAGGAAGGCCTGGTCACCGCGCCAGGGCACACCACCGTGGTCCACCAGGACTCGGAGGCCCGCGCCGAGGCGACCGAGGAGCTGCTCAACTGGTACACGGCGTGGCTGGCCGACTGAACGGCAGGGCCGCGGACGATCGCGACGTGATCGTCCGCGGCCGCGTCAGGACGATGGACGCCGCGCGGCCTTCGGCCGAGGCGATGCTCGTGCGCGGCGACCGCGTCGTCACGACGGGCGACCTGTCGACGCTGCGCGCGCTCAGCCCTTCGGCGCGCGTCGAGCGGGCCCGTGGCACGGTCCTGCCCGGCTTCATCGACGCCCATGTGCACACGCTCGTCGTCGGTCTCGAGCGGCGACGGCTGACGATCTCCGAGGCCGGGTCTGTGCGGGAGATCGTCGAGCGCGTGCGCGACTGGCTGGCGAGCCACCCCGGCCTCGACTGGGCCGTCGTCGGCCTGCACGTCCACGCCGAGGATCTCGCGGAGGGGCGGCTGCCCGACCGGCACGACCTCGATCCCGTCTCGGGCGGGACCGCCCTCTACCTCGACCGCCGCACGCACGACGCGATCGTCAACTCGGCGGCGTTGGAACGGTGCGGGATCGACCGTTCGACGCCCGACCCGCCGGGCGGCTCGATCGAGCGCGACGCCGGGGGAGAGCCGACCGGCGTGCTCGTCGAGCGGCCCGCGGCCGACCTGGTCTTCTCCCATGTGCCGCCGGTCGACCGTGACGACCTGCACGCCGCGCTCGCCGAGGGCCAGGCGCACCTGCACAGCCTCGGCGTCGTGGGCGCCGCCGAGCCCGGGCTCTCGCCGGTCGAGCTGGCCGTGTACCAGGAGGCGTGGGCGCGCGGCACGCTGACCCTCCGCACCCTCGCGATGCCCCTGGTCGACACGGCGCTCCCGCCCGAGGAGTTCCTGGCCGGGCTCGGCACCGTCACCGGCTTCGGCGACGAACGGCTGCGGATCGGCCCGCTCAAGGTGTACTTCGACGGCACGGGAGGCTTCGGCACCGCGCTGCTCGGCCGCGCTTGGCCGGGGAGGCCCGGCTACCACGGCACGCAGGTCTGCTCCACCGCGACGTTTGAGGCGCTCGTCGACCACTGCGCGGCCCGCGGCTGGTCGCTCGCCGTGCACACCGTCGGCGACGAGGCGGTGCGGATCGTGCTCGACTGCTTCCACCGGGCCGACCTGCGTCACCCGATCCGCGACCTGCGCTTCTCGATCATGCACGCCTATCTGTGGCCCTCGGCCGAGTCGATGGAGCGCGCGGCCCGCCTCGGCGTCGTCCTCTCGACGCAGCCTTCCATGCACTGGCGGGTCGGCGCGGGCATCGCCGACCGCTTCGGAGCCCTCGCCGACGACCTCGCCCCGCTGGGCGCGTGGGCCGCCGCGGGCGTGCGCATGGCCGGAGGGTCCGACGGCCCCGACTTCCCGATGTCCCCGCTCTTCGGCATGTGGCAGGCGCGCACCCGGCGGGTGCGGGCGCGCACCGGCGCGCTCGGCGCGCGCTGGGCGCTCACCCCGGCCCAGGCGTTGCGCATGTGGACCCTCGACTCCGCCTACTACTGCTTCGCCGACGACGTCCGCGGCAGCCTCGCGCCCGGCAAGCTGGCCGACTGGGTCGAGGTGAGCGCCGACCCGGTCGAGGCCGACGACGACGCGCTCGCCGAGGCGGCGGTGCTGCGCACCGTCGTCGGCGGGCGCGAGGTCTTCGCCGCATGAACGGGGGTCGGCGCTGATGGGCGAGGAAGCACCCCCCGTGGTCGTACCGCCGCGCGTGATGGGCTACACCGACCGGATCTCCTACCGCCCGGGCGACACGGTCGCGCTGCACGTCAGCACGTCGGCGGCGCACTGGCGCGGCGAGCTCGTCAGGCTGTCGGCGCTCGAGATCCCCTCGGCCGGGGTCCGCCGCCGCACCGAGGACGTGCCCGGCGCCGAGCCCGTGGCGGCGCGCGGCATCGACCAGCGGACGGCCACCGGCTCGTACGCGCGGTTCGACGGCGTCCCGCCGCTCGGGAAGGGCGGGCTGCTCGTCGCGCTCGCGCTCATGCCGACGACGCCGGGCGACCCCGCGTTCGGCCCCCAGGTCGCCCTCGCGCACGCGGCGGACGGCACCGGCTGGTGGGTCGGGCTCGCGCCCGACGGGCGGGCGTGCGTCGGCGTGTGCACGACGGCGGGCCCGGTGAGCCTCGCCGTCGGCGAACCGCTCGCCGCGGGCCGCTGGGTCGAGGTCAGGGCGACGATCCCCGGGCGTCCGGGCGAGCGGCTCACGATCGAGGTCACCCCGGCGGGGACCGTCGCGTCGAACCGGTTCGTCGGGCCGCCGGGCGACACGGCCACCGCTGCCGCGGTCATCGGCGCGCGCGTCGTCCCGGCGCGGGGGCCGCTGCTGTGGGGGTGCCGCTCGCTGGGCGCGGGCGGCCGCCCCGAGATGAGCTTCGACGGCCGCCTGGAGAACCCGGTGATCGTCGCGGACGCCTCGGCGACCGGCTCCCGCCGCGAGCTCGCGGCGCATCCCGCGGCGGTCGCGGCCTGGGATCTGGGCGCGGACATCGGCCCCGCGGGCGTCGCCGCCACCTCACGCGTCACGGACGCCAGCGGGCGCGGCCACCACGGCGTGACGGCGCACCACCCGCACCGCGCCGTCACCGCGTCAGGGTGGGACGGCACGGTCACGGACGCGCGGTTCGCGCCGCACGCGTACGCGGCGATCCACTTCCACCGCGACGACCTGACCGACTGCGGCTGGGCGTCGCAGGGCGGCATCGCGCTGCCACCCGACCTGCGCAGCGGGGTGTACGCCGTGCGCCTCACGGCGGCCGACGGCACGGAGGACCTCGTGCCCGTGTTCGTCGGGCCGCCCGAGGGCTCGGCCACGGCGCCGCTGCTGCTCGTCATGCCGACGAGCTCCTACCTCGCGTACGCCAACGACCACGTCGGCGTCGACAGCCCCCGCACGCAGGTGTGGAGCCAGATGGTGCCCACGCTCGACGACTTCGAGCTGTTCCGCGACGCCCGCCGCGAGCTCGGCCTCTCGCTCTACGAGGTGCACGGCGACGGCTCGCCGGTCTTCTACTCCAGCTGGCGCCGCCCCATCCTCACGATGCGCGAGCGCGTCTACGACCACAACGCGCCGGTGTGGCAGTTCACCGGCGACATGCAGATCGTGGACTGGCTCGACCGCACGGGCCGGGCGTTCGACGTCGCCACCGACGTCGACGTGCACCGCGAGGGCGCGGCCCTGCTGTCGCGCTACGCGGCCGTGATGACCGGGTCGCACCCGGAGTACGCGAGCGGTCCGATGCTCGACGCCTACGAGGGGTACGCCTCGACCGGCGGGCGCCTGCTCTCCATGGGCGGCAACGGGATGTACTGGGTCACGGCGTTCGATCCGTGCGACGAGCAGGTCATCGAGATCCGCCGGTGGGGCGGCACACAGGCGTGGTGCGCCGATCCCGGCGAGTACCACCTGTCGTTCACAGGCGAGCCGGGCGGCATCTGGCGTTTCCGAGGGCGTGCCCCGCAGAAGACGTTCGGCGTCGGGTTCGTCGCCGCGGGCAATCCCGGGGCGTCCGCGGGCTACCGCCGCGCGACCGACGACCCCCGTGTCGCGTGGGTGTTCGACGGGGTCCTGAACGCCCGTGGCGAGCGTGACTTCGGGCGCCACGGCGTCTCGGGCGGCGCCGCGGGGCTCGAGATCGACTCGGCCAGCGCGCAGCTCGGGACGTCGCCCGACGCCGTCGTTCTCGCGACGTCCTTCGGGCACAGCGACGACATGCTCGAGGCCCGCGAGAACTTCAACATGACCAGCAGGATCCTGGGCGGCGGCCGCAACCCGAGGGTGCGGTCCGACCTGGTCCTGGTGCCGCGCGCGGGCGGCGGCGCGGTGTTCGCGACCGGATCGATCGCCTTCGCCGGTGCCCTGCACGACGCCGACGGCGAGACCCCCGTGGGCCGCCTGCTCGGCAACGTCATCGACCGCTTCCTCTCGAACACCCCCGTCCTGGACGAGTGAACGCGCGGCACGGCTCGCGCACCGACCCACGGGCAGGGCCCGGGCGCTGCCGGGCACAACCCAACGCCCACGGCCGGGTTTCGGCGGGAGGGCGTGGACTCGGGCCCTGCCGGTGTGGTCGTGCGTCGGGGGCAACCTGGCGTCTGCCGACGGGTTTCGTGGGTGCGACGCCACCGGCGCGGCGAAGCCCGCGCACCGGCGCACGGGCAGGGGTCCACCATCGCCGGTGGTGGTCGCCCACCGGGGGCAACCCGGTGTCCGCCGACGGGTTTCGGCGGTGCGGGCGCAAGCCCACCATCGCTGGCGCGGTCGCCCACGGGGGGCAACTCGGCGTCTGCCGACGGGTTTCGGCGGTCGGGGCGCGAGCCCGCCGCCGCGGTCGCCCACCGGGGGCAACCCGGCGTGCACCGACGGGTTTCGGCGGTGCGGGCGCAAGCCCACCATCGCTGGCGCGGTTGCCCATGGGGGGCAACTCGGTGTCTGCCGACGGGTTTCGGCGGTGCGGGCGCAAGCCCACCATCGCTGGTGCGGTCGCCCGCCGGGGGGCAACTCTGCGTCCGGCCACGGGTTTTGGCGGCCTGGGCGCAAGCCCACCACTGCCGGCGCGGTCGCCCACCGGGAGCAACGTGACGCCCACCGACGGGGTTCGGTGGTCCGGGCGCAAGCTCGGGGCCGCCCGCGCGGCGAAGCTCGCGCGGCGGCACCGGCGTCGCGCCCGGACCACCCGTCCCTCAGCGGATGCGCCAACGGTTGCGGGGCCGAAACATCCCCGCTACCATCCAGGATCCACTCGCATCTAGATTGGATCCATCATCGGCGGATCGCGCCGTTCCGAGGAGGATCGCATTCACATGGCACACATCATCCGAGTACGCCGCGTCGCGATGGTGGGCGCCGCGATGGCCGTGGTGGCCGCCCTGGTGGCCGGTTGCGCCGACTCCGACGACCCGCCGTCCGACGGCGGCGGGTCGGGTCTCGGCGGCGACATCGTCTGGGCCGACTACGGCGGGCCGACCAACGACAGCCGCCAGGCCGCCTACTTCGACGGCTTCTCCGAGGAGACCGGCGTCGATGTCGTGTCGGTCGCCATCGAGGACGCCGTGTTCAACGGGATGCTCGAGGGCGACGCGGGCGACTACGACGTGTTCCAGGTCGCCGCCGCCGACGCGCTCGGCAGCGCGGAGAGCCTGGTCGAGCTGCCCGACGACGTCCGCGGCGACCTCCTGCCCGAGGGGCTGCGGCCCTATGTCGTCGGCGGCTTCTACGCCGGTCTCGCGCAGGGCTGGCTCACGGAGACGTTCCCCGGGGGCGGCCCGCGGGACTGGGCGGACTTCTTCGACACGGAGACCTATCCCGGCAAGCGCGCCTGGCCCGGCGCGCCCGGCAGCTTCGACGCGTCGTACGAGATCGCGCTGCTCGCCGACGGCGTCGCCCCCGATGACCTCTACCCGCTGGACATCGAGCGCGCGGAGGCCAGGCTCGACTCGATCCGCGGCGACCTTGTCTTCTACCAGAGCTACCCGGAGGTGCAGCAGCTGCTGACCAGCGGCAGCGCCTCGATCGCCGTGACCGTGACCGGTCAGTTCACCGCGCTGCGGAACGCGGGGGCCGATGTCACGGTCCAGTGGAACCAGGCGTTCATCACGCCCAACGGCTTTGTGATCCCCGCCGAGTCGGGCAACCCGGACGCCGTCATCGCGCTCGCCGAGTGGATCAACGACCCGGAGCGCCAGGCGGCGTTCGTCGAGCGGACGCTCTACGGCCCGGTGAACTCCGAGGTCTTCGAGCACCTCCCCGCCGACGTCGTCGAGCAGCTGGCGAACTCGCCCGACAAGGAGGACCTGGTCCTGCGCTGGGACGAGCAGTGGCGCGCCGACAACAGGCGGCTGATGCTCGACTCCTACACGGCCTGGCTGGCCGGCTGAGTGCCCCCGCGGGGCGAGGGGCGCGCACGGCGATCGTTTGTCACCTTCCCGAAACGCGGCCGCAAGGGAAGGCATCCATCAATGAATACATTGGATCCACAATGTCGGGTTTCCGGAGCATGACGGAGTGAGCATGCCATCGCTGACCATGCCGAGAGCGCGGGCGGACGCGCGCGGGCGCAAGCCGTTGGGAGTCTCGAGGGCCGAGCACCGGTGGCTCCTGTGGCCACCGTTGATCTTCTTCGCGGTCGCGCTCGGGTTCCCGCTCCTCACGCTCGTGAGGCGGTCCCTCGAGGGCGGCGGCGCGGCCTACGCCGACGCCTTCGAGGTCCCGGCCTTCACCGGATCGCTCGTGCGCACGGTCGTCATGGCGGCCGTCGTCATGGCCCTGACGATGGTCCTCGGCTCCCTCTACGCGCTCGCGGTGGTCGCCTCGCCCACGTGGCTGCGGTTCGGCCTGCTCGCGGCCCTGGTCCTCTCGCTCTGGACGTCCATCATGGTGCGCTCCTTCGGCTGGATGCTGCTCGAGCTGCCGCGGGGCGCCCTCCACTGGTTCCTCGACCTGCTCGGCCTGGCCGACGAGCCGATCGAGCTCTACCAGACGACGGCCGGGATGTATCCGGCCATGGTGGCCGTCATGCTGCCGTTCGCCGTGCTGCCCGTGATGACGGCCCTCCAGTCGATCGACCGGCAGCAGCTCAGCGCCGCGACCATCTTCGGGGCCGGGCCATGGCTGACGTTCCGCGCCGTGACCTGGCCGCAGATCATGCCGTCCGTGCTGAGCGGGGGCGTGCTCGTCTTCGTCATGTCCCTCGGCTTCTACGTCACGCCGCTGCTGCTCGGCGGGCCCGGCAACATGACCGTGTCGGGCGTCATCAACGCGCAGATGAACCAGGCCAACCGCCCTGACATCGGGGCGGCGATGAGCATCCTCCTGGTGGGCGGGACGATGGTCGTCTATCTCCTCGCCGACCGCCTGTTCCGGGTGAGCGAGAAGTGGGGATGACGCGATGAGCACGACCGTGGGCCGCAGCCTCGGCCGGTACCGGGCCCCCATCGTCGTCGTGGCGATGCTCTCCAGCCTGCTCCTGATCGTCCCGTTCCTCGTCCTCGTCGCGACGTCGTGGACCTCGGGCAGCTTCATCCTGTTCCCGCCCGAGGGCTTCTCCCTCGACTGGTACGCCGAGGTGCTCGCCGACCCCGAGTGGACCGAGTCGTTCCGGCTGTCCCTGTGGACGGCCGCGCTCTCCACCGCCATCGCGGCCGTGCTCGGCACGCTCGCGGCGATCGGGCTGACGCGGGTGCGCCACACGACCGCGCGGCGCTGGATACGCACGCTCTTCATCGTCCCGATCGCGCTCCCGCCGATCGCCTACGCGGTCGGGCTCTACGGCGTCACCGTGGACCTCCCCTTCCTGCGCGGCACGCTCGCGACCCTGGTCGTCGGGCACGCCCTGATCGCCCTGCCCTATGTCTTCGTCATCGTCTCCGGCGGCATCGCCCGCATCGACCCCGCCCTGCGCCCCGCGGCGAGCACCCTCGGCGCGCGGTGGCCGCTGATCCTGTGGAAGATCGAGCTGCCCGCGATCCTGCCCTACCTGCTCTCGGGCGCGCTGTTCGCCTTCGTCGTGGTCTTCGACGAGGTCGTCCTCGCGGTCTTCCTGATGCCGCCGGGCGAGCAGACGCTGCCCCTCCAGATGCTCAACGCGTCGCAGGAGGCGTTCTCGCCCGAGCTGACGGCGGCGTCGACGCTCGTCTCGGGCCTGGCCCTCCTCGTGCTCGCCATCGTCCCCGTCGGCAGGGTCCTGAGGCGGAGGGCGGGGCGCGCGGCCTCCCCGCGGCCCGCCGAGGGCCAGGCCGCGCCGGAAGGAGTCACGCCATGACCATCGCACTCTCGATCTCCGACGTGCACGTCACGCTGGGCCACAACCACGTGCTCAAGGGCGTGTCCCTCGACGTGCGGCCCGGGGAGTTCGTCACGCTGCTCGGCGCGAGCGGCAGCGGCAAGTCGACGCTGCTGAACGTCGTTGCGGGCCTCCAGGCGGTCGACAGCGGCCAGCTCACGTTCGACGGCGTGGACGTCGGCGGGCGCCCGCCGCAGAAGCGCAACGTCGGCGTCGTCTTCCAGTCCTACGCGCTCTTCCCGCACATGACGGTCGGCGAGAACGTCGCGTTCCCGCTCCTCGCGGCCCGGCGCCCCGCCAAGGAGCGGCGCGCCGTCGCGGCGGAGATGCTCGCGCTCGTGCGGCTGCCCGGCATGGCGGACCGCGTCCCCGCGACGCTCTCCGGCGGTCAGCGGCAGCGCGTGGCGCTCGCCAGGGCGCTGGCGGCCCACCCCGGCATCCTCCTGCTCGACGAGCCGATGGCGGCGCTCGACAAGCAGTTGCGCGAGCAGATGCAGGTCGAACTCACGCGTATCCAGCGCAAGGTGGGCATCACGACGGTGTCGGTGACGCACGACCAGACGGAGGCCCTGACGATGTCCGACCGCGTCGCGATCATGCGCGACGGCGCCCTGGTGCAGGTGGACTCGCCCGAGGACCTCTACCGCCACCCCGTCGACGCGTATGTCGCGGGCTTCCTCGGGGAGGCGAACCTGCTGCCCACCTCGGGCGGGCGCATCCTGGACGACCCGCTGGGCGAGGATGCCGACGGCACCGCCGTCCTGCGCCCCGAGGACCTCGAGCTGGTCCCGGCGGACGAGGCGTGCCCCGCCTGGCACGTCGAGGGCACGATCCAGCTCCTGAGCTTCCAGGGCACGCGGTTCCGCCTCGAGCTGTTGACCGACGCGGGCCGCAAGGTCGTGTGCTCGCTGCCCACCTCCGTGGACGCGTCGTCGCTCGTGGTGGGCACGCGCGCCCGGGTCGTCTGCCGCGACCCTGAGCGCGTGCACGTCATCGCGGCGCCGCCCGCGCGGCCCGTGCCGGTCGCCGTGTGATCCGCGGGCGCCCCCCGCGGCTCACGCCGCGGGGTCGCGCGGCGCCTCGGGAACGGGGCGCTCGCGCGGCGCGTCGCCGCGGGTGAACAGCGCCACCACGGCGAGCGCCCCCAGTTGCAGCCCCGCGACGAGGACGAACGCCCACGTCGTCGAGGCGGCGGCGATCACCAGGCCGCCGATGAGGGCCCCGCCCGCGTGCCCGACGCTGGTGAAGCTGGAGAACATGCCGAGGCCGAGGGCCCTGTTCCCGGTGGTCAGGCCGCCCGTTGCGAGCATCGTCAGCGACGGGTACAGCGGTGAGAAGCCGACCCCGATCAGGGCCACCCCGGCCGCGGCGACCCAGAAGTCGCGCGCGAGTCCGAGCGTGGCAAGGCCCGCCGCGAGCGCGCACAGCGAGAGCGCGGTCGCGCGCAGGGGGCCGATGCGGTCGGGCAGGCTCGCCAGGGCGATGCGCGCGCCGATCACGCTGAAGGAGAAGACCGCGAAGACGGAGGCCGCGCCCGTGAGGCCGCTGGCCGGCACGCCCCCGGCCTCGAGGTGGACGATGAGGAAGCCGAGCATGAGCCCCTCGCCGCACCAGGCCGCCGCGGCCACGACGCCGGGCACCCTGACCGCGAGGAACGCGCGCCAGACCGCGACCGCGCGCCCCTGGCCGTGGGACGCGGGACCGGTGGGCGCCTGCCTCGGCGGTCGCGGCAGGCAGGCGATGAGCGCGGCGGTGGCCACCTCGAACCCACCGCACACGGCGAACACGGCGGCGGGCCCGGCCAGCTCGTTCACCACCGCGCCGATCTGCGGGCCGAGGGCGAGCCCGATCCACACGCTCAGGCCGAAGACGCTCAGCGCCTTGCCGCGCTGCGCGACGGGCGCCATGGCGACGAGCCAGGTCATGACGAGCGTCATCGACGCGGAGTTGCCGAGGCCGAACAACACGCGCCCGAGGCCCGCTCCCCACAGCGACGGCACGGCCGCGAGCAGGGCCATCCCGAGCGCGGCCGTCGCGCTGCCCGAGAGGGCGACCACCCGGTAGCCGCGCCGGTCGCCCAGCATCCCGGCGACGGGCATCGCGACCACGGCGGCGACCGCGGACAGCGCGATGACGAGCCCCGACAGCGTCGTGCCGCCGCCCAGGACGCGCTCGACGTACTCGGGGATGATCGGCGTGCTGGTCGCGTTGGTCATCGCGCTCAGCGCCGAGGCGGTGAAGACGAGCCAGAACGTGAGGGTGCGGGTGATGTCGCGATCCCGCGTCATGAGGCGGTCGGCTCGGGTACGCACTCCAGGTCGAGCCAGAGCTCGAAGCAGTTGCCGCGCGAGAGCGCCGTCGCCCCGATCGACGCGCGGCCCATGCTCCCGGTCTCCGGGCCGAAGACGTCGACGAAGAGGTCGCTCGCGCCGTTGGACACCTCGTGCAGCAGCTCGAACCCCGGTGGGCAGACCACGAAGCACAGGGCCCGCGACAGGCTCGCGACGTTGTCGAGCGAGCCGATCGCGTAGCGGATCATGCCCAGCGTGTGGATCGCGGTCAGGCGGGCCGCCGCGTAGCCCTGCTCGATCGTGACGTCGACGCCGACGACGCCAGGGTGGAGGCGCTCACCCGCGCGGCTCTCGGGCGTCAGCCCGCTGAGCTGGAGCAGGTCGCCGACGCGGTGGAACGGCTTCATGGGGCCGTAACGCCGACCGTAGGGCGGATCCGCGTAGTCGGGGATGTCGAGCCCGAGCTGTCCGACCCTCTGCTCCGCACCGGTCATGAACCCTCCCACGCCGCATGTGTATCCGATACCATCGGGAATGGATCCATCTTAAGGGAGGCGCCCGTGACGACGACCGGCGAGTCCATGGCCCAGGCGCGGCACCGGGGGGCACGCACATGATCGAGACCGTGCTCGGCCCCATACCGGCGGAGCGGCTCGGCATCACGTCGATGCACGACCACGTCCTCAGCGACGCCTCCGCGCTCCGCCGCGACGGCTCGGCGCCAGGCCCTTCGGGCGACCGGGTGGGCCCGGGGACGATCGGCCATCTGCGCCTGAACATGCTGGCGTTGGCCGACAACCTGCGCCTCGACGACCCCGATGTCGCCGTGGCCGAGCTGGCCGCCGCCGTCGCCCTCGGCCAGCGTTCGCTCGTCGAGGACACCTCGTGGGGCCTCGGGCCCGACCACGCGGGCCTGCCCGACGTGGCGCGGCGCTCGGGGATGACGATCGTGTGCGCCTACGGCGCCTACCTCCGCGCCACGCTGCCCGGGTGGATCGCCGACCTCGACGAGGACGGCCTCGAACGACACCTGGCGGGCGCCCTGCTCGACCGGGTGCCCGGCACCGGCTACCGCGCCGGGATCCTCGGCATCATGGGCACGACGGCCGACCTGCCGGAGGCGGAGCGGTCCATGCTGCGTTCCGCGGCGCGAGCGGCCGTCGGGGCGGGCGCCGCTGTCGGGGTGCGCCTCGACCCCGGAGCGACCCGGGGCCCCGAGGTGCTCGCGCTGTGCGCGGCCGAGGGGCTCCCGCCCTGGCGCGTCGTCCTCACCAACGCCGACGAGTACATGGACGCCGCCTACTGGGCGGATCTCGCGGCCGCGGGCGCCGTGCTCGAGATGTGCTTCGGCACCGAGGACAGCCACGTCGGCCGCTACCACAACCCCTCGGACGCGCAACGCCTCGAGTTCTTCGCGGGGTTCTGCGCCGAGCATCCCGGGACGCGGCACGTCCTCGGCGGATCGCTGTGGACGAAGGCGCAGCTGCGGGCGCACGGCGGCCCCGGCTACGGCCACCTGATGGCGCGGATCGCGCCCGCGCTGCGCGAGCGCGGCATACCGGCGGGGCGCCTGACCCGGATGCTCGTGGACGAGCCGCGGCGCCTCCTCGACCGCGGGGAGGGCGCCCCGTGCCGCGACGCCCCGTGACGGTGATCGGGGCCGGTGTCGTCGGCCTCAGCTGCGCGCTCGTGCTCGCCGAGCGCGGGCACGCGGTGCGCGTGGTCGCCCGCGAGAGCGGCGAGCTGACGGCCTCGGCCGCCGCGGCGTCGCTGTGGGCGGTGCCGTTCGTCGAAAGGAGCGAGCGGGTGCGGGAGTGGGCCTACGCCACGCTCGCGCGGCTGCGCCGCGACGCCGGACCCCACACCGGCGTGCGCGAACAGGAGGCGCGCACGGTCGGTGTCGGGCGGGCGGCGCCCGACCCGTGGATGCGCGGCTTCACGCCACCGCTGCGCCAGGCGAGGGCCGACGAGCTGCCCCCCGGCTACCGCGAGGGCACCGTCGCGAGCATCCCGCTCGTCGACACGAGCCGCTATCTGCCCTGGCTGCGCGAGCGGTGCGCCGAAGCGGGCGTGCCCATCGAGCTCCGCGAGGTGCCGAGCCTCGCGGGCTGCGCGCCCGACGCCGACATCCTCGTCCTGGCCGCCGGGCTCGGCTCGGGGCCGCTGGCGGGTGACGCCGCGCTGCGGCCCGTCCGCGGCCAGGTCGCGCTGCTGGAGAACCCCGGCCTGACCCGCACCACGATCGTGCGCGACGGGCCACTCGCGCCGCTCTTCGTCGTTCCGCGCCACGACGACGTCGTGGTCGGCGGACCCGCGCAGGACGGCGCGTGGGATCCCAGGCCCGACCGCGCGACCGAGCGCGCGCTCGTCCGGCGCGCCGCACGGGCCGAGCCCGCGCTCGCCGACGCCAGGGTCATCGGCCGCGCGGTGGGCCACCGGCCCGTGCGCCCCGAGGTGCGCCTGGCCGCCGAACGCCTCGGCGGGCGCGACGTCGTGCACTGCTACGGACACGGCGGCGCGGGCGTGGCGCTGTCCTGGGGATCCGCCCGCGCGGCGGCCGACCTCGTGGAGAAGCTGTGAACGGAGCCGTGAACGGAGCTGTGGACGGCGCCGTGAACGGCGCGGCCGCGGGCGCGCGTAACGTCATCGCCGTCGACATCGGCGGCACGCACACCGACGCGGCGCTCCTCGCGGCCGACGGCACCCTGCACGTCCACAAGGTCCCCTCCACCCCGACCGACCCTGGGCTCGCCCTCGTCACCGCGGTGGACGGCCTCCTCGAACGGTCGGGGCTGGCGCCGGGCGACATCACGGCCGTCGTCCACGGCACGACGGTCGCGACGAACGCCGTCCTCACCGGCGATCACGCCCGCGTGGGGCTGCTCGTCACGGCCGGGTTCGACGACATCCTCGAGATCGGCACGCAGCAGCGCCCCGACCTCTACGACCCGTGGCGGCCCAAGGCCGCGGCGCTCGTGCCGCGCGAGCGCGTCCACGGCGTGCGCGAGCGGATCGGCGCGGACGGCTCCGTCGTCACCCCGCTCGTTGACGACGACGTGCGCCGGGCGGCGCGGGCCCTCGCGGGCCGGGTCGACGCGGTGGCGGTCGTCTTCCTGTTCTCGTTCGCCGACGCCGCGCACGAACGGCGCGCGGGCGCCCTGGTGCGGGAGGAGCTGCCCGGGGTGCCGGTGACGCTGTCCTCGTCGGTCGCGGCGGAGTTCCGCGAGTACCCGCGCGCCGCGACCACCGTGCTCAACGCCGCGCTCCTGCCGCGCACCGGCGGCTACCTCGCGCGGCTCGAAGCGCGGCTGCGCGAGCGGGGCTTCGCCTGCGCGTTCCAGCTCATGACGTCGGCCGGGGGCGTCGTCCCCGCCGCGCTCGCCACGAGCCTGCCCGTCGCGCTGCTGGTCTCGGGGCCCGCCGCGGGCGCCATCGCGGCCGCGGAGATCGGCAGGCGGCTCGGCGAGCCGGATGTCGTCATGCTCGACGTCGGCGGTACCAGCGCCGACGTGGCGCTGATCGAGGGCGGGCAGCCGCGCCGCCGCTACCGCGGCGAGGTCGCGGGGCTGCCGGTCGCGCTGCCGCAGATCGACGTCCTGCCGATCGGCGCGGGCGGCGGCTCGCTCGCGCGCGTGGACGCCTTCGGCTCGCTCACGGTCGGCCCCGACAGCGCGGGCGCCGACCCGGGCCCCGCCGCCTATGGCTCGGGCCTGCGCGCGACCGTCACGGACGCGCACCTCGTGCGCGGCTCGCTCGACCCCGCGGGCCTGCTCGGCGGCGCGCTCCCGCTCGACGCCGACCGGGCCAGGGCGGCGATCGAGCGGGACGTCGCCGGCCCGCTCGGCCTGACCCCCGAGGCAGCCGCCGCGAGCGTCATCCGCATCGCCGACGGCGCGATGGCCGACGCGCTGCGCGCCGTCACCGTCGCGCGCGGGATCGACGTGCGCGGCCGCGCGCTCCTGGCGTTCGGCGGCGCGGGCCCGCTGCACGCGTGCGCGATCGCGGACGACCTCGGCGTCGCGCGCGTCGTCGTGCCCCGCCATCCGGGGCTGACCTCGGCGCTCGGGCTGCTGATGGGGGACGGGCGCCACGACCTCGGCCGCACCTGCGTCGCCCCGCTGCGCGCACTCGACCACGCGCGCGTCGACGCGCTCATCGGCGAGCTGGTCGACGAGGCCACGCGCCTGCTGCGCGGCGCCGGAGTGGCCGACGCGCCGCGCCTGAGCCTCGACGCCGACCTGCGCTACGCGGGGCAGGCCTACGAGCTGACGATCCCCGTCTCCGCGGCGTGCGCGCTGCGGCCCGAGGACACCGGACGCCTCGAGACGGCGTTCGCCGAGGCTCATCGCGCGGTCTACGGCCACGCGTGGCACGACGTCCCCGTCGAGCTCGTGACCCTGCGGGTGCGCGCCGTCGTGCCACGCGCGGCGGTCGACTGGGCGGCGGGCCACAGGGCGCCGCGCGAGCCCGCGCGGCGGTACCGCTCGGGGTGGGACGCCACGGGCGCGCCCGTGCGGTACACGGTCGTCGACCGCGTCGACGTCGAGCCGGGGCTGCGCGGGCCCGCGATCGTGCGGCAGACCGACACCACGACCCTCGTCCCGCGCGGCTGGTGGGTGACGAGGGTCGACGGCGTCGCCATGGTCATCGAACGCGTCGAACCCGTGGAACGCGTCGAACCCGTCGAACCTGTCGAACGAGAGGGGAGCTGAGCCGATGAGAGTGGCGGATCCAGCGGTGCGCGAGCTGCTGTGGAACGGTTTCGACGCGGTCGTCGGGGAGATGTCGCTGCTGCTCAAGCGCTGCTCGTTCTCGCCGTTGATCCGCGAGATGCTCGACTTCTCGTGCGGCTTCCTCGACGCGCGAGGCCGCCTCGTCGCCGACTCGCACCTCATCCCGGCCCAGGCGGGCACCCTGGAGTTCGCCCTCGCGGGCGCCCTCGCCCGCACGGGCCCGCTCGCCGAGGGCGACGTCGTCGTGACGAACGACCCCTACAGCGGCGCGACCCACCTGCCCGACCTCGAGGTGTTCATGCCCGTGTACGCGGGCGGTGAGCTGCTCGGCCATGTCGCGACCGTCGCGCACCACGTCGACATCGGCGGGGTCTCGGCGCGCAACCGGGGCGCGGTCCCCGGCCACCGCGAGGCGTCGCGC
Organism: Streptomyces radicis; assembly: GCF_003626575.1. Classification (GTDB taxonomy): domain Bacteria; phylum Actinomycetota; class Actinomycetes; order Streptomycetales; family Streptomycetaceae; genus Streptomyces; species Streptomyces radicis. Next base: position 71,345 of record NZ_RBDY01000021.1, on the reverse strand, counting down.
GACCTCTACGAGGAGGGCCTGCAACTGCCGCCCGTGCGCCTCGTCGAGCGGGGCCGCCGCAACGACGCGCTGTGGGACGTCGTGCTGCGCAACGTGCGCGACCCCGAGTCGGTCGAGGGCGACCTCATGGCGCAGCTCTCGGCGTGCCGCCGCGGCGTCGAGCGGCTCCGCGAGCTCGCCGGGCGGCACGGCGCCGCCACGCTGCGCGCCGCCGCCGACGACCTCATCGACGACACGTCGGCGCGCGCCGCCGCGGTCCTGCGCGGCTGGCCGGAGGGCACCGTGACGGCGACGGGCTTCCTCGACGGCGACGGCCTGCACTACGACGAGCCGCTGCGCGTCCACGCGGCCGTGACCGTCGGCGACGGCCGCATGACCGTGGACCTCTCGCGCTCCGCGGCACAGACGACGGGGACGTTCAACGTGCCCTGGTCGAGCACGTATTCGGGCCTGTACTACGCCCTGCGCTGCTTCCTCGGCCCCGGCATCCGGCAGAACCACGGCTACATGCGGCACGTCGAGGCGCGCGCGCCCGAGGGGTCCCTCTTCCGCCCGCGCCGCCCCGCCGCGGTGATGTCGCGGCACATGGCCGTCCAGGTGCTCACCGACGTGGTCTTCCGCGCGCTGGGCGAGCTGCTGCCCGACCGCGCCGTCGCGGCGAGCCATGTCTCGTTCCCCGTCCTGCTGATGCACGCCGTCGATCCCCGCGACGGCGCGTCCAGGACGCTCATGGACACCGTCGGCGGCGGGGGCGGGGCGCGGCGTGGCGCGGCGGGCGACGACGGCATCGACTCGTACACCTCCAACTGCGCGCTCATGTCCGCCGAGGTCATCGAGCTCGAGTACCCGTGGCGCGTGCGGGCCTGCGCGCTCGTGCCCGGCAGCGGCGGCTCGGGGACATGGCGGGGCGGCCTCGCGGTGCGTCGCGACTACGAGCTGCTCGCCGACCGGGCGAGCGGCCGCGTCGCGGCGGAGCAGCGCCGCCCCGAGCACGCCGCGCGGGGCGCCGCGGGCGGCGGCCCCGGCGCGCCGGCGAGCGCGATGGTGAGCCGGGCGGGCGGCCCGTGGGAGCCGCTGCCGTACGACACGTCGTCCCTCTCGGTCCGCAGGGGCGACGTCGTGCGGCTCACCGCGGCGGGCGGCGGGGGATACGGGCCGCCGACCGCGCCGAGCGCCGCCCCCTCACATCGGGCGGACGGGGACGAAGCGCCCCGCGACGTGGAGGTCGGCCTCGATCGCCGCGGCGGCCTCGCGCAGCGGGGGCAGCAGCGTGGCGCGGGCCTCGGCCGCGGTGCGGTGGGCGGCGTGCATGGAGACGTTGACGGCGGCGACGGCGCGTGAGGCGCGGTCGCGCACGGGGACCGCGAGCGAGCGCAGGCCCTCCTCCAGCTCGCCGTCCACGAGCGCGTGCCCTTCGCGCGCGGCGCGGTCCAGGACGGCGGCAAGCTCGGCGCGGTCGGTGACCGTGTGGCGCGTCAACGGCTCCACGTGCCCGAGCCGGGCGGCGCGTTCCTCCGTCGGCAGATCCGCGAGCAGCACCCGGCCCATCGAGGTGGCGTAGGCGGGGAAACGGGTGCCCACGGTGATGTCGACGCTCATGACGCGCACGGTCGGGACCCGGGCGACGTACTGGATGTCGTCCCCGGCCAGCACGGAGAGGGAGGCCGACTCGTGGACCCGCTCGACCAGGCGGGCCAGGTGCGGCCCGGCGATCCGCGGCAGCGTCAGCGTGGAGAGCTCGGCGAAGCCCAGCTCGAGCACGCGCGGCAGGGGGCGGAAGACGTCTCCCGCCCTGGCGATGTGCCCCGTGTGCTCCAACGTGATGAGGGAGCGGCGCACGGTGGCCCTGGCGAGACCGGTGGCGCGCGCCAACTCGCCGAGGGTGCGCGCCGGATGGGCGGCGTCGAACGAGGCGAGCACGGCGAGGCCGCGGGCCAGGGACTCCACGAACCCGGCGCCCAGCTCCCGCTTCGCGGCGCGGACGCGGGTCGCGGCCGAAGGGCCGTCGGGGACCGACCCGGGAGCCGACCCCGCGGCCGACCCTGGATCGGCGGGCGGCGGGGGCGCGGCCAGGGTGCGCTCCATGGCGGCGACCGCGCGGCGCAGCGGCGGGAGAAGCGCGCGGCGCAGGCTCGCCGGGCTGTGCCGACTGGTGTGGCTCACCACGCTGGCCGCGCAGACGGGCCGCCCGTCGCCGCCGCGCACGGGGAGGGCGATGGCGATCAGCCCCGGCTCGATGAGCTGGTCGTCCTCGGACCTGCCGGTGCGGGCCGCCGCCGCGACGCGGTCGTCGAACGACGCGGCGCCGCGCGCCGCGGCCCCCGGGGGAACGGCGGGGAACGCCGCGCGGTCGGGGTCGGCCGCCCTGCGGGCGCGCCAGTGCGCCCACTCCTCGGGGCCCCACCCCGCGGCGAACAGCGCGCCGGGCGCGCCGCACTCCGCGGGCAGCGGGTCGCCGAGGCGGAAGGCCAGGGACATCGCCCGCCGCCTGGTCGCCTGGTGGACGAAGCGCACCCCGTCCCCGTCGGGCACCGCGAGGGACACGGACTCGTCGAGCGCGTCGGCCAGCTCGTCCACCCGCCCGCCCAGCAGCTCGGGGAGTCGGCAGGCCGCGAGGTAGGCGTTGCCCACCTCCATCAGCCGGGGCGCCAGCACCGCCGCCCTGCCCTCCCACCGCACCTGGTCGAGGCGCGCCAGGGTGCCGAGCGTGCGGTCGACCGTGGAACGGGCCTGGCCGGTGAGCCGGGTCAGCTCGCCCGCCGACAGGCCGCCGCCCCCCGCGGCGAGCGCGCGCAGCACGGCCAGCCCGCGCAGCAGCGGTCCCACCGCCTCGGGCGGCGGCGCCGATGTCGTCGCGTTCGTGCTCCTGGTCGGGGTCGCCATCGCGGAACGGCCCTCCTCGCTCCCATTGACAGTGCGGCGCGGCTGAGCCCACACTCGAACGCGCATCGTTCGCGAACAATAGTTCACCAGACGAACACCCGGAAGGCGAACGCCGGGGTCGAGGGGGCGTACCTCGTATGGCCGACATCCGCTCCCTCCATGACGCCGTGGCCGACCTGATCCATGACGGCGACACCGTGGCCATGGAGGGCTTCACCCACCTCATCCCCTTCGCCGCCGCCCATGAGCTGATCCGGCAGGGGACCACCGACCTGACCCTGGTCCGGATGACCCCCGACGTCGTCTACGACCAGCTCATCGGCGCGGGCCTGGCCGCCAGGCTCGTCTTCTCGTGGGGAGGCAACCCCGGCGTCGGGTCGTTGCACCGCTTCCGCGACGCCGTCGAGAACGGCTGGCCGCGCCCGCTCGAGCTGGACGAGCACAGCCACGCGGGCATGGCCAACCGCTATGTGGCCGGGGCCTCTGGCCTGCCGTTCGCCGTGCTGCGCGGCTACCTGGGCAGCGACATCCCGCGCCGCACCGACACCGTGGCGACCGTGGTCTGCCCGTTCACCGGCGCGGAGTTGGCGGCCGTCGCCGCGCTCAATCCCGATGTCACCGTCATCCACGCCCAGCGCGCCGACCCCGCGGGGAACGTTCAGCTGTGGGGCCTGACGGGCGTGCAGAAGGAGGCGGTGCTCGCCGCCCGCCGGGTGCTGGTGACCGTCGAGGAGGTCGTCCCCGCGCTCGATCCACGGCCCGGCGCGCTCACGCTGCCGACCTGGACGGTGGACGCCGTCGCCGTGGTGCCGGGCGGCGCCCACCCGTCCTACGCGGCCGGCTACTCGACGCGGGACAACGCCTTCTACCGCGCGTGGGACGCGATCTCCCGCGACCGGGAGGCGTTCACCGCGTGGCTCGACAGCCAGGTCCGCCGCAGGGAAGGAGCCACGCCCCGATGAGCCAGGACTGGACGCCCGACGAGCTGATGGAGGTCAACGCCGCCCGCGCGCTGGCCGGGGCCCGCACGTGCTTCGTCGGCATCGGCCTGCCGAGCACCGCCGCCAACCTCGCCCGCCGCACCGTCAACCCCGGCCTGACGCTCATCTACGAGTCGGGGGCCATCGGCGCCCGCCCCGCCGCGCTGCCGCTGTCCATCGGCGACGGCGAGCTCGCCGACACGGCGGACGCGGTGGTCCCGGTGCCGGAGATGTTCAACTACTGGCTCCAGGGCGGGCGCATCGACGTCGGCTTTCTCGGCGCCGCCCAGGTGGACCGTTTCGCCAACGTCAACACCACCGCCGTGAGCCGCGGTCAGGGGCGGCCCGAGATCCGGCTGCCGGGCGCGGGCGGCGCCCCCGAGATCGCCGCGGGCTGCGGACGGGTGCTGCTGGTGCTGCGCCACTCACGGCGCGGCTTCGTGCCCCGCCTCGACTTCGTCACCACCGTCGGCCATGGCACGGGCCCGGGGGACCGGGCGGCGCTGGGACTGCCGGGGCGCGGCCCCGTCGCCGTCATCACCGACCTGGGCGTGCTGACGCCCGACCCCGGCACCGCCGAGCTGACCCTCGCCGCGCTGCACCCCGGCGTCACCGTGGACGACGTGCGCGCGGCCACCGGCTGGGACGTGCGGATCGCCCGGCACCCGTCCTTCACCGAGCCGCCGACCGGCGCTGAGCTCGCCGCGCTGCGCGCCCTCAAGTCCCCGCGGGAGGAAGCCACATGACCCAGGTGACCACGCGCGACGTCTACATCGCCGACGCCGTCCGCACCCCGGTGGGCCGCTACGGCGGCGCCCTGTCGGGCGCGCGCCCCGACGACCTCGCGGCCCATGTGGTCCGCGCCCTGCTCGACCGCTCTCCCGCCCTCGACCCCGCGGAGGTCGACGACGTGGTCCTCGGGAACGCGAACGGCGCGGGCGAGGAGAACCGCAACGTCGCCCGCATGGCCGCCCTGCTGGCCGGGCTGCCGCCCACGGTGCCCGGCACCACCGTCAACCGGCTGTGCGCCTCGGGCCTCGAGGCCGTCGTCCAGGCCGCCCGCGCGATCGCCGTCGGGGACGCCTCGGTCGTCGTCGCCGGGGGCGTGGAGTCCATGAGCCGCGCGCCCTGGGTGCTGCCCAAGCCGGAGCGGGCCTTCCCCACCGGCCACCAGGAGCTGCACTCCACCACCCTCGGCTGGCGCATGGTCAACCCGCGCATGCCACCTGAGTGGACCGTTCCGCTGGGCGAGGGCGCCGAGCTGATCGCCGCCAAGCACCGCATCGGCCGCGCGCGACAGGAGGCGTTCGCGCTGGCCAGCCACGCCAAGGCCGCCCGCGCCTGGGCCGATGGCCACTACGCGGCCGAGGTCGTGCCCCACCCCGGCGTCGACCTGGCACGGGACGAGAGCGTCCGCGACGGCGGCACCCCCGAGGCGCTGGCCAGGATCAGGCCCGCCTTCCGCCCCGACGGCACCGTCACCGCCGCCACCTCGTCCCCGCTGAACGACGGCGCCGCGGCGCTGCTCCTCGCCGACGAGCGCGGCCTCGCGCTGACCGGCCGCCCGCCGCTGGCCCGCGTCGCCGCGTCGGCCGTCACCGGCATCGAGCCGCAGTGGTACGGCCTCGGCCCGGTCGCCGCCATCACCACCGCGCTGCGCAGGGCCGGGCGGCGCTTCGACCGGCTGCGCACGGTCGAGCTCAACGAGGCGTTCGCCGCGCAGGTGCTCGGCTGCCTGGCCGAGCTTCCCGACCTCGACCCCGCCCTGGTCAACCCGCGCGGGGGAGCCCTGGCCATCGGTCACCCGCTGGGCGCGTCAGGGGCCCGCCTGGCCGGGGCCGTCGCCCACCAGCTCGCCGCGCACGGCACCGGAGTCGGCGTCGCCGCCCTGTGCGTGGGCGTCGGCCAAGGCCTCGCCCTGGTACTCGAAAGGTGACACAGCGCCGATGACACCCACCCAGCGGGACATCGATCTCGAGATGGCCGCCCACCGGGCGGCGTACGAGCGTGGACGCGCCTCCGGCGGGCCCGCCGTCGACCACCCGCCGCGCGACTACCCGCCCTACCGCAGCAGCGCGCTGCGCCACCCCACCAGGCCGCTGGTCGCCGTGGCGGGCGACCCGGAGGCGGTGGAGCTGCACGGGCCCGTCTTCGGCCACACCGACGTCTCCCCGCTCGACGCCGACCTGACCGGGCAGCACGGCGGCGAGCCCCAGGGCGCGCGGATCACCGTCACCGGCAGGCTGCTCGACCGGGCGGGCCGCCCGGTGGCGGGGCAGCTCGTCGAGATCTGGCAGGCCAACGCCGCGGGCCGCTACGCCCACCGCCTCGACCGGCACCCCGCGCCGCTCGACCCGCACTTCACCGGCGCGGGCCGGGCGTTGACGGGCCCCGACGGCTCCTACCACTTCACCACCGTCCAGCCGGGCGCCTACCCCTGGCGCAACCACGACAACGCCTGGCGCCCCGCGCACATCCACTTCTCGGTCTTCGGCACGGCGTTCACCCAGCGCCTGGTGACGCAGATGTACTTCCCCGGCGACCCGCTCCTGGCGCACGACCCGGTCCTGCGGTCCGTCGTCGACGACGACGCCAGGCGGCGCCTCGTGGCGACCTACGACCACGCGCTCTCGCGCCCCGAGTGGTCGCTCGGCTACCGGTGGGACATCGTCCTCGACGGCCCCCGCGCCACGTGGGCGGAGGAGGGCCGATGACGGGCGGCTCCGCGGCGCTGCCCCCGACGCCCTCGCAGACGATCGGCCCGTTCTTCGGCCACGCCCTGCCGTTCGCCGGGGGCGGCGACCTCGCGCCCGCGGCTCACCCCGGGGCCGTCACCGTGCACGGCCGGGTCCACGACGGCGCCGGGGCGCCCGTTCCCGACGCGATCGTCGAGCTGTGGCAGAACGGCCCCGAAGGCCGCCCGCCGCGCGCGCCCGGCTCGTTGGCCCGCCGCGACGGCGATCTCGCGCAGGAGTTCACCGGGTTCGGCCGGGTCGCCACGGACGCCGAGGGGCGCTGGTCGGCCAGGACGCTGCGTCCCGGGGCGCGGGCGGGGCGCGCGCCGCAGGTGAGCGTGTGCGTGTTCGCGCGCGGCCTGCTGCACCACCTGTTCACGCGCCTGTACTTCCCCGACGACCCCGCGGCCCTCGCCGCCGATCCGCTGCTCGCCTCGCTCGACCCCGCCCGCCGCGCGACGCTGGTGGCGACGGCCGAGCCGCTCGGCCCCGCCCCGCGCTACCGCTTCGACATCCACCTCCAGGGCGAGAAGGAGACGGTCTTCCTTGACTTCCGAGACTTCCGGGACTTCCGGGACTTCCGATGACCGCGCCCCCGACGTGGGCCTGCTCTCCCCCGGGTGGGCGGGCTCGGAGGCCGAGGCCGCCACCGGTGACGCCGCGTTCGTGCGCGCGATGCTGGACGCCGAGGCGGCGCTCGCCCGGGCCCGCGCGGCGGTCGGCCTCACCCCGCCCGCGGCGGCCGAGGCGGTCTCACGGGCGGCCGACGCGGCGCGTATCGATCCGCGCGCGCTGGCGTTGCGCGCCCGCGTGGGCGGCAACCCCGTGATCCCCCTGGTCGATGAGCTGACCCGCGCGGTCGCCGCCCGCGACGAGGCGGCGGCGGAGCATGTGCACCGCGGCGCGACGAGCCAGGACATCCTGGACACCGCGCTCATGGCGGTGGCGCGCCGGGCGCGCCGGGCCGTCATCGCCGATCTGGCGCGCACCGCCGATGCCGTGGCCGCGCTGGCCGACGCGCACCGCGCCACCGCGATGCCCGCCCGCACCCTGACCCAGCACGCGGTCCCCACCACGTTCGGCCTGAAGGCCGCGGGGTGGCACACCCTTGTCGCCACCGCGCGCGACCGCCTGGCCGGGCTTCCCCTGCCCGCCCAACTGGGCGGCGCCGCAGGCACGTTGGCGGCGTTCACGGCGGAGGCCCTGGCCATGGCGCCGGGCGGCGAGGGAGCGCGGGGGCCCGAGGACGACCCGGGGGTGCGCCTGCTGCGCGCCTATGCGCGCGAGACGGGCCTCGACGAACCCGCCGTGCCCTGGCACGCGCTGCGGACGCCCGTCGCCGAGCTCGGGTGCGCGCTGGCCCTGACCACGGGCGCGCTGGGGAAGCTGGCCGCCGATGTGCTGGTGCTGTCGCGGACCGAGGTGGGGGAGGTCGCCGAGGGGCGCGGCGGCGGGTCATCCGCCATGCCGCACAAGCGCAATCCCGTGCGCGCCACCCTGATCGCCGCCGCGGCGCGGCGGGCCCCCGCCCTGGCCGCGACGCTGCTCGGATCGCTGGCCGCCGAGGACGAACGCCCGGCCGGGGCCTGGCACGCGGAGTGGCAGGCGTTGCGCGAGCTGCTGCGGCTCGCCGGTGGCGCGGCCCGCGACGCCGCCGAGCTGGCCGAGGGCCTGCGCGTCGACCCCGCGCGCATGCGGCGGAACCTGAACGCCACCCGCGGGCTCGTCGTCAGCGAACGCCTCGCCCTCGCCCTCACCCCGCTGCTCGGCCGCCCCCGTGCCCGCCGCCTGCTCGACGAGGCCACGGGCGAGGCCGTCGCGCGCGGCGTCCCCCTCGTTGACGCGCTGCTGGCCGCCGAGCCCTCGCTCGCCCACCGCCTCGACCTCGCCGCCCTCACCGACCCCTCGGGCCACCTGGGCTCGGCCGACTCCCTCGTCGACCGCGCACTGGGCCGGTGCGCCTCATGAACGCCATGCCGCCGAACGATGCGCTGCCGAACGACGTGCTGCCGCACCACCGCCTGGCGGGCCCACCCGACGGGCCCCCGCTGATCCTCGGCCCCTCGCTCGGCACGTCGTCGGACGTCTGGGAGCCCCAACTGGCCGCGCTGGCCCGCCGCCACCGCGTGCTGCGCTTCGACCTGCCGGGCCACGGCGGCTCACCCGCATCCCTGCTGCCGTCGAACGTCCTGGCCTCCGTCGACGACCTGGCCGCCCTGGTGCTGCGGCTGGCCGACGCGCGGGGCTGGGAGCGTTTCGCCTACGCCGGGATCTCCCTGGGCGGGGCCATCGGCCTCCACCTGGCGGCCCGCCACCCCGCCCGCGTCTCCCGCCTCGCCGTGCTGTCCTCGTCCGCCCACTTCGGCCCGCCCGAGCCGTGGCTCGAACGCGCCGCCACGGTGACCGCCCGCGGCACGGGCGCGTTGGTGCCCGGCCGCACCGGCGTCTGGTTCGCGCCGGGGACGGCCGACACCCCGCTGGGCGCCGCGCTCCTGTCCGACCTGCGGCGCGCCGACGACGGCGCCTACGCCGCCTGCTGCGCCGCGCTCGCCGCCTGTGACCTGCGCGCCGACCTGCCCGCCGTCACCGCGCCCACCCTGGTGCTGACCGGGCGCGACGACCCGGCCACCCCGCCCGCGCACGCCAGGGAGATCGCCGACGCCGTCCCCGGCGCCGACCTGGTGGAGGTCGCGCGCGCCGCGCACCTGGTCAACGTCGAACGCCCGGGGCCCGTACGCGCCGCCCTGCTCGGCCACTTCGACGAGCCCGACCCCTCCACCGTCACCCCCGCCGACCCCTCCGACGACGCCGCCCGGCGCGCGGTCGGCACCGCCATCCGCCGGGCCGTCCTCGGTGACGCGCACGTGGACCGGGCGAAGGCCCGCACCACCGCGTTCACCGAGGACTTCCAGGACCTCCTCACCCGCTACGCCTGGGGCGAGATCTGGAACCGCCCAGGGCTCAGCCGCCACGCCCGCAGCTGCGTCACGCTCACCGCCCTGGTGGCGGGCGGCCACCACGACGAGCTGGCCCTGCACACCCGGGCCGCGCTGCGCAACGGCCTGACCCCCGAGGAGATCGCCGAGGTGCTGCTCCAGACGGCCGTCTACTGCGGCGTCCCCGCCGCGAACGCCGCGTTCACCATCGCGAGCAAGGCCCTGTCCCCTGCGGACGCCCTGTCCCCTGCGGACGATGGGGAGCCGCCCGCGTGACGCCGCCGCCGTGTCACCGGGAGTCGACGCGTGGATCCGCGGTCTCCCGCGCGGCGTCAGGGGCGAAGGGGCCCGAGGGGTATCCGGTGTCGAAGTGCATGTAGTCGGGGACGTCGATGTTCTGCCAGATCCAGCCCTCGTCGGTGAAGGCCCGCCAGACGAGGCCGCCTTCGAGGATCTTTCCCCGGCCCTCGTCGCGTTCGGCGAACTCCGCTCCCGGTGACCAGCACGCGCAACGCGGGTCCCTCCAGGGGTTCTCGCGTGGGTTGATGTCGATGGCGCGGCCGTTGGCGTGCGGGGACTCGGCCTCGGGGGCGTTGATCTGGTCGGGGCGGCGGCAGTTGTAGGCGGCGGTGTTGTCGTCGGCCATGCTGGCCTCGTTGTCGCCCTCGTACTCCTCGACGGGCCGCATCCGGCGGATGGGGAAGCGCTCTTCGAAGAGGCGGGTGAACACGCGGACGGCGCTGTCGGCGACGTCCGCGTTGACGACGAGAACGCCGCGGGCGATCTCGCCGTCGAAGTCGACGTGGTTGATCTCGACCCGGCGCAGGTCCTCGCGGGTGGCCGGGCAGCCCTCGCGCCACATGCCGACCGCGACCATCTCCTCCCACTGCTCGACGGGAACCTCCCGGACGACGGGATCGGCGCCCTGGGGGTCAGGGGTGGTGGGATCCGCGGTCGGCGGCTCGGGCGGCTCGGGCGGCTGGGGTGACTCGGGCGGCTCGGACGGCGTGGGGTCGGCGGAGGGGCTGCCGGTGCGGTCGTCCGAGTTGTCGGAGTCGTCGGAGCCCTGGCCGCCCGAGCACGCCGTCGCGGCCATGAGCAGGGCCGCCGCCCAGGCCACGAGTGGTCGACGGACGGTCACCGCCCTGGCCCTGAAGAGCGGGGACCTGAAGAGCGCGGAGAGGTGAGAGGAACGTCATAGGTGGCGAGCAGTCGCCCCTCGGGCGTGCGGGTCTCGCCGCGGGGCAGCCAGCCGCGCCGCTCGTAGTAGGGCCCGGCGCCGTCGGGGCCCGAGGCGGTGACCAGGCTGACGCGGGCGCATCCGGCGACGGCCGCGTCGGCGACGAAGCGCCCGATCAGGGTCTCCCCGATGCCCAGCGAACGCGCCGAGCGGGTGACCACCACATGGGAGAGCACGGCGGTGACCCCGGGGTTCGCCGCGGGCGCCGCTCCGGGCGCCGCGCGGCGGGGGAGCAGCCCGCGGAGATAGCGCAGCAGGCGGGTGCGCAGGAAGTGCCGGGCCAGGCGGGGCCGGACGGCCAGGCTCACCAGGGCGCGCGCCGCGAGGCGCGGGCCGTGGGAGCGCAGCACATGGCGCCGGTGGGCGGGCGGGTCGAGGACCCCGACCAGGAAGCCCACCGGGCGTCCCGCGGCCTCGACGACATAGGCGCGGGCTTCGGGGCCGGTGAGATAGGTGCGGGTGTAGGAGGTCAGAAAGCCCGCGCCGAGGCGGGCGAAGAACCCATGAGGGAAGTGCCCGAGGTGTTCCTCCACCACGAACGGCAGGTCGGCCGACGCCATCGGGCGCAGGGAGAACGTTCGCCGCTCGTCCGGGTGTCGCGTCGCGGGCACGAGGGGGCCCGCGGGCGGCTGGCCCCTGACGAGGGCATGGTCGGATCGCGCGGAGGCGCGGGGGTCGGCATCCACACCTGCAAAGTACTACCCTCCGTAGGAGATTATGGAGGGTCTGTCGGACCCCCGTTCGGCGGGAACCGCGACCGGATGGCAGGCTGACCCCCGGTCCCCCCGGTCGCCGGACAGCGCACAAGGGCGAAGGTGAGCGGGACGCCTCCGTCGGGACCCCGATACCCGCGAAGGGGGCTGACGTGCTCGTCATCCTCGCGTTGCTCGTCCACGCCCTCGCCCTCGGCGGGCCCGCCGCCCGCCTCCTGGCGGGAGCCGCCTGGGTCGCGCGCTTCCCCGAGACGGCCCTGCGGGTGTGGCACGCCTGCGTCCTTGGCTTCTTCGCCTCCCTGACCGCCGTGCTGCTGCTCGCGGCCCACGACCTGTGGGAACACGCGGTCGCCCGGCTCTTCCACGCCCACGAGAAGAAGGTGCACGCCGCCTACGCGGGCTCTTCGCCCCTGGCGGGCATCACCGACGCGGCCCTGCTGCTCCTCCTCGTCGGCGTCGGCGCCCTCTTCGGCATCGGGGCGTACCGCTTCGTCCTGGCCCGTCGGCAGCGGGCCGAACACCGGCTGGTCGTCGACTCGTTGGCCGAGTCGACACCCAGCAGGGTGCGAGGGCTGCGGGTGCTCGACCACGCGACCCCGGCCGCCTTCTGCGTCCCCGGCTCGGGCGGCCGGGCGCGCGTCGTTCTCACCACGGGAGCCCTGCGCCTGCTCACCCCGCGGCAGTTGGCCGCGACCGTCGAGCACGAGCTGGCGCATCTGCGACTGCGCCACCACCACGCGATCCTCGTGGCCGACACCGTCACCGCCGCCGTCGGCTGGACCGGCCTGCTGCGCGACTACGCCCCGCAGGTGCGACGGCTCACGGAGATGATCGCCGACGACCGGGCGGCCCGGCGGCACGGCCGCACGAACCTGGCCAGCGCCCTCCTGGACCTGGGAGCCGTCACCGGCCCTGGCCAGGACGCGGGAACGCTCCCGATGACCGGCCCCGACCTCGCCGAACGCGTCCGCCGCCTGATCGACGGCGCACCTGGCGGCATCCGCTCCCGCGTGCTCCCCGGGCTTGCCCTCGGCCTCGGCACCGTTCTGCTCGCGCTTCCCGCGGCCGTCTCGCTGGCCCCCGCCGCCTCGATCGCAGGAACGGCGCACGCGGAGAAGGCCCACCGCGACTGAGCGGGACACCCGTTGTCCAAAACATGGAATGCCGTGACCGTTATGTGGGCGGGATCGCCTCCTGAGTGTCGGCGAGGGGCCTTTGGGGCGCTCGGGGGGCGATTCGGCGGCCCTTGAGCCCGTGGTCTCACATGGCGGACGGTGGGTTTCATGATGCGTCGGCGTGGGCTAGCGTGACCGGCAGGTCAAGAGTGCCAGCGCCAAGACCCGGCTCGCTGGCCGGCAACCCTCCTGCACGGTGGGGTGCCCCCGGGACGACGACCCGGCCGCGGTGACGCGGCAAGCGTGCTCTGTGTGAGATCTCGTCCCGGTCCGCGACCCGGGCGACGCGTTTGCCCCGTGCCTCGGCCGCCACGCGAACCGAGCACGACGAGGCGGACTCCATGAGCAGCACTTCCGACACCGGGCCCGAGGGCGACGACATCGGGCGGTTGGCCGGGCTGGACCGGCCGATCGAGGCGGCGCGCGCCGCCAAGCCGCAGGTGGCGGGGCGCGCCCAGGAGGCCGCGGCCGCGCTGTTCGGCGGCCGGGCGCCGGTGAGCGGCCCGGTGCGCCGCGGCCTGGCCGCGCTGGCCGCGCGCTGGCACGGGGCGGAGGAGATCGTCCGCCACCACGCGGAGCGGGGTGGCGACGCCGCGCTGTGGCGGGACGACCTGCCGGGCGACCCCGCGCTGCGCGCGGCGGCGGCCCACGTCGATCTCGTCACCGTCTCCCCGGCGCTCGCCACCCGCGACGACCTGGCGCGGCTGACCGACGCGGGCTGGTCGACCGACGCCGTCGTGACGATCTCCCAGGTCGCGGCGTTCACGGCGTTCCAGGCGCGCGCCGTCCAGGGCCTGCGGCTGCTCCAGGGCGACGCCCCTGGCGCCGCGGCCCCGCCGCCGCGGCACACGCCGGGCCGCGGCCGCCGCAAGAGCACCGCGCCGACGGCGGCCAACGGGCGCCCGCGCCCGGTGGAGTACACCCGCGAGCTGCTGTCCTGGACGGCGTGGGTGCCCCCGGTGCCGACGGACGAGCTCACCCCCGAGCAGGAGGCGTCGTTCCGTGGCAAGACCAACGGCGCGTACTTCCGGCTCCTGGCACGGCTGCCCGCGGTGCTCGCGGCCCGCACCGCGCTCGACGCCGCGATCTTCGCCACCGTCGAGGGCCTGCCCCGCGCCGAGCGCGAGCTGGCCGCCGCGGCGACCAGCAAGGTGACCGACTGCGTGTACTGCGCCTCCGTGCACGCCAGGAAGGCCGCCCAGCTGTCCCGGCGCCCCGCGGACGTCGACCGGCTCCTCGGGGTCACCCTGGAGCGGGACGCCGACTGGGTCCCCTCGGCCACCGCCCCGCTGGCCGAGGGCCAGGACTCCCGCTGGGCCGCGATCGTCGCGTTCGCCGCGGCCCTCGCCACCACCCCGGTGACCGCCACCACCGCCCACGTGGACCGGCTGCGCGCCGAGGGGCTGACCGACGCGGAGCTGACCGACCTGGTGGCGTCCGCGGCCTTCTTCGCCTGGGCGAACCGGCTGATGCTCAGCCTCGGCGACCCCTACTGGCCCGACACGGCCACGGCCACACCCCGCACCCCCGCGTGACCCCGCGACAGAACACCCGCACGATCCCGAACGGAACCACCATGAGACAACGCCATTCCCGCGCCGCCCTCCTCGCCGCCACCGTCGCCGTCGCGCTCTGCGCCGCGGCCTGCGGCACCGTGGTCAACGAGGAGTCCGACGAGAACGACGACGGCGGCGCGCGCGACGGATCCCTCACCGTCGTCGACGACGCGGGACGCACCGTCGAGCTCGAAGGGCCCGCCGAGCGCGCGGTCGTCCTCAACAGCTACGGCAACGAGTTCGCCCAGGCCATCGGCGCGGGCGACCGGGTCGTGGGCTATGACCGCGTCTCCGCGTCCCGGCTCCCCTACCTGGAGATATCCGACGACGAGATCGTCAGCGAGGACCTTCAGGAGATCAACTACGAGGCGGTCGTCGAGCTCGACCCCGACGTGTTCATCCTGCCTCGCAACGGGGCCTGGCAGGACGCCAGCGAGCAGCTCGAGTCCTTCGGCATCCCGGTGGTCGTGGCCACCGCGTGGGACTTCGAGGTGTTCCACGAGACCGTGGAGCTGCTGGGCGAGGTCTTCGGCGAGCCCGAGGGCGCCCAGCGGGTCTCCGGCTTCTACGACGAGATCTTCGAGGTGGTCAGCGAGCGCGTGGCGGGCACCGACCCGGTGCGCGTGTACTGGGAGACGGAGCAGCCCTACCTCACCGGGCTGCCAGGCTCCGGCTTCGACCAGATCATCGTGGCCGCGGGCGGCGAGAACATCTTCGGCGACCTGGACACCGGCGGCGACGAACAGGCCGAGACCACCGTCGACCCCGCCGCGATCCTGGAGCGCGACCCCGAGGTCGTCGTCCACGAGTTCGGGCCGTCCGCCGACCCCACGGGCCAGGAGCGGTTCGACACCCTGGCCGACGAGCTGACCGGCCGGGCGGGCTGGCAGGACCTCTCCGCCGTCGGCGACGACCGCGTCTTCGTGACCAACGGCTGGGCCACGAGCGGCCTGTCGAAGGCCATCGGGGCGCTCTACCTGGCGAGCTGGCTGCACCCCGACGCGTTCGCCGACGTCGAGCCAGGGGACTATCTGGCGCGGTGGGTCGAGGACTTCCAGCAGGCGGACTTCCCCGGCGACGACGCGTACATCCAGAGGGTGGGCTGACGCGCGATGAAGCCGCCCTCCGGGGGCCCGGCGACCGCCACCCGCCCCTCGTCCCCCGAGCCGGCCGCCGAGCAGGAACGCCGGGAACGCCAGGACCGTTCCGGCTCCTGGTCCCGGCGCCTCAGGTCCCGCGGCGCGTGGACCGGGCGGCCCGCGGTGCTGTGGGCCGGCTCGGTGCTGTCCGTCCTCGTCGTCACCTGGTGCGTCACCGCGGGGACCACCGACGCGGGACTGCTCGACGTGTGGCGCGCGGTCCGCCTCGCCGTCTTCGGCGGTGTGCTGACCGAGGACTTCGCCCAGACCTACTCCGTGATCATCAACCTGCGGCTGCCCCGCGTGCTGCTCGCCTTCGCCGCGGGCGCCGCGCTGTCCCTCGCGGGCGTGGTCATGCAGGGGCTGCTGCGCAACCCGCTGGTCAGCCCGTTCACGCTGGGGGTCTCGCCCGCCGCGGCGTTCGGCGCCGCGCTGGCGATCCTCCTCACCGGCGGGTCGGCGGGCTCGGGGTCGACGCTGGTCATCGGCAGCGCGCTCGGCACCGCGCTCGGCGTCTCCGCGCTGGTGCTCGGGCTCGCGTCCGCCAAGGCGATGTCCGCCGCCACCCTGCTCCTGCTCGGGATCGCGCTCACCCAGCTCTTCGAGGCGATGACCGCGGCCCTCCAGTTCGTGGCCGACGAGAACACCCTCCAGGCGATCGTGCGGTGGACCTTCGGCTCCGTCAACGACGCGGGCTGGAACGACGTCCTGGTGGTGGGGGCGTGCACGGTGGCGGCCCTGCCGCTGCTGCTCTGGTTCAGCCGCGACCTCAACGCCATCGCGTTCGCGGGCGACGACGCGGCCAAGAGCCTGGGGGTCAACGTCACCGCGGTGCGGGTCGGCCTCATCGTGGTCTCGGTGGTGCTCGCGGCGGTCGTGGTGTCGTTCTGCGGCGTGATCGGCTTCGTCGGCCTGGTCGGCCCGCACATCGCCCGGCTCGCCATCGGCGCCGACCACCGCTACCTGCTGCCGTTCTCCTTCGTGACGGGCGGCCTGCTGCTGGTGGTCGCGGACACCGTGGGGCGCACCGTGCTCGCGCCCTCCGTGGTCCCCGTCGGCATAGTCGTCGCCTTCATCGGCGCCCCCGTGTTCATCAACCTCATCCTGACCAGGAGGGCCGCGCAGTGAGTCTCGATGTCGCGTCGGTCAGGTTCGCCTACCGGCGCACCCCGGTCCTCGAGGGCGTCGACCTCCGGGTGGCCGAGGGCGGCTTCTGCGCCCTGCTCGGCCCCAACGGCTCGGGCAAGTCCACCCTCACCAAGATCATCGCCCGGGTGCTCTCCCCGGCGTCGGGCACCGTCTCCTTCGGCGGCAGGGACCTGCTGGCCGCCCCGCGCCGCGAGCACGCCAGGGTGGTCGCCTATGTCCCGCAGTCGGGGGCCACGCCGTTCGAGCAGACCGTTCGGGAGGCCGTGCTGCTCGGCCGCACCCCGCACATCGGGCTGCGCCCCACCCGGCGGGACTGGGAGACGGTGGACGCGGCGATCGAACGGCTCGGCCTGTCGGAGCTGGCCGACCGTCCGCTGTCCCAGCTCTCCGGCGGCCAGGCGCAACGGGTGCTCATCGCCCGCGCCCTGGCCCAGCGGCCCCGCGTGCTCCTCCTCGACGAGCCCACGTCCGCGCTCGACCTGCGCTACCAGATCGAGACGCTCCAGCTCGTCAGGGCGGTGACCAGGGAGGAGGGCGTGACCGCCCTGATCGCCATCCACGACCTCAACCACGCGGCGCACTTCTGCGACCAGGCGGTCCTGCTCGACGGCGGGCGCGTCGTCGCCGACGGCCCGCCGTCCGAGGCGTTCGACGCCGCCGTGCTCAGCCGGGTGTACGGGCTCGACGTGCGCGTCTCCCGGGGCGAGACCGGCGTGGAGGTGCGTCCTGCGGCCCTTGAGACGGTGACGGGCGTGTCCGCGGCGCCGACGGAGTCGGTGTGAGCGCCGCGGGGACGGCGCGCGCCGCGGACCGTTCCACGGTCTTCGACGCGGTCGTGGTGGGCGGCGGGCCCCGCGCGGTCGCCGTCGTGGAACGGCTCGCGGCCCGGCACCGGAACGCCGCGCCCCCGGTGCGGGTGGCCGTGGTGGACCGGGTGGAGGTCGGCGCCGGGGCCACCTGGCGCACGGATCAGTCCCCGTTGCTGCTCAACAACACCTACAGCGCCCACACCACCATCTACACCGACGCGTCCACGCCCATGACCGGGCCGGTGACGCCCGGCCCCGACCTCATCGCCTGGGCCCGCGAGGGCGGCGCGCCGCCCGACCGCCCCGCGTGGGTGGCCGACGAGGCGGCCGAGCTGCGCCCGTGGTCCTACCCGACCCGCCGGATCCAGGGCGTCTACTACCGCGAGCAGCTGGCACGGGCGGAGAGCACGGGGCGCGTGGCCGTCACGCGGGTGCTCGGCACGGCGGTGGACCTGGCCCAGGACACGGAAGGGACCCGCACCGTCACGCTGGCCGACGGCCGCGCGCTGAGCGGCCGCGTCGTGGTCCTGGCCCAGGGGATGGTCCAGGCCAAGCGCTCGCCCCGGGTGCGGTCCCTCGTGACGGCCGCGCGGGAGGCCGGGCTGGTCTACATCGAGCCCGGCATGCCCGCCGAGCGCGACTGGGACCTGGTGCCCGCGGGGGAGACCGCGCTGGTCGCCGGGCTCGGCGCGAACTTCTTCGACGTGGTCGCCCTGCTCACCCAGGGGCGCGGCGGCCGCTTCGAGCCCGCGGGGGACCCGGCGCGCCCCGCCCGCCTCCGCTACCGACCCCGCGGACGCGAGCCGCACCTGGTGGCGGGCTCGCGGCGCGGCCTGCCCTACCGCTCGAAGGCGGCCTACCCCGCGGGGTTCCCGCCCCGTTACGAGCCCCGGCTGGCCACGCGCGCCTGGTTCGCGCGGACGGCGGCCGTGCCCGGGCAGGACTTCCGCCGTGCCGTGTGGCCGCAGCTCGCCAGGGAGTTCGCCTGGGCCCACCTGTCCACGCTGTTCGCGCACCGCCCCGACGCCCTGGCACCGGGGGCGGACGAACGACGGACGCTCGACCGGCTGCGGGCCGCGGAACGTGACGACGAGGTGGATCAGGTCATCGCGACGACGGTGGCCTCGCCCCGCCTGGCCCTCTCCGTGGCGCGCCTCGACCGGCCGCCCGCCCCAGGACCCGTGGATCCCGAGACATGGCGGACGTGGGTCCGCGACCACGTGGACGACGAGCTTGACGCGATGCACGCCCCCCTCACCCATCCGCGCAACGCCGTCAACCGCGCGATGGCGGCGCTGCGCGGCCCGGTGCGCCGACTGGCGACCCACGGCGCCCTGGACGGCGGCAGCGTGGTCAGGGACGTCGACGGCTGGTTCAACGCGCTCGGGCTCGCCCTGGCGTCAGGGCCGCCGCCGCACCGCACGGCGCAGGTGCTGGCCCTGATCGACGCGGGCGTGCTCGAACTGCTCGGCGAGAACTCCTCCGTGACGTTCGACGACGGCGCGTTCGTCGGCCGGTCGGCGGTGCGGCGGAACGCGCCGGTGCGCGCCCGCGCGTTCGTGGAGACCCGCATGTCGAAGGGGGTGGTGACCCACACCGACGACCCCCTGCTCGACACGCTGCTGCGCGAGGGGCGGGCGCGGCTGCACCACTGGCCGAGCGACCACGGCCCACCGGTGTCGAGCGGCACCCTCGACGTGACCCCCGACGACTTCCACCTCCTGGACGCGGACGGCGTCGCGGACGCGAGGGTGATCGTGCTCGGCATCCCCGCCGAGGCCCGGCAACCCGGCTCGGCCATCGGCGCCACCCCGGGAACGCCGTCACCGCTGCTCGCCGGGGCCGACCGCGCCGCGGCCCAGGTGCTCGCCGCGGCCGCGGCATGAGCGCGCGCGAGGCGAGCGTCCGGCGGTCGCCTCAGGCGGCCACGTCGAGCCGTGCGCGTTCCCGCCTCCGCGCGCGGGCCCGTTGGATCAGGAGGCCGGCGACCCCGAGCACGAGCACGGAGTAGAGGGTGGCGGCGATCGGGCTCGACACCAGGACCGAGGCGTCGCCCTCGCTGACCGCCAACGCCCGCCGGAACTCCGTCTCGGCGAGGGGGCCGAGGATGACCCCGATGAGCACGGGCGCGACGGGCAGCCCGTAGCGGCGCATGGCGAAGCCGAGCAGGCCGATGGCGAGCACCAGCACGAGGTCCAGGATCTTGCTGCTCGTCGCGTAGATGCCGAGCATCGCGAACACGGATATCCCGGCGTAGAGATAGTGGCTCGGCACCTTCAGGAGCTGGGCCCACAGCGGCGCGAACGGGAGGTTGAGGATCAGCAGCACGACCATGCCGACGAAGAAGCTCGCGAGCAGCGCCCACACCAGCTCGCTGGCCCGGTCGAACAGCAGGGGCCCGGGTTGCAGCCCGTACTGCCGGAACGCGGCGAGCAGCACCGCGGCGGTGGCCGAGGTCGGCAGGCCGAGCGCGAGCAGCGCGCCCATGGCGGTGCCCGCGGTGGCGTTGCCCGCCGCCTCGGGCCCCGCGACGCCCTGGATCGCGCCCTTGCCGAACATGGAGCCCGGCTTCCTCGACGCCAGCCGCCGCTCGGCGCCGTAGGCGAGGAACGTCGGCACCTCGGAGCCGCCGACCGGGATGACGCCGAACGGCACGCCGATCGAGGTGCCGCGCAGCCACGCGGGCAGCGCGAGCCTGAACTCCCTCCGGGTCAGCCAGAGTCTGCCGCTCGACGGGATGAGGGCGTTCTCCTTCTCGGTGCCGCGCCGCGCGGCGACCGCGATGACCTCGCCGAGCGCGAGCAGGCCGACGGTGATGACGACGATGTCGATGCCGTCGAACAGCTCCGGCTGCCCGCCGGTGAAGCGCGACGCCCCCGACATGGCGTCGATGCCGACCAGCGCGATCGCGAGGCCGATCACCAGGGCCGCGAGGCCGCGCAGGAACGACTCGCCCACCACGGCCGAGATCGCGACGAACGCGAAGACCGCGAGCGCCAGGTACTCCTCGGGCCCGAACAGGGTCGCGAGGTCGGCCAGCGAAGGCGCGAAGAAGACGACCAGGATCGAGGACACGATGCCGCCGATGAACGCGCCGATCGCGGAGGTCGCGAGCGCCTGCGCCGCGCGACCCGACTTGGCCATCCGGTGACCCTCGATGGTCCCGGCGATCGCGGTGCTGTTGCCCGGGGTGTTCATCAGGATCCCGGAGATCGAGTCCCCGAACAGGCCGCCGAACAGGACGCCCGCGAACATGATGAACGCGCCGATCGGGTCGAGCGAGAACGTCACGGGCAGCAGCAGCGCCACCGCCATCGCCGAGCCGAGGCCAGGCAGGACGCCGACCGCGGTGCCGAGCAGGGCGCCGACGACCACCCACAGCATGTTCATCGGGGTGAGGACGGTGAGGAAGCCGTCGCCGAGGTTGGACAGTTGATCCATCAGAAGACTCCTGCCAGGACGCCGGGGGGAAGGTTGAGGCCGAGCCCCGCGGAGAAGGCGAGCTGCACGATCGAGGAGATGGCGATCGACAGGAACGTGTCGAACACCGGGCGGCGGCTGCCGAGGGCCCGCGCGACGCCCCAGAACAGCAGGGCGCCCGCGAGCAGCCAGCCGAGCGGCTCGAGCAGCGCGATGAAGACCACGAACGTGCCGACGAGCCCCAGCACGGCGGGCCGGTTGCTGCGGAACATGGTCTCGTCGGCGGCCGCTTTCGCGCCGGTCTCGTCCGCGCCGGTCTCGTCCGCGGTGGCGGGCGCCTCGGCGGGCCGCTCCGCGACCCGTTCGGGCTCGGGGCGGCGCAGCATGTCGGCGCCCAGGAACGCGGCGAGCACGACGCACGCCACCGAGATCACCCCGGGGAAGAGCCGAGGCCCAGGGGAGGCGACGTTGCTCGGCACGTCCATGGTGATCGTCCCGATCGCCAGCGTCACGCCGATGACCAGCAGCAACAGCGGGACGACCAGGCCGGTGCGGCGGCGCAGGAAGGCCGCGGGGCCGGTGCGGGACAGCGTTTCCTGGTCGGTGCTCACAGGCCCAACTCCTCGATGATGGCGTCGACCCTGGCCTGGTCCTCGCGGATGAACGCGCCGAAGTCGTCGCCGGTCAGCACGCTGTCCACCCACCGGTTGCGGCTGAGGGCGTCCTCCCACTCCGGGGTGCGGGTCGCCTCGGTGACGATCGCGATCAGCTCGTCCCGCTCCTCGTCGCTGATCCCCGGCGGGGCGACCACGCCGCGCCAGTTGGGCAGCGCGACATCGATGCCCTGCTCGACGAACGTCGGGGTGTCGATGCCGGGGACCGGCTCGTCGGCCGAGACCGCGAGCGCGCGCAGGTTGCCCGCGTCGATCTGGTCGCGGAAGTCGTTGTAGCCGCTCACCCCCAGCTCGACGGTCCCCGAGAGTAGCGCGGTCATCACCTCGCCGCCCCCCGCGAACGCGATGTAGTTGACCTCGGCCGGGTCGACGTCCGCCTCGCGGGCGGTCAGGCCCGTGAGCAGGTGGTCGGTGCCGCCGAGGCCGCCCCCGCCGATCGCGTGCCCGTGCGGGTCGGCCCGCCAGGCGTCGAGGAAGTCGTCGAGCGTCTCGAAGGGCGAGTCCGCGGGGACGATGAAGACCTCGTAGTCCTCGGCGAGCCGGGCGATCGGCGTGGTGTCGAGCAGGTCGACCCGTGACGCGTTGACCGTGATCGCGCCCTCCATGACCGTGCCGGTCATCATCAGCCGCGTCGGGTCGGCGCCCAGCTCCACGAACTGGCCGAGGCCGATCGTGCCACCGGCCCCTGGGACGTTGACGACCTGGGCGTTGTTGACGATCGAGTTGGCGCGCAGCGCCTGTTGGAGCTCCCGCGAGGCGAGGTCCCAGCCGCCGCCGGCGGCCGCGGGCGCCGTCAGCGTCAGCTTGGATCTCGGCGTGGCGCCCGTGGTGGAGTCGCTGGCGTCCACGGCGGCGAACCCCGCGAGCCCCAGCGTGACCACCACCCCGAGGGCGGCCAGGGCGGGACGTTTCTTGCGCACGGTCACTCCTTTGTGGCATGGCTCGGAAATCTGTGCGACACCGGAGTGTCCGCCTAGTAGATATAGATGACCGCCAGGTGGTATACAACCCTTCGGATCAGATCCTTTGAGCAAAAAGGGGGCGGGATGGTGTCCACGGCGGTCGCGGAAGGGGCCGAGGGTGAGGGCGGTGGCATCAGGGCGGTGAGCAGGGCGTTCCGGGTGCTGCGCGCGTTCACCCCGGAACGCGTGTCGCTCACCCTCGCCGAGCTGGTGCGGGAGACGGGGCTGCCGAGGACGACCGTGCTGCGCCTCGTGGACACCCTGGTCGCCGAGGACCTGCTGGCGTTCGGCCAGGACGGGCAGGTCAGGGTCGGCACCAGCCTGATCGCGTTCGCCGCCTTCGCGGACGCGGCGTGGACGGTCCCGCCCGCCTCCCTCGCGCGGATGCGGGCCCTGGCGGCCGAGACCGGCGAAACGGTGAGCCTCTATGTGCGGGAGGGAACGCGGCGGGTCGTGGTGGGCCAGGCGCCGAGCCCCAACACCCTGCGGCACGTCGTGCGGCCGGGCGACGAGCTGCCCATGTCCGTCGGGTCAGCGGCCTATGTGCTGCTGAGCCTTGAGCCGCCGGCGGAGCTCGACAGGCTGATCGCGCGCATCCACGTGGAGTCGGGCGGCGACGCCGGGGCGATCCGCGCGGGGGTGGCGCGCGCGGCGGCGCAGCGGTGGTGCGTCACCCACGGGGAGCGGGAGGCGGGCAACAGCGGCCTCGCGGTGCCGGTCCCGTTCTCCGACGCCAGGCCCCGCGCCAGGGCGGCGGTGCTCGCGCTCGGCGGCCCCACGGTCCGGTTCACCGACGACAGGATCCCGGGCTTCGTGCACGCCGTCCGCCGCTGCGCCGAGGACATCGCGCGCACCGGCCTCCCGCCCGCGCTCCACTGACCGAGCCGCTCGACCGAACGAGCCGCTCGACCGAACGAGCCGCTCGACCGAACGAGCCGCACCACCGAACGACGAAGGAGAACCCATGCCCACCTACCCGCCGCCGGGCGCGCTCCCCGTGGCCACCGTCTCGGACGCGATGGACCGGTTCGGGGTCGCCGACGGCATACGGCCGCTGTGGCGCGGCGCCGCCCTCTCTGGCCCGGCGTTCACCGTGTGGACGCGGCCAGGGGACAACAAGGGGCTGCACGCGGCCTTCCAGACGATCCGGCGCGGCGAGGTGCTGGTGGTCAACGGCGGCGGCGACGCGACGCGCGCCCTGATCGGCGAGCTCGTGGTGCAGAAGGCGAAGGCGCTCGCGGTCGGCGGCATCGTGCTCGACGGCGCGGCCCGCGACGTCGCCGAGCTGGCGGACCTCGGCGTGCCGGTGTTCGCCCGGGCGGTCACGCCCGCGGGCCCCTGGAAGACCGGGCCCTTCAGGATCGGCGGCCCGATCGCGGTCGGCGGCGTGCCGGTGAGCCCGGGCGACTGGGTGGTCGGCGACGACGACGGCGTGGCGGTCGTTCCCCGCGAGCAGGTCGACCAGGTCATCGGGACCGCGCACGCGCTCGTCGAGGGCGAGGCCGAGCGGCGCGCCGCCAACCAGCGGCTGATTCCCCGTGACTGACCGCCCGCTCGTCTGGATCCCGCGGCCTGTCCACGACGACGCCGTGCGGCGCCTCGCGCGGCACGCCGACGTGCGCCTCGGCTACGGCGCCGAGGCAGCCACGTTCGACGACGTCAGCGACCTGGTCGGGGCGATCCTGCTGCGCACCGAGCGCGTCGACCGGGACATGATGCTCCGCGCCCCCCGCCTGCGGATCGTCGCCCGGCACGGCGTCGGCCTCGACACCGTCGACGTGGCGGCCGCCCGCGAGCTGGGGATCGCCGTCACCACCACGCCCACGGCCAACGCCCGCTCGGTGGCCGAGCACGCCGTCGCGCTGCTGCTCGCCGCGCGCCGCGGCATCGGCGTCGCGGTCCGCAACGAGGGCGACACCCGCGCCGCGATCCACGGCCGCGAGCTCCACGGCGCGACGCTCGGCCTGGTCGGCTTCGGCCGGATCGCCCGCCTGGTCGCGGCCATCGCGACCCATGGCTTCGGCATGCGCGTCCTGGCCCACGACCCCATGCTGCCCGCGGCCGACATCGCCGCCGAGGGCGCCGAACCCCTCGACCTGCCAACGCTGTTGAGCCGCGCCGAGAACGTCAGCCTGCACGTTCCGCTGACCCGGGAGACCCGCGGCCTCATCGGCCTGCCCGAGCTCCTGTCGCTGCCCGCGGGCGCGGTCGTCGTCAACACCGCGCGCGGTGGCGTCCTCGACGAGAACGCCCTGCTCACGGCGGTCCGGCGGGGCCATGTCGCGGGCGCCGGGCTCGATGTCACGGCCGTCGAGCCGCTCCCCGACGACCATCCGCTGCGCGCGGAGCCCACCGTCGTCATCACCCCGCACACCGGAGCCCAGACCGCGCAGGCGCTGCGCCGCATGGCGACCGAGGCCGCCGACCACATCCTGGCCCACCTGGGCGCCGCCGACCCGGGGGCCGCCGGGCCGGGCGCCGCCTGATCAGCGCTTGGGAGGCAGATCGCGTTCGGGGGGGCCGTGGTAGCCCGCGAGAAGGGGCCGGGGCAGCGGCCCCTTGATGCGGGCGCCGCCCTCCGTCTCCTCCCACGCGTGGGCGAGGATGCCGACGCTGCGGGAGAGCACGAACAGGCCGCGCCCCAGCTCGGGGGGAAAGCCCAGCTCGGCGTAGATGATGGCGGTCGCCCCGTCGATGTTCATCGGCACGGGCCGTGACCGGCCATCGGAGAGCGCGGCCTCGAGGGCGAGACCGGCCGCCAGGGCGCGCCCCGGCACCTCGCCCCGCTCGACGGCCTCATGGACCAGCGCGAGCAGGGGGTCGCGGCGCGGGTCGCGCGGGTGGAAGCGGTGCCCGAACCCGGGGACATAGGCCCGGCGTGCACGGAAGTCCGCGACGACCGCGCGGGCCTCCTCGCCCCCGGCCACGCGTTCAAGCACCTCCATGCACTGCTGCCCCGCGCCCCCGTGGACGTCGCCGAGCAGGCCGGTGCCCGTGGCCACCGCGTTGTTCAGGCCGACCCCGCATGTCGCGGCCATCCGGGCGGCGGCGATCGACGGCGCCTGCGGGCCGTGGTCGACCGCCGCGACGAGGGCCGCCTCCAACAGGCGGCCCTGGCCAGGGGACGGCAGCTCGCCGCGCAGCATCAGCCAGATCTGCTCCGCGAACGTGACCCGGCCGATGAGCTGTTCGACCGGATAGCCGCGCAAGGTGATCCGGCCGGGGCGGATCTCGCTCACCGCCGTCGACCACCAGTCGGTGACGCGGCGCTCCTCGATCATCGGCTCGCCGCCTTCGGGGAGATGGACCTCGCTCATACCGCGCCGCTCTCGCGCAGCCCGGCGATCTGCTCCGGCGTGTAGCCGAGGCCGGTGAGGACCGCGTCGGTGTGCTCGCCGAGCAGCGGCGGCGGCGCGGGGGAGGGGACGGGCTCGTCGTCGACCCTGATCGGGCTGCCGAGGACGTTCAACGCCCGGTCCCGCCCGTCGGGGAACGGCAGGCTGTGCACGAACTCCCGTGCGGCGAGGTGCTCGAGCCCGAGCGCCTCGGGGACCGACAGCACGCGGGCCGCCGGGACGCCTGCGTCGGAGAGCACCTCCTCCCACTCGGCGGCCGGCCTGGTGGTGAGCCGCTCCTCGATCTCGGCGCGCAGCGCGTCGCGGTGCCGCTTCCGGTCGGCGGGGTGGGTGAACCGCGGGTCGGACACCAGGTCGTCGCGGCCGATCAGGCGGCACAGCGTGGCGAACTGCTGCTGCCTGTTGGCGGCGATGTTCAGGTGCCCTTCGGCGGTGCGGAACGTGCCGGACGGGGCGGCGGTGAAGTTCTCGTTGCCCATCGGCCGCGGCTCGCGGCCCGTGACGAGGTAGTTGGAGGTCACCCAGCCCATCGCGGTCAGCGCGGACTCGAGCATGGAGACATCGACGAACGCGCCCTCACCGGTGCGTCCGCGCCGGACGAGGGCGGCCGCGACCGCGTAGGCGGCCGCCATGCCGCCGAGCGTGTCGGCGACGGGGAAGCCCGCGCGCAGCGGCGCCGTCTCCCGGGTGCCGGTCACGCTCATCATGCCGCTGAGGCCCTGGATGATCTGGTCGTACGCCGGGCGGTCCCGCAGCGGACCCGTCTGCCCGAAGCCGGAGATGGCGCAGTAGACGAGCGAGGGGTTCTCGGCGCGCAGGGTCTTCCGGCCGAGCCCCAGCCGTTCCATCACGCCAGGGCGGAAGTTCTCCAGCAGGACGTCCGCCTCGCGCACGGCCCGCAGCAGCGCCTCCCGGCCCTCGGGGGCCTTGAGATCGAGGGTGAGGGAGCGCTTGCCCGCGTTCTGGGCCAGGAAGGACGCGCCGAGCAGGTCGTCCCCGAGAGCGCGGTCGGCCCCCAACTGGCGGGCCAGATCGCCGGATCCCGGCATCTCCACCTTGACGACATCGGCGCCGTGCAGCGCGAGCTGGTAGCCGGCGAACGGCCCGGCGAGCACGTTCGTGAGGTCGAGGACCCGGACCCCTTCGAGCAGGGCTGTCGTCATCAGGCGGTGCCTCCGATGCAGTCGAGTGTGGTCAGGGCCCGCGCGGTCGCCAGCAGCGGCGGCACGAACTCCGCGACGGCCTCGTCGGTGAAACGGGTGGTGGGGCCGCCGAGGGCGACCGCCGCGCTCATCCGCCCCGAGCGGTCGAACACCGGGGCCGCGACGCCCGACACGCCGGGCTCGCGCTCGCCGTGGCTGGCGGACCAGCCGTCGTCGGCGGCCCGCCGCGCGCGCTCCCACAGCAGCTCGCCCCAGCCCTCGTGCGGCGCCGCGGCCGCGACCGCCACGACGTCGGCGCGGTCGGCACGGGAGAGCAGGACATGGCTGGCGGCCCCCGACCACAGCGGCATCTCCTCGCCGACGCGAACGACGTGCCTGAGGTTGCGCGTTCCCTCGTGGCGGGCGACGCAGACCCGGGCGTTCCGCTGGCGGACATAGAGGTGCACGGTCTCGCCCCGGCTCGCCTCGCTCAGCTCCTCGAGGCGCCGAAGGGCCTCATCGGGCAGCCGCCAGGTGCGCTGGGCCAGCTCCGCCCAGCGCAACAGCCCCGCTCCCGGCACCAGCTGGCCGTCGCCCCGGCTCCAGAGGAGACCGGCCTGCTCCAGCGTCTGCACCAGCCGCACCACGGTGGTCTTCGGCAGGCCGGTCGCGTCGACCAGCCCGCGCACCGAACGGCTGTGGTGGTCGGCGTCGAACAGGGCCAGCAGATCCACAGCGCGCTGAACGCTGCGGACGCCGCCCGCGTCCACGTCGGGCATGTCCGCCCTCCATCCCCTGGGCCATCGCCACGGCCCGTCCCGGCGCGGCGAACTCACCCACCCATCACACCACCGAACCACGTGACGGTACAAGCGTTCCGCACCGTGGTTTGAGGCACATCGCTCACGGTGCGCGTGCGGGAGAGCATCGTCGTTTATGCAGAGTTATGAAGTGTATCGGTGAATCTTATTGACTCATGAGGAAAGTTGCGTCAAGGTGCGGACGGCCTGATCGGATTCCCTTCGTCCAAGCACGTTCGCCAGTTCGGCATGCAAGGAGTTGAACAACGTGGTTCACATCAGTCGACGTCACGTCCTGGCCTCGGCGGCGGCCGCCGGGGCCACCGCTCTGCTCACGTCCCACCCGGCGGCGGCCGCGCCACAGGAGCGCCGGACAGCGCGGGCCGCCGATCTCAGCGGCCATGACCCGGTCACCGTGCGGTGGTTGGAGGGCGGGGTCCCGGCCGAGCTGGCCGCGGGGACGACCTGGGGGGTGCCGTGGCCGCGCGGGGCGTTCGCGCCGGAGCAGGAGTTCTCGCTGGTCAGCGATGCGGGGGAGGCCGTGCCCGTGCAGTCGTGGCCCATCGGGTGGTGGCCGGACGGCTCGGTGAAGTGGACGGCCCACGCGGTCAGCGGCGCCGACCCGCGCGCCGAGACCTACCGGCTCGAACCCGGCGAGGCCGCGCGGTCCGAGGCGCCCCTGACGGTCGGTACGAGCGGTCGGCGGGTGACCGTGGACACCGGCGTGATCACCGTGACGTTCCGGCGCGACGGCGAGCATCTCGTGGAGTCCGTCAAGCGTGGTGAGACGGTCATCGCCGAGAACGGCCGCCTGGTCGCCTCGCGGCAGGACAAGCCGGGCACGGAGCGGGCCGAGGTGATCAGGAGCGAGTCCTTCACCGGGGTCGTGGACGAGGTGACGCTCGAGCAGGAGGGCCCGGTGCGCGCCGTCGTCAAGGTCGAGGGCAAGCACCGCAAGGGCCGGCGCGCGTGGCTGCCGTTCACCGTCAGGTTCTACCTCTACGCGGGGTCGGACGCGATCCGCGTGGTGCACACGTTCGTCTACGACGGCGATCCGGAGCGGGACTTCGTCAACGGCCTCGGGGTGCGGTTCGACGTGCCGATGCGCGGGGAGCCGCACGACCGGCACGTGCGGTTCGCCGGGCAGGGCGAGGGGGTGCTCGCGGAGGCGGTGCGCGGCATCACGGGCCTGCGGCGTGACCCGGGTGAGGCGGTCAGACAGGCCCAGGTCGCGGGCCGGGCCACGCCCGACCCGGCCACGTGGGACCAGCGCGTCACCACGCGGCTCCCGTACATCCCGGCGTTCGGCGACCACAGCCTGCGCCAGCTCACCGCGAACGGCTTCGAGATCCACAAGCGCACCGGGCGCGGCCACTCCTGGATCCGGGCGGACGGTGGCCGACGGGCCAGGGGCCTGGCGTATGTGGGCTCGCCGACGGGTGGGTTGGCGTTCGGCATGCGGAACTTCTGGCAGCTGCACCCCACCGAGCTGGAGATCACCGGCGCGGCCACCGACACCGCGCAGGCCACGGTGTGGATGTGGTCCCCGCGCGCGAACGCGATGGACCTGCGCTTCTACCACGACGGGCTGGGCCAGGACACCTATGAGGAGCAGCTGGAGGGCCTTGAGATCACCTACGAGGACTACGAGCCGGGGTTCGGCACCCCCTACGGCGTCGCCCGCACCACCGAGTTGACGTTCTGGGCGCTCGAGGCAACGCCCTCGGCCGAACGTTTCTCCGCGCTCGCCGACGCCAACGCCACCCCACCCCTGCTGGCCAGCGGTGTCGAACACAACCACGCGGCCGGGGTGTTCGGCTCCTGGTCCCCGGTGGACCGTTCGAGCGCCGAGAGGGAGGAGCTGGAGGACAACCTCGCCCTCATGCACCGCTACTACGTCGATTCGGTCGACCAGCGCCACTGGTACGGCTTCTGGGACTACGGCGATGTCATGCACAGCTATGACGGCGACCGCCACGCCTGGCGCTACGACATCGGCGGCTACGCGTGGGACAACTCCGAGCTGTCCACCGACCTGTGGCTCTGGTACCACTATCTGCGCACCGGCGAGGCCGACGCGTTCCGGCTGGCCGAGGCGATGACCCGGCACACCGGCGAGGTCGACATGTACCACCTGGGCGAGTGGAAGGGCCTCGGCACCCGGCACGGCGTCATGCACTGGGCCGACAGCGCCAAGCAGGTGCGGATCAGCAACGCGGGATACCGGCGCTTCTACTACTTCCTCACCGCCGACGAGCGGGTCGGCGACGTGCTGCACGAACTGGTCGACGCGGACCGGACGTTCCTGGTGCTCGACCCGGGGCGCAAGTACGCCGAGGAGCCGTTCGACCCCGACCCCGCGGCCCTGCCCGTCGGCAAGTCCACCGACTGGGGCTCGCTGGCCCTGGCCTGGCTGACGGAGTGGGAGCGAGGCGGCGACGAGATCGCCCACACCAAGCTGATCAACGGCGCCACCACCCTGGCCGCGTTGCCCAACGCGTGGGCCCAGGGCGGCAATGTCACCTACAACCTCGAGGACGGCCGCTTCACGGGCCCGTCCGAGCCGAGCGTCAGCATCGGCAGCCTCAGCTCGGTGTTCGGGCTCATGGAGCTGATGACCGAGCTGCTCGACCTGATCGACGACGAGCAGGTCCACGCCCAGTGGATCAGGTTCTGCCGCCTGTACAACTCCACCGCCGCCGAGCAGCGCGAGGAGACCGGCTCCTCCTGGGGCAGCCTCAACCTCCGCCAGGCCTACTCACGCGCCACCGCCTACGCGGCCGTGCGGCTCGAGGACGACGCCCTCGCGGCACGCGCCTGGCAGGAGCTGCGCACCGGCCACGCGGGCTACCCCGAGGACCACGACTTCACCGCCGAACGCGTCGAGGGCCCCGCCGTGCTCAACCCCGTCGACGAGGCCAGCCTCAGCACCAACGCGAGCGCCCAGTACGGCCTCGCCGTCGTCCAGTGCCTCGCCCTCGTCGGCGACCACATCTGACGCGGCGTGGTCGTGCGAAGCGGCGCCACGCGGTGATTCCCGCCGTGGCTCAGGCCCCGGCCGCCGCGCTGGCGCCGCAGGACTGGCGGACGATCAGGCGGGGCTGGAGGTAGATCTGACGCGTGGCCATCGACTCGGTGGCGTCGAGGCGGTCGAGCATCAGCAGGGCCGCCTGCTCGCCGATCTCGTACTTCGGCGGCGCCACGGCGGTGAGCGGCACCTCGGCGAGCGCGGCGATCTCGTTGTCGTAGGCGATCAACGCCAGGTCGTCGGGCGTGCGCAGGCCACGGGCCCGCAGCCGCTGCATCAGCTGGATGGCGTCGTGGTCGGAGTGGATCAGCGCGGCGCGCGTGCCGCTGGCGAGGCAGGCGTCGATGAACGCCTCGTACTGGCGAGCCGCCTCCTGGTGACCGAGCGTGGGGCGGCCGCCGTCCACGATCGGGGCCGACGGGTCGAGCCCGAGCTGGTCCACCGCCGCGCCATACCCCTCACGGATCAGCGGCGCCGTCGGGCTGCCGTTGGTGTAGAGGGCGACTCGGGCATGGCCGAGACCCTTGAGGTGGGCCGCCGCCCCGTACGCGCCCTGCCGGTGGTCCGACGCGACGTACTCGCAGGCCTCGTAGGGGTTCGCGGGCTGCCGCTCCAGCAGCACGAAGGGGACGTCACCCGCCCGCAGCCGGGCGAGCGTCTCGCTCGGCAGGTAGTGGCCGCCGGTCGAGGCGACCAGGAGCCCGGTGGCCCCCGAGGCGCGCAGCTCGTCGATCTGCTGGAGATCGCGGGGCTGCGCGTAGTCCGTCAGGCCGATGACCACGCGGGCGTCGCGCCGTGCGGCGACGGCCCGCACGCCTTCGACGACCTGGGGGTAGTAGTAGGTCGCGGAGGGCACGAGCAGCCCCAACGTGTGCGCGGTGGCCGGGGGCCGGGCGGCGGTCGCGGCGCCGGGGTCGGTCGGGGTGCCGGTCGGGGCCGTGGGCGTCGCCAGGATCGCTCCGCCCCTGACCTTGGTCACGTGCCCGGCGGCGGCCAGCTCCGTGAGGTCCCGCCGGATCGTCTCCCCTGACACTCCGAAACGGGCGGCCAGGTCGGCGATGCGCACGACTCCCGTGGCGCGGAGCTCCCGGAGGAGCAGCTCGTGGCGCTGCGCGACCAACATCTCACTCATCCGTGCACCCCTCCTGGGCAATCACGTTGCATCGTAAGCTCAGTTTGCGTCTCATGACTGACGACCGATGGGTTCCATGGATTGCTGGAACGAAGGTCGCCCTTGTGCCCTCCGGCCGCCCCGCGGCCCGCCCCGCGGCCCTCCGTGCCTCTCATCAGCGGTCCATGCGCCGTCCCCACCCCTGCACCGCCTCGACGGCGCGCACGCGAGGGTGTGTCCTCGTTGATGATCCTAGAAGCGTTCTGACGAACGACGACTGATCATGAATTAAAGCGTGTAGTTGTATTGACTGCCGCACACTCCTAAGTCAAGGTGACGTAGCGCACGCCAGACAAGGAGCCGTCGTGTTTCATCGAAGAAGCCGAATCGTTCGAGGGCTGCTGGCCTTCGGAGCGGCAGCCGCGCTGCTGACCTCGTGTGGCATCACCGGATCGGGAGCCGACGGCCAGGTGACGAGCATCACCTTCTGGTCGTGGACCTCGGGATCCCAGGAGATCGCCGACCGTTTCAACGCCACACACGACGACGTCCAGGTCGTCTTCGAGCAGATCCCCGCGGGCACCGGCGGCGGGTACTCGAAGATCTACAACGCCGTGCGCGCGGGCAAGGCCCCCGACGTGGTGAACGTCGAGTACCCGCAGGTGCCCGCCTTCGTGACGCACCAGGTCATCCAGCCCATCACCTCCTACGGCGTCGAGGACCTCAGCGGCGGCTACCCGGAGTGGGCCTGGAACCAAGTGGCGCTCGGCGATGAGGTCTACGCCGTGCCCAAGGACATGGCGCCCCAGGTGTTCCTCTACCGCGCCGACATCTTCCGGGAACTCGGCCTCGAACCCCCCACGACCTGGGAGGACTTCCGCGAGGCCGCCGAGCGCGTGCGCGCCGATGACCCCGACTCCGTGCTCGCGACCCTGGGCAACACCGACGCCGGCTGATAGCCGGTCTGGCCTGGCAGGCCGGGGCCGACTGGTTCGACACGTCGAGCGGCGCCTGGGCGGTGAACAGCACCGACGAGGCGAGCATCGCGATGGCGCGGTACTGGGACGAGGTCATCACCGAGGGGCTGGTGAACGTGGAGCCGGTGTTCGCCGAGAAGCACATCGCCGACCTCCAGCAGGGCCGTTCGCTCGCGATGATCGCCGCGCCCTGGATGATGGGCAATCTCTCCCGGTTCGTGCCCGAGCTCGCGGGCAGCTGGGGGATCGCCCCGCTGCCGTCCTGGGACGGCGACGCCGCCGCGGGCAACTACGGCGGCTCGACGCTCGCGATCCCCGAGGGCGCCGAACACCCGGACGCCGCCATGGAGTTCGCCCGTTGGGTCGCCACCTCACCCGACGCGGTCGCCGCCGCCGCGCCCGTCAGCACCGGCATGCCGGCCAACGGCGAGCTCTTCGACGTCTGGCAGACCGAGGTCGCGGAGGCCAACCCCTATGTCGAGGGCATGGACCTGCCCGCGGTCGCGCTCGCCGCCGCCGAGACCGTTCCGCCGAACTGGGAGTGGGGGCCGGACATGACCGAGGGATTCGCCCGACTCACGGATGAGATGTCCGCCTCCGTCGGACAGGAGGGCGGCCTGGAGTCCGTCCTGCACCGCTGGCAGGGGGGCACCGTCGACCAACTGCGGATCCGCGGGTTCGACGTCGACGACTGAGCGATCGGCTCGCCGCCCCCGGCCGCGCCACCAGGCCTTCACCGCACGAACCCCAGGGAACGCCATGTCATCCATCACGTCTTCAGGGACGGCGAGAAACAGACAGCGTCGCAACGGTGTCCTGCTCCTCCTCGGCCCCTTCCTCCTGCTCTTCCTCCTCACCTACATCGTGCCGCTCTGCTACGCCCTCGGCCTGAGCTTCTTCCGCGAACAGTTCAGCGGGATCGGCTGGGACGGCCCCCGACTCACCTTCGCCCGGCTCGACAACTACACCCGCGCGCTGACGGACCCGGAGTTCCTCGACGGCGTCGGCCGGGTCCTGCTCTACGGGCTGGTGTATGTCCCGCTGCTGATCGCGCTGGCCATCGCGCTCGCCCTGCTGCTCGACAGCGCCCTGACCTACGGCAGGCGCTTCTTCCAGACGCTGCTTTTCCTGCCACACATCGTCCCAGGCCTGATCGCCGCCATCATCTGGCTCTACCTCTACACCCCGGGCCTGAGCCCCGTCCTCGACGGCTTCGAAGCCCTGGGCTGGGAGATCGACTTCCTCAACGGCGGCGCCGTCCTGTTCTCACTGGTCAACATCGCCGTCTGGGGCGCCCTCGGCTTCAACGTCGTGCTGATCTTCGTCGCCCTCAAGGCCGTGCCCCCCACGATCATCGACGCGGCCCGCATCGACGGGGCGGGCGAACTCCGCATCGCCCTCAGCGTGAAGCTTCCCCAGGTGCTCCCCACCGTGCTCGTGGCCACGCTGTTCACGATCATCGGCGCGCTCCAGCTCTACACCGAGCCGACGATCCTGCGCACCTCGGGTGACAGCCCCATCAGCACCACCTGGACGCCCAACATGCTCGCCTACTCCTCGGCGTTCAACAGCAACGACTACCACTACGCGGCCACGGTCTCCGTGCTGATCGCCCTGCTGGCGGGCGTCCTCTCCTTCCTCGTCACCAGATTCGCCAACAGAAGGGCGCTGCGATGACCGACCTCCTCGACACCGAGCGCCCCGTGCCAAGGCCCGACGCCACCGGCGGAAACGGCTCCGCCCCCCGCCGCGCGACGTCAGGCTCCGCGGTGCCGTGGTGGCTGCGGCGCTCGGCGGTCACATCCCTGACCGGCATCGCCGCCCTCTACACCCTGCTCCCCCTGATCTGGCTGCTGTTCGCCGTCACCAAGACCCTGCCCGAGCTCTACAGCGGCAACGGCTTCTCGCCCTCCGCCGGCTTCCACGTCCTCGACAACGTCCGCGACCTGTTCGCCCAGGACGACGGCCGCTTCGGGCGCTGGATGCTCAACACCGCGATCTACGCGATAGGCGGCGCGCTCATCGCCACCCTGCTGTCCGTCGCGGCGGGCTACGCCTTCGACAAGTTCGCCTTCCGCGGCAAGGAGAAGTGGTACGGGCTGGTCATCGCGGGCGTGCTCATCCCGCACACCGCCATCGTCATCCCGCTCTACCTGATGATGTCCAACCTCCAGCTCACGGACACCATGTGGTCGGTCCTCATCCCCGTCATGGTGAACCCGTTCGGCGTCTACCTGGCGCGCGCCTACTCGTCAGGGGCGATACCCGACGAGCTCCTGGAAGCCGCGAGGATCGACGGCGCGGGGGAGGTCCGCACGTTCTTCTCGGTCGGCCTGCGGATGATGCTGCCCGGAGCGTTGACGATCTTTCTCATCCAGTTCATCGGCATCTGGAACAACTTCTTCCTGCCGATGGTGATGATCACGGACAACGACCTCTTCAGCCTCGGGCAGGGCCTGTTCACCTGGAACTCGGCGACCAGCCAGAACCCCGACTACACGCGCCTCGTCGTCGTGGGCTCCGCGGTGACGACCCTTCCCCTGATCCTCCTGTTCATCCCGCTCCAGCGCTGGTGGCGGGCCGGACTCGCCGAAGGTGGCATCAAATGACGAACGACAGATGGCGGAGCGTCGGCGGCGCGACGCGCTATGCCGCCCTCGTGCTCGGCGAGTTGCGCGCCCAGCGACTCATCCACGCCCGGCTCGTCCGCTGACCGCTCCGCCTCAGAGCCGGTCGGCGGCCCCGCAGGAGGCGCGGACGACCAGGCGCGGCTGGAGGAAGAGCTGGCGGACCGGGACGGCCCCTGGCGCGGGGGAGGCGAGCCGGTCGAGCAGCAGCCTGGCGGCCTCCTCGCCGAGCTCACGCTTGTACGGCGCGACCGCGGTCAGCGGCACATCGGCCAGTGACGCGATCTCGTCCTCGTAGGCGACGAGCGCCAAGTCGTCCGGCACGCCGAGCCCTTGGGCGCGCATGCGCCGCATCAGCTCGATGGCGTCGTGGTCCGAGTGCACGAGCGCGGCCCGCGTGCCGGTGGCCCGGCACTCCGCGAGAAAACGGTCATAGGTCGCCGCTGCCCTCGTGCTGCCGAGGACGGGGCTGCCGCTGTCGACGGCCGGGGACGAGGGGGCGAGCGGCAGCAGGCGGACGGCCGCCTCGTATCCCTCGCGGATCAGCGGGGCGGTGGGGCCGCCGTTGGTGAAGAGGCCCACCTTGTCGTGCCCCAGGTTCACGAGGTGCCGGACGGCGGCGAACGCGCCCTGCCGATGGTCGGACGCCACGAACTCGCTCGGCGCGAAGCCGTCATCGGGCTGGCGTTCCAGCAGGACGAACGGCAGCCCCCTGGCCCGCAGCCGGTCGAGCGCGCCCCGCGGCGGGTGGTGGCCGTCGGCCGAGGCGATCAACAGCCCCGTGGCGCTGGACGCGTTCAGCTCGTCCAGCGCGTCAAGGTCGCGCGTCTGGGCGTAGTCGGTGAGGCTGATGACGACGCGCGCGCCGCGCGTGGCGGCCACCGCCCGCACCCCCGCGACCACACTCGGGTAGTAGTGCGTGGCCGCGGGAACGAGCAGCCCCAGCACCTGCGGGCCGGTCCCCGCGGTCGGCTCCGTGGCCGCCCCCGCCACCCCGGCCACCCCGGCCGACCTCTCGACGGCCTCCGAGGCCGCCAGCACGGCACCACCGCGGACCCGGGTCACCAGCCCCGCGGCCTCCAGGTCCATCAGGTCCCGCCGGATCGTGGCGCGGGAGACCCCGAGCCGGGCGGCGAGCTCGGTGATCTTCAGGACACCGGACGCCTCCAGCTCCTTGACCAACAGCCCATGCCGTTCCGTGGCGAGCATGTCGGTCATGACACCTCCGGTGAACAGATATAAAGCTTTCTCAAGCAATGTAGCGGATTCTGCTCACCCATGGCCCATCGCCCCGTCCCCGCGCGGGGAGACGAGGGATCTCGTCGATCGGCGTGCACAGTCATGCTTGGTTGTGCGATGAGTTGGCCCGGCGGCGTTCAGTCCGGGTAGACGCGGTGGGCGTTGGGCTCGGGTTCGGGGCGGTGGCGTGCGGCCGGTCCCTCGGCGAAGGCGCGCAGCAGGTTGGTGGTGGTGCGGGTGACGAAGGCGCCGGTGGCCCGGTCCATGCCGTGGTTGCGGCCGTTCTCCTCGGTGCCCGCCATCAGGCCCTCGACCCAGCGCATGGTCCCGGCGGCGAAGACTCCCGCGCCGCTGTCGACGGTGTAGTAGGCGGAGTCGTGGTGGCTGTCCTCGCCGTTGCAGCGCAGGGGCGAGTGGGCGATGATCTCCAGCTTGCGCGGGGTGGGCGCCTGGGGTGTCACCCGGTCGTACTCGACGCCGACGAGGTGGTCGAACGCGTCGCCGCGGCGGACGCCGGTGCCCTCGAAGAGCCAGTGGCCCGGGCGGTGGACGACATAGGGCGCGTCGGTCGGGTAGCCCTCGTAGAGCACGCCGGTCAGCGAGGACTCGGGGTCGGCGCCGGGGTCGTGGCGGAAGTCGGTCGTGACCTCGTCGGGCCGGTCGGCGAAGTGCGGGTCGTGGGTGTAGGAGCTCTTGTAGCAGGCGACGCTGCGGCCCGGCCGGTGCTCGGGCTCGCGGTCCGCGGTCTCGAGGCGGATGCGTCGGAAGCACGTGTTGGCGCCCAGGATGGCGACGTTGGTGCCCGCGTCGCGGGCCCGGGTCACGGCTCGGCGCAGCCGGGGTGTCCAGTACTCGTCGTGGCCGAGGACCACCACGGCCGCGGCGTTCTCGAGGACCGCGGGGTCGCGGTCGGCGTCGATGCCGGTCGTGTAGGCCAGCGGGATGTCCAGCTTCTCGGCGAGCGCCACCGCGGCCCGCTCGTACACCAGGAACTTCTCGGCGCCGTTCTTGTCGTAGGGGCGGTTGAAGCTCACCACCGTGGAACGCGCCCGGTAGCCGCCGTCCGGCCCTTCGTAGAGGTTGTATCCGCCCCACAGGTTGTACGCCTGCCAGGTGGCCGCCGCGTGCAGGAGCACGGTGCGGCCCGCGGCCTCCTTCGATCTGACCACCAGGGGGATGTAGCGCTGGTGGCTGTCGTCGGTGTCGAGCCGCAGCAGGTAGGCGCCCTCCTCCCAGCCGTCGGTGCCGAAGCTCATGGTCCTCTTCCAGTCGGCCTCCACCGTGCGGGTGGCCGTGTGCGTCCTGGGCTCGCGCTGGGTGCGGCCGGGAACGCGCTCCGAACGCCACACCAGCCGGGCCTGGGCGCCGTCGTACCAGCCCATCCGGAAGGCCAGCACGCGGAATCCGCGGGCCGTCGTCGAGACCCGCAGCGTCACCTCCTGCCCCGGCCTGACGCTCACCTGGTCGCTGTAGCCCAGGACGGCGTCCTCGGGGCCGCTGTCGTGGATGCGCCAGTCCACGTCGGCCGCGCGGTGCACGCGATCGGCCCGCGGTGATGTGCACGCCGCCGGGAGCACCGTTCCCGCGACGCCCGCGCAGCAGCTCAGGAACAGTCGGCGGCTCGGGCGATGTGCGTGCAGGGGCTCGAGTGAATCCATGGAACCGCACCTCTTCCCGACTCCCCGCTCATCCGCTCATGAAGGGCGCCCGGCCTGAGGCCGCGTCACCCATGCTCACGGCGCCGCACCCGGTCGGCAAACCGGCGGGGTCCGTCGGGGGCGTCAGGCGACGACCGCCGCTTCCCGCTGGACGTCGAACGCCTGCTCGCACCGTTGCACCAGGGCGCGCAGTGCCGGGCCCTGAGCGTGCGACCATGTGAGCGCGAGCACCGCGGGAAGGTCGGCGCCCGCCAGGGGGAGCGCCGTCAGGGCGGGGGCCACGCCCGCCATGGACGCGCTGAGCACCGCCACCCCCAGACCCCGGCGCGCGAGGTCGACGATCGCCGAAGGGGCGCTTGCCTGGATCGCCACGAGCGCCTTCCGCCCGCGGTCGGCGAACGCGAGATCGAGAACGGTGCGGATGCCGGTACCGTGCGGCATGCAGATGAGCGGGCGGTCCGCCAGATCGTCGACCGTGACCGAGCCGACCGCCGCGAGCGGATCGTCAGGGGGGACGAGGGCGACCAGCCCCTCGCTGACGATCGTGAGCGACTCCAGGTCGGGGGGCGCCGCCACCGGAACCCCCACCAGCGCGAGGTCGAGTCGCCCCTCCCGCACCCGGGCGACGAGCTCGTCGGAGCTCCCCTCGGACACGGACAGCTCGACCCCTGGATGCGCCTGGTGGAACGCGGCCAGCGCGTCGAACAGCGCCGTGACCGTGCATCCGGAGACCATGCCGACCTTCAACCGGCCGCGGATGAGGCCGGTCACCTCACCGACGGCCTCCGTCGTCGCCCGCGCGGCGGCCAGGGCGGCCCTGGCGTGCACGAGTGCGGCCTCGCCCGCGACCGTGAGCGTCGCCACCCGGGTGGAACGGTCGAACAGCCGGGCCCCGACCTCGCGTTCGAGCTGGCGGATCTGCGCGCTGATGCCCGACTGCGTGATGTGCACGCGCTCTGCCGCCCGCGTGAAGTTCGCCTCCTCGGCGACCGCGACGAAGTATTCCAACTGGCGAAGTTCCATGAGCTCAGCTTCTCATGGCCATCAGAAGCATCTGTTGGACTTCTGGTGGGGCGTGCTCAAGGGTGAAGGGGTCAGCACACCGAATCCCGGACGAGGGGCACGACCCACATGACCGAGCGCGAGAAGGCACGGACGCCCGAAGACCTCACCCGCCTGTTCGTCGAACGATCCAACGCGGGCGACGCGGAGGGCGTTGCCGCGCTGTATGAAGAGGACGCGGTGCTCGCCTACCCGCCGGGGCGGACCACCGTCGGCCGCGCCGCCATCCAGGAGCTGTGGGCGAAGGTGCTCGCCTCCGGCGCGAGGTTCGAGCCCGAGCCCCCGCTGCCGACTCTCGTCAGCGGCGACCTTGCCCTGACGTCCACGCCGCCGAGGGACGCCGCCGGAGCCCGCGCCCAGGTGGTCAGGCGCCAGCCCGGCGGAGGCTGGCTCCGGGTCATCGACCAGCCGGAGTTCCGCCGCCCGTGATCAGGCGTGCCCCGAGGCCGGGTCACGTCGACGCTTGTTCGCCTGGTCGAATGCCGTTCCTCCCCTCGAACAGAAAGTAGAAGGGGCGGGGGGAAGCTGTCAATGGGGGGCGGCGGGTCCGAGCGCCCGCCGCCCCCCATGGCGCGCGTCCCGAAGATCAAGGGACGCGACTCTTGACTCTCCTGGGCAACGTGGGTGTAACTTCTGCCCCACCCCGCACTCTTTAACGATAAAGCGGCAGCGGGAGAGGAGGGCGACGACATGGTGTGTGCACGAGGGGCCGCGAACTCACCGCGTGGATTCACGCAGCTCAAGGCGGGCGGGCAGCATGATGTGCCTGCGCGGCGCGGCGCCGTCATCGGCGGCGTCGGGGCGGATCCGCTCCTGCAACAGCGCCATGACCGTGTCGGCCATGATGTCGTTCCCCGGCTCGACCGACGACAGACGCGGCGTCAGGAACCCCGTCTCCTTGCCGTTGTCGAAGCCGATGACCTGCACGTCATCCGGCACGCGCAACCCCAGGTCGGCCAGGGCGCGCAGCGCTCCGAGCGCCGCCGCGTCGGTGAGCGCGAACGCGCCGTCGAACGGCACGCCCGACTCGTGCAGGCGCATCAGGCCCCGGTAGCCCTCCTCCATGGTGAACGCCTCGAGCGGCACCGCGAGCCGCTCGTCGACCTCGGCGCCCAACTCCGCGTGCGCCTGCCGGTAGCCGCGGGTGCGCAGCGTCGGCATGTTGTCCACCTCGTCGTCGTGGTGCCCGCCGATGACCGCGATGCGCCGCGACCCGGTGCTGAGCAGGTGCCGGGTGGCCAGCAGGGCGCCGCCGACGTTGTCCATCATCACGTGGTCGAACGTCGTGGGCACCGGGCGCTCGCCGATGAAGATCACCGGGGTGTCGAAGGTCGGTCCCTCCAGATCGGCGGCCTCCACCTGGATGAGGCTCATGATCACGCCGTCGTACATGCTCAGCCGCCCGAGGGAGAGGGCCTCGAGCTCGCGCTCCCTGCGGCCGGCGGTGTGCACGAGGGCCAGATGGTGGCCGCGCCCTTCCATTCTCCTGGAGAGCCGGTCGGCGAGCTGCGCGTAGTAGACGCCGTCGAGGTCGGGGACGATCAGCCCCACGGTGCCGGTGCGGCCCGCGCGCAGGTGCCTCGC
Organism: Streptomyces radicis; assembly: GCF_003626575.1. Classification (GTDB taxonomy): domain Bacteria; phylum Actinomycetota; class Actinomycetes; order Streptomycetales; family Streptomycetaceae; genus Streptomyces; species Streptomyces radicis. Next base: position 30,390 of record NZ_RBDY01000021.1, on the reverse strand, counting down.
CGCCAGGTTGACCTGGTAGCCGAGCTTGGCCACGGCGTCGAGCACGCGACGCCGGGTGGCGGCGCTCACGCCCGGTCGCCCGTTGATCACGTTCGACACGGTCATCGCTGACACGCCGGCTTCGCGAGCCACCTCGATCATCGTCGCCACCTCTCCATCATCCCCGAACGTCCACCACCACCCCAAACGAAGGAGTGATCCCGATGACGAGACACTCAAGGCACTTGGCCGCCGCTCTCTCCCTGGCCACCGCTCTGGCCGTCTCCGCCTGCGGTGGCGGCGGCGCGGCTGACGGCGACACGTTGACGCTGCTGGCATGGGACTCGGAAGAGGTCATGACGCCGGTGCTCGAGGCGTTCGAGGAGGCCCACCCCGACATCGACGTGGAGGCGACCTACTCGCCCCCGGTCGCGGAATACATCCAGGCCCTCCAGACCCGCGTGCTGTCGGGGACCGCTCCCGATGTCTTCCTCATCGCCGCGGAGAACAAGACCAACCTCATCGAGGGCGGGCACGTGCTCGACCTGGCGGGCGAGGACTTCCTGGCGGGCGTGCCGGAGTTCAACCAGCAGACCTACGGCGCCGACGGCGCGGTCTACGGTCTTTCGCTGTCCTCATGGGGCGCGGGCATCCTGTACAACGAGGACCTGCTCGCCGAGGTCGGCGCCGAGGAACCCCCGGACACCTGGGACGAGTTCCTCGCTCTGTGCGCCGAGCTCAAGGACGCCGGGATCACGCCCTACCTGGAGCCGCTCGACGCGATGCCGGGGGTGCTCTCGGCGTTCCTCGGCGCCTACGACGCCTCGACCGGCCACACGATGGACGACGAGATATTCAGCGGCGCCTCGACGTTCGAGGAGACCTGGACCCCCCTGCTCGAGCAGTACAACCGGCTCTACGACGAGGACCTGGTCACGAGGGACACCGTCGGCCTCGGCCCCGACCAGGTGGAGGCCGAGTTCGCCAACGGCCGGGTCGCGATGATGATCGCCGGCCCGTGGAACGTGAACTCGGTGCGGGAGGCCGCGCCCGACCTCGAGGTCCGGATGGTGCCGATCCCCGGGGTGGACGGCGGCGAGCCGTTCCTGGCCGGCGCGGCGGCGCCCGGCCTCGCGATCAACCCCGAGTCGGGGAACATCGAGGCCGCCAAGGCGTTCCTCTCGTTCTTCGCCTCGCCCGAGGGCATCGAGATCTACCAGGCCCAGCTCGGCGCCATCACGGTCACCGACGACTTCGAGCCGCCGCTCGACCCGGCCCTCGACCCCGTCGTCGAGGACGTGCGCGCCGGCAACGTCTATCTGCCGCAGATCGCCTGGCAGCGCGCCGAGGACGTGCTCAACGTCGAGGCCGTGGCGCAGATCCAGCGCATGGTGCAGGGGGAGATCACGCCCCGCGAGGTGGCCCAGGCCCTCGACCGGAAGCTCGCCTCGTCATGACCGTCGCCACCGAGGCGCCGCCGCCGTCAGGCTCGGGGACCGCCACCCGTCCCCGAGCGGCAGGGCGCAGGACCGGCCCGTCAGGCGGCTGGCGTGAGGCCGCCGCGCACCAGCTGTTCCTGGTCCCGGTGGCCGCGGTCTTCATCGTGCTGTTCGTCATCCCGCTCGGGCAGACGTTCTACTGGAGCCTGACCGACTTCACCGGGTACTCCGACGACTTCGCGTTCGTCGGCCTGGAGAACTACCGGACGATCCTCTCCGACCCGTCGATGACCGCCGGGCTCACCTTCACCCTGCTGTTCGCCGTGGGCACGACCGTGCTGACCACCGTCATCGCCATCCCGCTGGCGGTGGCGCTGAACCAGCGGCTGTACGGCCGGAACCTCGCCAGGTCGCTGTTCTTCTTCCCCGCCATCCCGAGCATGGCCGTACTCGGCCTCGTATGGGGATACATCCTGTCCCCGCTCGGGTCCGGCGTGCTCAACTCCGTGCTCGACTCCACACTCGGGCTCGGCCCCGTGCCCTGGCTCTCGGACTCCACGCTGGCCAAGTTCTCGGTGATCATGGTGGGCGTCTGGGGCGGCGCGGGCTGGCACGCCGTGCTGTACCTGGCCTATCTCCAGTCGATCCCGCACGAGTACTACGAGGTCGCCACGATCGACGGCGCCAGCGGCCGTCAGCGGTTCTTCCACATCACCCTGCCGCTGCTCATGCCCGCGATGGTGATCAGCCAGTTCCTGCTCATGACCAACGGGCTCAAGGTGTTCGACCTGCCCTACACGCTGACCAACGGCGGCCCCGGCTTCGCGACGCAGACCATCACCCAGTCGATCATCGTCAGCGGCGTCGGGCAGGGCCAGTACGGCATCGCGTCGGCACTGGCCGTGCTCTTCACGATCGCCGTCGCGGCGCTGGCGTTCAGCCAGTTGCTCATCTCGCGCCGGATCGAGAGGAGAGTGCTGTGACGCGCCGCCGTCCCCTGCTGAGCGTCGTCGTGATCGGGCTGGCCTGCCTGGTCGGGATGCCGCTGTACTACATCCTCGTCAACACGTTCAAGACGCAGGAAGAGATGGTGAGCTCCCCGCTCGCCCCGCCGACATCGTTCTACCTGGACAACTACCTGGAGGTGTTCGACCGGATACCGCTGGCGCAGAGCTTCGGCAACACGCTCTACGTCACGGTCGGCGCGGTCGTGGTCCAGCTGCTCGTCGGCGCCACCGCGGCCTACGGCATGATCCTGCGCGCGACGCTGTTCAACCGGATCTTCGGCGCCCTGCTGCTGCTGGCGTTCGTGGTGCCGGGACAGGCCACGCTCATCCCGCTGTACCGCACGCTCGTGGACGCCGAGCTCGTCGACACCCTCAATGGGCTCATCTTCATGTACGCGGGCGGCTCGATCTTCTGCTTCTTCCTCATCCAGGGCTATATCCGCACCCTGCCGTTCGAGATCATCGAGGCCGCCAGGATCGACGGCGCGGGCGTCTTCCAGATCTTCTGGCGGATCGTGCTGCCGCTGATCAGACCGATCCTGATCACCGTCGGCATCTTCCAGACGATGTGGGTGTGGAACGACTTCATCCTGCCCAACGTGTTCATCTCGTCGCCGGAGAAGCGCACCATCGTGCTCGAGGTCTACAGCGCCGTCGGGCAGTTCACCACCGACTGGCCCGCGTTCATGACGCTGTCCGTGATCGTCCTGGTCCCGATGGTCGTCTTCTTCGTCCTCACCCAGCGCCACATCATCAGCGGGCTGCTCGCGGGGGGCGTCAAGGGATGAGCACCGTCGACCGCATCACTTTCCAAGGAGATCTCCACATGTCCGGTCATACCGGCTCCGCGATCATCAACCTCGACATCGAGGGCCCGGTCATCAGCCGGCACCTCTACGGCCACTTCGCCGAGCACTTGGGGCGCTGCATCTACGGCGGCTTCTATGTCGGCGAGGACTCGCCCATCCCGAACGAGGGCGGCATCAGGCTGGACGTGGTCGAGGCGCTGCGCGCGTTGAACATCCCCAACCTCCGCTGGCCCGGCGGCTGTTTCGCGGACGAGTACCACTGGAAGGACGGCACGGGGCCCAAGGAAGAGCGCCCGGTCATGGTCAACACGCACTGGGGCAACGTCGAGGAGAACAACCACTTCGGCACCCACGAGTTCATGGCCCTGTGCGAACTCCTCGGCGCCGAGCCGTACATCAGCGGCAACGTCGGCAGCGGCACCGTCCAGGAGATGAGCGAGTGGGTGGAGTACCTCACGCGCGACGGTGACAGCCCGATGGTGCGGCTACGGAAGGCGAACGGCCGCGACGAGCCGTGGCGCGTGCCGTTCTGGGGGCTCGGGAACGAGGCATGGGGCTGCGGCGGGAACATGCGCGCCGAGCACTACGCCGACCTCGCCCGCCAGTACGCCACCTACTGCCGCGACCACGGCGACAACACCCTCTACCGCATCGCCGCGGGCGCCGCCGACGGCGACTTCGCGTGGACGGAGACGCTGATGCGGCAGATCAGCTGCTTCGGCTGCGAGGCCACGCCGAAGAACTTCTTCCAGGGCATCTCCTTCCACTACTACACGCTCGGGGGCCCCTGGGAGAACAAGGGCAGCGCCACGGACTTCACGGTGGAGGACCACTACCGCACCATGCTCGCCGCCCAGCGGGTGGACCGCCTCATCGCGGGCCACTCCTCGGTCATGGACTGCTACGACCCCCACAAGCGCGTCGGGCTCGTCCTGGACGAGTGGGGCACCTGGTGGAGTGTCGAGCCCGGCACCAACCCCGGCTTCCTCTTCCAGCAGAACACCCTGCGGGACGCCCTGGTCGCCAGCACGCACTTCGACATCTTCCACCGGCATGCCGAGCGGCTGTTCATGGCCAACATCGCCCAGACCGTCAACGTTCTCCAGGCGATGATCCTCACCGACGGCGAGAAGCTGGTCCTCACCCCGACCTACCACGTCTTCGAGATGAACAAGGGTCACCAGGACGCCACGTCGCTCCCCGTCCACCTGCGGACCGAGGGAACCGTGCGCGCGGTCGGCGACGCGGAGTTGGAGACGCTGTCCGCCTCGGCCAGCGTCAAGGACGGCCAGGTGCTGATATCCCTGACCAACCTCGACGCGGCCGAATCCGCCGATGTCGCCCTCGACCTGCGGGGCGGGGAGCTGGGCGCGCTCACCGCCCGGATCCTCACCGCCGCGGGGCTCAGGGAGCACAACAGCGGCGACGCGCCCGAGACGGTGGCACCCCGTTCCTTCGACGGCGTCACCAGGACCGGCACGGGGCTGCGGCTGGCGCTGCCCCCCCACGCGTTCGTCACCATCCAGGCGCCGCTCCAGCCCTGACCCGGCCCCGCGGGGCCCGCCGACACGGGCCCCGCGGCGGCTTCCCCCGCCCGCCACCGCGTCATCTCCCCGCCGCGTCGGTCGGCTCCCCGGCCTCGCCCACGGGCTGCCGGGACAGCGCCATCGACCGGCGAACGGTCGGCAGGGGGCGCAGCCGGTAGCTGTAGGTGTAGTCCCTGTCGGCGAACAGCTTGTACGCGTCGAGGGTGTGCGCCCCCCAGGTGTCGTTTCCGCCGATGCCCATCTGCCGGTGGTTCACCCGCAGCACGACATCCTGGCGTGGCGTCAGCTCGTACTCGTGCCTGACGCCGGTCGACAGGTCCTCGGGCGTGAAGTGCGACGCGTTCACCTCGAGCAGCCCCTCGCCGTACACGAGCAGGCCGCGGCCGCTGCCGTTGACGAGGGCGACCCACCGCACGTCGGTCTTGTTGCCGTTCTCCTGGGGGCGGAGATAGCTGGTCCACTGGTCGGTCACCGTCGAGGTGTACACGCCGACGTCGGAGCCGGTGTGCCGGTCCCAGTGGTTCTCCTCGGGCCCGCGGCCGTAGTAGTGCATCTCCTCCAGGTCGCCGGGGAGGAGGAGGATCGACCCCACCTCCGGTATGTAGGGCAGGCTCGACGAGCCGGGGCGCAGCGTGGTGTCGACCTTGATCTCGCCGTTGCCGTGGACCGTGAACGTCGTGCTGAACGACGAGGCGGTGGTGGTCGGCAGCGTGCCCGTGACGCTCACCCGCACCGCGCGGTCCGAGAGCCGCTCGACGGCGACGCCGGTCACGGTCCTGTCGGCTCCCGCGCGCCGCCAGGTGGCGTTGCGGGTGGGGTGGCCGTTGCCGCGGTCGTTGTCGTTCGGGGCCCGCCAGAAGTTCGGCGCGGGACCGGAGTTCACCAGCCGCATGCCCAGTGCCTCGTACGAGGTGATCTCGCCCGTTGTCCTGGAGATGGTGACGGTGAAGTCGTCGCCGGAGACGGTGATCTCCTCGTCGGTCTCCGTGTCGGTCAGGGCCGGGACCTCCGCGATCGGGGTCGGTTCGATCGGCGGGCTGCCGAAGTCGACCGGCAGCTGCTGCTTGGCCACCTCGAATCCGGCGTCGGCCCAGGGCGTCGCGGACCTGAGGGTGAACGAGAGCTGGAGGAAGTGCTCCTCGCCGGGCACGGGGTGGGCCGGGCGCCGGATCGGGAGGCGGACGGTCCTGCTCGACAGCGGCGGGATGTCGAGCTGCGCCGCGGTGAGCGTCCCGTGATCGACCACCACGCCATCGGCGACCAGGGCCCAACTCCCGGCGAACTCACGGAGGTTGGCGAACAGGTACTCGTTGGTGATCCGGACGACGCCGCTGGTGATGTCGGCGTCGGCGTCGGCGGAGACGTTGATCGCCTGGTAGATCTGCTTGACCTCGACGGCCTTGCCGGCCGGGCGACGGTCGGCGTCGACGATGCCGTTGCCGCAGAAGTTGCCCGCGAAGTCGGGCCGGTCGCCCCAGTCGCCGCCGTAGGAGAGGAAGGTCTCCCCGTTGCCCGACGGGATCGGCCAGCGCAGGGCCTCGTCGGCGAAGTCCCAGATGAACCCGCCCTGAAGGATCGGGTGGGCCCGGATGATGTCCCAGTACTCCTTGAGGTTTCCTGTCGAGTTGCCCATCGAGTGGGCGTACTCGTGCATGACATAGGGCCGGGGGTCGCTCGCCCGCGCGCGAGCCTCGACCTGGGCGGGGGACTCGTACCCCTCGACGCGGAGATCGCTGACCTCAGGGCGGTTGTCGCCCTGGTACTGGATGATCCGGGTCGGGTCGGCCTCGCGGATCCAGTCGCGCATGGCGATGAAGTTGTCGCCCGCGCCCGCCTCGTTGCCGAGCGACCAGATGACGACCGAGGGGTGGTTCTTGTCGCGGTGGACCATGGCGGAGGCCCGGTCGATGACGGGTGCGGTCCAGTCGGGGCGGGAGGCCGGGTAGTCCCGCATGACTCCGTGGGTCTCCAGGTTGGCCTCGTCCATCACATAGAGGCCGTACTCGTCGGCGAGCTCGTACCACACCGGGTTGTTGGGGTAGTGCGCGGTTCTGACGGCGTTGATGTTGAGCCGCTTCATCGCCCTGATGTCCCTGACCATGTCCTCGCGGGTCAGGGCCGCCCCGCGGTCGGTGTCGATCTCGTGGCGGTTGACGCCGCGCAACGAGACCGGCTGGCCGTTGATCCGGATCAGGCCGTCCTCGAGCGCGAACTCGCGGAAGCCGACGCGTGCCGACACGGTCTGGACGACCGTGCCCGAGGGGTCGCGCAGCTGAAGCACCGCGGTGTACAGGTTCGGGTGCTCGGCCGACCACAGCTCGGGCCTTCGCACCTCCTTGGCGTCCCCGGCGGTGACGTCATCGCCCGGAGGCACGGAGCCGATGTCGGCGGTGACGCGCAGCGGTCGGGGCCAGACGGGGCGCCGGTCGGCGTCGTAGAGCTGGGTCTCCACGGTGTAGGTGCCCGAGCGCCGGGAGCCGCTGTCGCGGACGCGGGCGGTGACCGCCAGGTCGGCGTTGGTGTAGCCGTCCTTCAACGTGGTGGTGAGCGTGAAGTCGCGCAGGTGCACGGTCGGGAGCGAGTAGAGGAAGACCGGCCTGAAGATCCCGGACAGCCGGATCATGTCCTGGTCCTCCAGCCAGTCCCCGTCGGGGAACCGGTAGACCTCGACGGCGATCAGGTTGGTCCCGGCGTGGACATGGTCGGTGATGTCGAACTCGGCGGGCGTGTACGAGCCCTCCCGGTACCCCACCCTCGTCCCGTTGATCCAGACGTAGAAGGCGGCCTTCACCCCCTCGAAGTGCAGGTGGATCCGGCGGCCCCGCCATGCGGCGGGGAGCTCGAACGTCCGGCGGTACTGCCCGACCGGGTTGAACAGCATCGGCACTTCCGGCGGCAGGGGGGCCTCGCTGTGGCCGCCGCCACCCCACCACGGGTAGGCGATGTTGACATAGATCGGGAAGTCGTAGCCGTGCAGCTGCCAACTCGAGGGCACCGGGATGGTGTCCCATGAGCCGTCGTCGATGTCGATCCCGTGGAAGTCGGGGTCGCGGTCGTCCGGCCTGTCGACGTGCTGGAACCGCCAGGTGCCGTCGAGGTCGAGCCGGTACGGCGAGTCGGTCCGGTCGGCGGCCAGTGCCTGCCCGAGGTCGCGGTAGGGCATGAACGTCGCGTGCGGCGGCTGGGAGTTGACCTCGAAGATCTCGATGTTGTGCCGCCACTCCGGATGCCCGTTGGGCGGATCGGGCCACACCGCGACGGGCTCAGCGGCCTCCGCGGCCCCGGCCGCCGCCGCCGTCACCGCGAGCGGGGGCATGGCCGCCGCCCCCAGGGCGGCGAGGCCGCCGCCGAGCAGCGTACGACGGTGGATCGGCGGTCGTCGCCCCGGTGGATCGGTCATCGTCGACTCCCTTCCGCTGCCGCCGGGCCGTCTGGCGAGCGATGCAGAGCGTAGAAACATCTGATGTATCGGTCAAGGGTGCCCGCTCGATCGCTTTCGGCGCGTCACGTTCCGGCTGAACACCCTGCGTTGGCGGCGTTCATGGGGGAGCGGGGGAGGATCGTCGCCTTGATACATCAGATGTATCCGCTCGTGGGCCGTGGCTGGCCTTCCCTTTCGTGGAGTCGGCCGAAAATATCCCTGTCCGAGGGCTGTCGGCTCCTGGGGTGGCCTCCTAGGATCTGTGATGTCCGGCAAGCCGATCGATGTTCGACTTTCCGAACGCAGCCTGATGCGGGTGGCCGCCGCGCCCCCGACACGCCGCAGGTGACCGTAAGCGCACCATCCGCTTCTTCCGGTAAGGGTCCCCCCACGCTCCTCGCCGAGCCGGAACGCACGGGCGCAGACGACGTCCGTGTGGGTGGGCCTCCGGCTGAGCCGCAACGGAGACCTCATGCTCGCTTCAGCACGTCGTTCACGACGTCGTTCCCGCTCACGGCCGCTGCGCATGGCCGTCGTCCTCCTCGTCGGCCTGGCGACGGCGCTGTCCGCCGCCCCGGCCTCGGCCGATCCCGGCGGCCGAGCCGCCGCCGTTCAGCAGCAGTTGCCGACCAGCTTCCAGTGGTCCTCAGGCGGCCCGGTGATCTCGCCCGCCGCGAACATCGACTCCGTGGCCGTCAAGGATCCGTCCGTGCTCCAGGACGAGGACGGCACCTGGCACGTCTTCTTCACCCGGGTCGACACCTCGGGTGACTGGGGCCTCGCCCACACGAGCTTCGACGACTGGTCCCAGGCCGCGGGCGCCCCGCAGACCGACCTGGAGGCCGCCTCGGGCGTCGGCCCCGGCTACCGTGCCGCGCCCCACGCGTTCTACTTCGAGCCCCGCGACGAGTGGTACCTCGTCTACCAGACCGGGCTGCCGTCGTTCTCCACGACCGACGACCCGAACGACCCCACCAGCTGGTCGGCGCCGCGCAACTTCCAGGACAGCGTGCCCGACGTCGTCGAGGAGAACATCGGCGACGGGCACTGGCTCGACTTCTACGTCATCTGCGACGCGAGCATGTGCTACCTGTTCTCCGCCGACGACAACGGCCATGTCTACCGCGCCGAGACCACCGTCGGGGAGTTCCCCAACGGCTTCCGCGACACGCGGATCGTGCTCGAGGACACCGGCAACGCGCTCTTCGAGGGCGGCGCCGTCTACCGCGTCGAGGGCACCGACACCTATCTGCTGATCTGGGAGGCCATCGGCTCGGACGGCCGCCGCTGGTACCGCTCGTTCACCGCCGACGGCCTCACCGGCCAGTGGCAGCCGCTCGCCGACACCGAGTCCAATCCGTTCGCCCGCAGCACCAATGTCACCTTCGACGGCGGCAACGCCTGGACCAGGGACATCAGCCATGGCGAGCTCATCCGCACCTCGGCCGACCAGACCATGACCCTCGACCCCTGCGACATCCAGCTCCTCTACCAGGGCCTCGACCCCGACGCCGGAGGCGACTACTCCCAGCTGCCCTGGCGCCTCGGCCTGGCCACCCAGACCAACTCCCCCTGCTGAGCGGGTCGGTCCCTTTCCGCCGGACAGCCCTCCACCTGTCCGCCCCCACCGGAAGTGAAGGAGTTCCCATGACCGAGAGACTGCCCGAACGGCGCGGTCGCCACCGCGTCCGCGCGGCCGTCGCCGCGCTGGTCACCGGCGTCCTGGCCGCGACCGGCGCCATGATGTCCACCGGCACCGCCCAGGCCCAGGCGGACACGCTCGGCGCCGCGGCGGCCGAGAGCGGCCGGTACTTCGGCACCGCCGTCGGCCCCCACCTCCTCGGCGAGGCCGACTACGCCGCCACCCTGAACCGGGAGTTCACCAGCGTCGTCGCCGAGAACGACATGAAGTGGGACGCCACCGAGCCAAGCCCGGGCCAGTTCAACTTCAGCCGCGGCGACCAGCTCGTCGACCACGCGCGGAGCCAGGGCATGGAGGTCCGCGGCCACACCCTGGTCTGGCACGCGCAACAGCCCTCCTGGGTGCAGGGCCTGACCGGCGACGCGCTGCGCCAGGCCATGCTGGGCCACATCGACGGGGTCGCGGGCCACTACGCGGGCGACATCTCCTCGTGGGACGTGGTCAACGAGGCGTTCGAGTGGGACGGCAGCCGCCGCCAGTCCAACCTCCAGCAGCAGCTGGGCGACGGCTGGATCGAGGAGGCGTTCCGCGCCGCCGACGCCGCCGACCCGAACGCCACGCTCTGCTACAACGACTACGGCACGGACGCGGTCAACGCCAAGAGCGACGCCATCTACCGGATGGTGGAGGACTTCCTCGCCCGGGGCGTGCCCATCGACTGCGTCGGCTTCCAGAGCCACCTCGACTCCACCTCCGACCTGTCCACCTATCGGCAGAACCTCCAGCGCTTCTCCGACCTCGGCGTGGACGTCGAGATCACCGAGCTGGACATCGGCGGCTCGGGCGCCGCCCAGGCCGACGCCTACCGGCAGGTCACCGAGGCATGTCTCGCGGTCTCGCGCTGCACCGGCATCACCATCTGGGGCTTCACGGACAAGTACTCCTGGCGCGATGACGTCACCCCGCTGCTCTTCGACGCCACCTACCAGAAGAAGGAGGCCTACCACGCCGTGCTCGCGGCCCTGAACAACGCCTGATCGCCGTCCCTCCTCACCTCTCCGCCACGGCGGGGCCCCGGAAGCCTCGGGGCCCCGCCTTTTGACCATGGCACAGTCACCCGCCAATGATCTGATGTATTTCGCCCCGCCTCGCTCGGTCGGCTGCCGCAAAGTGCTGACGAGCCCCTTGGCATGGGTCTCCCGTCGTGGCAGGGTAGCGCCCGATCGAGGCAAACATCTGATCTATCGGCGATGGGTGTGTGCCCGCGCCGGAGCTGTCGAGGAGGCCGTTGCTCGTGAGCTCTCCGCTCGAACAGGGTGATCCGCCGCCGAAGTCCCGCGGCGGTGCCGGGGAAGGGCCGGTGCGGCCGTGAGCACCGCCGAGCAGACCGCCGAGGCGCGGGGCCGGACATCCGAGTGGCTGCGGGAGCGGATGTCCCACGCGCTCTCGGAGCTCACCGCCGCCGGGGCACTCGTCATCCTGTTCATCGCCCTCAGCTTCGCCAGTCCCCACTTCCTGACGTCCGACAACCTCTTCAACATCGGCGCGCAGACCGCCGTGATCGCCATCATCGCGACCGCCCAGACCATGGTCATCATCACCAAGGGCATCGACCTGTCCGTCGGGTCGGTCGCCGCCCTCTCGGGCGTGGTGGGCGCCATCGTCGTCCGTGACCTCGGCTTCTCCGTGTGGGCGGCGACCGCGGTGGCCATCGCGGTCGGCGCCGCCGCGGGGCTGGTGAACGGGCTGCTCGTGACGGTGGCGCGGATCCCCCCGTTCATCGCGACCCTGGGCACCATGTCCGTCGGGCGCGGTCTCGTCTTCATCGTCACCGGCTCCGTGGGCGTGTACAGCCTTCCCGAGTCCTTCCAACTCCTCGGCAACGGCGAGTTCCTCGGCCTGCCGTTCGCCGTCGTGCTGACCGCGATCGTCGCGGTCGGGGTGGCGTTCCTGCTCTCGCAGACGCGCTTCGGCCGGTACACGTACGCCATGGGCTCCAATCTCGAGGCCGCCCGCCGCTCGGGCGTCCCGGTGCGTCGGCACCTGACCGCCGTCTATGTGCTGGCGGGCGTGCTGGTCGGCCTGGGGGGCATGATCGCGGCGTCCCGGGTGAACTCCGGGCAGCCGAACTACGGAATCGCCCTCGAGCTCGACGTCATCGCCGCCGCGGTGATCGGCGGGGCCAGCCTCTTCGGCGGCCAGGGCCGGATCATCGGCACGCTCATCGGCGCGTTCCTCATCGCGGTCGTGCGCAACGGCGCCGTCCTGCTCGACATCAGCATCCACTACCAGCAGGTGATCGTCGGCGTCATCATCTGGGCCGCCGTCTACTTCGACCAACTCCGCCGTCAACGGCTCGAAGCCCGAGGGTGAGCCTCCCGAGCCCCTCACCACGACCCTGCCGAAAGGACACACCCATGGCACACAGCACGGCCGGTCGGCGCCGTCTCGGCGCCCGCACCCGGAGCGGATCCCTGCTCGCCGCCGCGGTCGCCGCCGCGCTCCTGAGCGCCTGCGGAGGCGTCGAGGTGCGGGACGGGGGTGACGACGCGTCGGACGGCGAAGGCGACGGGTCGGCAGAGAGCGCGAGCGGGCCCCTGGAGCTCGCCGTCGTGCCCAAGGCCGTCGGGCACGAGTTCTGGAACACGGTGCGGGCGGGCGCGGAGTGCGCCGCGGAGCAGGCGGGCGACGTCACGGTCGAGTGGGACGGCGTCACCGCGGAGACGGATGTCGAGGGCCAGGTCAATCTCATCCAGAACTTCGTGACCCGGCAGGTCGACGGCATCGTCTACGCCGCCACCGACTCGGCCGCCCTGGCCCCGGCCACCGACCAGGCCGTCGGCGCGGGCATCCCGGTGGCGATGATCGACTCCGGCACGGACCCCCAGCCCGATGACGTGCCGCTGTACGCGACCGACAACCACGCCGCGGCGGTCGAGGCGGCCAACCTGCTCGCCGGGGAGCTCGGCGAGGGCGAGCACGACGTGGCGCTGATCGAGTTCCAGCCGGGATCGCAGACCAACAGCGAGCGCGTGGAAGGGTTCTCCGAGGGCCTGGCGCGGCACGACAACCTCAACCTGGTCGGGCAGCAGCCGAGCCACAGCGACGTGAACGAGGCACGACGCGTCACCGAGGACATCCTCACCGCCAATCCCGACCTGGCCGGGATCTTCGCCGCCAACGAGCCGAGCGTCCTCGGCGCCGCCCAGGCCGTCGAGGCGGCCGGCAGGTCAGGCGAGATCGTCATCATCGGCTGGGACGCCGCGCCTGACGAGATCGCCGGGCTGCGCGACGGGCAGATCTCGGCGCTCGTGGTGCAGAACCCCTTCAGGATGGGCTACCTCGGCGTGGAGAACATGGTCGCGCACCTGCGCGATGGCACCCCGCTGACGTCGGCGGACACCGGTGTCACGTTCCTCACGCGGGAGAACATCGACTCCGACGAGGCGCGCGCCGTCCTCGAACCCAGCTGCGACAACCCCCCGGTGGAGTGATGAGCGCGACCCCTGAGACAGAGGCCGCCGGGCGACGGCGCGGCGCCCCCGCGGGCCGACCGGTCCTCGAGGCCCGCGGCATCGTCAAGCGATTCGGGCATGTCGAGGCGCTCCGCGGGGCCGACTTCACCGTCGGCGAGGCGGAGGTCGTGGCGTTGATCGGCGACAACGGCGCGGGCAAGAGCACGCTGATCAAGACCCTGTCCGGGGTGCACGCGCCCGACGAGGGCGAGCTCAGGGTCGCCGGTGAGCCGGTGCGCTTCGCCACCCCCGTCGACGCCAGGCGCGCGGGCGTGGAGACCGTGTACCAGGACCTGGCCGTCGCCGACGACCTCAGCGTCGCAGCCAACCTCTACCTCGGCAGGGAGATCCTGCGCCCCGGGGCGCTCGGACGCCTCGGCCTGCTCGACAAGCGGGCCATGCGCCGCGGCGCCACGGAGGCCCTCGATCAGCTCGGCGTGCGGATCCCCCGCGTCACCACGCCGATCGCCATGCTCTCCGGGGGCCAGCGGCAGAGCGTCGCCGTGGCCCGGGCGATCATCTGGGCGACCAACGTGGTCATCCTCGACGAGCCCACCGCGGCGCTCGGCGTCGTGCAGACCGAACGCGTCCTCGACGTCGTCCGCAGGGCCAGGGACGTCGGCATGTCGGTGGTGTTGGTCAGCCACAACATGCCGCAGGTCCTGGAGATCGCCGACCGCGTCGAGGTCCTGCGGCTCGGTCGGCGGGCCGCCAGGTTCCGGGCGGCCGACGTCACGACGGACGACCTGGTCGCGGCGATGACCGGTGCCATGACAGCCGATGAGGAGGACCGATGACGGCAGTCGTCTACCGCGGTGCCCGGCGCCTGGAGATCCATGACCGGCCCGTGGAGCCACCCGGCCCCGGCCAGGTGCGCATCGCCGTGGCCTATACCGGCATCTGCGGCACCGACCTGCACATCTACCACGGCGACATGGACGCCAGGGTCGGCGCGTCCGCCGTGCTCGGACATGAGATGTCCGGGCGGATCGCGGCCGTCGGCGAGGCCGTCACCGGCCTGTCCCCGGGGCGGCCCGTCACCGTGATGCCCACCCGCGCGTGCGGCCGGTGCGCCGCCTGTCGGCGCGGGAACTCCCATGTCTGCCACGCCATGGACTTCCTCGGCATCGACTCGCCCGGAGCCATGCAGGCCTCCTGGACCGTTCCCGCCGACCTGGTGCTCCCGCTGCCCGAGGGGCTGCCGCTCGACCGCGCGGCACTCGTCGAACCGGTCGCGGTCGCCGTGCACGACGTCGGGCGCGCGGACGTGGGCGCCGATGACCATGTCGTCGTGGTCGGCGGGGGACCGGTGGGCGTGCTCATCGCCGCCGTCGCGCGGGGCCGCGGGGCGCGGGTGCTGCTGGTCGAGCCCGACCCGTTCCGGCGCTCGGTCGCCGAAGGGATGGGCATCGGGACGGCCGACCCGCGCGCGACCGACATCGTCGCGCTGGTGGACGACCGCACCGACGGCGCGGGCGCCGACATCGCCTTCGAGGTCTCGGGGTCCGCCGACGGCGTCTCCACCGCGGTCGGCGTCCTGACCACGCGCGGCCGACTCGTCATGGTGGCGATCCACCCCAGGCCGCGCGCCCTCGACCTGCACCGCTTCTTCTGGCGCGAACTCGAGCTGTTCGGCGCCCGCCTGTATCGGCGGGACGACGTGGCCGAGGCCATCCGGCTGGTCGCCGCGGGAGAGATCCCGGTGGAGCGGCTGATCTCACGGGTCGAGCCCGTGGACGGCGTGCACGCCGCCTTCGAGGCTCTGGAGTCCGGTGGCGGCGTGATGAAAGTCCTCGTCGACTGGCGGGAGAGCGCCCCATGACCATGTCGTTCGACCTGTCGGGACGCACCGCCGTGGTGACCGGCGCGCGCCGGGGTATCGGCCTGGCCATGGCAGGGGCGCTCGCCCACGCCGGGGCCGACATCATCGGGGTCTCCGCCGGTCTCGAACCGACCGGCAGCGAGGTCGAGCGCCGGGTGCGCGCGTTCGGCCGCCGATTCACCGGCCTCCGGGCCGACTTCGCCGACCGGGCGGCCGTGCGTCGGCTGGCGGGCGAGCTCCACGCGCTCGGCCCGATCGACATCCTGGTGAACAACGGCGGGACCATCGCCCGCACCCCGGCGGCCGAGCACCCCGACGAGCTGTGGGACCGGGTCATCGAGGTGAACCTCAGCAGCCAGTTCGTGCTGAGCCGGGAGGTCGGCCGCGCGATGATCGCCCGGGGACGCGGAAAGATCATCTTCACGGCGTCGCTGCTGAGCTTCCAGGGCGGCGTCAACGTCCCGGGGTACACCGCGTCCAAGTCGGGCCTGGCCGGGCTCACCAGGGCGCTGGCCAACGAGTGGGCACCGCACGGCGTGAACGTCAACGCCATCGCGCCCGGCTACATCGCCACGGACAACACCAGGGCCCTGCGGGAGGACCCCGACCGCAACGAGGCCATCCTCGGCCGGATCCCCGCGGGACGCTGGGGGCGGGCCGATGATCTCGCGGGAGCCACGGTGTTCCTGGCGTCACCGGCGTCGGACTACGTCCACGGCGCCGTTCTCCCCGTCGACGGCGGATGGATGGGCCGATGACGGCGGCCGACCGTCCCCGTGCGACCGGGGGGCTGCGATCAGTCGGCCCCGGGCCCTGAGATCCGCTCGCCGTCCTCAGGCGCCGCGTACAGGGACTCCTCGACGCCGATCAGATGGCTGGCCATGCGGATCCCGGCCCGCTCGGGGTCGCGGGCCGCGAGCGCGCGCCAGATCGCCTCGTGCTCGTCGTGGGTGCGTTGGTCGGCGCCCGTCTCGTGCAGGCTCCGCCACAGCCGACCGCGGACGGTACGTCCCGCGAACGCCTCGATCAGGCCGACGAGAACGGGGTTGCCGGTGTGGGTGGCGATGACGCGGTGGAAGGCGATGTCGATCTCGATGAGCCGCTCGTGATCCTGCCGCGCGCCTCGGACGACGCGGGCGGCCTCGTCGAGCAACTCCCTGGCCTGGCCGAGGGCTTCCTCGGTGATGGTGACCGCGGCCTGCCGCGCCGCCTCGCACTCGAGCAGGCGCCGCACGGTGTGGATGTGCCGTGCGTCGCCCTGGCCCTGGAGATCGACCACGAATCCCATGGGGGCCAGCAGCCGTGTGGTGTCGAGATTGGTGACATACGTTCCGTCGCCCTGCCGGGTGTTGACGATGCCGAGGATCGACAGGGCCGACACCCCCTCGCGCAGGGAGCCGCGCGAGACGCCGAGCGACTCGGCGAGCTCCTTCTCCACCGGCAGGCGATCGCCGGGACGGAAGACCCCGTCGAGGATCATCCGCTTGATGCCGTCTACGACTTCGTCGGTGCGAGACATGACTGATTATGTGCCTAGCGGTCGGCCGGGACGATCGATCCGCCCGTCGCCTGGCGTGGTCCGGGCGGAGGAACGGCGGCCGCGTCCCCCGCGTTCGCCCAGAACTCGCCGTCGGGGAACCGGTACCGGGCCACGGACTCGGGGCGCATCCGGGTGGAGTAGCCGGGCGAATCGGGCAGCGCGTAGGCGCTCCCCGTGCCGGTGTCGCGGACCACACAGGGGTCGGTGAAGTGCTCGTGCAGGTGGTCGACGTACTCGGTGACGCGGTCGGTGAGATCCCCGGAGACGGCGACGTAGTCGAGCACGGACACGTGCTGGACCATCTCGCACAGCCCCACGCCTCCGGCGTGCGGGCAGACCGGGACACCGAACTTCGCCGCGAGGAGCAGCACGGCGACGATCTCGTTGACGCTCGCCAGCCGACCGGTGTCCAGCTGGCAGAAGTCGATGGCACCGGCCTGGAACAGCTGCTTGAACATCACCCGGTTGTGGCAGTGTTCGCCGGTGGCGACGCCGATGGGGGCGACGGCGCGGCGGACCTCGGCGTGTCCCAGGATGTCGTCGGGGCTGGTGGGCTCCTCGATCCACAGCGGCTCGAATCGGGCCAGCTCCCCGACCCACTCGATGGCCTGGCCGACGTCCCACACCTGGTTGGCGTCGATCATCAGCTTGCGGTCCCGGCCGATGACCTCGCGGGCGATGGCGCAGCGGCGGATGTCGTCGCCGAGGTCGGCGCCCACCTTGAGCTTCACATAGCCGTACCCGGCGTCCACCGCCTCCTGGCACAGCCGACGCAGCTTGGCGTCGTCGTAGCCGAGCCAGCCCGCGGACGTCGTGTAGGCGGGGTAGCCGGTGCGGGTGAGCTCGGCGACGCGGTCGGCCTTGGTCCCCTCCTTGGCCCTGAGGATGTCCAACGCCTCATCGCGCGTCAGGGCGTCCGAGAGGTAGCGCAGGTCGGCGACGTCCACGAGCTGCTCGGGGGACATGTCGGCGAGCAGCCGCCACAACGGCAGGTCCGCGGCGCGTGCGGCGAGGTCCCACGCGGCGTTCATCACGGCCGCGAGCGACAGGTGGACCACGCCCTTCTCGGGGCCCAGCCACCGCAGTTGGGAATCGGAGCCGAGGAAGCGGTACACCGCGCCCATGTCCGCGGCCATCTCGTCCACGTCCCTGCCGACCAGGCGGGCGGCCTGCTGCCGGGCCGCCGCGGTGACGAGATCGTTGCCCCGGCCGATCGTGAACGTGAGGCCATGACCGGCGAGCGGGGCCCCCGCGGCGTCGACGCCGTCGGTGTGCAGCACGACGTAGGCCGCCGAGTAGTCGCCGTCCTTGTTCATCGCGTCGGACCCGTCGGCGGTGAGCGACGTGGGGAACCTGACGTCCTCGACGGTGACGGCGGTGATCTGCGGCATGGGGTCCTCGCCTGCCTGGAAGCCTCGAAAGGTCAGATGACCTCGGCGAGTGTATGGGGGGATGGGCCCACAAATCAACGGCGGACGGGAGGATCGTCCCCGAGATACATCAGATGTATCGAGGGGGAGGGCGGGGCGACCCGCCGGGCTGCGGGGTGGGTGAACGCGCCGGAGCCTCCATCAAGTCGTCGCGCCAAACATTCGATCTTTGGTGGGTCGGGTGCCGTGATCTGGCCGTCTTTGCGGCCTTCGGTCGCAGTTATTGACGCGATACATCGAATGTTTGTAGATTCGCCGCCGCCCCGCGCGGAGCCGCGTCGCGGAGGCAGCAGCCCGCGAGGGTGCTCGTCCGCTTGGAGGACTGAGATGCCAGACCTGTCACGAAGGAACATCATCAAGTTCGGAGCGATCGGCGGCGGGGGCGCGCTGCTGCCGTTGCCGTGGACGGCGGCCGCCCGCGCCTCTTCGCAGGCGCCCGCCGAAGTGCGCGCCGCCGACGACTTGGCGCTCTGGTACGACGAGGCCGCCGGCACGGACTGGCTCCGTGCGCTCCCCATCGGCAACGGCCGCCTCGGCGCCATGGTGTTCGGCAACGTGGAGGCCGAGCGCCTCCAGCTCAACGAGGACACGGTCTGGGCCGGCGGGCCTTACGACCCGGCCAACACCGCGGGCGCCGAGGCGCTGCCGGAGATACGGCGGCTGGTCTTCGAGGAGCAGTGGACGCAGGCCCAGAGCCTGATCAACCGGACGATGCTCGGGGATCCGCCAGGCGAGCTGGCGTACCAGCCGGTCGGGAACCTCGGGCTCGACTTCCCCGGCACGGGGAACGTGTCGGAGTACCACCGCAGCTTGGACCTGACCACGGCCGTCACGACCGTGACCTATGTGGCGGACGGGGTGCGGTACCGGCGGGAGGTGATCGCGAGCGCGCCGGACCAGGTGATCGCCATGCGCCTGACCGCCGACCGGGCGGGCGCGATCGGCTTCTCCGCGGCGTTCGACAGCCCTCAGCGCACGACGACGGCCAGCCCCGACGGCACGACGGTCGCGCTCGACGGCGTCTCGGGCGACCAGGAGGGCGTCGCCGGATCGGTCAGGTTCCGCGCGCTGGCCCGCGCCGTCGCCGAGGGCGGCAGCGTCACCAGCACCGGCGGCACGCTGAGCGTCTCAGGCGCCGACAGCGTCACGGTGCTGATCTCCATCGGGTCCAGCTATGTCGACTACCAGGACGTCGGCGGCGATCACGAGGGCATCGCCCTGCGGCACCTGACCGCCGCCCAGGAACGGTCATGGGACGACCTGCGTGACCGCCATGTGGCCGACCACCGCGCGCTGTTCGACCGGACCACGATCGACCTCGGCCGTACCTCGGCGGCCGACCAGCCGACCGACGTCCGGATCGCGCAGCACGCGAACGTCGACGACCCGCAGTTCTCCGCGCTGCTCTTCCAGTTCGGCCGGTACCTGCTCATCGCGTCGTCGCGCCCCGGCACCCAGCCGGCGAATCTCCAGGGCATCTGGAACGACCTGATGAGCCCGCCCTGGGACTCGAAGTACACCATCAACGCGAACCTGCCGATGAACTACTGGCCGGCGGACACGGCGAATCTGTCCGAGTGCTACGGGCCGGTGTTCGACATGATCGACGACCTCGCCGTCACCGGTGCCCGCACCGCCGAGGCGCAGTACGGCGCGGGCGGCTGGGTCACCCACCACAACACCGACGCGTGGCGCGGCACCTCGGTCGTCGACGGCGCGTTCTGGGGCATGTGGCAGACCGGCGGCGCGTGGCTGGCGACCCTGGTGTGGGACCACTACCTGTTCACCGGCGACATCGAGTTCCTGCGGTCCCGGTACCCGGCGGTGAAGGGCGCCGCCCAGTTCTTCCTCGACACGCTCGTCGAGGAGCCGGAGCTGGGGTGGCTGGTCACCAACCCCTCGAACTCCCCCGAGCTCTCCCACCACCCGGACGCCAGTGTGTGCGCCGGCCCGACCATGGACTCGCAGATTCTGCGCGACCTGTTCGACGGCGTCGCCCGGGCGAGTGAGGCGCTCGGCGTGGACGCCGACTTCCGTGCCCGGGTCCTGGAGACCAGGGAGCGGCTGGCCCCCATGCGGATCGGGTCACGCGGCAACATCCAGGAGTGGCTGTACGACTGGGTCGAGACCGAGCGGACCCACCGGCACATCTCACACCTCTACGGCCTGCACCCCAGCAACCAGATCACCAGGCGTGGCACCCCCGAGCTGTTCGAGGCCGCGCGCCGGACGCTGGAGCTGCGGGGCGACGACGGCACCGGCTGGTCCCTCGCCTGGAAGATCAACTTCTGGGCGCGGATGGAGGAGGGCGCACGGGCCCACGACCTGATCGGTGACCTCGTGACCCCGGCCCGGCTCGCCCCGAACATGTTCGACCTGCACCCCCCGTTCCAGATCGACGGCAACTTCGGTGCCACATCCGGCATCGTCGAGATGCTGGTGCAGAGCCACGGCGGCGAGCTGCACCTGCTGCCCGCGCTGCCCCCGGCCTGGCCGAACGGGCGCGTCGACGGCCTCCGCGCGCGCGGCGGCCACACCGTGGGCGCGGTGTGGAGCGACGGACAGCCCGACGAGTTCCGCATCACGCCCGACAGGAACGGCACCGTCAAGGTGCGCGGCCGAATGCTCGCCGGGCGCTGGAGGATCCTCGACAACGACCGTGACGGCCGCGTCCACACGGAGCGGACCGAGCCCGACGCCATCGAGTTCGCCGCCAGGGCCGGACACACCTACCGGGTGCGCGCCCTTCAGAAGGTCCTGCTCGACGCGCCCGCGGAGATTCCGGTGGGCCGCCCCACGCGGATCGCGGTCACGGTCCAGGCGATCGACAGACCGCTCGAGCGCTCGACGGTGTCCCTCGCGGTCCCCGAGGGCTGGACCGTGACGCCCGCGCGGATCGACCTGCGGACCGTGCGGCCCGACTCGGCGCGAACCGTCGCGTTCGAGGTCACCCCCGGCGGGGACGCGGCGACGGGCTCGGCGGTCCTGACGGGCGAGATCCAGGGGCGTGACTGGTCCGCGTCCGCGACCACGACGGTTGGCGTCGCCGAGGGGGAGGGGGCGTCGGCGTAGCCGAGGACGGTGCGGGAGGCGACCGGCCCCTGGCACAGGACACCCGCCTCCCCACGGCGGCTTGTCAGCTGGGGACGCCGGTGGCGCGCCTGATGACGGCGTCGAAGGTGCGGTCGGACACGAAGCGGCGCAGGGTGATCAGGGGCCGGGCGCCGAAGCCGGTGGCGTACCGGGTCTTGGGGCGCCGGGCGGTGACGGCCTTGGCGATCGTGTCCGCGATGACCTGGGGTGCGGAGCTGCGCTTGGCGGTGCTCTCGGAGCCGAGCGAGTTCGCCACGGCGTCGGCCTGTTCGGCATAGGGGCTGGCGCCGGAGGTCTTCCTCAGGTGGTCGGCCGCGATGGCGCCCCATTCGGTGCGGATGCCGCCCGGCTCGATGACGACCACGTCGACACCGAACGGCTTGGTCTCCATCCGCAGGCAGTCGCTGAGGGCCTCGAGCGCGAACTTGGTCCCGTGGTACCAACCGCCGAGCGGGGTGTGGACCTTGCCACCCATGGAGGTGATGTTGACGATGGTGCCGTCGCGCCGGGCGCGCATGTGCGGCAGGACGAGCTGGGCCAGGCGCATGGCTCCGAAGACGTTGACCTCGAACTGGCGGCGGGCCTCGTCGAGGGGCACGTCCTCGATGGCGCCGTACGAGCCGTAGCCCGCGTTGTTGACCAGGACGTCGACGCCGCCCGCCTCGGCGGTGATGTGCTCGACTCCGGCGCGCATGGAGTCGTCGTCGGTGACGTCCATGGCCAGCGGCCGGATACCGCGGGCGGCCAGCGGCTCGAGGCGTTCGGCACGGCGGGCGGCGCCGTAGACGGTGTAGCCGAGGTCGGACAGCTTCAGGGCGGTGGCCTCGCCGATGCCCGAGGATGCGCCGGTGACGAGAGCGATCTTGCCAGTCATGGGGGAGTCCTCAAGAAGTAGGATGAACCATCGTTCATCAAATAGAGTGAACCATGGTTCATCGAAAGGCAAGTCGGAACCCTTCGGCCAGTGGAGAGCCCATGTCCCAGCCCCGGACCTCGCGCGCCGACGCGGCCCGCCGCACTCGTGCGAGGGTCCTCACCGCCGCGCGCGAGCAGATGGTGCTGCACGGACCCGACATCGGGATGGACGAGATAGCCGGCGCGGCGGGGTTGGCCGTGGGGACGCTCTACCGGCACTTCCCCGCCAAGGCCGACCTGGTCGCGGCCGTCGTCGCCGAATACGTCGAACGCGTCGCCGACGACGCCGAGGCCGCCTGCGAGCGCGTCACGGCGGGCTCGCGCGCGCTGGACGAGATCACGGCCTTCCTCGGCCGCGTCATCGAGGCGTCCGCCAGGGACCGCGCCGTCAAGGCCGCCGCCCACGCGCTCGGGGCCGACCCGGGCGACAAGGTCGCGGAGGATCGCGCCAGCAGAGCCGTGGCCACGCTCCTCCTCGCCGGACAGGCCGACGGGGACATCCACCCGGACGTCACCGTCGGCGACATCTACCTGCTCTTCGCCACCGTCCCCGCCGACCAGCCCGCCGCCGCCAGGGCCCGCTGGCTGGCCCTGATGCTGCCCGGCCTCACCACCCACCCCCGCCCGACCCCCCGGGACCGGCGGCACCCGGTCCCGGGGTCCCGGCAGGGGGCCGGGGCCAAGGGCGAGACATGACCACGCGCGGTGAGCCGGGTCCGACGCTGGCCGCCATAGCGAGGGCCGCGGGGGTGTCGGTGCCGACCGCGTCGAAGGTCATCAACGACAGGGACGGGGTCGCTCCCGAGACCCGGGTCCGCGTGCTCAAGGCCCTCGACCGGCTCGGCTATGTGCGGCGGCGCAGACGGGGAGCGCGGCCCACGCTGGTCGAGTTGGTGGCCGACCGGCTGGAGACCCCGTGGTCCGGCGCGGTGCTGCGCGCGGTGGAACAGGCGGCGGGGCAGGCGGGCATCGGCCTGCTCGTCTCGAGCCCCGGCGCGGTATGCCAGGAGACCGGGGATCCGGCCTGGCTGCGCCGCTACCGCAGCGGTCGTTCCGACGGAGTGCTGTTCTGCCTCAACGTGTCGGCCCCCGCCGTGCACGTCCGGCTCGAGAGGAACGACGGCCTCCCCTTCGTCCTGATCGACCCCGGGCTGAGGCCCCCGGCGCGCGCCCTGTCGGTGAGCGCCGAGAACCGGCGGGGTGGTGCGTGTGCCGCGGCTCATCTGCTCGACCTGGGACATCGCCGATTCGCTGTGATCGGCGGCCGGCCCGCGTCGCTCCCCGGGAGAGAGCGTGTCGAGGGGTTCCAATCGGCCCTGCGCGAGGCGGGGTTACCGGACGCGTCGGTCGCCTTCGGAGACTTCGACGAGGCCAGGGCCGGGCGGCTCACTGCCGAGCTGATGGGGCGGCCGACCCCACCCACCGCGCTCTTCGCCTGCAACGACCGGATGGCCCGAGGGGCTTGCGCCCAGCTGGCCGCCCTGGGGCTGCGGGTCCCGGACGATGTGAGCGTCGTCGGCTTCGACGGACTGCCGGGGGCGGACTGGCCGGGGGTGCGCCTCACCACCGTCCGGCAGCCGGTGACGGAGATGGCCGCCACCGCCGTCCGGCTCTTACTGGCCCTGGTCGCCGGTGATCAGCCGGAGGCCGTCGGCGTCGAGCTCGCCACGCGGCTCGTCGTGGGGGACACGACGGCCCCGCCGGTGCGGGTGCCGTTGCCGAAGCCGCGCGGCTGAAGGGTCGCTGAGCGGGCGGGCGGCGAGTTCGACATGTCGAACCATTTTCAATAAGTCGAACGGAATGCGGGGCGAGTCATAGGGCGTGTCAATGCCCCGCGTCCGTGATTTCCAGCCGGATTTCCGGTCGGGGCCCGGGTGAGGGATTTCCGCGATCCCAGGTCGTCGCAAGGGGGTGGATTGCGTGTACTTTCGGGGTGGTGGACGTCCAAGTGGGCGCCCTTCGACGGGCGTTCGACTCGGTCGAGGGCGTTCCCCGCCCTTCCGCTGTTCTGTTTCGCCGATTTTCCGGGACGTATTCCCGGCGCATCGGGCGGCCGATGCCAGGGAATGCGCGCCGGTCTCATTGACAGGGTGTGGACCCGAACTTATTCTCCGTTCGGGAAATGGGACGTTGAACGATATTCCGAACGAGCGCGGTCGGGTCGGCCTGCCTCGTCGAGCCGCGCGGTTCGCCGTCCCCTCTCCTTCCCCCACCCAAAGGAGAACGCGCCATGTCCTGGCTCCACCGTCCACACAGCCGCAGAGGGCTGCTCACCACCGCCGCGGGCCTGGCCCTCGCGGGTGCGACATCCCCCGTGCACGCCTCGCCCGCCCGCGCCGGTGCCGCCGCCCGCGCCGTGGCACCGACGGCCGCTCAGACGACCTACACCAACCCCGTGATCTGGCAGGACTTCGCCGACATCGACGTCATCAGGGTCGGCGACACCTTCTACTACTCGGCGTCGACCATGCACTACTCGCCGGGCGCGCCGATCCTGCGCTCCCACGACCTGGTGAACTGGGAGTTCGCCGGGCACTCGGTGCCCGTGCTCGACTTCGGCGCCAAGTACGACCTCAACGGCGGGCGCGGCTACGTCCGCGGGATCTGGGCCTCGTCCCTCGGCCACCGGCGAAGCAACGGCACGTTCTACTGGGTGGGCCAGATCGACTTCGCCCGGACGTACCTCTACACCGCCAGGTCCGTCGAGGGGCCATGGACCAGGCACGCCACGCTCAACAACGTGTACTACGACGCGGGGCTGCTGTTCGACGACGACGACACCCCGTATGTCGCCTACGGCAACACGCAGATCAGCGTCGCGCAGCTCTCCCCCGACGCGCGCACCCAGGTCCGCGCGCAACAGGTGTTCTCCACGCCGTCCAGCGTCGGCACGCTCGAGGGCGCCCGCTTCTACAAGATCAACGGGAACTACTACATCTTTCTGACCCGCCCGGCCAACGGCCAGTACATCCTCAAGTCGACCTCTGGACCGTTCGGCCCCTACGAGATGCGGCAACTCCTGCTGAATCTCCCCGGCCCGATCCCCGGAGGCGGAGTCCCGCACCAGGGCGGCCTCGTGGACACCCCGGACGGCGACTGGCACTATCTCTCCTTCGTCGACGCCTACCCCGGCGGGCGCGTGCCCGCCCTGGCCCCCATCACCTGGACCGGGGACGGCTGGCCACAGCTCCAGCTGGTCAACGGCGCCTGGGGCCAGTCGTACCCGTCCCCGCTGCCACCGCGCCCGGTCGCGCCCCTGACCGGCGTCGACACCTTCCAGGGCACGGCGCTCAAGCCGCACTGGGAGTGGAACCACAACCCTGACACCGGCAGGTTCTCGGTGAACAACGGGCTCACCCTGCGCACCGCGACGGTGACCAACGACCTGTACTCCGCCCGCAACACCCTGACCCGCCGGATCCAGGGGCCCACCTCCACCGCGACGATCGAGCTCGAGCACGGCGGGATGGCCGATGGGGACCGGGCGGGGCTGGCGATGCTGCGGGACTCCTCGGCGTGGATCGGCCTCCGACGCGACGGCGGGAGCACGCGCCTGGTGAGGGTCGACGGCATCACCATGGACAGCAACTGGAACACCAGCAACACCGGGACCGAGGTGGCCGGTACATCGGTCGCGGGCAGCCGGATATGGCTGCGGGTCAACGCCGACATCCGCCCGGGCCCGGGCCGCCAGGCGCGCTTCTCCTACAGCACCGACGGCACCGCCTTCACCGGGCTCGGCCCCGCCTTCACGCTGAAGAACGAGTGGCAGTTCTTCATGGGCTACCGGTTCGGCGTCTTCTCCTACGCCACCCGCGCGCTCGGCGGCTCCGTGCGCGTCGCGCGGTTCGAGCTGGCGACACCCTGAGCGAACGGGGCGGAGCGGCGGGCGCGTTGCCTAGGGGCGCGGCGGTGCGGTGCTGCCCCGGTCGACGAGCTCGGTGGCGAGCTCGACCCGGGTGTGGGTCAGCGGCTCTCCCCTGGCGAGGGTGATGGCCATGGTCGCCGCCGCCGCGGCCATGGCGGCGAGCGGCTGGCGGACCGTCGTCAGCGGTGGCGTGAGCCAGTCCGAGGGGAAGAGGTCGTCGAAACCGACGACGCTGAGGTCCTCCGGGACGCGCAGCCCCGCCTCCGCCGCCGCCCGGTACACCCCGAGCGCCTGCCCGTCGTTGCAGGCGAAGACCGCCGTCGGCGGATCGGGCAGGCGCAGCAGCTCCCGCGTGTGGAGCAGGCCGTCCTCGATCTGGAAGTCGCCGGTCCTGATCAGCTCGTCGGCCACGGGGATTCCCGTCATCTCCAGGGCGGTCCGGTAGCCGTCCACCCGGGCACGGCTGGAGATGACGTGATCCGGTCCGGTGATGACGGCGATCCGCCGGTGCCCGAGCCCCAGCAGGTGCCGCGTCGCGGACAGCCCGCCGTTCCAGTTGTTCGCGCCGACCGAAGGGTGGGCGTGGTCCGGGTCACCCGTGGGATCGACCAGCACGAACGGGATGCCACGGCTGCGCAGTTGGGCGCGCTGTGCCTCGGTGGGTCCCGAGAACACGGCGATGACGCCGGTCGGGCGGCGCGCCAGAACGCCTTCCGCCCAGCCGGGCCCCGGCGTGTGGCGGCCATCGAGCTGCGAGACGACGACCGACAGGTGGTGCTCACGCGCCACCCGGTCGACGCCGTTGAAGATCTCGATCGGGTACGGACCCGCGACCTCGTGGAAGACCAGGTCGAGCAGGGCCGCGGGACCGGCCGACTTCTTCTGCCGCCGGTAGCCGTGTCGGCGGATGACGTCCTCGACATGGGCCCGGGTGTCGGCGCTGACCCCCACGCGGCCGTTGACCACCTTGGAGACCGTCGCGATCGAGACGCCCGCCCGGGCGGCGATCTGCGCGATGGTCAGGGGCTCCTCGGTCGCGCCGGGAGCCCTGTCGGCGGAAGTCACGGCGGCGAGTCTAGCCCCCGGCGACTCCCGAATGTTTCCGAGGAGTTCTTTCCGCAGTTGACACAGCTCTTGACGCTGCCTCGGCCCGCTTCTAGAGTCCCGCGCGAGGTGAACGATCGAAGCATTCCCCGAAACTTTCGAAAGGCCGGGTGTGCACGTGCTCGCTGAACCGCGGTGCCGACGCGGAACGTTCGAGGGATGACGGCCACCCGGCGTGCGGATCCCGCACCCCCCGCGACCCGGCAGGCGCTCGTGGTGCGCGGCGGCTGGGACGGCCACAGCCCCGTCGCCCTCACCAACCTCTTCGTCCCCTTTCTCGCCCGGCGCGGCTTCCGGGTCCTGGTCGAGGAGAGCCTGGAGGTCTACGAGGACGAGAAGCTCCTCGCGGAGACGGACCTGATCGTCCAGTCCTGGTCCATGGGCGACATCACCCCCGCGGAGACCGCGGGGCTGAGCGCGGCCGTGCGCGCGGGGACCGGACTCGCGGGCTGGCACGGCGGCATCGTCGACGCCTTCCGCGGCGACCACGACTACCAGCTCCTGACCGGCGGCCAGTTCCTCGGACACCCACCCGGGTTCGCGCGGCACCGGGTGAGCCTTGAGCCCGCGTACGCCGATCACCCCGTGCTCGCGGGCCTGGGCGACTTCGAGGTCCACACCGAGAAGTACTGGGTCGCCACGGACCCGTTGAACGACGTGCTGGCCACGGTCACCTTCGAGGCGGACGAGACGCGCCCGCGGGCCGTCGCCATGCCCGCCGTGTGGACCAGGACATGGGGACGCGGCCGGGTCTTCGTCTCCACCATCGGACACAAGCCTGACGACTTCGACGTGCCCGAGGTCCGGGCCCTCACCGAGCGGGGCCTGCTGTGGGCCAGTCGGTGAGGGCCGGGCCCGCCGCCCGAGCGGCGGTCGGGTGGCTCGTCAGACGCGGGCCCATCTCTGGTTGGACTGGCCGTTGCAGGTCCACAGGATCGCCGTCGACCCGTTCGCCGTGCCCGCCTGGTTGACGTCAAGGCACAGTCCGGAGTGGACGTTGCGGATCGATCCGTCGGGGGCGAGGGTCCACTTCTGGTTGTTCTGGCCGTTGCAGGCCCAGGTGATCACGGGCGTGCCGTTGGAGGTGCCCTGGCCGTACGCGTCCAGGCACTTGTCACCGAAGACGCGGATCTCGCCGCCCTGCCACGTCGTCCACGACTGGTTCGCGGCGGTGTGGCAGTCCCAGATCAGCACAGCCGCGCCCGGCGCCGTCGAGGCGTTGTCGACATCCAGGCAGCGGCCCGAGCCGACGCCGCGCAGCCGTGACGTCGAGCTCTCCAACGGCGCGCCGCCGGACACCGTGAACACCGCGACGCCGTGCGACGGCACGCTCGCCGCGAGCTGACCGCCGGTGGTCGACGTCGCGCCGGTCCACAGGTCGGTCAGGGTGAACGACCCACCGGACAGGCCGATCTGTGCCGCCGTGGTGGTGACCGTCGTGGTGCCACCGCCGCGGTTGAACAGCCCGACGGCGACCGAGCCGTCGGCCAGCGGCTTGGCGAACACCTCGACATCGCCGTCGTCGCGCACGCGCCGCCCGCCCGCGCCGAGCGGGTCCTGGTTCACGGCCAGCAGGCGAGGGTTGCGCAGGACCGCGCTGACGTCGGGCGACATCGTGCGGATGTCGTTGCCCGCCATCAACGGCGCGGCCATCAGGGCCCACAGCGCGAAGTGCGACCGCGACTCGGTCAGCGTGAGCCCCGGCCTGCCGACCACCAGCATGTCCGGGTCGTTCCAGTGGCCAGGACCGGCCTGGGCCGCCAACGGGGCATTGATGTCGACGACATTGCCCACGCCCATGGGATAGCTGTTGGTGTTGCCGTTCTGCCAGATGTCCAGCAGATCCTCGGTGGTGCGCCACAGATCGGCGACCTCACCCCAGTTGTAGGTGGAGCCCGTGATCGCGTGGAGGCTGTTGGGGTTGATGCTGTAGACGATGTCCCGCCCCGTGGCGCGCAGGGCGTCCCGCATCAGCGTGAACCGGGCGATCTGCTCCTCGCGGGTGCCCTCGGGGGAGCACCAGTCGTACTTCAGGTAGTCCACCCCCCACGAGGCGAAGGTCCGGGCGTCCTGCACCTCGTGCCCCATGCTCCCGGTGGAGCCCGGGTATCCGCCGACGCGCTGGGCGCAGGTGCGTTCGGTGGGCACCTGATAGATGCCGAACTTGAGCCCGCGGCTGTGGATGTAGTCGCCCAGCGCCTTCATGCCACCGGGGAACTTCGTCGGGTGCGCGCGCAGATTGCCCTGGGCGTCGCGCTCGGGGTCGAACCAGCAGTCGTCGACCACGACATACTCGTAGCCCGCGTCCCGCATGCCCGAGCTCACCATGGCGTCGGCGGCCTGGCGGATCACCGTCTCGTTGACGTTGTTGCACCCGAAGCTGTTCCAGCTGTTCCAGCCCAGCGGCGGGGTGAGGGCCGGGCTTCCCGGCGCGGCCTGAGCCGTCGACCGGAGTGGCGCCGTGGAGAGCAATGTCAGCGCCATGGCCGCCACCACCAGGAGGTGCAGCAGGCGTCCGAGCTGTGAC
The DNA here is from genome assembly GCF_003626575.1 of Streptomyces radicis. Taxonomy (GTDB): domain Bacteria; phylum Actinomycetota; class Actinomycetes; order Streptomycetales; family Streptomycetaceae; genus Streptomyces; species Streptomyces radicis. The sequence goes on along the minus strand of NZ_RBDY01000021.1, from coordinate 732 downwards.
GTACGCATCGTCTGGCCCTTTCTCGATGGACCTGGGGCGCCGCCGACCGGTTCTGGCGTGTCCATGACATCACGTGTCGAGGGTCGTCTCGGTGGTGGGGCGACGGCCACGCGGGAGGGCGGCGAGGGGGAGGGGGCCGGCTTCGCCCGTCCCGTGGCGAGGCCGTCCCCGATCCGCAGGATAGGGAGGGCGGCGCTCGTCGGACATCCCCGGGGGAAAGTTTCGATACATCCGGCGATCGGGAGACCGTGAACGGCGCGCCCCTCGGGCGGGGGCTCGAGGGAGCCGCCACCGGCTGCTCCGTCCCGACCGGGACGAGGCGTTGTGTTATCGATAATTTTTTTCTAGGCTCCCGCATGGCAAGCGCTTGCTCAACCCCTGAGGAGCTCCTCGTATGTCCCCTCCCTCATCCCGTGCGCGCGTGGCTGTCGTCGGCACGGGTGGCATCGTCACCGGCAGCCACCTGAAGTCCCTTCAGGCCCATGCCGACCGGGTCGAGCTGGTCGCGGCCGTGGACATCGACCAGGCCAGGCTCGACACGTTCAGGAAGGCGGCCGGGGCCGTCGGCATGGCCCCTCGGGGCTTTGCCGATCTGGGTGCGATGCTGGCGGCCGAACGCCCCGACCTGGTGTTGATCGGGACGCCGCCTTCGTTGCATCGTGAGCAGACGGTGGCGGCGTTGGGGGCGGGGGCGTGGGTGTTGTGTGAGAAGCCGTTGACGTTGTCGTTGGC
>NZ_RBDY01000020.1 GCF_003626575.1 Streptomyces radicis | reverse complement strand
CATCCGTAACTGGATCGCCGCCTGGAACACCGACCCGAAGCCCTATGTCTGGACGAAGAGCGCAGACGAGATCCTCGAACGCCTCGCCAGCTATCTGAACAGAATTCCTGACTCAGGACACTAGGGCCTGTCTGATAATTCCCGGTGGATCAGCGAGCGGCGGATGGCGCCCGCCTGGCAAGGCGCCGGATCGCAGCTCGTACGGTGGGGGCACCTCCCGGACGGAGTCCGGGGGACGTACTCGCGCGATTCGGCAACGCAGCCAGGCGGGATGCCAGTCGTCGCGAGCCCGCCGGGGATTGTCAGACAGGCCCTAGCGAACCTTCTCCGCGGCCTCGGCGCGCAGATCGCGGCGCAGCTCCTTGGGGAGCGAGAACTGGATGTGCTCCTCCATCGGCTGCACGATCTCCACGTCCTCGAAGCCGCGCGCGGCCAGCCACTCGAGGGCGCCGTCCACCAGGACCTCGGGCACCGAGGCACCTGAGGAGAGGCCGACGGTGGTGACGCCGTCGAGCCAGGCCTCGTCGATCTCCCCGGCGTTGTCCACGAGATACGCGGCGTCCGCCCCGGCGCCGAGGGCGGCCTCGACCATGCGGGCGGAGTTCGACGAGTTCTTCGAGCCGACGACCAGGACGAGCTGCGCCTCGGCCGCGACCTGCTTGACGGCGGTCTGGCGGTTCTGTGTGGCGTAGCAGATGTCGTCGCTCGGCGGACTGACCAGCAGCGGGAAACGGGTCTTGAGCGCGTCCACCGTCTCCATCGTCTCGTCGACGGACAGCGTCGTCTGGGAGAGCCAGACGACCCGCTCGGGGTCGCGGACCTCGACGGAGGCGACGTCCTCGGGGCCGTCGACCAGGGTGATGTGGTCGGGGGCCTCGCCGCTGGTGCCGACGACCTCTTCGTGGCCCTCGTGGCCGATGAGGAGGATGTCGTAGTCCTCCTTGGCGAAGCGGACGGCCTCCTTGTGGACCTTGGTGACGAGCGGGCACGTGGCGTCGATCGTGGCCAGCCTGCCGCGCTCGGCCTCGCGGTGGACCTCGGGGGAGACGCCGTGCGCCGAGAAGATGACGATCTCGCCCTCGGGGACCTCGGCGGTCTCCTCGACGAAGACGGCGCCCTTCTTCTCCAACGTGCGCACCACGTACTTGTTGTGCACGATCTCGTGGCGCACATAGATCGGTGCGCCGTACTTCTCCAGGGCGCGCTCGACGGCTATGACGGCGCGGTCCACGCCCGCGCAGTATCCGCGGGGTGCGGCAAGCAGGACGCGGCGGCGCCCGGTGTCCCGCCCGGTGTCTTCGGCGTCTCGATCCATGCGCCCATGGTACGGGGGCTCGGGGGCGGCCCGAGGGGACTGTCAGTGCTCGGCGCTAGCGTGACGGTATGGCAGTGCAGACGACGGCGGAGGCGCCGATCCCGGTGGGCGAGGTGTCCCGGCTCATCGGCGGGTGGATCGACCGGCTCGGCGCGGTGTGGGTGGAGGGCCAGATCACCCAGCTCTCGCGGCGCCCGGGCTTCGGGGTGGTCTTCCTCACGCTGCGGGACCCGGCGCACGACGTGTCGGTGCGGGTGACGTGCTTCCGCGCGGTCTTCGACGCGGTCGCCGACGTCATAACGGAAGGCGCGCGGGTCGTCGTGTTCGCCAAGCCCGAGTGGTACGCGCCGCGCGGCGAGCTGTCGTTGCGGGCGGCGGAGATCCGTGCGGTGGGCGTCGGGGAGCTGCTGCTGCGCCTCGAGAAGCTCAAGCGGGCGCTGACGGCCGAGGGGTTGTTCGCGCCGGAGCGCAAGCGGCGGCTGCCGTTCCTGCCGCGGCGGGTGGGGCTGGTGACGGGGCGGGCGTCGGCGGCCGAGCGCGACGTGCTGGAGAACGCCAGGCTGCGCTGGCCCGCCGTCAGGTTCGCCGTGCGGAACGTCGCGGTGCAGGGCGTGCACGCGGTGCCGCAGGTCATCGAGGCGGTCGGGGAGTTGGACGCCGACCCCGACGTGGACGTGATCATCGTGGCCAGGGGCGGCGGGAGCGTGGAGGACCTGCTGCCGTTCTCGGACGAGCGGCTGGTGCGGGCGGTGGCCGCGTGCCGCACTCCGGTGGTCTCCGCGATCGGGCACGAGCCCGACGCCCCGCTGCTCGACCTGGTGGCCGATCTGCGGGCCTCGACGCCGACGGACGCGGCCAAGCGCACGGTGCCGGACGTGCGCGAGGAGATGGCGCGGGTGCGGCAGTTGCGGGACAGGGCGCGGTGGGTGCTCGCGTCCAGGATCGACCGGGAGGAGCGGGGGCTCGCGGCGGCGCGTGACCGCCCTGCGCTGGCGGAGCCGCACCGGATGGTGGAGGCGCGCGCGGAGGACATCGCGGCGTTGATGGGGCGCTCACGGCGCACGCTGGCGCATCTGCTGGATCGCGCGCGGGCGGATCTGGCGCACACGCGGGCGCGGGTGGTGGCGCTGTCGCCCGCGGCGACGCTGCGGCGCGGCTATGCCGTGTTGCAGCGGGCGGACGGCTCGGCGGTGCGGGCGGCCGACGAGGTGGTGGCGGGCGAGGAGTTGCGGGCGCGCGTCGCGGAGGGCGCGTTCCCTGTCACGGTCGGCGAGCGGCCCGGGACGGGCCGGGGAGGTGGGGCATGAGGTGGGGCATAGGGTGACCGGCATGACGGAAGCGGACACGACGACGGACTCGGCGGACGCGGTGGACCCGGCGGGGGCGGCCACGGAGGCGGCGCTCGGCTACGAGCAGGCCAGGGACGAGTTGATCGACGTGGTGCGCCGCCTGGAGGCGGGCGGGGCGACGCTCGAGGAGTCGCTGGCGCTGTGGGAGCGCGGGGAGGAGCTGGCCAGGATCTGCGGCCGCTGGCTCGAGGGCGCGCGGGCCCGCCTCGACGCGGCGCTGGCCGAGGACGACGGGGCCGCGGAGGACGGCGAGGAGGGGGAGCCGCGCTGACGGGTCAGGGCCCGGGTTCGCCCCAGGGTCCGGCTCAGCCCTGGACGGGCTCGGGCTCGAGGGCCGTGGCGAAGTGGGTGAGCCGGTCGAAGGGCGCGGTGCCCAGGACGACGGTGGTCACATCGGCGTCGCGGAGCACGAGCGCGTCGTACTTGTCCCCCTCGTAACGGGCCCAGTCCCGGCCGCCGACCGACGCGGTCCCGCCCGTGTCCGTGGCGCCCTGGGTGATCTCCTCGATGAAGTCATCGGGGGCGCCGTCGGCCTGGGCGAGGGCGGCGTACTCCTCGTCCGGGTCGAGGAAGCCGAGGCGCCAGGTCGCGCCGAAGTCGCCCATGGGCTCGTAGCGCACGGAGGTCGCGCGCCAGTCGGACGCCAGGCCCTCGGGGACCAGCAGCTCGTAGGGCGCGGCGCGGGCGGCCGTCGCCGCCTCGACGTCGTACTCCACGGTCGGGGTCGAACCCTCGGGCTGGTCCCCGGGGTTGAGCGCCACCAGGGCGAACGTCCCGCCGCAGATGACGACGAGGGACACCACCATGTTCCGCACGGAGGCAAGGCCGCGCCGCCCGGCCGACGGCCTCGGGGCCTCGCCGGTCGTGCGGTCCTCGGCCGCCGCCACGTCGTTCTGCGCGTCTTCCACCGCGTGGTTCGCCACGGCTCCATCGTCCCTCACGCCCCGGGCTTGCGTGCGACCGCCCCCGGGTTCGCTCATCGGAGAGAGAGGAATGCTCATGTGTACCCCGGCCGGTTACAGTCGAGGGGAGCGCACCGTGACCGTGCCAGAAAGGTCGTCCCGATGACGGAGCACCATCTCCCTCCCCCGCTGGACGTCGGCCCCCAGGCCCCCGACCGCAACCTCGCCCTCGAGCTGGTCAGGGTGACCGAGGCGGGGGCGATGGCCTCGGGCCGCTGGGTGGGCCGCGGCGACAAGAACGGCGCGGACGGCGCGGCGGTCCGCGCGATGCGCGCGCTGATCTCCACCGTGTCGATGAACGGCGTGGTGGTCATCGGCGAGGGCGAGAAGGACGAGGCGCCGATGCTGTTCAACGGCGAGCGGGTCGGGGACGGTTCGGGCCCCGAGTGCGACGTGGCGGTCGACCCGGTGGACGGCACGACGCTCACGGCCAAGGGCATGGCCAACGCCGTGTCGGTGCTCGCCGTGGCGGAGCGGGGCGCGATGTTCGACCCGAGCGCCGTCTTCTACATGGACAAGCTGGCGACGGGCCCCGAGGCGGCGGAGTTCGTGGACATCGACGCCCCCGCGTCCGTGAACATCAGGCGGGTCGCCAAGGCCAAGGGCGGCAGCCCCGGCGATGTGACCGTCTGCATCCTGGACCGGCCGCGGCACGACGCGTTGGTGCGGGAGGTCAGGGAGTGCGGCGCCCGGATCAAGTTCATCCAGGACGGGGACGTGGCCGGGGCGATCATGAGCGTCCGCGAGGGCACGGGCGTCGATCTGCTGCTCGGCGTGGGCGGCACCCCCGAGGGCATCATCGCGGCCTGCGCGATCACATGCCTCGGCGGCACGATCCAGGGGAAGCTGTGGCCCAAGGACGAGGCGGAGCGGCGGGCGGCCCTCGACGCGGGCCACGACCTCGACCGGGTGCTGCACACCGGCGACCTGGTGCGCGGCGAGAACGTGTTCTTCGTCGCGACCGGCATCACCGACGGCGAGCTGCTGCGCGGGGTGCGGTACCGCGCGGAGACGGCGACCACCCAGTCGCTCGTGGTGCGTTCGCGCTCGGGCACGATCCGGCAGATCGACTCGACGCACCGGCTGTCCAAGCTGCGGGCGTACAGCGCGATCGACTTCGACACCGCGCGCTGAGCCCCGCGGGCAGGCGGGACTCTCGCCACAGGCCCTGGGCGAACGGCCGGCGGTCCCGGGCGGAGGAGCCGGGACCGCCGGCCGGTGGGCGGGGCGCGCCGGTGTGGTGTGGGGGGACCGAGGCGCGCGGCGTCAGGCGATGCGGCTGATGTCCGCGGGCCTGCCGCCCGCGGCCGCGTCGCGGCGGCGCCTGCGGCTGAGCACCACGCGGCGCTCGGCCGCGGTCAGCCCGCCCCAGACGCCATAGGGCTCGGGCTGGAGGAGGGCGTGCTCGCGGCACTCGAGCAGCACCGGGCAGCGGGCGCACACCGACTTGGCCGCCTGCTCCCTGGACAGCCTGGCCGCCGTGGGCTCCTGGGAGGGGGCGAAGAACAGCCCCGCCTCATCCCGCCGGCAGGCGGCCTCCGAGTGCCAGGGCCCCGCGAGATCTTTCGAACTGCGTTGCGTGGGGACGGCGGGGGACCACTGGGACTCATGTGGCGGTGACGATTGCAGCACGGTCAACTCCTGACGACGGCTACGGGGGTCGCTCCTGGCTGGTGGACCCTCACCCGTCAGGGGGTGCCGCTGTTCGCCTTCCCACCATGCGGCCATACGAGTGACGGTCCCCCCAGCCCTACCCGCTGTGCGCACGTCTATGCACGGAGCGACAACATGGTCAGACGTATCACCCGTCGCTGAGGTTCCGTAGGCGTTTCCCCCGCACGTGCCTCGCCTCGACCCCACCCCAGATGGCCACCCCCTGCACGACCACGATCGGGGCGTGCGGCTCGGGCGACTCGGCCTCGCGCACGTCGAAGCTGCCCATGACGCCGCTGCCCGCGCTGCGCAGGCTGACGTTCTCGGGGACGCGGATCTCGATGCCGCCGCAGATGGCCGTGGCGTTGATGACGACGTGGCGGTACTCGAAGATCGCCTCGGTCAGGTCCAACTCGACGCCGCCGCACACCGCCACGGCGTTCACCTTGGGGCCGACCCGCCAACGCCCCTGGCGGTTGGCGCCGCTGAGGACGGCCACGACGTTCTTCGCGTTGGACACGCTCAGCCCGTGCGAGCCGCCGCGCCGGTCGGAGGCCCGCGGGGGCGGCGGGGCGTGCCCGGGGTCGGGGTCGGGGCCCGTGGGCTGCCCGGCGGGCAGGTCCTGGATCAACGGCTCCAACTCCGCGAGCGTCTTGGCCCGGTAGACCGCCTCGACCCGCTCGGCGTGCTCCTCGGCGTCGAGCCGCCCCTCGGCCAGCGCCTCGCGAAGGATGTCGGCGATCCGGTCACGGTCCGCGTCGGACGCCCGGACAGGCTGCTTCTCCAGCGGCACGGCAGGCCGGTTCTCAGCGTTCACGAACACCAGCGTACAGACACGCGATACATCGCGACCAGACCTATGATAATTTGCTAGCACATTGATAGTGCATCATGAACGGGGGCTCCCATGACCGCCGATGAGAACGTTCCCTCCGCCGCGGCCGACGCCGCCCACGCGCCGGACGCGACGGACGCGCCCGACATGCCGCCGCCCGGCGTCCGGGAGTTCAGGGCGCGCAGCGTCCCCGGCGGGCTCGCGCTGCTGTTCACCCTCACCGGCTCGCTGCTCGGCCTCGGCGGCGCCGTCGCGGGCATCGCGATCGCCGCGAACGACTCCCCCGCCGTCGGCGTCCCGCTGCTCGTGGTGAGCGCGTCGGCCTTCCTGACCGCCCTCTTCCTGATGACCGGGCTCAACATGGTGGCCCCTGGCGAGGCGCGCGTCGTGCAGTTCTTCGGGCGCTACACCGGCACGATCCGCGACGACGGCCTGCGCTGGGTCAACCCCCTGACCACGCGTGTCAAGATCTCCACCCGGGTCCGCAACCACGAGACGGCCGTGCTCAAGGTCAATGACGCCGACGGCAACCCGATCGAGCTCGCGGCCGTGATCGTGTGGCAGGTCGAGGACACCGCGCAGGCCAGCTTCGAGGTGGACGACTTCGTGGAGTTCGTGAGCACGCAGACCGAGTCGGCCGTGCGGCACATCGCGATCGAGTACCCGTACGACGCCCCGGACGCCGACCAGTTGTCGCTGCGCGCCGACGCCGAGGAGATCACCGAGAAGCTGGCGGTCGAGCTGACCGCGCGGGTGCGGGCGGCGGGCGTGCGCATCATCGAGTCGCGCTTCACGCACCTCGCGTACGCGCCCGAGATCGCGTCGGCCATGCTGCAACGGCAGCAGGCGGGCGCCGTGGTGGCGGCCCGCCAGGCGATCGTCGAGGGGGCCTGCGGCATGGTCGAGAAGGCACTCGAGCGGCTCGGCGAGATGGACGTGGTGGAGCTCGACGACGAGCGCAGGGCCGCGATGGTGTCCAACCTGCTGGTGGTCCTGTGCGGGAGCCATGGCGCCCAGCCCGTGGTGAACGCGGGGTCCCTCTACCAGTGACCGAGGGTCCGCAGTCCGAGAGGGCCGCGCGGCGCGCGCGCAAGCAGGTGCTGCTGCGGCTCGACCCGGCCGTCCACGACGCGCTCGCGCGGTGGGCGGCCGACGAGCTGCGCAGCACCAACGCGCAGATCGACTTCCTGCTGCGCGCGGCGCTGCGGGACGCGGGCCGCCTCCCGAGGGACGCGGGGCCGCACCCGCGACGCGGGCGGCCGCCCAAGGAGGAGAAGAATTAGCCGGGAGGCGCCATCTCGAACCAGACGAGCTTGCCCGTGCTCAGCCGGGTGGCGCCCCACTGGCGGGCGAGGCGCTGCACGAGATAGAGGCCCCTGCCGCCCTCGTCGGCCGGGCCCGCCTGCCGCAGGCGCGGCAGCTGCGGCACGTCGTCGCCCACCTCGCAGCGCAGCACGTCGGTGCGCAACAGCCGGACGGACACGGGGCGTTCGGCGTAGCGAACGGCGTTGGTCACGACCTCGCTGACCAGCAGCTCGACCGAGTCCTCCAGCTCCTCGAGCTCCCAGCGCGCCAGGCTGTCCCGCACCAGGCGGCGCGCCTCGCGCACCGACTCGGCGCGCGGGTCGAGGCGGCAGTAGGCGACGTTCCCCGGGGCGATGCCCTCGAACCTGGCCGCGAGCAGGGCGATGTCGTCGTCGCGGTCGCCGGGGCCGACGATGTCCAGGATCTCGTCGCACAGCGGCTCGAGCGGGGCCGCGGCGTCTGGTCGCGTCAGCCGGGAGATCTCGGCGAGCTTCTCCCGCAGGTGCTCCACGCCCGTCCACACGTCGCGGCTGCGCGACTCGACCAGGCCGTCGGTGTACAGCACGAGGGTGGCGCCCGCGGGCGCGGGCAGCTCGACCGTCTCGAAGTCGACGCCGCCCACGCCGATGGGCGCGTTGGGCGGGAGGTCCACCAGCTCGGTCGAGCCGTCCACATGGAGGAGGACGGGCGGCGGATGACCGGCGTTGGCCGCGGTGATGCGGTGCTCGACCGGGTCGTAGACGGCGTAGAGGCACGTCGCCATCCGGTCGGTGCCCAGGCGTTGGGCCTGCTCGTCGAGGTGGTGCAGCACCTCCTGCGGCGGCAGGTCGAGACCCGCGAGCGTCTGCACCGTGGTGCGCAGCTGGCCCATGATGGCCGCCGAGGTCGTGGAGTGGCCCATCACGTCGCCCACGACGAGCGCGATGCGGCTGCCCGGCAGCGGGATCGCGTCGTACCAGTCGCCCCCGACGCGCGCGGACTGGGCCGCGGGGAGATAACGGCTGGCCAGGCGCACGCCGGTGGGCTGCGGCAGGTCGTCGGGGAGCATCGTGCGCTGCAACTCGTCGGCGATCGACGCCTCACGGCCGTAGAGCACGGCCTTGTCCACGCCCAGCGCGGAGTGCGTCGCGAGCTGCTGGGCGACCTGGAGGTCCTCCTGCTCGAACGACTCGCGGTCGGGCCGCCGCAGGAACACCGCGGCGCCGATGACCCGCCGCCGACCGCGCAGCGGCGCGAGGATCGCCCGGTGCCCCTCGGGGAGCGCCACGGCCCCGGTCAGCTCGCGCAGCGCCGCCCTGGGGACCTGGGACTCCACGAAGACCGGCCGGACGCCGCGCAGCACCTCGGCGAGCGGGCCGTTCCCCCTGACCTCGACCAGCGGGGTCGCGCTCGCCAGGATCGGCAGCACGGGGCCCGAGCCGTCGCCGTGCACGTCGTCGAGGGACTCGAGCGAGGCGCCGCCGAGCGAGAGGGCCTCGGGGATGCGGTCGGTGCGGCGCAGCTTGAGCACCATGGGCGTCACGGGCTGCTCGTCGCCGACCGGCAGGGGGTGCCTGAGGTAGACGAGGATGGCGTCGGAGAACGTGGGCACGGTGGCGCGGCACAGGCCGAGCACGATCTCGTCCAGGTCCATCCCGCGGGCGATGCGACGGGTGGCGGCCCCCACGAACCGCAGCCTGTCGGTGTCGCCCATCCCGCCGTTGAGCCCCTCGCCCGACGCCGGGCGGGCTGGCGGCTGCTCCGTCGACTCGGGCTCGGAGCGGGCGTGCGGCAGCGGTGGTCCTTCGGCGAACGCGGGAACGTCCGCCGTGCGCGCCGCGTGCTGCGGTGGGGTCGGGTCCGTCACAAGGGGAGATCCATCCAGGCGGGAACTAGCGTGCGGAGTGGGGTCGTTGTGAGGTTGTGGGGGTCGATCCTACGTTTGGTGGCCCGGGGCGTATCAAGAGGCTCTCGGGTGGGGCCGCCGGACGCGGACGTCCGGCACCGGGGCCAGGTCGCTCGGAGCGAGGCCGCCGGGGGCCCGGTCCCAGTCGGCCGGGAGCCGCGGGGTCCGCCAGCGCGGATCGGGCCGCCATGCCGCCCAGTCCTCGGAGAACGGCCTGTCCCACGCGCGGATCGCGCGGGTGGCCTCGCGCCCGGCCTCGCGGATGCGCTCCACCTGCCCGGCGTCCAGCAGTCCTGCCTGCTGTGCCTGGGCGAACTCATCCTCGTCCCGCCACTCCCAGCTGCGGTCGGGGTACACCGCGATATCGAGAAAATGGTCCTCAGAATCGACCCCTCCCGGCCACCGGCTCCGGGGTTCTTCAAGATTGACGTACCAGTTCTTGAAGCGCCAGCCCCGATCCCAGAAAAGCCACACCGACCACGGCTCGCCGGGGCGCGCGAGCTTGAGGACGCCGGCGCCGAGCCATCGGCCGTGAACGGTCGTGCGCGGCTTGGTGTAACGGGTGGCCAGCGGCTCGTCGTGCACGGGGGTGCCGTCGGCCAGCTCGGGCCTGACGCACTCGGTGCCGGGCGCCATCCAGACGGCCAGCAGATCGGGGGTGTCCCGGACAACGGTGACCGGCCGGCAGATGTGGAATTCCCGTGGCTCCCCCCGCCCATTGGCGCGATATCTCCACAGAATGTGGTCCCCCGGCTGCCACGGACGCGCACCGCCGGTCCCGTCTCTTCCCGTTGTCATCTACACATGGTATTCGGGTCGACGCGGAGGGCGGGCGCGCCCTGATCTCGGCTCGAACGCTCGTCGACGTCCTTGGTGGTGCGGCCGGGGTCGGGTGGTGCGGCTCGGTCGCGCGGCGGTCAGGGGTGGGTCATGCGGAGCACGTCGAGCGCCTCGTCGAGCTGCTCGATCGTCAGGTCCCCGCGGTCGACGTAGCCGCCGTCGAGCACCGTCTCGCGGATCGTCTTGCGCTCGGCGAGGGCGCGCTTGGCGATCTTGGCGGCCTCCTCGTACCCCAGGTAGCGGTTGAGGGGGGTGACCACCGAGGGCGAGGACTCGGCGTACTCGCGGGCGCGTTCGGCGTTGGCCGTGATGCCGTCCACGGTGCGGTCGGCGAGCAGGCGCGAGGCGTTGGCCAGCAGCCTGATGGACTCGAGCAGGCTCTTGGCAATGACGGGCAGCTGGACGTTCAGCTCGAAGTTGCCCGAGGCGCCCGCGGTGGCGACGGTGGCGTCGTTCCCCGTGACCTGGGCGGCGACCATGAGAACGGCCTCGGGGATCACGGGGTTGACCTTGCCCGGCATGATCGAGGAGCCGGGCTGGAGGTCGGGGAGCGCGATCTCGGCGAGACCGGTGCGCGGGCCCGAGGACATCCAGCGCAGGTCGTTGCAGATCTTGGTGAGCGAGACCGCGATGGTGCGCAGCTGGCCCGAGGTCTCCACGAGGCCGTCGCGGGCGCCCTGGGCCTCGAAGTGGTCGCGCGCCTCGGTCAGCGGGAGGCCGGTGGCGCGGGCGACCTCGGTGATCACGGCGGCGGAGAAGCCGGGCGGGGTGTTGATCCCCGTGCCCACGGCGGTGCCGCCCAGGGGCAGCTCGGCGAGGCGCGGCAGCGAGGCGTTGAGCCGCTCGATGCCGAAACGTACCTGCGCCGCGTACCCGTTGAACTCCTGCCCGAGGGTGACGGGGGTCGCGTCCATCAGGTGCGTGCGCCCCGACTTCACCACCTCGGCGAACTCCGCGCCCTTGCGCTCCAACGCGTCGGCGAGGTGGTTCAGCGCGGGGATCAGCTCGCCGGTGACGCCGCCGGTGGCCGCGATGTGGATGGAGGAGGGGAAGACGTCGTTGGACGACTGGCTGGCGTTGACGTGGTCGTTGGGGTGGACCGGGCGGCCGAGGCGCTCGGTGGCCAGCGTGGCGAGCACCTCGTTGGTGTTCATGTTGGACGAGGTGCCCGAGCCGGTCTGGAAGACGTCGACGGGGAAGTGCTCGTCCCAGCGGCCTTCGGCGACCTCGTCGGCGGCCGAGACGATGGCCTCGGCCATGTCCTTCTCGATGACGCCGAGCTGGGCGTTGACCGTGGCCGCCGCCGCCTTGACGCGGGCCAGCGCGGCGATGTGGGCGCGTTCGAGGCGCTGGCCCGAGATCGGGAAGTTCTCCACGGCCCGCTGCGTCTGCGCCCGCCACTTGGCGTCCGCGGGGACCCGCACCTCGCCCATCGAGTCATGCTCGACGCGGTATTCGTTCGTACCACTCATGGGAGCGAATCTACCGGCCCCCGGTCAGCCGAGAGCTATCCGTCTGCCGCGCAGCGCCCGGCGCGCACGGCGCGTGCGCCAGCCGCCGTGTGCGCGCAGGAGCTCCTTGGCCACGGCGTCGCCCAGGAGGGAGTCGAGGGAGCCGAGTTGGACGCAGGCGCGCTCGGTGGGCCAGCCGTCGGGGCCGTAGAACGCGGCCAGCTCGGGGATCAGCTCGGCCCACAGCTCCGGCGAACCGGCCGCCTCCGCCTCGGCGGTGCGGCGGCGCAGGTCGTCGGCGCGGCGGCCCGCCCCGGGGCCTGTCGCGGAGCCCGTCGCGGGTCCTGGGGTGGGTCCGGTCGCGGGGCGGTCGGCGACGGAGGGCGCGGTGCGGGGCGCGGGCGTCGTGGGGGTGGGGTGCGGGGTCGCGGGGGCGGGGCCCGGGGCGTTGTTGCACAGGGCGCGGATCAGGTCGCGCAGCTGTCCCGCGACCTCGGCCGCTCCGCCCGGGCGGTCCTCGGGCGCCTTGGCCAGCAGCCGCAGCGCCAGCGCGTCCACGGCCGCGGGGATCCCGGGGCGCACGGCGCTCGGCGCGCGCGGGGGCTCGTGCACCTGCCGGTACATGACCTGCATCGCGGTGCCGCCGCGCGGGAAGACGGTCTCGCCCGTGAGCATCCCGAACAGCACGCAGCCCAGCGCGTACAGGTCGGTGCCTGGGCCGATGTCGCCGCCCGCGCACTGCTCGGGGGCCATGTAGTCGGGGGTGCCGATCACGGTCCCCGTGGCGGTGAGTGAGGTGCGGCGCTGCTCGCTGATGCCCTCGGCGAAGCGGGCGATGCCGAAGTCGAGGAGCTTCACGCGGCCATGGCTGAGCATCACGTTGCCCGGCTTGAGGTCGCGGTGCACGATGCCCACGCCGGGGGCGTGCGCCGCCGCGAGCGCGTCGGCGATCTGCGCCGCCCACTCCAACGCGACCGGCAGGGGCGGCGTTCCCTCGGCGAGGCGGCGGTCGAGCGACTGGCCCGGCACCAGCTCCATCACCAGGAAGACGGCGGGCCTGCCCGCGAACTCGCCGGTGAACAGGTCGTGCACGGTCACGATGTGCGGGTGCGCGAGCTGCGCGATGGCCATGGCCTCCCGCTCCAGGCGCTTGACGAGGTCCGCCTCGGCGCCGTCCGTCGCGGTCTTGATGGCGACGTCGCGCCGCAGCCGCTCGTCATGGGCGCGCCAGACCTGCCCCATCCCGCCCTCGCCGAGCTTGCTGACGAGCCGGTAACGGCCCTCCACCACGTCGCCGACGGCCATGGGCTTCCCCCGAACTCCCCGATGTCAGTTGTCAGTGGGACGGCTTAGGATCCCACAGCGGCGTCCGGCAGCGGGCGGGGGTGCGGACGAGCGCGGCAGGCGGAGCGGGAGGGGCGCGTGATGGCAGGCCGGTGGGGGCGCGGGGCGGGATGTGTGGCCGCGGTGATCGGGCCTGCCCTGCTGCTCGGGCTGTTCGCCGCTCCGCAGGCGCGGGCGGCGGAGGGCCAGCTGGCCGAGGCGGCCGAGGCGTTGGCCGAGGGGCCAGGCGTGTGGGTCGCCGAGGGGTACGAGGGGATCGACGACGACGCGGTCGCCCTGATGAACGCCAGGTACGGCATGGCCGAGACGCCGGTGCGGGTGGCCATGCTCACCGAGGAGATCCCCGAAGGGGACGCGGCCGCCCAGGAGTTGGCGGCCGAGGTGGGCCGCCCTGGCGTCTACCTCGTGTACAACGAAGTGCACACGCCCGTCAGCGACAGCCCCGACACGTCGGAGGCGTGGGCGGTGTCCGGGGTGTCGGCGACGCTGGACGAGCTGGCCGCCGAGGACATGGAGCGGATCGGCATACCCGCGGGCAATTTCCTGTTGACGCTGCCCGACGCGCTCGACGGTGACCTGAGGCCGCGGGTGGCCGAGACGGCGGGCGGCGATGACCTGTTCTTCGTGGACCCGGCCGTGAGCGAGGCGTTCCCCGGGCTCGACGAGGAGATGCTGCGCGACGCGTTCGCCGACGTGCCGTCGGTGCGGGTGGCGTTGGTCTCGGGCCTCGGCGGCGACCTGGAGGAGGCGCGCGCGTCCATGCTGGGCGGGCTTCCTGACGACGGGGTCGCGCTGCTGATGCAGTGGGAGGACGGCGAGTTCTCCGCGGTGGTGAGCGCCGGGTCGGGGGTGCCGTTCTCCATCAGCGAGCTGGAGACGGTGGTCGGCGCCTCGGGGATCACGGAGGTCCCGGCGGGCGAGCTGCCCGAGCGCGTGGCGCTGTTGGCCTCGGTCCTCGGGGACGATGTCACCGAGGTGGCGCGCGCGGCGCTCGAGGCGGGCCCTTCGGTGTATGTGCACCCCGGCGTGTCCGACGGCCACACGGACGCCGACACGGTGGCCGCGCTGGCCGACGACCTCGCGGCGGCGGACGGGTCGGCGCGGGTGGCGTTCCTGCCCGAGGGCGTCACGGAGTTGCAGACCGGCGACGACTACGCGATGTACGAGCCGGACGCGGCGCGGCTGATCGCCGCCGACGGCGGGAACGCCGCGGTGTTCCTCGTCGACCCCTACCACGGCGGGCGGGTCTCCACGGTCTCGGCGACGGGCGACGAGGAGTTCGTGCAGGCGGCGGAGTTCGCGTGGGGCGGCGACGAGAACTTCGTGGCGTCGACGATGACGTCGCTGCTCGAGGGCCTCGGCGCGGCGGCGATCTCGGGCGGCGGCGGGGACACGGGCGCCGGGGGCGGCGGGGACAGCGGGGAGGGCGGTGAGGAGGAGGCCGCGGGCTCCGACCGCGCCACGGGCCCCGGCGCGGGGGACGGGTGGCGCGCTGTGCTGATCGTCGTGGCCGTCCTGGCGATCTGGGTGCTCCCGCTCCTGGCCGGGCGGCTGACGCGCCGTCGGCGCAGGACCCTGGCCCTGGACCGCCACCGCAGGCGCCTGGCGCGCCTGACCCCCGAGGAGGCGCGCGCGGAGCTGGCGCGGGCGGAGCTCGCGGCCCAGGCGGCGCGGGCGGACCTGATACGCCTCGGCGACGAGCTGGCGGGCGCCGGGGAGCCTGGCACGCCCCGCGCGCTGCGGGTCCTGCAACGCCTGCGGGCGGAGTACGAGCGGCTGCTGCACGCCCAGGCGAACGTCGTGTCGGCGGCCCAGGTGCCGGAGATACGCAAGGACACGGCACGCGTACGGAAGGCCCTGCGGGCACTGGCCTGACCCCGGGCTGCCCGGGCCGAGCGGCCGGGCGCGGCGTTGCCCACCCACCCCGGAGGAAAGGGGGCGGGTGGGCGGGGCCGATCACTCCGTGCGGAGGCCGTCGGGGCGCATCAGGTGCCACAGCAGGGGGAGGCTCACCAGGGTCACCGTCGCGATCATGCCCGCGCCGACGGCGGCCATCGGGAGGAACGCGAGCCAGCCGCCGATCGGCAGGTCCACCATCGACATCAGCAGGGCGCCGAGCCCCGTTCCGACGATGGCGGCCAGGCCCAGGCCCAGGACGACCGGGACCGCCGTCTGCCACAGGAGCGACGCGCTCAGCGTCCTGCGCCGGGTGCCGAACGCCACGAGCGCGGACAGCAGGCGGCGGCGTTCCCGCAGCTGTTCCAGCATCGACACGATCATGCTGGCCGTGATCACCGCCATCACCCCCGTGGCGCCGATGAGCAACGCCCGCTGCACGTCGGCGAGTTCGTCGGAGACCCGCTGGGACTCCAGCTCGAAGACCCAGGCGTCCCGGTGCTCGCCCCAGGCGACGTTCCTGACGTGTTCGAGGGTGTCGGGGTCGTCGCCCTCCGTGCGGACCATCGCGCGGGTCCAGCCGCCCGCCATGTGCTCCTCGTCGAGGGCGCCGGGGGTGGCCAGGACGCCGACGTTGACGTAGCCGCCGGGGTCGGTGCGGGGTTCGACGACGAGCGCGTCTTCGGGGAGGGTCCACGGCACGGGCGCTTCGCCGTAGGGCACACCCTCGGAGTCGACGCCGAGGATCAGCTGCTGGCCCGGCTCGACGGCCAGCTCCCACGGGTCGCCCTCGCCCGGCGGGACGAAGACGTCGCCGTCCGCGCACCGTTCGATCCTGGCCAGCTCGCGCAGCACGGAGCAGTCGCCCATCAGCACCTGCGCCGACGGCGTGATCCCGTCGACGGGCCGCGCGTCGGTGGGCAGCGCCGAGGTCGTCTCCCAGGCCAGCGCCTCGGCGACGCCGGGCAGGCCCTCGAGCTCGCCCGACAGCTCCACCGCCGTCATGCCACCCTCGGTCGACTCGCTGATCTCGATCTGGGCGCGGTCCGGGTCCTGCCCCGTGGCCTCGGTCTCCTCGTCGCTGACGCCCATGAACAGCATGTAGAGGGCGGTCGCCCCGGCCACCGCGACGGTGATGCCGCTGACCGTCCTGGCCGCCGCGCCGCTGCTGAGCTGGAGCCGCCGGGTGGCGAGCTGCCACGAGACGGGGCCGCCGCGCAGGCGCGCCACGACGCGTTCGACGACCCAGGGCAGCAGGACCGTCGCCGCGACGAGCAGCAGCACGACGCCCACCGCGGCCTGGACCTGTCCGCCGGTGCTGCCGCCGTCGAACGAGCCGCCCAGCATGGGCGCGAGCAGCACCACGCCGAGCGCGCCCGGCACCAGCCGCCAGACCAGGCGCCGACGGCGTTCGGTCGCGTCGCGCACGACGCCGAGCGGCTCGATCGCGATGCCGCGCAGCGCGAGCAGCGAGACGACGACGGCCGCGACGGGCACGCCGACCAGGATGAGCGCGGCGAGCGGCAGGGCGGGCACGATGTCGTGGGAGAACGCCGAGAAGCCCCACACGGTGACGGTGCCGAGCCAGGCGCGCAGCAGGAGGAACGCGGCGCCGCCGAGCAGGAGTCCCGCGACGGCGCCGACGAGCGTCTCCCCCGCGGCGACGCGCCGCGTCATGTCGATGTCGGCGCCGACGAGGCGCAGCGCGGCGAGCCGCTGGTCGCGCCGTTCGCCGCCGAACCTGACGGCGGTGGCGACGAAGACGGCGATGGGCATCAGCAGGACGACGCAGATGACCACGATGAGCAGGATCAGCGGGGCGGGCAGCGAGGGGCTCCCCATGGTCATGTCGCCGAACACATAGGCGCTGCTCGCGTCCCCGTCGATCGCGTCCCCGTCAAGTGCCTCCCCGTCGAGTGTGTCCCCGTCGAGTGTGTCGCTGCCGAGGTAGTAGTAGAGGTCGCCGGGGCCCTGGAGCCCTTCATCGCCGATGGTGTCCCCGACGGGGTGGTCGAGGCGTTCGGCGAGGAGCGCGCCTTCGTCGGATTCCAGCAGGCGCGCGAGCGCGGGGGAGACGGCCATCTCGCCGGGCGCGGGGAACGCGTCGAGCCCGGGCGGGGGTTCGGCCTCGGTGGCGGCCCCGCCGTGCGGCTGGACGACCCAGCCGCCGATCTCCTCGCCGTGGTACTCGGTGGAGCCGCTCAAAGCCTGGAAGGTCTGGGCGGCGGGGGTGTCCTCGATGGCGGTCTCGAGCACCGGGTCGGGGTTGCGGTCGTCGCCGCGGTCCTCGCGCGCGGAGAGCATCGTGGGCACCGAGGCGGCGAGCAGCAGCACGACGACGCCGAGGCCGACGCCGAACGCGGTGAGTGCCGTGCGCGTCAAGCCAGGACCGCCGGTGACGGCGAACCGCGCGCCCAGGGCCAGCTCCCTCGCCCAGGTGGCGAGGGACGTGGCTGATCGCTCGCTCACAGGGCTCCCGCCATGTCCCGGGCGCGCCCGTCGCGGACGACGACCTCGCGGTCGGAGTAGGCGGCCACGCGCGACTCGTGGGTGACCAGGACGACGGCGGCGCCGGTGTCGCGGGCGGCGGAGACGAGAAGCTCCATGACGCGCTCGCCGTTGAGGGAGTCGAGGGCGCCTGTGGGCTCGTCGGCGAAGAGGACGCGGGGGTTGTTCACCAGGGCGCGGGCCACGGCGACGCGCTGGCCCTGGCCGCCGGAGATCTGTCCCGGGCGGTGGTGGCGGACGTCGTCGACCTCGAGGCGCCCGAGCCACTCGGCGGCGCGGGCCCCGGCCTCCTTGCGGCCGACGCCGGTGAGGCGCAGCGGGAGGGCGACGTTCTCCTCGCACGTCAGCTCGGGCACCAGCTGGCCGAACTGGAAGACGAAGCCGAAGTCGCCGCGGCGCAGGGCGCTGCGCCCGGCGTCGGAGAGCCCGGCGAGGTCGCGGCCCGCGTAGCTGACGGTGCCGCCGTCGGGGGGCACGATGCCTGCGAGGCAGTGCAGGAGCGTGGACTTGCCGCTGCCCGACGGGCCCATGACGGCGACGACCTCGCCCGAGGCGATGGCGAAGTCGGCGCCGGCGAGCGCGGGCGTCGCGCCATAGGTCTTGTGGAGGCCCGAGGCGACGAGCAGGGGCGCGGCGCCCGACGGGGTGGTGGGGGCGGTGGGGGCGTTCTGGCTCATGAGCGGACCTCCGATGCGAGCCGGTCGAGGCGCGCGGCGGTCAGTTCGAGCCAGCGCAGATCGGCCTCGAGGTGGAACAGGGCGTGGTCGCAGATCAGTTGGTCGGCGAGGTCGCCGCCCATCTTGCGGCGGGTCAGCTCCCGCATGAGCCGCAGGTGCTCGGAGCGTTGGACGTCGAGGAGCGCGGCGGCGTCGCGGCCTGTGAGCAGGGCCAGCACGACCTTGGTGTACAGGACGCTCTGGAGGTATGGCTCGGGCTTCTCGGCGCGGGAGAGCCAGTCGCCGACGTCGGTGATCCCGGCGTCGGTGATGGCGTAGCGCTTGCGCTCGGGCCCGCCGCCCGACTCGGTGCCTTCGACCTCGACCAGGCCGTTCTTCAGCAGCCTCGACATCGTCGAGTAGACCTGCCCGTAGTGCAGGGGGCGGTCGTGGCCGAAGTGGTTGTCGAAGGCCCGTTTGAGGTCGTACCCATGGCTGGGTCCGGCCTCCAGCAGGCCGAGGAGCGTGTGACTGATGGACATGCCGAGACTATACACCCCGTGTATACACTTCATGTATACACGGGGTGTGGAGACCGTGGGGCCCTCGTGACCACGGGTTCCGTCACCTGGGCAGCACGGAAAGGCTCCAACGTGGCAACGCCGCGTACCGCGCCCGCGTCTGATCCCCTAGCGTGATGAAGGACGCAGGGCAGGGCGAACGGGCAGGGCGAACGGGGCGGAGACGACGTGGCTGAGCAGACGGCGCCTGATGCGGAGCCCGGGGGCGCGGCCCTGACGGCGCCGGCCGCCCGAGCCGTGACCGCGGGCGCGCAGGAGGCGCGCGGCGCGCTGCGCTCGGTCGCGGTCGTGGCGATACGGGTCGCCCGCAAGCCCTACTGGGAACGGCCGGGGTCCCGCTGGGTGGTGCGCCGCTGGCCCGATCTCACCGCGTGCCTGGCCGCGACGTTCTTCTTCTGGCTCTCCCTCACCCCCTCGCTCGTGCCGCGCCCGTGGTACTACCAGGGCGCGATCGGGGGCATCACGGCCGCGATCGGCTACGGCCTCGGCGCGCTGCTCAGCTGGCTCTTCCGGGTCGTCTCGCCGTGGCGGCCCAGCCAGCGGGTGCGGGCGCGGGCGTGGCTGGGATATCTGGTGCTGCTGCCGTTCGCGGTGGCGATCATGCTGGGCCAGAGCGCCGACATGCAGCGGGAGTTGCGCAGGCTCCAGGCCCTGCCGCCGACCCTGACGTGGCACTCGCTGATGATCACGGCCATCTCGCTCGTGATGCTCGCCCTGCTGCTCGTGGTCGCCCGCTCGGTGCGGCTCGGCACGCGGCTGCTCACCCAGCTCCTGAGCCGGTTCGTGCCGTGGCCCGTGGCCGTGGCGCTCGGGCTCGCCCTGTCCACGACCGTCGTGGTGATCGGCACGCGGGACGTCGTGTGGGACCGCGGGATCCTGGAGGTGGCCGACCGGATCGCCGCCGCCAAGGACCGCTCGACCGATCCTGGCGTGATGCGGCCGTTCTCGCCGCTGCTCTCCGGCAGCCCCGACTCGCTCATCGCGTGGGAGGACCTGGGGAACAAGGGCAGGACGTTCACCGGCACCGCCATCTCGGGCGAGGAGATCTCCGGCTTCACCGGCGAGGACGCGATGGACCCGGTCCGCGCCTATGTCGGCAGGGCCTCCTACGACGACTACGCGGACGGCGCCGAGCTGGCCGTGCGGGAGCTGGAGCGCACGGGCGCGTTCGACCGCGCGGTGCTCGCCGTGACCGGCACGACGGGCACGGGCTGGGTCAACCCCACGACCGTGGAGGCGCTCGAGTTCATGCACGGCGGCGACACGGCCGTGGTCACGATGCAGTACTCGTACCTGCCGAGTTGGGCGTCGTTCATGGTGGACCGCAACGAGGCGGGTCTTGCCACCGAGGCGCTGTTCGACGCCGTGTACGCGCGGTGGGAGCAGGAGCCCGAGGGCGACAGACCGCGGCTGCTGGTCTTCGGCGAGAGCCTGGCCGTCGCCGCGATCGAGTCGGCGTTCGACGACCTGGACGACCTGATCGCCAGGACGGACGGCGCCCTGCTGATCGGGCCGCCCGACTTCAGCCCGATCCACAGCGCGTTGCGGGACAGCCGCGACGCGGGAAGCCCGATCTGGCGCCCCGAGTACGACCGGGGGCGGCACGTCCGCTTCGCGCAGTTCCCGGAGCGCGACCTGCTGCGGCCCGACGGGCAGCCGTGGGACACGCCCCGCGTCGTCTACCTCCAGAACGCCTCTGACCCGGTCGTCTGGTGGTCGCCCGACCTGCTGTTCAAGCGGCCCGAGTGGCTGAACGAGCCGCTGGGGCCCGATGTGACCGGCTCCATCGACTGGTTCCCCTTTGTCACCTTCTGGCAGACGACCGTGGACATGGCCGTCTCCTACACCTCCCCCGCCCCGCACGGGCACCGCTACGGCTCAGGCCCCGTGGACGCGTGGGCCGCCATCGCGCCGCCCGAGGGGTGGACGGCGACCGACACGGACCGGCTCGGCTGGCTCCTCGAGGTCCGCCACCCCCCGCGGCGCGGCTGGGCGGGCTGAAGACCCCCCGCACGACCCCCGCACGACCCCTGGACGGCCACGGGAACGCCCCGGGCCCCGAACCGTCGACGGCGGTCCTGGCCCGGGGCGTTCGGCCCTCGGTGGGGCGAGCTCAGCGGGGCGGCTCCACAGCGGGGGAGACCTCGGCGATGGTCGCGCCACCGCCGCCGCCCGAGACCCCGGCGCGGCGGTCCACCTCCTCCTGGTACGCCTTCAGATAGCTGACGACCGTGCTCGTCACGGCGATCAGCGGCACCGACACGACCGCGCCGGGGATCCCGGCCAGCATCGAGCCCGCGGCCACGCCGAGGACCACCGCGAGCGCGTGCACGCGGACCATTCGGCCCAGGATGAACGGCTGGAGGATGTGGCCCTCGATCTGCTGCACCAGCAGCACGACGCCGAGCACGAGCGCCGCGTCCACCACGCCGTTGGTCACCAGCGCGACCAGAACGGCCAGCGCCCCCGAGGCGATCGCGCCGACCAGCGGCACGAACGCCGACACGAAGACGATCACCGCGAGCGGCACGGCCATCGGCACATCGATGACGAACAGGCCGATCCCGATGCCGACCGCGTCGATCAGCGCGACTATCACCGTGCCGCGCACATACCCCGTGAGCGTGATCCAGGCGCGCGGCCCGGCGCCCGCGACGCCCTCACGCGCCGCCCGCGGCACGAGGCGCAGGAACCAGTGCCACACGCCCCGCCCGTCGTAGAGCAGGAACAGCACGATGAAGAGCGTCAGACCGGCGCCGGTCGCGAACTCCACGACGTAGTTGACGCCTTCGAGCCCGGCCGAGGTCAACGTGTCGGTGTTGTCGGCGATCCAGCCGTTGATGTTGTCGACCCACTCGTCGAGGTTCTCCTCGGTGATCTCGAACGGCAGCTCCAACACCCAGTTCCGCAGGCGCTCGACGCCCTCCTGCACCTGGGTGGAGAGGTCCTCGCTGTTCTCTATGACCTGCCACACCACGAACCAGCCCATCAGGCCCATCACCGCGAACCCGATGAACGCGGTCACCGCGGTCGAGGTCCCGCGGCCGAAGCCGACGCGCTTGAGCCAGCCGGCGAACGGCTGGAGCAGCGCGGTGATCAGCAGACCAGCGGCGAACGAGATGACCAGCAGGCTGACCGCCCCGACCACCTGCATCAGCACCCAGATCACGCCCGCGAGCACGAGCATGCGCCACCCGGCCTCGGCCGCGACGCGCACGCCCCACGGGATCGCCTCGGCGGGCCGCGGCCGCAACGGCACGGGCGGCGCCGGTGGCTCGCCCCCCGGCGGCTCGGCCCGGCCGCCCTCCGCCGCGGGCTCGGGCTCGGGCGGCGGCTCACCGCCGGGCTCGGCCTTCGCGAGCGTCGGGCGCGGCGGCGTCTCGTCCACCACGCCCGCGGCCTCGGCCTCCGCCTCGCCGCGCTCCCCCGCCTCGTGCTCGCGGCGCTCCTGCTCGCGCTCCGCCGCCGCCCGGAAACCGGACACCCGCGACGCCGCGCGGGTCACGCCGGTCTTCACCCGGTCAAGTCTCGACATCCCTCGTCCCTCCGCCCCCATGAATCTCACCGCGATGCGGTAGGGACGTTACCGTGCGGCGGGTGGCGAGCGGGTCTCCACCGGGTAACGCACCGACGCCGAAGCCCCGCGCCGGTGCGGCACGGGGCTTCTCCCACGCGTGGAACGCGACGCTGTGCGGCGTTCAGTACCAGTTGTTGGCCTGCCAGAACTCCCAGGCGCCGCACGGGCTGCCGTAGCGGTCGTCCATGTAGTTCAGGCCCCAGCTGATCTGGGTGGCGGGGTTGGTCTGCCAGTCGGCGCCGGCCGATGCCATCTTGGAGCCCGGCAGCGCCTGCATCAGGCCGTAGGCGCCCGAGCTCGGGTTGGTCGCCGTGTAGTCCCAGCCGCTCTCGTGCTGGACGATCGCCGAGAAGCACGTGTACTGGTCGGCGGCGACCATCTGCTGGGCCATGGCCTGGATCTCGGCCTTGCTGTAGGAGGACTGGATCGGGAAGTCACCCGACCCGGCCGACGACGAGGCGGACTGCGCCTCGAGGGCGGCGCGTTCGGCCTCCTCCCGCTCGGCCTCCTCCTGCGCCTCGCGCTCCGCCTCGGCCCTGCGCTCCGACGCGGCCTCGGCGGCCTGGATGCGAGCGGCCTCCTGCGCCTGGCGCCTGGCGTCGCTGTCGGCGGCGCTTGCCTGGACGTCCGCCTGCTGGGTCAGCGCGGCGGCGTGGGCCTGCACGTTCGTGCCAGCGGGTATCTCGGCGAGCAGCGTCGCGTCTGCTGCGACGACCTCGACATCGCCGGTGGCGGTGGACTGGTCCTCACCCGACGCGACACCGACGGCCGCGCCGACGGTGGTCACCGCCGTGGCGGACGCCACTGCGAATCCCCGGACCGACATCCCGGTCACACGGTTTCCTTCCGACATCGCCCGCTCGGAAACCCTGCGGGCGCAATCGTGCCCCTGACACGGGCCTCCCGTTGGAACGTTGGGCGGGGAGGCACTGGCCCGGTCGGGGTCCCGCGCGGCGAACCTGCGGAACCTTCGAGTGGTGCGGGCGGCATACGGCGAGCGGCTGTTCAGTTGTAAGACGCAGTCCTTGCGGTGTCCTTGGGGACACCCATGCCGTATGCGGGGCCTGACAGACGCACACACTGCCGGACGCGGATACCCCGAGGCAATTCAGCCCTCTGTGGGAAAGCTCACAGGGCGGATGGCCTTGCCAAACCGCGAAAAGGCGTTCGCAACGCCCCTGCCAGCGCGTTCGTCCCCCAAGGCGGCGACGCCGCGCGGCGATTACGACCACGACGTCCGTTTCGCCGAATGACGCACGAAAGCGGCGTGAATGCGCTCGCCCGCGCCTTTCGGCGCGGGCGAGCGACGGCGTCCGGAGAAGACGCGAAGACAACGCGGAGTAAATCCGTCAAATACGGCCGTCCTCCAGCATTTCCGTCACCAGCGCGGCGATCGGCGACCGCTCCGAACGCGTCAACGTCACATGCGCGAAGAGGGGATGCCCCTTGAGCTTCTCCACCACCGCGGCCACGCCGTCGTACCGGCCCACCCTGAGGTTGTCCCGCTGCGCCACGTCGTGGGTGAGCACCACGCGCGAGTCCTGGCCGATCCGCGAGAGCACCGTCAGCAGGACGTTGCGCTCCAACGACTGCGCCTCGTCGACGATCACGAACGCGTCGTGCAGCGACCGGCCCCTGATGTGCGTCAGCGGCAGCACCTCGAGCATCCCGCGCGCCACGACCTCCTCGATCACCTCGCGCGTCGTGACCGCCGACAGCGTGTCGAACACGGCCTGGGCCCAGGGGTTCATCTTCTCGGCCTCGGTGCCCGGCAGATAGCCGAGGTCCTGGCCGCCCACCGCGTACAGCGGACGGAAGACCATCACCTTGCTGTGCTGCCGACGCTCCATCACCGCCTCGAGCCCCGCGCACAGCGCGAGCGCCGACTTGCCCGTGCCCGCCCTGCCGCCCATGGACACGATCCCCACCTCGGGGTCGAGCAGCAGGTCGAGCGCGATCCGCTGCTCGGCGCTGCGCCCGTGGATGCCGAACGCCTCGCGGTCCCCGCGTACCAGCTTCACCCGCCCGTCGGGGGTGACCCGCCCGAGCGCCTTGCCGCGCTCGGACGAGATGACGAGACCCGTGTGCACGGGCAGCTCGGCGGCCGCGTCGTCCGCGACGCTCTCCGCGGCGAACAGCTCGTCCACGGCCTCGGCGCCCAGCGTCATCTCGACCAGGCCCGTCCACCCGTCGGAGTCCGTGATCGCCAGCTCGGCGCGGTACTCCTCGGCCGCGAGCCCCACCGACGACGCCTTGATGCGCAACGGCAGGTCCTTGGAGACGACGGTGACGTCGTGCCCCTCGGCCTGGAGGTTGCGGGCGACGGCCAGGATGCGCGAGTCGTTGTCCGCGAGGCGGCCCCGCTCGTTCAGCATGGCGGGGGGCAGCACGGCCGGATCCGAGTGGTTCAGCTCGACGCGCAGCGTGCCGCCGAGGTCACCGATCGGCAGGGGCGTGTCGAGACGCCCGAACCGCACGCGGTACTCGTCGAGCCTGCGCAGCACCTGCCGCGCGAAATAGCCCAGCTCGGGATGGTGCCGCTTCGCCTCGAGCTCGGAGATGACGACGACCGGAAGGACGACCTCGTGCTCGTCGAAGCGGGTGATGGCCGCAGGGTCGGCAAGCAGGACACTGGTGTCCAGGACATACATACGCCGGTCGTTCGAACGCTTCTTGCTGATGGCCACGAGTGGACGAACCCCCTCGGATGAGGTGCGGGGAACAAGGCGCCCAGGGCGCCGGGGGTCGAGACGGCCGGCGCCGGCCCGACACGCACGGGCCGGGTGCCGGCCCCGCTCCCCCGCTCAGTGAGGGGTGTCGTGGTGCGCAAACGGGCCTCCCGGCGGACCGCACCGACGCGCGGTCCGCGTGGAATATGCCCGCTCGCTGCGCATCTCATGCGAAGAACGCTCCGGGGCGGCACCGCCCCGGAGCGTCGCCCGCCGCCCGCACCACCCCGCCGCGCGGGGCTCAGACCCCGTAACGCCGGTGCCGGGCCGCGTAGTCGCGCAGGGCCCGCAGGAAGTCGACCTTGCGGAACGCGGGCCAGAAGACCTCGCAGAAGTAGTACTCCGAATGAGCGCTCTGCCAGAGCATGAATCCGGACAGCCGCTGCTCGCCGCTCGTGCGGATCACCAGGTCGGGGTCGGGCTGCCCCCGGGTGTACAGGTGCTCCGCGATGTGCTCGACCTCGAGCGACTCGGCGACCTGCGAGAGGGACTGCCCCTCGGCGGCCCGCTTGGCGAGCAGCGAGCGGACGGCGTCGGCGATCTCCTGGCGGCCGCCGTACCCGACCGCGACGTTGACCAGTATCCCGGCGCGGTCCCTGGCGAGATCCTCGGCCTCGCGCAGCACGCGCCGGGTGCGCTCCGGCAGGACGTCGAGCGCGCCCACGTGGTTGACCCGCCAGCGGCCGTCCTCGGCGAGGTCGCGCACGGCGCCCTCGACGATGGAGAGCAGCGGGGTCAGCTCCTCGGGGGCTCGGTTGAGGTTGTCCGTGGAGAGCAGCCAGAGGGTGACGACCTCGACGTCCGTCTCCTCGCACCAGCCGAGCAGCTCACGGATCTTGGCGGCGCCCGCCTCGTGGCCCTGCTTGGTGGTGCTGCCCGCGGCCTTGGCCCAGCGGCGGTTCCCGTCGAGGATGACCCCGATGTGCTTGGGCCCCCTGTCGGTGTCGAGACGGCCCTCGACGCGCCGGGCGTAGAGCCGCACGGCGAGCCGCCGGAGTGTGTTCCTCATGGTTTGTGTGAACGCCTGCATGGCCCTCCGTGCCCTCTCCCCTGCACCGGCACCCACACCCTAGCGCCCGCGGCGCACCGCCCCCGACAACAGAAGCGGGCCGGTCCGTGGGGGGGATACGGACCGGCCCGAGGGGGGGATTCCACCGTAACGCATCCGTGGCCTTCGTGGGCGCAACCTCGGCGACAATTCAGCTGGCGAGTCCCGCGACGATCAGGGCGGCGAGCGCGCCCGCGGCCATGAAGGGGCCGAACGCCACCGTCGTTCCGCGGCCCGCCCTGCGGGCGATGACCAGCGCGCCCCCGTATCCGGCGGCGAGCAGGAAGCCCACGAACGTCCCCAGCACGAGCGCGTCCCAGCCGTACCACCCAAGGGCGACGCCGATGGTGATCGCGAGCTTGACGTCGCCGAAGCCCATGCCCAGGGGGTTGATCAGGAACAGCACGAAGTAGACGCCGCTGAGCACCGCCCCTCCGAGCAGCGCGCGGCCCAGGTCGCCATCGGCCGCGTCGAAGAGGGAGGCGATCCCGAGCCCGGCGACCACGCCGAGGGCCAGCGGCAGGGTCAGCACGTCGGGCAGCCGCTGCACGGCCAGGTCGACGGTGGCGAGCAGGACGACGACCGGGACGGCGAGCAGCCACACCACGAGCTCGGGCCGCGCGCCGACGGCGGCGGCCAGGGCGGCGCAGCACGCGGCGGTGACGGCGGCGAGGCGGAGCGGCGAGGTGCCGTAGCCCGGGCCCCCGACGGCCGCGTCGTTCGCCCCGTCGTCCGCCGTCGGGCCGGGACCGCCGATGGCGGCGGCGCAGTCGGCGCACCGGCCCGGACCGAGCCAGCCCTTGGGGTGGGGGGCCAGCGGGTGCCCGGCGGGGCAGGCGCGGCGCCAGGGCTCCCCCGGCGGCACGGACAGCCGGTACGCCGCCCTGACGAGCAAAGGGCCGGCGCAGGCGCCGAAGCAGAGGGCCACCGCGATCAGGAGGGGATGCACGCCCGCAGCGTAGTCCTGGCGTAGGGCGGGCCGGCCTGCCCGAGTGGGGGGGAAGGGCAGACCGGCCCGTGGAATGGGGCCGGACCGGAGCGGGGGGGTGGCTCACGGTCCGCCCCGCCAGCCGTCGCCGGGGTGGGAGTGACGACGCTGGCGTAAAAGATGTCAGCGGCTGCCAACATGAGGGGAACGATACCGCACGGTTCTTGGCCGCGTGACCCCCTGGGCGAGGCGACCACTCACCGCTGTCGGGCGCGGACGGTGCGGCGCAGGGACCGCCCGTACCACCGGGCCATCGCGCGTTGCACCACCCCGACGAGGGGCCACGCGGCGCGGGTGTACCACGTGGCGCCCCTGCTGAACGCGGTGACCTTCAGCCACACCGCGCCGTCCTCCGCGCGTTCCACCTCGAACGCCTCCTCGCCGGTGAGCGGATGCCCTGGCAGCGAGCCGTAGGCGAAGCCGACGCGGTCGGGCTCGTCGACCGTCCACACGACGCGGCAGGGCGCGGGGAGGCGCAGCGGACCCGCGCCGAGGGAGGCGTCGACCACGACCCCGGGCCGCGCGCGGGGCTCGTCGGCCGCCACCCTGAACCCGGCGGCGCGGTGCATGCCCCACATGGTGACGATCCGCCCGGCCTCGGCGAGGTCGTCGGGCCCCTCGCCCACGCGGACGCGCGCCCGCAGCAGCCGGTAGCCGGGCGGGGGCAGCGGGTCGGGGCGTTCCCTCGCGGTCGCGCCGACGTGCGGCGCGTAGGTGAGGTCGCCGGGGGTGGCGTTCATCTGAGCCCCTCCTTCTGCCGGTTCGGGTCCGGCGTCCTACGATGCACCTCACGCCGTCCGCGCACCCGGGGGACCACGCATGACGCCGCACCAGACACCTTCGCAGTTCGCTCCGCTCGGTCCCACGGATCCACGCGAGGTGGCCGGATACCGCCTCCAGGCGCGGCTGGGCTCGGGCGGCATGGGCAGCGTGTACCTCTCTTATACGCGCGGCGGGCAGCCGGTGGCGCTCAAGGTGGTGCGCAGCGAGTTCGCGGAGGACCCGGAGTTCCGGCGGAGGTTCGAGCTCGAGGTGCGGGCGGCCCGCCAGGTGCAGGGCGTCTACACCGTGCCGGTGCTCGACAGCAACACCGAGGGCGCGGCGCCCTGGCTCGCCACCGCCTATGTGCCGGGCCTCTCGCTCTCCGACGTGGTGCGCGGCCCCGGCCCGCTGCCGGTCGAGACGGTGCTGCTGCTGGTCGGCGGGGTCGCCGAGGCGCTCCAGTCGATCCACGCGGCGGGCATCATCCACCGCGACCTCAAGCCGGGCAATGTCCTGCTGTCGGCCGAGGGCCCCAAGGTCATCGACTTCGGCATCGCGCGCGCGGCCGATGTCACGGCGCTGACCGGCACGGACGTCCGGGTGGGCACCCCGTCGTACATGGCGCCCGAGCAGATCACGGGCGCGTCGGCCACGCCGGGGACGGACGTGTTCGCGCTCGGCATCGTCACGCACTACGCGGCGACGGGCGGGCATCCGTTCGGCGAGGGCGCGGCGCACGCGGTGATGTACCGGATCGTTCAGGAGGAGCCCGACCTGTCGGCGCTGCCCGAGGCGTTGCGGGGGCTGGTCGCGGCGTGCCTGGCCAAGGACCCGGCGGCGCGGCCGACCCCGGCGCAGGTGATCGACGCGTGCCGCGCGCTGGCGCCGGGGCAGACGTTGCAGCGCCGCGACAGCTGGCTGCCCGCGCCGCTGGCCGCCGAGGTCACCCAGCGCCTCCACGCCCGCCCGCCCGCCCCGGCCACCCCGCCCACGCCCGCCGCCTCGCCCCTGCCACCGCCGCCCGCGACCCCGCCGACGACGGCGCCGCTCACCGCCGGTCCTGGCGGCGCGCCCCGCCGCAGGACGGCGATCCTGGTGGTGGCGACGGCGGTGGTGGCGGCGTTGGTCGGCGGGCTGCTCGCGGTGCAACTCGCGGGCGGCGACGACGAGTCGGGCGGCTCGCAGGGCAGCGGCTCGGACGCCGGAGCCGACACCGCGTCGGGCGGGAACGGGCAGGGGGACGAGGCGGAGGAGACGCCGGCGGACGAGCGGTCCTCCGGTGGCGACGAGGGCGGCCAGGACACCCCTCCCCCTGACACCGACCCGGACGCGCCGTACTACGTGGCCCAGGAGAACGTCCAACTGGACATCCGCGCACCGCTGTTCCACGAGGAGCGCAATGTGAGCGGCGGGCAGTGCCTCGGGGCCAACATGACGCTGATCGACCTGGAGGAGCTGGCGGCCCAGACCGGCGTGCCCAACGGGAGCTTCGACCACCGAGGGGCCGAACCCGACATCGAGTACATGTTCTGCGACGACGACAGCGTGGTCGAGGACGGGATCTCGTTCACCCCCGAGCTCTTCGTGGGGTCCCTCGACAACCCCGAGCCCACCGCCGAGGAGTGCGCCGGCGCCGCGCACGACGCGCCCCTGCCGAACCCCGTCCCGCCCGACGACATCCTGCGGGACGTCACGCTGCGTGAGGACACCGGGATCTGCGTGGAGACCCCGGAGGCGACCGTGGTGCTGCTGTGGATCGACAGGATCGAGGTCAACCCCAACAACCGCGACCTGCGCACCTACATCACCACGGCCACCCAGTGGAAGCCGAACATCTGAGCGCGGTCAGTCCCCGGTGGTGGGCCAGGAGATCTCCACGCGGCGGTTGCCCTCCCTGCCCTCCTCCGTGCTGTTGTCGAAGAGCGGGTAGTCCTCGCTGTAGCCGCGGACGTTGAACTGTATGCCGACCGGGTCCGCGATCAGGTCGAGAAGCACCTGGTGGGTGTTCCTGGCCCGGGCGTCGGACAGGGTCACGCCGCTCTCGTACGAGCCCTGGTCGTCGGTGAACCCGAAGATGTTGACCTGGGTGGGCTGGTACTCGTCGATGGCGGCGGCGACGTCCATGAGCGCCTCGCGCGACTCGTCGGTGATCTCGTCGCTGCCCTCGCCGAAGATGACGTCGGTCTGCAACGTGAACTTGTGCGTGTCGCCGGTCACTTCCTCGCGCTGCTCGCCGCCGCCACCGCCGCCGTTCGGCTCCTGGCCGCCGTCGTCACCCCCGGTGTCGCCCCCGGTGGCACCGCCCGTCTCCGGCTGCTCCGGCTGCTCCGGCGAAGGGCTTCCGCCACCGGTCTCGCCCGTGCCCATGTCCACCCAGACGAAGGAGATCTCGATCACGCGCGGCTCGGCCAGGGTCGCCCCGTCGCCCAGCATCAGGCCCGCGGCCTGGGGGTCGATCTCCGGGGGCGCGGGGGGAACGTACTCGGGCGGCTGCTCGGCGGGCGGGCTCTGCTCGTCCTGGGCGGCGGCGATCGCGGGCGCGCCGAGGACCATGAGGGCGGCCCCCGTCATCACGGCCAACGCCGAACGGCCGGGGTGGTGCGGCACGTACCTCATCGCGGTCCTCTCAGCGGATCTGGATGGTGGCGGGGGGCAGCTGGCCGATGTTGAAGTCGACCTCGGTCGTCTCGGCCTCGGGCTCGGGGAACTGGGCGAACCAGTTCACGGTGTCCCCCGAGTTGATCAGGAGGCCGAAGTTGGTGCACAGGCAACGGCCCTCGGTGTCGCGGAGGATCAGATACCGGCGGCCCTCCTCCTGGGCGACCAGGCTGGCGCCCGCCATGGAGAAGTCGTTCCCGGCGAGCTCGCGCTCGGCGCCCGCCCACGCCCCGTCCCCCCAGGGCTCGCCACCGCCGTTGGTCAGGGTGCCCTCGACGGTCAGGAAGCCGCCCGCCTCGCGGCGGGCGTCGTTGATGGTGAGGGTGATCTCCTGCTCGCCGGTCACCTGGGCCAGCGGCTCGCCCTGGGGCGCCTCGCCCTCGCCGTCGTCGGTGGGCTCGCCCCCGGTGTCCTCGCCGTCGCCGTTCTCCGTGTCCTGGCCCGACTCCTGTCCCGTGGCACCCTCGTCACCGTCGCCGTCGCCCCCTCCGCTGCAACTGGCGACGGCGATCACGAGCGCCGCGCCCAGGGCGGCGACGATCAAGATGAGGCGCGACTTGCTGTCACGGAGGTCCATCGGGCGCCATTCCTTTGTCTTCGATGCGTCGGTGCTGGTCGGTCTTCGGTCGTCGGTCTTCGGTGGTGGTCGGTCTTCGGTGATCAGTCTTCCAAGTGGATCTCGAACAGGTCGCGCGCGTCGGGGCGTTCGTCCTCGTCCGGGTCCTCGTCGCCCGGGTCGAAGATCCAGCCGGGGCCGTCCTCGCACTCGAGCTCCACGCGGTCGTCCTCGTCGCTCCTGAGCTCGCACGCCCCCGCGATGACGGCGGTCGCCTCGGCCCTGGCCGTCTGGCTCTCCGTGCCGGGGATCAGCGACTCGCCGACGGTGTCGCGCGTCTCGACGACAACGGTGAAGCCGATGCCGTCGGCCGCGGGACCGCAGCCGCGGACGTCCGCGTCGTTCCGGTCGGCGAGCCTGGCCGCCGCGTCGCACGCTGAGCCCGTCTCGAAGCCGTCCCCGTCGAGGATGTCGCCGGGGTCGATCTCCCCGTCCTCGCCGATGGCGTCGAAGAACGCGTCGACGAGCTCGTCCCTCGACTCCTGCGCGGCGGCCAACGCCGCCGCGTCCGCCGCGGATTGCCCCGCGCTGCGGGTGACGGCGGCCTGGGCGAAGACGAACAGCGTCAGGGCGACGCCGAGCAGCGCGCTGACCATCCAGATGTAGAGCGGGAAGACCGCCCCACGGTCGGCATACGCTACTCCGCGTTCACGACGCGACCGACGGCGTCCCTGATGGCGTTGGCGATGGTGGTCTCCAACGGGAGGGCCAGCACGGCCACCACCACCGCGGCGATCAGCAGCAGCAGGCCCGCGTATTCCACGAAGCCCGCGCCGCGGTCCGAGTAACGGCCGCTCAGGCGGTCTCTGATCGTCTGTCCCCAGGTCGACAGCAGCCTGCTCATGGCGTCCCTCTCCTGCGGCTGACCCGACGTCAGCCAGCCTCTCCTGGCCACGGTACTGCGGGGCGCGGCGTACGAAGGCGGGGTGCACCATGCCCGATCCCCTCCCAGCGGGCCGACGCGTACAGCTATCGGCACCGACTGTGCCATACCGAGCGCGGCTTGGGCAGAGAGACCTGGCCGTTCCGTTGGCATTGTGTTGCCATCGATAGCTGAGCGCGACCCTCGACTCCGCGCAAGGGGCACCGTGCCCCGTGCGCGGAGTCGCGAAACCCCCCGGCGCGGGCGGGAGTCAGCCGCCGCTCTCGCCGCCCTCGGTGAGGGAGCGGGTCAGCTCGTTCTCGTAGTCGTTCACCGTGGTGACCACCGTGTCGGCCATGTCCGCGAGGCCCGTGAGCTGTTGGGTGATGTCCTCGCGGCCGTCCTCCCAGCCGCTGACGAAGTCGTCGAGCGCGTCCACCACCCTGCTGTCGCCCAGCGCGTCGTCGTACCGGTCGAACGTGTTCCCCGTGCGATTCATGAAGTCCTTGACGCTCCGCAACCGCGGGGCGAATTCGGACAGTTCGCCGAGCGGGATCGCGAGCCGCTCGTCGCTGCCTGGCATCCTGTGCGCCTCCCCTCACTTCACGAGTGACTCTCAGATGAACCGGAACGTCGACGTGATCGCGTCGAAGACGTCGAAGAACGAGTCGGCCAGGTCGAGCACCTGGCTGCTGCCCGCCACGAGCGCCACCGACTGCTCCCCCGGGACGGGGATGTACGTCTGCATCAGCACCGCCCGCACATGGCGCGTGTCGCCCGGCACCGGGATGTCCTCGATGCCGCGCGTGCGGGCCGCGGGGCCCACGTCCCTGATGTCGACCGTCGAGACCTCGCGCCACGGCTCCCCGGGACGCACGCGGGGGCGGCTGCCCAACTGCCCCACGATGGACGCGGGATCGGTCGGCAGGATCTCCCCCGACGACGTGCGCGCGCCGACGATCGAGACCGTGAGCGACGCCGTGATCGGCGGGCTGCCGCCGAAGCTCTGCGCCATGCAGCCGCAGTACACCGCGCCCGAGTCCCACGCCTGGCGGGCCTGGCGGCGCAGGAACGACGCGATGACCTCCCGGTACTCGCCCATCTCCGGCTGGGCGGCGACCCGTTCGTCGATCATGCGGCGGATGCTGCTGTCCCTGGTCTCGGGGCGCAGGTCGAACTCCCACCAGGAGTCCGGCACCGAGATACGGAACTCGCGCCGCTCGACGACGACCGCGTCGACCCACTTGTCGGCCATGACCGTTCCTCCCTCTCCGCGACGCCCTACTCGCGCAGCCCCTGCTCCAGCTCCTGGTCGAGGTTGCTGAACCCGTCGGCGGCGCCCTTCAGGAAGTCCCCGAGCCCCTGGAGCGCCTCGACCGCCTGCGTCCCACCGTCGTGGAACACCTGGTACTGCTGGTCGAACGCCCCCGAGGACGCGGACGTGACATAGCCGTCCCTGACGAGGTCCGAGACATACGCCCGCAGTTGGTTGAGCTTGGTCAGCAACTCGCCCTTGGCTTCGATGAGATCGTCGCCCGCATCGCGCATGTCCTGGTAAGTGACATCGATGTCGCCGTCGCGGCCCATGGGCAGCACCCCCTCACATCCAGCCTAAGGGGGCGCGCCCCGAGGGCGCCCCGACAAGTTCGTCACAGGAAGCCGACAGCGGCGCAACGCCCCCCGCGCGCGCCGCGCGACGCCCGTCGGTCGACGCCCCTCAGTCGCCGCCGAGGATGCCGGAGAAGTCCGTGCCCGAGCCCAGGATCATGCCCGTCACGATGATGATCATGGTGGCGGGGACCATGAAGAACAACGTCGCCATCGTCGCCATCGGGATGGCCCTCGCGGCCCTGCGGCGGGCGTGCTGCGCGTCGGTGCGGCGCATGTCGCGGGCGATCTGGATCAGGGTGTCGGCGATCGGCGCGCCGAGCTCCTCGCCCTGCTGGAGCGCGGTCACGAACTGGTTGACGGGCTCGGAGTCGTTGCGCCTGCGCAGCTCGTCGAACGCCTGGCGGCGCGAGACGCCCATGTCCATCTGGCGCAGCGTGACGCGGATCTCGTCGGCCCAGGGCCCCGCGTAGCGGGCGGAGACGCGGTCGAGTGCCTGGCGGAAGCCGAGCCCGGCGGAGACCACGACGGCCAGCACGTCGAGGAAGTCGGGCAGGGTGCGGTCGATGACGTCGCGGCGCTTCCTGATGCCCTGCCATATGACGGCGTCGGCGGCCAGCGCGCCGAAGGCGATCGAGAACAGCGCGAAGAACGGCCACCCCGCCGTCACGAAGATCAGCGCCGTGACCGCGCCGAAGATGCCGTAGACGGCGCGCCGTGCGGCGTAGCGGTCGAGGGTGAGCCCGTCGGGGTTCCCCGCCTGGTCGATGCGCAGCCGCTTGCGGTCCACCGCCTTGGGGCCCATGAGCCGCAGCACGAGGGGCGCGAACCGCATGCCGAGCCGGTCGACGGCCGAGCCCGTGGCCGTCACGCGCGAGGCGCCGACCTCGAGGGCCAGCGCCAGGTCGGCGGGGAGCGGCGTGCCCGAACGCAGCATGCGCACCGCCGAGATGATGCCGAAGACGGCCACGCCCATGGCGAGCCCGAGAAGCAGTCCCACGACCCAAGCCTCCTACAGCCGCCGTCAGACGTCGATCCGGCCGAACCGCCGGACCACCACGAAGCCGACCACGTACAGGGCGAGCGCCACGACCATGGCGATCTGCCCGCCGGGGCTGCCGGTGACGCGGCCGAGCGCGCCCGGCTGCATGGCGTTGATCATCAGCAGCGCGCCGAGCCCGAGCAGCGGAACGGTGACGGCGGTGGCGTTGATCTCGGCGAGCATCGTGCGCACCTCGCGGCGGGTCTCCTTGCGCTCCTCGAGCGTGGACGTGAGGTTGCGCAGCGACGCGACGATGGTGCCGCCCGCGCGGTTGGCGAGGATGAGGGTGGTGACCAGGACGTTCAGCTCCCGTGACGGCAGGCGCTCGCCCAGCTCGTGCAGGGCCTCCTCCAACGAGCGGCCGACCGCCAGCTGGTCGGCGACGGTGGCCAGCTCGGCGCCCGCCGGGTCCTCCATCTCCTCGGCGGCCATGGACAGCGCGGTGCGCATGGCGAGCCCGGCCGCGGTGCCGTTGGCGATCAGCCGGGCCAGCTCGGGGAGTTGGCCGATGAAACGCTCGGTGCGGCGGGCCCGCTGCCAGCCGAGGAAGAGGTTCCCGCCCCACAGGGCCACGGCCGCGAACACGGGCCCGAAGAACGGCGCGAGCACCGTCGAGGCGATCAGCCACAGCGCGGCGACGGCGATCACGACATAGGCGGCGTACTCGCCGACGCTCAGGTCGAGGCCCGTGGCCTGGAGCTTGAGCCGCAGCCGCCGCCCGGCCTTGGTGGCGCGCAGCCGCCGGTCGAGCGCGTCGAAGCGGCGGCGGCGCCCCGGCTGCCCCGCCTGCCCCGCCTGCCCCAGCTGCCCCGGCGCGCCCTCGGCGGCGGGCACCGGGGCGGCGAGGCGCTCGATGAGGGCCCGGCGCTGGGCGCGCCCGGTGGCCCACAGCCGCAGGCCCGCGACCGCGCACACGAGCGCGAGCAGGGTGAGGCCGATGACGAGGAGCGAGAGGGATTCCATGGTCAGCTCGCCTCCCTGGTGGCGAGATGGCTGTCGTCGAGGTGGACGCCGAACGCGTGCGGCACCTGCTCGCCCGCCAGATACAGGCGGTCGGCGACGGCGCGCGGCACGGGGTGGTGCCGGAACCTGCCGCGCACGCGCCCGTCGTGGCCCATGGGCTCGGCGCGGAACTCGGCGACGGTGGCGATGCGGAACGGCTCGCGGCCGTGCGAGGCGAGAAAGGCGATCTCGGCCATGCGGCGCGAGCCGTCGGGGTGTCTGACGAGCTGGACGAGGACGTCGACGGCGCTGTTGATCTGGTCGCGCAGGGCCTCGAACGGCACCTGGAGCTCGGACATCGAGGCCAGGGTCTGGAGGCGCAGCAGCGCGTCCTCGGCGCTGTTGGCGTGCACGGTGGCCAGGGAGCCGTCGTGGCCCGTGGACATGGCCTGGAGCATGTCCAGGGTCTCGCCGCCGCGGACCTCGCCGACGATGACGCGGTCGGGGCGCATGCGCAGGGAGTTGCGGACCAGGTCGCGGATGGTGACCTCGCCCTTGCCCTCGATGTTGGGCGGGCGGGACTCCAGGCGGATGACATGGCTCTGCTGGAGCTGGAGCTCGGCCGCGTCCTCGACCGTGACGATGCGCTCGCCCTCGGGGATCAGGCCGCTGAGGGCGTTGAGCAGCGTGGTCTTCCCCGAGCCCGTGCCGCCCGAGACGATGACGTTGAACTTGGCGCGCACCAGGCCGGAGAGCAGCATCACCAGGTGCTCGTCGACCGTGCCGAACCCGATGAGCTCGGGGAGGGTGTAGGCGCGGGGGAAGCGGCGGATGGTGAGGGTGGCGCCGCTGAGGGAGAGCGGCGGGATGATGACGTTGACGCGCTCGCCGGTGGGGAGGCGCGCGTCGACCATCGGATTCGACTCGTCCACACGGCGGTTGACGGTGGAGACGATGCGCTCGATCGTCTGCATCAGCTGATCGTCGGAGGCGAAGCGGAGCGGCAGGCGCTCGACGCGGCCCGAGCGTTCGACATAGATCTGGTCGGGGCCGTTGACCATGATCTCGGTGATCGAGGCGTCCTCGAGGAGTGGCTCGAGGATGCCGAGGCCCAGCGCCTCGTC
Source organism: Streptomyces radicis (assembly GCF_003626575.1). Lineage (GTDB taxonomy): Bacteria > Actinomycetota > Actinomycetes > Streptomycetales > Streptomycetaceae > Streptomyces > Streptomyces radicis. The sequence continues at coordinate 81,149 of NZ_RBDY01000020.1, read as the reverse complement.
CACGACGCGGCGGATCAGCAGGGCGCGCTGCTGGGTGGAGAGGACGGGGCCCTCGCGGCTGAGGATGTGGCCGAGGACGCGTTCGAGGCGGTCGCGGCGCTCGCTCAGGTCGAGGGACGACATCTCGGCGAGGTCGATCTCCTCGAGCAGCTTGGCGCGGTATGTCGCGACGAGCCGCCCGTCGCCGGGATCCGCGGCTACGGGCTCGTCGGGCGCGGTGACGCGGGAACGCAGGCCCATCGCTCGCTCCTTCCCCTCGGTGGTGCCTCGGTGGTGCCTCGGTGTGTACATGGCTGAACGGTCGGTGGCTCAACGGTCAGTCGCAGGGCATCGTGACGGTCCTCGACGCGCTGCCGAAGGCGTCCATGAACGGCAGGACGGACGGGATCGAGACGCGGGCGGTCACGGTGGCCTCGTCCCCGCACAGCGCCACGGGATCGATGCTGACGGTCAGCCACTCGCTCACGGCCGCGTGGCCCGCGCTCTCGTACTCGTCCTCGATGTCCTCCTGGGCGGCGGTGCGGGCCGCGGCGCGGGCGGCGGAGCCCGCCTGCTGGGCGGCATACCCGACGACCCCCAGCTGAATCGCGGCCAGCGCCACCAGGATGAGCAGCGGCACCCAGCCGATGAACTCCACGGCGGTGACGCCGTCGTCGCGCCTCCGCCGCCCCCGTCCCCGCCCCCTGCGTCCGGCCATGGCTCAGCCCTCCTCGGCGGCGCCCGCGGTGCCGGTGATCGTGATCGGGAGGTTGATCGCGCCGGGGAACAGCACCGGGACGCGCAGCGCGACGCGGGCCTGGCGGACGTTCCCCGACAGCGGGCAGGAGATGTCGGCCGACCACGCGCTCGGCAGGTGCTCGCGCGCCGCGCTGGCGCAGGCCGCGCCGGGGTCGCCGTCGGCAGCGGCGGCGGCGCGGGCGGCCTCGTCGGCGGCGTTGCCCGCGAGGGAGAACGTGTAACCGATCACGATGCACTGCCAGATGACGCCCACCATCACCAGGATCAGCGGGAAGAGCCCCGCGAACTCGACCAGCACCGCCCCGCGGTCCCGCTCCCTCGCCGCCACGCGGATCATGACCGTCTGCCCCGCCGTCTGCCCCCCGCGGGGGCCTGCTCGGGGGCGGTCAGGCCGAGCTCGGCGGCCAGCGCCCACATCGCGCGGCGCACCTGGCCCCTGGCGTCGAGGTCCTGGATGCGGCCCGCGTCCTGGGCCTCCTGGAGCTCCTTGAACCCGGCGGGGACGACGTTGCGCGCCACCTGCGTACCGGTGATGCGGGAGATCAGCTGGGGCTGGATGGCGCTGTTGCGGGCGAGGCGGTTGACGACGGTCAGGGTGTCGGCGGCCTTGCGGATGCGCAGCCGGTCCCACATGCGGACCATGCGGTTGACGGCGCGCACGGCGATGACGTCGGGCGTGGTGACGAGCAGGGCGACGTCCGCGGTCTCGACGGCGGCGGCGTTGGCGCTGTTCATGTGGGAGCCGCAGTCCACCACGACGATGTCGTAACGGGCCCTGACCGCGCCGAGCAGCTGGCGCGCGGTGGCCTCGCTGACGTCCTCGCCGCGCTCGCCCTCGGCGGGCGCGATCAGCATGGAAAGCCCTGTCTCATGGGAGAAGACCGCCTCGGCGAGCACCTGGGGCGCGATGTCGGCGATCCCGGCGAGGTCGGCGACCGAGCGCCTGAACTGCACGTCGAAGTACGAGCCGACGTCGCCGCACAGCAGGTCGAGGTCGACGAGGATGGCGCCGCGCTCGAACGCCCCGGACGTCTGGGCGGCCAGGGCGAGCTGGGTGGCGATCAACGTCGCGCCCACGCCGCCCTTGGCGCCCGAGACGGTGATCACGCGGCCGCCAGGACCCGCGGGGGCCTGCTCGCCCGCGCCGAGGTGGCGGCGCATCCCCGCGGCCCACTGGGCGGCGGCGGCCAGGCGCGCGCCCAACTCGTCGTAGGAGAGCGGGATCCCGGCCAGGCCGCGGGCTCCGGCGTCCATGGCCGCGGAGTACAGCTCGGGGGTGGGCGCGGCGGAGACCAGGACGACGCCCACCGCGGGGAAGCGCAGGGCGATCTCGCGGATCAGCTCGAGCGCGGGCAGCGGGCCCATGCGCTCGTGGACGACCACGACGTCCGGCAGCTCGGCGACGGACTCGTGGGTGAGGGAGGCCAACGTGTCGAGGAGGGTGGTGGAGTCGGGCACGGGGCGCATCGGCTCGCTGTCGGGGAGCTGGCTCAGCAGCGTGATCAGCGAGCGGGCGGTGTCGGGGTCGCCCACCGCGGGAAGAATGCGCGTCGTCATCGGGTCACCTGGTTCTACGGGAAGAGCTCGTCGAGCCCGGCGTTGGGAGTGCCGCCGATGTCACCAATGATGGTGTACGTACGCTCCTCCTCCGGAATCTCCTCCTCGTCGCCAGGGGCGACCAGGGCGAGCCTGACCTGTTCGGCGAACGCCTCGGCGTAGGTGACGCGTTGGGCGTCGGTGTTGTCGAGGGCGAACGTGATCGGCACGGCCTCGCGCCTCTCGTCGTCGTCCTCCACCTCCGTCAGGTCGCCGACCTCGATGACCTCGGCGTTGTTCACCATCAGCCGGACGACCTCGTACTCGGACTCCTGGTCGCCCTGCCCCTCGCGAACGCTGAACGCCGCGTACATGTTGATCGAGGCGCCGGGATAGATCTTGCCCGCGACGCCCGTGGAGGCGTCGATCATGACGGCGATCTCCTGCTGGCCCGGGTCGAGTTCGGGCCGGTCGGCGAGCATGTCGCGTTGCAGCAGGGATCCCTCGGCGAGGGGGCCGACGGCGACCTGGTCGTCGAGCTGGCCCAGGTCGGTGACGGCGGAGGGCGGTATGTAGCGCTCGGGGATGCGCACTTCGCGCACCTGGTCGGCCGTCACCTCCTGGTAGGGCTCGACGTCGGTGGTCAGCTCGAAGGCGGTCGTCTCGGGACCGACCTTGGACTCCACGTCGTTGATCACCGCGAGCACGCCGGCGAAGGCGCCGACGGCGAGCAGGACCGATGCGAGCAGCAGGAGCATGCCGCGTCGCTGGCGAGCGTTCATGAGGCGTCTTCTACCCTCTCCGTCGTGATTCCCGTCATCCGCCGCCGGGGGCGAGTGCCCGGCGGCGCGCGGGCGCTATGGCGCGCGGGGGGCGGTCCTGCCGCACGGGGGCCGAGCAGAACGCGCAGCGGTCGCCGATGAGCGTGAGTCCGCACCAGTGACAGGCTTCCTGCCGCATCTGGCTCACCATCTGGTAGAGCAGGGACACATCGGGGATGGCGGCGGCGAACTCGACCAGCTTGGCGGTGGCCCACCACGCGCTGGACTCGGCGGGCATGGGCACGGGGTGGAGGGCCTGCACCTGCCACTGCCTGGCGAGGCGGCTGGTGACCCACTCGCTGCCCAGGGTGCCGGGCGCGTAGGTGAGGGTGGTCGAGAACTGCGGCCCGGCGAGCGTGACCTCGCCGTCGGCGCGGACCAGTTGGGGAGTGGGCCCGGCGAGCACGGCGCACTGGCCGCCGGACGGGCGGGCGCCGCCCCGGGCGGGGAGGGTGACGGGCACCCGGTCGAGGCGGCTGCCTGAGGCGAGCAGCGCACCCGCGTAGATGTAGTGCGCGAGCAGCCGGGCCGAGGCGCCGAGAACGCCGGGGCTGAAGTCGCACGCGGACAGCTGGCGCAGCTGACGGACCAGCACGGCGGTGCCGAGCGGCGGGAGCGCGCTGGGCAGCAGGGCTATGCGGTCGGACTCCAGCATGGCGCGCACCGCGTGCAGCCGCTGGACGTAGGGCAGCGGCGTGGTGGTGGGGTGGACGGCGATGACATGGCCGTGGCGGCCGACGAGATCGCTCATCTCGGCGAGCGCGGTGGGGAAGTCCTGGTCGCGGGGCGCGGTGAGGACATGGGCGCCGGGGGTGTGCTGGTCGGTGGCGGGCAGCACGAGGTCGGCGCTGGTGACCGCGATGGCAATCGGCATGCCGCTCCCCCCGAGGCTGAACACCCGTCGTGTCCGCTTCCTCATCCGCCAGTTGGGCAGCTTATCGACTCCGCCAGGGAGGGGAACAGCGCGGAGGGTCACGGTCCGCCCTCGTCCGCCCCATTGACAGCGCCGCTGGTCTGGACCAATCTGTCTGCCCAACGGTGGCCACCGTTTCCTCCAGCAGCACCCCACCATCTGACGCTACGGAGGCGAGTGTGGAGAGCACCAACAGCCCCAACGGCACCGACAGCACCGAAGGCACCCCCCTGCGCCGGTACCGGCTGCTCGGGGTCGCGGCCCTGGCCGGGGCCCTGGCCCTGACCGGCCCGGCCCTGACCGCGGGCGCGAACGAGACCGGCGGGTCCGCGTCGTCCGACGTCGGGACGTCCGCCGTCCCCGACCACGCCCTGACCGGCTACTGGCACAACTTCGACAACGGGTCCGTCGTGCAGAAGCTGCGCGACGTGTCCGACCAGTACGACATCATCGCCGTGTCGTTCGCCGAGTCCACGGCGACGGCGGGCCAGATCGACTTCACCCTCGACCCGGTGCTCGGCTACGCGTCCGAGCAGGAGTTCAAGGATGACATCGCCGCCAAGCAGGCCGAGGGCGTCTCGGTCATCATCTCGGTCGGCGGCCAGAACGGCACCGTCACGGTGAACGACGACGCCTCGGCCCAGGCGTTCGCCGACAGCACCCTGGGGCTGATGGACGAGTACGGCTTCGACGGCGTGGACATCGACCTCGAACACGGCATCAACGCCGAGTACATGACCCAGGCGATGCGGGCGATCCACGCGGGCGCGGGCGACGGGCTCGTCTACACGATGGCGCCGCAGACGATCGACATGCAGAACACCGGCACGCCCTACTTCCAGCTGGCGCTCGACACCAGCGACTTCCTGACCGTCGTCAACATGCAGTACTACAACAGTGGTTCGATGCTGGGCTGCGACGGCCAGGTGTACTCGTCGGGCAGCGTGGACTTCCTCACCGCGCTCGCCTGCATCCAGCTGGAGAACGGCCTGGCCCCGTCCCAGGTCGGGCTCGGCGTCCCCGCCACGCCCAACGCCGCGGGCTCGGGCTATGTCGACCCCGGCGTGGTGAACGACGCGCTCGACTGCCTCACCCGCGGCACGGGCTGCGGCAGCTTCGTGCCCGACCGGACCTACCCGGACCTGCGCGGCGCGATGACCTGGTCCGTCAACTGGGACGCGCACGCGGGCAACGCCTGGTCCGAGGCGGTCGGCCCGCACGTGCACGGCCTGCCGTGACGCGAGGCCCGCGCCGCGGCCTCACAAGGCCGCGACCTCAGAAGAACGTGCGGATGTAGTCGGTGACGGTGCCGTCGCCGGCGACGAGCGGGATCAGCGGCCATTTGTCGAAAATGGTGCACGGGTGCGACATGCCCAGCCCGACCCAGTCGCCGACGCGCGGCACCTCACCGGTCCCCACGACGAACGCGTGCTGGTCCGCCACCTTGGCGACGGTCAGCCCATGCCCGCCGCGCACCACGCCCTCGGGGGTGCGCACGGCCTGCACCTCGGGCAGGTCCAGGTCGTAGGCGATGTCCCGCTTACCCGCGTTGACCAGGGCGAGCGAGGGCTCGGGCCGGGACACCACCTGGGCCCACAGCCGGAACGCCGGGAGCAGCGAACCCTCGTGCGGAACTCGGTTGAACGGCGTGATGTCCCGATATCTGCCGTCGTCGTGGCTGATGTAGGCGCCGGAGCGGAGCATCGCGCAGACCGGGCGCGACAGCTCGGGCAGCTCGGTGAACGCGGCGGCCACCTCGTCGAACCACGCGCTGCCGCCCGCGCTGACGATGATCTCGTCCGCCGCCGAGAACCGGCCCGCCTTGTCGAGCTCGACGGCGAGCTCGCACAGGCCGTCGAGCCAGGCGCGCACCGACTCGGCGTCGCCGCCGGGGACTTCGCCCTCGTACCCGGCGACCCCGACGAGCCGCAGCGTGGCCGTCCTGGCGGCCACGGCGGCCACGTCCGCCGCCGCGCGGGCGTCGCGGACGCCGCTGCGCCCGCCGGGCACGCCGAGCTCCACGACGACATCGAGCGGGCGCCGCGCCCCCGCGTCGCGCAGGGCCGCGTCCATCAGCTCCACGCCGCGCTCGGAGTCGACGTAGACCACGCAGCGGAACCCCGGGTCGGCGTCCTGCTCCCCCGCGAGCCAGGCCAGGGCGGCCGGGTCGACCAGCTCGTTGGCGAGGAAGATCCGCGGGACCCCGAACGCCCTGGCCACACGCGCCTGATGGGGCACGGCCACGGTGATGCCCCACGCGCCGTGGTCGAGCTGGCGCCTGAACAGCTGGGGCGCCATCGACGTCTTGCCGTGCGGCGCGAGGACCAGGCCGTGCCGGGCCGCGAACCGCTCCATCGAGCTGAGGTTGTGCGCGACCGCCTCGGCCGAGAGCGTCAGCACCGGCGTGGTGAACCCGCCGGTGTACAGGCACCGGCGCTCGGCGGCCAGGGCGCCCACGGTCCGCCCCTCGGCGTCCGGTGGCAGCCCCTTGAACCGGTGATCGACGATCTCGTTCTCGAGCCTGGCGAACGGCGTGCTCATGGCGACTCCGGGGGGTGACCCATTGCAAGCGTGATCGGATACCCGACCCTACCTAGCACCCGGTACAGAGATGGTCAACGGAGTGCGATCGACAGGCAATGGCTCGCCGACGCGGAGCGGCACCTGGCCAGGGAGGCTGACCTGCGCAAACGCCACCGCGTCCCCGACCGCGCAGTCGTATACGCCATATCCGCCCTCCCCCGCGGCCGTGCACGCCACCACCGTGGCCAGCCCGAGGCGCCGCTGGAGGAGCGACTGCCGCACCCGTATCCCGCTCACCGCCTGGCGCCGCAGCGCCGAGGTGGTCCGGGTCAACGCGCCCGCCCTGACCACCAGATGGTCCCCCGCGACCGCGTGACCGAGCGAGCGGTACCCGACGAAGGCCAGCCCGAGCGCGGGCGGCAGGACCACGAGCAGCGCCACCCACCAGGCGTCCCCGCCCACCGGGACCAGGAGCAGGGCGCAGCACCCCGCGACCAGGGCGGCCCACAGGAGCCTGCGGCGCAGGGCCGCCACCGGGTGGCGTATCAGCGGGGCGTCGAGCGCGGACGAGCCGATCACCGCGGCGGCCACCCGGCGGGCGACATCGACGGGGCCGCGCGGCAGGATGGTCACGGCGCTGCTCCAGATCCGCAGCCCGGTGGTGATGAGCGTGGTGTCGGCCGTGCCGAGCCAGCGCCACAGCAGCGGCTGGGACACGGATATGCCGCGCACCCTGCTCTCGTCCCTGGCGATCTCGCGGGTCCTGAACAGGCCGGCGGTGGTGCGCAGCACGGTCGTCCCCTCGCCCTCGACCCGCTCGAGCCTGAAGTGGGCGGACTCGGCGAAGAACGCCACCGCCATCCCGGCCGCGCCCAGCACGCTGACCGCGAGCACGGCCACCGCGGCCGTCCAACCGGGGCCGAGCGCCTCCCAGTCGGCGAGCGAGCCGACCACCTCGGCCAGGTCGATCCCGACCATCTGCGCCGTCCAGTACCCGCCCCACAGCACCCCGGCCGCGCACACATAGGCCCAGAAGCCCTGGACGTTGTGCGCCACCCAGCGCGGCTCGAAGGTGGCGAGCGGCCCGTCCGCCGCCTCCTGGCGGGCGCCCGTCAACTCCTCGCGGAGCGCCGCCGCCTCACGCCGGGTCACGGCGTCCAGGGTCAGGGCCGCCTCCATCGCCGTGGTCATCTGGCCCGCGCCCACGGTGACCCGGCGCAGCCCGAACAGCCGCCGCAGCGGCTTGGCGTCCGCGTCCACGCTGCGGATCCGGTCGCGGCTGACGGACCGGTGCGTCCGCACGAACAGCCCGGTGCGCCGCTCCACATGGGTCTCGGTCACCCGGTACGCGGTGGTGGCCCAGCGGACGGAGTCCGCGACCGCGCCGAGCACGCCCCACGCGGCCACCCCGGCGAGCGGCGCGACGGTCATCGTGTCGGGCTCGGTGTCGAGGACGAGCAGCACCAGCACCCCAGGCAGCAGGGAGAAGGCCACGCGCAGGGCGTCGACCAGGATCATCCGCGGCGCGAGCCGCCGCCAGCCCACGTCGCCCACCCGCATGCCGCCTGCCCCCACGTCGCGGCCGCTCATGTCGCGTCGCCCGGCGTGAGCCGCGTGATGCGGGCGAGCCGCTCGGCGGCCTCCTCCGCCACCTCGGGGGCCAGACCGCCGATGTGGATGGCGCCGCGCGAGGAGGCCGTGGTGACCACGAGCGTCGACAGCCCCAGCAGCTGCTCGAGCGGGCCGCGCACCGTGTCCACCGTCTGGATCCGCGACAGGGGCGCTATGCGCCACTCCCGCACGAACCACCCCGTCGTCGCGTACACCGCCTCGTCCGTCGCCTCCCAGCGGTGCACGGCGTACCGCCACGGCGGCATCACCGCCACATACAGCGCGCCCAGGACGCCGACCGCCGCGAGCGCGGGCCCCGTCCACGGCCGCGCACCGTCCCACAGCGCGTGCACCGCGGCCAGCACGCCACCGAGCACCAGCGGCATCGCCAGGGCGCGGGCGACCCAGAGCAGGACGGCCCGCCGCTCCACCCGGTGGAGCGGCGCCCTGAACGGGACCGCCTCACCCCGACCCCCCGCCCGAACCTGCTGACTCATCATGGGACACAGTGTCCCACAGAGGGACGACAAGTCCAACCCCTTTTTCCTTCCCTACCATGAGCCCATGGCTCCCTCGGCGTCGTCCGCCCCCGGCACCCTGGCCCGCACCCGCCGGGCGATCCTCGATGCGGCGATCGCCGTCTACGCGGAGGACAAGGCCGCGCCGCTCAGCGAGGTCGCCAAGGCGGCGGGCGTGGGCCGCAGCACCCTCCACCGCTACTTCCCCGACCGCGCCGCCCTGGTCAGGGGCCTGCTCGAGGACTGCACCGAGACCATCGAGCGGGCGCTCGCCGACGCCGCGCTCGACCAGGGCCCGATCGCCGAGGCGTTCCCGCGCCTGGTGCGGGCGTTCTTCGACTCGGGGCCGCGGGTGGAGTTCCTGTTCAGCGAGCCCTCGCTCACCGCGGACGACTGGGCGGGCCCCTCGTGGGAGGCCGCGCAGCTCCCGGCGGCCGTGCTGTTCGCGCGGGGCCAGGCCCAGGGGTTCTTCTCCCGCGAGATGGACATGGAGTGGTTCTTCCGGATCCTGTGGTACGCGGTGGCCGCCGGCTGGGAGGCGGTGTCCGAGGGCAGCCTGGCCCGACACGAGGCGCTCGACCGCGTGACCAGGACTCTTGAGGGCGGCGTGCTGGCCCATGACTCCTGATCGGCCGACCCCCACCCGGGTGGGGGAAAACACAGAGCGGTCCGCGTAACACAGCCGTAAGGTGGCGGGCATGCAGGTGATCCAGTCGACCAAGCTCGCCAATGTCTGCTACGAGATCCGCGGCCCGGTGCTCGAAGAGGCACAGCGGCTCGAGTCGGCAGGCCACCGCATCCTGAAGCTGAACACCGGCAACCCCGCGGCATTCGGCTTCGACTGCCCGCCCGAGATCCTCGAGGACATCCTCAGGAATGTCTCGATGGCCCACGGGTACGGCGACGCCAAGGGCCTCCTGTCCGCCCGCCGCGCCGTGATGCAGCACTACCAGACCAAGGGCATCCACCTCTCCGTCGAGGACATCTACCTCGGGAACGGCGTCTCCGAGCTGATCCAGATGTCGATGCAGGCGCTGCTCGACGACGGGGACGAGGTGCTGGTCCCGGCCCCCGACTACCCCCTGTGGACGGCGTCGGTCTCGCTCGCGGGCGGCACCGCGGTGCACTACCGCTGCGACGAGCAGGCCGAGTGGATGCCCGACCTCGCCGACATCGAGCGGAAGATCACCGACCGCACCAAGGCGTTGGTCATCATCAACCCCAACAACCCCACGGGCGCGGTCTACAGCGAGGAGATGATCCGTCAGCTGGCCGAGCTGGCCCGGCGGCACCGCCTCGTGCTGTGCTCCGACGAGATCTACGACCGGATCCTGTACGACGGCGCGACCCACACCTCGACCGCCGCGCTCGCGCCCGACCTGCTGACCCTGACGTTCAACGGCCTGTCGAAGAACTACCGGGTGGCGGGCTTCCGTTGTGGCTGGATGGCCGTCTGCGGCCCCAAGGAGAACGCCACCAGCTACATCGAGGGCCTGACCATCCTCGCGAACATGCGGCTGTGCGCCAACATGCCCGCCCAGCACGCCGTCGCCGCCGCCCTCTTCGGCCGCCAGTCGATCGAGCAGCTGATCCTGCCGGGCGGCCGCATCCTCGCCCAGCGCGACACCGCGTACGAGATGCTGACGCGGATCCCCGGCGTGACCTGCGTCAAGCCGAAGGGCGCGCTCTACGCGTTCCCGCGCCTCGACCCCAAGGTCTACAAGATCAAGGACGACCGGCAGATGGTGCTCGATCTGCTCCGCGCGGAGAAGATCATGATCGTGCACGGCACCGGGTTCAACTGGCCCGAGCCCGACCACTTCCGCATCGTCACCCTGCCGCAGGTCAGCGAGTTGGAGCACGCGATCGAGCGGATCGGCTCGTTCCTCGACGGCTACAACCAGTACTGACGGCGGCCACCGACGCGGACCAGGGCCCCGGCGCTCCATCGAGCCGAGGCCCCTCGCCACGCGCGTCCGCGCCCGGTCGGCTCAGCCGTCGCCGAGGCCGTCGCCGAGCCGCTCAAGGCGCTCGACCAGCGCCCTGTGCTCCTCCCAGAGCCCGTCGGGCGTCCTGTCGCCGAACGTCCTGAGGTGGTCGGGGATCAGCTCGGCCTCCCGGCGCCAGACGTCGGGGTCCACCTCGAGCAGGAACGCCACCTGCTCGTCGGTCAGCCCGAGCCCCTCGATGTCGAGCGCGCCGGGCGCCGGCAGCACGCCGATGGGCGTCTCGACGCCGTCGGCCCGCCCGTCGAGGCGCTCGACGATCCACTTGAGCACCCGGATGTTCTCGCCGAAGCCGGGCCAGACGAACGCGCCATCGGCGTCCTTCTTGAACCAGTTGACGTAGTAGATCTTCGGCAACGCCCCGTCGGCACCGGCGCGTTCGCCGGTCTCGAGCCAGTGCGCGAAGTAGTCCCCCATGTGGTAGCCGCAGAACGGCAGCATGGCGAACGGGTCGTGGCGCAGCTCGCCCACCGTGCCCTCGGCCGCCGCGGTCTTCTCGGAGGCGACGTTGGCCCCGAGGAAGACGCCGTGCCGCCACGAGAACGACTCGGTGACCAGCGGAACGGCCGTGGCGCGGCGCCCGCCGAAGAGGATCGCCGAGATGGGCACGCCCGCGGGGTCCTCCCACTCGGGCGCGATCGTCGGGCACTGCGCGGCGGGCACGGTGAACCGCGCGTTGGGGTGGGCCGCGGGGGTGCCGCCGCCGGGCGTCCAGTCGTTGCCGCGCCAGTCGGTGAGGTGGTCGGGGGTCTCGTCGGTCATGCCCTCCCACCACACGTCGCCCTCGTCGGTGAGGGCGACGTTGGTGAAGACCGCGTTCCCCCACAGGGTGCGCATGGCGTTGGCGTTGGTGCGCTCGCCCGTGCCGGGCGCGACGCCGAAGAAGCCCGCCTCGGGGTTGATCGCGTGGAGTCGGCCGTCCTCGCCGAACCGCATCCACGCGATGTCGTCCCCGACCGTCTCCACGCGCCAGCCGGGGAGCGAGGGCCTGAGCATGGCGAGGTTGGTCTTGCCGCAGGCGGAGGGGAAGGCCGCCGCGATGTACCGGGCGGGGGCGCCGTCGGGCGGGGTGAGCTTGAGGATCAGCATGTGCTCGGCCAGCCAGCCCTCGTCCCTGGCCATGACGGAGGCGATGCGCAGGGCGTAACACTTCTTGCCCAGCAAGGCGTTGCCCCCGTAGCCGGAGCCGAAGGACCAGATCTCGCGGGTCTCGGGGAAGTGCGAGATGTACTTCACGGGGTTGCACGGCCAGGGCACGTCCTCGCGCCCTTCGGTCAGGGGCGCGCCGACGGAGTGCACGGCGCGGACGAACGCCCCGTCCGTGCCGAGCTCCGCGAGAACGGCGCCGCCCATCCGGGTCATGGTCCGCATGGCGACGGCGACATAGGCGGAATCGGTGATCTCCACGCCGAGCGCGGAGAGCGGCGAGCCCAAAGGGCCCATGCAGAACGGCACCACATACATGGTCCGCCCGCGCATCGCGCCGCGGAAGAGCCCGTCGGACCCGCTGAACGTCTCCCGCATCTCCGCGGGGTCCATCCAGTGGTTGGTCGGTCCCGCGTCCTCCTCCCGCTCCGAGCAGATGAAGGTGCGGTCCTCGACGCGGGCGACGTCCGTGGGGTCGGACGCGGCGTGGAACGAGCCGGGGCGCTTGTCGGGGTCGAGCTTCACAAAGGTGCCCTTGGCGACCAACTCGTCGCACAGGCGGTCGTACTCCTCCTGAGAGCCGTCGCACCAGACCACCCGGTCGGGCTCGGTCAGCGCGGCGATCTCCTCGACCCAGGAGACGAGCTTGTGGTGCCGGGTCGGGGCGTGGGCGGCGACGGGAGCTGCTGAGGTCAGCGTCACGTTCGCTCCAGAGGGTTGAGGGTCGTTGAGCGAGCGCTCATCCGCAAGGAGGAACGCTCATCTGATGGTGCCGTCTTCTCTCTTGTGTGTCCAGTCGGGCTCATATGAGCGACACATCACATCCGGGGATCGGATGGCGACCCACGCCTCTTGACAGCTACTCACTTTTGAGAGTCACTACCAATTAGCAGCGACTCCCGGAGGTGCCCTTGTCCGGCCCCAACTCACCCGCGCCGCGCCGCTGGTGGGCCCTCGCCGCCCTGGCACTCTCCGTCCTGGTGCTCGGCTTCGACATCACGATCCTCAACGTCGCGCTGCCCACGCTGGCCGTCGAGCTCGACGCCTCCACGGGCGAACAGCAGTGGATCGTGGACGCGTTCCTCGTCGTCTTCGCCGCGACGATGCTCCCGGCCGGGCTGCTCGGCGACCGCTTCGGCAGGCGCCGCATGCTGGTCGCCGGGCTCGTCGTCCTGGGGTCGGCCTCGTTGCTCGGCGCCTTCGCCCAGAGCCCCGAAGTCCTCATCGCCGCCCGGGCGTCGATGGGGCTCGGCGGCGCCCTGGTCTCCCCGCTCGCCCTCGCGGTCATACCCACCCTCTTCGCCCCCGACGAGCGCGCCCGCGCCATCGCCACCCTCGCCGCGGCCCTCGCGACGAGCCTCCCGCTCGGCCCGGTGCTCGGCGGCTGGCTGCTCGACCACCACTGGTGGGGCTCGATCCTGCTGCTCAACGTCCCGCTCGCGGCCGTCGGCGCGCTGGCCTGTCTGCTGCTGGTGCCCGAGAGCCGCGACCCGACCGCCCCGCGCCTCGACCCGCTGAGCGCGCTGCTGAGCGTCGGCGGCCTCGGCGCGCTGGTGTTCGGCCTGATCGAGGGCCCCGGGCGCGGCTGGGCCGACCCGCTCGTGCCGGCCACGCTGCTCGGCTCCGCCGCGATGCTCACCCTGCTCGTCCTGCGCGAGCGCGACCGCCCCCACCCCCTGCTCGCCACCGACCTGCTGCGCACCCCGGGCTTCGCGTGGAACGGCCTGGTCGCGGGTCTTGTCGGCTTCGCGTTCGCCGGGCTCCTCTTCGTCGTCCCGCAGTACCTCCAAGTGGTCCGCGGGCACGACGCGTTCGCCACCGGGCTGCGGCTGACGCCCATGATGGCGGGCACGCTCGTGGCGGCCCGCGCGTGCCCGCCGCTCGTCCGGCTCTTCGGGCAGCGCGGCGTCGTCTCGACGGGCCTGGTGCTGCTGTGCTTCGCGGGGCTGCTCGCGTCCACCACCACCGAGGACACCGGCTACGCCCTCACCGCGACGTGGCTCACCGTCATCGGCGTCGGCGGCGGGCTCGCCCTGGTGCCCGCCGTGGACGGCGCGGTCGCCGCGCTCCCCGACGACCGCTCGGGCGCGGGCTCGGGGCTGCTGATGACGCTGCGCCAGATGGGCAGCGCCCTTGGCGTCGCGCTGCTCGGCAGCCTGCTCGCCCAGACCTACCGCGGCGCCGTCGACACCGACGGGCTGCCGCCCGACGCGGCCGCCGCCGCGCGCGAGTCGGTCGTCGCGGCCCACCTCGTCGCCGAACGCGTCGGCGCGCCCCGGCTGATCGCGTCGGCGGACGAGGCGTTCCTGCGCGGCATGAGCGTCACGCTGTTCGTGTGCGCGCTGGCCGCGCTGGCCACCGCGGCGCTCGCCGCGCTCCTGCTCCCCCGCGGAACGCCCCATGCCGCCGGGGCGGAGAGCCTGGCCCGGCCCACGGGGGATGGCCGACAATGGCGCCCATGACCCCGCCCCCGGTCGCCAAGATCAGCCTCCGCGAGCGCAAGAAGCTGCGCACCCGGCAGGCCATCCGCCGCGCGGCCGTCCGCCTGTTCACCGAGCAGGGCTACGACGCGACCCCGATCGACCAGATCGCGGAGGCGGCCGAGGTCTCCCCCAGCACGGTCTTCCGGTACTTCCCGACCAAGGAGGACATCGTCCTCATGGACGAGGACGACGCGCTGATGGAGGTGTTCTTCCGCGCGCGCCCGGCGCACGAGCCCCCGTTGACCGCCCTGCGCGAGGCGATTCGCGCCACCCTGGCGCAGATCTACGACACGGAGGAGGCGGTCGAGGACATCAGGCGGCGCATGCGGCTCGTCGCGACCGTTCCCGCGCTCCGCGCGCGCCTCGACGAGGGCCTGAGCGCCTCGGGCGCCAGCATGACCGACGCCCTGGCCGAACGCACCGGCACCGCGCCCGACCAGCTGGAGCTGCGCGTCTTCCTCGGCGCCGTCCTCGGCGGCCTGCGCGAGGCCCTGCTGTACTGGGTCGCCCGCGACCTGAGCGACGACCTCGGCGCCATCGTCGACCGCACGTTCGACGTCCTGGAGCACGACCTGGCGGACTCGGCCCCGCGCGTGGAGGAGGCGGCGGGGTAGGCGGCGGGGTAGCGGCCCCTCACGCCCCCGAGGGGGCCAGCTGCGCGGCCAGCTCGGCGGGGTCGTTCGTCGGGGCCGCGCACACGAAGCCCCGGCACACATACGCCGTGGGGCGCCCGTCGCGCAGCGGGCGCCCGGCCAGCAGGGGCGGCGGGTCCGCCGCGTCGGGCGCGCCGCGCGTCACCACCGCGCCAGGCGCCGTCGCACGCAGCGCCGTCCGGTGCAGCTCGGCCGTGGCCGGGTCGTCCGCAGGGCCGACCACCGCGACCTCGCGCGGCCCGTCGAGCGCGGCCTCGGCGACCGCGAGCCCCCACCCGATGAAGCGCGGCGCCCGCGTGCCCAGCGCCGTGACGATGCCCAACGCCCGCTCCGCCGCGCCACGGTGCCGGTCGCTCCCGGTGTGCGCGGCATACGAGAGCAGCGCGCCCGCCGCCGCCGTCCAGCCCGCCGGGGTCGCGCCGTCCGTCGGATCCTGTGGGCGCCTGATCAGCCGCTCCGCGTCGTCGGCCGTGTCGTACAGCGCGCCGTCCTCGCTCGCGAACCGCGCGAGCACGACGTCGAGCAGCGCCCCCGCCCGGTCGAGCCACCGGCGTTCGCCCGTCACCGCGTGCAGGGCGAGAAACCCCTCGGCCACATCCGCGTAGTCCTCGAGCACCCCGGCGCTCGCCCCGGCGCGACCGTCGCGCGAGGTGCGCGCGAGGCGGCCGTTCGCGCCCAGGTGCACGGCGCACAGCAGCTCGGCCGCGCCCACCGCGGCCGCCACCAGGTCCGCGCGGTCGAAGCACGCGCCGGTCTCCGCGAGCGCCGCGATGGCAAGGCCGTTCCACGCGGCCACGACCTTGTCGTCCCGCTCGGGCCGCGGCCTGCGCTCCCGCGCCGCGCGCAGCCGCTCGCGCAGCGCCGCGGGCGGCTCGGCGCCCGGCCGCCGCAGCGTTCCCTCCGCGCCCACGCCGAACACGTCGGCCGCGAGCGCCGCGTCCGCGGGGCCGAGCGCCTCGGTCAGCTGCGCGGGCGTCCACGTGTAGTACGCGCCCTCGGCGTGCCCGCCCCCGCCGGGGGCCTCGCTGTCCGCGTCGAGCGCCGAAGCGAACCCGCCCTCGCCCGTGCGCAGCTCGCGCACCACGAAGTCGGCCGTCTCCAGGGCGATCCGGCGCGACCAGTCCGTTCCCGTGATCCGCCACAGCTGCGTGTAGACGCGGCCGAGCAGGGCGTTGTCGTAGAGCATCTTCTCGAAGTGCGGCACCTCCCACGCCGCGTCCACCGCGTACCGCGCGAAGCCGCCGCCGAGCTGGTCGAAGATCCCGCCGCGCGCCATCGCGTCACACGTGCGCTCCGCGAGCCGCAGCGCGTCCGCCGAGCCCGTGCGCGCGTGGTGGCGCAGCAGGAACGCCAGCGCGGACGACGGCGGGAACTTCGGCGCCCCGCCGAACCCCCCGTGCTTCGCGTCGAACTCGCCCGCGAGCCCGCCGACCGCCATCGCCAGGTCCTCGGCCCCAGGCGGGCGCGCGTCGCCGTACTCGAGCGCGCGCCCGGCCAGCTCGCGCGCGATGCGCGACGCAACCCCCGCGACCTCGTCGCGCCGGTCGGTCCACGCGGTGTGCACCCCTTCGAGCAGCTGCCGGAACGAGGGCAGCCCGGCGCGCGGCGAGGGCGGGAAGTAGGTGCCGAAGTAGAACGGCTCGCCCTCGGCCGTCATGAACACGGTCATCGGCCAGCCGCCCTGACCCGTCGCCGCCTGCACGGCGTCCATGTAGACGGAGTCGACGTCGGGCCGCTCCTCGCGGTCCACCTTGACGGACAGGAAGTGGGCGTTGAGATAGCCCGCGAGCGCCTCGTCCTCGAAGCTCTCGCGCGCCATGACATGACACCAGTGACAACTCGCGTACCCCACGCTGAGCAGCACGGGCACATCCCGCCGCCGCGCCTCGTCGAACGCCTCGGGTCCCCAGGGCCACCAGTCCACGGGGTTGTCCGCGTGCTGGAGCAGATACGGCGAGGTCTCACCAGCCAACCGGTTCATGCGCCCCAGGCTCTCACGCCGACCCCTGGCCCTGACGGCGAAGCGGACGGGGCCCGCGGGGTCACTTCACGGCCTCCGCGATGA
The DNA here is from genome assembly GCF_003626575.1 of Streptomyces radicis. Taxonomy (GTDB): domain Bacteria; phylum Actinomycetota; class Actinomycetes; order Streptomycetales; family Streptomycetaceae; genus Streptomyces; species Streptomyces radicis. The sequence continues at coordinate 64,136 of NZ_RBDY01000020.1, read as the reverse complement.
CGGGACCCATCCGCCGGACCACCGCGGCGTCCATGACCTCGCCGTGGGCGCAGTCCAGCGGGTGGGTCTCGACCCCGCGGCCGACGAGGTCCGCCCAACGGACCCCGACCCGGTCGCGTTCGGGCTCCGTCTCCTCGGCCTCGAAGCTCACCGCGCCCCCGCCGTACTTCCGCGAGCGGTGGGCCCGCAGGAGACCGAGACAGTGGGCCGCGATGTCCGAAAGGTCGTTGAACACCGACTCCGTCAGCTCGCCGGACGCGCCGCCGCCGGCTCCACGGATCGACTCCGCGATGGCCTCGAGCTGTTCCTCGGACAGCTCATCGCCCGCGGTCGACCCGCCGACCGCGGGAACGGCGTCGAGCAGCACCAGGTTGCGGACCTCGGCGCCCGAGGCCTCCAACAGCACGGCGATCTCCTGCGCGACCACGCCGCCGAACGACCATCCCATCAGGAAGCACGAGCCATGAGGGCATACGTCGCGGATCAGTTCGAGGTACGTCTCGGCCAGCGCACGGACCGACTCCGGCCGGTCGACCTCCCCGGTGAACCGGGTGGCCTGCAAGCCGTACACCGGGCGCCCCTTCGGGATGTACGGCAGGAACCTCGCATAGGACCAGCTCAGCCCGCCGATCGGGGGCAGGAGGAAGACCGGGTCCAGGTGCCCCTTCGCGCGCAGCGGAAGGAGGGCCGCCAGTGAATCGGACGCTCCGTCGTCCAGCCGTCCGGCCAGACCCTCCACCGTCGGAGTCTCGAACAGCCACTGGACGGCCAGCTCCACGCCCAGGACCGACCGCGCCCGCGACACCAGGCGTCCGGCCAGCAGCGAGTGGCCGCCCAGGTCGAAGAAGTCGTCGTCGATACAGACGTCCTCGGCCTCCAGGACCTCGGCGAACAACCCGCACAGGATCTCTTCCCTGGCGTTGCGCGGCGGTCGGCGGAGGGCCGGCCCGCCGGGCAGCACCGGGGTGGTGGCTTCGGTGTCGGCTCGGCCCCGAGGTGCGGGCACATGCGTCCGGTCGGGCCGCCCGTCGGGCCGCGCCAGCAGCTCGTCCAGCTCCACGTCGGGATGCGCGACGGCCCTGCCCAGGATCGCCACGAAGTCCTCGGCGAGCGACTCGACCGTCGGCCGGTCGAGCACGGCGGTGCGGAAGCTGATCTCCCCCTCGAAGCCCCGCCCGGTCGCGTAGATCGAGAACAACGCGTCGAACTTCGCGCTGACTCCCTCGGTGTCCACGGGCGCGACCTCGACACCGGGCCACGCCTCCTGATCCGATGAGCTGTAGTCCATCGCCAGCGCGGTGTCGAACAGCTCCTTCCGGCCGCCGGGCCCTGACCGCAGCTCGGCCACCAGCTGTGCGTACGGATAGTCCTGGTTCTCGTACGCGTCAAGGAACACCCCCCGTACCCGCCGCAACAGGTCACGGAAACTGCGGGCGTCCGTCGAATCGACGCGCAGCGGCACCATGTTCACGAAGTAGCCGATGGCATCCCGCATCCCCGCTTCGTGGCGGTTCGCCATCGGAGTGCCCACCACGCCGTCCCGCTGCCCGGTGGCGCGGGCGAACGCCACGTGGTGCGCCGCGAGCAGAAACATGAACGGCGTGGCCCGCTCCTGGGTCAGCAGGCGTTCCAGGCCCGCGCCGACCTCCCGGTCCACCTCGAACTGCACCAGATCGGCGGCGCCTGACCCGACCGTCGACTCGGGCCGGGCGGTCGGCACCCTCAGCGGCTCGGCACCGTCCAGGGTGCGGAGCCAGAACTCGAGCTGCTCCGCGCACTCCTCGGTCCGCAGCCACTGCTGCTCCGCCACCGCGAAGTCCGTGAACTGCGCCACCGACGGCTCCACGTCAGGCGCACGGTCGTCAACCGCCGCCGCGTAGAACTCGCGCAGCTCGTCCAGGAGGATGTCGAGCGAGACTCCGTCGAACACCGCGTGGTGCACGGCCAGGAGCAGGACGTGCTCACGTTCGGTCAGCCTCAGGAGGCCGGTCCTGAACAGGGGGCCCGCCGCCAGGTCGAAGGCGCGCTCCTCCTCCAGGAGCAGCCGGTGGTGCAGTGCGTCGTTCCCTGACACGTCCTCGACGACGAGCCGCACATGAGGCTCGTCGGCGATCCTCTGGAGCGGCTTCCCGTCCTCCTCCACGAAGGTCGTGCGCAGCGCCCCGTGCCGTGCCACCACCTGGTTCACCGCCCGCTCGAGAGCGGGCACCACCAGGTCTCCACGGAAGCCGTAGGCGAACACCATCGAGTACTCCGTCGACCCGCCGCCCAGCTGATCGACCAGCCACAGCGCCTCCTGCCCCACCGACGCCGGCACCAGCCCCCTCGGCGCGTCAGGCTCCGACGAGTGCCGCGTTCGCGCGTGGTCCAGGTCAGCACTGGAAGTCATTGAGCTCCCCCGCATGGGTGAGTAGGCACTGGCGTCAACGGCGGTCTCGACGGGGATGGCCGCGCCGACCGGGCACACGAAGGGACGAGACGGCGTCCCGGTCGCTCACATCTCGGGCATCGTCGCTCACATCTCGGGCATCGGGGTGGTCAGGACCGTTCCCGCGGTCCCGCCGCCGGTGCTCGGCAGGGACTTGTAGATCCTTCCCATCCCGCCGAGCACACCGTCCAGGCGGGGCAGCTCCGCGTACACCGGGTCGCGTCGCAGGATCGCGTCGACCTCCCGCAGCCGCCACATCGGCGTCCGCGGGAACAGGTGGTGGACCAGGTGGAAGCCCTCGCCGTCCTTCTCCCCGAACAGGAAGCGCGTCCCGAGGCCGTACACCCGGTTCCAGGACATGAAGATGTCCACTCGAGGCGCGGTCTCGATCAGCGGGAAGTGCTCCATGAGCTCGGCGACAGCGCCGATCCACACCTGCGTCGTGATCATGGGCACGAACCAGAGCAGGAGAAGCCAGAGCCACCAGCCGCCGAAGACCGCCCACGCCAGCACCGCGGCGATGAGGGCGACCCGCAGCCAGCGCTCGGACGTCCGCTCGCCCTTGGCCACGATCCGGTGCCGCAGCAGGTAGAGGATGTACGAGGCGGTGGCGCGCGGGCTCAGGACGGACCACATGTACCGTCGCAGCGCGGCCCGGCTGAGGTTGTCCCCGCACAGCGCGTTGTCCTGGTACTGCTTGTAGTCGGGGTCCCGGTCCGGGTCGCCCAGGCGGCCGTGGTGCTCGCCGAGGTGCGAGGCCCGGTAGCCGGTGAAGCTCTGGAGCACCGGATATCCGCCGAGCAGTGCCCCGATGACGCTGCCGACGCGTCGGTTCGCCATGAACGCACGGTGGGTGGCCATGTGCAGCACCCCGGCGAGGGCCCGCTGGCGCCCGCCGATGAAGAACACCGCGACGACGTACACCGGGATCGCGGCCCAGAGCGGGGCCTGCTGGAACGCCAGCACGGACGCCGCGCACCACGCCGCGATCCACAGCCAGTGCTCGACGACTTCGAGTGGTCCGTGCCAGTTGTCCGGACGGGACGCGGCACGAACCGCCGCGAGGATCTCCGGCGAGAACCGGTGCCGCTCGGCACGATCAGCGCTGGCCACGGTATTGCCCTCCCCCTGCGATGCGCTTGCTGTCCCGTCGGAGATGGAAGGCCACTCCAGAATGTCGGCGACCCCAGCGGGATCTGGCCCTCTGCCCCTCTCCGCGACAGGAACGGGGCCAGTGTTCTCCACTGATAGATACCCTGTCAAGAGATCTACTTCGACCCGGAGTTGACCGGGTGAGCGGCCTACCGGACGTCGCGCACCCGCCTCCGCCATGCACCGGACAACGGCACTCCCCACCGGCCCACCGGCGAATACCGGAAGAGAGCATTTCGCTACCGACAAGCCCAACGATCCACCGTAGGAGAGGGCTTGACCTCATCACAACCCACAGTGTTGAATGCGGCTCCGTGAGGCTATCCCAACTGATCGCTGATAACGGGCAGTTGCCGAGCAGGGCGTCTTTCGTGAGCGTCAACAGAGGCGATCTGCCCAACTCACAGAAGGCCGGGAGCCGATCAGTCACTACGGGGATCATACGATGTCATTCACTTTCCTGCGGGGGCCGTGCGCACACCCACATGCCTCTTCAGCTCCTGGATGTGCGTTCCTGTGATCGCGAAACGCCCGTGGTGGGCCGAGGCGCGCGCTGACGCGCATCCGTTTCAGCGCGCACGACGACGCAGAGGTATCAGGCTCATGGAAGACCGGAAATCCCGTGTGTTCCGGAACGGCCCTATCGACGCCCTTCTGGTTCTGTTCAGCATCACTCAGTTCGCGGTGACGATCTGGCTCGCCGCGGTCGATCCCACCGGGCTGTGGCCGATGGTGGGGTCATTCGCGCTCGTGGCTTTCATGCTGACGTACAGCGTGATCATTGTTTCTCATTTGTTCTCGCATCAGCCATGGTTTGTCTCGTCGCGCCACAACGCGGTGATGTCGCTGATCAATTCGGCGAACATCGCGCAATCGGTGCAGGCGTACCGGCTGACCCATGTGCGCAACCACCATCGCTACAACAACGACCGCAAAGGCGAGGACGGAACGACGCGCGACGTCACGTCCACCTTCCGCTACAGCCGGGACGACGGCCACGCACCGCTGTGGCGGTACCTGTTCTTCAGCCTCGCCGAGTCGGTCCGCGAGCTCCTCGGAACGTTCGCCGCCCTGCGCCGGGGCTGCCGGGTCGGCGCCGACGAGACGCTGCTCCAGGAGCTCGCCACCCGGAATCCCGAGCGACGCAGGGCGGAGCTGCGCCAGATCCAGGCCGACCGTCTCGCGCACCTCGGGCTGCTCGCACTGCTCGCGGTGCTGTCCTGGCAGTGGCTCCTGATCTGCTACCTACCCGCGATAGCGGTGGCCTTCACGCTGGTCAACGTGCAGAACTACTACCGGCACTACGGGGCCCACCCGGAGAGCCGGTACGCGAACTCGGTCAGCCACTACGGCCGCTTGTACAACTGGCTGACCTTCAACGACGGCTACCACCAGGAGCACCACCTGCGCCCGACCACGCACTGGAGTCAGCTGCCGCGGGTCGCCGAGCGGTACGGCGCGTCGTTCCGCGAGGACGGCCACGTCGTGTCGCCGGTCCCTGCGGTGGCCGGGTTCCTGGACATCCGCCGCGAAGGCCTGCCGTCGGCGGCCGAGCGGACCCCCGGTGATCCGGAGGCGTGTTGACCGAGCCGAACGACGAGAGGCAGTCATGACCGAGGCCGACACCCTCTTCACCGTCGTGCGCAACCACGAGCGGCAGTACTCGATCTGGCCCGCGGGGCGGGACGTCCCCGAGGGATGGGAGCGGGTCGGCGGCCCCGCGGAGCGGTCCGCCTGCCTGGACCGGATCGGCGAACTCTGGACGGACATGCGTCCGGCGAGCCTGCGCGCGCTCATGGACCGAGACGGCTGACGGCGGGCCGCGTGCCGTGATCGTGGTCCGACGGCATTCCTGACACCGACCAGCAAAGGATGCGAGATGAGTGAGTCAGAGGCCTCCACCGAGTGTCCCGTCAGCTCCTTCAACGAGTGGGACCCACTGGAGGAGGTGATCGTCGGCGCCGTCGACGGTGCCCGCTTCCCTCCGTGGCACGCCTCGGTCGGTGCGCCGCTCTCGCCGGAGCAGCGCGCCCTGTTCCAGGAGCGCGCCGGGCAGCCGTTCCCCGCCGACCGCGTCGCGGCCGCGCGGGACGAGCTCGACCAACTGGTCGAGATCCTGGCCGGTGAAGGAGTCAGGGTCCGTCGGCCCGAGCCACGGGACCACGGCAAGTCCTATGGCGCGCCGGGATGGTCGAGCACGGGTCTGTACGACGCGATGCCCCGCGACCTGCTGCTGGTCGTCGGCGACGACGTCATCGAGGCGCCGATGTCCTGGCGTTCGCGCCACCACGCGGCGTCGGCCTACCGGCCGCTGCTCAAGGAGTACTTCCTGCGGGGAGCCCGATGGAGCTCGCCGCCCAAGCCCGAGCTCCCTGACGAGCTGTATGTCGACGGCTGGACCGACCAGCCCGAAGGGGAGCCGTTCCGCTCGGTCATCACCGAGTTCGAGCCCACGTTCGACGCGGCCGACTTCATCCGGTGCGGCCGCGACATCTTCGCCCAACGCAGCCATGTCACCAACGCGTTGGGCATCGAGTGGGTCCGCAGGCACGTGGGCGACGCGTACCGGGTGCACGAGGTGACCCTGGCCGACGACCACCCCATGCACATCGACGCGAGCCTGATGCCGTTGGCTCCTGGCAAGCTGCTGATCCATCCGGACCGGGTGCCGGAGGTTCCGGAGATATTCAAGGACTGGGAAGTGCGCACGGCACCGCCGCCGGTGATTCCGGGCGACCACCCGCTCTACATGACGAGCACATGGATCAATATGAACGTGCTCATGATCGACGAGGAGCGGATGGTCGTGGAGGCGCAGGACGAGCCGATGCGCCGCCTCGCCGAGGATTGGGGAATGGCCGCGATCCCGTGCCCGTTCCGGAACTTCAACAGCTTCGGCGGCTCCTTCCACTGCGCGACGGTCGATGTGCGGCGGCGCGGTGGGCTGAACTCCTACTTCTGACACTTTTGCCACTTGTGGCCCCGGGGCCGACTGCCGTCCCTCCGTTCCGCCGACCTTCCGCCGACCTTCCGTTGACCTTCCGCGCGAAGGGCCGACCCGTACCGCTCGATCCGGAGATGGGATTTTCATGCCCGGTACCTGCGTTCATCACCTGTTCGAGGCGCAGGCTTCGCTGACGCCTGACGCCGTCGCGGTCGTCTCGGACGGTGGCGTCCTCACCTACCGCGAACTCGACGAACGAGCCGCCCGGTGTGCCCAGCTGCTGGCCGAGGCCGGTATCGGAGCCGAGCGCCTGGTCGCCGTCGTCATGGAGCCGTCGCCGGGCCTGTTGGTCACGATGCTCGCGGTGTGGAAGGCCGGCGGGGTGTATGTGCCCGTCGACCCTTCGCTCCCCGACGATGTCGCCGAGGCGATGATCAAGGACATCGGAGCCAGCCTTCTCGTCCGCGACGGATCGGTGACCGTGGCGCCCTCCGGCGTGCCCGTCGTGGACCTGGAGCAGGTCGGCCTGTCCGACCGGCCGACCACCGCCCCGCCCCCCGCCGTCGACCCGTCCAACCTCGCCTACTGCGTCTTCACCTCGGGCTCCACCGGTAAGCCCAAGCCGGTCGCCGTCACGCACGCCAGCTTCGCCAACCACGCCGTGTCCCTCAGGGACGAGCTCAAGCTGGTCCCGAGCGACCGGTTCCTGCAATCCACCCCGATCGCCTTCGACGCCGCGCTCGAAGAGATCATGCCCGCCTGGGTCACCGGCGCTGCCGTCGTCATGCCCGATCAACGACACTTCACCAGCCTGGAGTTCACCGAGCTCATCGATCGTCTCGCGGTGACGGGGGTGAGCCTCCCCAGCGCCTACTGGCACCAGTGGGTGGACGATCTGACGTCCGGGCTGGTCAGCCTGCCCGCCTCGCTGCGCATCGTGTTCATCGGCGGCGACAAGATCCTCGTCGACAAGCTCGCCGCCTGGTACCGGATCCCCGGAGCGGAATCCATCGACTGGGTCTCCGACTACGGGCCGACCGAGGCCAGCATCAGCGTGGCGCTGTACCGCCCGGAGCCGGACGAGCTGTCGGGCCCCGGCCGCTCCGACTACGCGCTCGCGCCCATCGGCCGCCCGTTCGCGCAGGCCACGTTCCACATCCTCGACGACGACATGCGACCGGTGCCGGACGGTACCCCGGGAGACATCTGGCTCGCCGGGCCGCCCCTGGCCCGCGGCTACCACGCCGCCCCGGCCGCCACCGCCGACCGCTTCCTTCCCGACCCCCAGGGCCCGCCCGGATCGCGCATGTACCGCACCGGCGACCGCGGCAGCCGACGGAGCGACGGGACCCTCCTGTTCCTCGGACGCTCCGATCGCCAGGTCAAGGTCCGCGGGCACCGCGTCGAGCCCGGCCAGGTGGAAAGCGCCATGCATCACTGCGCCGGGGTCAGGGACGTCGTCGTCATCAGTGTCGAGGACCCGCCGTTCGGGTCGCGCCTCATCGCCTATGTCGAGGCCGAGGACGGAGTGTCCGAGGCGGCGATCCGTGCCGACATCTCGGGCCGGCTGTCCGAGGCCGTGGTGCCCCGGTCCATCGTCCTGCTCGATCGCATCCCGCGTTCCCCGCTGAACGGCAAGGCGGTCCGCTCGGCCCTTCCCCCCGTCGCGCCGCCCCACGCCGACGACACAGGCCGCGCCGACCGCACGGGCCAGGCCGGGATGACGACGCTGGAGCGCGTCGTCGCCCTCCTCGTCAGCGACGTGCTCGGCGGCCGGTCCCCGTCGAGGGACGAGGACTTCTTCGCCGCCGGAGGGGACTCCCTGCGGGGTCTCCAGCTGCTCAGCCGGGTCGCCGATGTGACCGGCGTGGGGCTGTCGTTCGCGCAGTTGCGGATGGCTCCACACGTGGCCGGGGTCGCCGCCCTGGTGAAGCGGGCACACGGCCGCGACGCGTCGGAGAGCGCGGTCGTGCCGTCGCACGAGCGCGACGACCGGTGCCTCGCCTCACGCGGGCAGCAGGCCCTGTGGTTCCTCGACCGGGTGCACCGCGGGGCGCCGACCTACGCGGTCGTGCTCGGCTACCGGATCAGGGGGCCGCTCGACCTCGACCGTCTTGACGCCGCACTGACCGGGATCGTCGCCCGCCACGAGGCACTGCGCACCGTCTTCGAGGAGGGGAACGGTCGCGTCTGGCAGCGGATCAGGCCCGCGAGCCCTGTGCGTACGGAGGTGACCGTCGCCGCCGACGCCGACAAGGCCGGTCGCCTGGCCGAGGAGGAGGCACGGCGCCCGTTCGACCTGTCCGCCGGCCCACTGCTGCGGTCGGCCTGCTACCGCGTCGACGCCGAGGACCACCTGTGGCTGCTCAACGTGCACCACGCGGTGTTCGACGCCTGGTCCCTGGCCGTGTTCTGGCGGGAGTTCGCCATGCTCTACGCCGGGCGTCCGCTGCCCGAGCCGACCATCCAGTACGCCGACTACTGCGCCTGGCAGGAGCGCTGGCTGCGCGGCGCGGAGGCGGAAGGGCAGCGGGACCACTGGCGCGCCCGGCTCGAAGGGGACCCGCCCGCTGTCGAGCCCGGCCTCCCGCGCGGCTCGGGGAAGCGAAGCGGCACCGAGGGCTTCGCCCTCCCCCTGCCGCCCGAAGCCGTCGATCCGACCGCCGTCGAGCGCGTCGCCCGCGCGTGCGGGAGCACCGCGTTCACCGTACTGCTCGCGGCCTTCCTCGCGACCCTGCGTCGCACCGGCGGCGTCGACGACGTGGTCGTCGGGGTGCCGATGGCCGGTCGGAACCGGCCGGGCACGGAGGATCTGATCGGCTATCTGGTCAACACGGTACCGCTGCGGATGCGCTTCACCGCGGGCATGACCTTCCGCGAGCTGGTCGGCCGCACCGACGAGGCGCTGGCGGAGGCACTGACCCACCAGGAGCTGCCGCTGGCCGACGTGGTCGCGTCCCTGCCACGGCGTGCGGGGGGGCAACGCCCGCTGTTCCACGCGATGTTCGCCTTGCAGTCCACCCCGCTCGACATCGAGGGCGGGATCGAAGGGCTCGACATCGCCGAGCAGTTCATCCACCAGGGCACCGCGAAGGCCGCGCTGACCTGGTCCGTCCGGCAGCACTCCGCCGGTCTGGCAGGCGAGGTCGAATACGCCGCCGACAGGTTCGACCAAACCTCGGCGCGCGGCTGGCAGAACACCCTGCTGACCCTGCTCGCCGGCGGTCTGGCCGACCCCGGCGCGCGGCTCGACGAGCTGCCCGTGCCGACCGGTGAAGGCGGCTCACCGGGAAGCCCGTCCGCGGATCAGTAGGCTGGTCGTCGACCCCCTCGCGATTCCCCGATGACCACCATGACCACCCGGCTCCGACCCGACATCAGGAGACTCTTGATCATGCCGCCCGGCGAATATCTCAGCGAAGGCGACAGCGAAGCGGCTCTCGTCTACGACGTGGTGGTCAACCACGAGGAGCAGTACTCGATCTGGCCCGTGAGCCGACCCGTCCCCGCGGGCTGGAAGGCCGTGGGCTTCCGGGGCGGGAAGTCCGAGGCGCTCGACCACATCGAGAAGGTGTGGACCGATATCACGCCCTTGAGCGTCCGCCGGGCCGCCGCCGGGCCCCCGAGTCAGTAGCGGCACCGCGCCGAGGGGCGTCATGGGCCTGCTCCGTCAACCTCACCCGCCATCCGCTCACCCATCGAGAGAAAGTCCCACCACATGGCCGCGGTCGGTCCTGAAAAGGCCATCCGCTCAATCATCCACCTGCGCTGTCCCATTTCCTGGACTCGATGCCTTGTGCTGCGGAGAAGCGCCCGCATACCATGACGTCGGCTCAGCGATCTGTCAAGATACGGGGGAAAGGCTGTCAATCATGCCTGTGCAAGAGCAGGACGTCGCCCGGATATGGGCCGAGGTGATCGGTATTCCGGAAGCGGACGTGGACACCAATTTCTTCGACCTCGGTGGTCATTCGTTGCAGCTGATGGAGCTCGCCGATCGCCTCAACCAGAAGCTGGATATCAGCACGGACATCCTCGCGTTGATGGAGTATCCGACGGTGGCGGCGTTCACCTCTCATTGGAACAGCGTGGAATCGCTCGCCGACGGTGACCGCTGACGATGGCCGACCTGTCGGCCATGGCCGAAGACGGGGAATCGGTCACCGCGCCGCATGAATTCCCGGCGGACAGCTCAACTTCCACAGGTTCGCGTCCACGATTGTGTCGTCGGGGCCATGATCCCGGCGTAAGGAGGGGGGCCCTCATGGGCACACCGCAGGTACTCGATCGGATCATCCGCGTCGCCGAACGTGCCCCCGATCGGACGGCCGTACGGGCCGGCGGCCGGTCGATCGACTACGGCGAGCTGGTCGCGACCGCGACCGACATCGGCGAGCACCTGCGCCGCGTTCACGGAGTCGGACCTGAAAGCGTGGTGGCCTCCGTCCTGCCACGCGGTGACACAGCGATCATCGCCCTTCTCGGAATCTGGATGTCCGGTGCGGCCTATCTGCCCATCGATGCGAAGTGGCCCGAGCGCAGGCGCGAGTTGGTGCTCGACACGTCGGCCACCCATGTCCTGGAAGAGGCGGGTGAGGGCGGCGCCGAGGTCCTCATGCCGGACGGGACGGGGATCCGGTTCAAGCGGCTGAAAGGCGGCCCGAGCCGCTCGGGGGACCGTGGCTCTCCGGCGGCGCACGATCTCGCCTACGTCCTCCACACCTCGGGATCGACGGGCACGCCCAACGCGGTCGGCGTCGGCTTCGGCGCGTTGGACAACTACGGCGACTACCTCTACGGCCTGGTGAGGCGGCCGGACCCGCACACCGACGACGTCATGTGCGTGCTGTTGTCCGCGAGCCTGAGCTTCGACGCCTCGCTCCGGCCGGTCCTCCTGCTCGCCACCGGCGCCACGCTCGTCGTGGCTCCCGACCTCATGGACGGGTCCTGGCAGGACCAGATCGACTGCATCAGGGACAACGGGGTCACCGTCCTCAGCGGAGTGCCTTCCTGGTATTCCGGCCTGCTCGGCGCGGGCTACCGACCGTCCGAGTCCGGCCTGCGACTCGCCTTCATCGGCGGTGAGGCGGTGCCCAACGGCGTGGTGCGGGAGTTGACCGCCCACTCAGGCACCGTCGTGGTGCAGTACGGCCCCACCGAAACGGCGATCGCGGCGACGGGCACCGTTCTGACCGGCGATGACTTCACCGAACCGCCGATCGGTGAGGCGATTCCCGGGGTCACCGCCCAGCTGTACCGGGACGAAAGCCTGGCGGAGGTGGCCGAGGGCGAGCACGGACACCTGTACGTGGGCGGCGCCGGCGTCGCCCGCGGATACCTGGGCAATCCCCGGCTGACCGCCGAGCGGTTCGTTCCCGACCCGGCAGGACCGCCCGGTTCGCGCATGTTCCGGAGCGGCGATCTCGCGAGAAGGCTGCCAGGGGGCGGGTACAGCTTCCTCGGGCGGCTGGACGACCAGGTGAAGATCGGCGGTCAGCGAATCGAGCTGGGTGAGGTCTCGTCGGCTCTGAACCGACACCAGGCCGTCGCCCAGTCGGTCGCCTTCGTCCAGCGCGGAGGGGCGCATCCCCGCCTGCTCGCCTGCTATGTGGGACACGGCGAAAAGGAGGCCACGGGCACGGACAGGAGCATCCGGGACCACCTTGCGGCCGAGCTGCCCCCCTATATGATCCCGGCGCTGATCCAACGAGTCGAGCGGCTTCCCGTGACGGAGCACGGCAAGGCCGATATCGCCACGTTGGAGCGTCATATGGATGCCGGTGACATCGAGGCACCGGCGGACGACTCCGCTCTCGACGACGTCGCGGAACGACTGATCTCGATCGTGCACAAAACGTTGGGCGCCCCATGCACACTCGAGGACAGCTTCTTCGAGCTCGGGGGCGGCTCACTCGACGCGCTCGACGCCTTGGCGAGCATTCACAAGGAGTTCGGGGTGCGCATACGTCTCCGCGACTTCTACCGGGCAGGAACCATACGCGAACTGCGTCACATGATCGGGGACGTGGCATGACTACCGACAGCAGTGACTCGATGAAGGACACGCTGCCGATCGGCCCACTCCAAGAGGGCATCTGGCTTTTCTGGCGGCTGAATCAGGCGAGCCCCGCCTATATGATGCCGGAGATATTCCACTTCGAAGGCGAATTCGACACGGCGGCAGTGGAGTTCGCCTTCAACGAGGTCATCCGCCGCCATGAGTCCCTGCGTACGACATTCCGCGAAACGGACTCGGGCGTCGTGCAGGTCATCGCCCGTGACCCGGAGCCGGTTCCGGTCCACGTGGTGGACCTGCGGGGGCTTCCGGAAGCCGAGCGGTCAGGTCGGCTCCAGGCGACCATCGACGCCGCGTCGAACCGGCCGTTCGACCTGGCGACCGAGCCGGCGATCAGGCTCACCGCCGTCCAGGTGACCGACAGCCGCACCACGCTCGCCCTGGTGGTCCATCACATCGCGTGTGACGGCATCTCGATGACCGTCGTCCTCGACGAGTTCGGCGAGCTCTACCGATCGGCACGCCGCGGAACTCCGCCCGACCTCGCCCCCGTTCCGCGGGGCTACAGCACCTTTGTGCAAGGGCAGCTGGCCGCACTCGCCGACGGCACCCTCAAGGAGGAGGAGGCGTATTGGCGGGAACGGCTCGCCGGGGTCACCGGCAGCGTGCTGCCCGGCATCGACCACGCCGTCACGCGGGCCCCGACGTCGTTGGACACGGCCGTGGTGTCCCTCACGCTCGACGACCAGCTCGCCGAATCGCTCTCGGCCTATGCGCGCCGCACCAGGTCGACGCAGTTCTCCGTCCTGCTGTCCACGATGAAGGTCATGATCGCCGCCGCCACCGGTGACGGCGTCAAGGCGTTGGGGATGGCCACGAGCGGCCGCACGCCCGAGTTCGCACGCACCGTGGGCATGCTCGCCAACATGATCGTCATCCAGTCGCGGATCGATCTGTCCCGAACGTTCACCGACACGCTCGACGAGGTGTCCCTCGACCTCATGGACGCCATCGACCACCAGGCCCTGCCGTTCAGCAGGATGGTCACCGACCTCAACACCGGGCAGGACCCCGGGGCGGGCATCGTGCGCATGCTGTTCTCCGCGGGGGCCGTCGGTCGCCTGAAGCTCGGCGAGGGCAAGCTGTCCGAGGTCATCACGCGCACGGTGCAGGGGCCTTTCGACATGTACGTGGCCTGCGACATCAGTCCTTCGGGGATCGCTCTGGACTGGGAGTACGCCCTGCGTACCTACTCACCCGAGCTCGCGCAGGGCTACTGCGCCGCCTACCACGAAGTCCTGGCGACGCTGCTGCGCCAGCCCGACGTACCGATGGCCTCGCTCGGCCTGACCGAGCTCCTGGCCCGTGTCGCCGGGCTCCCGCACGGTGACGCGACCACCGCGGGCCACGGGTCCCCCGCCGCGCAGCCGGATCGGTCCGCGGACACCGGGCCCGCGGCGGACGCCCCGGATTCCGGGCTCACCCCGGTCGAGGAAGCGGTGGCCGCCATCTGGAGCGAGGCGATCCGCGTGCCCGTGGAGTCGCCGTACGACGACTTCTTCGAGCTGGGCGGTCACTCGCTGAAGGCGGGGGCGGTCGTCGCGTCGGTGCGCAAGCGGATCTCGCGCACCGCGACCCTGCGACTGCTTTTCGACCACCCGCAGTTGCGCGATTTCGCTTCCCGCCTGGATGTCGGAGACCAGACCGACGGTGCGTCGGCGAGGCACTGAGGAGCTGTCAGATGCAGGAGTCGTTGGCCATCGTGGGTATGGCGTGCAGGGTTCCGGGGGCAGCCGAATACCGCTCACTGTGGTCCAACATCGAGGTCGGTGCGACGGCCATGGTGGAGGTCGGGGAGGAGGATCGCCGACGCGAGGGGGTCGTTCTCGACCCGGCGGTCCGCAACAGCTACGTACCCGTGGTCGCGCCGCTGGACGGATACGACCGGTTCGACAGCGCCGCCTTCGGTCTCAGCGCCGGTGAGGCGGACGGGATCAACCTCAACCACCGCGTCATGATGGAGGTCGTACTCGAAGCGCTCGAGGACGCCGGCTGTGACCCCCTGCGGTATCCCGAGGACATCGGGCTGTTCGCCGCCGGAGGGGGCGCCTCGCCGATCTCGGTCATGCGGCGCGTCGGGGACCCCAGGTACGGGGACGTCTCGCGGCCGCTCAAGCTGTCGGAAGCGATCAACTGGACAGCGCTCCTCGACAACGACTTCCTGGCCACCCGGATCTCCTATCCGCTGAACCTGCGCGGGCCGAGTCTGACCGTCCAGAGCGCGTGTTCCAGCTCCCTCGTCGCCCTGCACCTCGCGAGTCAGAGCGTGCTCCGCGGCGAGTCCGACATGGCCGTGGCCGGCGGGGTGAACGTCGAGCTCCCGCACCGGGTGGGCTACTACCACCAGGAGGGGAGCGTCTGGTCCGTCGACGGCTACTGCCGACCGTTCGACGCCGCCGCCACCGGCACCATCACCGCGAGCGGCGCGGGCGCGGTGGTACTCAAGCGCCTGGAGCGGGCGCTCGCCGACGGTGACGCCATCCACGCCGTCATCCGCGGCAGTGCGATCAACAACGACGGCAACCAGAAGGTCGGCTTCACCGCGCCGAGTGTGAGCCAGCAGAGTCGGGTCATCAGCGCGGCGCTGACCGCCGCGGGGGTGGACAGGCGCGACCTGGGCTACCTGGAAGCGCACGGCACCGCCACCGCGATCGGAGATGTCGTCGAATGGGCGGCCATCGAACGTGCCCTGGGCGCGGACGGGGTGCGGTGCGCCATCGGGGCGACCAAGGCGAACCTCGGCCATCTCGGCGCCGCCGCGGGCATCGTGGGCCTCATCAAGGCCGCACTGGTCGTCGCCCACGGCCGGATCCCCCCGGTCGCGAACTTCGTGGAGCTCAATCCCCGGATCAAACCGGCGAGCGACCGGCTTTTCGTTCCCGACACGTGTGGCGAGTGGGAGGACGAGGGGAAGCCGCGGCGGGCCGGAGTGAGCTCGATGGGCATCGGCGGAACCAACGCGCATGTCGTGCTCGAGCAGGCGCCGGTCGCCGAGCCGGCCGACGAGCCGGGCGATTACGTCGGTGTCCTGCCGGTGACCGCCGCCTCCCGGCGCAGCGTCGAGGACACCGCCGACCGGGTGGAGGAGTTCGCCGCGGAGAATCCGCGGCGTCTGCGGAGCCTCGCCCACACGATGACGACGGGTCGGCGCGTCCTCCCCCACCGCGAGGCGATCGTCGTCGCCAGGCGGAACGACCAGGTCACCACGTGGCGGACCGGCAGCCGACTGCCCACGCGGAACCACGAAAGCGCGCTCGTCTTCCCTGGCCAGGGAAGGCCGACGGGCGATCTGACGGCGGCCGAAGCCACGATCGACGGATTCGCGGACCTGCTCTCCGACGCGCTTCGGTGCCTGTCGGCCGAGGACAGGCCGCTGGTGCGAGGGCTCCTCACAGGGGCCGCCGGGTCCCCGCCCGAGCCACGGCTCACCGAGCTCGCGATGCTCGTGCAGTCCGTGACGATCGCACGGTCACTGCTCGCCGACGGCCTGCGCCCCGGGTCCCTGTGCGGCTTCAGTCTTGGCGAGGTCGCCGCCGGCGTGGTCGCCGACGTGGTCGACCTGACCGACGCGGCCGCGATTCTGACGGAGCGTGCCCGGATACTGAAGGACGCCCCCGCGGGCGGGATGATCCGCGTCCGGCTCCCCGAGGGGTCCGTCACCCCATACCTCGGCGCCGACGTGTCACTGGCGATCGTGCCCGGCGGCAGGGACTGCATGATCAGCGGCGCGCGGGACGCCGTCGACGCGCTGGCCGCCCGGCTGCGCGGCGAGGGCATCGCCAGCGTCCCGGTCCCCGTCGTGTATCCGTACCACAGCGAGGTCCTGAAGGACGCCGTCGCGGAGTACACGACGGCCTGGTCCCAGGCGAGCCTGCGGCCGCCGGGTCTCCGGCTGATATCGCCGACGACGGGCGACCTGCTGGCCGAGGAGACGGCCCGCGACCCCGCGTTCTGGGCGAGCCACCTGGTCAGGACGGTCCGCTTCGGCGCCGCCGTGAACACGCTCCGCGCGAACGGCACCGACCTCGTCCATGTCCTGGACTCCGAGGCCGGTATCACACCGTTCGTCAGAGAGGTGTTCGGCACGGACGCGGTGGCCATGACCACCGGCAGGCAGGCGGGCTACGACGCGTACTCCCGGGCCCGGCTGCTGGCGTCCGCGTGGTCGGCCGACCGGGACCAGGCCGCACCGGCAACGGACGGGACCGGCCGGGAGAGCGGCTCGGGCGCCACCGCCACGCTCCTCCACGCTCCCACCTACGCGTTCGACCGGAGCGTTCAGAAGGAGCAGCCCCCCATGCAGAAGGAAGCACAGCCGACTCCCGACCCGGTGCCGGTGCCGGTACCTGTACCGGCGCCGACCCCGGCGCCCGCCGACGGGACATGGATCGCGACCGGGGTCAGGCAGATCGTCGCGAAGCTCGTCGGGTGCGCGCCGCACGAGGTGGACGTGAGCGCCTCCTTCATCGAGCTCGGCTATGACTCGTTCCTGCTCATCCAGCTCGCGGACGCCCTGTCGGCGGAGTTCGGGACCGACATCGACGTACGCATGCTGTTCTCCGAGCTGGACTCGTGCGCCGGCATGAGCGAGCACCTCGAACACGCCGCCCCGGCCGCCGCCCCGTCGGCGCCCGTCGGCGCCGCGGAGCCGGAGCCGCTCCCGATCCCCGAACCCGCCCCGATCGCCGCCCCGATCGCCGTCCCGTCAGCCCCCCCGGTCCCCGAGCGGCCCGCCGAGGACGCGGAGCTGTTCGCGGCGGAGGTCGCGTGGGCCAGGCGGACCACGCTGTCGAAACGCACCACCGAGGAGGACAGGTTCGCGCTGGCGGACCAGCGGAACCTGATCGCCTCGCGCAAGGGACGCCGTGAGGTGAGCTACCCGGTGGTCGGGGTCCGTGGGCAGGGCGCCCGCTTCACCGACGTCGACGGCCATGAGTTCCTCGACTTCTGCATGGGCTTCGGCGTCGTCCTGCTGGGCCACGCGGCGGAGCCGCTCACCGCGGCCCTGAGCGACTTCGCCCCCTCCGACCTGCTGATCGGCCCGCAGTCGTCCACGGCGGGCGATGTCGCCCGCGGCATCGCGTCGATGACCGGGGTCGACCGGGTCGCCTTCACCTCCTCGGGGACCGAGGCGGTGATGGGCGCCGTGCGCGCCGCGCGCGCCAGGACCGGAAGGACGGTCGTGGCACAGTTCGCCGGCTCGTTCCACGGCACGTTCGACGGCGTGCTGGTCGCGCCACGGGCGGGCGGCGAACGGGGCGAGACGACCCCCCTCGGCCGGGGCACGCCCGCCTCGATGGTCCAGGACGTCATCATCCTGCCGTACGACGACTCCGCGATCCCCGTCCTCGAGTCCTACGGCGACCGACTGGCGGCGGTGCTGGTCGAGCCGGTCCAGAGCCGACGTCCTGGGCATCAGCCCGTCGAGCTGCTGCACCGTCTGCGCGCGCTCACCAGCGCCCACGGCGCCGCCCTGATCTTCGACGAGATCATCACCGGCTTCCGCTGCCACCCCGGCGGCGCGGCCGCGCACTTCGGGGTCCGCCCCGACCTGGTGACCTACGGCAAGGTGATCGCCGGAGGGATGCCCATCGGGGTCATCGCGGGCGACGCCGAGTTCATGGCCCCCATCGACGGCGGGCGTTGGCGGGAGGGCGATGTCGGCTTCCCGCAACGGCCGAGCATGGTGTTCGCCGGAACGTTCAGCAAGCACCCGCTGACCATGGCGGTGGCGCAGCGGATGATCTGGCATCTCAAGAAGGAATCGCCCCGGCTACAGAACTCGCTGACGGACCGGACCGCCGACGTGGCCAGGAGGATCAACGCCCACGCCGCCGCCCATGGGTACCCCCTCGAGGTCGAGTACTTCTCCTCGCTGTTCCGCATCGGCGTCGACGCCTCCCCACTGGCCGAGGACATGTTCTTCCTCGGCCTCCTCACCCGAGGCATCTATGTGTGGGAGGGGCGCACCTGCTTCCTGAGCGCCGCGCACACCGAGGCGGACTGCACGCGCCTGGTGGAGGCGGTGGCCGAGGCCGCGGCCGAAGTCGCCTCGCAGGGCCTGTGGGAGAAGCCCCGCGCGCCGCGCGCACCGGCACCCGTGCACCGGCCGTCGCCACCGGCCGTCGTCGGGGAGGCCCCGCTGACCGACGGCCAGAAGCTGCTGTGGCTGGCCGCCGAGCTGGGCGGCGAGCTCGGTCAGTCGTATCAGATGTCCGAGGCGCTTCGCATCGAGGGCGCCTTGGATGTGGAAAGGCTGCGGCACGCGGTCGAGCGGGTCGCGGAGCGGCACGAGGTGATGAGGATCGGACTGGACGAGAACGGGGAGTCCCAGACCAGCGTCGCCCACGCCGTTCCGAAACTGACCGTCAGCACCCTGAGCGACGCGTCACCTGGCGACGTGGAGGCGCTGCTGCGCCGGTTCGCCCTCAGGGAGGCGGACACGTCGGCGCCCTCGCTGTTCCGGTTCCACCTCGTGCAGACCGACGACGCCGCGCTCCTTCAGGCCACCGCGCCGCACGCGGTGGTCGACGGCTGGTCGTTCGAGGTCCTGTGGTCGGAGCTGTCCGCCTGCTACCTGGGCGGTGCGGCGGGTGACGCCCTGCCCGAACCGGCCGGGTTCCTCGACTACGCGCGGTGGAAGCGCGGCGACGAGGACGCACGGTTCGCGGCGAACGAGACCCGGTGGCGGGAACGACTCGACGCGGTATGGGAATCGGCCAGCCTGATCGAGGGCGCGGGGCCCTGGAAGCCCGTCACGCGCGTGGAAACCCTGCCCGGGGAAAGCCTCTCGGGCCTGCGCGAGGTGTCGCGGTCCAGCGGTTCCACCAGGCACACCGCCGCCCTGGTGGCGCTCGCGGTGGCGTCGTCGCTGCTCACCGGCGCCGAGCAGGTCTTCGTGATGGCCCACAGGACCGGACAGCCCCGCCGCACGGGCAAGCCGCTCATGGGCTTCTCCGTCGACCTGCTGCCGGTGATCGTCGACCTCCCCGACGACAGCACCGTGATCGACGTGGCCGGAGCCGTCCAGGGGCAGATCCTGGACAGCTCGGAGCACACCTCAGGGCTGTACCGCCTCTTCCAGCACAAGCGGTACCGCCGACTTCCGAGCGGGCTCATCGCGTTCAACTACGAGGTTCTGGGCCCGGGGGCGATGTTCGGCGCCCCCGCCGCGCCGGTGGTGCTGCCGCGCGAGACCATGCCGTGGCCCGCGATCGTGACCATCGAGGAACATGACGACAGGGTCGAGATGATCAGCGAGATCTCCGAAGCCAGCGACCTCGCACCGCTGAAGTCCCGGCTGGCGGAGCGGGTCAGGCAGGTCCTCTCCTCTCCGGGCACGACGCTCGGGGAGCTGCGTCGGCCATGAGCCTGGCCGGTCGGCCCGGTCGGCCCGGCCCGTTCCCCCGTCGTCGGAATCAGCGCCCGCTCCCGGAACATGACAGGTAGGTCATGGAATCTCTCACCCAACTCCTGGGCTCTCGGGTGTCCGCGACCCCCGAGGCGACCGCCCTGATCGCCGACGGCGTACGGCTGAGCTACGCCGAGCTGGACCGGGCCGTCGACCTTGCCGCCGGTCGTCTCGCCGCGGCCGGAGTGCGCCCGGGCGACCTGACCGGAGTGATGGTCGAACGAGACGCGCGGACCATCGTCTGGCTGCTCGCGATCCTCAGGCAAGGCGCCGCCTACGTACCGCTCGACCCCGACTATCCGTCGGAGCGGACCCGGTTCATCGCCGAGGACGCGCGGCTCTCCTGCGTCGTCGGGGCGCGCGCCACCGCCGAACGCCTCGGGCTCTCGGGCCATCGCCTCATCGACCCGGCGACACCGGCGGCGGATCCCGTGTCCACCGTCGGCCGCGTGGCGGCGCCCGCGCCGTCCGCGGACAGCCCGGCCTATGTCATCTACACCAGCGGCTCGACGGGCAGGCCCAAGGGATGTGTGATCACGCACGGCAACGTGCTCGCGCTGTTGGAAGGAGCCCTGCCACTCTTCGCGTTCACGGCCGACGACCGGTGGGCGATCCTCCACTCCCTGTGCTTCGACTTCTCCGTCTGGGAGCTCTGGGGCGCGCTGGCGACCGGCGCGACCGCGGTCGTCGTACCACGGCACACCGCCATGCTCTCCACCGATCTCATCGACTTCCTGCGGGAGCAGCGGATCACCGTCCTGAACCAGGTGCCTTCGGTCTTCCGCTACACCGCCCAGGCCCACGCCGAGAGCGGTGGTCCTGAGCTCCCGCTGCGCTATGTCATCTTCGGCGGCGAGAGCGTGGACCTCGACGTCGTCAGGGACTTCGTCGCCGAGGCCGGACCGCGCGGCCCGCGGATGGTCAACATGTACGGAATCACCGAGAACACGGTGCACTCGACGTTCAAGGTGCTCGACGCCGAGACGCTTCGGTCGGGCTCCGTCGCCTCGCCCATCGGGCGACCGCTCCCGCACGTGGGCGCCCATGTGCTCACCCCCGAGCGGACGCCGGTGGCGGAGGGCGCGGCGGGTGAGCTGTGGCTGTCCGGTGCGAGCGTGTCCGTCGGCTATCTGCACCGTAACGACCTCACCAAGGAGCGGTTCGCCGAGCTACCCGTGGGACCGGCTGCCACGCCGGTCCGCTGCTATCGCACGGGGGACCTGGTGCGGCGGCTGCCCGGCGGTGAGCTGGCCTACCTGGACCGTGACGACGACCAGGTCAAGATCCGCGGCTTCCGGATCGAGCTGCGCGAGATCGAGACCGTCCTCGGCTCGCACCCCGGCGTGTTCAGCGCCGCCGTCTGCGTGTTGGACACCGCCCTGGGACCGGCGCTCGCCGCGTGCCTTGTGGCGGTGGACCCCTCTTCCGACCCCGACGCGCTCAGCCGGTCGGTCAAGGAGCTGCTGGCGGCCTCGTTCCCCGCCTATATGGTGCCTCGGACGTATCGGACCGTCGAACGGCTGCCCCTGACTCCCTCGGGAAAGCTCGACCGGGCCGCCGTGGCGGCGCTGTTCTCGCAGCGGAAGTCGGGACGGCGGGCAGGCTCCACGCGCGGCACGACGGCCGACGGATGACCGGGGACGCTCAATCGGAGCGGGGATGGTGACGCAGCCGGATCGTCAGGATGACAGATACGATCTCGCGCACTCCTCGTTCGACAAGATCCCGCATGTAGGAAGCTCTTTCCCCTGGATGCGACACAAGCAGCGTGTGTTCGGGAAATTTCCGTGAGCGTATGAAGTCGGCACCGACCGAGAAGGGGGAATTCGCGTTCTCCTGGCTCTCCATGTCGAATCTCTCCGGGTTCTCGATGGACCGCAGAAGCACATGCTCGAGGCTTTGATCCTCCGCCCCGACCTCGCAGTTCAGCCACACCTGGGCATGCCCCGCACGGGACAGCATTCCTTCGAGACCACGGCCTATGAAGTCGAACGCGACCGAGGGGTCGGGCGAATTGAACACAATGTGATCATAAAGCCTGTCCGCGCGGAAGGATTCCCACGAGCTCACCTCATATCGACCGGAGAGTCCATTTATGGCCGCATTCACCTGGGCGAACTCCACCGCCCTTTCATCCACATCGAATCCCGCCACACACTCGTAGTCGGACGCGAAGACGACCGACTGGCAGCCGCTCCCACACCCCACATCGAGAAATGACCGCGCGGCGGCGGGCTTCTTCAGGCCGGAGAGCAGCTCGACGGATGAAGCATGGGGAGGCATGCAGCCACTACTGCCATCATGAACGGTAAAACCGCCTGGCGCGTTCTCGAACAATTTATCCGAGATAAAATAATTCGACCTGAGCTCGACGAGTGCCACCGTGGCGCGCACCAGCGGCTCATCACCTGCGACCTGTTCGACAAGGCCGAGCCGCCAAAGCAGTGCCGCCAACTCCGGGTCGGTGCGGTCGAGATCCACCGCGGGCACATGGCCGCAGAACAAGAAGAGTCGCGCGATGACGGCGACAGGGGACTCACTTCGCTTCAGGGCACCCATGTAGAAAAGCGAATACCGGCCGACATCGGCGAGTACCGCCTCCGCGGGCTCCCGCACCTCAAGCACATTCCGGACCGCTTCAGTCGTGTAGCCATGCCTGCGGAGGAGGGTACCGAGCTTCCGCCACAGAAGGCCGCGCTCCCCCTCGACCTTGAAGTTCACCATTCTCTCCTCGAGAGGTTGGATGGCTCAGTGGGCTTCGATGACGCGACGTGCCGCCGCCAGGCCCTGTCGGACGGCCTGGTCCATGTTGATGTAGCTGTAGGTCGCGAGGCGCCCCGCGGCCACGAGCGGATTCCTCGGGTAGGCGGCGAGCTTCGCCTCGTAGGAGGCCTGAAGTGCCCTGTTGGTCCCGGCACTGTCGGGAACCGGGTAGTGCTTCGCCGACGCGCCCGGGTACTCGCGCATGACGACGGTCCCGGGAGTCGTGTGGAGCTTCTCCAGCGCCCACTTGGTCTCGATCGTCCTGGTCCATGGGACGGCCAGGTCGGGTTCGTTCATCACCATGGACGACTGGAAGAGGCTGACGTCCGGCATGAACTGGCTTTCCAGACGGACTCCCCGCCATTCCAGTGGCCCCAGTTCGCCGCTGAAGAAGTCGTCGAGCGCGGAGGTGATCACGACAGGCTCACCTGGCCGCGTCAGCTCGGTCAGGTCGGCGCAGGTGACCGGCTTCCCGAGATGAATCTCCGCGGGTTCGATGAGAGCTTCCACCAGGTCGGCATAGCCGCGCTCCGGCCATCCTTGATAGGGGTCCCGAAACAGACTTCGGTATCCGTCGTCACGGAGCTCGACCCGGTTGACCGCAACGGAAGCCGAGAGCTCATCGGGGGCTCGCCCCCACTGCTTCAGCGTGTAGTTGCGAACGCACAGGCCGTAGAGCGTGTCTCCCATGAGCGACCGGCAATAGGTCTCGAAATTGGTCGTGTCGGGCTCGGGCGGAAGCGAGGAGAGCTCCCGCTCCACCTCGGGCCACTCCTCGAGTTGAGGCAGTTCGCTCCTCTGGAGCGGCCAGCTCAGCTGATGGGAGCGCAGCCGCGTGGTGACGCGGTGTCGATAGGGAACGAAGTCGGTGAATTCGTTGACGAATTGCCATATCTCGCTATCAAACGTATGGAAGATATGCGCCCCGTGCGGCTCGTACGGTATTCCCCTGATCCACTCGGTCCGCACATGCCCACCGACCACATCGGCCTGTTCGTGGACACGGACATGGAAGCCCTGCCGCGCCAGCACCGACGCGGCCGTGGCACCGGTCAGACCGGCGCCGACAACGACACAGCTGTGGGGTGCCTTCACCTCCGACTCTCCCGTCTCATGGGGGTGCTACGCGCCTCATGACGCGGAGCACCGGCGACCGTGGCTCCGCGAGAGCTTACGCCGGGGGGCGGCGCCTGGCCTCGCCCGAGCCGTCGCGGACGCACAACCATGCGGGATAAACTGGGCAAATCACCGAGCCAATCACCAGTTACCCCCCATGGGTTGGGCGAAGCGGACAATGCGATGGTAGCCTCTGCTAAACGCATTCTGCATCACATTCGGCGACCGCTGTTCGGACACCCGATATCCACGCCCAGGCTGTTCGGAATCCGATCGGCAGGCCCAGATCAATCTCCGGTCGATATCAACAGTGAGAGCCACGAACTTCGTTCGCCGTGCCGGACGAACGTCCGCATGCCTGCGCGAGCCTGAGGGAGCCGTCGTCAATGCCCGACCAAGACACGAGCCTGCATGTGTCGCGACCTTCGCGACAGGCGCCTCCGAAGGAGGATCGGCGCGCGTTTGTGACCTTCCTCATGTTCAACGACAGCTACCTTCCAGGATGTCTGATGGCCGCGTACGGGCTCAAGCGTCAAGGCAGCCGCTCGGACCGTGTCTGTCTGGTCACCAAGGATGTCTCGGATCGCGCACGTGATGCCCTTCTGACTCTCTATGACAAGGTCCTCCCCGTTGACGAGATCCCCATCCCCGGCTACCAGGAATCACCCTCCTCAGCCTCCCAGCGGACCGGATCGGCGAGAGTGCAGGGCGCCGCACTGACCCGCTTCGCCTCTCTGCGCCTCGGGCCTGACGGAGATTTCGGCTGCTCGTACGAGAAGGTCGTCAACATTGACGCCGATCTCCTTCCACTCCGCGACTTCGAGCGGCTCTGGGACATTCCCGCACCCGCCGGAATCATCAACGAGCGCCGAGCCCATATGGCGGATATCGATGAACGGGGACAACTGGTCGAGCGGCCTGACGCGCTCAAGACCGGCACATGGGTGTGGCACGACGTGTACGCGGACATCTGCCCACCTGGCGCGCCGATCCCCCGGGAGATCACCGACCGGGTGGCCGTGGATGTCGAAAATTATGGTGTCAATGCGTCGTTGCTGATGGTCGAGCCGTCGATGTCGACCTACCGCAGGTTCATGGACTGGGTCGACCAAGGTGAGATCCGAGACCTTGTGCGGAATCGCTGGTCGTGGACCGACCAGCAAGCGGCAACGTTGTTCTGGTCCGGCCAGTGGACAAGCCTGGATCCGAGGTACTCGATTTTCTACGGCTACCCGACGATAGATGTGGCCCGCGGGCTGCACTACGCGGGGATCAAGCCGTGGTCATGGCGAAAGAAGGGTTTCGCGCGCCGGCTCGATCGCTTTCCCGACTATGCCCTCTGGGGTCGGCGATTCCTCGACATGCTCGACGAGCTGCCCCGGCTACGGGATATCGGAGGGCTCAAGCGGCTCGAGCGAGAGCTCGCCCAGCACTGCCCCCGGTGAGTCCGACGCCGTGAGCGCACGGTCGGTGCGGCGGTGACGCGGGGCCGGGGACCGAAGGCGGGCGGCTGGTCGCGCCAGGTGCCACACTCGGTGACGATTCCACAACTACCGCCGGAGAACCGGAAGTTCATGATCCAGAGGGCTTGACAATAGCTCACGCCGCTGCGAGTCTTTCCCAAAGATTCGCTACACGAGCGAGAAATTCTCCAGGATTGCAATGTCGCAAATGGCAGATTCGATGCGCGCGCGCTATGTGGTTTCCGGGATTGACGACGGATCGAACGGGTCCGCCGGGCTCGGGATCGCGCGCAGCATTCGCCTGTTCGAGCCTAATGCCTTGATCGTCGGAGTTGGCTATTCGGTAGTGCCAAGTGCTCTGCACTCGGAGATTCTCGATGAGATGCACTGCCTTCCGGACTGGGACGAGGTGCGCCTCGATACCTGGGTCGCCCAGCTGAAGGATCTGGCGAGCGACTCCTTTCTGATCCCGGGTCTCGCGCTCGAAGCCCGGCTTCTCGCACGGGAGCTGCCACCGAGCGCGCGGCTGCTCACCCCCGACGAGCACTGCGTCTCGCGTCTCGGAAGACCCGCGGAGCGGCTCTCGCGCCTGCTGGACATACCACTGCCTCCGTCGCTCGACGCGCACTCGGTCAACGAAGTCTCGAGGTTCTTGCGGCGACGCGAGCACGGGGCCTGGGTCAGGGGCGAGCTCGGCGGGTCCCAGTGGGTCGACAGGACACCGGCCGCGCTCCGCGCGGGGCAGCGGATCGAGGCAACGTGGGGTACCCGCTGGTACCTGGAGGAGCACATTCCCGGTCAGGCGTGTTCCATCGCGTTCGCCGCCCTCGACGGGGAGCTCGTCGACGCCGTGTTCATGTCGACGACGGAGGTCGCGAACGGCGGGACGACATGGTCGGGCGAGGTGACCGAGCTCTCGGGTGCCCTTCGCGACCGGTTGCGAACGAGCCTCTCCGAGCTGGGCTGGAACGGCGGCGGCGACGTCGAGCTGATCCGAACGGAGGGCGGTGAGCTGCGCCTGATCGCGGTCAAGCCGACGCTGCCGTCCTGGATCTACGGAGCGGCCGCCGCGGGCCTCAACGTCGTCGGGTCGCTCATCTCCGGATCCCCGGCCCGTACGGAGTCCCCTTCGAGCGCGGCTTTCACGCGGCTCGTCGTCGAGTCCGGAACGCCATCGGTGGGGGCAGGTCGGCTTCAGCGGGCGGGCGACTCGTCGCCGACCGGGAGCCGAGACCGGTCGGCGACGGTACCGGCGTTCGCCAAGCCCCGCTCCGTCACCGAGGAGCCGGAGGTCGACCACCCTCGGGACGATCAGGCCACTGAACGACTCGTCGAGGTGCTCGAGAAGGGTTCGTACGAAACGGGCGGCGGCAGTGGCTCGTTCGCCGTCGACACGAGTGACTTCGCACGACGGGTCGCGCGGATGCGCGAGACGCTCGGACCGCACACGGTGATCGGCTACAGCGTCAAGACCTTTCCCCACCCCGGACTGATGACGATCGCCGCGGCGTCGGGCCTCGTGGCCGAAGCCACGTCGCAGCACGAGCTCGACGCCGCGGTGCGTGCGGGGTTCGAGCGGCGGGACGCGATCCTGAACGGGCCCGCCAAGTGGTGGCCCACCCCCACGGCGGCCGTGTGCGGTGTCGCGTTCGCCGACTCGCTCGACGAGTTGCGGATGCTCGGCGACGTCGGCCACCGGCCCTTCCCACTCGAGCTGAAGACGGTCGGTGTGCGGCTCCATCCGAGCTTCGAGAGCCGGTTCGGGGTCGAGATGGACACCGCGGACGCGATCGACCAGGTGGCTCATCAGCTCACTCGGACGGCGACCCTGCTGGACGCGACGTGGGGCATTCACTTCCACCATGCCGAGGCCATCATCGGAAGTGCCGTGTGGCGCCGCGAAGTCGAGCGGCTCGCACGGATCACGCGGGTGTTGACCGACACGATCGGATCGCCGCCCGCGGTGGTCGACGTCGGTGGTGGCTGGCACGCCGAGGACTTCGAGGACTACTGCTCGTCGGTGGCACAGGCGCGTGAGCTCTTCCCGTCCATCCGCGACGGGGCGACGAGGCTTGTCACCGAGCCGGGCCGGGTGCTGACGCAGTATGCGGGCATCCGCTTCGCGACCGTGCTCGCTCGGCGTACCGACGCGTCGGAGTGCGATGTCGTGGTCGACATCGGTGACCCGGAGATGTCTCAGGCGATGACGTTCGATCGCCCGGTGGCCGTGCTCCTCGATGGCCGGTGGACTCCCCTGCGTCGGGGAACATCACGCGTGTTGGGCCGCACCTGCATGGAGAGCGACGTGCTCCTTTCGAACGTCGACACGACCGATCTGCGGATCGGCACAAAGATCGCGATCGGCTCGTGCGGGGCGTACGACTACTCGATGAGCTATGAGTTCGGACGGGGATCCGCCCATGGATGAGCCCCGGTGACCGGTCGAATGGTGCCCGACGCGCGGCGCCGGGTGAGCTTCTCGCAGGACCTCGCACGTCTCGCTCCGGCGACCGACATGGAGCGGGACGCGGTGCACGCCCTGTTGGCGGCGATTCGGGCGGGTGCCGACGAGGACGTGATCCACTCGGCGAAGCTGCGACTCAGGGACGCGTTGCTCCTCTCGACGTGGCAATCGCCGGTGAGGGGAAGCCGCCACGGGAGCGGGACGTTGCAGGGGCCCTCGTACCCCTCGCACTACGAACGTGAGACGCTCGACCCGGACGTTCTCGAGCGCCTGCTGTCGAATGACACGCGGGACGCGTTGCTCTTCAGGAGCGTCGGCTGTGCCCGCGAGGCCCACCGCTACGCCGCCGACTACATCGCCGCGAAGCAGCCGGCGAAACGAGATCGGCTGCCGATTCCCGAGATCGAGTCCCTCCGCGTACTCGATCAGGAGGTGGGCGTGCTGTGGCTCCCGGCCACCGGGGCGGACGTCCTTCAGCATCTCGCCGTCGACGCCCGCAAGCTCGGCGGTGCTCCGACGCTCATCCAGTTGACCTCCGGCTACCTCGACCTCGAACAGCTGCCGACCGCTTCGTCATGGTGTGTGGGCCAAGCGCCATCCGGCACCGCACCCGCGGACGTCCGGCCGGTCCGGCTCCGATCCGCCCGGGCGGCGTCCCAGGGTCGCCACAGCGTCGTCGAGGAATGCGAGCGTTCGCTGGCGGAGGCCCACCGCCCGTTCCTGGCCGGCATCGAACGAGTCGACTGCGTCGTCACGTCGAGCGGCATGTCCGCGCTCGGTTCGATTCTGCGGCAGGCGGAATTGACAGGCTCATCGGTGCTGGCCGGGCACAGTTGTTACCCCGAGAACGGCAAGCTGCTCAAGTATTTCTCGCATCGATGCGATGTCCGGCGCATCGAGGAGGAGCATCCACTGAACGGGGTCTTCCCCGGAGCGGCTCCCGACGGGCCTTCGGGAATGGTGTTGCTGTTGGAGCCGGTTTCCAACAGCGCCTCGACCGCCTATGTCTCGGAGTTCACCGACTGGGCGCCGAGCAAGGCCCGCGACCTCGCCGTGTGTGATGTGCCGTCGACGATTCGCAAGCTCGGGAAGGAATGCGGAAGTGGTCGGGGTCTCGTGGCTGTTGACGCGAGCGTCCCTGGTCCAGGGCCATGGCTGCGACTGGTCGCCGAATCGGCCAAGGAGTCCGGCGTGCAGGTCGTGGTCTGGTCGAGTCTTCAGAAGCACTTCATGGCCGGCGAGGACTGGTCCCCCGGTGGATATCTGCTCACCGTCGTGCCGGACGGATGCGACCCGCTGTTCTCGTCCACGGAGCTACGCCGCGCGGTGGACCTCGCCGGCGCGTACGAGCCCGCGCTGAGGCTCGTCACCCGGTCCGCCGACGGCGCCGCGGCTCGTGCCGAACGGTTGGGGCAGGCCGCGGCCTGGATCGCGACGGAGCTGGACAGACCAGCGTTGGAGGTCATCCACCCGGCGAGAGCCGATCACCCGGACCATCACGCCTGGGTCTCGCTCGGTCGCCCCGCGGTGCCCTTCGTACTGCTCCGGCTCGGCCCCGAACGGGCGGAGCGCGTCCGCAACGTCCTACGCGCCGGTTCGCCGGATCTCCCCGAGGTCGTTCAGCGGGGTAGCTTCGGCTTCTCGGAGCCAACCGTCACCGACATCTTTCCCGAGCAACCCGACGAGATCATGCGGGTCTCACCCGGGGACCCCGAGCTGGTCCCTCCGGCCTCGGTGCTTCGCGCCCTGCGAGTGGCGCTCGCCGCCGACGGAAGCGAGACCGATCCCTGGTAGGGGACACCCGGGCAAGGACGCCGCCGCGCCGTGCCACACGCCCGGCGGTACGCACCGCACGGGTGGCGGCTCAGGTCCCGCTCGACCACAGTCGGGCGTAGGTGCCCTCCCGGTCGATCAGCTCCTCGTGGGATCCGATCTCGACAATGCGTCCGTTCTCCACGACCGCGATGCGATCGGCGTCGCGGGCCGTGTGGAGCCGGTGTGCGATCGAGATCACGGTCCGCCCTTCCAGTACGGCCGCGAACGACTGCTCGAGCTCTCGAGCGGAGCTCGGATCCATCTGGGACGTCGCCTCGTCGAGGATCAGGACACTCGGGTCCGCCAAGTTCAGCCGGGCCAACGCGAGTTGCTGGACCTGCGCATCCGTCAGGTCCTCCCCGCCGACGCCCACCGTGGTGTCCAGCTTCTCGGGGAGGGCGTCCACCCAGCCATGCGCGCCGACGGCCTCGAGAGCGCCGAGGAGTGCGGCGTCATCGGCCCCGTCCCGGCCGTCCCGCGTGGCGTGCGAGGCGGCCAGCTCGAGGTTCTGCCGAAGG
Organism: Streptomyces radicis; assembly: GCF_003626575.1. Classification (GTDB taxonomy): domain Bacteria; phylum Actinomycetota; class Actinomycetes; order Streptomycetales; family Streptomycetaceae; genus Streptomyces; species Streptomyces radicis. The sequence goes on along the minus strand of NZ_RBDY01000020.1, from coordinate 33,986 downwards.
GTGCCCCCGAAGACGTACTGGTCCTGGCTGACCAGTACGACGTGCTCGCGCAGCTCGTGGTGCGGCAGCTCCCGCAGGGGGACGCCGCCGAGCGTGACGTCGCCGCCGCGCGGTGGATAGGTCCCGGACAGCAGCCGGGCGAGCGTCGACTTGCCGCTTCCGGTCGGTCCGACGACGGCGATCCGCTCGCCGGGGCGCACGGTGAGCTCGACTCCGTGCAGGACCTCGGGCCCGTCGTCGTACGCGAACCGGAGATCGCGGGCGGCGAGTTCGGTGGAGGTGATCGCGCCGTGCCCGGCGGGCTTCTTCACGGAGTGGGAGCCGTCCTGCTCGGACCGGTCCGCCACGCCGAGCAGCCGGGCCAGCGACGCGCCGGCTTGCTGGAGTGTCCCCACCCAGTCGAGCAACGTCTCGAGCGGGAACATCATCTGGAGGATGTACACCGTCGCCGCGGTCACCTGGGCCAGGCTGACCCAGCCCTCGGTGTAGGCATAGCCGCCGAGGAGCAGGGCGACGGCCAACGGCAGGGTGTAGAGGAACTCCTCCGTGGAGTACAGGACGGTACGAAGGTACAAGGTGTACCTCATCGCCCCGTACCCCGCCTCCGTGTCACGCTCCGCGCGGCGGACGCGGTGGGACTCCAGGCCGTAGGACTCGACCGTGGCCGAACCCTGGATGGTCGCGTCCAGTCCTTCGGTGATGCCGGAGGAGGCCGCGGCCTCGCGCAGGAAGCCGGCGCGCGCCCGGGCCAGGTACCACCGGAACCCCGCCATCAGCGGCGGCAGGATGATCAGCATGGCGAGCGAAAGCAACGGCGACACCAGCACGAGGGCGATGAAGCCGAGGACGATCCACACCAGCGCCTCGATGACCTGAGGCACCGCGAGCTGCATGGTGCGTCGCAGCATTTCCGAGTCCTGCGAGGCACGCGTCACCAGATCGCCGTCGTCGGACCGCTCGACGGAGGACAGCGGCAGTTCGAGCACGTCGTCGACGAACTTCTCGCGGATCTCGCCCTGCACCGTCGCGGCGAGTCGGCCCGCCGCCCGGAAGGCGACGCGGGTCAGGATCACCTGGAGCAGGATGAATCCGGTCAGCACGGCCACGACGACGGTCACATGGCCCGAGGTCGTACCGTCTCGCACGTCCTCGACCAGGGCGCCGAGGAGCCGGGGGCCGACCAGGCCGCTGCTCACGGCGATGGCGTACAGGGCCAGCACACCGGCCAGTTCTTTGCGGTGACGCCGCGCCGTCCGCCCGAGGAAACCTCGGACGAACCTCACATCGGCGACCGGGAGTGTACGAGCCTTCATTTCCTCACCCGCGGAACCTCGTCACGCCCCACCGATGTCCGGTAGGCCGAGTGACGTGCCAGTATGTCGTCGTGCGTCCCCGTGGCGACCACGCGGCCTTCCGCCACATACGCCACGTGGTGCGCTTGTTGGAGCAGGAGCGGACTGAGGGTGAACACGACCGTGCTCCGCCCGGCCGCGTGCGTCGCGTGGAACGCGGCGAGGTTCCCCGCGATGCGGTGCTCGGTGTACGCGTCGACCGCGTTGGTCGGCTCCACGAGCAGGGTGAAGTCGGCGTCCGCCAGCAGTGCCCTGGCGAGGCGCAGGCGTTGCAGCTGGCCGCCCGAGAAGGTTCTGCCGCGTCCCGTCATCGGGCTGTCGAGGCCGTCGGGAAGGGCGTCGACGATATCCGTCGCCGACGCGATCCGCAGGGCGGCACCGATGGCGGCCGTGTCGATCGTGCCGGACGGTGCGAGCTCCTCCCTCAGCGTCCCGGCGAAGAACCGGTCGCTGTTCAGGCCCAGCAGGATCCGTGACCGCACCACCGAGACCGGCAGCGACGCCAACGGCTCGCCGCCCAGCGTGGGTTCGCCGGAGTCCTCGAAGCGGGCCAGTCGCCGGGCGAGCTCGGCGGCGTCCGAGGGATCGGCGCAGGCGACCGCCATGAACGTCGACGGTGGCACGGACAGTCCCGAAGCGCTGTCGCCCAGGAGGGCCTCGCCCCGGGTCCACGGCACGGTACCGGCCGTCTCGTCCGGCGAACTCCCGGCCCGCGGCTTGACGTTCAGCAGCCGCGTCACCCGGCGGGCGGCCACCATCCCCCGAGTCACCTGGCTCATGCCCTCCATGAAGTCGGTGAGCGGCAAGGTGAGGAAGGTCGCAAAGCCGTAGAACGCGACGACCTCGCCGATCGTCAGGCGCTGGTCGAGCGCGAACTGAGCCGCCGAGTAGGTGACGACCACGGTGACCAGACCCGGCACGAGGACCCGCGCCGCCTCGAAGTCCGCCTCGGCGCGCGCCACTCCGACATCCGCCTCGCGCAGCCGTGCCGAGTCCGCGCGGAAGCGCGCGGCGAACTGCCGCTCGCCCCCCACTCCCTTGAGAACCCGCAGTCCCGAGGCGATGTCGATCGCGCGTCCCGCCAGTCGCCCCTGCAACGACCGGTACTCGTCCTGGTTCCGGTGCAGGGGACGCAGCAGCAGGCCGGTGAGTCCGCTGAGCACGGGGACGACCACGAGGACCAGGAGTCCGAGCGGGACCGAGATGATGAGCATGATCACGGTGACAGCCGTGATGGCCGCGACGGAACCCATGATCCGACCGGCGTAGAGCAGGCCGATCCCGATCGCGACGCCGTCCGACGTGCTGGTCGCGATCAGGTCGTCGGCGTCCCTCCGACGCGGGAGCGACGCGCCGAGCCGCGTGACATGCCGCGTCACCATGCGCGTGGTGAGGGAGGCCGACACCGTGCGTGTGATGATCGAGTGCCGGTAGAACGCGATGCCGGTGGCTGCCCTGATGAGGCCGAGCAGCAGGACGGCCATCGACCACCGGACCACCTCGCCGCTGTCGTTCTCGGCGATTCCCCTGTCGATCGCGAGGCCGACCATGAGCGGGAGCAGGGCCTGGCTGGTCATCCACACCGTGGACATGGCCGCACCCCAGAGCGTGGCGGCCTTCTGCTTGCCGACGAGCGCGAGCAAGAACCTGGCCGCCGACCGGTGGTCAAGTCCTTCTGGCCCGAGCGCGGGAATCCGTTGCATGATCGAGAGATCGATCCCTTTCGGTAGCCGAGCCTCGCCCTCATGAGCATCTGTCGGACGGCGGCGGCCATCGTACGACCGGCTGTCAGGCCCGGCAAAGTCGCTGAGACCGCGCACAGTTGAGGAACATCTTCGGGTCTGGCGGATCGGGGGCCGCCGCTACGCCCTTCCGTCGGCCCGCGTCGGCGTACCGACAAGCTCGGTCAACGCGGCGGCGAGGTCGAACAGCACCGGATGCCGCTCGATCACCGCGGCGTCCACCTCGGTGCCATGGGCCTGTGCCAGACCTGTCGCGATCCGCCGGGCGATGTGCGCGTTCCCGCCGAGCGCGTAGAAGTTGCCGTCCGGTGCCGCCGGTACGCCCAGATACCGCTCCCACAGCTTCGCGAGCGTCTCGAACACCACATCGTCCCAGGCCCAGGTGTCCTCGGGGGACCGCAGGGCGCTGTGGTCGGTCTTGCCGCTACTGGTCATGGGGATCTCGGGGACCAGGTAGATCCGGGTGGGCACCATGTAGGCCGGGATCCGATCGGCGAGTCCGCGGCGCAACGACACGACATCGCAGTGGGGATCGGCGACGAACGCCGCGAGGTACGGGCCCGCCACGCGATGCGTGTCCATCCGGACCGCGACGCGACCGTGGCCGAGCCGCTCGGCGAGTGCGGCCTCCACCTCGTCGAGCTCGACGCGGTTGCCGCGGATCTTCGCCTGGCGGTCCAGCCGCCCGGCGTGCACCAGCAGGCCGTCGGCCCTGCGTCGGACCACGTCACCTGTGGCATAGCACGACCCGCCGTCCAGGAAGCGCTCCGCGGTCAGATCCGGCCGCCCCACGTAGCCGAGGGCGAGGCCGGGGCCGCCGATCAGGAGCTCACCGACCTCCTCTCCACCGTCCGAGAGCGGCTGGATCCGCGTTGTCGCGCCGTTGACCGGCGATCCGATCGGCAGGTCAGGCTCCGGGTCGTCGGGGACCAGCGGAAGGCACGCGTGCGCCGTGGTGTAGATCGTGGCCTCGGTGGGCCCGTACAGGTTCCACACCTGTCGGACATGCGCGACCTGGGCCACGAGCGAGCGCCGCAGCCGCTCCCCGGCGAGCATCAGGACGGTGTCCTTCGGCAGCGCCAGCCCGTTCCTGAGGAGATGCTCAAGGACCGTCGGCGTGGTCTGCACGAAGACGTCGCGCCCCGGCGCCTCGAGCGACGCTCCCAGCTGGTTCGCCAGGATCTGTAGCTCGGGGACGATGACCAGTTCGCCGCCGACCGACCACGGGGCGAAGATCTCGAACACCGAGATGTCGAAGGCGAAGGAGGACAGGGCGACGAACACCGAGTCCTGACCCATCCCGATCAACGACGCCACCGACTCGACCAGTCCGCCCGCCGCGGCCGACCGGACCTCGACGCCCTTGGGCGTACCGGTCGATCCTGACGTGAAGATCACATAGGCGGCGCCCGGGTGCGGTCGGGGGCGTGGGGAGGACGGCTGCGCGCTCGGGGCCCGCAGCAGCTGGGGCGTCGTCAGGTCAAGGCGCGGCACGTCATCGGGCGTCTCGTGCGCGGTGTCGACCGCCACCACCGTCCGCGCCTGGGCGCCCCGCAGGACCGCCGCGCGCCGGGCGGCGGGCCAGCCGGGGTCGATCGGAACGTACGCGGCTCCGCTCCACAGGGCGGCCAGGATCGCCACCGGGCCGCCGGCCCGGCGCGCCGCCATGACCCCGACCCGGTGGCCCGGCTCGACCCCGGCGGCGGAGAGCCGGTCGGCCAGGTCCGCGGCCGCGGCGGCGGTCTCGGCGTAGGTCCACGAGCCGCCGCTGTCCCGGATCGCGACGCGATCCGGTGTGTCCTGTGCGGACTTCAGGAACATGGCTACGAGCCGATCGGGCTCACCGGGGTTCACCGCTGGCTCCTTCCATGGCGAGCGCGCCGGGTGAGAAACGTGTCCATGCGGTCGAGGGCGAGCGGGAGCGAGGTGCGGCCCAGGCCGATGCGGAAGCGGTTGTCGGTGGTGTCGAAGACGCTGTCCGGCAGCAGCAGGACGCTCTCCTCACGCACGAGATCGCTCACGAACTCGTGCGCCGGGGTGGGGAGCGTCAGCTTCGGGAAGGCGACCATTCCGGCGCGCGGCGGCTCCCAGGCGAAGGCGTCGGGGTGCTTCCCGAAGAACGAGTCGGCGTGCCCGAGGTTGTCGAGGATGATCCGCTTGCTGCGTTCGACCAGCTGGTCCCGAGCCCGGAGGGCGATGAGGGAGAGGATCTCCGCGGGCGCCGAGGCGCAGACCGTCGTGTAGTCCTTGAGGGTACGGGCCGCGGTCGTCAGAGCCGTGTTGCGCGTGGCCATCCAGCCGACGCGCAGCCCTGCCAGGGCGTACGCCTTCGACATGACCCCCACGCTGACGGCGTTCTCGTCCAGGTCGGCCGCGGCGGGGAGCGTCGCACCGGGCTCGAACTCCAGATGGCGGTAGACCTCGTCGGAGACGACGGTGACCCCCGCTTCGGCGCCCAGGGCGACCAGGGCCTCGAACTCCGCACGGCTCGGCAGCGCACCCGTCGGGTTGTGCGGGAAGTTGATGAACAGCGCACGGGTGGTGGGCCTGATGGCCCGGCGGACCGCGTCGAGGTCGAGCCGCCAGCCGTTCTCCGCGTCCAGCGGGACCGGGGTGAACTCGGCGCCGAGGGCCGGGACGATGCGGTGCAGGGGCTCGAAGGCGGGCCAGATGACAACGGCGTGGTCACCGGGGCCGATGAGGGCATGGCTGACGAGGAACAGCGCCTCGACCGCTCCGCCGCCGCAGACGGTGATGCCGTCGGCGTCGGTCTTCGTGTACTCGTCGGCGATCGCCTCGCGCAACAGCGGGTGCCCTGTGGTCTCGGTGTAGCCGAGCTCGAGTCCCTCCCACAGGGCGAGGGTCTCGGGATCGGCGAGGTCGAGCACCTCGCGCAGGGTGAGGCCGTCCACGTCCGAGGCGCAGGCCACGTACTCGACGGCGAACTCCCACTCCCCGAAGAAGCTCTCGATCTTGCAGGTCTTGGGTATCACAGCGGGTACGGCTCCTTTTCCTCGGCGCGGCGAGGGCGTCGGATCACACCGACGTCGCGGCGGGGCGGGTGCTCGGCCGACATGCGTCGATGTCCACGGGGTTGCCCATCGCCACGACGATCTTCCGCTCTCCTCGGAACGCGTCACGTCCATGGGCGGCCAGGATGTTGTCGACGAGCAGCAGATCGCCCACCTCCCACTGCTCACGCACGGTGGCGGCCTCGTAGGCGGCCTGGATGGTCCGAAGGTCTTCCCTGGTCAGCGGTTCGCCGTCGCCGAAGGCCGAGTTGAAGGGCAGTCCGTCGGGACCGAACTCGTCCAGGAGGGCTTCCCTGACCCGGTCGTCCAGGGCCCACTCGTTCCAGAAGGCCAGGTGGTTGAACCAGACCTCGGCCCCGGTGGACGGGTGCCGGATGACACCGGGGCGCAGCTGGCGGGTGCGGAGGTCACCGTCCTGCTGCCATGCGTAGGCGATGAGGTTGTCGTCGCAGTACCGCTCCACGTCCTTCTCGGACTCGGCCGAGAACGCGGTGCGCCAGTCGGTGGACACGATGTCGGAGTACGACCGCTTGAGCTGCCAGCCGACGGCCCGCATCCGGTCCACGAGGCGCGGCGGCAGATCGTTCAGGACCTTCCGGCAGTCGGCGACCGGCGTCGCCCCGCCGAACTCGGGAGCGACGAGGCAGCCGAAGAGCAGCAGGCCGGGGAAGCTGAGGGTGTAGCTGTTCTCGTTGTGCATGGCGATGGGTTGCGACGGCGGAAGGTCGGTGGACGAGAAGACCCCGTCCCCGTAGTCGCTGCGCGGAGTCGCCTTCTCCCGGTACCCGGCGCTCTGTGGGATGAGCACGTCGCGCACCCTGGCGAAATCGTCCACACCGCGCACGGGAAGGCCCCGGATGTACAGGGCTCCGTGTTCGTGGAGCGCGTCGAGGACGGCCGGACGGAGCGCGGTCAGCCGACGGCAGGCCTCGTCGATGTCCTTCGGACCGTCGATCCTTGTCGTGGCGGGCTTTCCTGATGTCACCTGCCAGACGAGCGCGCCTGTTCGTCCCTCTGCGTGGGTACTCATCGATCTTCCTCCCCTTTACGCGTGACTGAGGCCGGGATGGTGTCAACTCGGCGGCGGGACGGCCGGTCGCTCCCCGTCGCGGCGTGGTGTCCTCACCGCTGGTTGCCGAGGCGTCGGCGAGCGGTCGCCGCCGGACGGGTCGGGCGGATCGTCAGAGCCCGCCGCACGCCTGGCGGTCCACCTTGCCGTTGGCGTTGAGCGGCAACGCGTCGAGCTGGACGAATCGGTCGGGGAGCATGTGCACGGGCAGGTGGGGGCGCAGTCGGTCACGCAGGTCGGCGGGCGCGGTCACGATGCCGCTGTAGACGGCGGTGAGTCGCGGCTCGCCACCCGGTCCCGGCGCGGCGACGACCACCACGTGGTCGAGGCCTCCCCACCGGCGGATCGCGGACTCCACGTCGCCCAGCTCAAGACGTCGGCCCATGATCTTGACCTGTTGGTCGAGTCGGCCGATGTGGACGAGCTCACCGTCCTCGACCGCCACTCGGTCGCCGGTCCGGTACCACGCCCGCGCACCCGGCCCCGAGCCGGGGTCCGGTCCTGGGTCCGGTCCTTGGTCCGGTCCTGGCTCATGGAAGCGCCCGTCGTTGTCCGCCGGATCGAGGTAGCCGTCGAATCGCTGCGGCCCGCGGACCTGTAGCTCGCCGGTGTCCGGATCGATCCGTTGGTCGAGATGCGGGTAGACGCGGCCGATCGGGACCGTGCCGTTGGAGGACTTCGGCCACGCGGAGCGGTCGGCCGGGAGCCGGTAGGCCGTCACCGTGACGGAGAGCTCGGTGGGCCCGTACAGATTCTCCACCGTGCTCCCCGGCGCGGCCTCCGACCAGACCCGCGCCTGCTCGAGCGTCAACTGCTCGCCGGCGAAGAGGCTGTGGCGCAGGGTCGGCAGGCTGCCGGGGTCGAGGGAGCCGCTGTCGCGCACGAGCGAGACGATCGAGGGCACGGAGTACCAGTGGGTCAGGGCATGGTCGTTGACAAAGCCGACCGGGTCGACCAACTCGCCGCGTGAGGGCACCACCAGCGTCGCTCCGCCGCCCCAGGCGACGAACATGTCGAAGACCGAGGGGTCGAAGGTCAGGCCGAAGGTCTGGGACATCCGGCAGCCGGGCCCGACCTGGTATCGGTCCAGGTGGAAGCGGAGGAACGCATCCAGGTTCCGGTGCCGGATCGGCACCCCCTTCGGGACACCGGTGGACCCCGAGGTGAAGAGGATGTACGCGACCGCGTCCGCGCTGAGCGCGTCGTCGAGCGGGGCACCCGGGACGGCCGGAGCGGCTCGCAGGGCGCCCCGCACGTCGTCCTCGGCCACCGCGATCACCGGCACTCCGGTGCCGTCCGCGAACGAGGTGTCCCTGCCTTCGTCGGCCAACACGACGTCGAGCCGGGCGAGCTCGAGGATCTGGCGGTTCCTGTCGGCCGGGTAGTCCTCACTCAGCGGGACCACGGTGCCGCCGCCGCGCAGCACGCCGAGGTAGCCGGCGTAGGCGACCACGCTGCCCGCGGCCAGTAACCCGACCCTGACCGGCCGCGTCCCGGCCGCCGCGGCCACCAGGGCCGCCACCTTCCGTGAGACGGCGTCCAGTTGTGCGTAGCTCAGCCGTTGCCCGGCGACGACCAGCGCGTCCTGATCGGGGACGCGGCGGACGCTGTCGGTGAACCAAGAGTGCAGGGTCTTCACGGGCAAGGAATCACCCTCCCTCCGCGGGGTTCCCCCGCAGCGTGCCCGAGCGGCCGGCAGATGAAGAAGAGGCGGGTGGTGCAGGTGACGAGCATACAGACTCGTGAAGGGGAACGTACGGGTCTTTGAAATCGGGCGTGCGCTCCCATGAGTTGACGGTCCGTGTGCCGGAGCGCGGACACGACGACCGCGAGTTGGCCGATCGACGCAGGCATCGGCGCACGCGCGCGCGACGCACGCGACCGACCGGCCAACTCGCGTTGAACGGCCCACCTCGGGGCCGTTCAACTCACGCCGCTAGGACAGCGGGTAAGCCTCCACCGACGTCGTGTCCTCCTCCTCGTCGTGGAGGAGCGCGTAGAGCGTGCCGTCCACCACCGTCGCCGCGGTGGGGAGGTCGGTGATCGCTCCCAGCTCGGTCCTCGAGCCGGTGGCCGGGTCCACCTCGAAGGCGATGACGCCCGTCGCCGTGCCGATCCCGTCCCCGTCCATCAGCAGCGCGCCGTCCGTGCCGGGGAAGAGGTCGTACAGCGAGGGGAGCGGCTCACGCCAGATCTCCTCGCCCGTGGCCAGGTCGTACGCCGCGCCCTCGCCGCCGTCGACCGACATGGTCAAGGAGCCGGCGAGCAGCGTGGCTCCCTGGACGAGCGACAGGTGCAGGGCGGGCGAGAAGTCCCACTCGTCGGTGCCGTTGTCGGCCGGGACCTCGGAGACGGGCTCGCCGGTCTCCCCGAACGTCACCAGCAGGTCGTCGCTCGTGCGCAGCGTGGGCAGGTCGCCCGGCATGCCGTTGGCGAGGCGGTAGTCCTCCGAGGCGTTCTCGAGGGTCCACAGCGCCTCACCACCGGCCGTGGGGAAGGCGGAGAGCTGGTACGCGTCGCCGAACGTGCCGCAGTCGCTCAGCGCGAACAGGTGCGAGGCGCTGGCCGTCCAGTCCGCGCCGTCCACACACTCGGGCCCGCCCGGCACCTCGGGCAGCGCCACCGGCTCGCCCTCGATCGAGAACTGCGCGACGTCGCCGTTGGAGGCCGTGATCGCCTCGTCGCCGACGAAGATCTCGGCCCCGTAGGACGAGCCCTCACTCGGCATCGTCCCGGTCCACAGCGGCTGGCCTTCGCCGCCCGCGTCGACGGCGACGACGACCGAGCAGCTCTCGGGGTCGTCGGCCGCGGCGTAGAGCAGGGCGCCGACGCCCGCGGCGTTGGTGGAGTCGGAAGCGGCGCACAGCTCCCCCGCGCCGTCAGGGGCGGGCAGCTCCCAGCCGGGCTCGCCCGAGGCACGGTCGTACGCCGTGACCCCCGCGGTCCCGGCCACCACGACGGTGCTCTCGGCCACCCAGAGCCGGGGCGCGGGAAGGGCCCCGTCGTACTCGCCGGAGGGAGCGGGCGTCGTCGCCCAGCTCGCCTCCAGCCCGTCCCCGTTCCCGTTCCCCTCGCCGGAGGCCGCCTCCCCGTCACCGCCGCAGGCCGTGAGCACCAGGCTCCCGGTCACCGCGAGCGCCAGCGCGGCACCCCGGCGTATCGCGGCCTTGGCCGCGTCGTCAGTCATGAATGTTCCCTCATCTCATGGGCGCGCCTGCCGAACCCCCGAACGACGGTGGCGCGTTGCTTCAGCAAGAGCCCATGAGGCTACCCGGCGTTTCTGACGCCCCCTCACCGGGGCGTGTCAGCCCGCCTGGTACGGCTTCGCCTCGAGCACCTTGACGCGTGCGACGTTGCCGTTGGGAAGGGTGTACTCCGCGTCGTCGCCGACCTTCTTGCCGTTGACGCCACCGCCGAGCGGGGACTGCGGCGAGTAGGTCTCGATGTCGGACGTGGCGAACTCACGGGAGGCGAGCAGGAACGTCATGGTGTCGTCCTCGTCGCCGTCGAACGCGATGGTGACCACCATCCCCGGGGCCACGACACCGGTGTCGGCGGGGGCCTCGCCGACCTGCGCACTCTCCAGGAGCTGGGTGAGCTGGCGCACGCGCGCCTCCATCTTCCCCTGCTCCTCCTTGGCCGCGTGGTACCCGGCGTTCTCCTTCAGGTCCCCTTCTTCACGCGCCTGCTCGATCTTCTTCGCGATCTCGGTGCGGGCAGGACCCGACAGGTGATCCAGCTCGGCCCTGAGCTGGTCATGCGCCTCCTGGGTCAGCCAGGTGACAGTGTCGCTGGTCTGCGTCACAGGTGCTCCTCGAAGTAGACGAGAGGGGGATAAAAACAAGGCCCGACCCGGACATCCTCAGTCCTGGGCGGGCGATCGTCGATCGAAATATCGACTCTAACAATGCCTGTCGATGTCCGGAAGGATTACCCTCCGCTGCCGGGACAAAACCCACCGGGCCTATCGCGCGGCTTCCGCCGCCTCGGAACAGCCCATCAGCTCGGCCGAGGTGGCACGCTGCGTGGTACGCAGCGTCACGGCGCGGTGCACGCTGTCGCCCTCGTCGTCGAACCTGAAGTCGCCCCTGCCCACCTCGAGGCCGTCGTCGGCCTGGGCGCGGACGGTGCACACGCCGTCGGCGCCCGACGGCTTGCGGACCGCGACGTTGACCTGGATCTCCTCGTCGGAGACCACGTCGAAGCCGGTGAGCTGGCCCGTGACCTGCTGCTCGCCGATGTAGGAGAACCCCGCCCACGCGACGAAGCCGAGCAACACGGCCCCGAGCGCGAGGCCGATCACCGTGAGCCGCCTGTCGGTCCTGGCGTCGTCGGAGCCGCGCCTGCCGTAGCGGCCCTCGGGGAGCCCCGCTCGCGGATCAGCCATGGCACTCGGTCCTCGTGGTGAGACGACGACCGGCGGAAATGCGGAATGGCCGCGCCGGTCCATCCGTCACTATAGAAGGCGACGGCCCAGGCCCGACGACCGACCGGACCCAGACGACGAGGGAACAGTCTTGACCGAGCAGCTGCGACTCATGGCGGTGCATGCCCATCCGGACGACGAGTCCAGCAAGGGCGCGGCGACCATGGCGAAATACGTATCGGAGGGCGTCGACGTGCTCGTCGCGACCTGCACGGGCGGGGAGCGGGGCTCGATCCTCAATCCCAAGCTCCAGGGCGACGCCTACATCGAGGAGCACATCCACGAGGTGCGGGCCAAGGAGATGGCCGAGGCCCGCGAGATCCTCGGCGTCAAGCAGGCGTGGCTCGGCTTCGTCGACTCGGGGCTCCCCGAGGGCGACCCGCTACCGCCGCTGCCCGACGGCTGCTTCGGCCTCCAGGACGTCGAGGTCGCGGCCGAGGCGCTGGTGCGGCTGATCCGTTCGTTCCGGCCGCACGTGATGACGACGTACGACGAGAACGGCGGCTATCCGCACCCCGACCACATCATGACGCACAAGATCTCGATGGTGGCGTTCGAGGCGGCGGGCGACCCGACGCGTTACCCCGAGGCCGGGGAGCCGTGGACGCCGTTGAAGCTCTACTACAACCAGGGCTTCAACAAGCCGCGCACCGTCGCGCTCCACGAGGCGCTCATCACGCGGGGTCTTGAGTCGCCCTACGGCGAGTGGCTCGAGCGCTGGGACGACGGCGACCGGCCCGAGCGGCAGCTGACGACGCGCGTGCCGTGCGCCGACTTCTTCGCGGTCCGCGACAAGGCGCTGATCGCGCACGCCACCCAGATCGACCCCGACGGCGGCTGGTTCAGGGTGCCGCTCGACCTTCAGCAGGAGGTCTGGCCGACCGAGGACTACGAGCTGGCCCGCACCCGCGTGGACACCTCGCTACCCGAGTCCGACCTCTTCGCGGGCATCCGGGAGAATTGACGGCATGAGTGAGTTGCTGCCCCTCGCCGAGGAGCTGAACGAGTACACGGTGACGCCGGGCGTGCTCGGCTTCATCGTGTTCGCGGTCCTTGGCGTGGGTGTCTGGATCCTGTTGAAGTCCATGAGCAAGCACCTCGGAAGGATCGCCGTCCCGGAGAACGACCCCGTGGCGGCGGCACACGACGAACACCAGGGGAAGGAGCGGGAGAAGGAGACCGCCGGCGGCGACCGGCAGCCCTCCCGCTCCTGAGCCTCCCGGGGCGTTCGTCCCCTTCCGAGGTGCCTTCCGAGGTACACCGAGCAGCACGTGCGCGACGATCAGCGGCGATCGGCGACGACCGGTGACGGTCTAGGCGGTCGTCACGCCGATCACATCCCGGGCGCCGCGCCGCGGGACCATGCCGAGCCGCCAGGCGGTCCAGCCCGACTCAGGGCCCTGGCCGCGCTGGAGCATCATGGCGTAGGTGTGCGCGGCGTCCGTCAGGCGCGGGTCGCGCAGCGGGTGCTCGGCACGCAGGAGCTCCGCCAGCTCCTCCTGTGCGACGGCCTCGCCGACCTCGGAGCCGCCGGGTGAGGCCAGCGGCAGCAGGGTGCACCGCAGGAACTGCGCCCAGTCGCCGCCCCGCGCGTCGGGCCCCTCGCCATACCCCTGGGCGAACAGCCGCAGCGCCTCGTCGGCCAACCCGAGCGCCTGCCCGAGCCGTTCGTTCCCGGCCTCGATCACCGTCAGCTCGAGGCAGCACCACGCCTCGCCATGGGTCACCCCGGCGCGCTCGAAGTCACGCCTGGCGTCGGTCAGCAGCTGCCGCGCGAAGCCGCTGTTGCGCAACGATCCCGTGCTGTCCGCCCTGATGTCCCGCGTGATCCTCGCCGAGTGGTGGCGGGCGCAGGCCAGGCCGTAGACGTCCCGCATGCGGCTGAACATGTTCCGCGCCTGCTCGAGCGTGCGCACCGCGCCCGTGCCGTCGCCCGCGTCCTCCAGGGCGTGGCCCAGGTCGTACAGGGTCCACGCCTCGCCGCGCGCGTCCTCCGTCTCGCGGTGCCTGGCCAGCGCGGTGGTCAGCTGCTCCTGGGCGGCCACGGGGTCGCCGTCGTGGACGCGGGCCAGGCCGAGCTCGGTCATGGCCCAGGCGACGCCGCGCACGTCGCGCGAGCGCTCGTACAGGTCGAGCGAGAACCGCAGCTCGCGCTCGGCGGGCGCGATCTCCCCGGCGAGGAGCAGCGTCTGCCCCAGCTGGAAGCGGGTCCACGCCTCGCCGTGCACGCTGCCCGAGCCCTGGTGCAGCCGCAGCGCCTCGCGCAGCATGCCGCGCGCGGCGACGATCCGGCCGCGTTCGCGCTCGACGGCCGCGAGCGCGTGCAGCGTCCACGCCCGGTCGCCGTCCAGCGCCTCGCCCTCCTGGAGCGCCAGCGCCTCCCGCAGCTTCTCGCCCGCCTCGCGCAGCTGGCCCTGGTGCTGGAGCGTGATGCCGAGGTCGCGCAGGGCGCGCGCGGTGCCCGCCTCGTTGTGCGCGCGCTGGTAGAGGGTGACCACCGAGGCCAGGGTGGAACGCGCCTTGTCGAGCTCGCCCAGCTGCCGGGCCGCGACGCCCGTGCGCCACTGGACGGAGCGGGTGAGCAGGCCCTGGTTGACCGCCTGGGTCAGCTCGTTCAGCTCGCCGAGGCGGTAGAGGTCGCCGCGCAGGAGGCAGTAGTCGCACAGCGCGCCCAGGAGGTGCTGCACGGCCGTGCGGTCCACGCGCTCGTCGGCGTGGCGGAGCGTCGAGGTGATGAAGCTGGTCTCGTCGTCGAGCCAGCGCAGCGCGGCGTCGAGCGACGCGAAGCCATGGCCGCCGGCGGAGGCGGGCAGCACGTCGGCGCGGGTCGAGGTCTTGCCGTCCACGAGCCGGATCACGGTGTCGGCGAGCTCGGCGTAGCTGCGGATCAGCCGCTCCTGCGCGGCCGAGCGCTCCTCGTCGGTCTCCTCGTCGTGCAGCCGGGCGCGCGCGAAGCGGCGGACCAGGTCGTGCAGCCGGTAACGGTTGCCGCGGACATGCCGCAGCAGCCCCGCGCCCGTCAGCTGCTCCAGCTGGCGCGCGGCCTCCTGCTGCCCGACGTCGAGCAGTGCGGCGGCGGCGCGCGCGCCCAGGCTCGCGCGGCCGACCAGCGCGAGGCGGCGCAGCAGGCGGCGGGCGATCTCGGGCTGGTCGGCGTAGCGCAGGCGCATGGCGCGCTCGGCCGGGTCGAGGCCGCCGCCCGGTGGCCCGTACGCCGAGAGGTCCTCGGCGAGCTGGGCGGGGGAGCGCTCGTCGAGCGCGGAGCCGACCATGCGCAGCAGCAGCGGGCGGCCGTCGCTCAGCTCGGTGACGCGGCGCCACGCGGCCTCGTCGTAGGGCCCGGGCGCGATGCTGGCGCCGTCGGTGACGGAGGCGCGCAGCAGCTCCTCCGACGCGGCCAGGTCCAGCGGGCCGAGCGCCATGTGGTGCACGGACGCGGGCAGATCGGGGTCGAGGGCCAGCGGCTCGGCGGCGGTGACCAGCACGAGCGACGCCGAGCGCGGCGGGATCAGGGTGCGGACCTGCTCGGCGTCGGTGGCGTCGTCCAGGATGATGATCACCGGCAGCTCCGCGAGGTGCTGGTGGTAGCGCTCGGCGAGGCGGCGCAGCTGGGCCGGGTCGGCGCTCTGGCCCGCGCCCTCGCGGAAGAGCAGCTGCTCGCGCGAGGCGCCGAGGCGGTTGAGCAGGTGCAGGATCGCGTCCCTGGTGTGCAGGGGGCTCTCGCTCTGGCCGCGCAGGTCCACCAGGCACGCGCCGCGGAACAGCTCACGCAGCTCGTGCGCCGCCCACCGCGCCAGCATCGTGCGGCCCGAGCCCGAAGGGCCGTGCAGGACGACGACGGTGGGCCGGGTCTCGGTCCTGGCCCGGTCGCGGTTGACCCACTGGGTGAGCTGGATCAGCTGACTGCGGCGCCCGATGAACGGATGCCCCGGGTCGGGAAGCCGGTCGAACGAACGGGTCAGCACGGAACGCGTGCGGGCCACCCCGCTGCGGTCCCTGGCCCGCGGCGCGGGGCGGCGGGCGTCGCCCTTGTCGCGGCCCAGCGGGTCGCGGCGGGGCGCGACGACGCGCTGCTGCTCGAACCACGGCCTGACGCCCCGCACTTCGAGCGCGGCGAGCCAGGCGAGGCGGAGCTGCTCGACGCCGCCCGGCTGGTTCCGGCTGCCCGCGTGGCGCTCGGCGGACCACTGGTGCGCGACCACGGCCTGGAGCGCGAAGCCGAGGAGGGCGGCCGCTGCGACGATTCCGGCGTCGACGAACGCGGTGGTCGCCGACTCCTCGAGGCCGCCGATGAGCAGCACGGTGGCCAGCCCCGCGCCCAGCGCGGCGGCGCACGCCCCGGCCGACGCGCGGGGCGCGAACCGGTCGGCCAGCCGCACCGGCGCGCCCTCGGCCTCGGCCTGCGCGTAGGCGGCGTACTCCTCCTGGGCGGGGCGCAGGATCTCCGCGAGCGCGGCGCGGGCCCGTTGCAGCAGCTGGGCACTGTCGAGGCGGCCTCCTGAGCGCCGCACCTCCTCATCGGCGGCCCGGGTGAGCAGGCCCTCCACATCGGCGAGGTGCCGCTCGGCGAGCCCGCCGGCGGATATCTGCATCGCGTCCCCCTTCCCATGGTCAACCCACCCTCTATCACGCGGAATCGGGCCGAGTCGTTGCATCCGGGCGCATCATCCTGCGGACCGGGCCGGGAAAGCACAAGCCCCCGGCCGCGCCGGGGGCTCGTGAGGCGGTGCGAGACGTGTGAGGTGGTACGGGACGACGTGAGACGGTGTCACGCCGCGTCAGGCGGTGGCGCGCTTGTACTTCCTGACCGCGAGCGTGCGGAAGACGGCGATGATGACCGCGGACCAGATGAGCGAGGCCAGCACCGGGTGCTGCATGGGCCAGGCGTCGGGCGTCGGGGAGTTGGGCGGAAGGTTCCCGAAGAGGTCGCGGACGGCCAGCACGGTGGCGCTGAAGGGATTCCACTCGGCGACGGGCTGGAGCCAGCCCGGCATGTTCTCGGAGGGGACGAACGCGTTGGAGACGAACGTCAGCGGGAACAGCCACACCAGGCCGCCCGAGGTCGCGGCCTCGGGCGAGCGGACCGAGAGGCCGATCAGCGCGCCGATCCAGGTGAACGCGTACCCGAAGAGGAGCAGGATGCCGAACGCGGCCAGCGCCTTGGGCAGCCCGTCGTGGATCCGCCAGCCGACCGCGAGGGCGACAAGCGCCAGGACCAGCAGGATGGCGGCGGTCTGCACCAGGTCGGCGAACGTGCGCCCGGTCAGCACCGCGCCGCGGGCCATGGGCAGCGACCTGAACCGGTCGATGATGCCCTTCTGCATGTCCTCGGCGATGCCCGCGCTCGAGCCCGCGGTGGCGAACGTGACCGTCTGGGCGAAGATGCCGCCCATGAGGAACGCCCGGTAGGCGTCGGGGTCGTTGCCCGCGCCCGGCAGGGTGATCGAGCCGCCGAACACATAGCTGAACAGCACCACGAACATGATCGGCTGGATGAGGCCGAACACCACGACCTCGGGGATCCGCAGCATCCTGAGCAGATTGCGGCGGGTGACGACGAGGGAGTCCCTGATGCCCTGCCCCAGGCTTATGCGCTCGTCGCCGGGGCGGGCGGCGGGCCTGGTGGCCTGGCCGTTGACGCTGATGCTCACTGGTCGCTCTCCTTCTCGGCCGCCGCGTCCTCGGCCGCCGCGTCCTCGGTCACCGCGTCCGCGGGGGTCCCGGCCCCGCCCGCCGCCTCCTCCTCGACCGCGTGCCCGGTGAGGGAGACGAAGACGTCGTCCAGGGTCGGGCGGCGCAGGCCGATGTCGTCGATCTCGATGCCGCGGCCGTCCAGCTCGCGGATGACCTCGGCGAGCAGCTTGGCGCCGCCCGCCGCGGGAACGCTCAGCTTGCGCGTGTGGGCCACCAGCGTCGGGTCGCCGTCGCCCAGGCGCCGCAGCACCTCCTCGGCCTCGTCGATGCGCTCGCGGTCGTGGACGACGACCTCGACGACGTCGCCGCCGGTCTGCGTCTTGAGCTGGTCGGACGTGCCCCGCGCGATGACCTTGCCGCGGTCCACGACGGCGATCGTGTCGGCGAGGTGGTCGGCCTCCTCCAGGTACTGCGTGGTCAGCAGGAGCGTGGTGCCACCGGCCACCAACTCCCTGATGACGTCCCACAGCTGGAGGCGGTTGACCGGGTCGAGCCCCGTGGTGGGCTCGTCCATGAACATCACGGGCGGGCTGATGACCAGCGCGGCGGCCAGGTCGAGCCGACGCCGCATGCCGCCGGAGTACGTCTTGGCGGTGCGGTCGGCGGCCTCCGCGAGGTTGAACCGCTCGAGCAGCTCCTTCGCCCTGCGCTTCGCGTCGCGCGAGGAGAGCTGGTAGAGCTGGCCGACCATCTGGAGGTTCTCCCGGCCGGTGAGCAGGTCGTCGACCGCGGCGAACTGGCCGGAGAGGCCGATGAGCCGACGCACTTCGTTCGGGTGGGTGAGGACGTTCACCCCGGCGACCTCGGCGTGGCCGCTGTCGGGCTGGAGCAGGGTGGTGAGGACGCGCACGGCGGTGGTCTTGCCCGCGCCGTTGGGCCCGAGGAGGCCGAGCACTGAGCCCTCGGGCACGTCGATGTCGACGCCGTCGAGGGCGCGGACATCACCGAAGGTTTTCACCAGCCCCTCGGCGTGAATGGCGCCTGGCATGTGGTCTCCCAGCGTGGTCGGGGGGTCGGTCAAGGGTCGGTCGGACGGGCGCGCTCCGCGACTCGGCGCCGCCCCCTGAAGGAGCGGCGTCGCCAGCATAGACTATCGCGATGTATCGCGATAGCGATTTTCGGGCGGCCCACGCCAGGGACCGCGATCGGCCCACGCCGGGGACCGATGGCTCAGCCGAGGATCCGGTACCCCGCCGCGCCCAGCGCCTCCCTCACCTCCACGCAGTGCCGCGGCCCCTGGGTCTCCAGCTGGAGCTCCACCTCCGCCTCGCTCACACCGAGCCCGGGGTCGGTCCTGACGTGGTTCACCGCCAACACATTGGCATCCGCCACTGACAACGCCCCGAGCAGCGCCGCGAGCACCCCGGGGCGGTCAGGCACGCGCAGCCGCAGCGACAGGTAACGGCCCGCGGCCGCCATGCCGTGCCGCAGGCTCCGTTCGAGCACCACCGGGTCGACGTTCCCCCCGGAGAGCACCGCGACGACCGGGCCATCGAACGCCTCGGGCGCGGACAGCAGCGCCGCCACCGGGCTGGCCCCCGCGGGCTCGACGACGAGCTTGGCCCGCTCGAGGCACAGCAGCAGCGCGGCGGACAGCGCGTCCTCCGAGACCGTGCGCACCTCGTCCACCAGGTCGGCGATGATCCGGAACGGCACGTCCCCGGGGCGCCCGACCTTCATGCCGTCCGCCATCGTCGAGACCTCGGGCAGCGCGACGGGCCGCCCGGCCGCGAGCGACGGCGGATACGCCGCCGAGCCCTCCGCCTGGACGCCGATCACCGCGACATCCGGCCGCAGCGCCTTGACCGCGAGCGCGACGCCCGCCGCGAGCCCGCCCCCGCCGATGCCGACCACGATCGTGCGCACCTCGGGGCACTGCTCCAGGATCTCGAGTCCCACCGTGCCCTGGCCCGCGACCACGTCGGGGTGGTCGAAGGGGTGTATCAGCACCGCGCCCGTGGTCCGCGCGTACTCCTCGGCCGCGGCCAGCGTCTCGTCCACGACCTGCCCGCGCAGCCGCACCTCGGCGCCGTACTCGCGCGTCGCGGCGATCTTGGGCAGCGGCGCGCCCGCGGGCATGAACACGGTCGACTCCACCCCGAGCAGCGACGCCGCGAGCGCGACGCCCTGCGCGTGATTCCCCGCGCTCGCCGCGACGACGCCCCTGGCGCGCTCGGCGTCGTCGAGCCCCGCGATGCGCGTGTAGGCGCCGCGGAGCTTGAACGAGCCGGTGCGCTGGAGGTTCTCGCACTTGAGGCGCACCGGGGCGCCGACCAGGTCGCCGAGGTAACGGCTGCCTTCGAGGGCCGTCACGCGCGTGATCCCGGTGAGCGTCTTCTGCGCGGCGAGCACGTCGCCGAGACCGGGGTTTTCGGGGTGGTTCGGGTCGGACATGCGGCAAGTGTCGCAGCCGGGTGGAACGGGAGCGCGGGGGGATCGGGACGCGAGCGCCCCGTGCCCGACCGGTTACGCGTACGCTGTGGCGCAACCAGCGCGCCACCCCCCGTGAACCCCCGTGAGCCATCGGAACGTTCGGACATGACGCCTGAAACAAGCACCGCATCACCCGCCGCCTCCCCCGCCGCGGCACCTCCGGCGCGGTCGCGGCCTGAGCCGCGGCACGCGGCGTTGCTCGACACGCTCCAGCACGAGGTGGCCGTCTTCGCCCGCCGGGCGGAGCAGACCCGCCTCGGCGGCCTCGGCCCCGCCCGCGAGACGATGGACCGCGCCGCCTACCTCCTGCTGAGCAGACTCGCCGAGGAGGGGCCAGCCGGCGTGAAGGCGCTGGCCTGCGGCATGGGCATCGACTCGTCGACGGTGACCCGCCAGGTCGCGCCGCTCGTGGCGGCCGGCCTGGTCAGAAGGGCCGCCGACCCGGCCGACGGGCGGGCCGTGGTGCTCCAGCTCTCCCCGCTCGGCAGCGAGCGGCTCGCCGAGGTGCGCGACTCGCGCCGACGGCTGATCTCGGAGCTCACCGAGGGCTGGACGCCGGAAGAGCGCGCCGACTTCTGCGCGCTCCTGACGCGCTTCAACGGCGCGATCACCCGGCTCCAGAGCGGCGGCCCCGACGCCCGCGGGGCCTCGGAGCCCGTCAGCCCAGCGCCTGGGTGAGGTCGGCGAGCAGGTCGTCCACCGCCTCGATCCCGACGGACAGGCGCACCAGGTCGCCCGGGACCTCGAGGGCCGAGCCCGACACGGAGGCGTGCGTCATGCGCCCCGGGTGCTCGATGAGGGACTCCACGCCCCCGAGCGACTCCCCCAGCGTGAAGAGGCGCGTACGGTTGCACACCTCGACCGCCGCGCTCTCCCCGCCGACGACCTGGAACGACACCATCCCGCCGAAGTCGCGCATCTGCTTGGCCGCGGTCTCGTGGCCGGGGTGCGACGGCAGCCCCGGGTAGTACACGCGGGAGACCCTCCGGTGGGCCTGGAGGGCCTCGACGACGCGGGCGGCGTTCGCGCTGTGCCGGTCCATCCGGACCGCGAGGGTCTTGATGCCGCGCATCACGAGCCACGCGTCGAACGGGCCCGCGACCGCGCCCATCGCGTTCTGGTGGAACGCCAGCTCCTCGGCAAGCGCCGCGTCCGACGTGACGAGCGCGCCGCCCACCACGTCCGAGTGCCCGCCCAGGTACTTGGTGGTGGAGTGCACCACCACGTCGGCGCCGAGCGCGAGGGGCTGCTGGAGATAGGGGCTCGCGAAGGTGTTGTCCACCACGAGGCGCGCGCCCGCGGTGCGCGCCAGGTCGGCGATCAGGGCGATGTCGGTGATGCCGAGCAGGGGGTTGGAGGGGGTCTCGACCCAGATCAGCCGGGTCTCGGGCCGCAGCGCCTCCCGCACGGACGCGGGGTCGCCGGTGTCGGCGACCGACCAGCTCACGCCCCAGCGTTCGACCACCTTGGCGATCAGGCGGAACGTGCCGCCGTACGCGTCGTTCGGGATCACCAGGTGGTCGCCGGGCGACAGCACGGTGCGCAGCAGGCAGTCCTCGGCGGCCAGGCCCGAGGCGAATGCGAGCCCCCGCCCGCCGCCCTCGAGGGCCGCGAGGTTCTCCTCGAGGGCGGTCCTCGTGGGGTTCGCCGACCGGCTGTACTCGTAACCGCCGCGCAGGCCACCGACGCCGTCCTGCTTGTACGTGGAGACCTGGTGGATGGGCGGGACCACAGCGCCGGTGACCGGGTCGGGCTCCTGCCCGGCGTGGATGGCCACCGTCTCGAAGCGCTGGCCGCTGAGGTGATCGTTCATGGGACCACGGTAGTGGGCCGTACGGTGGAGGTGACGCCGTCGAGGTGCGCGGCGGACGCGACATAAGGTGTCCATGTACGTCAAGCACGCGTCAGGCACCGGTCCCGCACCGCCGGACACGCATGACCGAGGGGGAGCCGCACGCCATGGAAGCCCTGTTCCTGCTGATGACCCTGGCCGTTCTCTTCGCGGTGTTCGTGATGCCGATGATCCGGCGGCGCCGGGAGCGCGAGGAGCTCGAACGCGCTGCCGCCGCCGCGGAGTCCGCCACGGCGCGTGGTGGTGCGGCGGGGGCGCCCGAGGGGCTCTCGCTGGCCAAGGAGGGCGAGCCCGGCTCGGGCGGGCTCGTCCCCGTCGACCAGCTCGACGTCCGCCTGCCGGGGCCCGACCACGAGCTGGTCTCCGTTCTCGAGGAGGCGCGGCGCACGCGCGACTGGCGGCCCGCGGGGCAGCTGCTCGCGCTGACCGACGAGAGCGAGCTGCGCTGGCAGCGCGTGCAGTCGCTCGCGGGCGCCGCCGCGATGGAGCTGTCCCGCTGGCGCGCGGCGGGCGAGCCCGAGGGCGGGCACGACGCGGGCTGGCTGCGCCGCTGGCGCGGTGAGCAGCCGAACGACCCGGGCGGCGCGCAGGTGTACGCGCAGTTCCTGGTGTGGCAGGCGATGGCGGACCCGTCGTCGGCCGACCACCGGATCATCCTCGAGGAGGCGCGCACGGTGTGCGGGGAGGCGGCGGCGCTGCGCCCCGACGACCCGATCCCGTACATCACGGAGCTGTTCATCGCGCGCGGCCTGAGCTACCGCAAGCCCGACTTCGAGGCGCTGTGGCGGAAGGTGACCGAGCGCGACGAGCAGCACATGGGCGCGCACCTGGCGGCGTTGCCGTACTTCTCGGAGAAGTGGCACGGCTCGCGCGCCGACGCGGAGGCCTTCGCCACGGCCGCCGCGGCGTCGGCCCCCGAGGGCAGCCTGCTGGCGGCGCTGCCGCTGTTCGCCGTGTACGACCACCTGCCCGAGCTGCCGCTCGGCCCGATCTACCAGGGCGCCGTCGTGGCGGACGCCATCGAGGCGGCCCAGTTCGCGGTGAGCCACGTGCGCGCGGGTCACCCGGTGGAGCCGCACGTGCGCCACCTGCTGCTGTGTTTCCTGGTGCGCGCCGAGCGGTACCCGGAGGCGGCGGAACAGGTGCGGGCCATCGACGGTTATGTCGGTGCGATCCCGTGGGTCGACGGCGACGACCCCGCCACGGAGTACGCCGCCTATCGCGCCATGGCCATCGCGGGCCGCTGAGACGGCCAGGGAGAACAGGGAGACACTCGATCATGCTGTACGCGTTCAAGACCCGGATTCCCACCGCCGAGGAGGCCCTCCCGGGGCGGGCGGAGCGCCCGTTCCGCGTCCCGGAGACGCACACCGTCCTCGGCACGTCCCTCCTGGGCCCCTACCCCGAGGGCCTCGAGGTCGCCGACTTCGGCCTCGGCTGCTTCTGGGGCGCCGAGCGCCGCTTCTGGCAGACCCCGGGCGTGTGGACGACCCTGGTCGGCTACCAGGGCGGCTCCACGGAGAACCCCACGTACGAGGAGGTCTGCTCCGGCATGACCGGTCACGCCGAGGTGGTCAGGGTCGTGTTCGACCCGCGGAAGGTGAGCTACCAGGACCTGCTGAAGGTGTTCTGGGAGTCGCACGACCCGACGCAGGGCTACCGCCAGGGCAACGACGTGGGCACCCAGTACCGCTCCGCGATCTACACCCACTCCCCCGCCCAGGAGTCCGCGGCGGCGACGTCGCGGTCGGCGTACCAGAAGGTGCTGTCGGAGTCGGGCTACGAGCAGATCACGACGGAGATCCTCCCCGCTCCCCCGCACCCGTTCTACCCGGCGGAGGACTACCACCAGCAGTACCTCGACAAGAACCCCGCGGGCTACTGCGGCATGGGCGGCACGGGCATCTCGTGCCCGGTGGGCGTGGCGCGGGCGGAGGGCTGAGCGGGCGGATCCCACCATGGGAGACCGCAGCCGCCCGCGACCGTGACCGCGCTGCGGCAGGCAGTGACCCAGATCGCGCCCGCCGCCCTGCCCTCCTTCGCACGGGCGTTGGACCGGGCGGCCGACCAGGCGGGCCGCATCCTGGACGACGCACACACCGCGCTCGCGTCGCCCCGGCGGTGAACGACGCCATGGCCGACCTGGGCAACGGACCACGCGGCGGCGGGCTGCGCCGCATGGACGCGGTGCGGAGCAGACACTTCCGGCCACCAGCGGTACCTCGACACGAGCCCGTGGCGGGCCACCGCGGCACGGGCCGCACGGGCCCGTCATGCCCGGTGGGCGCGGCGCGGGCGTAGGGGGCCGGGTCAGGTGGGGACGACCGTGGCGCGGACTCCGGGAAGGTCGTCGAAGACCGCCTTCCCGTCCGTGGTGACCAGGGTCCTGGCCGTCGCCGTCGCCGTGGCGGCGATGATCAGGTCGTGCCCTCCCCCGGGCTTTCCGTGGCGGCGGATGTGGGCCAGCAGCCTGGCGTGGACGACGGCGACGTCCGAGGTGTAGTCCTCAACTGGAATCAGGGCGCGCACCCCGTCGACGAACTCCTGCCGGAGCACCCGGCGGGAGTCGTCGGCCAACTCCACTCCGAGCTGTAGCTCGGCCAGCGTGACCGCCGCGACAGCCACGTCATCGTCGTCGCGGAGCAGCCGGACCAGCCGCGCGCCGTCCCGTTCGGCGTGGATGAGAACGCCGGTGTCCAGGATCAGTCGTCGTGCCACGCGCCGCTCAACTCGTCGGTGGCGATCTCCCGAGCCGCCTCGATGTCGCGGGCACAGTCCTCGTCGACCGGATGCGAGGCGAGGAACTGCCTGATCGTCCCGCCATTGCCCGCGGACGCCGGGGAGAGAGTCGCCAGCCGCCGTCCTCCCCTGGTGATCACGATGGTCTCCCCGTGCTCGGCGCGGTCGAGCACGGAGGCGAAATTGCGGGCGACTTCCGTCGCGGTCATGGTCCTCATGGAATCAGATTATCTGATTTCCCCAGGTCGAGGCGGGTTTCCGGTTTCCTCCTCCGCGGTCGACGGTCGACTCCGCGGACGCGCGGCCTGCATCCCGTTCAGCCCACCCACGCCAGGGCCGTGCGGGGGAGGGCGGCGACGGCCGACGAGCGGGAGTCCTCTGGCCAGGCCAGGGCGAGGATCGGGGGCCGCAGGTCATCGACGGGGCGGTAGGCGATGCCGGGGCGCGGGTGGCGGCGCGTGACGGAGAGCGGCGGGAACCAGACGAGGCGGCCGAGCTCGATCAGGTTGAAGATGTGCGCCAGGTCGAGGTGGCGCGAGGGCGCCCCGTCGCCCTCGCGGTCGGCGGGGGCGCCGTCGGGGAGGACGCGGTCGGCCAGGTCGGCCAGGCGCAGGCGGGAACGGGCGACCAGCCGGGGCTCGGTCAGGAGCGTCTCGGCGTCGAGCCCCCGGTCGTCGAACGGGCGCGGCACCAGCGCCACGTCCGCGCGCCCCTCGCGCGGCGCGGGCACCTGCTCCCCGCGCCCGCACGACCGGCCGATCCGCTTCCGGCGCGTCGAGGACGACGCCTACACGGCCGGGCTGATCGGGGCCGGGATGTCCGAGGCCATGGCCGGATCGATGCTCGCCATGATGCGGGCCAAGGACGCGGGCCTCGACAACGGCGTCGCGCGCACCGAACGCACCGGCAGCCCCACGTCGTTCCGCCGCTGGTGCGAGGACGTGCTGGCACCGGCCGTCCGACGCTGAGTCGCGAACGCGGGCAACTCGAGCGGGCCGGTCGGTGGTCATAGGGGGTGGAGACGTCGCCGCACTCGGGGGGCGACGTTCGGGGGATCACAGGGGGGTCGCACATGACCGGCATCATCAGGGCACCCGGAGCGTCAACGACCGGCTCCGCCCTCCACCGCCTCCGTCAGCTCGGGCCAGAACGCCTCAGGGATCGGGTGCGCGAGCTGTGTCGCGCTCTCGGTGATCTCCTCGGGCGTGCGCGCGCCGACCAGGACCGTGGTCACGGCCGGGAGGGAGAGCGGGAGTTGGAGGGCGGCGGCCAGGGGTGGCACGCCGTGGCGGTCGCACACGGCGCGGACGGCGGCGCGTTCGGCGGCGGCGAGCGCCGGGGTGATGACGCCCGCGGCCATCACGGCGATGCCACGGTCGGCGCACAGCGGCAGCAGGTCGTCGGCCGCGGAGCGGTCGAGCAGGGTGCAGCCGCCCGCCACGAGCACGCAGTCGGGTCCGGGCGCCGGGGCCTCGCGCACGAAACGGGCCGCGACGGCCGGGTGGTTGACGCCGAGGGAGACGGCGCCGATCGCGCCGTCGCGGCGCAGCTCGTCGAGCGCGCGATACGCCCCGCCGAGCGCGGTCGGGTAGTCGAGGTCGGGGTCGTGGATGTGCAGGACGTCCACGCGGTCCAGGCCGAGGCGGTCGAGGGACTCGGCGACCGAGCGGTGCGTGGCGGCGTAGGAGTGGTCGAGGCGCGGTCCGATCCCGGGCGGCGGGTCGGCCCACAGCGGCTGGGTGTCGGGGCCGCCGGGCTCGATCAGGCGGCCGACCTTGGTGCACAGCACGAACGCGTCGCGCGGCTTGTCGGCCAGGGCGGCCCCCGCGCGGGCCTCGGAGCGGCCATAGCCGTAGACGGGCGCGGTGTCGTAGAGGCGCAGGCCCAGCTCCCAGGCGCGTTCGACGGTGGCGGTGGCCACCTCGGGCGGGACGGACGCGAACATACCGCCGATCGGAGCGAGCCCGAGGCCGAGGCGGCTGACGGTCAGTCCGGTGCGACCCAGCGGGACGCGTTCTCCCGGGGCGAGCCCGGCGGGCGTTGCGCTCATGGGGCGCACGGTAGCGCGGGGGCCAAGGAACGCGCCCCCCCGCGCCTCGGACCCCGCGCCCGTGCGCCCGTGCCCCCGCGCGTCAGACGCTCCGCGCCCCCGGCCGCCCCGGCTCGACGACGAACGCCGCGGCCGTCTCGACCGGCGCGCCCGCCGTGGTGACCCGGGACAGGACGCGGTACTCGGCGCGCAGCTCGCCGCTGTCGAGGGTCATGACGGTGTAGCCGCGCTGGGCGTTGTGCCACTTCAGGTGGGGATTGACGCCCGGGGTCATCCAGTCGTAGCCGACCTGGTCCATCGCGGTGCCGTCGCGGCCCGAGCTGATGGACGTACCGGCGAACTCTGTTGCCACGATCGGGGATTCCTCGTCGTCGAAGTCCAGCTTGAGGTCGGCGACGACGCTGCGGTGGATGTCGCCGGTGAGGACGACGGGGTTGCTGGCGCCGCTCTCGTACAGCCCGGTGAGCAGCCGGTCGCGGGCGGCGGTGTAGCCGTCCCACATGTCGAGACCCGAGGAGAGGACCTCGGGGTCGGGGTCCTGGTCGACCTGGGCGACCAGGGTCTGGTTGGCGAGGACGTTCCAGGTGGCGCCGGATCGGGCGGCGCCGTCGAGCAGCCACGCCTCCTGTTCGGCGCCCAGCATCGTGCGGGCCGGGTCGCTGCGCTCGGCGTCGCACCCGGCCTTCGTCCCGTCGCCGCACACCTGGTCGTCGCGGTGGCTGCGGCTGTCCAGGACGTGCAGGTCGAGCACGCGCCCGAACGCGAGCCGCCGGTACATGCGCGCGGCCGACCCCTCGGGCCTCTGCGGCAGGCGCAGCGGCAGGTGCTCGTAGTACGCCTGGACCGCTGCGGCCTTGCGCGCGCGGAACGCCACCGGGTCGGCGTCGGGGAAGCCGTCGGAGTCGATCTGGGCGATGTCGGCGGCCCAGTTGTTCTCGACCTCGTGGTCGTCCCACGTGAGGATCCAGGGGAACGCCTGGTGCGCGGCCTGGAGGTCCGCGTCGAGGCGGGTGAGGGCGTGCCGGTTGCGGTACTCGGCGAGGGTGTAGGTCTCGCGCTGGAACGACGCGTCGAGCTCGAGGCCGCGCACGCCCCCGGTGGGGCCGACGCCGCCCTCGTAGAGGTAGTCGCCGAGGTGGACGACGAAGTCGAGGTCCTCGGCGGCCATGTGGCGGTAGGCGGTGTAAAAGCCGTCATACCAGCACTGGCACGAGGCGAACGCGAACGCGACGCCGCCCTCGGCCGACGTGGGCTCGGGCGCGGTGCGGGTGCGGCCCACGGGGCTGATCTCGCCGCCGGAGCGGAAGCGGTAGAAGTACGCGCGGCCGGGGTCGAGCCCCACGACCTCGACATGGACCGAGTGGCCGAGCTCGGGGACGGCGGGGACCGTTCCGCGCTGGGCCACCTGGGCGAAGCCCTCGTCGTGGGCGATCTCCCACTCGACGTCGACGGACTGGTCGGGCAGCCCGCCGAGGCCGTCGAGGGCGAGCGGGTCGGGGGCGATGCGCGTCCACAGGACGACGCCGTCGGGGTGGGGGTCGCCCGAGGCGACGCCGAGGCGGAAGGGGTCGCCGGTGAAACGGGGGTCGGCCCGGGCGATGCCGGAGGAGAGACCGGCGGCGTGGAGGCCGATCGTCCCGACGCCGGCTGCCACGCCGCCCAGGAGGCGTCGTCTGCTGAGATTCATCGATGACCTGCCCGTCTGTGCACAGTGTCTGACGGGCCGACACGATCGCGGTGAGCGATGACATTCGGGTGGAGGCTCGCCCTATTCCTCACCACCTTTCGGCGAACTTCGTCACGGAGAGGCCCGAACGCCACACGGAAAGCGACCACGGGGGCCCGCGCGTCACAGGGAACAGATCACACGTGACGGGTCACGCGTGACGGGTCACGCGCCGGTGTCGATCGCGGCCAGGTACTGCGCGTCGGCCTGGGCCCCGGCCACGGCCTCGCGCGGGATCGCCTCGGTCAGCCGCCGCAGGATCTCCGGGTCGAGGGCGGCGGCGAGGTCGGCGGCGGCCCCGTTGGCGCGGACGTGCTCGGCGCGGCGGCTGCCGGGGATCGGCAGGGTGTCGCGGTCGAGCAGCCACGCCAGCGCGAGCTGCGCGGGGGTGATGCCCGCCTCGGCGGCGAGCGAGGCGAGCCGGTCGGCGAGGCCGACGTTGCTGTCGATGTTGCCCAGGACGAAGCGGGGGTTGCCGCGCCGCCAGTCGTCATCGGGCAGGTCGTCGACCGAGCGCACCGAGCCGCCGAGCAGCCCGCGCCCCAGCGGGCTGTAGGCGACGAAGGTGACGCCCAGCTCCCGGCAGACATCGAGCAGTTCGTCCTCGGGGCCGCGGCTGAAGAGTGAGTACTCGGTCTGGAGCGCCGCCACCGGGTGGACGGCGTGGGCGCGGCGCAGGGTCGCGGGCGAGACCTCGGAGAGGCCGATGGCGCGGATGGTGCCCGCCGCGACCAGCTCGGCCATGGCGCCCACGGTGTCCTCGATGGGCGTGGTCGGGTCGAGCCGGTGCAGGTAGTACAGGTCGACATGGTCGGTGCCGAGGCGCGTGAGGCTGGCCTCGATGGCCCGCCTCACCTGGGCGGGGCGCCCCAGCCCGGCGATGAAACGGCCGCTCTCGTCGGTGTTCCCGCCGAACTTGGTGGCCAGGACGACCGCGTCCCTGCGCCCCGCGAGGACCCGGCCGATGAGCCGCTCGCTGTACCCGTCCGCGCCGTAGATGTCGGCGGTGTCGATGAGCGTCTGGCCCGAGTCCACGGCCTCGAGCAGCGCCGAGGTGGCCTGCCGCTCCGTCACGTCCTCGTAGACGCCGGGGGCCAGCGTCATGGCGCCGAAGCCGATCGCCGGGACTCGCGGCCCATGGGTGCCCAGGTTGCGATAGCGCACGTGAGTTCTCCCTCGCTGTGATGTGCCCCTCGATCGTGCGCCGCCGTCCCTGCCCCAGCCAGTGCTCGCCCATGGCCAGCACCGGCGAGGCTGGTCCCCGCGGGGCCAGGCACGCGCCCCCTCGGCCCGGCAGACTGGGGGCATGACCACACGCGAGCTGGCGGCGTTCCTGCGATCCCGCCGCGACCGGATCCGGCCGGAGAGCGTCGGGCTGCCCGCCGGGGCGCGGCGGCGCTCCCCCGGGCTGCGCCGCGCCGAGGTGGCGCAGCTCGCGGGGATCAGCCCCGACTACTACACACGGCTCGAACAGGGCCGTGACGTGCGGCCCTCCGCGTCCGTCCTCGACGGCCTCGCCCGTGGGCTGCGCCTGAACGACCACGAGCGCGACCACCTCTACCGGCTGGCCCACTCGGTCCCCGCCCCGCCGCGCCGCCGCGGCCACAACGGCGTGGCGCCCGAGGTGCGGCAGCTCATGGCGGCCATGGGGCCTGTCCCCGCGATGGTGCTCAACGGCCGCCTCGACGTGCTCGCCTGGAACGCGATGGGTGCGGCGATCGTTCCCGATGTCGCCGAGCGGGAGCCGTCGTCGCGGAACCTGGTGCGGTTCGCGTTCCTCGACCCGCGCTCGCGCGCGTACTACATCGAGTGGGAGCTGAGCGCCAGGCACGGCATCGCGCAGCTGCGCGCCGAGACCGGGCGCGACCCCGACGACCCGGTGACCAGGGCCCTGGTGGGCGATCTCGCGGTGCGCAGCGAGGAGTTCAGGGCGTTGTGGGCGCAGCACGATGTGAAGGGCCCTGGGCAGGGGCGCAAGGAGTTCCGGCACCCGGCCGTCGGCCCGCTCTCGCTCGACTATGTGGTGATGCTGCTGCCCAACACCCCGGACCACCAGCTCGTCACCTACACCGCCGCGCCCGGCTCCCCCTCGGCAGGGGCCCTGGACCGGCTCGCCGCAGAGACGGCCGCGACGGCCGAAGCGGCCCAGGCGGCCCAGGCGGCCCAGGCGGCCGAGCAACGCGCCTAGCGACCGAGCGACGCGCCTAACCCCCGCGTTCGTCCTCCGCCAGGCGGGCCTCGAGCTCGTCGGCGACCAGGCTCTCGCGGTGGACGGCGCCCGTGCGGTACGCCGTGCGGCCGACGACCTGGCCCACGACGGGGACGGTGGCCAGCTGGAACACCGCCACCAGCGCGAGCGACACGATGTGGTGCGCGCTGACCTGGCACGCGGTGCCGCCCAGGATCAGCAGCACGCCGAGCGTCTGGGCCTTGGCCGCCGCGTGCAGGCGGCACACGGGGTCGGGGAAACGCAGCACGCCCACCGCCGTCAGCACGCAGAACGCCGCGCCCGTCAGCAGCAGGACGGCCGAGAGCACGTCGAGCGCCGCCCTCACCGCATGTCCTCCCGCTCCTCGACCAGATGCGCCGCGGTGATCGAGCCGATGAAGCCGAGCAGGGTCAGCACCAGCAGCAGCGGCACGGACGAGCCGGTGTCGTGCCGGGCGATGCCGACCGCGACGGCGGTCACGATCAGCGTCACCAGCACGTCGAGGGCGACGATGCGGTCGAGCACGGTGGGTCCTCGCACGATCCTGACCACCGTCAGCAGGGCCGACGCGGCCAGCAGGTCGACGGTGAGCACGAACACGGCGTCCATCAGAAGGTCCTCCGGTTCTCGCTGTCGCGGATGGCGCGCGCCGCGACGCGTTCGGCCGCCGACACCGCGCGGCGCTGGGCGTCGACGGCGTCCTGGCCCGGCACGGGCAGCGCGTGGACGTAGAGCAGGCGGCGCTCCCTGTCGATCTCCAGGACGAGGGTGCCGGGGGTCATGGTGGTGAGATAGGCGGTGGTGGCGATCAACAGGTCGCTGTTCTCGGCCAGTTCGACCTCGATCACGGCGGCGGGCGCGCGGGGCCCGTGGCGGACGGCGGCCCAGCCGACGGAGACGGCGGAGACCGCGAGGTCGACCAGCATGTGGCCGGTCAGCCTGACGAGGCGCAGCGGGCGGAGCGTCAGGCGGTTGCGCATGGGCGGCATGCGGAACGCGGTGAGCACGCCGACGGCCACGAGCAGCCCGCCGACCACGACGGTCGCGCGGAGCGAGCCCCACAGCATGATCCACAGCAGCCAGAGCCAGACGAGGGCCAGCAGCCTGCGGCCCGCGGGGCGGCGCGGGCGGCGCGGCTGGCCCGGGCCGGCGTTCGCCGGGGTCACCGTCCCTCACCGCCCTCGGTGCCGAGCACGGCCTCGCGATAGTCGGCGGGCCGCGAGAGGTCGGCGGCGGCGCGTTCGGTGAGCGCGACGAGCGGCCCCGCCCCCGCGGCCATGGCGAGGCCGACGGCGACCATGCCCGCCGCCGCGCCCACGGTCAGCGCCCGGCCCCCCGCGGTGGCGGCCGCGCTGGCGAGCGGCACGGAGATCACGCGCCACACGCGCACCATGGCGTAGAGGGTCAGCAGGCTCGTGACGAGCGCCGCCGCGGCCACCGCGTAGGCGATCGCGCCGCCGTCGATGACCGCGGCCCGCAGGAGCGCCAGCTTGGCGATGAACCCCGAGAACGGCGGCAGCCCCGCCAGGCTCAGCGCCGGGACGAGGAAGAGCGCCGCCGCCAACGGGCGCCCAGGCCCTGGGCGTTCGCCGCTCTCCGCGGGTGGCTTGAGCCGGTGCAGCGCGGCCGTGCCCGTGCGGCTGACGACGAGCGCGGTGACCAGGAACAGCGCGGCCTGCACGACGATGTGGTGGACGATGTAGAGGATCGCGCCCGTGAACCCGGCGAGGTCGAAGAGCGCGAGCCCGAACAGCATGAACCCGATGTGGCTGACCAGCGTGAAGGACAGCAGCCTGTTGATGTCGTCCTGCGCGATGGCGCCGAGGATGCCGACGATCATGGTGAGGACGGCCGCGCAGCCGATGAGCCACCACGTCCCGTCGCGCGGGAAGAGCAGCGACTGGGTGCGGATCATCGCGTAGACGCCGACCTTGGTCAGCAGCGAGGCGAAGACGGCGGTGATCGGCGCGGGCGCGGTGGGGTAGCTGTCGGGGAGCCAGAAGTGCAGCGGCACCACGGCCGCCTTGATGCCGAAGACGACGAGCAGGAACGCCGCGAGCGCGGACCGCACGCCCTCGGAGAGGCCGCCGGTGCGCTCGGCGAGCTCGGCGAGGTTGACGGTGCCGGTGGCCGCGTAGACCAGGCCGACGGCGGTGAGGAAGAGCAGGGACGACGTGAGGCTGGTCATGGTGTAGGTCATCCCGGCCAGGACGCGTTCGCCGCCCGCGTTGAGCGTGATCAGCACATAGGACGAGGCGAGCATGACCTCGAAGGCGACGAAGAGGTTGAACAGGTCGCCCGAGAGGAACGCCAGGCCCACGCCGCCGACCAGCAGCAGATACGCCGGGTGGAACGGCGTGACCGTCAGGGCAGGGCGGTCGGTCGTGCCCTGGCCGAGGGCGAAGAGCAGGACGGCGAGCGCGACCAGCACGGCGACCGTGAGCAGCAGCGCGGAGAGCAGGTCGGCGACCAGCGCGATCCCGAGCCGCGGCGACCAGCCGCCCAGGGCGACCACGGTGGTGCCCTCGCGGTCGACGTGGAGCAGCAGGCCGATCGCGTCGGCGAGGACCGCGGTGAGCACGACGACGGTGAGCGCGCGCTGGGCGGTGCCGTTGCGGACCAGCGCGAGGGAGCAGGCCGCCGCGAGGAGCGGCAGCAGCACGGGCACGACGAGCAGCAGGGTGGTCATCCGGGGTTCCCCTTCCCTTCGCGTCCGCCGTCGCGCTCCTCGCCCTCGCCGTCCTCCTCCTCGCTCTCCTCCTCGTCGGAGTCGCCCGTCTCGTCGGGCATCGCGGCGGGCTCGAAGTCGTCGCGCTCGCGGACGGTGCCGATGCTGCGGTCCTCCAGGTCGTCGCGGACCTCGTCGTGCCCGGAGAGCCGCCATGAGCGGTAGGCGAGGGCGAGCAGGAACGTGGTGACGCCGAAGGTGATGACGATCGCGGTCAACGCCATGGCCTGGGGCAGCGGGTCGCCCTCGGCGCCCGCGGACAGCAGCAGCAGGTTGGTGCCGTGGCCCAGCAGGATGAAGCCCAACAGCACGCGGGTCAGGGAGCGTTGGAGCATCAGGTGCACGCCGGTGGCGAACAGCCCTCCGACGGTCAGCGCGAGCGTCCAGTCCAGGGTGGTCGAGGTCATCGGGCCTCCCCCACGGTCTGCCCCGACGCGGCGATGAGCTTGAGGATGATGCCGACGACCAGCAGATAGATGCCGATGTCGAGGATCAGGCTCGTGCTGCCGTGCACGGTGCCGAAGACCGGCGCGTGGAACTCCCAGGGGGCGGCCGCGAGCGGGGGCGCGCCGAACGCGATCGGCAGCAGGCCGCCGCCCGCGGCGATGACCAGGCCGCCCCCCGCGACGAGCCCCGGATCGACGGGCGCGGCCAGGCCGAGGTCGGCGCGGCCGCCGACGAGGAAGCGCAGCACGAAGCCGAGGCCCGCGACCAGGCCGCCCGCGAAGCCGCCGCCCGGCCGCAGATGGCCGGAGAACAGCAGGAAGAGCGACAGCACGACGATCGATGTAAAGAGCGCCCTGGTGTGGATCTCCAGCAGCATCGACCGCTCGGTGCCGGGGCGTTCGCCCGCGCCGGGAAGCCAGCGCTGCTGGGGCGCGTCCCAGTGCGCGGAGGGGGAGCGCGCGGCGACGCCCGCGCCCCGGCGTGGGCC
>NZ_RBDY01000019.1 GCF_003626575.1 Streptomyces radicis | reverse complement strand
AAGGTAGAGATCCCGGTCGATCAGCACGCGGTCGCCACGGCGATCGGCGTAGGCGAGGAACGTTCCGATCTGGCAATTGTCGACACGTCCGAGGGTGCCGGAATACTGCCGCTGGACCCCGGCGGACCTGCTGCCCTTCTTCTCGAATCCGGTGGGGTCGGCGATCAGCACGCCCCGGGGATCCGCGAAGTGTTCCATGGCGTAGTCGCGCACCAGGTCCCGCATCAGATCCGCGCTCCACGGAGTGAGGTTCAAGAACCGTTGGAGTGCCTTGGGATCCTTCTCGCCGGAGAACTCGGCGATGGTCCAGCCGTTCT
The DNA here is from genome assembly GCF_003626575.1 of Streptomyces radicis. Classification (GTDB taxonomy): domain Bacteria; phylum Actinomycetota; class Actinomycetes; order Streptomycetales; family Streptomycetaceae; genus Streptomyces; species Streptomyces radicis. The sequence goes on along the minus strand of NZ_RBDY01000019.1, from coordinate 120,009 downwards.
TGCGCTGCAACGGGGAGAGGAGCCCGCGCAGGTACTGAATCGCGTGCTCTTGAGATTCCGGGCGGTAGAACAGCGAAGCTATCCGCTCGCCCAGCCCGGCGAACTCGCGGTCCCAGACAGCTAAATCGGCCGGGCCGACGGCGTCCGACGAACGATCTGGATCACAGCGTTGGGTCGTGGCCACAGCCCCAGCCTCCCATCACCCCATGATCAAGATCTAGCCCTGTAGTACTAGGCCCGGACAGGGCCCAGGCCGGGGACCCCGGCCCTGTCACAGGAAGTGCGGCGACGGCGCGACCGCGCGCAGCGACAGCGGCCACCGGCCCCCGCGGCGCGCGCCCCCGGCGCCGACTACGGCAGGGCCAGCATCCGGTCGAGGGCGAGCGCCGCGTCGTGCGCGGTGACCGGGTCGACCTGGATGCGGTTGACGACCTTGCCCGCCGCGAGCGACTCGAGCGACCACACCAGGTGCGGCAGGTCGATGCGGTTCATGGTGGAGCAGAAGCACACGGTCCGGTCGAGGAAGACGATCTCCTTGCCCTGGTCCGCGTACCGCGCGGCCAGGCGGCGCACGAGGTTCAGCTCGGTGCCCACGGCCCACTTCGACCCGGCGGGCGCGGCGTCGAGCGTGGCGATGATGTGCTCGGTCGAGCCCACGTGGTCGGCGGCGGCGACGACCTCGTGGCGGCACTCGGGATGCACCAGGACGTTGACCCCGGGGACGCGGGCGCGGACCTCGTCGACCGAGTCGAGCGAGAAGCGGCCGTGCACCGAGCAGTGGCCACGCCACAGGATCATCCGCGCCCGGCGCAGCTGGTCGGCGGTCAGCCCGCCGCCCGGCTTGTGCGGGTTGTAGACGACGCAGTCGTCCAGGCCCATGCCGAGCTCGCGCACGGCGGTGTTGCGGCCCAGGTGCTGGTCGGGCAGGAAGAGCACCTTCCCGTCCTCACCCGCCTGCTCGAACGCCCACTCAAGGGCGCGCCTGGCGTTGGACGACGTGCACACGGTGCCGCCGTTGCGCCCGGTGAACGCCTTGATGTCGGCCGACGAGTTCATGTACGTCACCGGCACCGTCCGCCCGGCCACGCCCGCGTCGGTCAGCACGTCCCACGCCTCGGCGACCTGCTCCGCGGTGGCCATGTCGGCCATCGAGCAGCCCGCCGCGAGGTCGGGCAGGACCACCCGCTGGGCCTCGGTGGTGAGGATGTCGGCCGACTCGGCCATGAAGTGCACGCCGCAGAAGACGATGTACTCGGCCTGCGGACGGGCGGCGGCGTCCCTGGCCAGCTTGAAGGAGTCGCCGGTCACGTCGGCGAACTGGATGACCTCGTCGCGCTGGTAGTGGTGGCCGAGCACGAAGAGGCGGTCCCCCAGCGCGGCCTTGGCGGCGCGGGCCCGCTCCACCAGGTCGGGGTCGGACGGCGCCGGCAGGTCGCCGGGGCAGTCCACACCGCGTTCGCTCGCCGGGTCGGATCCGCGCCCCAGCAGGAGGAGGGCCAGGGGGGTAGGGGTGACGTCCAGGGCCTGGGCGCTGTTCACGGCACACGCACCCTTTCTGTATGTGGTGCGACGTCTTTTCGTCGTTCTGACGTTTGAGGGTCGAGCATAACCCCGTTCGCGTCACTGTGACGATGTGGATCGCGTCACTGTGACGCATTCCGTGTGGGCGGCGGGTGTGCGAGCATGAAGGGACGAGAAAAGGGACGCGAATCGACGCGCCGCGCCGGGAATGGAATCGGATGGCGGTGTGTTGGCGCCTCCGCCAGAGCTTTCCGTACTACCCGGGAGATACGCAGATGTCCGTAACGGAAGAGACCGCTGTCAGCGACGGCATCATCGTTTCCGAGGCGGCCGTGGCGAAGGTCAGGGGCCTGCTCGAGCAGGAGGGACGCGACGACCTCGCGCTGCGCGTGGCGGTCCAGCCGGGCGGGTGCTCGGGGCTGAGGTACCAGCTGTTCTTCGACGAGCGGTCCCTCGACGGCGACGTCGTCAAGGACTTCGACGGCGTGAAGGTCGTCACCGACCGCATGAGCGCGCCGTACCTCGGCGGGGCGTCCATCGACTTCGTGGACACCATCGAGAAGCAGGGCTTCACCATCGACAACCCCAACGCCACGGGCTCGTGCGCCTGCGGGGACTCGTTCAGCTGAGCCGAACGGTCCCGGCGCCCCGCCGGGACCACGGCGTGCCCCGCCCGCCCACCCCGCCACCGGGGAGTGGGCGGGCGGGGTCTTTGCGGGTCAGCGCACGGGCAGCGGCTCGCCCCGCGAGTCGAGCAGCTCCTTCTCCCCGGCCGGCCCGTCGAGCGCGACCTCGGTCGTCTGCTCCTCCGCCACCGCGATGCAGGCCAGCTCGGGGTCGGTCGTCGTGCTCTCCAGGCTCACCGTGATCGAGGAGTCCGACTCCCGCGCGGTCGCCGCGTAGTCGCTGCACACCCCGCCCCAGAAGGTCAAGGTCAGCGTGCGGTCCGACGGCTCGTAGGGTGCGATCGACCAGCCCGTGTCCCCCGGCTCCTCATCGGGCGCGCCGGGCTCGACCGGCTCCCCTGGCCCGCCGGGCTCGGCGGGGGCCTCCGCCTCGTTCCGCGGAACGGCGGGCTGGCTCGTGGTCAGCCGCTCGCCCGACGGCAGCGTGTACGTGAACAGCCACGACGGCGCCAGCACCGTGCCCCCGTCGTCGAGCGGCAGCGTGGAGAGCCCGAACCGCGCGGTGGCGTCGGCGGGTTGCGCGTCGCCGCCGATCAGCCCGTTGTACTCGGTGACCGCGTCCTCGGCGGGCGGCACCGCGTACTCCTCGCCCTCCTCGGGCCCCGGCAGCAGCGCGCCGTGCGCCGCGAACACCGAGCCGTCAGGGCCGATCCAGATCTCCGTGTCGAGCCCGTGCACCGGCAGCCCCGCCACCTCGGGAACGGCCCTGACGATGCGCTGCGAGCCGCTCGTCGCGTCGGTGACCACCGTGGCGTCGCCCAGGCCGAGCGCGTCGAGCAGCGGGCCCGCCGCCTCCGTCGCCTCGCCGGGCGTCGGCGGGGGAGTCCCGTCGACGGGCGGCATCCCCGGCGCCTCGACCGGCGCGCCGGGCCCGTCCGGGGCGCCCGAGGTGGCCGGCGCGTCCGGGTCGCCGGGCGCGCCGGGCACGATCTCCATCGCGTCGGTGGGCTCGCGCGGCGGGACCGGCTCATCGGCGGTCCCCGGCTCCGCGCCCGGCGGGGCGGCGGGCAGCGCCACCGCCGAGGGGCTGAACGACCAGTGCCCCGGCCCCCGCTTCCCCACCGTCAGCGACATACCGCCCGGCTCGGCCCCCGTCACCGCCCAGCCCGCGTCGCCGCCGTCGCGCACCTCGCCCTCGACGCCGAGCACGGCGGCCAGCTCCCGCGCACGCTCGCGCGAGACGTCGGTCAGCGTGTACGCCGGCGCGAACTCCGGGGCGTCGGCCGGGGTCTGCGCGAGCCGGAGCGTGACCCCGGCGAACGACGAAGTCGAGCCGCCCCCCTCGTCCGACGGCGCCATGGGCGCGGGCTCGGCGACGGCGCCGCCCGCCGAGGCGCCGCCGTCCTCCGCGCCCCCCGGGTCGGCGAACAGGCGCTCGGCGCCGAAGAGACCGCCCGCGATGAGCGCCACCCCGAGCGTGATCGCCGTGCCGCGCGCCAGGCCGAGGCGGCGCCGGTCGGCACCGCCCTCGTCGTGGGCCGCGTCCCCGTGGTCCGCCGCGTTCCCGGCCATGTCCTCAGCCACGTCACCGCTCCTCGGAATCGCTCGCCTGCATCGCACACCCGCCCAACTCGCCGCCGCGCGCGCCGGTTCGCCGGATACCTGTTGGACGGCCCGTTCCGCCGACCGGTTCCGCGGGGGCCGGTAGCCTGGGAGCCCTTTGTCGCCTCCACGGGAGCAGACCACCGTGCGTATCGCCGTCAGCGGCTCCATCGCCCACGATCATCTGATGACCTTTCCCGGCCGGTTCGCCGATCAGCTCGTCGGCGACCAGCTGCACACCGTCTCGCTGTCGTTCCTGGTCGACTCCCTCGAGGTGAGGCGCGGAGGGGTGGGCGCCAACATCTGCTTCGGCATGGGGCAGCTCGGCGCCTCGCCCATCCTGGTCGGCGCCGCGGGCGCGGACTTCGACGAGTACCGCGCCTGGCTCGACCGGCACGGCGTGGACACCGCGTCCGTGCGCATCTCCGAGCTGCTGCACACCGCGCGTTTCGTCTGTACCACCGACGCCGCGCACAACCAGATCGGCTCCTTCTACACCGGCGCCATGAGCGAGGCCCGGCTCATCGAGCTCCAGGCGGTCGCCCAGCGCGTCGGCGGCCTCGACCTCGTGCACATCGGCGCCGACGACCCCGAGGCGATGCTGCGCCACACCGAGGAGTGCCGCACGCGCGGGATCCCGTTCGCGGCCGACTTCTCCCAGCAGCTCGCGCGCATGGCGGGCGAGGAGATCCGCACCCTGTCCGAGGGCGCCGCCTACCTCTTCCACAACGAGTACGAGAAGGCCCTCGTCGAGAGCAAGACCGGCTGGTCGGCCGACGAGGTGCTGGCCCGGGTCGGCACGCGCGTCACCACCCTCGGCCCCCGCGGCGTCCGCATCGAGCGCGCGGGCCGGGAGACCATCGAGGTCGCCGCCCCCCAGGAGGAGGCCAAGGCCGACCCGACCGGCGTGGGCGACGCGTTCCGCGCGGGCTTCCTCTCCGGGCTCGCGTGGGGCACGTCCCTCGAACGCTCGGCGCAGGTCGGCTGCATGGTGGCCACCCTGGTCATCGAGACCGTCGGCACCCAGGAGTACACGCTGCACCGCGGCCCCTTCATGGAGCGCTTCGCCAAGGCCTACGGCATGGACGCCGCCGACGAGGTCCGCGCCCACCTGCGCTGAGCCACGCCGCCGCACGCCCGACCCGTTCCGCCGCCGCCCTCACACCGCCCGCCCTCACACCACGCGGCGCACCCGGTACGCCGTGCCGGGGCCCGCGCCGTGCGGCGCCTCGCCCAGGTACTCCTGGCCGCGCATGTCGCACCACGCGGGGATGTCGAGGCGGGCGGCGGCGTCGTCGGCGAGCACCGTCACCACCCCGCCGACCGGCACCCGGCCGATGACGCGGGACAGCTCGATGACCGGCACAGGGCAGCGCCGCCCCAGCGCGTCCACGGTCAACGCGCCATGCCCACCGTCCGGTTCGCCCGCGTCCACGGTGACCGGCACGGGCGGGGCCAGCTGCTCCCGCACCCCTGCCACCGCCCCCGGCAGCACCGCGAGGAAGCGCTCCACGTCCTGCTCGGCCGTCCCGGGCGGCAGCGAGACCCGGACGTTCCCCTCGGACAGCACGCCCATCGCGCGCAGCACATGGCTCGGCGTCAGCGTGCTCGACGTGCACGACGAGCCCGACGACACCGCGAACCCCTCACGGTCGAGCGCGTGCAGCAGCGCCTCGCCGTCCACGTAGAGGCAGGAGAACGTCACGATCCCCGGCAGCCGCTCCTCCGCCGCCCCCACCACCTCCACATCCGGCACCAGCGCGGGAACGCGCTCCCTGATCCGGTCCACGAGCCCCGCGAGCCGCGCCGCCTCGGCCGCCGCGTCCTGCCGCACGGCCCGCAGCGAGGCCGCGGCCGCCACGATCGCCGGGATGTCCTCGAAGCCGGGCGCCCGCCCCGACTCCCGCTCGTCCGTCGGCCCCACGGGCGCGAACCGCGTCCCCTTGCGCACCACGAGCAGCCCCACCCCCGCGGGCCCGCCCCACTTGTGGGCGCTGCCCGCGAGCAGCGACCAGCCGCCCTCGACCCGGCCCCACGGCAGCGACTGCGCCGCGTCCACCAGCAGCGGAACGCCCGCCGCCGCGCACACCTCGGCGATCTCCGCGACCGGCTGGCGCGTGCCCACCTCGTGGTTGGCGGACTGCACGCACACCAGCGCGGGGCCCCTGGACGCCGCCCTGAGCGCCGCCGCGACGGCCTCGGGCGCCACGCGGCCCTCGCGGTCCACGCCGATCTCCGTGACGCCGCCCCCGGCCGCCCGGTGCGCCTCGGCCGCGTGCAGCACCGCCGAGTGCTCGACGGCGGACACCAGCAACTCCCGCCCCGCCCTGGCCCGTCCGGCCAGCGCGCCCGCGACACCCGTGTGCAGCGCGCGCGTTCCCGACGAGGTGAACGTCAGCTCGTCGGGGCGGCAGCCCACCGCATCGGCCGCCGCCTCCCGCGCGGCGTCGAGCAGCAGGCGCGCCTTGCGGCCCTCGCGGTGCGGGCGCGACGGGTCGGCCCACCCGTCGTCGAGCGCGGCCAGGAGCGCCTGGGTGGCCACGGGGTGCGGGGGAAGGGAGCTCGCGGCATCGAAATAGGGCACGTCGCGCAACCTAACGCCACCGCGGCCGCCCCGGTGAATCCCCTGGTCGGGGACGTGCGCGGGCCCCGCGCCGCGCCACGCCGCGTTCCCGTACCCTCCCCGCGAGGCGGCAAAGGGCGTCCAGTAGGGTTTGCTCCGCATAAACATCCAAACCCCTGCCCCCGTCAGGGCCGGCCGCAGCGAAGCGCGAGGCAGCCCGGACCGAGGGCGAGACTCTCGGGAAGGCGCTACGTGAGTCCCAACGGCTCCGACCGCTCGTCGCGGCGCCCGAAGCGGCGGATCCTGCCGCAGGCGCTGATCGCGGGCCTGGTCCTGGCGACCGCCACAGGTTGCACATCCGAGGACTTTCCCCGTCTCGGCATGCCCACCCCCGTCACGGAGGAGGCGCCGCGCATCCTGTCCCTGTGGCAGGGCTCATGGGCTGCCGCCCTCGTCACGGGTGTGCTGGTGTGGGGCCTGATCCTGTGGAGCGTCTTCTTCCACCGGCGCTCGCGCACCAAGGTCGAGGTCCCCCCGCAGAACCGGTACAACCTCCCCATCGAGGCCCTCTACACCCTCGTCCCGCTGATCGTCGTCTCGGTGCTCTTCTACTTCACCGCCCGCGACCAGACCGAGCTGCTCGACACCTCGGAGGAGCCCGACCACATCATCAACGTGGTGGGCTACCAGTGGAGCTGGGGCTTCAACTACATCGAGCCCGTCGGCGCCTCCGACACCGACGCGCGCACCGCGCCCGAGCTCTCCTCCATCCCCGACCGGATCGCGGACCGCTTCCCCGAGAACGCGGACGGCGTGTACGAGGCCGGCACCCCGGCCGACCGCGACCCGGACACCGGCAACCCCGGGCCCACGCTGATCCTCCCCGAGGGTGAGACGGTGCAGTTCGTGCTGACGTCCCGTGACGTCATCCACTCGTTCTGGGTCGTGCCGTTCCTGATGAAGCAGGACGTCATCCCCGGGCACACCAACGTGTTCGAGGTGACCCCCGACCGGCAGGGCACCTTCCTCGGCAAGTGCGCCGAGCTCTGCGGCGTCGACCATTCCCGCATGCTGTTCAACGTCAAGGTCGTCTCCCCCGAGGAGTACGACGCGCATCTCCAGGACTTGGCGGAACGCGGCAACACCGGCTACCTCCCGGCCGGCATCGAGCAGACCGATGCCGCAAGGAACGCCGAGACCAACGAGGGGCGATCGTGAGTATCCTCGAGCAGAAGAACGCGGAGTCACAGGAGACGGAGGCGGCCGGGGCCACCCCCGCCTCGCCCGCCGCCTACCGGCGTCGGCCCGGCTCCGTCGTGGTCAAGTGGCTCACCACCACCGACCACAAGACGATCGGCACGATGTACCTGCTGACGTCGTTCCTCTTCTTCATCATCGGCGGCGCGATGGCGCTCATCATGCGCGCCGAGCTGGCCCGCCCCGGCACGCAGGTCGTCAGCAACGAGCAGTTCAACCAGCTGTTCACCATGCACGGCACGATCATGCTGCTGCTGTTCGCGACCCCGCTGTTCGCCGGGTTCACCAACTGGATCATGCCGCTCCAGATCGGCGCCCCCGACGTCGCGTTCCCCCGCCTGAACATGCTGGCCTACTGGCTCTACCTGTTCGGCGGCCTCATGGTGGTCGGCGGCTTCTTCACGCCGCAGGGCGCGGCCAGCTTCGGCTGGTTCGCCTACTCGCCGCTCTCCGACGCGGTCCGCTCGCCCGGCATGGGCGCCGACCTGTGGGTCATGGGCCTCGCGCTCTCCGGCTTCGGCACCATCCTCGGCGCCGTCAACTTCATCACCACGATCATCTGCATGCGCGCCCCCGGCATGACGATGTTCCGGATGCCGATCTTCACCTGGAACGTCCTGCTCACCGGTGTCCTGGTGCTGCTGGCCTTCCCGGTGCTCGCCGCCGCGCTGTTCGCGCTCGCCGCCGACCGCGTCTTCGGGGCCCATATCTTCGACGCCTCCAACGGCGGCGCGATCCTGTGGCAACACCTCTTCTGGTTCTTCGGCCATCCAGAGGTGTACATCATCGCGCTGCCGTTCTTCGGCATCGTCTCGGAGATCATCCCGGTCTTCTCCAGGAAGCCGATCTTCGGCTACATCGGCCTGGTCGCCGCGACGATCACCATCGCGGGCCTCTCCGTGACGGTCTGGGCGCACCACATGTATGTCACGGGCGCGGTGCTGCTGCCGTTCTTCTCCTTCATGACCTTCCTGATCGCGGTCCCGACCGGTGTGAAGTTCTTTAACTGGATCGGCACCATGTGGAAGGGATCGCTCAGCTTCGAAACGCCGATGCTCTGGTCGGTCGGCTTTCTGATCACCTTCCTCTTCGGTGGCCTCACCGGCGTGATCCTGGCCTCGCCGCCGCTCGACTTCCACGTGTCCGACACCTACTTCGTGGTGGCGCACTTCCACTACGTCGTCTTCGGCACCGTGGTCTTCGCGATGTTCGCGGGCTTCCACTTCTGGTGGCCCAAGTGGACCGGCAAGATGCTGGACGAGCGCCTCGGCAAGATCACCTTCTGGACGCTGTTCATCGGCTTCCACGGAACGTTCCTCGTGCAGCACTGGCTGGGCGCCGAGGGCATGGTCCGCCGCTACCCGGACTATCTGGCGGCCGACGGGTTCACCGCGCTCAACACGATCTCGACCATGAGTTCGTTCCTGCTCGGCATGTCGATGCTGCCGTTCTTCTACAACGTCTGGAAGACCTGGAAGTACGGCGAGAAGGTCGACACCGACGACCCGTGGGGCTACGGGCGTTCGCTCGAGTGGGCGACCTCGTGCCCGCCGCCCCGGCACAACTTCCTCACGCTGCCCAGGATCCGCTCCGAGTCCCCGGCCTTCGACCTGCACCACCCCGAGGTCGCGGCGCTCGACTCCCTGGAGAACGACGCCCGCCACGAGGCCGAGGCGCTCACCGGAAAGGAGGCCGGCCAGTGAGGATCCAGGGGCACCTCTTCAGCTGGATCGCCGTCTTCATGCTCGCCGTGGCGATCGTCTACGGCGTGTGGTCCAAGGAGCCGGTCGGCACCACGGCGCTGTTCCTGTCGTTCGCCCTGTCGGCGATGATCGGGTTCTACCTGCTCTTCACCGCCCGCCGCGTGGACACCGGCGCGCAGGACAACAAGGAGGCGGACGTCGCCGACGACGCCGGCGAGGTCGGGTTCTTCAGCCCGCACAGCTGGGCGCCGCTGCTGCTCGGCGCCGGTGGCGCGGTCGCGTTCATGGGCCCGGTCTTCGGCTGGTGGTTCCTGTACTTCACGGCCCCGCTCGTGGCCATCGGCCTGTGGCTGTGGGTCTTCGAGTACTACCGCGGCGAGAACCAGAACCAGTAGCGGCCCGTCCCGCACGGCATCCGGCCCCCGGAGGGAGATCCCTCCGGGGGCCGCCCGTTTGCAGCAGGCCAGCGCGCCCCCACCGGGTGATGTCCGTAATTTATGGCTATGAGTCACTCAAACCGCATAAAGCTGGGCTCAGCGCTGATACTCGCCCCGCTGCTCGCCGGGATCACCGGCTGCGCGGGAGACGGCAAGCCGCTGGCGACCGAACCCTACGACGCCGTCGGACAGCTGTCCTTCGGTGACGCCGGCGGCGCGAAGGCGACCGGCGTCGATCCCGACAAGCCCCTCAGGATCAGCACCCAGGGCACCGGGACCAGGATCACCGACGTGGCCGCCGCCGACGCGGCCGGGCGCCCCCTGGCCGGCGAGCTGTCCGCCGACGGCCGTGGCTGGCGCAGCACCTCACCGCTGGCCGCGGACGCCGAGTACACCGTGCGGGTCAGCACGGAGAACGGCAGTGGCTCCCCCGGCAGGGGCGTGCACACGTTCAGCACGCGCGCGTCGAAGGGCAAGCGCCTCGACGTCGACTTCGGCCCCGACGCGGGCACCTACGGGGTGGGCCAGCCGGTCACCGCGGAGCTGAGCCGCAAGGTCAGCGACCCCGAGCAACGGGCGCTCGTCGAGGGCGCGTTGACCGTCAGCTCCGAGCCCCGCGTGGAGGGGGCGTGGCACTGGGTGGACGACAAGGAGCTGCACTACCGCCCCAAGGAGTACTGGCCCGCCAACACCCAGATCACGGTGCGCTCCAACCTTCTCGGGCTGCCGATAAGGGACGGCCTGCGCGGCGGCTCGGGCGACGCCCTGAAGCTGAAGACCGGCGACCGGATCGAGGCCGTCGCCGACATCAGCGGCCACACCATGACCGTCACCCGCAACGGCGAGGAGCTGCGGAGCATCCCGATCACCACGGGGAAGGAGGGCTTCGCCACGAGGAACGGCAAGAAGGTCGTCCTCGCCCAGGAGGAGAACGTCAGGATGACCGGCACCAGCATCGGCATCGCGGCGGGCTCGGCGGAGTCCTACGACCTCAATGTCTCGTGGGCCTCGCGGCTCACCTGGAGCGGCGAGTACATCCACGCCGCCCCCTGGTCCGCCGGGTCGCACGGCTCGGCCAACGTCAGCCACGGCTGCACGGGCATGTCGGACGAGAACGCCAAGTGGCTGTTCGACCTGCTGAAGCCGGGCGACGTCGTCGAGCACGTCAACGGCTTCGGCGAGGACATGGCGCCCTTCGGCAACGGCTTCGGCGACTGGAACCTCTCCTGGGAGGAGTGGCGCGCCGGCAGCGCCGTGCACGGCGGCGGTGGCGGCGAGCCGGTGACCCCGGCCGCGGGCCGCCTGCGCCCCCGGGTGTGACGGACGACCCGGGCGCGAGGCGGCCCGTGTGCGTCAGACCGTGGAGGGGAGCCGACGGCGCAGGAGGGTGGCCAGGGAGGCCGCCAGCTCCGACGGCTCCACCGGGTGCGCCACGGCCGCCTCGGCCCGGCTCCAGGTGGCGAGCCAGGCGTCCTGCGGGCGCCCGATCAGCAGCAGCACCGGGGGGCACTCGAAGATCTCGTCCTTGATCTGCCGGCAGACGCCCATCCCGCCCGCCGGGACGGCCTCGCCGTCGAGCACGCACACGTCGATCCCGCCCTGTTCGAGCGCGCTCAGCACCGCGGGCAGGGTGGCGCACTCCAGGTACTCGACCTCGGGAACGTCAGCCGCGGGCCGCCTCCCGGCCGCGAGCCGGACCTGCTCGCGGGTGTTGACGTCGTCGCTGTAGACCAGCACCGTGGCGGTGCGCTCCATCGTTCCTCCGCGAAGTGGCCGTTGTCCCGGGCGGCCCTCGTCGGCCGCCCCTGCGGCGGATGCTACTCCGTCGGCCCCCGCGGTGGGCAGGGCGGATGGGTCGGGACCCGGTGGGAGACGGGTCGGGAAACGTCACCGGACGGGCGGACACACCGAACCGGACCCCCGGGGAAGACGCCGGAAAACCGACCGACATAATGACGGGCGTGGCGACAGCAACAGCAGCAGAATCCGGGCACGCGATCCCTTCGGTCAACCGGCCGAACGTCACCAGCGTCGGAACCGTCATCTGGCTGAGTTCCGAGCTGATGTTCTTCGCGGCCCTCTTCGCGATGTACTTCACCCTGCGGTCGGTGATGGGGGCGGAGCACTGGCAGGAGAACGCCGATGTGCTCAACCTCCCGTTCTCGGGGACCAACACCGTGATCCTGGTGCTCTCCTCGCTCACCTGTCAGCTCGGCGTGTTCGCCGCCGAGCGGGGCGATGTGAAGAAGCTCCGCGCGTGGTTCGTGGCCACCTTCGTGATGGGCGCCGTTTTCATCGGCGGGCAGGTCACGGAGTACGTCGAGCTGGTCAAGCACGAGGGCATCTCGCTGTCCTCGGGCCCCTACGGCTCCGCGTTCTACCTGACCACCGGCTTCCACGGGCTGCATGTGCTCGGCGGGCTGATCGCGTTCCTGTTCGTCCTGGCCCGCACGTACGCGGCCAAGCGCTTCACCCATGAGCAGGCCACCACGGCCATCGTCGTGTCGTACTACTGGCATTTCGTCGACGTCGTGTGGATCGGCCTCTTCGCCACCATCTACCTCATCAAGTAGCCACCTCATCGAGTGGCCGACCGGCACCACGCACTCGGACCGCACACCTCAAGCACCGACGCAGAAGATCCTGACCCCGGGGTAATCCGTGAAAAAGCTCTCCGTACGACGGCGCCATCCGCTGGCGGCGCTCGTCGTCCTCCTCCTCGCGCTGGCGGCCACAGGGGGGCTGTACGCGACGCTCGCCCCCGCGGACGAGGCGCAGGCCGAGGCCTCGGCCCAGTCCCTCGCCATCGAGGAGGGCAAGAAGCTGTACGACGTCGGCTGCTCGAGCTGCCACGGCTCCGGTGGCCAGGGGAGCAGCGACGGGCCCTCGCTGACCGGGGTCGGCGCCGCGGCGGTCGACTTCCAGGTCGGCACCGGGCGCATGCCCCTCCAGCAGCCGGGCCCGCAGGCCGAGGAGAAGCCGGTCGTCTACACGCAGGCCGAGATCGACCAGCTGGCCGCGTATGTCGCCTCCCTGGGCCCGGGCCCGAGCGTGCCGAACGAGTCGGCCTACGACCCCTCGGCGGGCGACGCCGCCAGGGGCGGCGAGCTGTTCCGCACCAACTGCTCCCAGTGCCACAACTTCACCGGCCAGGGCGGCGCGCTGACCCATGGCAAGGAAGCACCGGCGCTGGACAACGTGGACCCCCGGTACATCTACGAGGCCATGGTCACGGGCCCCGCCAGCATGCCGTCCTTCCCCAACTCCACGCTGCCGGAGGAGGAGAAGCAGGACATCATCGCGTGGCTGCACGCGGTCAACACCGCGGACTCCCCGAGCCCCGGCGGCCTGGGCCTCGGCGGCTTCGGGCCGGTCAGCGAGGGCCTCTTCGCCTGGACGTTCGGCATGGGTGCCCTCATCGCCGTCGCCGTGTGGATCGGGGCCAGGACCGCAAAGGCCAGGAAGTCATGAGTAGCCGAACTGATCAGACCGAATCGCGCAACGACTCGTCGGGGGACCACCTCCCCGACCAGCGCGAGGGCGGTGCCGTGGCCGAGGCGGACGACCCGTTCGCCGACCCCGGGCTACCGCCGCACGAACCCCGCAGGCAGGACATCGACGAGCGGGCCGCCCGACGCTCCGAGCGCACCGTGGCCTTCCTCTTCACCCTGTCGATGCTCGCCACGGTCGGCTTCATCGCCTCCTATGTGGCCATCCCGATCGATGAGATCGTCTTCATCTGGCCGTTCGGGCACATCAGCGGGCTGAACTTCGCCCTCGGCCTCACCCTCGGGCTCGCCCTCTTCTGCATCGGCGCGGGCGCCATCCACTGGGCGCGCACCCTGATGTCCGACGAGGAGGTCGCCGAGGAGCGGCACGCCGTCGAGGCGACGCCCGAGGTCAAGGCGCATGTCCTCGAGGAGTTCGCCAAGGGCGCCGCCGAGTCGCAGATCGGCCGCAGGAAGCTCGCGCGCAACACCCTGCTCGGCGCCCTCGGCCTCGTGCCGCTCGCCGGCGTGGTGCTGCTGCGCGACCTCGGCCCGCTGCCCGAGGACAAGCTCCACCACACCGCGTGGCAGGAGGGCTCGCTGATCATCAACGAGGCCACCCTCCAGCCGCTGCGCCCCGAGGACATCACGGTGGGCTCGCTCACGCAGGCCATGCCCGAAGGCCTCGACCCGCACGCCGAGAACTTCCACGCGGAGATCGCCAAGGCCGCCGTCATGCTGGTGCGCCTCGAGCCCGAGGACATCAAGGACCCGCGCTCCGCGGAGTGGGGCCACGAGGGCATCCTCTGCTACTCCAAGATCTGCACCCACATCGGCTGCCCCGCGACCCTCTACGAGCAGCAGTCCCACCACGCGCTCTGCCCCTGCCACCAGTCGACGTTCGACCTCGCCGACGGCGCCAAGGTCCTCTTCGGACCCGCGGGCCACCCGCTGCCGCAGCTGCGCATCACGGTCAACGACGAAGGCTTCCTCCAGGCGCTCGGCGACTTCGAGGAGCCCCCCGGCCCGAGCTTCTGGGAGCGCGGATGAGTACGGCGACGAAGGACCCCAAGACCAGGGGCAAGGCACCGGCGGGCGAGAAGATCGCCGACTGGGCCGACGGCAGGGTGGGGCTCTACAGCCTCGCCAAGGCCAACATGCGGAAGATCTTCCCCGACCACTGGTCGTTCCTGCTGGGCGAGATCTGCCTCTACAGCTTCATCATCCTGATCCTGACCGGCGTGTACCTCACCATGTTCTTCGTGCCGAGCATGGCCGAGGTGGAGTACCACGGCAGCTATGTCCCGATGCAGGGCGTGATGATGACCGAGGCGTACGCCTCGACGCTCGACATCAGCTTCGACGTCCGCGGCGGCCTGCTGGTCCGGCAGATCCACCACTGGGCGGCGCTGATCTTTGTCGTCGGCATCATGTTCCACATGATGCGGGTGTTCTTCACCGGCTCCTTCCGCAAGCCGCGCGAGATCAACTGGCTGTTCGGCTGGACCCTGTTCATCCTGGCCGTCTTCACGGGCCTCACCGGCTACTCGCTGCCGGACGACCTGCTCTCGGGCACGGGCATCCGCTTCATGGAGGGCGCGATCCTCTCCATGCCGGTGGTGGGCACCTATATCCAGATGTTCCTGTTCGGCGGGGAGTTCCCCGGGCACGACATCATCCCGAGGTTCTTCGTCATCCATGTGCTGCTGCTGCCCGGCATCATGCTCGGCCTGGTCGCGGCGCACCTGATCCTGATCATCTACCACAAGCACACGCACTTCGCCGGTCCGGGGCGCACCAACGACAACGTCGTCGGCATGCCGTTCCTGCCCATCTACATGGCGAAGGCCGGGGGCTTCTTCTTCCTGGTGTTCGGCGTCATCGCGGCCATCGCGGCCACGGCGACGATCAACCCCGTCTGGGTCCTGGGGCCCTATCGACCCGACCAGGTCTCGACCAACGCCCAACCCGACTGGTATCTCGGCTTCTCCGAGGGGCTGGTCCGCATGATGCCGGGATGGGAGTGGGTGATCCCTGGCGGCTACACGCTCAACTTCGGCCTGATGATCCCGCTCGCGGTCTTCCCCGGCGTGCTCGTGCTGATCGGCCTGTACCCGTTCTTCGAGTCCTGGCTGACCCGCGACAACCGCGAGCACCACATCGCGCAGCGGCCGAGGAACGCCCCCACCCGCACGGGTCTCGGCGTCGCCTGGCTCGTGGCGTACGGCGTCGCTCTGGTCGCGGGCGGGAACGACGTGTGGGCGGTCAACTTCAACCTGTCGATCAACGCCATCACCTGGGTCTGCCGGATCGGGTTCTTCGTCTTCCCCGTGGTCGCGTTCGTCATCACGCGGCGGATCTGTCTCGGCCTCCAGCGCAGGGACCGGGAGAAGGTGCTGCACGGCCGCGAGACGGGCGTCATCAAGCGGCTGCCGCACGGTGAGTTCGTCGAGGTCCACGAGCCGCTGCCGCGCGAGGCGCTGTACACGCTGACCGCGCACGACCAGGACAGGCCCGCCGAGCTCGGCCCCGAGACGGACGAGAACGGCGTGCGGCGCAAGGTCAGCCCGCTGGAGCGGCTGCGGGTGAAGATCTCCCGCGGATACTTCGGTGAGCAGGCGCAGATCCCGAAGCCGACGTCGGAGGAGTACCGGGAGATCACGAGCGGCCACGGCCACCACTGATCGTTCCGCCGCCCCTCGGACACCGTGTCCGAACGAGGCCGTGGCCCCTCGCCGGTGTGGGGGACCACGGCCTCGTGGCGTTCGCTAGGCTCGTCACGCGATCAGCCGTCCGACCCGCCAGGAGTGATTCCCATGAGCGTTGTGACCCCCGCCGGAGGCGACACCGCGGCGGCGCACACCTGGCCCGAGGTGCTGATGGAGCTGGTGGCCGGGCGCGACCTGTCCATGGACGCGACCGCGTGGGCGATGGACCAGATCATGACGGGAGAGGCCACCGACGCGCAGATCGCGGGCTTCGCGGTGGCGCTGCGGGCCAAGGGCGAGACGGTCGACGAGGTCGGCGGCCTGGTGCGGGCGATGTACGACCACGCCAACCTGATCGAGGTGCCAGGCCCCACGGTGGACATCGTGGGCACGGGGGGCGACCGGGCCAGGACGGTCAACATCTCCACGATGGCCGCCATCGTGGTCGCGGGCACCGGGGCGACGGTCGTCAAGCACGGCAACCGCGCGGCGTCGAGCGCGAGCGGCGCGTCCGACGTCCTCGAACAGCTCGGCGTCAACCTGGAGTTGACCCCCAAGCGGGTCGCCGAGGTGGCCGTCGACGCGGGCATCACGTTCTGCTTCGCGATCAAGTTCCACCCGGCGCTGCGCCATGTGGCCACGGCCAGGCGCGAGCTGGGGATCCCCACCCCGTTCAACTTCCTCGGCCCGCTCACCAACCCCGCCCGCGTCGGCGCCCAGGCCACGGGCGTCGCGGACGCGCGGATGGCGCCCATCGTCGCGGGCGTCCTGGCCGAACGCGGCGCCTCGGCGCTGGTGTTCCGCGGCGACGACGGCCTGGACGAGCTGACGGTCACCGCCACGTCGACGGTGTGGGTCGTCAGGGACGGCAAGGTGCGCGAGGAGAGCTTCGACCCGCGCGACGTGGGCCTCGCCATCGCGCCCGTCGAGTCCCTGCGCGGCGCGGACGCGGCCCACAACGCCGAGGTGGCCAGGGCGGTCCTGGCCGGGGCGACCGGGCCCGTCAGGGACGCGGTGGTGCTCAACGCCGCGGCGGCGCTCGTCGCGTTGAACCCCGGGGACGCGCCGCTGCGCGACCAGATCGCCCTGGGGATGGCCACGGCGGCTGAGTCGATCGACAGCGGGGCCGCGGCCCGCTGCCTCGACCGGTGGGTGCGCGCGACCCACGCCTGAGGGCGTGGGTCGAGGGACTGTCCGATGGCCTACTCGAGGCCGATCGCGAACGCCGCCTCCAGGTCGTGCTGCGAGTAGGTGCGGAACGCGATGTGGGTCTCCGTCGACGTCACGCCGGGGATCTTGCTGATCCTGGCCGGGATCACCTCGGCCAGCTCCTCGTGGCGGTGCACCCGCACCAGGGCGATGAGGTCGTGGGGGCCGGTCACCGAGTACACCTCGCTGACCCCCTCGAGCGCCGCGATCTGCTCCGCGACCTCAGGGACGCGGTCCACGCTGGTCTTGATGAGCACGATCGAAGTGATCACGGCTGGCCCCTCCTGCTCGATGTCCCGCTCGGGGTCCCGCCCGATGGCGCGCGGGGTGTGCGGCGGACGCGGTACGCAGGGCACACCTTAGCCCGCGGCGTGGGCCCCCGCGGCTACCAGGCCGTAGGGTGAAGTGGACAACGACAGGGCTGACGGACGGTGCGAGCGGTGGTGGATCCGACAGAAGGCGAAGCGGACGCGGCCGAGGCCCTCGACCGCCCGCTGCCCGAGCGGGTCAGGCACCGGGTCGTCCTCCTCGCGGCGGACGCGTTCTCCGGGCTCACCCTGGCCGAGCTGCCTCCCACGCTGCGGCAGTATGCCCGGTTCACCCCATCCCGTCGGGTGAAATTCGGCGGCAGCTCGATGGCCGCGTCGCTCGAGAGCGACCCCGACTTCAGGCGGCGCGTCGCGGCGCGGCTGCGGGAGACCGAGCCGGAGCTCGCGGAGGCCGTGGCCCAGGGCAACCCCCCGCCCGCCGCCGACCCCGTGGAGGTGGCCGCGGCGGCGTTCGTGCTGCGCCCGCCGGGCTGGGCGAAGCTGGTGGCCGCCGCGGGCGAGGAGGCGCAGCGCGCCCAGGACGAACGCGCCGCGCGGGAGCGCGAGCTGGAGCTCGCGCGGCTGCGCGACGAGGTGGCGCGGCTGACCGCGATGACGCGCACCGACGGCGAGCGGCTGCGCGGCGAGCTCGAGGCCGCGCGCAAGGAGACCGACGCGGTGCACCGCAAGCTGCGCAGCGCGCTGGCCGACGTGCGGCGTGGCGAGGCGGCGGCGCGCAAGCTGCGGGCCGAGCTCGACGAGGCGCGCGGCGAGGCCGCGGCGGCCAGGGCCGCGGCCGAGGGCGAGGCCAGGCGGCTGCGGGCGCGGCTCTCCGAGGCGGAGTCGGCCCTCGAGGCCAGCCGCAAGGCGGTGCGCGAGGGCCGCGGCATCGAGGACATGCGGCTGCGGCTCCTGCTCGACACGGTGCTCGACGCGGCCCAGGGCCTGCGCCGCGAGCTGGCCCTGCCGCCCGCGAGGTTGCGGCCCGCGCAGACCGTCGAGGCGGTGGAGCCCGGCGGGTTGACGCCCCAGGACATCGCGCACCGGGCGCTCTCCGAGGACGACCCCGCGCTGCTCGACCAGCTCCTCGCGCTGCCCCAGGCGCACCTCGTGGTCGACGGGTACAACGTCACCAAGACCGGCTATCCCACGCTGCCGTTGGAGAAGCAGCGGCTGCGGCTGCTCGGCGGCCTGGCCGTGCTGGCCGCGCAGACGGGCGCCGAGATGACGTGCGTGTTCGACGGCGCCGAGCTGGCGGCGCCCGTGCTCGTGACGCCGCCGCGCGGGGTGCGGGTGCTGTTCAGCAACCCGGGGGAGACCGCGGACGAGTTGATCCGGCGGCTGGTGCGCGCCGAGCCCAGGGGGCGGCCCGTCGTGGTGGTCTCGGCCGACCGCGAGGTCGCCGACGGGGTCGCGGCCGCGGGCGCGCGCCCGGTGGCCTCCGCGTTGCTCCTGCGGCGCCTCGCGCGCGCGTGAGGCCGACGTGGGCGATCCGCCCGCCGGTGCCGGAGTTGTGCCTGTTGCGTGGGGAAACGGCCGACTGCGCCCCCCTTGCCCTCGCTCGCCCGCCACGGAGGGTGCGTACCCGATTGCCGCTCGTGTGAGGTGAGTAAAATATGGCCGCGGGGATTTGAAGGATCGAAACCCACCTCGCTAGGGTCAGGGCTCGAACCTCCGCGCGGTAGTCCATCCATCCGGGGTGGCCGTGGGGGAACCGCCGAATCCGCGGCAGTTGCGCGGAGCCGGGGCCATCGCCCCCACGCCCGGCAGGCGGCTGAGGAAGAAGGAGCTCGCCCCCGTGGCGTCCCACCGTCGTCCCAAGCAGCCGAGCCGCGCCCGTATGACCATCTTCGGTGCCACGGCCGCCGCCGCCAGTGTCGCGATATCCACGCAGACCGCGCAGGCCGCCCCAGGCCAGACCCTCGAAGAGGTCCAGGAAGAGGTCGACCGGCTGTACGAGGAGGCCGGGTCCGCCACCGACGAGTACAACGGCGCCAAGGAGCGCGAGGAGCAGCTCCAGGAGGAGGTCGAGAACCTCCAGGACGCCACGGCCCGCGGCCAGCAGGAGCTCAACGAGCTGCGCGCGGGCGTCGGTTCCGTCGCCTCGGCCCAGTACCGCAACGGCGGCGTCGACCCGTCGGTGCAGCTCTTCCTCTCCTCCGACCCCGACGCCTATCTGGACCAGGCGTCCACGCTCGACCAGGTCAGCGGCAAACAGGCGGAGACCCTGCGGCTGATCGAGGACCAGCAGCGCTCGCTCGACCAGCAGCGGGACGAGGCGAGCGACCGGCTCGCCGAGCTCGAGGAGGTCCGCACCGAGGTCGGCGACCGCAAGGAGGAGATCCAGGGGAAGCTGAGCGAGGCCCAGGCCCTGCTCAACCAGCTCACCGCCGAGCAGCAGGCCGAGTTGGAGGCCCAGGAGGCCGCCGAGGCCGCCGAGGCCGCGGAGCGCGCCAGCCGGGACAGCGGGGACAGCGGGCGCCCCGTCCTGGACGGCAGCGGCTCCTCCTACGGCGAGGCCGCCCTGTCCGCCGCCATCAGCAAGCTCGGCTCCCCGTATGTGTGGGGCGCCACGGGGCCCAACGCGTTCGACTGCTCGGGCCTCACCTCCTGGGCGTTCGCGCAGGCCGGTGTCTCGCTGCCGCGCACCTCCCAGGCGCAGGCCAACGCGGGCACCCGGGTCTCCATGAGCGAACTCGCCCCTGGTGACCTGGTGATCTACTACAGCGACCTGCACCACGTCGGCATCTACGCCGGGAACGGCACGATCATCCACTCGCCCAACTCCAACTCCACGGTGGAGTACCTGGGCGTCGACGTGATGCCGTTCCAGTTCGGCGTGCGGGTCGGCTGAGCCGGGTCGTTCGCCGTCCTCCGTCGTCTTCCCCCGTCGCCTTCCCCTGAGCCCATCCAGGTGATTCGGGGTTTTCCGCGCGCCGTCGCGCCCCCGGTGTGACCTGCAGTTGCGTGCCAGGAGGCGGCACGTGCGGCGTTGCCGTTCGCCGACTCCCGTGCCGCGCGGCTACATTCTGCTCCCCTCAGGTAACCCACCGAAGGGAGCGGCCCGTCGTGGTCTCGCATCGACGCGATCCGCAGGCGAGGACGAGAAGGGCGGCCAGGGTCGGCGTGCTGTCCGCAGCCGCCACCGCGGCCGCCACGATGGGGGCCGTGCCGGTCCTCGCCGAGCCCGCCCCGCCACCGCCGTCCGACAGCGCGGAGGCGGCAAGGGAGTTGGCCGACCTGTTCGCCGGGGCGGAGCGCGCCGTCGAGGCGTACAACGGCGCGTCGGAGCGCGTCGCGGTGCTCACCGAGGAGTTCGAGCGCCACCGCGACCGCGTCGCCGAGGGCCAGGAGGCGGTCAACGAGAAGCGGCGCACGATCGGTTCCGCGGCGGCCGCCGAGTACCGCGCGGGCGGCCTCGGGCCCGCCGTGGCGCTCATGATGTCCGACAGCCCCGACAGATACCTGGCGGCGGCCACCGCGCTCGAACGGTTCGGCTCGCGCCGCGCGGGGGAGCTGCGCGACCTGGTGGCGGCCCAGCGGAGCCTGGAGCAGCGCCGCGAGGACGCGTCCGACAAGCTGGAGGAGCTGACCGCGGAACAGACGCGGCTCGCCCGCCACAAGCGCGCCGCGCAGCGCAAACTCGCCACCGCGCGCCGTCACTTCGACGAGCTGTCCGCGCGGGAGCGGCGCGAGCGCGAGCGCGCCGAGCACGAGGCCGCCGCCGAGGCGCCGCCCGCCACCGCGGCCGAGGCACCCGCCGAGGGCTCGGGGCGCGGCGCGCGGGCGCTCGCGGCCGCGCGCGGCGTCGTGGGGTCCCCGTACGCGTGGGGGCAGGCCGGGCCATCGGCGTTCGACTGCTCGGGCCTCATCCAGTGGTCCTACGCGCAGGCCGGGGTCGCCCTGCCCCGCACGTCACAGGCGCAGGCGGGCGCTGGCCGAAAGGTGTCGCTCGCGGAGGCGCAGCCAGGCGACATCGTGGTCTACCGGTCCGATGCGAGCCATGTGGGGATGTATGTCGGGGGTGGGCAGATCGTGCACTCCCCGCACCCCGGGGCCACAGTGCGGTACGAGTCGGTGGGAATTCTTCCCGTCTCCTCGGTCGTCCGGCCCTGAGGACCCTCGGTATCGTCTCGTCCTGATGCGTAAGACATTGATTGTCACCAATGATTTTCCGCCACGGCCCGGAGGCATCCAGGCGTTCCTCCACAGCATGGCGGTGCGGCTCGACCCGCGGCGGGTGGTCGTCTACACCTCGTCGTGGCGGGGTGACCCCGAACAGGGCGGCACCACGGCAGAGTTCGACGCGGAGCAGCCGTTCCCCGTCATCAGGGACCGGGCCAACCTGCTGCTGCCCACCCCCGCCGTGCGGCGGCGGGCCACCGGGCTGCTGCGCGCGCACGGCTGCACGGCCGTGTGGTTCGGCGCGGCGGCGCCGCTGGGGGCGCTCGCGCCCGCGCTGCGCTCCGCGGGGGCCGAGCGCCTGGTCGCGACGACGCACGGGCACGAGGCCGCGTGGGCCCAGCTGCCGGGCGCGCGGGCGCTGTTGCGCCGGGTCGGGGACACCACCGATGTGATCACCTACCTCGGCGAGTACACGCGCAGCAGGATCGCGCGGGCGCTGAGCCCCGATGCCGCCGCCCGCATGGTGCAACTGCCACCCGGCGTGGACGAGAAGACGTTCCACCCCGACTCGGGCGGCGCCGCGCTGCGGGCGTCCATGGGCCTGGCCGACCGGCCCGTGATCGTGTGCGTCTCCCGACTGGTGCACCGCAAGGGCCAGGACACCCTGATCAGGGCGATGCCCCGGGTGCTCGCCGCGGAGCCCGATGCCGTGCTGCTGATCGTCGGCGGCGGGCCCTACCGCGTGGATCTTGAGAAGCTGGCCGCCAAGGAGGGCGTGGCGACGTCGGTGCGCTTCACCGGCGCCGTGCCATGGGAGCGGCTGCCCGCGCACTTCGGGGCGGGCGACGTGTTCGCGATGCCGTGCCGCACCAGGGCGGGTGGCCTGGACGTCGAGGGGCTCGGCATGGTCTACCTCGAGGCGTCCGCCACCGGACTTCCCGTGCTCAGCGGGGACTCGGGCGGCGCGCCCGACGCCGTCCTCGAGGGCGAGACCGGCTGGATCGTGCGCGGTGGCGAGGAGTCGGCCCCGCTGGAGACCGCCGACCGCCTGATCACGCTGCTGCGCGACGCCGAGCTGCGCCGCCGGATGGGCGAGCGCGGCCGGGCCTGGGTCGAGGAGCGCTGGCGCTGGGACCTCCTGGTGGAACGCCTCCGCGACCTCCTGGACTAGGGCCTGTCTGACAATCCCCGGCGGGCTCGCGACGACTGGCATCCCGCCTGGCCGCGTTGCCGAATCGCGCGAGTACGGCTGAGTACGAGCTGCGATCCGGCGCCTTGCCAGGCGGGCGCCATCCGCCGCTCGCTGATCCACCGGGGATTATCAGACAGGCCCTAGGGCCGCGGGACAGGCCATGGTGGCCGCCCCGCCTCTCCCGGGTGGGTGCGGCGGGCCCGGCGCCGCGCTCAGCGGTACAGCGCGTCGATCTCGCCCGCGAAGTCCTTCGCCACCACATGGCGCCTGAGTTTGAGCGACGGCGTGAGGTGGCCCGACTCCTGCGTGAACTGCCCCGGCAGCACCCGGAACTTCCGCACCGACTCGGCCCGGGAGACCGCGGCGTTGCCGTCGTCCACGGCCTTCTGCACGGCGGCGAGCAGCAGCGGGTGGCGCGGCAGCTCGTCCCTCGGCACGCCGCCGAGGCCGTTGCGGCCCGCCCAGCGGCGCAGGAACGCGTCGTCGAGCGTGATGAGCGCCGCGACGAACGGGCGCCCGTCGCCGACCACCATGCACTCGGCGATCAGCTCGTGCGCCCGCACCCGGTCCTCGATGACGGCGGGCGCGACGTTCTTGCCGCCCGCGGTCACCAGGATCTCCTTCTTGCGCCCCGTGATGGTCAGATAGCCGTCCGTGTCGAGCGACCCCAGGTCGCCCGTGTGGAACCAACCGCCCGCCATCGCCTCCCGCGTGGCCCGCTCGTCGCCCAGGTAGCCGGTGAACAGGTGGTCGCCGCGCACCAGCACCTCGCCGTCGTCGGCCACGCGCACCGCCGACCCGGCGAGCGGCAGGCCCACGGTCCCGATGCGCGGCGCGTCACAGGGGTTGAACGCCGTGGGCGCGCACGTCTCGGTGAGCCCGTAGCCCTCGAGCACGGTGAAGCCGATGCCGCGGAAGAAGTGCCCGAGGCGTTCACCGAGCGGCCCGCCGCCCGAGATCGCGTGGGTGGCGCGGCCGCCGAGCGTGTCCCTGATCCGCCGGTAGACCAGCCGGTCGCCCAGCCGGTGCGCCAGCCGCAGTGGCACGCCGGGGCCCGAACGGCGGTCGAGCGCACGGCTGTAGGCGATGGCGACCGCGGCGGCGCGGTCGAAGAGCCAGCCCATGCGCCGCTCCCTGGCGGCGGCCCGCGCGCCGTTGAAGAGCTTCTCGAAGACCCGGGGCACGCCGAGGACGATCGTCGGGCGGAACGTCGCCAGGTCGTCGGTCAGCGTGTGCGCGTCGGGCACATGGCCGAGGCGGATCGGCGCGCACAGGGCGACGACCTCGACCATGCGCGCGAAGACATGGGCGAGCGGCAGGAACAGCAGCACCGAGCTGTCGCCCGTGCGGAACAGCGGCGCCGACGACGCCACCACGGCGTGGCCCATGGCGAGGAACGCCCGGTGCGAGAGGACACATCCCTTGGGGCGGCCCGTCGTTCCCGAGGTGTAGATCACCGTCGCGGGGGACTCGGCGGTCAACGTCGCGGTGGCGGCGTCCAGCTCGGCGTCGCTCACCCCGGCTCCCGCGGCGGTGAGCGCGGCGACGGCGCCGGGGGCGTCGTTCCCCTCGCCGTTCTCCCCGCCGCTTTCCTCGCCCTTCCCCGGATCCATCGTCCAGATCCGGGTCAGCTCGGGCAGGTCGTGCCCGACCGAGGCGAGGGCAGCCCGGCGCTCCGCGTCGCACACGACCGCGGCGACGGCGCCCGAGTCCCTGAGGTTCCAGGCGATCTGGGCGGGCGAACTCGTCTCGTACACCGGCACGGTGACCGCGCCCGCCGTCCAGATCGCGAAGTCGAACAGCGTCCACTCGTACCGCGTGGGCGACATGAGCCCCACCCGCTGCCCCGGGCGCACGCCCGACGCCAGCAGCCCCTTCGCGACCGCGCGCACCTCCGCCACGAACGCGGGCGCGGTCATGTCCCGCCAACCCGCGCCCTCCCGGCGGGCGATGAGCCCGACCCCGGGGTGGCGCTCCGCGGTGCTCCGCAGCAGCCCTGGCAGGTGTTCACCGCCGGAGACCTCGTACCGCGCCGGCAGGCTGAACTCGCGCACCACTGCTCCTCATCTGTCATGGTCCGGGGGTATTCGGCAGCCTACTGCTCCGCTCCCGTGCCCGACGCCGCCGCGGCTCGCGGTAGCCTTCCCCCGAACGGCAGCGGCGGACAAGCGCGAGGAGCCACGCGATGGCCGAACACACCAGGTCGAGCATCACCATCGAAGCCAAGCCGGCCGATGTCATGGCGGTGATCGCCGACTTCGGCCGCTATCCCGAGTGGACGGGCGAGGTGAAGGAGGCCGAGGTGCTCTCCACGGGCGCCGACGGCCGCGCCGAGCAGGTCAGGCTGCTCCTGGACGCCGGGGCGATCAAGGACGAGCACACCCTCGCCTACACGTGGAACGGCGAGCACGAGGTCAGCTGGTCGCTGGTGAAGTCCCGCATGCTGCGCGCCCTCGACGGCTCCTACCTGCTGGCCCCCGCGGCCGACGGCGCGCACACCGAGGTCACCTACCAGCTCACCGTCGACGTCAAGATCCCGATGCTCGGCACCATCAAGCGCAAGGCCGAGAAGGTCATCATCGACCGGGCCCTCGACGGCCTGAAGAAGCGCGTCGAGAGCGTCTAGTCCTCCCGCCGCGGCCCCCGTCGCGGGCCTCCGCCGCCGCCCCCTCGCCGCCCGGCCGCCCGGGGTAGGCTCGATGGGGACGGTCCACGCGCGAAGGAGGTCCCCATGAGCGACGCGCGCGAGCACTCCACCGAGCGCCCCTCGGGCCCGCCCCCCGACGAGGACGCCTGGGCCACGGCCTGTGAGGAGGACCTCGCCGACGAGCGGGCCAGGCGCCGCGCGGCCCGAGGCCCGGGGCCAGGCGACGCCGCCGACGAGCTGCGCAGGCTCGCCGACGCCCTCACCGAGGGGCTCGGCCGCCTCGGCGCCGGTCTCGGCCCCGGCGTCGGCATGGCGGCGGGCCCCCTCGCCGCCCAGGCCAGGGCGGCCATCGAGCCCGTGATCGAGCGGAACGCCGACGTTCTCCACCATCTCGCGGGCGCGGGCCACGAGCTGCTCGCCGCCTACCGCGCCGCGGTGCTCGGCCCCGACCGGGAGCGGCCCGCGCCCGATGTGACGGTGGAGCGCGCGGAGCCGAGCGCGGAGAAGGCCACGGACCCGGGCAAGGGCGCGGACGAGCCCGGCGAAACGGGCGGGCCCGATGGCGGCGGCGGAGCGGGCCCCGCCGACCGGCGCCCGACCGATCGCTGAACCGATACGGTGCCGCTCCGCCTCCCTCGGGTACCGTGGTCGCCGGCGGGGCATTATCTGACATCACTTGAGGGATTCGCGTTTCCTCCCCTCGCGGACATGCGGGCCGCGAAGGGGTTTCACTCGGCCGTCACGGCGAAGCGTCACCGCGGGAGCGGTGACGCTTCGCCGTGAGTGAGCGGGGAGCGCTGTCCATGCGAAGGAGATCTGATGGGACTGACCATCGGCGTCGATATCGGCGGTACGAAGATCGCGGCCGGTGTGGTGGACGAGGACGGCACGATCCTCGACACGCGCCAGGTGGCGACCCCACCCACCCCCGAGGGCGTCGTCGAGGCCATCGCCGACGCGGTCACCAAGGTGGGGAAGGGCACGGGGGCCGAGGCCGTCGGCATCGGCGCCGCGGGTTACGTCGACGACAAGCGCGCCACCGTCCTCTTCGCTCCGAACATCGCGTGGCGGCACGAGGCGCTCAAGGACAAGATCGAGCAGCGCGTCGAGATGTCCGTCGTGGTGGAGAACGACGCCAACGCCGCCGCCTGGGGCGAGTTCCGCTTCGGCGCGGGCGCGGGCCACGACGACGTCGTGTGCATCACCCTGGGCACGGGCCTCGGCGGCGGCATCATCATCGGCGGCCGCCTGCACCGCGGCCGCTTCGGCGTGGCGGGCGAGTTCGGCCACATCCGCGTCGTGCCCGACGGGCTGCTGTGCGGCTGCGGCAGCCAGGGCTGCTGGGAGCAGTACGCCTCGGGCCGCGCCCTCGTGCGATACGCCAGGCAGCGCGCCGCCGCGACGCCCGAGGCCGCCGCCGTGCTGCTCGCGCTGGGCGACGGCACCCCCGAGGGCATCGAGGGCCGCCACGTCAGCGCCGCGGCCCGGCAGGGCGACGGCGTCGCGATCGACTCCTTCCGCGAGCTGGCCCGCTGGGCCGGGGCCGGACTCGCCGACCTGGCCTCGCTGTTCGACCCGTCCGCCTTCATCGTGGGCGGCGGGGTCTCCGACGAGGGCGACCTGGTCCTCGACCCGATCCGCAAGTCGTTCCGCCGCTGGCTCGTCGGCAGCACCAACCGCCCGCACGCCCAGGTGCTCGCCGCCCAACTCGGCGGCAGGGCAGGCCTGGTGGGCGCGGCGGACCTGGCCCGCCAGGGCTGACCGGGGCCGTGGACATCCGGCTGCTCAGCTACAACGTCCGCTCCCTGCGCGACGACAAGGCCGCGCTCGCCCGGGTCGTCCGGGCCTGTGCGCCCGACGTGCTGTGCGTGCAGGAGGCGCCGCGCTTCGCCGGGTGGCGCGCCCGCGCCGCCCGGCTGGCGCGGGCCACGGGCCTGATGTACGTCACCGGCGGCGCGACGGCGTGCGGGCCGATGATCCTGGCGGCGCCGAGGGCGCTCGTCGTGGCCACGGCCGACTCGACGCTGCCGTTCACGCCGGGGCTGCACCGCAGGGGCGTGGCCTCGGCCGTGCTCCGTTTCGCGAACGGCGCGCGCCTCGCCGTCGCAAGCTGCCACATGAGCCTGAGCGCCGCGGAACGCCTCCGGCACGCCCCGCTCGTACGCGAGCGCCTCGAACGCCTGGGCGCGCCCGATGGCGTGCTGGCGGGGGACCTCAACGAGGGGCCCGAAGGGCATGCGTTCCGGCTGCTGACCGAGCGGCTCGTGGACGCCCGCGTCGCCGCGCCCGAGGGCGGGGAGCCGACCTCGCCGTCGGCGGCACCGGCCCGGCGGATCGACGCGGTGCTGTGCACCCCCGGGATCACCGTCCTCGGCTGCGGGGTCCCCGACGCCCTGCCGAGGGCCGACCTCGTCGCGGCCACCGACCACCTGCCGGTGCTGGCGCGGCTGCGCCTTCGGGCCCCCTGACCCGCGGCGCGCGCCCCGGGACCGCCGCGACCGCGGCCTCAGACGACCGCGCCGCTGCCCGGGTCCGTCCAGTCGTCGTCCCTGCCGTCCCGCATCCGGCTCACCAGCGTGGCGAAGCCCCCGAGGAACCCGCCCACGCCCAGGGTGACGATCCACCACGTCATGCTGCGCTGGAGCAGCACGGACACGATCAGCAGCAGCGGCCCGCCGAGGACCGCGACCCACGCCAGCTTGGTCGCGAGGTCCGTCTCGGGCAGCGGCGGCGGGTCGGGCGGGACGAAGTGGTCGTCCTCCTCGTCCTCGGCTGCCTCCCAGTCCCTGGGGCCCTCGACGGTGGGCGGCTCGGCCAGGTGCACCCGTTCGACGGTGTCACCGACGTCGAGCTTGTCCTCCTCCACGGCGGGCGAGCCCAGCGGCCAGACCCCGGGGGGATCGGCGGGCTCATCCCCGTACCCGGCCACGATCTCGGCCCAGGCGGCTTCCTCGTCGATCGGGTCGCGGCCGTCCCCGCGCTCCTGGTCACGTTCCGTCACGGGCAGTCTTCCTTGTCGCGAGCCGGGTGATGAAGGCGTCCGTCTCTTGAAAGATACGCTCCGCGTCGTGGTCCAGGGTGGCCACATGAAAGCTGGATTCGAGCACGCGCTCGGTCGTGTCCACGGAGGACACGCCCGCCAGCACGGCCGCGGAGTCCGAGGGCGGCACCACGTGGTCGACGCGGCTGTGCATGACCAGCAACGGCTGTGTCACCTGCGGTAGTTCGGCCCGCACCAGGGCGAAGAGCGCCCGCATCGAGTGGGCCGCGTGCAGCGGGACGCGCTCGTAGCCGGTCTCCCGCACGCCGTCCTTCGCGATGTCCGAGATCAGCCCCCGCGCGGTCGGCAGCAGATGGCGCAGCACCGGCAGGGCGTAGCCCTGGATCCGCGGAAATGTGATCGCCGGATTGACCAGCGCGAGCCCGCTGACGGCCTGACCCCGGCGCGCCGCCAGGCGCAGCGCCAGCGCGCCCCCCATCGAGAGGCCGCACACGAACACCTGCTCGCAGCGGCGGTGCAGCTCGTTCAGCTCGCGGTCCACCGTGGCGTACCAGTCCTGCCAGCCGGTGCGCTGAAGGTCCTGCCAGCGGGTGCCGTGCCCGGGGAGCAGCGGAAGCGATACGGTCATGCCGCGTATCGCCAGGTGCCCCGCCCAGGCGCGCAGCGACTGCGGGGTGCCGGTGAAGCCGTGGCAGAACAGGACGCCGGTGGACGAGCCGTCGTGCGTGAAGGGCTCGGCTCCGGGAAGAAGCAGCATCGGCTCGACTCCGTATGTCCTCGGCTCCACGGGATCCGCGTGTGCGGCGTCTGTCACCCTACGCGGGCGTCTCGACCGGGCGCCATGGGCGCCGGTGCCCAGTAAGGTCAGGCGCACAGACAGGAGGTCGCGGGGTGTTGTACGGGGCGATGAAGGTATCGGTCGGGGCCGGGCTGAAGGTCGTGTTCCGGCCATGGGTGGAGGGCAAGGAGCACGTCCCCGCCGAGGGGCCCGCGATCCTGGCGAGCAACCATCTGTCGTTCTCCGACTCGTTCTTCCTGCCCGCGGTCCTCGACCGCAAGGTCACCTTCATCGCCAAGGCGGAGTACTTCACCTCCCCCGGCGTCAAGGGCAGGCTGACGGCGGCGTTCTTCAGGGGCGTCGGGCAGCTGCCGGTGGACCGCTCGGGCGCCAGGGGCGCGGGCGAGGCGGCGATACGGAGCGGCATAGCGGTGCTGGAGCGCGGCGAGCTGTTCGGGATCTACCCCGAGGGCACGCGTTCCCCCGACGGGAGGCTCTACCGCGGCAAGCCGGGCGGTCTCGCCCGCGTCGCGCTGGCCACGGGGGCGCCGGTGCTGCCGGTGGCGATGATCGACACGGAGAAGATCCAGCCGCCGGGCAAGGTCGTCCCCAAGCTGATGCGCCCGGGCATCAGGATCGGCGCGCCCCTCGACTTCTCCCGCTACCAGGGGATGGAGGGGGATCGTTTCATCCTGCGTTCGATCACCGATGAGGTGATGTACGCCATCATGAAGCTCTCCGGGCAGGAGTATGTCGACATCTACGCCACCGCGGCGAAGCGGATGCTGGCGGACGAGGCGAAGCGGGCGGACGAGGGCGGCGGATCCGAGGGGGAGCCCGAAGGGGCGTCCAAGGGGTGAGAGGGCGAACGATGGCGGGGGAGCCGACGGCGGGAGCCGTGGAGCTGCCGATGTGGCGCGCGTTGACCGCGTACCGGGTGCTGACGCTCGGGTACGCGGTGACGCTGTTCCTCATCGCGTACGGGGACTACGGGCGGCCAGGGGTGGCCATCGCGTATCTGGGGGCGCTCGCGGCGTGGACACTGCTGACGTTCGGGGCGGTGCGGGGCGCGGAGGCGTGCTCGCCGCGCTTCCTGGTGGCGGATCTCGCGGTGGGCATCGTCGGGATCCTGCTCAGCCCGCTCGCCGACCCGTCGAACGCCGTGCGCCCCACGCTGCCCACGATCTGGGTGGCGGGGCCCGTGCTCGCCGTGGCGCTCAAGGGCGGCTGGCGCTGGGCCGCGGTGGCGTCGGTCGTGGTCGGCACCGCGAACATGGTGGAGGACGGCGACTTCTCGGGGCCGATGCTGCACAACAGCCTGCTGGTGTGCCTGGCCGCGATCACCATCGGCTATGTCGTCGAGGTCGTGCGGGCCAGCGAGCGGACCCTGGCCAAGGCGTTGCGCATCGAGGCGGCCACCCGCGAACGGGAGCGCCTGGCCCGCGACATCCACGACAGCGTGCTCCAGGTGCTCGCGATGGTGCAGCGCCGTGGCACCGCGATCGGCGGCGAGGCGGCCGACCTCGGCAGGCTCGCGGGCGAGCAGGAACGGGCGCTGCGCGCGCTCGTGGGCGGCGGGGCGCCGCGCGAGGACGCGGCCCCGTCCGCGGGCACCGACCTGCGGACGCTGCTCGCGGGAACGACGGGCGCGGGCGAGCGCGTCACCTACGCGGGGCCCGGCGAGCCCGTGCTGCTGCCCGCGCCCGTGGCGCGCGAGCTGACGGCGGCGGTGGCCGCCGCGTTGGACAACGTCCGCCGCCACGCGGGCCCTTCGGCCCAGGCGTGGATCCTGCTCGAGGACGAGGACGGCGAGGTGCTCGTGACCGTGCGGGACGACGGCCCCGGCATCCCCGAGGGGCGCCTGGCCACGGCCGAGGCGGAGGGGCGGCTCGGCGCGGCCCTCTCGATACGGGGGCGGCTGGCCGAGCTGGGCGGCAGCGCGGCGTGGGTGTCGGTGCCGGGCCAGGGCACGGAGGTCGAGCTGCGGATCCCGAAGGGGCGGATCCCGAAGGGAGCGAGGGTGTGAGCGAGGAACGGATCACGGTGATGGTCGTCGACGACCACCCGATGTGGCGGGACGCGGTGGCCCGCGACCTGACGGAGGCCGGTCTCGACGTGGTGGCCACGGCGGGCGAGGGGCCTGGCGCGGTGCGGCGGGCCAGGGCGGTGAGGCCGCGGGTGCTGGTCCTCGACCTCAACCTCCCCGGGCTGCCGGGCGCCGAGGTCTGCCGCCAGCTGGCCGGTGAGGAGGGCCTCCATGTGCTGGTGCTCTCGGCCAGCGGCGAGGAGGCGGACGTTCTCGAGGCGGTGAAGGCCGGGGCCACGGGCTACCTGGTGAAGTCCGCGAGCGCGGCGGAGCTGGTGGACGCGGTGCGGCGCACGGCGGTGGGCGACCCGGTGTTCACCCCTGGCCTCGCGGGCCTGGTCCTGGGCGAGTACCGCAGGCTGGCCACGTCCCCACCCCCGACGACGGCGAACGGCACACCGGTTCCGCACCTGACGGAACGGGAACGCGAGGTGCTGCGGCTCGTGGCCAAGGGCCTGACCTACCGCCAGATCGCCGAACGCCTGGTGATTTCGCACCGGACGGTGCAGAACCATGTGCAGAACACCCTGGGCAAGCTGCAACTCCACAACCGCGCGGAGCTGGTGCGCTACGCGATAGAGACGGGCCTCGACACGGACTGACGCTGCGCTGGCCCCGACGCGCCCCCTCCGGGGGCGGACCCTCTCCGGTCTTGGTGCCCCCTGCCGGGGGCGGGGGGTGCGGCCTGGCGGCCGAGGTGCCCTGCCGGGCGGCGGCTGCGGCCTGGCGGCCGGGCGCTTTGCCGCGGTGCGGCGCTTCCGGGCCGGGGGATGGGCCCCCGCGGCGGGGGACGGCTGCGGCCTGGCGGCCGGGGTGTCTTGCCGCCGTGTGGCGCTTCCGGTTCTGCCGGGGGAGGCGCGTGCGGTCTGGTGGCCGTGCGCTTTGCCGCGGGGGGTGAACGTCCTCGGCCGGGGGTGGGCTTCTGCTGCCGGTGGCGGTTTCGGTCTGGGGGCGGGGGCGTCTTGCCGCCGTGTGGCGCTTCCGGTCCGGAGGACCGGGTCCCCTGGCCGGTGGGGGCGGGCCTCTGCTGCGGGCGGCGGTTGTGGCTTGGCGACGGGGCCGTCCTGCCGGGGCGGGGCCCTGCCGCGGGAGCGGTTGCGGCTTGGCAGCCGGGCGTTTTGCCGCTGTGTGGCGCTTCCGATCCGGGGGCGGACGTTTTCGCCGGGGGTGGGCCTCTGCTGCCGGGGGCGGTTGCGGCCTGGCGGCTGGGGCGTCCTATCGGGCGGTGGCTGCCGCTTGCGGCAAGGCCGTGTGGTTCCCGCCCGGGGGCGAACATCGTCGGCCGGTGCCTGGGCCTCTTGTCGCCGGGGACGGCTGCGGCCTGGCGGCTGGGCCGTGCGGCTCTCCGCCAGGGGCGGGGGAGAGCGGGCGGGCGCCAAGCCCCGGCCGCCGCGCCCTCGCCGAAGGCGAACCTCCTCCCGCCGAAGGCGGACCTCCCTCGCCGAAGGCGGATCGCCTCCCGCGAGGGAGCCCACCCCTGCCGGGGGCCGTGCGCCTCCCCTCCGCCGAAGGCGGTGCCTCCCGCGCCGGGGGCGGGCTTGCCGTCGGGGACGGGGAGGGTGGGTGGGTGGGGGAGTTCATCCCGGCCGGAGGCCGGGCCCCGTGGACCTCGCCGGAGGCGCCACCGCGGCAAGCAACTGGCGTGCGATCCCTGGGCCGTTCAGCGTCAGCACCGACTCCGGGTGGAACTGGACGCCCACGACGCCGGGCGCGCGCAGCGCGTGGATCTCGCCGGTCGCCGGGTCCGCGCTCAGCTCCACCCCGGGAGCCACCGGCTCGCCCCGCGCCACGAACGAGTTGTAGAAGCCCACCGTCTCCGCGCGCCCGAAGAGGTCGATCTCCTCCTGGGCCCCCTGCAAGGGAACCCCCTTGCGCACCACCCGCAGCCCCAGCTCCGCCGCGATCAGCTCATGGCCGAGGCACACGCCGATCACCCCGCGCCGCCCCGGCGCGGCGAGCAGCGCGCCCGTCAGCGACCGCAGCAGCCGCATCTTCGGGTCGGACGCGTCGTTCGGGTCGCCGGGACCGGGCCCGAGGACCACGGGCCCGGGATGCGCCAGCGCCCGCTCCCGCGCGCCGGGCGCGTCGTAGCGCACCACCCGCACGCGCGCCCCCGTCGAGCGCAGCAGATGCGCCAGCATCGACGTGAACGTGTCCTCCCCGTCCACCACGAGCACCTCGGGGGCGGCGGGAGCCGAGGGGACCGGCGTCTCCTCCTCCCGCATCCGCAGCCAGAACGGCGCCAGCCGCGCCCGCCGCCCGGCCAGCGCCGCCCGCACCCGGGGATCCTCGGCGAGCGCGGGCGCGGGCGCGGCGCCCGGGTCGGCGGCGGGCCGCGCGCCGAGCGCGGAGAGCACCGCCGCCGCCTTGGCGTGCGTCTCGGCGACCTCGCCCGCCGGGTCAGAGCCGCGCACCAGCGTCGCGCCCACCGGCACCCGCACCCGGCCGCTCGCCACGTCGATGTCCGCGGTGCGGATCAGGATCGGCGAGTCCAGCGTCTGCGCGCCCCCCGCGTCCCGCCCGAGCAGCGCGAGCGCGCCCGCGTAGTAGCCGCGCCCGCCCCGCTCGTGGCGGGCGATGACGCGGCAGGCGTTCTCCACGGGGCTGCCCGTGACCGTCGCCGCGAACATCGTCTCCCGCAGCACGTCGCGCACGTCCAGCGTGCTGCGCCCGCGCAACTCGTACTCGGTGTGCGCCAGATGGGCCATCTCGCGCAGCCGGGGCCCGACGACGAGGCCGCCGCGGTCCCCGACCGCGCACATCATCTTGAGCTCCTCGTCCACGACCATGGACAGCTCCTCGATCTCCTTGCGGTCGTCGAGGAACGCGAGCAGCCCCGCCACGCTCGGCCCCTCGGGCGGGTAGCGGTAGGTGCCGCTGATGGGGTTCATCACGACCGTGCCGCCGCTCATCCTGACGTGCACCTCGGGGCTCGCCCCGACGAGCACCCGCCGCCCCGTGTGCACGACGAACGTCCAGTACGCGCCGCGTTCGACCAGCAGGAGGCGGCGGAAGAGGGCCAGCGCGTCCCGGCGCCCGAAGCCCTCGATCCGCCCGGTGAACGTGCGCCTGAGAACGAAGTTGGCGCCCTGGCCCGAGCCGATCTCGTCGGCGAGCACGTCCCCGACGATCCGGGCGTACGCGTCGTCGGGGACGTCGAAGCCGCCGTCGGCCACCGTGACCTCGTGCGCGGGCAGCGCGGCCAGCGCCGCGTCGAGCGGCACCTCGGCGACCGCGTCGGGCAGCAGGACGCTCAGCGGCGTTCCGTCGTCGGTGACCTCGAAGCCGCGCTCGGCGAGCTGGCGGAACGGCACGAGCGCCAGCGCGCCGGGGTGCTCAGGGAGGTCGGCGAGCCGCTCGATGTCGCGGACGGGCCCGGTGAGCACCTCGACCAGGTCGGCGTCGCGGCCCGGCGGGCGGCGACGCAGCAGGGCGAACGGGGTCCCGCCCGCCTCGAGGTCGGCGAAGAGGTCGGCGAAGAGGTCGGACACAAGGGGGTCGGACACGGGGTTCCCTTCCGGGGATCGGGGAGGGGACGGCCGCGTCGAACGCCGAAGGCCGCCCCTCGGGGCGGCCTTCGCGATGGTCCTGCGGGATCGCGCAGTCAGGTGGCCGCCTCGGAAGCGGTCCACCACCAGCTGCGGGTGTGCTGCGCGAACATGCGCACACTGTACGGCACGCTCCGGCGCACGCGCCGGAGCCGTCTCACTCCCCGACCGCGTGGGCAAACGGGTGGCGGCCCCCCGTAACCTGGGCTCGTGACCGTGAACGCTGAAAGCAGCACTTCCATCGCCAGCTCCTGGCGAGACCTGCCCGCGGCGCAGCAGCCCGACTACCCGGATCTCGGGGTTCTGCGTGAGGTGACCGCGGACCTCGAAAGCTATCCGCCGCTCGTCTTCGCGGGCGAGTGCGACCAGCTGCGCGGCCGGATGGCCGCGGTCGCGAGGGGCGAGGCGTTCCTGCTCCAGGGCGGGGACTGCGCGGAGGCGTTCGACCAGGTCAGCGCCGACCAGATCCGCGCCAAGCTCAAGACGCTGCTCCAGATGAGCGCGGTCCTGACCTACGCCGCCGCGGTGCCCGTGGTCAAGGTCGGCCGGATCGCGGGGCAGTACTCCAAGCCCAGGTCCAAGCCCGTCGAGACGCGGAACGGCGTGACCCTCCCCAGCTACCGGGGCGACTCGGTCAACGGCGCGGAGTTCACCGCCGAGGCGCGCGTGCCCGACCCCGACCGGCTGCGGCGGATGTACCACGCCTCGGCCGCCACGCTGAACCTCGTGCGCGGCTTCACCACCGGCGGCTACGCCGACCTGCACCAGGTCCACGCGTGGAACCAGGACTTCGTGCGGACGTCGGCCTCGGGCCAGCGGTACGAGGCGCTGGCCCGCGAGATCGACAACGCGCTGAACTTCATGAAGGCGTGCGGCGCCGACCCCGCGGAGTTCCACTCGGTGGAGTTCTACGCCTCCCACGAGGCGCTCCTGCTCGACTACGAGGCCGCGCTGACCCGCGTGGACTCGCGCAGCGGGCGGCTGTACGACGTGTCGGGGCACATGGTGTGGATCGGGGAGCGTACGCGGCAGCTCGACGGCGCGCACATCGCGTTCGCCGCCTCCATCCGGAACCCCATCGGCGTCAAGCTGGGCCCGACGACCACGGCCGATGAGGCACTCGAGCTGATCGAGCGGCTCGATCCCGAGCGGGAGCCCGGGCGGCTGACGTTCATCACGCGCATGGGCGCGGACCGGATCAGGGACCGGCTGCCCGCGCTCGTCGAGCGGGTCACCGCCGAGGGCGCCCAGGTGGCGTGGGTGTGCGACCCGATGCACGGAAACACGTTCGAGGCCGCGTCGGGGCACAAGACCCGGCGCTTCGACGACGTGCTCGACGAGGTCAAGGGCTTCTTCGAGGTCCACAAGGCGCTCGGCACGCACCCCGGTGGCATCCATGTCGAGCTGACCGGCGACGACGTCACCGAGTGCGTCGGCGGCGGGGACGAGATCCTCGTCGACGACCTGCACCAGCGGTACGAGACGGCCTGTGACCCCAGGCTCAACCGAAGCCAGTCGCTCGACCTGGCGTTCCTCGTGGCGGAGATGTACCGGGCGTAGCGGCCCGTTCATCCGCTGAACGGGCGGTGCCCCGGGGGGTGGCGTGAGCCACAGCCCGGGGCACTGTTGCCGCTCCGCGGTGGGAAGGTAAGGTGAGCCTTACCTCAGTTGACCACCGGAGGGGAAGAAGCGTGTACGTCTGCTCGTGCTTCGGCATCACGGAGCAGCAGGTGCGGGAGCACGCCGCCGCCGGAGCGGGAACGCCCCGGGCGATCGCCTCCGAGTGCGGCGCGGGGACGGACTGCGGCTCGTGCGTCCGCAGGATCCAGGGCCTGCTCGGCCGCGACGGTTGCGCCCGCCGCGAGCCGGTCACGGCGTCCGCCGTGGCGCGCCGGGTCGCCCCTGGTGTCTCCCTCGTGTGAACGCGCGCCCGCGCCCCGTGGTCCGCCCGCCCGCTCACGCCTCCTTCGGCTGCTCGATCTGCTGCGCGATGTACAGCGACTCGCCCAGCTTCTCCAGCAGCTCAAGCTGGGTGTCCAGATAGTCGATGTGGTGTTCCTCGTCCGCCAGGATGTCCTCGAAGATGCGGGCCGAGGTGATGTCGCTCTTGCCGCGCATCACATGGATGCCGCGCCGCAGGCGGTCGATGGCCTCGACCTCGATCTGCCGGTCGGCCTGGAACATCTCGGTGACCGTCTGCCCGACGCGGACGTGGAAGAGCCGCTGGTAGTTCGGCAGCCCCTCGAGGAAGAGGATGCGGTCGGTCAGCACCTCCGCGTGCCGCATCTCGTCCATCGACTCGGCGCGGGTGTAGGCCGCCAGCTTCGGCCAGCCGAAGTTCTCCTGCATCTTGGCGTGCAGGAAGTACTGGTTGATGGCGGTCAGCTCGGCGGTCAGCTGCTCGTTGAGGAACTCGATGACCTCGGGGTCGCCCTGCATGGCTGAGCACTCCTTCACTCGGATTTCACACCGATTCACACCGATTCACTCGGCTTCATTCGGCTTCATTCGGCTTCATACGGCGACGCCAGGCGGCGTCGCGCGTCCGGTTCTCTCTCGCTCGTATGTCCCGTCGTTCGCGATCGTGGCACCGGCGCGGCTCGCAGTCCAGTAAGCGAAGGCTTACCGAATCAGGCCGGTGACCAGGGGTTTCACCCCGTGGACACGGGCGGCGGGGTGGCGGTGCGAGGCGTGGGAACGGGTCTGTCACCATGGAGGGCATGGGTCAGCCGGAGCGCCGTGCGGGGGAGGAGACCGGCTCGGACGCGGACCGACTCCCCCCGGGACAGCGGCTCCAACGCGGCTGGCCCGTCACCCACTACGGCCCGGTGCCGCGCTTCAGGCCCGAGCGGTGGGAGTTCCGCGTCTTCGGGGCGACGGCGGACGGCGACAAGCGCTGCTGGACCCACGAGGAGTTCTCCGCGCTGCCCCACGAGACGGTCGTGGCGGACCTGCACTGTGTCACGAAGTTCACCATGCTGGGCTCCGAGTGGGGCGGCGTCACCGGCGCCACGATCCTCGGCCTCGCCCCGCCCGCGCCCGCCGCGACGCATGTGATGGTGTGGGCCGAGTACGGCTACAGCGCCAACATGCGGCTGGCCGACTTCGCCGCCGAGCGGACCATCCTGGCCACCCACAGGAACGGCGAGCTGCTGACCGCCGAGCACGGCTTCCCGCTGCGCCTCGTCGTGCCGCACCTCTACGCCTGGAAGGGCCCCAAGTGGGTGCGGGGCGTGGAGTACATGACGGCCGACCGCCGCGGCTTCTGGGAGGAGCGCGGCTACCACAACGTCGGCGACCCCTGGCGCGAGCAGCGGTACTCGTATCAGGAGCGGGAGGGCGAAGGCCCCGACCTGTGAACGCCGACGGCGGCCGGCCCCCGGCTCACGGGGGCTGGCCGCCGATCGGATCACGGTCGCGAGCGGTCACCGCTCCGGCGTGCCACCGGGCGCGGAACGGAGCCGAACGACCGGATCAGTAGGGACCGTTGACATTGTCGATCGAACCGTAGCGGTCCCACGCGTAGTTGGCCGCCGCGACCAGGTTGGCCACCGGGTCGTAGATGTCATAAGGCGTGCCCTCGACGTGATAGGCGTCGAACGTCGGCTGAATCACCTGGAGAAGGCCGATGGAAGGCGTTCCGTTGATGGCGTTGATATCCCAGAGATTGATGGCGTTGGGGTCGCCGCTCGACTCGCGGATGATGTTGCGGTGAAGTCCGTCATAGGTGCCGGGAATTCCGTTCGCGGCCATGATGTCGAGGGCCTCGCGGATCCATCCGTCGAGATCGTCGGTATAGGTCGGCGCCTCGGGCTCGGCCTCCTGCGCGGGCTCGGCGGCCGGGGCCTGGGGCGCCGCGGGGGCGGCCTCGGGCTCCTGCGCGGCCTGGGCGGTGGGCTCTTCGGCGGCGGCCTCCGCCTCCTCCTGGGCCTGCTGCTCCTCGGCGGCCAGCCGCTCCTCCTCGGCCTGCCGCTCGGCCTCGGCGGCGGCCTCGCGCTCCTCGCACTCCGCCTGCTTGGCGCTCTCGGCGGCGAACGTGCGCTGCTCCGCCACCGCGTCGGCCAGCGCGGACTCGGTGCCGGCGGCCAGCTCGGCGGTCTGGGCGACCTCGGGGACCTCGGCCACGGGCTGCCGGTGTCCCGGGAGATCGGCGGCCTTCACATCCCACGCCACCGCGCGCGAGTTGGCCACCTGGACGGCGGACTTGGTGTCGGCGGCGGCGGGCGTCGCCGACAGGGCCAGGGCGCACACACCGGCGGCGGCGAGCGTCGCGGTGGTCGTTCGCCGCAATCGGGTCCTGCGGAGCGTGGATGTTCTGCGATGAGCGGGCATTTCAGGGGACCTCGTCTTCGGGGGACGTGCTGGGGGACGTGCTGGGGGCGGATTGCGATGGCCCTTCGTAACAGCACTCAAAATCGGCGCGCAATGTCCCCTTGTACTAGGCGACATAGTGTTCGCCGAGGAATGCCCCGGGAAACGAGAAAGCCGCCGGACGGGAATTCCCGGGCCCGGCGGCGGAAATGGCGGAAGACCCCTGAGCACTAAGCGGAGTCGTATGTGATGTGCGTCTCATGACGTGGTTCACAGGGCGCACGGGATGAAACGGGACACCCGGTGGCGACGGCCGTCGGCCGCCACCACCCGGCGGGTCAGTTGACCCAGATCGTCACGGTCGAGCCGCGCGGCGCCCGGTCGCCGGGCTCGGGGGACTGGTTGAAGACGTTGCCGAGCAGGAAGATCCGGTTGAGGTTCACCTCGAAGCCCGCGTCCTCGAGCGTGTCCCTGGCCTCGCCCGCGCTCATGCCGCCCACGTCGGGCACCTCGATCATCTCGGGGCCGCGGGAGAGCGTGAGGTGGACCGTGTCGCCCTCGGCCGCGGTCTCGTCGCCGCCGGGTGACTGCGCGGCGACCGTGCCCGCCTCCTCGTCGGAGTACACGCGCCGGGGCTCGACGTCGACCTCGAAGCCCGCGCTCTCCAGGCGCGCGCTGGCCACACTCTCGGACATCCCGGTCACATCGGGCACATCGATCTCGGGGCCCTTGCTCACCACGAGGCGCACCGCCGAGTCGGGGCGGCGCTCCTCGCCGGGGGCGGGGTCCGTCTCCAGCACCGAGCCGCGCGGCACCTCGTCGGAGAAGACCCACTCCTCCTCGCCCGGCGTCAGCCCCGCGCCCCGCAGCTCGGCCTCCGCCTCGTCGAGCGGCATCCCCCTGACGTTGGGCACCTCGGCGATCTCGGGGCCGAGCGAGACGGTGAGCGTCACCGTGGCGTTCCTCCTGATCCGCTCGCCCCGCTCCGGATCCGTCGCGATGACATGCCCGGGCTCGACGGTCTCGGAGAAGCCCTCCTCGATCCGCACCTTCAGGCCCGCGTCCCGCAGCTCGGCGGTGGCCTCGTCGACGGTCAGGTCGTAGACCCCTGGAGTCCGCATGAACTGCCCCGAGTTGATGTACCAGACCCCCACGCCACCGGCCACGAGCAGCAGCACGAGCGCGATCAACGGCAGCGCCCGACGGCGCGGAAGCCACCCGCGCACGCCGGCGCGCACCCGGCGCCCCGGCGGGGCCGCGGGCGGCAGGGACGCGCCGTCGGGAAGCTCGATGCGGCTGGTGACATGCGGCCCGTCGCCCCGTGCGCCGACCCCCACGGGCACCCGCGGCACCTTGCGCGTGAGGTCCTCGGAGCCCACCGCGCCCGCGAGCGCCGACGCGGGCGGCTGCGCGTCGAGCTGCTGATCGGTCATCGCGGCCCGCGCCGCGCGCACCAGGCCCAGCATCGCCGCCGCGTCCGCGGGCCGGTCCCCCGGCACCCTGGCCGCCGCCGCGGCGACGAGGCCGTCGAGCTCGGGCGCGAGCCCCCGCACCGCGGCCGACGGCGCGGGAACGTCCTCGTGCACCCGCGCGTACAGCACGCGCGCCGGGGAGTCCCCCTGGTGCGCCTTCGCGCCGGTCAGCATCTCGTACAGCAGCAGGCCGCACGCGTAGACGTCGCTGCGCGTGTCCACCGCGCCGCCCTCGATCTGCTCGGGCGCCAGGTACGACACCGTGCCGAGCACCGACCCCGTGGTGGCCGACGTCTGGCTGTCCACGCCGCGGACCAGCCCGAAGTCGGCGACCTTGACCCGGCCGTCGTCGCCGATCAGCACGTTCTCCGGCTTGATGTCCCGGTGCACCAGGCCCGCGCGGTGCGCGGCGGCCAGCCCCGCGAGCATCGGCTCCATGATGTCGAGCACCGCCCGCGGCTGGAGCGCGCCCCGGCCGCGCAGCAGGTCCCGCAGGGTGCAGCCCGCGACATACTCCATCGCGAGATAGACATGGCCCCCGTCCCTGCCCTGGTCGAGCACCCCCACGATG
This sequence comes from Streptomyces radicis, assembly GCF_003626575.1. GTDB lineage: Bacteria > Actinomycetota > Actinomycetes > Streptomycetales > Streptomycetaceae > Streptomyces > Streptomyces radicis. Next base: position 78,856 of record NZ_RBDY01000019.1, on the reverse strand, counting down.
TTGGGGTGGGCGAGCCGGGCCGCGGCCTTGGCCTCCCGGATGAACCGCTCGGTGAACGCCGCGTCGCCCACCAGCGAGGGATGCATCACCTTCAGGGCCAGCACCCGGTCGAGCCGGGTGTCAAGCGCCCGGTAGACGGTGGCCATGCCCCCCACGGCGATCCGCTCGTCGACGCGGTAGCGCCCGTCGAGAACGTGTCCGATCAGCGGGTCGTGAAGGGTGGTGTCCACGGCACCCGAGTCTACGAGCAACGCGACGGCGCCCGGCCGTTGACGACGACCCCGCGCCACAACCGCAGCCGAACGGTGACGAAACGCCCACCCTCCCCGGGGGGACCGCCACGCCCTCCCTGAGGCGGGCGTCGGGCCCGAGGGAGCTACACCCCCGTCGACAGGCCGAGCGTCTCGCGGATCTCGACCTCGAGATCGATGCCCATCACCGCGTACCCCGTCTCCACATAGGCGTCGAACGCCGCGGCGTCCACCGCGCCCGCCGCGCCCGACCAGCTGGCCATGCTCTCCTCGCGCGCCTGGACGAGCCGCCCGATCAGCTCGTCGATCCCCGGCGACCACGCGTGGCCCGCGAGCGCCTCGGTCTCGGCCGCCACCACCTCGGCCATGCGCGCGGCCCACGCCTGACGGTCCGCGAGCTCGGCCTCCGGCATCGGCTCGCTCCAGGTCACCATGTCGAGCGGGGTGGTGATCTCCAGATAGCCCAGCTGCTCCTCGTCCATGTCGCTGGGGTCCCCGCGCAGCGTCCCGTCCAGCTCGCCGCCGTCGAAGTGGCCGAGGAAGCAGACGACCTCCCGGTCGCCGAACTCCCATGAGGCCCTGGTCGGGTGGTAGTAGTACGGGCTGACGTCGAGCGGGAGCGCCCAGGTGTCGAGGACATAGCCCTGGATCAGCCGGTCGCACTCCTCCTCGGCCAGCGTGAGGATCTCCGCGTCGCCGGGGAAGGCGTCGTACCCCTCGACCAGGACCGTGCCGAACGCCTCCGCCTCGTGCGGCCCGTCGCACGGGCGGCGGGTGACAGACGTTTCCTCGACGCCCTCGCCGAACGCGTCCAGGCTTGTGCCGGGGTCGAAGCAGTCGCCCGGCTCGATGTCGTTGACCTCGACGTTCTCGCCGTCCGTGTCCCCCGAGCCGTCCCCCGGGCCGTCCCCGGGGTCGCCCTCCGAGCCGCCGTCCCTGTCCCCCGCGCCGCCAGGGGCGGCCCCGATGTCCGTCCTGTCGGCGGGGCCCCCGCCGCCCCTGTGGTCGCTCATCGCGGCGAGCGGAACGGCCACCGCGAGCGCCACCACCTGCAACGACGCGATCACCAGCCCGGCCACCGCGAGGCCGCGCCCCCGCTCGGGAGTGAACCGCGGCCTGGCGAGCGCGAGGACGCCGAGCATCAGACCGAGCGGGAAGAGGCCGAACGACGTGACGAACGCCCAGATCGGCAGCTTGCCGAACGGCTGCCGCGGCGGCACGGGAGGCGCCGGGGGTATGGGCGGCGCGGCGCCGTATGCCGGTGGCGCGTCAGGTGGCGGCGGTGTGCTCACAGACCCCCCAAGGGCGTGGTACCAGGTGCGGTGTCGCTCCCCCTGGGGCAACAGCGTGAATCGTAGGCGTGGATCGTATATCAGTACGAGAACGCCGGACGCTCGGGATCGAGCGCCGCGAGACCCTCGGCCGGGGACGACGCCTCGGCGTGGTGCCGCCGCGGCATCCGCCCCGCCCGGTGCGCCAGGCGCCCCGCGGCCACGGCGTGCCGCATCGCCTCCGCCATCAGCACCGGCCGCTGCGCGCGGGTCACCGCGGACGCCAGCATGACCCCCGCGCACCCGAGCTCCATCGCGAGCGCCGCGTCCGACGCCGTGCCCGCCCCCGCGTCCAGGATCACGGGCACGGAGACGCGCTCGGCGATGAGCCGGAAGTTGTGCGGGTTGCGGATGCCGAGGCCCGAGCCGATGGGCGAGCCGAGCGGCATCACCGCCGCGCAGCCCGCCTCCTCGAGGCGCTGGGCGATCACCGGGTCGTCGTTGGTGTAAGGCAGCACCGTGAACCCGTCGTCCACCAGGAGCTCCGCCGCGTCCAGCGTGGCCACGGGGTCGGGCAGCAGGGTGCGCTCGTCGGCGATCACCTCGAGCTTCACCAGGTCGGTGCCGAGCGCCTCGCGCGCGAGCCGCGCGGTCAGCACGGCCTCGCCCACCGTGTGACAGCCCGCGGTGTTGGGCAGCGGGACGATGCCGAGCTCCTTGAGCACCGACAGGACCGAGCCGCCCACCCGGGGGTCGAGGCGGCGCATCGCCACCGTCGTCAGCTGCGTGCCCGACGCGGCCAGCGCGTCCCGCAGCACCTCGAGGCTGGGCGCGCCGCCCGTGCCCATGATCAGCCGCGAGGTCAGCCGCAACGCGCCGAGGCGCCAGGAGTCCTGGGCATCCCCGACCGCCTCGCCGCCGGGGTGTGCCGTCGGCGTCTGCGTCTGCGTCTGCGTCGGTGTCTGCGGCTGTACGGGTGTCGGCGTCGATGGGGTGGTCATGGCTGGTCAGCCTCCCTGCACTGCGGTCAGTACCTCGACGCGGTCGCCCTCGGCCAGCGCGGTCCCCGCCCAGCGCCCGCGCGGGACCACCGTCTCGTTCACCGCGGCGGCGACCCCCGAGGCCGCCGAGGTCAGCTCGCCCACCAGCGCGCCCAGCGTGGTGCCAGGGGCCAGGGCGCGGCGTTCCCCGTTCACCCACACGGTCATCCGGCCGTTCACCGTGTCCGTCACGCCGGCACCTCCCAGCCGCTGCGGGCGAATCGGTCCGCCGCGAACGGGCGGGCGTGGTCCGGCAGCTCGCCCGTCGTCAGCGAGACGGCCAGCACGTCCCCGGTGACCGGGGCGAGCAGGACACCGTTGCGGTGGTGACCGGTCGCCAGGTGCAGCCCGGGGAGCGCCGTGGGGCCGAGCAGCGGGGCGTTGTCCGGCGTCGCGGGCCGCAGCCCCGCCCGGGTCTCGACGAGCGGCAGCTCGGTGATCCCCGGCACCAACTCATGGGCGTCCCGGAGCAGTTGGTACACGCCACCGGCCGTCACCGTGGTGTCGAGGCCGCGCTCCTCCGACGTCGCGCCCACCACGAGCTCGCCGCTCTCCCGCGGCACCAGGTACACGTGCCCGCCGCGCACCACCGCGCGCACGGTGCGCGAGAGGAACGGCGCGTAGGGCCGCGTGATCCGCAGCCGCAGGACCTGCCCCTTGACCGGCCGCACCGGCACCGCCACCTCGGGCGGCAGCCCGCCGAGCCGCCCGCTGTGGCAGCCCCCGGCGAGCACGGTGAGCCCGGCGGCCAGGCCCGTGCCGTCGTCGAGCGCCACCCCCGTGGCCCGCCCCCGCGCCACCGTCACCTCGCGCGCCCAGGCCCGGTGGAACGCCACCCCGGCCCGTTCACACGCCGTCAGCAGCGCGGCCGTCAGCAGCCGGGGATCCGCCTGGTGGTCGCCGTCCACCCTGAGCCCCCCGCGCACGCCCGGCGCGAGCATCGGCTCCAACTGTCGGCACTCACGCCCCGTCAGCCACTCGGTCTCCAGGCCGCAGCGGCGTTGCAACGCGTGCAACTCCCGCAGCTCCGCCCGGTCGTCCGCGTCGAGCGCGGCGGCGAGCGTGCCGCACGCGCGGTACCCGACGCCCGCGCCCGCCGCCTCGGCCAGCTCGGCCGCGAAGTCGGCCCAGCGCGCCGCCGAGGCGAGGCCGAGGCCGAGCAGCGGCTCCTCGCCGTGGTGCAACTCCGTGACGGCGGCCAGCATCCCGGCCGCCACCCGGGCGGCGCCGCCGCCGGGCGCCGGGTCGACCACCGCGGTGCGCAGCCCACGCCCGGCCGCCCGCCACGCGGTGACCAGGCCGATGACGCCGCCGCCCACCACGACCGCGTCGAACGACGCGCGCGGGCGTGAACGGCCCTGTGGACGCGGCGAACCCGATGGATCCGACGGATCGGTCGGATCCGATGGATGGGGTGATGCGGTACGCGGAACCACGCGACTCCTCCCTTCGCCGGCATGACCCGGATCAGGTGCGTACGGTCGGAGGCCGGCCAGCCTCCCTCTCAGCCCGGTGCGCCGGGCTCCCGTGGTGCCTTTCTCGGACGCCAGCGTAGTACGCGCCGCGAGCGCCGGGGGAGTGCGGGTCGCCCCGCCGCCGAGAGAGCGCTCTCTCGACTTGCCCACCGGCATCTCCGGATTCGGTTCCGGGAATGCGCCGGATGCCTTGACGGCATGGGCGGCCACTTCTAAGTTCCGCGTGAGAGCGCTCTCTGACCCCCCACCACCCCCCCGATGGGAGAGCACGTGACATCACCCCACCCTCGCGACGGGACGGCGCCGTGGCCCCGTCGCGCGCTCCTCGCGGTGCTTGCCATCGCCGCGCTGCTCGCCTCGCAGCTGTTCGTCTCCTCCACCTCCACGGCCGCGCCCGAGGAGCGGGCGGCGGACGTCGGCCCGAACGCCGTGCGCGTCGCGGAGTTCGTGGCCGAGTGCGCGTTCAGCCACCGGCTGCCGGACGACCCGATCGTCTTCCCCGACATGCCCGGGGCGTCGCACATGCACAGCTTCTTCGGCAGCACGGTGACCGACGCGGGCACCACCAACCTGGGCGACCTGCTCCAGGGCGACAGCACGTGTGACCCGGTCATCGACCTGTCCTCGTACTGGGTGCCGACCCTGTACGCGAACGGTCAGCCGGTCGAGCCGCAGTCGGCGACGTTCTACTACCTGGGCGAGGGCGTCGACGCCGACGTGGTCGCCAACACCCAGCCGCTTCCCCAGGGTCTGAAGATCGTGGCGGGCAACGCCCTCGCCACAGGCCCCGACCAGTCCATCGCGCGGTGGTCGTGCCTGCACGCCGGGCATGTCAACCCCTCGCAGGACTTCGTCAACTGCCCAAGCGGCACCGCGTTGGAGTCGTATCTGGACTTCCCGCAGTGCTGGGACGGCGTGAACCTCGACTCCCCCGACCACAAGAGCCACATGGCCTACCCGGTGGCCGGCCAGTGCCCGTCGACGCACCCGGTGGCGGTGCCGAAGCTCCGGCAGGTGCTGCGCTACCCGGTCAACGGCGATCCCTCGGGCTTCGAGCTGGCCTCTGGAGCGGGCTACACCATGCACGGCGACTTCTTCAACGCGTGGCCCGAGGACGAGATGCTCCGGCGGGTCGAGGACTGCATCCGCCCGGTCATCAAGTGCGGCGCCGACGGCGTCCCCTCGTGACCCCCGTCCGACCCTTCTGAGCACCACCGAAGCAGGCGCACCCGGGTGCCGGTCCGCCCCGTGCGGACCGGCACCATCAGGAAGGAGCCGGGGTCCCATGCCGACCACCCCCACCGCGCGCACGGCCGCCGCCGCGCTGCTCGCCGCCCTGTTCGCGCTGCCGCCGCTGACCGGCTGCGGCGGCGGGAACGAGGACGAGCCGCGCGAGCCGCGCGCGACGGGCGACGCCGCCTCGGGCACGGCCACCGACCCCGCCGCGGTGGGCACGCTCAACGCCACCGACCTCGCCTGGATCCAGCTGATGATCCCGGTCAACGACCAGCTGCTGCCGCTGCTCGACGACGTGGCCGAGCGCGGCTCCGACCCGGCCTTCCGGGAGTTCGCCGCGGGGCTCGCCGAGCAGCACCGTTCCGAACTCACCGAGCTGCACGCCCTGTTGGACGAGGCGGGCGTCGAGTACACCAACCTCCACGAGGGGCACGACATGCCGGGGATGGTCACCGAGGACGAGCTGACCGCCCTCGCCGCCACCGAGGGCGCCGCCTTCGACCGCGAGGCCAAGCCCCATCTCCGCGAGCACCTCGAGCAGTCGGCCCGGGTGTCGCGTTCCGAGGCGGAGTCGGGAGCCGACGCCGACGCGACCGCGCTCGCCGCCGGTCTCGAGGAGGCCCGCGCCGACCAGCTCGCCGAGCTCACGGCCCTGGACGGCTGACCGCGGCCACCCCGAGCCCCCACGCCGATACACCCCCCACCCCGATACTCCGGAAAGGATCAGGACGAGATCATGCATGCCACGAAACCGAGGAGGCGCCTGCCGCGCGCGCTGGCGGCGCTGGTCGCCGCGCTGGCGACGCTCCTCGGCCTCACCGCCCTGGCCGGTCCCTCCGCGGCGGCCCAGGAAGAGGTCCTGCTCTCCTACAACAAGCCCGCGCAGGCGTCCACCAGCCAGCACGACGGCAACTGCTGGGAGTGCGTCCCCGCCCGCGCGTTCGACTTCGACCCGGCCAGCCGCTGGGCGACCTCGCCCGAGAACGGCTGGACCGACCCGGGCTGGATCTCCGTGGACCTGGGCGCCCCGGCGAGCATCAGCCGCGTCGTCCTCCAGTGGGACCCGGCCAACGCCCTCGCGTACGAGATCCAGGTCTCGGACGACAACCAGAGCTGGGAGACCGTCTACGCGACCACGACGGGCTCCGGCTTCCGCGAGGAGCTGACCGTCTCGGGCGAGGGCCGCTATGTGCGGATGTACGGCACGCAGCGCTCGGGCCCCTACGGCTACTCGCTGTGGGAGTTCCAGGTGTACGGCACCGGCGGCGCCCCCGAGGCCCCGCCCGTTCCGCAGGACCCGGCCGATCCGCCGCGGCTGGTGTGGAGCGACGAGTTCGACGGGCCCGCGGGCGCGACCCCCGACCCGGCCAAGTGGAGCCAGGACCCGGGCAACGGGCGCAACAACGAGCTCCAGATCTACACCGACGGGCAGAACACCACGCTGGACGGCAACGGCTCCCTCGTCATCGAGTCGCGCCGCCAGGAGACCCCGGGCTCCAGCTGCCCGGTCGACCCGCTGAGCGGCTCCACGACGTGCCAGTACACCTCGGGCCGGATCAACACCTACGGGAAGTTCGACTTCACCTACGGCCGCGTCGAGGCCAGGATCCAGGTGGCCAGCACGCGCGGCATGTGGCCGGCGTTCTGGATGCTCGGCTCCGACTTCTACTCGGAGGGCCGCCCGTGGCCCTACACCGGTGAGATCGACATCATGGAGCACGTGGGCCACGAGCCCAACACCGTGCACTCCACGCTGCACGCCCCCGCGTACAACGGCGGTGGCGGCTACGGCGACTCGTACGAGCTGCCCGCCCCCGCCTCGGCCGACTACCACGTGTACGCGGTGGAGTGGGACAGCCGGGGCATGGTGTTCACCGTGGACGACAACGTCGTGCACACCGTCGACCGCGCGGAGCTGGAGAGGACGGTCGGGCCCTGGGTCTTCGATCATGACTTCTTCCTCATCCTGAACACCGCGGTGGGCGGCGACTGGCCGGGGCCGCCCGACGGCTCCACGGTCTTCCCCCAGCGGATGCGGGTGGACTACGTCCGCGTCTACCAGTGAGCGTCTATCAGTGACCGTCTATCAGTGAACGGCCACCGGTGAACGGCCACCGGTAAGTGGCCGTCGGCGTTCGTCCCTTCCCCGGGCGCCGACGGCCGCCGCCGCGCGCCGGAGCGCGCGCCTGGGACGTTCAGCCGCTCTGCCGGATCACCAGCTCGGGGTGGAACACGACCGAGGGCAGCGGCCGTTCCCCCGTGTCGATCTGGCGCAGCAGCAGCCTGGCCATCTCCGCGGCCATCTCCTCCACCGGCTGCCTGACCGTCGTGAGCGGCGGGTCGCACGCGAGCGCCGAGCTGCTGTCGTCGAAGCCCACCACGGCCACGTCGTCGGGCACCCGCCTGCCCTGCCGGTGCAGCGCCGCCACCGCGCCGAGCGCCATCAGGTCGGAGGCGACGAACACCGCGTCGAGATCGGGCCGCAGCTCGAGCAGCCGCTGCATCCCCGACGTGCCGCTCGCCTGGGTGAAGTCCCCCTCGGTCCACACCACATCGGCCAGGCCGCGCTCCTCGGCCGCCGCCAGGAACCCCGCGAGCCGCTCGCGCGCCGCCGTCATGTCCTGCGGCCCCGCGATCGCCGCGACGCGCCGCCGCCCGGTCGCCGCCAGGTGCTCGGCCGCGAGCCGCGCGCCCGCCCGCTGGTCGGCGTCCACCGAGGTCAGCGAGAGCGGCGTCGCGGGCCGCCCCGCGAGCACCGCGGGCAGCGCCGTCCGCGCGAGCAGCCCGGGCAGCGGGTCGTCGGCGTGCGAGGAGATCAGCACCACGCCGTCCACGTGCCCCTGCTGGAGATAGCCGAGCAGCTGGGTGCGCGAGGGCTCGTCGTCCGCGAGGAGCAGCACCATCTGCACCCCGCGCGGCCTGGCCACCTCGAGCAGCCCGCCGACCACGCGCCCGAAGTAGGGGTCGGAGAAGATCCGGCCCACGAACGGGCCCGTCACATCGCGCTGTTCCCGCTCCGAGACGACCAGCGCCACCGAGTCGGTGCGCCGCGTCACCAGCGAACGCGCCGCGCGGTTGGGCACGTAGCGGGTCCGCGCGATGGCCCCCTCGACCAGCTTGCGCAGCCTGGGGTCGACGGTGGCCTCGCCGTTGATCACGCGTGACACGGTGGCGCGGGACACCCCGGCGACACGGGCCACGTCCTCCAGGGTGACGGGCCTGGAGGGCGAGGAGGGCTCCGGAGTCACCCCGCCTTTATACCCTCGTACGCTGGGGCGCGTGAGTGAGTCCGGTGTGGTCGTGGTGGGAGCGGGTCTCGCGGGGGCGCACACCGCGGCCCGGCTGAGGGAGCGCGGCTGGGCGGGCCCGGTCACGCTCGTCGGGGCGGAGACCCATCCGCCCTACGACCGCCCCCCGCTGTCCAAGGAGCTGCTGCTCGGCACGGCCGAACGCGCCGATCTCGACGTGGACTTCGCGGCCCTCGGCGTCGAGCTCGCGCTCGGCCGCACCGCCACGGGCCTGCGCGTGGACGCCCGGGTGCTCGAGACCGACGCGGGCCCGGTGCCGTACGACCACCTGGTGCTCGCCACGGGCGCCGGGCCCGTCACGTTGCCAGGCACCGGGGAGCTCGCGCGGGTGCACACCCTGCGCACCCTCGACGACGCGCGCCGCCTGAGGCCCGTCCTCGCCGCGGGCGGCAGCGTGGTCGCGGTGGGCGCGGGCTGGATCGGCGCCGAGGTGGCCACCGCGGCGCGCGCCTCGGGCTGCCGGGTGACCGTGGTCGAGGCGGGTCACCAGCCGCTCGCGGGCGCGCTGCCCGCCGAGGTGACCGCGCCGATGCGCCGCTGGTACGCCGACGCGGGCGCCGAGCTGCGCACCGGCTCGCCCGTGACCGCGGTCAGGGAGGGCGAGGTCGAGCTGGCCGACGGCACCGTGGTCGGCGCGGACGCCGTGCTGGTCGGGGTCGGCTCGCGCCCGGCCACCGGCTGGCTCGCGGGCTCGGGCGTCGCGCTGGCCGCCGACGGCTCGGTCGCGGCCGACGCCGCCCTGCGCGCCTCGGCGCCCGGTGTGTGGGCGGTCGGCGACTGCGCGTCCTACCCCGCCGCCCGCTACGGCGGCAGGCGGCTGCTGATCCACCACTGGGACAACGCCATGACCGGGCCCGCCACCGTGGCCGCCGGGATCCTGGGCGACGAGGCCGTCCACGACCCGGTGCCGTACTTCTGGTCGGAGCAGTTCGGCCGGTACGTGGCCCACGCGGGCCTGCGCGGCCCGTCCGACGCCCTGCTGTGGCGCGGCGACCCCGGGGACCCGGGGTGGACGGCCCTGTGGCTCGGCGAGGGCGGGGCGCTGAAGGCGTTCCTCGCCGTTGACCGCCCCCGCGACCTGTCCCAGGGCCGCCGCCTGCTGGAACGCGGCGCCGCGCTCGACCCGGGGCGGGCCGCCGACCCGTCCGTACCACTCAAGGCCGCCGCCCGCTGACGGCTGTCGGTGGAAGGTGGCAGGCTGGACGTGTGACCGAGATTGATGCGAAGACCGACGCTCTCGTCCCCGCCTGGCTCACCGTTCCCGATGTCGCCGATGAGCTCGGCGTCGAGGTGACCCGGGTCCGGCAGCTGGTCAAGGAGGGCCAGCTCATCGCCGTGCGCAGGGGCGAGAATCGTGTCCTCCAGGTGCCCGCCGCCTTCGTGGGCGGCGGCAAGATCGTCAAGGGCCTGGCCGGCACCCTGACGCTGCTGCGCGACGACGGCTTCACGGACGAGGAGATGCTGGAGTGGCTCTTCACGCCCGACGACAGCCTCCCCGGCACGCCCGCCGACGCGCTGCGCGAGAATCGGGGCACGGAGGTGAAGCGCCGCGCCCAGGCGCTCGCCGTGTGACCTGAACGCCGTGTGACCTGAACGTCACGATCTGAACGCCAGGGGGGACCCATGCGGCTCGCCGACGCCCGGCTCTATCTGTGCACGGACGCCAGAAAGCGGCAGGGCGATCTGCCGGGGTTCCTCGACGCGGTGCTCGCCGCGGGCGTGGACATCGTGCAGCTGCGCGACAAGACGCTCGAGGCGGCCGAGGAGTTGGAGCACCTGGCCGTGTTCGCCGACGCCTGTCGGCGGCACGGCCGGCTCCTCGCGGTCAACGACCGGGCGGACGTGGCGCACGCGGCCGGGCCCGACATCCTGCACCTGGGCCAGGGGGACCTGCCGGTGGCCGCCGCCAGGGCCATCCTCGGCGACGACGTGCTGATCGGGCGCTCCACGCACGCGGAGGCCGAGGTGGCCGCCGCCGTCGCCGACCCCCGCGTGGACTACTTCTGCACGGGCCCCTGCTGGCCCACCCCGACCAAGCCGGGCCGCCACGCCCCCGGGCTCCCCCTGGTGCGCCACGCCGCGGCCACCGCGGGTGACCGCCCGTGGTTCGCCATCGGCGGCATCGACGCGGGGACCCTGGACGCGGTGCTCGACGCGGGCGCCCGCCGGGTCGTGGTGGTCCGCGCCGTCACCGAGGCGGACGATCCGGCCGACGCGGCGGCCGCCCTGGCGCGGCGGCTGCGCGAGCGTCCGCTCCCCGGACGCTGACCGGGCGCGTTCGCCCGTTCCGGGTAGCCTTCGTCACATGGCCCTAGGCATTGCCAGCAGGATGACCGGGCGCGCGCCGACCGTGCGCGACCTGCTCGCGGCGGGGGAGCGCTCCTACTCCTTCGAGTTCAGCCCGCCGAAGACCGAGAAGGGCGAACGCACCCTGTGGAGCGCCATCCGCAGGGTGGAGGCGGTGGGCCCGACGTTCGTCTCCGTGACCTATGGCGCGGGCGGCTCGTCCCGCGAGCGGACCGTGCGGGCCACCGAGCGGATCGCCACCGAGACCACGCTGACGCCCGTCGCCCACCTCACCGCGGTCAACCACTCGGTGGCCGAGCTCCGGAACATCGTGGGCCAGTACGCGGGCGCGGGCATCAGGAACATGCTGGCGCTGCGCGGCGACCCGCCGGGCGACCCGATGGGGGAGTGGACGCGGCACCCCGAGGGGATCACCTACGCCGCCGAGTTGGTCCGCCTCATCAAGGAGTCGGGCGACTTCTGCGTGGGCGTCGCGGCGTTCCCCGAGATGCACCCCAGGTCCGCCGACTGGGAGACCGACATCCGGCACTTCGTCGCCAAGTGCCGCGCGGGCGCGGACTACGCGATCACCCAGATGTTCTTCTACCCCGAGGACTACCTGCGGTTGCGCGACCGCGTGGCCGCCGCGGGCTGTGCGACGCCCATCATCCCCGAGGTGATGCCGATCACCAGCGTCCGGCAGATCGAGCGCTTCACCCAGCTCAGCAACGCGGCGTTCCCGCCCGAGCTGGAAAGGCGCATCCTCGCGGTCAAAGACGACCCGATGGCTGTACGCTCGGTCGGGATCGATTTCGCCACGGAGTTGTGTGCGAGGCTGATGGAGGAGGACATCCCAGGGCTCCACTTCATCACCCTGAACACATCGGTGCACTCCACGGCGACGCTGGAGGTCTACAAGAATCTGGGTCTGCACCAGCGGACTTAGGTCACTGGAGAGGGGCGTAATGGGCTGGACGGTCCTCTACATCGCTTTTGGCATCGTGGCCCTGTGGCTGCTCGGAGAGGTCCTGCTCCAGTACAAGGCGCGGCTGCGCTGGCGGCTCGTGGCGTTCTGCGGGTTCCTCGGCGTCGTGATCGGCGTCGTCCTGTCCCATGTGCCGCTGATCGCGGTGGGCGCGGTCGCGTTCGCCACGGGCCAGACGTTTGTCACCCTCTCGTTCCGCCGCGGCTTCTCGACCGGCTGGGCGCTCGGCGGCAAGCCGGGCACCAGCAGGCGCAGGCGTGAAGGGGCGGGCGGCGTACGGCCGTTGCCCGCCGTTTCCGACGGATCGGTCGACGAGGCGGTCGACGAGGCGGACGTTCCCCCGCCGCCGCCGGACGCCCCCGGGGTCGTCCCCGAGGCGCCGGGCGTCCCGCCCATGCCGGACGAGACGCCCGCCGATGGCTTCGCCGCGTACGCGGGTGACGGCGGCGAGATATACGGGGACCAGGCGCGGGACACCGGGGACGTCTACCCGGACCCCTACGCCACCACGGCGGCGGGCTACGGGAGTTACCAGGGCGACTACCCCGCGGAGACCCCGGCCTGGGGCACCCCGCGGCAGGACTACGGCGCCGAGCCGTACGCCCCCGAGCACCAGCAGTACGCCGCCACCTACGCCGCGGACTACGCGGCCGACTACTCCGGGTCCCCGGCCCCCGCCGACGAGCACGCGGGCGCGCCCTGGCCCGCCGCGTCCGACACCTACTACCAGGAGACGCCGCCCGGCGGCGTGTGGGTGCCGCAGCAGCGCGAGAGCCCCGTCCCCGACCTGCCCGACCCCGGCTATGGCTACCCCCAACAGCCGCAGCAGCAGCCGCCGCAGCAGCCGCAGGCCCAGGACTACCCGGGACACGACGCGTACGGCCCATCGGCGGGCCAGGGCTACTACTACTCCGACGACCAGCGGTACTGACCGGCCGCGTCCGTCGTCTCTCCCCCCTCGGCCCCGACCGGCCGCCGTTCGGCGTGCGTTGGGCGTGCGTGCGCCGGGGCACCTGAGTACCCGGTTGAGTACCCCCTGAGTAGCACGACGGAGGGAAGCTGCCGCGCGTCACGGAAGAGTGAGGCGCGGCAGGGCCCGTGGGCCGGACCGCCGACACGGGGCGGCGGAGGGTACAGGGGCTCGGCCATACCCGGGGTGGGGGAACTCACCGGGGAGCGGAGGGCGTTCCGTCATGGCCCTCCGCCCCCGGTGATCCGGCCGCGCAGCAGCGGCGAGAACGCCGCCCGCACGTCGTCGATCGAGCGCCCCGCGGGGAACGTCCGCCACTCCAGCGGCCCGACGACGACCATCCCGACCAGCGTCCCCGCGGTCAGCCCGACGTCGATGCCCGGCGCCGACTCCCGTGAGGCCACGCCCTCTTCGAGCACCTCCTCCACCACCCGCGGGACGAGCCCGCGCAGTTCGGCGAGCGTCGCGTGCCACGCGCGCCCCGGGCACCACTGCTCGGCGACCGGTCCCGGCCTTCCCACGTCAAGGCCACTCCCGACGGATTGTCAGTGCCATGGGTCACCATGTGCACAGATGCGCAATCCGCGCGGAATCAGCACACGCTGGCTTCCGCACACGACGCTGTACGACGCGAGTGACGACTGACTGGAGGCTCGTCATGAACGGACTCCCGACCGATGTGCACCCTGTGCCGCGCCGGGCTCCCGCGCCGCCGGCCGCGCTCGACCTGCTCGCCAAGGCGGAGCGCGGCCTCGACGAGGCGGCCGCGCTCACCGACCCCGGCGAGTCCTATGTGACCGCCCACCTCGCCGCGCTGCGCGCGGCCGCGGCCGTGCTCGCCGTCAGGGGCCGCCCCGAGCCGACGGCCCGCGGGCGGCGCCGGATCCGTGGCGTGTGGGAGGTGCTGCCGGAGATAGCCCCCGAGCTGGCCGAGTGGGGCGTGCTGTTCGCCGCGAGCGCGGAGCGGCGGGCCCGCATAGACGCCGGGATCAGGGGGGTTGTCTCCCGGGCCGACGCCGACGAGCTGGCGCGGGCCGCCGGGTTCTTCGTGCGCCTGGTGGAGGAGAAGCTGGTGCGCCAGCCGATGCTGCGCGCCGACCGCGAGCGGGGCGGGCAGGGGGAGCGGGGCGGCAAGTAGGGTGGTGAGGCCCCCGTCAGGCCACACCGAGGAGCACCACCACCATGCCGTCAGAGTCGAGGGTCAGCGCCCCGGGCGGCCCCGTGCCGGGACCGCACGCCGCGCTGCGCGCGGGGGTGGCCTGGGAGGTGCTGCGGCGGGCGGTCGCGCGGCGCGCCGAGGCCGCGGGGCGGCCGGTGCTCGACGTCCTCGACACCGGGGGCGGCAGCGGCAGCTTCGCCGTTCCCCTGGCCGGGCTCGGCCACCGGGTCACCGTGGTCGACCCCAGCCCCGACGCGCTGTTCGCGCTCGGGCGCAGGGCGGCCGAGGAGGGCGTCTCATGGGACTCGGCGGAGGGCGGCAGGGTCCGCGGCGTCCAGGGGGACACCCAGGACCTGCTGAGCGTCGCCGGGCGCGACGCGTTCGACGTGGTGCTGTGCCACGGCGTGCTCGAGTATGTGGAGGAGCCCGCCGCCGCGCTGGCCTCGGTGGTCGGCGCGCTGCGCGGGAGCGGCGGCACGGTGAGCCTGCTGGTGGCGGGAGTCGGCGGCGCGGTGCTCTCGCGGGCGCTGGCCGGGCGGTTCTCCGAGGCCCGCAGGGCGCTCGCCGACCCGGCGGGGCGCTGGGGCGAGGCTGACCCGGTGCCGCACCGTTTCACCGTGGAGGGGCTGACGTCGCTGGTGAGCGAGGCGGGCCTGGTGCCGGGGGAGGCGCACGGCATCCGTGTCTTCGCCGATCTGGTGCCGGGCTCGCTCGTGGACACGGAGCCCGCCGCCCTCGCCGCCCTGACCAGGCTCGAAGCGGAAGCGGCCCGTCAGCCGGCGTTCCGGGCGATCGCCGGACAGCTGCATATGCTCGCCGAGCTTCCGGGCGAACTGTAGTCCAGTTCCTCGTATCATCGTGAGGGACCAGCTGGGCATGATCCGAGGTTCGCGAGGGAAGGACATTCCCAACCCCGCGGAGCTTGGCGTGCCGGGTGTGGTGGGCGAAATTGGCGTACAGGGGTGGGTTTCACAGGGAGACTTCCCTGCCTATCCTTGGAAGAGTCGGATCGGGTCGCCACCGCGACCGACGAGTAGGAGGACTCCGTGCCGCTCTCGGACCACGAGCAGCGCATGCTCGAACAAATGGAGCGAGCGCTGTACGCCGAAGATCCCAAATTCGCGACAGCGCTTGAGGGAAACGAGCTGCGCACGTACACCCGCAAGCGGGTTTACCAAGCGATTGCCGGTTTCCTTGTGGGGATCGGCCTCCTCATGGGAGGCATGGTCGCCCAGTTCATCGCCCTCAGCGTGGTGGGCTTCCTCGTGATGCTCGGTTGTGCCGTCGTCGCCGTGACCGGCTGGCGCAAGTCGCCTCCGGCGGGCGAGGGGCAGGCGCGCGGCGAGGGCTCGGGTGGCAGGCAGCGCGGCCAGAAGCAGCGCCGTTCCATGATGAACAGGATCGAGCAGCGCTGGCAGCGACGCCGCGACGCGCGCGACGACTGAGGCCGACGAGAAGCGTTGAGGGCCGCCCGGCAGGTGCCGGGCGGCCCTTCTGCATGCCGTTCGCGGCCGGGTCGCGGCCCCGGTCGCCCCGGTCGCGCCATGGGCGCTCCAGGGGCCGCGCGGGGCCCCTCACGGGACAGCCCCGCCCCAGGCGCCCCGGGCGCCCGCAGAGCCCCGCGAGGGGCCCCGAGGCCGCCGCCCTCAGGCCCGGCGGCGCGCGAACCTGGCCGTGATCCGCCCCGACCTGGCCCGCAGGCGTCCGACGAGGGCGGCCCGCCGCTCGGCGAGCAGTCGTGTCACCCATATGGCGGAACGCGGCAGAAGGACTGCCCGCCACCGTTCGGCCCGGCTCGCCCCGGCGCGCAGGCCCGCCGTCGCGGTGCGCACGTCATGGGCGAGCCCGCGTTCCTCGCGCCGCGCGCCCGGCGGGGCGTACAGCTCCTCCTCCACGGCCGTGGCCACCCGCAGCACGGCCGCCGCGGCCTCCTCGTCGAGCCCGGTGACCCGCACCAGCCGCTCGCCCGCCTGCCGGGGCGTCTCCCAGCTCTGCGGCGGCACGCCGTGATCCCACGCGGTGTCCTTCAGCTCCCGCCAGGCCGCCAGCGACCCGGCGCCCTGCGCGAGCCGCCCGGCCCTGGCCCTGGTCCGCCACAGCAGCGGCCCGCCGAGCAGCGCGAGCACCAGGCCGCCGCCGCCGAGCCACAGCGCGGCCCACCACCCGGGCAGCCCGGCCTGGTCCTCGCTGTCCAGCGTGATCGGCTCCTGGGGCCCGCACGCGCCGTCCACGGCGGGGTCGCAGCGGTCGGGCGCGGTCGGCGTCGGCGTGGGCTCGGCCTCCGAGGGCTCGGGCTCGGGCACCTCGGGATCCGACGGGCCGTCCTGGTCGGGCGCGGCGTAGTCGGGCCGGGTGTGGTCGGGCGCGTTCCCCTGGCCGGGCGTCGGCTCGAACCTGACCCAGCCGATGCCCTCGAAGTACAGCTCGGGCCACGCGTGCGCGTTGTGGATGCCCACCGAGTAGGTGCCGCCCGGCATCCGGGTCCCCGGCGTGAACCCGACCGCGACCTGCGCGGGAATGTCGAGCGTCCGCGCCATGGCCGCCATGGTGAAGGCGAAGTGGACGCAGAATCCTTCCCTCTGCTCCAGGAAGTTGACGATCGCCTCGGTGCCGCTGCCCGACTCCACCTCGGTGTCGTAGGCGAACCCGCCCGAGCCCGTGAACCACTCCTGCAACGCCACCGCCCGCGCGTGGTCGTTGCGGGCGTCCCCGGTGACCTCGAGCGCGGTCTCCCTGACCTCGGGCGGCAGGTTGTCGGGGACCCGCGTGTAGTGCTGCGCGATGTCGGTGCGCGGCCGCGGGGCCCTGGCCAGCTGGTCGGCGGTGGGCTCGACGAGCAGGTGGTTGACCTCGTAGTCGCGCCCGCTCGCGGACAGCCCCGAGTCGTTCGACACGAGCGTCTGGGAGCCGGAGTCGAACGACCAGCCGCCCGTGGTCTCGATCCACTCCGCCGGATACGGCACCGGCAGCGACGACTGGGCGTAGCTCTCCGACGCCGCGATCGACGTGGTCACCTGCGACGTCTCGACGTCGGGGCCGAGCCCGTTCACGCCCCATGGCCCGCCGGGCACCGGGGTGTGCCAGCGCGAGGAGAGCCACTCCTCGCCCGTGAAGTCGTCGAGCGCGACCAGCCGCAGATACATCTCGTCGGGCGACGGGCTGTTGGTCCTGTACCGCAGGATCTCGCGGTCCGCGGGCTGGTTGAGCTGGTCCTGGAGCGCGACCACGGGGTTCACCGACGAGACCGAGCCGCCCCCGCCCCCGGTGCCGCCCTCGCCGTCGAGGTCGAGCAGCCCGCCGCCGAGCGACGGCAGCAGCGCGGGCGCGAGCGCGGCGACGCCCAGGCTCACCGCGCCGATGCGCCGCCCGGCGCGCGCCCTCGGCCCCGCGCCGAGCACGGTGTCCCGCGGACCCATCGGCCGCCCATGTCCTGGCCCGCCGAAGAACCTCCCCCAGGTGCCGAGCCGTTCACGCCCCTCCGCGAGCAGCAGCACCAGGTACCCGGCCGCCGCGGTCACGAAGTACGGCCAGCTCGACGCGTCCTGGGCGACGCCCGCGGCCACCGAGTACAGCGCGAGCAGCGGCAGCCCGGCCGCCGCCGCGCTGCGCATGGGCACCGCGAGGACGTCCACGAGCAGCCCGATCAGCAGCACCCCGCCGAACACCATGAGCCTGATGCCCTCGGTCGCGGGCGCGGGCACCACATACCGGCCGATGTCCTCGGCCCCCGCGGAGAGCAGCCGCCCGAACCGGTCGAACGCCGCGGGCCCCGGCAGCAGCCCGCCGACCGCGTACTCCGCCGCCGAGACCACGGTCAGCATGAGCAGCGACGCCAGCGCCTGCACCGCGACGGTCAGCGGCATGGCCATGCCACGCCAGCGCATCAGGACCCCGATGCCCGTCTGGGTGGCCGAGAGGATCGCGACCTGGACCATCCAGTCCGAGCCGTCGATCAGCGGCAGCAGCGCGCACGCCGCGGCGAGCGTGGCGACCCACGCCGCACAGGCCATCCGTATCCTGCTGTCCATCCGGCCGTTCATCCGCCCGTTCCATCCCTCCGGCTCATCGGGCACCCGCGGCTCATCGCGGCCCGGTCACGCCCCGGCCCGCGCCCGCGAGCTCGAGCGCGGCCTGCTGCCACAGCCGCCCGAGCGGCACGCCCTGGTGGAGCGCGAGCGCCGTCCACCCCGCCTGTCCCAACGCCCGCAGCCGGTCCGCCTCGTACGCAGGGTCCCACTGACCGGCCGCGAGCAGCGCGACCGCGCCGGTGGCCCGCTGCCTCAGCCGCCCGAGCACGGCGATCTGCTCGTCGTCCACGGCGCCGATGAACGCGATCAGCAGCCCGGTGTCGCCGCCCCGCGCGCCCCCGAGCGCCCCGTCGAGCCCGTCGTTGGCCGAGTGGTCGACCACCGCGAGCGCGTCCATGATCAGCCCGGTGACCTCGGTGGTGTCGGCCGTGCTGGTGTCGGGGCCCGGCATCGCGAGACCGGTGTCGGTCACGAGCTGCGCGCCGTACCCCAGCGCCACCAGGTGGCTCACGACCGAGGCGGCCCCCGACACCGCTCGTTCGAACGCCGATTCGGGCCCGCCGCCCGCATAGGCCCGCCGCCGCGTGTCGAGCAGCACGGTGCACCGCGCCTGGAGCGGCTGCTCCTCGCGCCGCACCATGAGCGCGCCCCGGTGCGCCGTCGAGCGCCAGTGCACGCGCCGCAGGTCGTCGCCGTGCCGGTAGTCGCGCGGGATGATGTCGTCGTCGCCCGCCACCGCGATGACGCGCTGCCTGCCGTCCCCGTGCCCGCCCGCGTCGCCGCCGAGCCGCACCGGCGGCAGCGACTCGATCCGCGGCAGCACGGTCATCACGTCGTACGCGTTGAACGACCGGCTCAGCTCCACCATCCCGAACGGGTCGGCGAGCCGCAGTTGCAGGGGCCCGAGCGGGTAGCGCCCCCGCAGGTCCGAGCGGATCCGGTACGTCACCTCGCGCCGCCCGCCGGGCTCGATGCGGTCGAGCACGAACCGCGGCCTCGGCCCCAGCACATAGGGCACCCGGTCCTGGAGCAGCAGCAGCCCGCTGGGCACGCGCGCGACGTTCTCCACGCGCAGGTGCACCCGCGCCTCGCTGCCCGCGCCCACCCGGGCGGGCGACAGGCGCCGCGCCGCCGCCACCCGGCTGCGGGTGCCGTGCAGCACCAGCACGCAGAGCACGGGCAGCGCGGCGAGCAGCATCCCCACGCGCAGCAGGTCGGGCTGCCCCAGCAGATACGCGCACGCCGCCGCCGCGCCCCCGGCCGCGAGGAACGACCGGCCGCGCGTGGTCAGCCCGGCGAACGCCGCCCGCAGCGGCCCCCGGTCGTCCTCCGCTCCCGCGGGCGGCCGGTGCTCGGCCATCAGTAGCCCCGCAGGCGCTGGGCGGCGTAGGGGTCGGGCACGGAGGTCCGCCGCACGATGTCGGTCACGAACTGCTCGGTGGTGTGCCGGTTCAGCTGGGCCTGCGCGCTCGGCAGCAGCCGGTGGGCCAGCACGGGCACCGCGAGCTGCTGGATGTCGTCGGGCAGCACGAAGCCGCGCCCGGCGAGCGCCGCCGCGGCCTTGGCCGCCCGCACCAGGTGGAGCGTCGCGCGCGGCGACGCCCCGAGCCGCAGCTCGGGGTGGCCGCGGGTGGCCGCGGTGAGATCGACGGCGTAACGCCGCACCGCGTCCGACACGTGCACCTCGCGCACGGCCTCGATCAGCTTGATCACGTCGCTCGCGTGCGCCGCGGGCCGCAGCGACGCCAGCGGCGAGACGCCCCCGTGCGACTCCAGCATCCGCAGCTCGGCCTCGGCGCTCGGATAGCCGACCGAGACCCGCGCCATGAAACGGTCCCGCTGCGCCTCGGGCAGCGGATACGTCCCCTCCATCTCCACGGGGTTCTGCGTCGCGATCACCATGAAGGGGCGCGGCAGCTCGTAGGTGCGCCCGTCCGCCGTGACCTGGCGCTCCTCCATCGACTCGAGCAGCGCCGACTGCGTCTTGGGCGAGGCGCGGTTGATCTCGTCGCCGATGACGATCTGCGCGAACACTGCCCCCGGCTTGAACTCGAACTCCTTGCGCTGCTGGTCGTAGACGCTGACCCCGGTGATGTCGGTGGGCAGCAGATCCGGCGTGAACTGGATGCGCTGCACCGAGCAGTCGATCGACTTCGCCAGCGCCTTGGCCAGCATCGTCTTGCCGACGCCCGGCACGTCCTCGAGCAGCAGGTGCCCCCCGGCGAGCAGCACCGTCAGCGAGAGCCGTACGACCTCCGGCTTCCCCTCGATCACGCTCTCCACCGCGCGGCGCACCTGCTCCGCCGTGGCGCTCAGATCGGTGAGGTTGGTCTGCTCCTCATAGGTCGTCACCCGGCCCTCCTCGGCCCCATTTGCCATGCCAGGCCCGACGTGCCGCCGGGCCGTGTCGATCAACCGGACACCGATTCCGAACCGGACGGTTGCCTCCCCGCAGCATTCTTCACACTGCGGGGGCCGCCCGTCACCGGCCCGGCGTGCCCGCGGGGTCGACCTCCCGCAGCAGCCCGGTCGTCACGTCGAACACAAAGCCGCGTACGTCATCAGTGTGCGGGAGAAAAGGGGAGGTGCGCACGCGGGCCATCGACTGGCGCACGTCCTGGTCGAGGTCGCGGAACGATTCCAGCGCCCAGTTCGGCCGCTGACCGACCTCGAGCTCGATCTCGTGCCTGAAGTCCTCGCTCAGGCCGTGCAGCCCGCACCCCGTGTGGTGGATGAGTACCACGGCGCGGGTCTGGAGGAGCCGTTGACTGATGGTCAGGGAACGGATCACGTCGTCGGTGACCACACCACCGGCGTTCCTGATGGTGTGGCAGTCGCCCAGCTCGAGGCCCAGGGCCTCGTGCAGGTCGAGACGGGCGTCCATGCAGGCGACGATCGCCACCTTGCGCACTGGTCTGGCGTCCATTCCGGGGTCGGTGAACGCCTCGGCGTAGCGTTCGTTGGCCCGGAGAAGCTCATCGGTGACCGTCTGCGTCATATCTGTGACGGTAATACGAGCGCCAGCGAGGCGTCTCGCCGGGACGAGTGATGCGGGTCACAGCTTCCTGGCGCATCCTGGGGTCGGTCCGGTGACCGCGGAAACCGGTGGGCTAGTGTGACGCGCACCGGGAGGCGTGCACCAGGCCACTGTTTCCGCCCGTCATTCGCCCGTCACCTGTCTCACCTCCCCCCGGAAGGCACATGACGACCAGCAACGACCGGCCGCCGGAGGCCCGGCACCGCCCCGTCATGCTCAGGCGCTGCCTCGAGCTGCTCGGCCCGGCGCTGCGTGCCCCAGGGGCGGTGGCGGTCGATTGCACCCTCGGCCTCGGCGGGCACAGCGAGGCGCTGCTCACCGCGTTCCCCGAGGCCCGCCTCGTCGCCCTCGACCGCGACCCCGAGGCGCTGCGGCTGGCCGGCGAGCGCCTCGCCCCGCACGGCGACCGCGCCACCCTCGTGCACGCCGTCTACGACGAGCTCCCCGACGTCCTCGCGCGCCTCGGCATCACCCGAGTGGCCGCCGTGCTCTTCGACCTCGGCGTCTCGTCCATGCAGCTCGACGAGGCCGACCGCGGCTTCGCCTACGCCCGCGACGCCCCCCTCGACATGCGGATGGACCAGTCCAAGGGCCCGAGCGCAGCCGACGTCCTGAACACCTACCCCCCGGGCGAGTTGGTCCGCGTCCTGCGCGCCTACGGCGAGGAGCGCAACGCCCGCCGCATCGTCGACGCCATCGCCAAGGAGCGCCGCCGCGAGCCGCTGACCTCGACCGCCAGGCTCGTCACCCTCATCCGCGACGCCCTGCCGCAGGCCGCCAAGCGCACCGGCGGCAACCCCGCCAAGCGCACCTTCCAGGCCCTGCGCATCGAGGTCAACGGCGAGCTGCGCGTGCTCGAACGCGCCCTGCCCGCCGCCATCGGCGCCCTCGCCGTGGGCGGCCGCGTCGCGGTCCTGTCGTACCACTCGCTCGAGGACCGGCTGGTCAAGCGGGCCCTGGCCGAGGGCGCCGGGTCGACGGCCCCGCCCGGCCTGCCCGTCATCCCCGAGCAGTACCAGCCGCGCCTGCGCCTGCTGACCCGCGGCGCCGAGCAGCCGGGCGAGGAGGAGCTCGCCGAGAACAGCCGCGCCGCCCCCGCCCGCCTGCGCGCCGCCGAACGCGTCAGGGAGGCCGTCAGATGAGCCGTTCCCGAGGCCCCGGGCCCCAGACGCGGCTGACCCGCCTCGCCGGGCTGGTGCCCACGCGTTCCTCGTCCGCCGCCCGCGCCCCGTTCGTCCTGCTCGTCGTGGGGCTGCTCGGCCTCGGCATGATCGCCCTGCTGTTCCTCAACGCCTCGCTCAACCAGGGCTCGTTCGAGCTGAGCGAGCTGCGCAGGGAGACCCGCGAGCTGACCGACGAGGGACAGGAGCTCCAGGCCGAGGTGGACGGGTACGCGGCCCCCGACGCCCTGGCCGAGCGGGCCCGCGAGCTGGGCCTCGTCCCGGCGGGGCCGCCCGCGTTCATCGGCCCCGACGGCACCGTCCTCGGCGAGGCCGAGCCCGCCCCCGAGCCCGCCCCCGAGCCCACGCCCGAGCCCGACGACGAGGCCGAGGGCGACGACGCGGCCAACGGCGAGGATCCGGCGGACGGTTCGGAGGAACGCCCGGAGATCGCCCCGCAGTCCGGCGGCCTCGCCCCCGCCGTCCCCGCGCCCCCGGGGCCGCCCGCGCCGCCCACCGCGCCCCCGTCCGCACCCGGGGGCGCCGCCGAGACCCAGCCGAGCCCGAGCCCGACGGTGACCGCGCCGCCGGCCCAGGCGCCCACCGCGACGCCGGGGGCGCCCCGACCGGGGGAGACCTCATGACCGCGCCCAGGCCGCCGCACCCGCGCCGTTCCCGCCCCGAGGGCCCCGCGTTGCGCCTGGGCTCCCCACGCCCCAGGCTGCGCCTGATCGGCCTGGCGCTGACGCTCATCATGGTGGCGTTCTCCGTGCGGCTGCTCCAGGTCCAGGCCGTCGGCGCCTCCTCCTACACCGAGCAGGCCACCGTCAACCGCTATGTCACCGTCCCGCTGTCCGCCGAGCGCGGCGACATCACCGACCGCGACGGCGCCGCCCTCGCCACCACCGTGGATGCCTACGACATCACCGCCGACCCGCTCCTCTTCTCCGAGGAGGAGACCGGCATCCCCGACGCCCCCGAGCGCGCCGCCGCGCTGCTCGCCCCGATCCTCGGTAGGGACGCCGCCGAGCTCACCGACCTGCTCGACGACCCCGAGTCGCGCTACGCCGTGCTCGCCCGCGAGCAACTCCCGGCCGTGTGGCGGCAGATCCAGGACCTGCGCGCCAACCTCGCCGAGCAGGAGGCCAAGGGCACGGGCGAGCAGGTGCTCTCCGGCGTCTTCGCCGAGGAGAACTCCAAGCGCGTCTACCCCAACGCCGACCTCGCCGCCGCCGTCCTCGGCTTCGTCAACGGCGAGGGCGTGGGCGGCGGCGGCCTCGAGGCGCAGCTCGAGGACCAGCTCTCCGGCGAGGACGGCGACATCACCTACGCCCAGTCGGGCGGCCGCCGCATCCCCACCGCCGAGGAGACGGAGAACCCCGCCGTCCCCGGCACCGACATCGAGCTGACCCTCGACCGCGACATCCAGTGGGCCGCGCAGCACGCCATCGAGGCCCAGGTCGAGGAGTCGGCGGCGGACAGCGGCTATGTCGTCGTCCAGGACACCACCACGGGCGAGCTGCTCGCCCTGGCGAGCGCCCCCGGCTACGACCCCAACGACCTGTCGGCGGTGGACGGCCAGGGCCTGGGCAACCCCGCGCTCCAGGACGCGTTCGAGCTCGGCTCCACCAGCAAGGTCATCACCATGGCCGCCGTTCTCGAGGAGGAGGCGGCCACGAGCGGCACGCATGTCACCGTGCCCAACCGCCTCCCGCGCGCCGACCGCAGCTTCGCCGACCACGTGGAGCACGAGACGCTCCACCTCACCCTCGCCGGCGTCCTGGCCCAGTCGAGCAACATCGGCACGATCCTCGCCGCCGAGGAGCTGGGCGACACCCAGCCCGAGGCCAACGAGGTCCTCCACTCCTATCTGCGCGCCTTCGGCTTCGGCAGCCCCACCGGGCTCGGCTTCCCCGGCGAGACCCCCGGCATCCTCGCCGACCCCGAGGACTGGAACGCCTCACAGCAGTACACGATCCCGTTCGGCCAGGGCCTGTCCGTCAACGCCGTGCAGGCCGCGTCCGTCTACTCGACGCTCGCCAACGGCGGCGAGCGCGTCACGCCCTCCCTCGTGCGCGGCACCACGGGCCCGGACGGCGAGTACCGGGCCGCGCCCGAGCCCGAACGCCAGCGCGTGGTGGGCCAGGACACCGCGACCGAGCTGACCCGCATGCTGGAGACCGTGGTCGCGAGCCCTGACGGCACCGGCTCGGCCGCCCGCATCCCCGGCTACCGCGTCGCGGGAAAGACCGGTACCGCCAACCGGGTGGACCCCGAGACCGGCGTCTACGACGGCTACACCTCGTCGTTCGCCGGGTTCGCCCCCGCCGACGACCCCCGCGTCACCGTCTACTGCGTCGTCCAGAACCCCACGGACGGCCCCTACACCGGCAGCGAGGTCTGCGGGCCCGTCTTCAACGAGGTCATGCGCTTCTCCCTGGCCGCCCTCGAGGTCCCGCCCACCGGCTCGGAGTTCGAAGGACTGCCGGTCACCTTCGACCCCGACGCCTGACCACCCCGCAGCCCCGACGACCCCGCAGCACCCGCACCAGCCCGGCACCACAGAGCGGAGCACAGGCACGTGAGAACCATCACCGACGGGTCAACCTCGTTTCGCTCCGGCATGCCCCAGCCCGGTACGCTCACCGCCGTGCCACTCGCTGATCAATCCCCGCGCCGCCCGGCGCACGTGAGGCCCGTGCCCCTGGCTGAGCTGGCCGAGCTCCTCGACATCCCCGAGCCCCGCGCCGTCGAGGCCCCGGGCGGCGAGCAGCCCGTCACCGGGATCACCCACGACTCACGCGCCGTCATCCCCGGCGACCTCTACGCCGCGCTCCCCGGCGCCCGCTTCCACGGCGCCGACTTCTCCGCCCAGGCCGCGAGCCTCGGCGCGGTCGCCGTGCTCACCGACCCCGGCGGCGCCGAGCGCGCCGCGGTCACGGGCCTCCCGGTCCTCACCGTGCCCGAGCCGCGCGCCGTGATGGGCGGCCTGGCCGCCGCGATCTTCGACGAGCCGGGGCGCGACCTGCTCCAGATCGGCATCACCGGCACCTCGGGCAAGACCACCACCGCCTACCTGGTCGAGGGCGGCCTGCGCCACGCGGCCAAGGACGGCGAGGAGACCGGCCTCATCGGCACGGTCGAGACCCGCGTCGCGGGCGAGCGCCTCGCGTCCGAACGCACCACCCCCGAGGCCACGGAGCTCCAGGCCCTCTTCGCCGTCATGCGCGAACGCGGCGTCCGCTCCGTCGCCATGGAGGTCTCCAGCCACGCGCTGGCCCTCGGCCGCGTCGACGGCTGCGTGTTCGATGTCGCCGTCTTCACCAACCTCAGCGCCGAACACCTCGACTTCCACCCGGACATCGAGGACTACTTCCTCACCAAGGCGCGCCTGTTCACCCGCGCCCGCGCGCGGCTCGGCGTGGTCAACCTGGACGACGAGTACGGCCGCAGGCTGCTCGGGCTCTCCGAGATCCCGGTGACCACGTTCTCCGCCGAGGGCCACCCCGACGCCGACTGGCGCGCCGACGACGTGGAGATCGGCCCGCTCGGCTCGACGTTCACCGCCCTCGGCCCCGAGGGCGCCCGCGTCAGGGCCACCGCACCGCTGCCGGGCCCGTTCAACGTCGCCAACGCCCTCGCCGCCGTCGCGGCCCTCGCCGTCGCGGGCATCGACCCGCAGACCGCCGCCGACGGCGTCGCCGCGGTGCCCGGCGTCCCAGGGCGGCTCGAACGGGTCGACGCCGGACAGCCGTTCCTCGCCGTGGTCGACTACGCCCACAAGCCCGACGCCGTGGAGTCCGTGCTCTACGCCCTGCGCAAGGTCACCCGCGGGCGGCTGCACGCCGTGCTCGGCTGCGGCGGCGACCGCGACCCGCACAAGCGCCCCCGCATGGGCGCCGCCCTGGCCCGGCTCGCCGACACCGCCGTGCTCACCTCGGACAACCCCCGCTCCGAGGACCCGCTCGCCATCCTGGCCGCGATGCTCGCCGGCGCCGCCGAGGTGCCCGCCCACGAGCGCGGCACCGTGCTGGTGGAGGAGGACCGCGCGGCCGCCATCGCCGCCGCCGTCGCCCGCGCCGAGCCGGGCGACACCGTCCTGGTCGCGGGCAAGGGCCACGAGCGTGGCCAGGACATCGCCGGAGTCATCCGGCCCTTCGACGACCGAGAGGAGCTGCGCGCGGCCATCGAGCGCGGCTCGCAAGCCCCAAGACACCCCGACGCCAGGCGAGGCCCGTTGCAGTGATCCCCCTTTCCGTTGCTGAGCTCATCACGGTCGTGCGGGGAGAGCCGCATGACATACCGGAGTCACCACCCCGCGTCACCGGGCCCGTGGTCATCGACTCCAGGCTGGCCGAGCCCGGCTCACTCTTCGCCGCGCTGCCGGGCGAACGCGTCGACGGCCACGACTTCGCCGTCGCCGCCGTCGCCGCCGGTGCCGCGGTGGTGCTCGCCACCCGCCCCGTCGGCGTGCCCGCCGTGCTCGTCGACGACGTCACCGCGGCGCTCGGCGCGCTCGCCCGGCACACCGTCAAGGACCTGGGCGCCACCCTCGTCGCGCTCACCGGCTCCGCGGGCAAGACCAGCACCAAGGACCTCATCGCCCAGCTGCTGGAGCGCACCGCCCCCACCATCTGGCCGCCCGGCTCCCTGAACAACGAGATCGGCCTGCCGCTCACCGCCCTGCGCGCCGGGGAGGCCACCCGCTTCCTCGTGCTCGAGATGGGCGCCCGCGGCATCGGCCACATCCGCTACCTCACGTCGCTCACCCCGCCGCGCATCGGCGTGGTCCTCAACGTCGGCTCCGCCCACATCGGGGAGTTCGGCTCGAGAGAGGCCATCGCCCAGGCCAAGGGCGAGCTCGTCGAGGCGCTGCCGTCGGCCGCGGATGGCGGTGTCGCCGTGCTCAACGCGGACGACCCGCTGGTGCGCGCCATGGCGAGCCGCACCACCGCGAGGACGCTGCTCTTCGGCGAGGCCGACGACGCGCACGTCCGCGCCGCGCACGTGCGGCTGACACCGGAGGGGCGGCCGACGTTCGAGCTGCACACCCCCACCGGGTGCGCCGATGTGACCCTGCGCCTGTACGGTGAGCACCATGTGTCGAACGCGCTTGCCGCGGCGGCAGTTGCGCATGAGGTAGGCATGTCCGCCGCGGACATCGCCGAAACCCTGACGGAGGCCGCGCCGCTCTCGAAGTGGCGGATGGAGGTCACCGAACGGGCCGACGGCGTCACCGTGGTCAACGACGCCTACAACGCCAACCCCGAGTC
The DNA here is from genome assembly GCF_003626575.1 of Streptomyces radicis. GTDB lineage: Bacteria > Actinomycetota > Actinomycetes > Streptomycetales > Streptomycetaceae > Streptomyces > Streptomyces radicis. The sequence continues at coordinate 51,377 of NZ_RBDY01000019.1, read as the reverse complement.
GATGCGCGCCGCGCTGCGCGCGCTCGTCGCCATGGGCGACGCCGCGAAGGCACGGGGCGGGCGCACGTGGGCGGTGCTCGGCGCGATGGCCGAGCTCGGGGAGGACGCGCTGGCCGAGCACGACGCCGTCGGACGGCTGGTCGTCCGGCTCAACGTGAGCAGGCTCGTGTCCGTCGGCGGCCAGGAGGCCGCGTGGCTGGACATGGGCGCCAAGAACGAGGGTTCGTGGGGTGAGGAGTCGGTGCACGTGTCCGACGCTCAGGCGGCGGTCGAGCTGCTGCGCAGGGAGCTGAGGCCGGGAGATGTCGTGCTGGTCAAGGCGTCCCGTGCGGTGGGCCTGGAGGAAGTCGCCATCCGGCTGACGGGCGACGGCGTCGATGGCGAGGTCGCCGCCCGATGAGGCAGATCCTCTTCTCCGGCGCGATCGGACTCTTCCTGACCCTGATCGGCACGCCGCTGCTGATCAAGCTGCTGGCCCGCAAGGGCTACGGCCAGTACATCAGGGACGACGGCCCCAGGGACCACCACAGCAAGCGCGGCACCCCGACGATGGGCGGCATCGCGTTCATCCTGGCGACCCTGATCGCCTACGCCCTCACCAAGGTCATCACGAGCGAACAGCCCAGCATCTCGGGTCTTCTGGTGCTCTTCCTGATGGCGGGCATGGGCCTGGTCGGCTTCCTCGACGACTACATCAAGATCGTCAGGCGGCGCAGCCTCGGCCTGCGCGCCGGCGCGAAGATGCTGGGGCAGTTCATCGTGGGCGTCACGTTCGCGATCCTGTCCCTGAACTTCGCCGATGCCCGCGGGCTCACCCCGGCGTCCACGCACCTGTCGTTCACCCAGGACTTCTCCTGGACCATCGGCCCCGTGCTGTTCGTGCTGTGGGCGCTGTTCATGATCCTGGCGATGTCCAACGGCGTGAACCTCACCGACGGCCTCGACGGCCTCGCCACGGGCGCCTCGGTGATGGTGTTCGGCGCGTATGTCTTCATCGGCGTCTGGCAGTACGGCCAGACGTGCGCCGACCCGGTCACCGCGGGGGCCTCCTGTTACGAGGTACGCGATCCGCTCGACGCCGCGGTGGTGGCCGCCGCGCTGATGGGGGCGCTCTTCGGCTTCCTGTGGTGGAACACCTCACCGGCCAAGATCTTCATGGGCGACACCGGCTCACTGGCGCTCGGCGGCGCGCTCGCGGGGCTCGCCATCGTCTCCCGCACCGAGCTGCTCATCGCGGTGCTCGGCGGCCTCTTCGTCCTGATCACCATGTCCGTGGTCATCCAGGTCGGCTCGTTCCGGCTGACCGGGCGGCGCGTGTTCAAGATGGCGCCGCTCCAGCACCACTTCGAGCTCAAGGGCTGGAGCGAGGTCCTGGTCGTCGTGCGGTTCTGGATCATCCAGGGCATGTGCGTCATCGTCGGCATCGGCATCTTCTACGGCACATGGGTGGCGGACTGGTGACACGGCGGGTGGAGACGTTCGACGGCCTGCGCGTGACCGTGGCCGGGCTCGGGGTGAGCGGGGTCAGCACGGCCCGTGCCCTGGCCCGGCTCGGGTCGCGGGTCACCGTCGTGGACGGCGGCGACAGCGAGCGCCAGCGGGCGCGCGCGGCCGAGCTGGGCGCCGAGGGCATCGACGTCTGGCTCGGCGACGGCGAGCGGCTTCCCGGCGACACCGACCTGGTGGTCACGTCGCCCGGCTGGCGCCCCGACAGCCCCCTGTTCACCGCGGCGGCCGCCATCGACGTCGAGGTCGTCGGCGACGTCGAGATCGCCTGGCGGCTGCGCGGCGCGTCGGGCCCGCCCTGGCTCGCCGTCACCGGCACCAACGGCAAGACCACCACCGTGCGCATGCTCGCCGCCATCCTTCAGGCGGCGGGCCTGCGCACGGCCGCGGTCGGGAACATCGGCACCCCGCTCGTCGACGTCGTCCTGGCCGACCCGCCCTACGACGTGCTGGCCGTCGAGCTGTCCAGCTACCAGCTGCACTGGGCGCCCTCCGTGCGCCCGCACTCGGGGGCCGTGCTCAACCTGGCCCCCGACCACCTCGACTGGCACGGCTCGATGGACGCGTACGCCGCGGACAAGGGCCGCGTCTACGCCGGGAACCGGGTCGCCTGCGTCTACAACGTCGCCGACCCCGCCACCGAGGACCTGGTCGCCAAGGCGGACGTGGTCGAGGGCTGCCGCGCCGTCGGCTTCACCCTCGGCCCGCCCGGGCTCTCCCAACTCGGCGTCGTGGACGGCGTCCTGGCCGACCGGGCGTTCATCCCCGACCGCAGGGAGCGCGCCCAGGAGCTCGCCACCGTCGCCGACGTGAACCCCCCGGCCCCGCACAACATCGCCAACGCCCTGGCCGCCGCCGCCCTGGCCCGCGCCTACGGCGTGGAGCCCGCGGCCGTGCGCGACGGGCTGCGCGCGTTCACCCCCGATCCGCACCGCATCGAGCACGTCGCCGACGTGGCGGGGGTGTCCTATGTGGACGACTCCAAGGCCACCAACACCCATGCCGCCGAGGCGTCCCTCGCCGCCTACCCGTCCACCGTGTGGATCGCCGGAGGGCTGGCCAAGGGCGCGACGTTCGACGACCTGGTGCGCGGCGCCGTCGGGCGGCTGCGCGGCGTGGTCCTCATCGGCGCCGACCGCGGCCTGATCGCCGACGCCCTGGCGCGACACGCCCCGGATGTGCCGGTCGTCGACCTCGACCGGACGGACACTGGGGCGATGGCGGCGGCTGTCCACGAGGCGACCCGGCTGGCCCGGCCCGGAGACACGGTCCTGATGGCCCCGGCCTGTGCCTCGATGGATATGTTCACGAATTACAACGAGCGGGGCGACGCCTTCGCCGCCGCCGTCCACGCCCTGGCGGACGGTCAGGGCGCAACCGAGCAGTAGCCCGCGGGAGAAGCCGGCGCGGGCCGAAGGAGGGGCCCACGATGACGGCTGAGCACCCCGCGCCCTTCGTCGCCCGTTCCGCGTCCCCCGGCGCGCGCCGCACGGGCGCCGTGCGCCCGCGCGCGCCCCGGGGCGAGGCCGCGGTCTACGCCCCGCGCAGGCGCCCGCGCCCACGTCCGCCGCGCGCCCCCCGGCTGCTGGCCCGGCTGCGCCGCGCGTGGGACCGCCCGCTGACGGCCTATTACGTCGTCATGGGCACCGGGCTGCTGATCACCCTGCTCGGCCTCGTGATGGTCTTCTCCGCCTCCCAGATCCAGGCGCTGCGCCACGAGCTGCCCGCCACGTTCTACTTCAGGAAGCAGCTGCTCGCCGCCGTGCTCGGCACCGTGCTGCTCTTCATCGCCTCCCGCGTCCCCGTCCGGCTGCTGCGCGCCCTGACCTATCCCTTCCTCGCCTGCACGGTCGCCCTGCTGGTGCTCGTGCAGGTCCCCGGCGTCGGCGTCGAGGTCAACGGCAGCACCAACTGGATCGCGGTGGGCGGCTCGTTCCAGATCCAGCCGAGCGAGTTCGCCAAGCTGGCGCTCGTGCTGTGGGGCGGCGACCTGCTGGCCAGGAAGGGCGAGAAGCGGCTGCTGACCCAGTGGCGCCACCTGCTGATCCCCCTGGTCCCCGGCGCGCTGCTGGTGTTCGGCCTGGTGATGGTCGGCGGCGACATGGGAACGGTGATGATCCTCACCGCCATCGTCTTCGCCCTGCTCTGGCTGGCCGGCGCCCCCACCCGCCTCTTCGTGGGCGTGCTCGCCACGGCCGCCGTGCTGGGCGCGCTCTTCATCGCCACCAGCCCGCACCGCATGGACCGGCTCGCCTGCCTCGGCGCCACCGACCCCGGGCCCGGCGACCGCTGCTGGCAGGCCGTCCACGGCATCTACGCGCTCGCGTCGGGCGGCTGGTTCGGCTCCGGCCTGGGCGCGAGCGCGGAGAAGTGGGGCGAACTCCCCGAGCCCCACACCGACTTCATCTTCGCCATCGCGGGGGAGGAGCTCGGCCTTGCGGGGACGCTGTCGGTCCTCGGTCTCTTCGCGGCTCTAGGCTATGCGGGTATTCGCGTGGCCGGACGCACGGAGGATCCCTTCGTGAGGTATGCCGCGGGAGGGGTGACGGCCTGGCTCATGGTCCAGACCGTCATCAACATCGGTGCTGTGCTGGGTCTGCTGCCCATCGCCGGGGTGCCCCTGCCGCTGTTCTCCTACGGGGGCTCAGCCCTGTTGCCCACCATGTTCGCCGTCGGTCTGCTGATCGCCTTCGCGCGCAGCGACCCGGCGGCCAGGGCCGCCCTGGCCACGCGGGGACCTGGGCTCAAGTGGAAGACGAAGAGACGGCGTGCCAGGACGCCGTCCGGAGAGCGGTGAAATTCGGTGCATGTTGTCCTCGCCGGCGGAGGGACCGCCGGCCACATCGAGCCGGCGCTCGCCCTCGCGGACGCCCTGCGCAGGCAGGATCCGACCGTGGGCATCACGGCCCTGGGCACGGAACGCGGTCTCGAGACCCGTCTCGTGCCCGAACGCGGCTATGAGCTCGGCCTGATCCCCGCCGTTCCGCTGCCGCGCAAGCCCACCCCCGAGCTGATCACGGTCCCGGGCAGGCTGCGCGGCACGATCAAGGCGGCGGAGGAGATCATCGAACGCACCAAGGCCGCCTGCGTGATCGGCTTCGGCGGCTATGTCGCCCTCCCCGGCTATCTCGCGGCCAAGCGCCAGCGCGTCCCGATCGTGGTCCACGAGGCCAACGCCCGCCCAGGACTGGCGAATCGGATCGGCGCGCGCTACACCCGCTTCGTCGCCGTCTCCACCCCCGAGAGCAAGCTGCGGCACGCGCGCTACGTCGGCATCCCGCTGCGCCGCTCCATCGCCACCCTGGACCGCGCGGCGCTGCGGCACGAGGCGCGGCAGTTCTTCGGGCTCGACGCCAACCTGCCGACGCTGCTGGTCTCCGGCGGCTCGCAGGGCGCGCGGCGGCTCAACGAGGTCATCGCCACCGCCGTTCCGGCCCTCCAGCGCTCGGGCGTCCAGGTCCTCCACGCGGTCGGCCCCAAGAACGAACTGCCGCAGGTGGACACCATGCCGGGGATGCCGCCTTATGTCCCGCTATCGTATGTGGACCGCATGGACCTCGCGTACGCGGCGGCCGACATGATGCTCTGCCGCGCGGGCGCGATGACCGTCGCCGAGCTGTCCGCCGTCGGGCTCCCCGCCGCCTATGTCCCGCTGCCCATCGGCAACGGCGAACAGCGGCTCAACGCCCAGCCGGTGGTGAACGCGGGTGGCGGTCTCCTCATCGACGACGCCCAGCTGACGCCGGACTGGGTCAGGGGAACGGTCCTTCCGGTGCTGACCGATCCGGGGCGGCTGCTGGCCATGTCCCGCGCCGCCGCCGAGTTCGGCCGCAGGGACGCCGACGAGCTGCTGGTCGGCATGGTGCACGAGGCGATCGCCGCGCGCCGTTCGTAGCGCGCGACAGGGGAGTTGAAGGACACGTGGCCGGAGCGACGACAGCGGAACGCGGCGGGCTGCGCCGCACGTCGGACTCCGGCCGCCGCCCGCCCACGCGCCGACGCCGCTGGTTCGGGCGGCCCAGGCTGCTGGCCGTGCTCATCGTCATGGCCGCGCTGCTCGGCGGCTTCGGCACGTGGGCGCTGTACGGCTCGGACTGGCTGCGCGTCGAGCGCGTCTCCGTCCGCTGGCACGAAGGCCCCCGCGTGCTGACCGCCGATCAGGTCCTCGAGGTGGCCGACGTCCCCGTCGGGTCGCCGATGGCCTCCCTGGACAAGGGAGCGATCGGCGACCGGCTCCTCGCGGAACTGCCGCGTCTGGCCTCGGTCGACGTGGTCCGCGGCTGGCCGCACGGCGTCGCGCTCAAGGTGACGGAGCGCAGCCCCGCCGTGCTGATCGCGACGGGCGGCGCGTTCCGCGAGGTGGACGGGGAAGGCGTCGTGTTCGGCGAGCGGGCCGAGGCGCTGCCGGGGGTGCCCCTGCTCGAGCTGGAGCTGACGGAGAGTCCGAGCCTGCGGCGCTTCGGCGAGGACCGCGTGCGCGCGGAGGCCGTCTCGGTCGTGGACGCCCTGCCCGGCTCCGTGCGCGAGGACCTGAGGGTCGTCCGCGTCGCGTCGTTCGACGCCATCACCCTCGAGTTGTCGGGGGACCGCGTGGTCCGCTGGGGCAGCGCGGAGGATTCGGACGCGAAGGCCACCGCGCTGGCCGCGGTCATGAATGCGGCCGACGGCGCACGGCACTTCGACGTCAGCGCGCCCAGCGCCCCTGCGGCGTCCGGAGGTTGACCCCCCGTGCGGCGGCACAGGCGGCGATCACATAGGGTGAAAAGAAAAACAGGAGGTTCGGCGTGTTCGTTGAACGCGTACCACTTGTCGACTTAGTGTCCGTTCCGAGGAATCCAAGGAACGACGAGCACAGGTAACCCTAAACTTGGGCGTTAGGGTTCGGGACGGCTTATCCACCCGTCCCATCGGCATCCGTCGACGCGCTGCGGCACCCGCGGAGCGGCGACACGTAAATCGAGGCGAGAGGCCTTCGACGTGGCAGCACCGCAGAACTACCTCGCAGTCATCAAGGTCGTCGGTATCGGCGGCGGTGGTGTCAACGCCATCAACAGGATGATCGAGGTCGGTCTCAAGGGCGTCGAGTTCATCGCGATCAACACCGATGCGCAGGCGCTGTTGATGAGCGACGCCGACGTCAAGCTGGACGTCGGCCGCGAGCTCACGCGCGGGCTCGGCGCCGGCGCCAACCCCGACGTCGGTCGCAAGGCTGCCGAGGACCACCGGGAGGAGATCGAGGAGGTCCTCAAGGGCGCCGACATGGTCTTCGTGACGGCGGGCGAGGGCGGCGGCACCGGCACAGGTGGCGCACCGGTCGTGGCGAACATCGCGCGTTCCCTGGGGGCCTTGACCATCGGCGTGGTCACCCGCCCGTTCACCTTCGAGGGCCGTCGCCGGGCGAATCAGGCCGAGGACGGCATCGCCCAGCTGCGCGACGAGGTCGACACCCTGATCGTCATCCCGAACGACCGGCTGCTGTCCATCTCGGACCGCCAGGTCAGCGTCCTCGACGCCTTCAAGTCCGCGGACCAGGTGCTGCTCTCCGGCGTCCAGGGCATCACCGACCTCATCACCACCCCGGGCCTGATCAACCTGGACTTCGCCGACGTCAAGTCCGTGATGTCCGAGGCGGGCTCGGCGCTCATGGGCATCGGCTCGGCCCGCGGCGACGACCGTGCGGTGGCCGCCGCCGAGATGGCCATCTCCTCCCCCCTGCTCGAGGCGTCCATCGACGGCGCCCGCGGCGTGCTCCTCTCCATCTCGGGCGGCTCCGACCTCGGCCTCTTCGAGATCAACGAGGCCGCGCAGCTCGTCAGCGAGGCGGCCCACCCCGAGGCGAACATCATCTTCGGCGCCGTCATCGACGACGCCCTCGGCGACGAGGTGCGGGTGACGGTCATCGCGGCGGGCTTCGACGGCGGCCAGCCGCCGTCGCGCAGCCGCGACAAGGCGCTCGGCGCGTACGGCGGCAAGGAGGAGTCCGTCTCCCCGCCCGCCCCCGAGCGACCCGAGCCCGAGCCCGAGCGCCCCTCGTTCGGCGGCCTCGGCTCGCTGCCCCCGCGGGAGCCCTCGGTGCTCGACGGCCGCGACGCGGGCCAGCCCGAGCAGCAGTCCGACCCGGTCCGCGACCCCAAGGGCTCGCCCCAGGTCCCTTCCGCCCGGCCTTACGACGGCGGGCAGGTCGAGGAGCTGGACGTTCCGGACTTCCTGAAGTAGGCGCGGCGGCCCCGCGCACGGTATGACGTCACAGTGATAGAGCGGCAGTCCACAGCGAGCGGCGCGCGCTTCGCCTTCACCGACCGGTGGGGCGGGGTGAGCGCCGCTCCGTACGAGAGCCTGAATCTGGGGGGCGCGGTGGGGGACGACCCCTCCGCCGTCCTGGCCAACCGCAAGCTGGCCGCCGAGGCCGCGGGCCTCGACCCCGCCTCGGTCCGCTGGCTGCACCAGGTACATGGCAGCCGGGTCGTGGTCGCGGGCGACCCCTGGCCCGACGGGGTCGCACCCGAGGCGGATGGCGTGGTCACCGCGCGCCGGGGGCTCGCGCTCGCGGTGCTCACCGCCGATTGCACGCCGGTGCTCCTGGCCGATCCGGTCGCCGGGATCGTGGGCGCGGCGCACGCCGGGCGCCCCGGGCTGCTGGCCGGGGTGGTCCCCGAGACGGTCGCCGCGATGTGCGCGCTCGGCGCGGAGCCGGGCAGGATCGCGGCCCGCACCGGTCCTTCGGTGTGCGGGCGGTGTTATGAGGTGCCGGGGGAGATGCGCGACGACGCGGAGGGCCGGGTGCCGGGGTGCGCGGCGACGACCCGCGTGGGGACACCGGCCGTCGACATCCCGGCCGGGGTGCTGATTCAGCTGAACGCCGCGGGTGTCACCGATGTCACGCTCTCCCCGGTCTGCACGCTCGAGTCGGCCGACCACTTCTCCCACCGCCGCGAGCGCCCGACCGGTCGGCAGGCGAGCTACGTGTGGCTGGCCGCGTCATGAGCGCGTCGGAGCGGCGACGGGCCGAACTGGCCGACGGGCTCGCGCGCGTGGAGGAGCGCATCGCCCGCGCGTGCGAGGCCGCGGGGCGCGCGCGGGATTCGGTGACGCTCGTCGTGGTCACCAAGACCTACCCCGCCGATGACGTCCGCACGCTCGCGGATCTCGGCGTGCGCGACGTTGCCGAGAACCGCGACCAGGAGGCGTCCGCGAAGGCCGCCGCGTGCGCCGATCTCCCGCTGACCTGGCACTTCGTGGGGCAGTTGCAGACCAACAAGGTGCGCTCCGTCGTCTCCTACGCGGACTGTGTGCACTCGGTGGACCGCGCGAAGCTGGTGTCCGCGCTCTCCTCCGCTGTCACGAGCGCCGGGCGTGCGCCCCTCAACTGTCTGCTTCAGGTGGCGTTGGAGAGGGAGTCGGGTCTCGGCGGTGGCCGCGGGGGCGTCGCGCCGGACGGCGTGGGAGAGTTGGCGGCCGCGGTCGCGGCCGCTCCCGGGCTGCGGCTCGCGGGTCTGATGACCGTCGCGCCGCTCGCGGGTGCGTACGCCGGTTCGCCGGATGCCGCTTTCGAGCGGCTTGCGGAAATCGCAAGGGACCTGCGCGCCGACCATCCTGCTGCGAACATGGTCTCGGCAGGTATGAGCGCGGACTTGGAGGCCGCCGTCGCCGCGGGAGCGACACACGTGCGCGTGGGCAGCGCGGTGCTCGGAGTCCGCCCCGCCCTCGGGTAACGTCGCCAGGCGAGGGCCCCAGAGTCGAAAATATGGTCAATCCCACCTAAGTGGGGCAGGTTACGTGGATCCGCGGCCCGGGCAGATCGGAGCCGATCCACCAGGGAGCGGAGGACGCAGTCGATGGCTGGCGCGATGCGCAAGATGGCGGTCTACCTCGGCCTCGTGGAGGACGACGGCTACGACCGCGCGGGCTATGGCCCCGATGACGAGTTCGAGCCGGAGCCCGAGCCCGAACGGGGCAGGCGCCAGTCGGCGCACGAGCCCCCGCAGCGGGAGCGGACCGAGGAGCCGGTGCGGGTCGTTCACCCCCCGGCGCCGCGGGAGCCGGAGCCAACACCCGCTCCCGTACTGGCCGAAAGCAGACGGCCCGGGAGGATCGCTCCCGTGTCTTCCATCACATCCGAACGACAGAACCTGGAGAAGAGCGCGCCCGTGATCATGCCCAAGGTCGTGTCAGAGCGGGAGCCGTACAGGATCACCACGCTCCACCCAAGGACGTACAACGAGGCCCGTACCATCGGGGAACACTTCCGCGAGGGCACTCCCGTGATCATGAACCTCACGGAGATGGACGACACAGATGCAAAGCGACTTGTCGACTTTGCCGCTGGTCTGGTCTTCGGTCTCCATGGCAGCATCGAGCGGGTGACGCAGAAGGTGTTCCTGCTGTCGCCTGCTAACGTCGATGTAACGGCGGAGGACAAGGCCCGTATCGCGGAGGGCGGGTTCTTCAACCAGAGCTGACGACAGGACACCGGAAGACGCTGCTCCGGCCGCCCGGCCGGAGCATGAGACAAGGGGAGAGGGACAGGCAGGATGGGCATCGTTCAACAGGTGGTCCTGATTGCCTTGTACTGCTTGCTCGGCCTGCTGCTCTTCCGCCTGGTCATGGACTACGTGTTCATGTTCGCGCGCTCGTGGAGCCCGGGCAAGGCGATGGTCGTGGCCCTCGAAGCCACCTACACTGTCACGGATCCGCCACTGAAGGCGCTGCGGAAGGCCATCCCGCCGTTGCGCTTCGGGGGCGTGGCGCTGGATCTGTCCTTCTTCGTACTCATGATCATCGTCTACATCCTGATCAGCGTCGTGGCCGGGCTGTGAACGAGTACGGTCTAGCCGATATGCCGACGAATTACGTTGAGGTGAAGAGATGCCGCTGACCCCCGAGGACGTGAGGAACAAGCAGTTCACCACCGTCCGACTCCGAGAAGGCTATGACGAGGACGAGGTCGACGCCTTCCTCGACGAGGTCGAGGCAGAGCTGACCCGGCTGCTCAGGGAGAACGAGGACCTCCGCGCGAAGCTGGCCGCCGCGACGCGTGCCGCCGCGCAGAACCAGCAGAACATGCGGAAGCCCGACCCGCAGGACCGCCCTGGCGGGCCCATGTCGGCCATATCGGGTCCGGGTCCCCAGCAGCATCAGCACCAGCAGCAGATGGGCGGCCCTCCGCAACTTCCCGCCGGCCCCGGTGGTCCCCAGGGCCACCCCGGCGGTCCAGGCCCGATGGGCCATGGCGGTCCCATGGGTCCCGGTGGCCCTGGCGGCCCCGGTGGCCCGCAGGGTCACCCCGGCGCCCCGGTGCCGATGGGCGGCCATGGCACGCACGGTGGCCAGGGGATGCCCGGCGGCGGCATGGGTGGTCAGGGCCTCGGTGGCCCTCCCGGCATGGGCGGCCCCGGCATGGGCGGTCCCGGCATGCCGCAGCAGCAGGGCGGCAACGAGAGCGCGGCCCGCGTGCTCTCGCTGGCCCAGCAGACCGCGGACCAGGCGATCGCGGAGGCCCGTTCCGAGGCCAACAAGATCGTCGGTGAGGCGCGCAGCCGCGCCGAGGGCCTGGAGCGGGACGCCCGCGCCAAGGCCGACGCGCTGGAGCGGGACGCCCAGGAGAAGCACCGCGTCGCGATGGGCTCCCTCGAGTCCGCCCGCGCCACCCTCGAGCGCAAGGTCGAGGACCTGCGTGGCTTCGAGCGCGAGTACCGCACGCGCCTGAAGTCGTACCTGGAGAGCCAGTTGAGGCAGCTGGAGAGTCAGTCCGACGACTCGCTCGCCCCGCCGCGCTCGCCCGCGGCCCCCTCGCTCCCCGCGCCCCCGCAGCCGTCGCTCGCCTCCGCCGGCGCCCCGGCCGGGCCTGGTGCGGGCATGGGCGGCCACCAGTCCCTCGGCGGGAATCAGCCGATGGGCGGTCACGGTGGCCATGGCGGACACGGTGGTCACGGTGGGCACGGCGGCCCCTCGGGCCCGCCCTCGTACGGCGGTCAGCAGCAGATGTCGCCCGCGATGACGCAGCCGATGGCGCCGGTGCGGCCGCAGGGTCCGCAGCCGATGCAGCAGGCTCCGTCGCCGATGCGCGGCTTCCTGATCGACGAGGACGACAACTGACGCGCCGCCGCGCCGCCTGACGGCGTTCGGCATATCACGGGCTGGGGCCCGGACCGCGAGGTCCGGGCCCCAGCCCGTTGGTCATGCGCGCCGCAGGCGGAACGTCGCGCCGAGCGTCCCCTCGCCGAACGGCTCGCCCCAGCCCGCGCGTTCACCTTCCCCCTCACCCGCGCCCTCGTCCTCGGTGAAGTCGGTGGCCAGCACCTCGGCGGAGATCAGGTCCCGGTGGTCGGCCAGGGCCGTCGCGGTCTCGTCGTCGGTCGCGCTCCAGCGGACCGCGATCCGGTCGGTCACCTCGAGGCCGCTGTTCTTGCGGGCGTCCTGGATCAGCCGGATCGCGTCGCGGGCCAGGCCCGCGCGGCGCAGCTCGGGCGTGATCTCCAGGTCGAGCGCCACCGTGGCCCCGGTGTCGGAGGCCACCGACCAGCCCTCGCGCGGCGTTTCCGTGATGATGACCTCATCGGGCGAAAGGGGCACCTCGTCGCCCTCCACCGTGACCGTGGCCGTGCCCGCGCGCAGCGCCGCGGAGAGCGCGGCGGCGTCCGCCTCGGCGATCGCCCGGGCGACCGGCTGGGTGCCCTTGCCGAAACGGCGGCCCAGCGCACGGAAGTTGGCCTTGGCCGAGGTGTCCACGAGCGAGCCGCCCATCGCGGAGAGCGAGGCGAGCGAGGCGACGTTCAGCTCCTCGGCGATCTGCTCGCGCAGGTCGTCGCCCAGCAGCTCGAAGCCCTGCGCCGCGACCAGCGCGCGGGAGAGCGGCTGGCGCGTCTTCACGCCCGACTCGGCGCGCGTGGCCCTGCCGAGCTCCACCAGGCGCCGCACCAGCAGCATGTCCTGGGAGAGATCCGGGTCGACCAGCGTCTGCTCCGCCTCGGGCCAGGACGCCAGGTGCACCGAGTCCGGGGCGCCGGGGGTCACCGGGACGACGAGGTCCTGCCAGACGCGTTCGGTCACGAAAGGCACCATCGGGGCCATCAGCCGCGTCACGGTCTCCAGCACCTCGTGCAGCGTGCGCAGCGCCGCCGGGTCGCCCTGCCAGAAGCGGCGGCGGGAGCGGCGGACGTACCAGTTGGAGAGGTCGTCGACGAACGTGGAGATGAGCTTGCCCGTGCGCTGGGTGTCGAAGTTGTCCATGGCCTGGGTGACCATGTCCGTCAGGGCGTTGAGCTCGCTGAGCAGCCAGCGGTCGAGCAACGGCCGCTCCGCGGGCGCCGGATCGGCGTCCGAGGGCGCCCAGCCGCACGTCCTGGCGTAGAGGGCCTGGAACGCGACGGTGTTCCAGTAGGTCAGCAGCGTCTTGCGGACCACCTCCTGGATGGTGCCGTGCCCGACCCTGCGGGCCGACCAGGGCGAGCCGCCCGCCGCCATGAACCAGCGCACCGCGTCGGCGCCGTGCCGCTCCATGAGCGGGATGGGCTCAAGGATGTTCCCGAGGTGCTTGGACATCTTGCGGCCGTCCTCGGCGAGGATGTGGCCGAGGCAGACGACGGTCTCGTAGGAGGAGCGGTCGAAGACCAGGGTGCCGACGGCCATCAGCGTGTAGAACCAGCCGCGGGTCTGGTCGATCGCCTCGCAGATGTACTGGGCGGGATAGCGGCGTTCGAACGCCTCGCGGTTCCGGTAGGGGTAGCCCCACTGCGCGAACGGCATCGCGCCCGAGTCGTACCACGCGTCGATCACCTCGGGGACGCGCGTGGCCGTCGCGGCGCAGCCGTCCTCGGGGCAGCCGAAGACGACCTCGTCGATGAACGGCCGGTGCGGGTCGAGGCCCGACTGGTCGGCCCCCGACAGCTCGGAGAGCTCCGCGAGCGAGCCGACGCACGTGAGATGGCCCGCGTCGCAGCGCCAGATGGGCAGCGGGGTGCCCCAGTAGCGGTTGCGGGACAGCGCCCAGTCGACGTTGTTGGTGAGCCAGTCGCCGTAGCGGCCGTGCTTGATCGACCCGGGGTACCACGTCGTCCGCTCGTTCTCCCGCAGGAGCGCGTCCTTCACGCGGGTGGTGCGGATGTACCAGGCGGGCTGTGCGTAGTAGAGCAGGGGGGTGTGGCAGCGCCAGCAGTGCGGATAGCTGTGCTCGTAGGGCAGGTGCCTGAACAGCAGCCCGCGCGCGGCGAGGTCGGCGACCAGCGCCTCGTCGGCCTTCTTGAAGAACTGCCCGCCGACCAGCGGCAGCCCCTCGTCGAACGTGCCGTCGGCGCGCACGGGGTTGACCACGGGGAGGCCGTAGGCGCGGCATGTGACGAGGTCGTCCTCGCCGAACGCGGGCGACTGGTGGACCAGGCCCGTGCCGTCCTCGGTGGTGACGTACTCGGCGTTCACCACGTAGTGCGCCCGCGCGCCCCCGAAGTCCACGAGGTCGAACGGGCGGCGGTAGGACCAGCGTTCCATCTCGGCGCCGGTGAACGTCTGCCCCGTGGCCGTCCAGCCCTCGCCGAGCGCGGCCGCGAGGAGCGGCTCGGCGACGACGAGGCGCTCGGTGCCGTCGGTGGCCACGACATAGGTGACGCCGGGGTGGGCGGCGACCGCGGTGTTGGAGACGAGGGTCCATGGCGTGGTCGTCCACACGAGCAGCGACGCCTCGCCCGCGAGCGGCCCCGAGACCAGCGGCATGCGGACATAGACGGAGGGGTCGACGACCGTCTCGTAGCCCTGCGCCAGCTCGTGGTCGGACAGGCCGGTCTCGCAGCGCGGGCACCAGGGGGCGACGCGGTGGTCCTGGCCGAGGAGGCCCTTGCCGAAGATCTCCTTGAGCGACCACCACACGGACTCGATGTACTCGGGGTCCATCGTGCGGTAGGCGTGGTCGAGGTCGACCCAGTACCCCATGCGGGTCGTGAGCTCGGCGAACGCGTCGGTGTGCCGCGTCACGGACGCGCGGCACCTGGCGTTGAACTCGGCGATGCCGTACGCCTCGATGTCCTGCTTGCCCGTGAAGCCCAGCTCCTTCTCCACGGCCAGCTCGACCGGCAGGCCGTGGCAGTCCCAGCCGGCCTTGCGGGTGACGTGGAAGCCGCGCATCGTCTTGAAGCGCGGGAAGACGTCCTTGAAGACGCGCGCCTCGATGTGGTGCGCACCCGGCATGCCGTTGGCGGTGGGCGGGCCCTCGTAGAACACCCAGTCGGGGCGGCCCGCGGACTGCTCGACGCTGCGGGCGAACGTCTTGCTCGCCTGCCACAGCTCGAGCACCTCGTGTTCGAGCGCGGGCAGGTCGACCTGCGCTGGGACGTGGCGGTACTGCGTCATCGGATCGTCCTCCGGCGGACACACGTCGTGATCTCCGACGGAGGGACGAGAGCGAGCGCTCCCGCGGTACCACCCTCCTTGGCCGGGGCGCGTGGCCGTCGTGACGGCCGGTGCCCCTGGCCCGCTCATTGGGCCGCGACGCCGGATCTACTCGCTCGGAGAGCTTTCTGCCGGCGGCTCCGGGGTGATCTTCACTCCGCGTCCGCCCCCGGGCTCACACCACCCCCGGGTCGCTCGTGGCGGCTTGACGGCGCTACTCGTCCCCATCAACGCCTTTCGCTCCCCCCAGTGTACGGGCCGCTCCCGCGGGGCGAGCACCGGTTATGGCGGGGGCCGGGCGGGGCACAAGGCAGGGAGACCGGCGCGCCCCCGTTGCCGCGCGCAGCCGGTCGATTTATCGTTCCGGTCACGATTCGCGAGCAAGATCACACTATGTGAGGGAGCCGACGCCATGGTGGCAGCGAAGAAGGGTACGGCGGGTGAGCCGGTTCCGCCGGTGCCGTCGGTCCGCGCCGCGGCGCCGGCCGTTCCCGGCGAGCTCGCCGTCAGGTCGGGCGAGGAGCCCTGGACCGAGGCGGAGGTCGCCGAGGCGAGGGACCAGCTGACGATCGAGGCCGACCGGCTGCGCGGGGAGATCAGATCGGTCGAGGAGGCGCTGACCGGGCTGATGCGCGACTCGGGCGACGGCGCGGGCGACGACCAGGCCGACACCGGCACCAAGAACGTCACGCGCGAGCACGAGATGGCCCTCGCGAGCAACGCCAGGGAGATGCTCTACCAGACCGAGCGTGCCCTCCAGCGCCTCGAGGCCGGGACCTACGGCCTGTGCGAGAGCTGCGGGAACCCGATCGGCAAGGCCAGGATGCAGGTCTTCCCGCGGGCGACCCTGTGCGTGGACTGCAAACAGAAGCAGGAGCGCCGCTTCTAGGCGGTTCCGGCCGGTTGCCGCCGGTTGCCGCCGGTCCCCGTCGGCCCCGGTCGGTTCCGAAGGCCGACGGAGCGGATTTCCGGTGTTCGCACTGGCGTGGCGTACCCTCATCCCGTGAGCGAGGCGGAGCGGACCATCGAGACCCCCGACGACCCCGAGGACGTGGCCGAGGCCACTCCTGAGGCCACCACGGCGGAGGCCGCGGCGGTGGACGACGAGCGGGAGCCCGAGGACGAGGAGCCGGGGGCCGGTCGCGGTCGGCGGCGGATCGGCGTGCTGGCCGGGGTCGCGGCGTTCGCGTACCTGCTCGACCTGGTCACCAAGATCATGGTCGTCGAGTGGCTCGAGCACGAGGAGCCGATCGACATCTTCGGCGAGTGGCTCCGCTTCGAGGCGCTGCGCAACGGCGGGGCGGCGTTCGGCATCGGCGAGGCGCTGACCGTCGTGTTCACCTGCATCGCCGCCACGGTCATCGTGGTCATCATCAGGCTGGCGAGAAAGCTGTACAGCGCACCGTGGGCCGTCGCGCTCGGGCTGCTGCTCGGCGGCGCGCTCGGCAACCTCACCGACCGACTCTTCCGCGCGCCAGGGGCGCTCCAGGGGCATGTGGTCGACTTCATCGCCCCCAAGTACTTCGCCGTCTTCAACCTCGCCGACTCGGCCATCGTCTGCGGCGGCATCCTCATCGTGCTGCTGTCCTTCCGCGGCCTCGACCCCGACGGGACCGTGCACCGCGACTGACGCTCCGTCCATGGGCCATCGCGCCGTCCGGCATACTCGGACGGGTGAGCACCGTTCCCGAAACCCGTACCCTGCCCGTTCCCGAGGGTCTTGAGGGAGAGCGCGTCGACGCGGCCCTGGCCCGCATGCTCGGCTTCTCGCGCACCAAGGCCGCCGAGCTCGCCGCCGCGGGGAAGGTCAGGCTCGACGGCGCCGAGGTGGGCAAGTCCGAGCGCGTCATGAGCGGTTCGTGGCTCGAGGTGGAGATGCCGGCGCCCGCCGCGCCGCCCGCGATCGAGGCCGAGCCCGTGGAGGGCATGGAGATCGTGCACGACGACCCGGAGCTGGTCGTCGTGGACAAGCCGGTCGGGGTCGCCGCGCACCCGAGCCCCGGCTGGAGCGGCCCCACCGTGATCGGCGGCCTTGCCGCGGCCGGGTACCGCATCGCGACGTCGGGGGCCGCCGAGCGGCAGGGCATCGTGCACCGCCTCGACGTCGGGACGTCGGGGCTCATGGTGGTCGCCAAGTCGGAGCCGGCGTACGCGCACCTCAAGCAGCAGTTCCGCGAGCGGACCGTGGACAAGCGGTACCACGCGCTCGTGCAGGGCCACCCCGATCCGCTGAGCGGCACGATCGACGCGCCCGTGGGGCGGCACCCGCAGCACGACTGGAAGTGGGCGGTCACGGCGGACGGCAAGCCGTCGGTGACGCACTACGACCTGATCGAGGCGTTCCGCGGCAGCAGCCTGCTCGACATCAAGCTGGAGACGGGCCGCACCCATCAGATCCGGGTGCACATGTCCGCCCACCGGCACCCGTGCGTCGGCGATCTGACCTATGGCGCCGACCCGACGCTGGCCAAGCGGCTGCGGCTGACCCGGCAGTGGCTGCACGCGGTGCGGCTCGGCTTCACCCACCCCGGGGGCGGGCAGTGGGTCGAGTACGCCAGCCGCTACCCCGAGGACCTGCGGACCTCGCTGGAGCGGCTGCGCGCCGAGAGCGCCTGAACGCCCTTGGCGCGCACCGCCGTTCGCGCCTTCCGCGGGCCTCAGACCCGCTTGGGCGGCGGGGTGTCGCGCGGGGCCGGGGGGACGGCGGCGGGGGAGGTGGCGACGCGGGGGAGCGCGTAGGGGTGGGTGTCCCGCAGCCACGCGATCAGCTCCTCGCGGACCGCGCAGCGCAGCGTCCAGGCGTCGTCGGCGTTCCGCGCGGACATCGCGGCGCGCACCTGGATCGTGGAGGGCGTGGTGTCGGTGACCACCAGGCTCCACGCGCGGCCGTCCCAGTCGGGGCGGCCGAGCAGGAACTCCTGGAGCCGCTTGCGCAGCTCGGCGACGGGCGTGGTGTGGTCCAGGTGCAGGAAGACGGTGCCGGTGATCTCGTTGCCGCCGCGTGACCAGTTCTCGTAGGGCTTGCTGTTGAAGTACGACACGGGCATCGTCAGGCGCCGGTCGTCCCAGATCCTGACCGTGAGGAAGGCCATCGATATCTCCTCGATGGTGCCCCACTCGCCGTCCACCACCACGGTGTCGCCGATCTTGACGGAGTCGCCGAACGCGATCTGGAGCCCCGCGAAGAAGTTGCTGAGCATCGACTGGGCGGCCACACCGGCGATGACGCCGATCACACCGGCGGACGCCAGCATCGAGGTGCCGAGCGCCCGCAGGCTCGGGAAGACCAGCAGGATCACAAAGGCGGTGGCGACGACCGCAAGGACCGTGGTCACCACGCGGCGGATCATCGCGAGCTGTGTGCGGAACTGCCGCACGCGCGCCTGGTCGGTCGTGCGCGACTCGTAGCGGGCCAGGAAGTTCTCGGCGACGGCGCCGGCCGCGCGTATCGTCAGCCAGGCCGCGGAGAAGATCGTCACCATCGCGAGGGCGCTCCGCACGATGTCGTCGCGCCGCAGATGGAGGTCGAACGCGCTGTACACGACCTGCACGGCGGCGGAGGCGAGCAGCACCTGGAGCGGCAGGCGGCAGCGCCGCAGCAGGGCCCACAGCTGGGTGTCGGTCTGCCGGGCGTCCGCGGCCCGCAGCGCCCGGTCGATCAGCCAGCCGAGCGCCAGCGTCAGCGCGATGGTGCCGACGATGACCATGAGCGGTCGCAGCACGTCCTCCATGGGGTGGATCGCCTCTCCGTCGCGTGTCAGGGGGTACGTGTCGCCGTTCCCACCGCCAGGCTAACGGGCCCGGCCAACTGGCAGGATGTGCCGACGAGAGCCACAGGTACCACGGAAGGGCCGGTCGACACCGTGAGCCATGTCATGCTGATCCACTCCTCCTACGGGCCGCGCCCCGCCGTGCGGGAGGCGGCCGAACGCCTCGCGGCCGCGGGGCACCGGGTCGAGGTGCCCGACCTGTTCGAGGGGCGCACCGCGGACACCGTCGAGGCGGGCATGGCGATCAGCGAGGAGATCGGCAGGGACGAGCTGCTGCGCCGGGCGGTCGCGGCCAGCGCGCCGCACGCGGACGCGGGCCTGGTGTACGCGGGGTTCTCGATGGGCGCCTCGATCGCGCAGACCCTGGCGCTCGGCGACCGGGGGGCGCGGGGGCTCCTGCTGCTGCACGGGACGTCGGACCTGGCCGAGGACGCCTCGGCCGACGGGCTCCCGGTGCAGCTGCACGTCGCGGACCCCGACCCGTTCGAGCCCTACGACTGGCTCAACGCGTGGTATCTGCGGATGCGGCGGGCCGGGGCCGACGTGGAGGTCTACCACTACATGGGCGCGGGGCACCTGTACACGGACCGGGGTCTCGACGACTGGGACGAGGGGGCCGCCGAGGCGACGTGGCACACGGTGCTCGGCTTCCTCGGCGGGCTCGACGAGGGGTAGCCGGTCTTCTCAGGCCTCCTCGGTCCCCTCGGTCTTCTCCCGGCTCAGTCGTCGCAGCGGCTGGTGGCGAGGTTGTCGGGGTTGCACAGCAGGTCGGCGTCGGCGGGGTCGTGGCTGAGGTAGCGGCCGACGCACTCGTTGCCCGTGGTGAGGCCGCGTTCGGCGCAGAACGCCAGCGCGGCGTTGCCGTCGGCGAACGGGCCAGGGGCGTAGATGAACCAGTAGCCGGGGCGCAGCGAGGCCCAGTCGGCGCTGAGCAGCACCTCGGCCTCGGGGACGGTGGCGCGGACGGCGTCGAGGCGCTCGTCGCGGGCCGCGGTGCCGGAGTCGACCGACTCGGAGAACAGCTGGGCCACCCAGCGGCCCTCCTCCTCGATCCGCTCCTCCTCCGTCTCCTGGTCCGTCTCCTCGTCCTCGTCCTCGTCGGGCTCGGGCTCGGGCTCGGGGACCGGGTCGGGTGTGGGCGGGGTGAGGTCCTCGCGCGGGGTCTCCTCGACCGACGGGCTCTCGTTCCCTTCGCCCTCGCCGCCCTGGTCGAAGCGGTCGCCGCCGCCCCTGAGCAGCGACGCGGTCAGTGCGCCCGCGCCGATCAGCAGGAGGGCGGCCGCGGCGGCCATGATGACCCGGGTGCGGGGGGCGCCGGGGCGCGGGGGCGCGGTGATCGGGCCCGTGGTGGCGGTGGGCCTGACCCCGGTCTCGGTGGGGGAGTGGGCCATGCCGAGGTCCCCGCCGCGTTCGACGGCGGCCAGCATCGCGTCGAGGCGCGCGGCGTCGGGGCGGGCGGCCGGGTCCTTGACCAGCAGCGCCCTGAGCACGTCGCCTAGCGGGCCCGACCTGACGGGCGGGGGCACCGGGTCCTCGAGGACCGCGGAGAGCGTGGCCAGCGTGGTGCCGCGGCGCAGCGGGCTGTAGCCCTCGGTCAGGACGTAGAGCGTGATGCCGAGCGACCAGAGGTCGGCCGACGGGTGGTCGCCCGCGCCCCTGACGCGTTCGGGCGCGATGTACTCGGGGGAGCCGACGATGCCGCCGGTGACGGTCAACGCGCTGCTGCCCGCGATCGCCGCGATGCCGAAGTCGGTCAGCACGGCGGAGCCGTCGGCGCGCAGCAGCACGTTGGCGGGCTTGACGTCGCGGTGGTGGATGCCCTCGGCGTGCGCGGCGGTGAGCGCGGCCAGGATGTGGCGGCCGTAACGCGCGGCCTCGGCCGGGGGCAGCGGGCCACGGGCGGCGCGGGACTCCAGGCTCTCGCCCGGCAGCAGCTCCATCACGAGCCACGGGTGCGGGTCGATGTCGACGATGTGGTAGATCCGCACGACGTTCGGGTGGCTGAGCCGGGCGAGGGCGCGGGCCTCGCGCAACACCCGCTCGCGCAACACCCGCTCGCGCTGGACGCGTTCGGCGTCGCCGCCGCGTTCGGCCGGGTCGGAAGGGCGCACTTCCTTGAGCGCCACCTCGCGGTGCAGGGTCGTGTCCCTGGCCCGCCACACCGTCCCCATGCCCCCGTGGCCGAGCCGCTGGAGCAGCTCGAAGCGGCCGTCGATCACCTGACCTGGTTGTGCCCCCGTCATGGGGTCAGCTTAGGCCCTGGCCGGGCGGTCTCGATGATCGGTCCGCGGCGTCGGATGCGGTGCTCCCCCAGACCCTCCGGGGTCTGGGAGGTGCCCCCACGAGCAGACCCTCCGGGGTCTGGGAGGTGCCCCCACGAGCAGGCCCCTTGGGGGTCTGGGAGGTGCCCCCATCGGGCCCCACGGGGGGCTGGGAGGCGCCGCCACCAGGTCCGACAGGGGGTCTGGGAGGCTCGGGCCCGAAGAGGATCGCCCGAGCAGGTGGCCAACGGGCGGGCGAACCGGGCGTCTTGGCCGGGGGGCCGAGGGATCGCCCGCCCGTCGGCGGGGGCGGAGTGGGTCAGCCTTGAACGCTGTTGGCCTCGATCACGGCCTGGAAGTCCTCGGCCGTGGCGGGCCGTTCGATGACCTCGCCGTTGAACTTGAGCGTGGGCGTGCCCTCGACGTCCGGGTCCGCCTGGAACTTGTCCGACATCCGCAACGCCCAGACGGCGAACGTGTCGTCGATGACGGCGTTCTCGAACTCCTGGTTGTCCGCGAGCTCGGGGATGTCCTGGGCTATCTCGATCAGCCGCTCGTCGTCGCCGAACTCGTCGGTGGACTCCGGGGGATGGATGTCCGCGGAGTACAGCGCGTCGTGGTAGTCGAGGAACGCCTCGGGGCTGACGTCGAGCGCCGCGCCCAGGGCGCCCAGGGCGTTCTTCGAGCCCGAGCCGCCGAGGTTGTCGTCGAGGAAGGTGCCGAAGACGTACTCGACGGCGTAGTCGCCGTTGTCCACGCCCTCGCGGACGGTGGGGCCGAGGGATTGCTCGAAGTCGGCGCAGGCCGGGCAGCGGGCGTCCTCGAAGAGGGTGAGGGTGTTGGCGGCGTCCTCGTCGCCGACGCGCACGGTCAGGCCGTCGTCGCCCGAGGCGTTGGCCGGGGTGTCGGTGGCGAAGTCGCCCTGGCCGTCGTTCACCTGCTCGGCGACGGCGCCCCAGTCGGTGCCGTCGTCGCCGTCGCCCAGGCTGGCGACCGCGACGCCGATGCCGCCCGCGACGGCCAGGATCGCGACGACCGAGCCGCCGACGGTGAGGTGCTTGCGGACCTTCTCTCGCCTGGCCTGGCGGTCGCGTTCGGCCTTGAGGCGCTCGCGGGCCGCGCGTTTGGCCTCGGAGGAGTTGCGCTTGCTCATGGTGGAGGGTCTCCGTGGTGTGTGGGATCCGGTCGGTGGGCGGGGGTGCCCGCCACGGAACGCGGTGCGCGTGCGCGGTGCGGTCAGTGGGCGGGCGCGGCCACCGGCGGTCCGCGGCGCAGGACGGAGTGGGCGAGCGTGGGAAGCGCGGGGGCCGCGGGCGCGCGGCGCGGGCGGCGGGGGCCTGAGCCCGCGGGGGCGGGGACGGCGGCGCGGGTGAGCGGGACGAACAGCGGGCGGAACGTGGCGGCGGCGGCCGAGCGCAGCGTCCGCGCGAGGGCGCGTTCGCCGCAGCGGAGCCAGGCCGCGGCGGCGAGGCCGACGGCCACGTGCGCGGCGAGCAGCAGCCAGGGGCCCGCGGGGTCGGCGGCGGCGAACGGGACGGGGTCGCCGCCCGCCAGCTCGGCCAGCGGGGTGCCCAAGTCGCCGCCCGCGCACAGGAGATCGAAGCCGAGCAGCCGGAGCGGGCCGGTCACGGGCCCGCCGCCGGGGCCGTAGCACGTGGCCTGCCCCGTGGTGAAGACGGTGTCGGCCGCGAGGTGCGCGGGGACGAGCAGCGCGGCGATCGTGCCGAAGCCGTGCTCGCGGCGGCCGATCAGGGCCAGGGCGAGGCCGAAGACGGCGAGGGAGACCACCGCGACGGTCGGCAGGGGCAGCGGCTCCCCTGAGAGCAGCACATGCGCTCCGGCGGAGAGCGTGACACAGAGCGCCGCGAACACCGCCGCGCGCGCCACCCGCATCCCCGGAGCCGATATGCCCATCGGAACCGAGTGTGCCACGGCGGCGGACGGCGGGGTACGGGCGGTGCGCCCGACCTCAGCGCCACCGCCTCCGAGGGGTTGGCGCGGAGGGGGCGCACAGGGGTCGCGCGAGAGATCGACCGGCACGTCGCTGGCCTGCGGCATCGTTGATCAACAGGGGTCTGACCTGCGTAAACGCCGGTGTGCCCCGACGGTTCGCGGGGGCCTTCGCGGATGTAGGGTCGAGGGATCCACGACCCTCCCGCGAAAGGCCCGGCGCGTGACCAAGCCCTTCACACACCTGCATGTGCACACCCAGTACTCGCTGCTCGACGGAGCGGCGCGGCTGAAGGACATGTTCAAGGCGTGCCAGGAGATGGGCATGTCACACATCGCGATCACGGACCACGGCAACCTGCACGGCGCGTACGACTTCTTCCAGCAGGCGCGGGGCGCGGACGTGACGCCGATCATCGGGATCGAGGCATATGTCGCGCCCGAGTCGCGGCGGCACAAGCGCCGGGTGCAGTGGGGCCAGCCGCACCAGAAGCGGGACGACGTCTCGGGCTCCGGCGGTTACACGCACAAGACGATCTGGGCGCACAACGGCACCGGGCTGCACAACCTCTTCCGGCTCACCTCGGACGCGTACACCGAGGGGTACTTCGTGAAGTGGCCGCGCATGGACAAGGAGACGATCGCGCAGCACGCGGAGGGCCTGATCGCCTCCACGGGCTGCCCCTCGGGCGAGGTGCAGACGCGGCTGCGGCTCGGGCAGCCCGAGGAGGCGCTGAAGGCCGCGGCGGACTACCAGGACATCTTCGGCAAGGGGCGGTACTTCCTCGAGCTGATGGACCACGGGCTCGAGATCGAGACCCGGGTGCGCGACGGGCTGCTGGAGATCGGCCGCAAGCTGGGCATCCCGCCGCTGGTCACCAATGACTCGCACTACACGCACGCGCACGAGGCGGGGGCGCACGACGCGTTGCTCTGCGTCCAGACCGGCAAGAATCTGTCGGATCCCGATCGTTTCCGCTTCGACGGGACCGGCTACTACCTGAAGTCGCCCGAGGAGATGTACGCGATCGACTCCTCGGACGCCTGGCAGGAGGGCTGCGCCAACACCCGCCTGGTCGCCGAACAGGTCGAGATCGGCGGCTGGTTCGAGCCGCGCGACCTGATGCCGCGCTTCGACGTGCCCGAGGGGTACACCGAGGTGACCTGGTTCCAGGAGGAGGTGCGGCGCGGGATGGAGCGCCGCTACCCGGGCGGGGTGCCGGAGGACCGGGCGCGGCAGGCCGAGTACGAGATGGGCGTCATCATCCAGATGGGGTTCCCCGGGTACTTCCTCGTGGTCGCGGACTTCATCATGTGGGCCAAGGCGCAGGGCATCGCGGTGGGCCCGGGGCGCGGCTCGGCGGCGGGCTCGATCGTGTCGTACGCGATGGGCATCACCGACCTCGACCCGATCGAGCACGGCCTGATCTTCGAGCGCTTCCTCAACCCCGAGCGCGTGTCCATGCCGGATGTCGACATCGACTTCGACGAGCGCAGGCGCGGCGAGGTCATCCGTTATGTGACGGAGAAGTACGGCGCCGACAAGGTGTCGATGATCGGCACCTACGGAACGATCAAGGCGAAGGCCGCCATCAAGGACGCCTCCCGCGTGCTCGGCTACCCGTACGCGATGGGCGACCGCATCACCAAGGCGATGCCCGCCGACGTGCTGGGCAAGGGCATCCCGCTCTCGGGCATCACCGACAAGGACCACCCGCGCTACAGCGAGGCGGCCGAGGTCAGGGGGATGTACGAGAACGAGCCCGACGTCAAGAAGGTCATCGACACCGCCAAGGGCCTGGAGGGCCTGGTCCGGCAGATGGGCATGCACGCGGCGGGCGTGATCATGTCGAGCGAGCGGCTCGTGGACCATGTGCCGCTGTTCGCGCCGAAGAACGACGGCGTCGTGGTCACGCAGTGGGACTATCCCACGTGTGAGTCGCTCGGCCTGCTGAAGATGGACTTCCTCGGGCTGCGCAACCTCACGATCATGGATGACGCGGTCAAGCTCATCAAGAAGAACAAGGGCATCGACATCAAGCTGCTCGACCTGACGCTCGACGACCCCAAGACGTTCGAGCTGCTGGGCCGCGGCGACACCCTGGGCGTCTTCCAGTTCGACGGCGGGCCGATGCGGTCGCTGCTGCGCATGATGAAGCCCGACGACTTCGAGGACATCTCCGCCGTCGGCGCCCTGTACCGGCCGGGGCCCATGGGCATGAACTCGCACATCAACTACGCCCTGCGCAAGAACGGCCAGCAGGAGATCACGCCGATCCACAAGGAGTTGGAGGAGCCGCTCAGGGAGGTCCTCGACGTCACCTACGGCCTGATCGTCTACCAGGAGCAGGTGCAGAAGGCCGCCCAGGTGCTCGCCGGGTACTCGCTCGGACAGGCGGACCTGCTCCGCCGGGCGATGGGCAAGAAGAAGAAGGAGATCCTGGACAAGGAGTTCGTGCCGTTCCAGAACGGCATGCGCGCCAACGGGTACTCCGACGAGGCGATCCAGGCCGTGTGGGACGTGCTGGTGCCGTTCTCGGGCTACGCGTTCAACAAGGCGCACTCGTCGGCATATGGCCTTGTCACCTACTGGACGGCATATCTCAAGGCCAATTACCCGGCCGAGTACATGGCGGGGCTGCTCACATCGGTGCGCGACGACAAGGACAAGTCGGCCGTCTATCTGAACGAGTGCCGCCGCATGGGCATCAAGGTGCTGCCGCCCGACGTCAACGAATCCGAGGCGCACTTCACCCCGCGCGGCGATGACACGATCGTTTTCGGTCTTACGGCGGTGCGAAACGTGGGCCAGAACGTCGTCGATTCGATCGTGGCCACGCGGAAGGGGAAGGGGAAGTACAGCTCGTTCCCCGACTTCCTCGACAAGGTCGAGGCCGTCGTCTGCAACAAGCGCACCGTCGAGTCGCTCATCAAGGCGGGCGCGTTCGACAGCCTCGACCACACCCGCAAGGGCCTGACCGCGCACTTCGAGCCCATGATCGACAACGTCGTGCAGGTCAAGCGCAAGGAGGCCGAGGGCCAGTTCGACCTCTTCGGCGGCATGGACGACAAGGACGAGGACAGCGGCCCCGGCTTCGGCATGGACGTGGTCTTCTCCGACGAGGAGTGGGAGAAGGGGTATCTGCTCGCCCAGGAGCGGGAGATGCTCGGCCTGTATGTGTCCGATCATCCGCTGTTCGGCATCGAACACGTCCTGGACGAGAAGGCCGACGCCTCGGTCTCCGCGCTGGCGGGCGACTACCAGGACGGCGCCGTGGTCACCATCGGCGGCATCATCTCCGGGCTCCAGCGCAAGATGACCAAGCAGGGCAACCCCTGGGCCATCGCCACCGTCGAGGACCTGGGCGGCTCGATCGACTGCATGTTCTTCCCCGCGTCCTACCAGCTGGTCTCCACCCAGCTCGTCGAGGACGCCGTGGTGTTCGTCAAGGGCCGCCTCGACAAGCGCGAGGACGTGCCGCGCCTGGTCGCCATGGAGCTGATGGTGCCCGACCTCTCCGAGGCGTCCGCCGACGCCCCGGTCACGATCAGCATTCCCCTGGTCAAGGTCACCCCGCCGCTGGTGGAACGCCTCGGCGAGGTGCTCGGCCAGCACCGGGGACCGACGGAGGTGCGGGTCAAGCTCCAGTCCGCGCGCAGCACGACCGTCTACCGGCTCGACCGGCACCGGGTGCGGGCCGATCCCGCGCTGTTCGGGGATCTCAAGGCGCTGCTCGGCCCGGCCTGTTTGGCGGGATGATCTCGTTTGGCCTGATGATGCCCGCCTGTTGGGCCGATGATGGAGTCCGCTTTACCTGAATGGGGCGTCCCGAGGTCTACCTTCGAGAATGAGCGAATCTCCGAATGAGGGGTGGATCGCCGTGGATGCCCGAATGGTCAACAAGGCGGTATTCCTGTTGCGTCGGGTGCGTGTTTCGCGCCAGGAGGCCGTGCACGCGCTTGTCGTCTATTTCCCCGGCACGGCATTCGAGGACCGATTGCGCTGTGTCCACGAGGCGTGGGACATCGTGCACGGCGGTGCCGAGCCGGTGGAATCGGTGATGTCCGAGGTGTCGGACGCGCGCTATTTCGCGGCGGCGCATGAACGGCACTCGTTCAACGACTGACGGCCGACGCCTGAGGGGCGACGCCTGAGACGCGCCTGTCGTGCGCCCGCGCACACCGAAGGGCGCGCCCCCGCGGGGGCGCGCCCTTCGGTGTGCCGCCGTGCCGGTCGTCCCCGTCTCAGTTGTGCCCGAAGCGGCGTTCGCGCTTGCGGCTCTTGGGCTGCTCGGCCGGCTGCTCGGTGCGGGGCTGCTCGGGCGGCGGCTCGGGTGCGGGCTGACGGTCACGATTCTTGCTCTTGGCCATGATCGCCTCCTGGCTGCGCGTCCCGCGATCGGTGAACGCGGGCCCGTGACCAGGCTCGCACGACCCGCCATACTTCGCATTCCGGGCATGGATGGGGCCGGATTCGCCACGCCGAAGATCGAGTTGGCACAGATAACGGCCGCCCCGTCGGGCAGACTCAGGAAAACGCTTAGGTAGGGAAGGTGCAACGTGGACCGCTGTGTCGTCCTGGTGGATGCCGGCTATCTGCTCGGTGCCGCCGCCAGCCTTCTCGCCGGGGAGCCCGCGCGCCCGCGCATCACCGTCGATCACGCCGCGCTCATCCAGGCGTTGCGCGAGCGCGCGGAGGCCGACACGGGCTGCGACCTGCTGCGGATCTACTGGTTCGACGGCGCGCCCGACCGCGTTCCGCAGCCCGAG
Source organism: Streptomyces radicis (assembly GCF_003626575.1). Classification (GTDB taxonomy): domain Bacteria; phylum Actinomycetota; class Actinomycetes; order Streptomycetales; family Streptomycetaceae; genus Streptomyces; species Streptomyces radicis. The sequence goes on along the minus strand of NZ_RBDY01000019.1, from coordinate 23,743 downwards.
CACCGGCGGTTGCGCGTGATGCCGCGCGTCACCGTGCGCCTCGGGGCGCTCACCCGAAGCGACGGGCGCTGGGCGCAGAAGGGCGTGGACGCGGCCATGCACGCCGAGCTCACCGAGCTCGCGCGCAACCGGGCGTGCGCCGACATCGTGCTGGTCACCGGCGACGGCGACCTGCTGCCCGGGCTGATGTCGGCCAAGGAGCACGGCGTCGCCGTCCACCTGTGGGCCGTCCAGGCCGCCGACGGCGACTACAACCAGTCCGAGGACCTGGTCGCCGAGGCCGACGAGCGCCGCGTCCTCGACCGCGCCTGGATCACGCGCGCCGTGCGCGTCAACGAGGCGCCCGCGCCCGGCTCGGCGCCCCGCGTCACGCGCCCCGAGATCGCCGCCATCCTGTCCGCGCCGCACGCCGAGACCTCGGCCACCCCGTCGAGGACCGCCCCGCGCGAGCCCGCGCCCGCGGGCAAGAACGGCACCGCCCCGACCGAGGAGCCGGCCTGTGAGCCGGAGGACCGCGACGACGCCGTGCCCGCGGCCAAGGGCGTGCCGACGCCCAAGGACCTGGCGTCGCTCGGCCGCCCCGTCCCGCCGCCCGCCACCGCGACGTTGCGCTGGTCGTCCGACCGCGGCTGGGTGGACCGCGGGGGCCCCGAGGAGTCGCCCGAGATCTCCGCGCTGCCGATGCTGTCGCAGCTGACCACCGCGGAGCAGCGCTGGGCGGACCGCGAGGAGGACATCACGGCGGTGGGCGGCGACCCGTTCGAGGTGGGGCAGGTGTTCGCCCGCCGCTGGGCCGAACGCCTCGCCGGGCCCGCCCCGTTGCAGCAGCTCTCGGGCGAGTACCCCCGCATCCCGCACCGCATCGACGGCGAACTCCTGCGGTACGCCGCCAGGTTCGGCCTGCTGACCCACAAGGACGACCAGATCGACGAGCAGGACCGCTACGCGATCCGCGCCGGCTTCTGGCGCGAGGTCGACGGGCGCACCGGCGCCGAACGCACCTCCTGAGCCCGCCCGCGCCCCCGCGTCACACCCGCCGTGTCCGAAACGTGCCCCGGTGTCCGGCGCGCGCCCACCGCCGCGTAGGCTCCTGACCGTGGCCGCATCGATCGCCAGGGCCGGGTCACCGACGGCAGCAGCTCGGCGCGCGCCGGCCCGCCCCCCACTCGTCGAGGCCGCGTACACGGTGCGCGGGCTGACCAAGACCTACCCGGGCGGGCGCCGCCCCCGTGGCGCCCCGCCCGCGGGCCCTGTCACCGCGAGCCGCGACATCGCGCTCGACATCGCGAGGGGCGAGGTGTTCGGGCTGCTCGGCCCCAACGGCGCGGGCAAGACGACCCTCGTCAGGCAGCTCACCGGGCTGCTGCGCCCCGACGCGGGCAGCGTCACCCTGCTCGGCCACGACCTCGTGCGCCACCCGCGCCGCGCGCCCCGGCTGCTCGCCTACCTCGGTCAGGAGTCCACCGCGCTCGACGAGCTGACCGTGGCCCTGGCCATCGAGACCACCGCGCGGCTGCGCGGCCTCGACGCGGACGTCGCCCGCCGCGAGCGGGAGGCCGTCGTGGAGGAGCTCGACCTGGCCGCCGTCGCCGCGCGCCCGCTCAAGCGGCTCTCGGGCGGCCAGCGCAGGCTCGCCTGCGTGGCCGCCGCGCTCGCGGGCCGACGGCCCGTGCTCGTGCTCGACGAGCCGACGGCCGGGATGGACCCGGTGGCCAGGCGGGCCGTGTGGGCCGCGATCGACCGGCGGCGCGCCTGCGACGGAACGACGGTGGTGCTGGTGACGCACAACGTCATCGAGGCGGAGACGGTGCTCGACCGGGTCGCGGTGCTCGACGCGGGCCGCGTCATCGCGTGCGACACCCCGGGCGGGCTCAAGGCGCTGGTGGGCACCGACGTCCGCCTCGAGCTGGTCTGGCGCGATGAACCCCCGCTCGGCGAGCCGGAGATCGCGGCCCTGCGCGCGGCCGCGACCGTGGCGGGGCGGCGCTGGACGCTGCGGCTGCCCGCCGACCGGGCCCGCGAGGCGGTGGCCGCGGTGACGGCGGGCCCCGCGTTCGCCGCGCTCGACGACTTCACGCTGGCCACGCCGAGCCTGGAGGACGTCTATCTCGCCCTGGGCGGGCGCGGCGCGGGCCTGGAGCGCTCATGAGCGCCCACCCGCTGGCCCCGGGGGTGGGGGTGTGGCCCGCGCTCGGCGCCGTGTACCGGGCGCAGCTGTCGCGCGCCCGGGTGGCGCGGATCCCGCTGCTTTTCGTGGCCACCTTCCAGTCGATCGGGATCATGATCCTGATGCGCGGCGTCGTCGACGGCGGCGACGGCGAGGAGGCGCGGGCCGTGGTCGCCGGGTCCGCGGTGCTCGTGGTGGCGTTCGTCGCCCTCAACCTGCTGGCCCAGTACTTCGGGCAGCTGCGCGCCGCCGGTGGCCTCGACCACTACGCGACCCTGCCGGTGCCCGCCGCGGCGGTGGCGCTGGGGACGGCGGCGGCGTACGCGTCGTTCACCGTGCCGGGGGTCGTGGTGACCGCCGTGGCCGGGGGGCTGCTGTACCAGCTGCCGCTCGGCGGCCTGTGGGTGCTGCTCGCCGTGGTGCCGCTGGCCGGGGCCGCGCTCGCCGGGCTCGGCGCGGCGCTCGGGCTGCTCGCGCCGCGCGCCGAGCTGGCCACGCTGTGCGGGCAGCTGGGGATGTCGGCGGCGCTGCTGCTCGGCGTGCTGCCCGAGGGGCGGCTGCCCGAGCCGGTACGCCTGCTGCGCGACCTGCTGCCGTCGAGCTACGGCGTGGACGCGCTGGCCGTGGCGCTGGTCCCGCGCCCCGACTGGGGCTCGGTGGTCGCGAACCTCGCCGTGTGCGCCGGGGTGGGCGCCGCCGCGCTGGCGCTCGCCACCTGGGCCTACCGCCGGGCCGCGCTGCGCTGAGCCCCTCCGCGCCCCAGGGCGCCCCGTCGCACCCCACCGCGCCCCCGCGCACCCCCGCCCGACGCCCGAACGGCCGTCCCCGGGACCGAACAGGCGGCCGGACCTGGCAGGATGACGGGGTGACCGTTCCCCAGCCCGCACCCGATGACCGCCCCGAGCCCTCGCCCACCGGGGAGGGGCCGCCCGACGGCGGGACACCCGGGCAGCGCACGGACTGGCGGCGGGAGATAGCCGACGGCGTCCGCGTGGCCCTGCCCCTCGCCGTGGCGAGCGGCCTGGTGCTCGGGTTGCTGTGGCTGTGGCTCGCGCCCCGGGTGCCGCTGGTGTCGGACGGCAGGTCGGTCCTCCTGGCGAACTCGGAGGGCCAGCAGGCGATCGCCGCGGACGGCACGTTCCTGCTGCTCGGCCTCGCGATCGGCGCGGTCGCGGGGGGCGTGGTCTTCGCGCTGCGGCGCACGGGCGGGGTGGCGCTGGTGCTCGGGCTCGCGGCGGGGGCGCTCGCGGGGTCCTGGCTCGCGTGGCAGCTCGGGATGTGGCTCGGCCCCACCGACGACGTCGCCGCGGCGGCCCGCGACGCCGGGGTGGACAACGTCTTCGACGCGCCGCTGCGCATCGGCGCCAAGGGCGTCATCTTCGGCCTGCCCGCCGCCGCCGTGGGCGTCCACCTGCTGTGCCAGGCGGTCCTCGGCCCCCGCGACCCCGAGCCCGTGCCCGTCGAGCTCCCCCAGTGGCGCGAGTAGGCGTTCCTCCGCGATGAGCGGCTCGCCGGGGCCGGGTGCGCGCCGGGCCTACTCCCGGGTGATCGCGGCCGTCACCGCGCCCGTGAGGGTGATCAGGTCGTCCGGGGCCAGCTCCATCTCCAGGCCCCTGCGGCCCCCCGAGACAAAGATCGTCGCGTGGCGTCCGGCCGACGCGTCGAGCACCGTGCGCAGGCGCTTGCGCTGCCCGACCGGCGAGATGCCGCCCCGCACATAGCCCGTGGCGCGCTCGGCCGCCGCCGGGTCGGCCATCGCGGCGCGCTTCCCCCGCGCGGCCTTCGCCAGCGCCTTGAGCGCGAGCGACGCGGAGACCGGGAGCACCGCCACGGTGAGCGCCCCGTCCACCTCGGTGACCAGCGTCTTGAAGACCCGGTCGGGGTCGACGCCGAGCGCCTTCGCCGCCTCCTCGCCGTACGAGGGCGCGGCCGGGTCATGGGTGTAGGTGTGCAGGGTGAACGCCACCTTCGCCCTGGTCGCGGCCACCGTCGCCGGAGTGCCCGCCATGGGAGACCTCCTGGTCAGTTGAGGCTGGTCGGCCTGACCGTGTACTCCGCGCCCGGCACCGAGGGCAGCTTGCCGATCAGCGCCGTCTCGTGGCGCAGGATCCGCAGCTCCTCGGCGAGACGCGTCGCCGTGTCCTTGGCCTGGAGCAGCCGCTGCTTGTCGCCGGTGTAGAGCATCGTGGCCGCGGCCACCAGGTAGGAGACCACCGAGGGGTCATCGGGCAGCTCCTGGCCAGGGGCGAGGGTCCGCTCGTTCGCCCCGGCGAGCACCTTCTGGTAGGAGCGGAACGCCCGCAGCACGCCGGACGCGAGCGCCCCCGCGCCCTCTCCCGCCACCTCGGGCAACGGCTCGATCTCCGCCGTCAGATACGGGCCGCTCGCGTCCACCGACACCAGCCGGAAGCGGGTGGTGCCGGTGGCGAGCACCTCGTAGCTCTCGGCCGGGTCGCCCTCGCCGCGCGGCCTGATCGTCGAGGCGTCCGCGACGCAGCCGACCGCGTGGAACGAACGGGCCGGGTCGTCGAGGGCGAAGCCGGCGGCGGCCCCCGCCTCGGGCGGCTCGGAGCCGTCGGGCAGGCCGAGCGCGCTCGGTGCCGTCTCGTACCCGTCTCTGATGGCGACGACCCCGAAGGGCCGTGGCCCCTCGTCCGGCAGGGTGAGCAGGTCCTTCATCATCGCCCGGTACCTGGCCTCGAAGACGTTGAGCGGCAGCACGAGCCCGGGGAACAACACGGTGTTGAGCGGGAACAGGGGGAGGCGCGTGGTCGTCACGACCGGCCAGCCTATCGGTTGGCCTTCGGGCCATGGCCCGCATCGTGAAACGGGATCTCGCCACCGTGAGACGGTCTGCGAGACTGGAACGGTGCTGACCCGAATCGATCTGCGCGATTCGTCCACTCCGGACGTGATCGACCGCGACCTGCTGCCCCGCGCCGAGTTCGACGTCGAGACCGCCCTGGCGAAGGTGCGGCCCATCTGCGACGACGTGCGCCATCGCGGCACCGCGGCGCTGGTCGAGTACGCGCGGCGGTTCGACGGCGCCACCATCAGCCGCACCCGGGTCCCCGCCGAGGAGTTGACGCGCGCGCTCGAGGGGTTGGATCCGGCCGTGCGGGCCGCGTTGGACGAGTCCATCCGGCGCGCCAGGATGGTCCACCGCGACCAGCGGCGTTCGGACACCACCACGCGCGTCGTGCCGGGCGGCACGGTGACCGAGCGGTGGGTGCCCGTGGAGCGCGTGGGTCTCTATGTGCCGGGCGGCCGGGCCGTCTACCCCTCGTCCGTCGTGATGAACGTCGTGCCCGCGCAGGAGGCGGGCGTCGGCTCGCTGGCCGTCGCGTCGCCGCCGCAGCGCGAGCACGGCGGGCTGCCGCACCCCACGATCCTGGCGGCCTGCGCGCTGCTCGGCGTCGACGAGGTGCACGCGGCGGGGGGCGCGCAGGCGATCGCGATGCTGGCGCACGGCACCGACGAGTGCGCCCCCGTCTCGCTGGTGACGGGCCCCGGGAACGTGTATGTGGCGGCGGCCAAGCGGCTGCTGCGCGGGATCGTGGGCATCGACGCCGAGGCGGGCCCCACCGAGATCGCCGTGCTGGCCGACGACAGCGCCGCCCCGCGCCTGGTCGCCGCCGACCTGATCTCCCAGGCCGAGCACGACGAGCTGGCCGCCGCCGTGCTCGTCACGCCGTCCGTCGCGCTGGCCGACGCCGTGGACGCCGAGCTGCGCGTCCAGGTCACCGCCGCCAAGCACCACGAGCGGATCGTCCGGGCGCTCTCGGGCCGCCAGTCCGCGACCGTCCTGGTCGCCGACCTCGACCACGGCCTTGCCGTCACCGACGCCTACGCCGCCGAGCACCTGGAGATCCAGACGGAGCACGCCGCCGAGGTCGCGGCCCGTGTGCGCAACGCCGGGGCCGTCTTCGTCGGCCCGCACTCCCCCGTCTCCCTCGGCGACTACTGCGCCGGGTCCAACCACGTGCTGCCGACCGGCGGTTGCGCGTGCCACTCGTCGGGGCTCTCGGTGCAGTCGTTCCTGCGCGGCATCCACGTCGTCGCGTACGACCGCGCCGCGCTGGCCGAGGTGGCGCACCACGTGGTCACGCTGGCCGAGGCCGAGGACCTGCCCGCGCACGGCACGGCGGTCACGGTCAGGCTCGAGGGGAACGGCGACGGCACCGGCAACGGGGACGTGAACGGGAAGGCACCGCACCGCAAGTGACCCGCATCGACGACCTGCCCATCCGGGACGAGCTGCGCGGCAAGACGCCGTACGGCGCCCCCCAGCTCGACGTCCCGGTCCGGCTGAACACCAACGAGAATCCCCACCCCGCCCCCGAGGCCCTGGTGCGGCGGATCGCCGAGCGCGTCGCCGACGCCGCCCGCCACCTCAACCGCTACCCCGACAGGGACGCGCGCCAGCTGCGCGCCGAGCTGGCCGCGTATCTCACCCGCACCACGGGGCACCCGCTCACGGCGGAGCGCCTCTGGGCGGCCAACGGGTCCAACGAGGTGCTCCAGCAGCTGCTCCAGGCGTTCGGCGGCCCGGGGCGCGGGGCCATCGGCTTCGACCCCTCCTACTCGATGCACTCCCTCATCGCGCGCGGCACCGGCACCTCCTGGGTCTCGGGCCCGCGCACCGAGGACTTCGGCATCGACCAGGACGCCGCCGTCGCCGCGATCCACGCGCACAGGCCCGCGGTGGTCTTCGTGTGCTCGCCCAACAACCCCACGGGTACCGCCGTCTCGGCCGGGACCGTGCTCGCCCTGCACGACGCGGCCCAGGCGGCGGCGCGGGACGAGCGTGGCGCGCTCGTCGTGGTGGACGAGGCGTACGCAGAGTTCAGCCACAGGCCCTCGCTGCTGCCGCTCATCGAGGGCCGTCCGCGCCTGGTGATCACGCGGACGATGTCGAAGGCGTTCGGCGCGGCCGGGCTGCGGCTCGGCTACCTGGCCGCCGACGCCGCGGTGGTGGACGCCGTGCAGCTGGTGCGGCTGCCCTACCACCTCTCCGCGGTGACCCAGGCCACGGCGCTGGCCGCACTGGAGTTCGCCGATACGCTGCTCACCTATGTCGAGGAGCTCAAGGACGAACGCGACCGACTTGTCACGGAGCTGACCGCGATCGGCTGCGAAGTGACCGAGTCCGACGCCAACTTCGTCCAGTTCGGCCGCTTCGAGGACGCGGCGGCCGTGTGGCGGCGGTTGCTCGACCACGGGGTGCTCGTCCGGGACAACGGCGTGCCGGGGCGCCTGCGGGTCACCACGGGGACCCGGGCGGAGAACGACGCGTTCCTCGACGCGGTACGCGCAGTGACGAAGGAGATCAGCCAATGAGCCGCGTGGGACGCGTGGAGCGCACCACCAAGGAGACGTCGGTGACCGTCGAGATCGACCTCGACGGCACGGGCCGTGTCGATGTGTCGACGGGCGTCGGCTTCTTCGACCACATGCTGGACCAGCTGGGGCGGCACGGGCTGTTCGACCTGTCGGTCAAGACCGAGGGCGACCTGCACATCGACAGCCACCACACGATCGAGGACACCGCGCTCGCGCTGGGCGCGGCGTTCCGGCAGGCGCTGGGCGACAAGGTCGGCATCGTCCGCTTCGCCGACGCCTCGGTGCCGCTCGACGAGTCGCTGGCCCAGGTGACCGTCGACCTCTCGGGCCGCCCCTACCTGGTGCACCGCGAGCCCGACGGCATGGCGCCCATGATCGGCGCGTACGACACCACGATGACGCGGCACATCCTGGAGTCCTTCGTCGCCCAGGCCCAGGTCGCGCTGCACGTCCACGTCCCCTACGGGCGCAACGCGCACCACATCGTGGAGTGCCAGTTCAAGGCGCTGGCCCGCGCCCTGCGGTACGCCAGCGAGATCGACCCCCGGCAGACCGGCGTCCCCTCGACCAAGGGGGCGCTGTAGATGAACGGCGTCTCCACCCTGCTGATCGTGGCCGGGCTGTTCCTGGCGGGCGGCGTCTACTCGTTCGCCAGGCAGGGCCTGCCCCGGGGCGTCGTCGTGCTGCTCGGGATCGGCAGCGCCCTGTGCCTGGTCGCGGGCGTGCTGCGGCTGGAGCTGTAGCGCCATGGCACGCAACGCCACCAAGAGCGTCGTCGTCCTCGACTACGGCTTCGGCAACGTCCGCTCCGCCGAGCGCGCCGTCGCGAGGGCCGGGGCGCGCGTGGAGATCACCCGCGACCTCGACGCCGCGATGAACGCCGACGGGCTGCTGGTCCCCGGCGTGGGCGCGTTCTCCGCCTGCATGGCAGGGCTGCGCGCCGCGCGCGGCGACTGGGCCGTGGGGCGCAGGCTCGCCGGGGGCAGGCCGGTGCTCGGCATCTGCGTCGGCATGCAGATCCTCTTCTCGCGCGGCATCGAGCACGGCGAGGAGAGCGAGGGCCTGGACGAGTGGCCCGGCACGGTGGGCCCTCTGGAGGCCGACATCGTGCCCCACATGGGCTGGAACACCGTGCGGCCCCCCGAGGGCTCCCGCCTCTTCGCCGGTCTCGACGCCGACGAGCGCTACTACTTCGTGCACTCCTACGCCGTTCACGAGTGGGAGTTCGCCGCCCACCACGCCGTGCGCGCCGCGCCCAAGGTGGCGTGGGCCACGCACGGCCGCCCGTTCGTCGCCGCCGTGGAGAACGGCCCGCTGTGGGCCACCCAGTTCCACCCGGAGAAGTCCGGGGACGCCGGCGCCCGCCTCCTCACCAACTGGATCGAGACCCTCTGATGCTGGAACTGCTGCCCGCCGTCGACGTCAGGAACGGCCAGGCGGTCCGCCTGGTGCACGGCGAGTCGGGCACGGAGACCTCCTACGGCGACCCCCTGTCCGCCGCGCTCACCTGGCAGCGCGCGGGGGCCACGTGGCTGCATCTGGTCGACCTCGACGCGGCGTTCGGCACCGGCGACAACCGCGAGCGGATCGCCGAGGTGACCGCCGCGATGGACATCCGCGTCGAGCTGTCGGGCGGCATCCGCGACGACGACTCGCTCGCCGCCGCCCTGGCCACCGGCTGCACCCGGGTCAACCTCGGCACGGCGGCCCTCGAGTCGCCCGACTGGGTCGCCAAGGCCATCGCCGAGCACGGCGACCGCATCGCCGTCGGCCTCGACGTGCGCGGCACCACGCTGCGCGGGCGCGGCTGGACGCGCGACGGCGGCGACCTGTACGAGACGCTCGAACGCCTCGACCGCGAGGGCTGCGCCCGCTACGTCGTGACCGACATCAACAAGGACGGCACCCTCCAGGGCCCCAACCTCGACCTCCTGCGCGACGTGTGCGCCGCAACCGACCGCCCCGTGGTCGCCTCGGGCGGCGTCTCCTCGCTCCACGACCTGCGCGCCATCGCCGCGCTCGTGCCCGAGGGTGTCGAGGGGGCGATTGTCGGTAAGGCGCTCTACGCCGGGGAGTTCACCCTGGAGGAGGCGCTGGAGGTCGTGTCATGAGCGGAACGAGTGTGGACGGTCCTGACGTGGAGCGGGTCGCGGGCCCCACGCCGTGGCAGGAGTCGGTCGGCTCGGGACGGGCCGTCGCGGCGGGCGACTTCGTGCTGGTCGCCGGTACCCTGCCGCCCGCGGCAGGGGCGGCGGCCCTGGGAAACCCCTACGAGCAGGCCAGGGCGGCGCTGAACGAGGCGGTGGCGGCGCTCGCGCCGTTCGGCCTCGGCGCCGAGGCCGTGGTGCGCACGCGCCTCTATGTGAGCCACGCGCGCGACGCCGAGGACGTGGGGCGCGCGCACCGCGAGGTGTTCGACGGCGTGCGGCCCGTGACCACGCTGCTCGTGGTCTCGGGCTTCGCGGACTCACGGGTGCTGGTCGAGGTGGAGCTCGACGCGTACAGAGGAGCGAAGGGAGCCGTGACATGACGCTGGCCGTGCGGGTCATCCCGTGCCTCGACGTGGACGCGGGCCGGGTGGTCAAGGGCGTCAACTTCCAGAACCTCAGGGACGCGGGAGACCCGGTCGAGATGGCCAGGGTCTACGGGGACGAGGGCGCGGACGAGCTGACGTTCCTCGACATCACGGCGTCGTCGGGCAACAGGGAGACCACCTATGACGTGGTGCGCAGGACCGCGGAGCAGGTCTTCATCCCGCTGACGGTGGGCGGCGGGGTCCGCACCGCTGACGACGTGGACCGGCTGCTGCGCGCGGGCGCGGACAAGGTCGGGGTCAACACCGCGGCCATCGCGCGGCCCGAGCTGCTGAGGGAGATCGCCGAACGTTTCGGGCGGCAGGTGCTCGTGCTCTCGGTGGACGCGCGGCGCTGCCCCGATGGCACGTCGACGCCCTCGGGGTTCGAGGTCACCACGCACGGCGGGCGGCGCGGCACGGGGATCGACGCGGTGGAGTGGGCGCACCGGGCGGCCGATCTGGGCGCGGGGGAGATCCTGCTCAACTCGATGGACGCGGACGGCACCAAGGACGGCTATGACACGGCGATGATCGCCGCCGTGCGCAAGCATGTGTCGGTGCCCGTGATCGCCTCGGGCGGCGCGGGGCGCCTCGGCGACTTCTCGCCCGCGATCGAGGCGGGCGCGGACGCGGTGCTCGCCGCGTCGGTGTTCCACTTCGGCGACCTGCGGATGGGCGAGGTCAAGGAGGCGCTGCGCGCCGCGGGCCACACGGTGCGCTGAGTGGGGGTGGCCCCGGCCCCCGCCGGTGGCCCTGTGGCCCGTCGTCGGCCCGCGGGTCCCTGGTGGGTTGTGTCGGCTCGCCGCTGCGCGGTGGGCGTGCGGCCTGCTGCTTTGCCGTCCCCGGCGGCCTGCCGTGATGTTCGGCGAGCGGGTTTCGCCCCGCGCGGGCTGCTCGACCCGGCGGTCGACGGCAGCGGGGGGAGCGGTCCCGGGGAATGGCGAGAGGGCGGTCCTCCAGCGCCGGGGCCGCTCTTCCCCCGCGCTGCCGTTCGTGAGGACCGCCCTCCGGACCCTGGAGGGGGGTGGTGCCGTCACACGTCGTGCGCGTACGTCAGGGCCCGTGCCTCAGGCGCCTTTCCTGATCGCGCGGAGATATTCGCGGTTCATGGTCGCGATCGACGCGAGCGGGATGCCCTTGGGGCAGACGGTCGCGCACTCGCCGGTGTTGGTGCAGCCGCCGAAGCCCTCGGCGTCCATCGTCTCGACCATGTCGAGCACGCGGGTCTCCCGCTCGGGGGCGCCCTGCGGCAGGGAGTTGAGGTGGACGACCTTGGCGGAGGTGAACAGCATCGCCGACCCGTTGGGGCACGCGGCCACGCACGCGCCGCAGCCGATGCACTCGGCGTGCTCGAACGCCGTGTCGGCGGCCGCCTTGGGCACGGGCGTGGCGTGCGCGTCGGGCGCGCTGCCGGTGGCGACGGTGATGTAGCCGCCCGAGCCGATGACGCGGTCGAACGACGTGCGGTCGACCACCAGGTCCTTGACCACGGGGAACGCGGCCGCGCGCCATGGCTCGATGTCGATCACGTCGCCGTCGGAGAAGTGCCGCATGTGCAGCTGGCACGTGGTGGTGCGCTCGGGGCCGTGGGCCTGGCCGTTGATGACCATGCCGCACGCGCCGCAGATGCCCTCGCGGCAGTCGTGGTCGAACGCGACGGGGACCTCGCCGCGCAGGATCAGCTCCTCGTTGAGCGTGTCGAGCATCTCGAGGAACGACATGTCGGGGGAGATGTCGCTGACCTCGTAGGTGGTCATGGCGCCCTTGGCGTCGGGTCCCGACTGCCGCCAGATGCGCAGGGTGAGGTTCACGCGTAGCTCCGCTGGGTGGGGTGGACGTACTCGAAGACGAGGTCTTCCTTGTGCAGCACGGGCGCGGCTCCGCTGCCCGTGAACTCCCAGGCGGCGGCGTACGCGAACCGCTCGTCGTCGCGGGCCGCCTCGCCGTCCGGGGTCTGGCTCTCCTCGCGGAAGTGGCCGCCGCAGGACTCGGCGCGGTGCAGGGCGTCGAGGCACATCAGCTCGGCCAGCTCGAGGTAGTCGGCCACGCGATTGGCCTTCTCGAGCGACTGGTTGAGCTCCTCGCCGCTGCCCGGCACGGTGATCCTGCGCCAGAACTCCTCGCGCAGCTCGGGGATCCGGTCGAGCGCCTTGCGCAGCCCGGTCTCGGAGCGCGACATGCCGCACTCGTCCCACAGCAGCTCGCCGAGCTCGCGGTGGAACGACTCGGGCGTGCGGTCGCCGTCGTTCGCCAGCAGCCGGGCGAGCCGGTCGGTGACCCCGGTGACGGCCTCGTCGATCGCGGGGTGGTCGGCGGGGACCTCGTCGTGCGGGTGGCGGGCGAGGAAGTCGGCCAGCGTGGACGGGAGGATGAAGTACCCGTCGGCCAGGCCCTGCATGAGGGCGGAGGCGCCGAGGCGGTTCGCGCCGTGGTCGGAGAAGTTGGCCTCGCCGACGGCGAACAGCCCCGGGATGGTGGTCTGGAGGTCGTAGTCCACCCACAGGCCGCCCATCGTGTAGTGGATGGCGGGGTAGATCCGCATGGGCACGCGGTAGGGGTCCTCGGCGGTGATGCGCTCGTACATCTCGAAGAGATTCCCGTACTTGGCCTCGACCGCCGCCCTGCCCAGCCGCGCGATGGCGTCGGCGAAGTCCAGGTACACGCCCTGCCCGCCGTGCCCGACGCCGCGGCCCTCGTCGCACACGTTCTTGGCCGCGCGGGAGGCGATGTCGCGGGGGACCAGGTTGCCGAACGAGGGGTAGATCCGCTCGAGGTAGTAGTCCCGCTCGTCCTCGGGGATGTCGGCGGGGGCGCGGGTGTCGCCCGCCTGCTTGGGCACCCAGATGCGGCCGTCGTTGCGCAGCGACTCGCTCATCAGCGTGAGCTTGGACTGGTGGTCGCCCGAGCGCGGGATGCACGTGGGGTGGATCTGGGTGAAGCAGGGGTTCGCGAAGAACGCGCCGCGCCGGTGGGCGCGCCAGATGGCGGTGGCGTTGGAGTTCTTGGCGTTGGTGGAGAGGTGGAAGACGTTGCCGTAGCCGCCGGTGGCCAGCACCACGGCGTCGGCGATGTGGGTCTCGACGCGCCCGGTGATCAGGTCGCGGGCGACGATGCCGCGGGCCCGCCCGTCGACGACGACCAGGTCGAGCATCTCGGTGCGCGGGTGCATCTCGACGTTCCCGGCGGCGATCTGCCGGGACAGCGCCTGGTAGGCGCCGAGCAGGAGCTGCTGGCCCGTCTGGCCGCGGGCGTAGAAGGTGCGGGAGACCTGGACGCCGCCGAAGGAGCGGGTGTCGAGCAGGCCGCCGTACTCGCGCGCGAACGGGACGCCCTGGGCGACGCACTGGTCGATGATCTCGACGGAGACCTGGGCCAGGCGGTGGACGTTGGACTCGCGGGCGCGGAAGTCGCCGCCCTTGACGGTGTCGTAGAAGAGGCGCTGGACGGAGTCGCCGTCGTTGCGGTAGTTCTTCGCGGCGTTGATCCCGCCCTGGGCGGCGATGGAGTGGGCGCGGCGCGGGGAGTCCTGGTAGCAGAACTGGACGACGCGGTAGCCCTGTTCGGCGAGGGTGGCGCCCGCGGCGCCGCCCGCGAGGCCCGTGCCGACGACGATGACGGTCTGCTTGCGGCGGTTGGCCGGGTTGACCAGCTTGGCCTCGAAGCGGCGGCGGTCCCAGCGCTCGGCGATGGGGCCCTCGGGCGCCCTGGCGTCGGCGACGGGGTCGCCGGTGGTGTAGTCGAGGTAGCTCATGTCGTCACTCCACGATTCCCGTCATGACGCCGATCGGTACGGAGAGGAAGCCGAGGGTCAGCACGAGGGCGAGCCCGTCGGCGGTGGCCTTGAGGGCGCGGTCGCGGCTCGCGCTGCCCGCGCCGAGGGTCTGGGCGGCCCCGTAGAAGCCGTGGCGGATGTGCAGGCCGACGGCCAGCATGGCGACGATGTAGATGACGTTGCCGTACCACGTGCTGAAGGTGGCCACGATGTTCTCGTAGGGGCGGCCGTGCTCGCCGTTGGGGTTCACCGTGCCGGTGGTCAGGTCGAGGATGTGCCACACGACGAACAGCGCGACGATGACGCCGCCCCAGCGCATGGTGCGCGTGGCGTAGCTGGCCCGGCGGCGCTGGTGCACGTACTTGACGGGGCGGGCGGCGATGTCGAGCCGACTCAGCTGGTACGCGGCGACGGCGTGCGCGACGACGGCCACGAGCAGGGCCACGCGCATGATCCACAGGAACCACTCCTGGTGGACGACGGGCTCGCCGATCGTGCGCAGCCAGTGGGCGTAGTCGTTCATCTCGGCGGGGCCGAAGAACACCTTGAGGTTCCCGGCCATGTGCACGACCAGGTATCCGAGGAGGAAGAGGCCGCTGACGGCCATGACCGTCTTCTTGCCGATCGTCGAACGCCACAGCCGCCCCAGGGCCGTTCGAGGGGTGCGGGTGTCCGTCCGCCGGCCCGCGGGTTTGTCCGTGCGGGGTTCCGGGCGCGTCGCCAGTGCCATGGGCTCGACGGTAGGCAGAACGGAATGAATCAGTCCAAGACATAGAATCGCTGATCTTGATAGGCGATTCCTATCGACCGTTTACGGTGGACGTCATGCAGCTGCAACAGCTCAGGTACTTCACCGCCGTCGCGGAGACCCGGCACTTCACGCGGGCCGCCCGGCGCGAGCACGTCGCCCAGCCCTCGCTGTCCCAGCAGATCCGCGCGCTGGAGCGCGAGCTCGGCGCGGAGCTGTTCCACCGCGCCCGCGGGCACATCTCGCTGACCGACGCGGGGGCGGCGCTGCTGCCGCTGGCCCGCAGGATCCTCGCCGACGTGGAGACCGCGCGGCGTGAGGTGCAGGAGGTCGCCCAGCTCAGGCGCGGGCGCGTGCGCCTGGGCGCGACGCCGAGCCTGTGCGCCTCCCTGGTGCCAGGCGTGCTGCGGACGTTCCGCGACAGCTATCCGGGCGTGGAGCTCTTCGTGCACGAGGACGGCTCGCAGGACCTGGTGCGGACCCTGGCCGAGGGCGAGCTCGACCTGGCGCTGATCATCACGCCGCTGCCGGGGCAGGCCCCCGCGCTCGCCACGGAGGAGCTGCTGCGCGAGGAGCTCGTGGTGGTCTCGTCGCCCGACCTGCCCGCGCCCGTGCCGCACCGGCACATCACGATCGGCGACCTCAGGAACCGGCCGCTCGTGATGTTCCGGCACGGCTACGACCTGCGCGAGCTGACCCTGGCGGCGTGCCACGGGGCGGGGTTCGAGCCGTCGTACAGCGTGGAGGGCGGCGAGATGGACGCGGTGCTCGGCTTCGTCCGCGCGGGCCTCGGGGTCGCGGTGGTGCCGCGCATGGTGGCCGACCGCTCCGGTCTTCGCACCACGCCGTTCGCCGCCCCCGGGCTGCACCGCACGATCTCGGTCGCGCACCGCGGCGACGTCTCACCGCCGCGGGCGGCCAGGGAGCTGCAACGGATCCTGCTGGAGCGGCGCGGCGACGCGTGGGACTGAGGGGGTGGGACATCGCCGCGGGCGAACGGTGAACGGCGAACGGCGAACGGTGAACGGCGGCGGTCACTCGGGGCGTTCGGCCGCCGCGTCCGGCGCGGCGCGCGCGGTCACGGCGACCGTGGCAAGGGACAGCAGCCCGCCGCAGACCAGGACGAGCGGGAGCAGCATCCACACGAACACCCCGCACATCGCGCACGCGAACGCCAGCAGCACCGAGCCCGGCACGTCCGCGCTGGCGCGTTCGGCCGCCTCGCGCACCGCCTCGCCCGCCGTGCCGCCGGGGCGCCACGCGTCGGCCGTGCGCAGCGTGCCCACGGCAAGCGCCGCGATCAGCAGCGCCGTCACCACGAGCAGGCCAGCCGCCCCGGGCACCACCCCGGCCTGGGCCAGGGACAGGTTCCACAGGAGCAGCAGCGCCGCCGCCGAGACGGCGAGGGCCGCGGGCCAGAGCGTGCGGCAGGCCGCGGCGAAGTCCCGCAGGACCTCGGCCACCCGCACGCTCTCGCCGTCGAGATGCCGCCGCAGATGGGCCGTTCCAGCGGCGAGCGCCGGAAGCGCCGTGACCAGGGGCACCGAGAGCAACGCCACGAGCGCGCCCGTGATCACCACCTCGCCGAAGAGGGCGAAGCCCGTGCTCCAGCGGCTTTCCCTCATCCCCGCAGCCCCTGGGTCGAGACGCCCTCGACGATGTAGCGCTGGAAGAGGACGAAGAACAGGATCACCGGCACGAGCGCCAGCGTCGCCGCCGCCATCTGCGCGCCGTAGTCCGATGTGCTGGTCTGGTCCGCGTACTGGCGCAGCATGAGCGGGAGCGGGTAATTCTCGGGGCTGCGCAGATAGATCAGCGGCGCGAGAAAGTCGTTCCAGCTCCAGATGAACGCGAAGATCGACGCCGTCGCCAGCACGGGGCGCATCAGCGGCAGCATGATCGACCAGTAGATCCGCGGATGTCCCGCCCCGTCGAGCCGCGCCGACTCGTCGAGCTCCTTGGGCACCGTCCGCATGAACTGCACCATCAGGAAGACGAAGAACGCGTCCGCCGCCAGGAATTTCCCGATCAGCAGCGGCACGAACGAGTCCGTCCAGCCCATCTCGTTGAACATGATGAACTGCGGAATGATCACCACATGGAACGGCAGCAGCAGCGTTCCGATCATGATGGCGAAGAACACCTGGCGCCCGGGGAAGGCGATCCGCGAGAAGCCATAGGCGGTCACCGAGCAGGACAGACAGATCCCGATCACCGAACCCACGCCCAGATAGACGGAGTTCATGAAGAACGTCCAGAACGAGATGCCGCCGATCCCCTCGAACACCGTCCTGAAGTTGTCCAGCGTCGTGTGGTCGGGGATGAGCCCGGTCTCGCCCAGGATCTGGTTCGTCGGCCGGAAGGACGACAGCAGCAGCCACGCGCCCGGGTAGAGCATGACCACGCACAGCGCCACCACGGAGACATGGAACAGCACCGTCCTGCCCGAACGGCGGCGCCTGACCCGTCGGCCGAGCCCCTCGGAGGCCACGGTGCCCTTCATCGTCCCTCCCCGGAGTAGAACACCCAGTACCGCGAGGTCCTGAAGAAGATGAGCGTGATGATCCCCACCACGATCACCAGCAGCCAGGCCATCGCGGCGGCGTAGCCGAGCTGCCCCTGCCCGAATCCGCGCTGGTAGAGGTAGAGCGTGTAGAAAAGCGTGGAGTTGGCGGGCCCGCCGCGGCCGCCCGAGATGATGAACGCCGAGGCGAACACCTGGAACGAGTGGATCGTCTCGAGCACCAGGTTGAAGAACAGCACGGGCGACAGCATCGGCAGCGTGATCTTCGTGAACTTGCGCCACGCGCCCGCGCCGTCCACGTCCGCCGCCTCGTACAGCTCGTTCGGGATCTGCTTGAGCCCGGCGAGGAAGATGACCATCGGCGCGCCGAACTGCCACACCGCGAGCAGGATCATCATCGGCAGGCTCAGATCGGGGTTGCCGATCCAGCCGCCCTCGGACATGCCGAACAGCTGCCCCGCCTCGTCCACGATGCCGTCGTCGTTGAACATCGCGCGCCACACGATCGCGATGGAGACGCTGGCGCCGATCAGCGAGGGCGCGTAGAACGCCGAGCGGTAGGTGCCCTGCCCCCCGCGGCGGTTGTTCAGCAGCATCGCGACGCCGAGCGCCGCGGCCAGCTTGATGGGCGTGCCCACCACGGCGTAGAGCAGGGTGACCTCGACCGAGTCGAGGAACCGCGGGTCGTCGAAGAGGCGTTGGTAGTTGTCCCAGCCGATCCAGTCGCCGCCGCGCACCGGGTGGTAGTCGGTGAACGACAGATAGGCGGAGGCCACCATGGGCCCGGCCGTCAGGGCGATGAAGCCCAACAGCCAGGGGGCGAGAAAGGCGTAGCCCGCCCGGGCGTCGGCGGTCCGCCGCGGCGGCCGCTTGCCATGCGGCCGCCGCGAGGGCCCTCCGACGCGCGGGGTACTGGCCGCCTCACGCGTCAGAGCCATGAGGGGGATCCGTTCCCGAGGAGTGCCGCGGTCACTCGGTCACCAGGAGGTTCTCGGCCTCGGTGAACAGCCGGTCCACGAAGTCGTCGGCGTCGATCTGGCCGTAGGAGAACTCGTTGCCCAGGACCTCGACATACTCGGTCTCCAGGGCCCCGAAGCCCTCGGGGTGCCGCGGCACGGTCTCGGTGACATAGCCCTCGTCGGCGACCCGCTGCTCGTACTCGATCGCCCGCTGCTCCAGGCTGCCGTCCTCGACATCGAGCGCGTCGAGACGCCCCTGCGACGCGGGAACGCCCAGGTCGGTGCCGATGATCTGGCCCGCCTCCGGGTCGTTGATCAGGAAGTCGATCAGCGCCGCGGCCTCCTCGGGGTGCGCGGTGTTGGCGCCCATGGAGAGCTGCATCGACGGCTTGTAGAACATGTGCTTCTCGCCGTCGGGGCCGCTGGGCATCGGCATCAGCTGGATGTTCTCGTTGCCCAGGTCGTTGGCGTAGGAGTGGATGAAGTTGTCCCAGTGGAACTCCACCGCGGCCTCACCCGAGTTGAAGCCGCCGAGCGGGGTGAGCTGGTCGAGGCGCTCGATGGGGAAGGTGTGGCCCGCGTCGCGCAGCGCGTCGGTGCTGGAGAGGAACGTGCGCAGGTCGTCCTCGGTGAAGTTCATCTCGCCGTTCTCCGCGAACGGCTCGGTGCCCTGCTGCACGAGCCACTGGAGGAAGACCCACCATGTCACCGTGTAGTCGGTCGCCCCGTGGACCCGCGGGTCCAGGTCCGCGCCCGCCTCGCTGACCTCGGCGACGAACGCGTGGTAGTCCTCCCACGTGTAGTCCCACTCGGGCGGCTCGACGCCCAGCTCGGCCAGCAGGTCGGGGTTGTAGTGCAGCGCCCATGTGTTGGTGCCGGTGGGGATCCCGAGCAGCTGCTCGTCCACCTGTCCCGAGGCGAGCAGCTCCTCGTCGATCTGCGACGTGTCGAGCTGGTTCCCCTCGAACTCGGTCATGTCGTACAGGAGTCCGGCGTTCGTGTACTCGAGCAGCCTGGAGAGGTCCATCTGGAGGACGTCGGGCAGCTCACCCGAGGTCGCGTCGGTGCTGCGCTGCGTCCAGTAGTCCTGGAACTCGGCGAACCCCGTCTGCACCTCGATGTCCGGATTCGCCTCCTCGAACAGCGCGATGGCCTCCTCGTAACGCTGCGAGCGCTCGTCGGCCCCCCACCAGGTGAAGCGCAGGGTGACCTGACCACCGTCATCCCCGCCACCGCCGTCGGAGCCACAGGCCGTGAGTGCCAGGGAACCGGCGAGGGCGAGGGCGAGACCGCTGAGCGCGGTCCTTCCGAGTGACATGAGAGCCTCCTTGCTCTGCTGACGCGTAACGCCACTTCAGGTGCGGTGCCACCGTGTGTCCCTGCCCTCGCCCGAAGTGAATCGTTACAGTACCGGCGGCGCCCGCAGGGGCAACCGGGCGGCCGGTAACTTTTCGAGAACGCGGTTCGGGGTGCTCGACCCCAGGTCAACGGCCTTGCGTGGGCGGTTTCCGCAACGGGTGCGGCGCCCGCCCTGTGCTCCTTCGACGGCTCGGGAAGGGGCGGATGATCGTGAATCGATTCATTTCCTGGGCGACATGCGGGTGCGGTGGCAGCAAGCGCTTTCGGATGCACCGGAGTGTGGCAACGGTTCGTCGTCGCCGTCAAGAGTCGGGCTCGCCAAGGGTTCTATTCAAATTTGACTAGACTGGCGCGCATGACCGAGAAGACCATCCCGCTGCTGTCCTGCCCGGCCATCCAACCCGTCGTCGACTTCTACACCGCGCTCGGCTTCGAGGTGACGTTTCTCCAGAAGAGCCCCTACGCGTACGCCGTCGTCGAACGGGGCGAGGTCGAGCTCCAGTTCCACGGCATGAAGGAGCTGAACCCCGAGGAGTCGCTCGGGGGTTGCTACATCCTCACCGACGAGGTCGACGCGCTCCACGAGGCGTTCCGCGCCGGGCTCCGCGAGGCCTACGGCAGGGTCCCCACCCGGGGCATCCCGCGCATCGGCCCCGTGCGCGACATGTCCTACGGCGTGCGGCAGTTCCTGATGACCGACCCCGGCGGGAACTCCATCCGGGTCGGCCAGCCCACCGGCGGCGACTCCGCGCACCCGCCCGCGCCCCGCGAGACGTTCGCCCGCGCGCTGCACTTCGCCGTGAACTTCGCGGACTCCAAGGAGGATCCCGAGGCCGCGGCCAAGATCCTCGACCGCGCCCTGGCGGTGCGGGGCGAGAGGCCCACGGATGAGCAACTGCTGCGCATCCTGGTGCTGCGCGGCGACATCGCCCACCGCCTCGGCCACCCCGACCAGGCCCGCGACCTCATCGACCGCGCCGCCGCGATACCCCTCGCCCCGGGGCGACGCGCCGCCCTGGCCGACGACCTTGCCCGGCTCGGCGAGCTGAGGGAGGCGCTGGGCGGAGAGGTCCCGGCCGGGGAGGGGGCGTGAGGGTTCGGGGGGTGTGACGGCCGGGCGCCCGGCGTGCGGGGTCGGCGCGCGCCGACCGCGGGCGAGGTCGTCCGGGGTGGGGGTGACGCGGGCCTGACGGCGTCGGTGAGGAAGCCGCGACCCAGGGGCGGGTACGGCACGAACCCGATGCCCAACTCGCCCTGCAACACCCGCACTTCGGCCGCCACCGCCCGTTCGAGGAGCGAGTACGCGGTCCGGAGCACCGAGACCGGATGAACGGCGTGGGCGCGCCGGACCGCGTCGGGGCCCGCTTCGCTCGGGCCCAGGAGCCCTGACCCTGCCTTCGGCTGTCGGCTCCCCGACCGTGCCAGGTCGTGGCCGAGCTCGGTGGCGAGCACCACCTCGTCGCGGAAGCCTTTGACGGCGCGGCCGAGGAGGCGTTCGTCGCTGCCGGTCCCCTTCCCGTACAGCTCGGCGGTGTCGAAGAGGGGCACGCCCAGCTCGTGGGCGCGGCGGATGGTGGCGATGCCGTCCTCCTCGTCGGAGGAGTTCCGTCATGCTCCCGAGGCCAGGAGGCGGCGGGCTTCCCGGTATGGGCCGCCAGCCGCGCGGAATGGCCCGATGCTCTCAGGGCTCTGGGGGCGTTCGGGGGCCTGGGACTCGTGGAAGGGGCGTGGGGACATGCTGAACCGGCTCGGGGCCGCGCTGCTCGACGCCCCTGACGACATCGGGGCGCTGGCCGCCCGCCGCGACGCGGCCCGCCTGCGAGAGCGCCCGGCGGGCGGAGGTCGTGTCGGGGCCGGTCGTTAGGGTGGTGGGGTCGGGTCCTCGGGAGGGAGACGGCATGGCGCAGGACGGCCCCGCGCGGAGCGGCGAGCTGCCGCAGCTTCGGCTGGACGAGCTGCTCGAGGAGTTGCAGCTCCGCATCGACGCGATCCGCGGCACGAGGGACCGGGTGCATGGGCTGCTCGAGGCGCTGCTCTCGGTGGGGCGCGAGCTCGACCTGCCCGGGGTGCTGCGGCGCATCGTCGAGGCGGCGGTGGCGCTGGTCGACGCGGAGTACGGCGCGTTGGGCGTGATCGGGGAGGACGACCGGCTGGCGCAGTTCATCACGGTCGGCGTCTCGGAGGAGCGGATCGCGGCGATCGGCCGCCTGCCGTCGGGGCACGGGATCCTCGGCGAGCTGATCCGCCACCCCGAGCCGCTGCGCCTCACCGATCTGGCCGCGCACCCGGCGTCGTTCGGCTTCCCGCCGAACCACCCGCCGATGCGTTCGTTCCTCGGGGTGCCGGTCCGGGTGCGGGACGAGGTGTTCGGCAACCTCTACCTCACCGACAAGCGCGGCGGGCGCGAGTTCGACGCCGAGGACGAGTCGGTCCTCACCACGCTCGCCGTCGCCGCGGGCGTCGCCGTCGAGAACGCCCGCCTGTACGAGGAGGCCCGCTACCGGCAGCGTTGGCTCGAGGCGAACGCCGAGATCGTCGGCGGCCTGCTCTCCGGCGCCGGGGAGACCCAGGTGCTCGAACAGATCGTCGTGCACGCCCGCCGCATCCTCGCCGCCGACCTGGGCGTGCTGGCCCTGGCCGGGGAGAACGGCGACGACCTGCGCGTCGCCATCGCCGAGGGGCGGGAGGCCGAGGCGCACCGGGGGCTCGAGGTGACGCGCGAGGGCTCGTTCCTCGGCGCGGCCATCACCGCGGAGGCGCCCGTCATCAGCCGCGACATCGGCGCCGACCCGCGTGCGGCGGAGGGGCCGCGCCGCTTCGACGGGCTGGGACCCGCGGTCGCGGTGCCGCTCGGCACCGGGGCGGGGACCCGCGGGGCGCTGCTCCTGGTGCGGGCGGTGCGGGAGGCGGCGTTCACGGACAACGAGACCGCGCCGCTGCTCGCGTTCGCCGGGCAGGCCGCGCTGGCGCTCGAGCTGGCGGAGCGGCGGCGGGCGGCCGAGCAGCTGATCCTCCTGGAGGAGCGCGACCGCATCGCCCGCGACCTGCACGACCTGGCGATCCAGCGGCTGTTCGCGACGGGGATGACGCTCCAGAGCACCGTGCGGTTCGTGGACCATCCGCAGGCCGCGGAACGTCTGGTGCGCGCGGTGGACGACCTGGACGAGACCATCAAGATCATCCGGTCGACGATCTTCGGCCTGCGCGCGCACGAGGCGGGCCCGGCGGCCAGGGGTCCGCGGGCGCGGCTGATGGCGAAGGTCGAGGAGGCGGTGGCGGCGTTGGGCTTCACCCCGGGGCTGCGGCTCGAGGGGCTGATCGACACGGACGTTCCGGCGGGGGTCGCCGACCACGCCGTCGCGGTGCTCGGCGAGGCGCTGTCCAACGTGGCCAGGCACGCGTCGGCGCGCTCGGCGCGGGTGTCGGTCGTGGTGGCCGCGGGGACGCTGACGCTGACGGTCGCGGACGACGGGGTGGGCATGCCCGCGGGGGAGGGGCGCCGCAGCGGGCTCAGGAACATGGCCGAGCGCGCCGAACAGCTCGGCGGCACCTTGGAGTTGACGCCCGGCGACGGCGGGGGGACGCGCCTGGTGTGGCGGGTGCCGCTCACCGGCGTGGCGGGTGGGGATGGCGTGGCGGGCGGGGCGGGTACGGCTGGTGGGGCGGGTGGTGCTGGGGGTCAGCCCGCCTGACGGGCGCTGTCGTGGCCGTAGGGGCCGTAGACCTCGATGAGGCGTTGGCGGGTGGTGCGCAGCCGGTGCGCGACCGTGGTGGCGAGATAGCGGTGGATCGCGCACGCGAGGGGCGGGTCGGCGTCGCACAGGTCGTGGATGTCGGCGGCGACGAACTCCCGGGCGTTGAGCCAGCCCACGGTGTACGCGCCGAACTCCCGCACATGCGGCGGTATCAGCGCGGACCAGCCGGTGAGGTCGCCGGGGCCGAGGGTGCCGACGGTGGTGAGGAGCCGCCCGGGCACGCGCGCCCGCAGCGTGAGGGAACCCGAGGTGATCACCCAGAGGCGTTCGGCGCGGTCGCCCTCGTCGAACAGGCGGGTGCTCGCCGGGAAGGACACCTGCCGGGAGCGGGCCAGCAGGCGCTCCCGGCCCCGGGGTGGGACGGCGGTGAAGAGGCTCGGGGTGGGCATGGGGCTCCTCCTGTGTCTCCTGACCTGAGGGGCCTCGAAGATCTCGGACAGGGACCCAATAGGGTTGGCCGGTAGACAATCGAGGGAAGCAGCAAGTGCCACGTCCAAGTCCGTACTCACCGGAGTTCCGTGAGGAAGCAGTTCAGCTGGCG